>CAVXIH010000005.1:0-227583 GCA_963761825.1 uncultured Acidobacteriota bacterium
CCCAGCAGGACTCGAACCTGCGACCCTCTGCTTAGAAGGCAGATGCTCTATCCACCTGAGCTATGGGCGCACAAGGACTTACGGGTATGGATGTTTTCGGTGTGGGGAAATTTGTGGGGACTCGCTCAACAAGCAATTCCTCCGCTTGCCGCTTATGCTCCGGGCTCGGGTGTGTGTATCGCTGAACCATGTTTAAGCTCTTCCAGCCGCCAAGCTCTTGAAGCGTCCTAAGATCCACGCCTTTCATTACTAACCGACTCGCCCATGTATGCCGCAGAACATGAGGCGTACTATCCTCGGCAAGATTAGCATGTTCCAGCGCGGTTGTGAAAGCGGTTTTAAGGCTTCTATACTGTCTCCATGCTCCGTCTTTTTTCTGCCCCGAGTTATAAAAACCCACGGACCGGGAGTGGTAACCTTGAGCTCCATCAAGGTTTCAATTGCAGTTGAGCGGTTGACTATGCTCCTGCATGTTTTCGTTGTCTTGGGTCGCTTGTTTATTTCAGCCCATGACAAAAACTCTTCCGCTGCTTTATCAAAAGAAATGTCCTTTTTCTTGGTTGTAACCGAAGCCCTCCGGATACTGTTTTATCCTACTATGTGGTATTTATTCTGGAACCTTTTATCCATATTGGCGTTTAACATATGAACACACTGCATCGTTGTTCCTCCTTTTGTTTTCCTCAGATAGGGGGGGCGGGGCTCTAAGAGTTCTGCCCCTCCAAGAGCCCCGGCGACGGGGCCCAGATTGAACCCCATTAATTATATGGAAAAATCAGCCTAGATGGCGCGTACTCAGTGGGCAATAAGCGAAAAATAAACCGCTTATGCTGTGTGTCCTTGAAGGAAGCGGAATGCCAGGAAATTCCCGCCTCCTTCGTTGTTTTTGGGAGTTCTCATCATTTCACTGCCCATATTGGTCAGAGGGGGTTCCATGAAAACATTTTTGAAAGTTATCGCTTGCATGGCGGCTATTGCCGTCCTCGTTTCCGTGCAATCCGCAGTAGCGCAAGCTAAGAAGGCAGTGCCAAGCAAAGTAGAAGCCCAAGTCAAGGGAGTAACCCAAGGCACGTTACAGGGAGCGTGGAAACTCACCGAATTCAGCACGTCTATTTCGAGTGCAAGCAAGATCACCACCACGGCTCAACCGGGTATTTTCATCTTCACAAAGAAACATTACAGCATCATGTTTTTGTCGATCGACAAGCCTCGAACCGAGGTTCCGCTAAACAATCCCACGGATGCCCAAAAGGTTGCAGCTTGGGAACCATTGTCGGCTAACTCAGGATCCTATGAGACCAAAGGAACAACGCTGACGACTTATCCCATGATAGCCAAAAATCCTGCGGTCATGAAACCGGGTGCATTCGTGACCTATGATTTCAAAATTCAGGGAAACACTCTTTTGCTTACACCGAAGGAGAGTAATACCGTTCCCGGTGGCACCCCCCCGATCTTTAAGTTTTTGCGGTTGGAGTAAGGCTGAAGTCAGCGAAAGCCGCCAGCGAATGCAAATCGTTAGAGGCTCCCCACCTCCTGCATTCAGCGCGCCGGCATCGCGACCATTCCATCCCCATGGGAAGCCTGGCCTTTTTAAGCTGCGATCCGCGAGCCCGGGCAATGCTCATCCGCCTGGTAAACTCGGCCAGGTTGACTAGTTCTTTGTTTGCTGTCATGTGTCCCCCGTTGTTAAAGTGTTAAGTCAAGTTTTTTGACATATAGTTGACCAAAACGTGCCACACCTCCACACCCGCCGTCGTTTCCCTCCAAGAAAGACCCAATAGCCCCCTGCCCCTTGTCAGAACTGCAATGAGCAATTCTGACCAAGGGCGTGAGCAATATTGAACGGTCGGCGAGACACATCCCTTGTTTAATAACGAATGATTCCTTTGGTATGGGAAACTAGGGTGGGACGGTAAATTCAGGGCCAATCACGTTCCACCCTTTGCGTTTTAACAGCCTTTCCCCGCTTGCCCTGTTTTCGACTCTTGTTCACTTCGCCCCCCCTACTACCGCCCGCCGCTTTACCCCCTCTTTGGTGTCTCCCCACCTATCAGCGCCGTGAATGTCTTGGAAAACAAAGATGGATTCCCTTCGTTCCCGCCAGCGCCGCTTCCTGGAAAGACAAAAAAGCAAAAAGCCCGCCTCCAAAACTGTGGGGAAATTCGGGGAGAATGACTCAACAAAAGCGAGGAAAACTCGGGGAAAATGAGGAACAAACTAAAAACACGAAAACCCGCGTGGTTAGGGGGTTCTGGTGTGTTTTCAGTGCCTTACGCAATTGCTTTCAGGTGATTTACAAGGCAGATAATTCTTTGATCATTTACAGCAGGAGTGCACATCCTATAGAATAAATATAAGCATTGTCAATAATCTGAACCTGAACAGGCTATCCGATGACACCCAAAGCAGGTGTTTTGATTCTAGCCACCGTTTTCTTTTGCGGTTTTTCGATCACCGGCAAAGCACAAATGTACCAGTCAGACTACTCAGACCCGAGTTACTGGTTGAGCCTGATCGAGGAATGGAGAAAGGCAGTGGAGCAGCACAGGCCGGGCCAAGCAGATTCCGCGGCTGTAGAGATCGGCAGCTGGCCCGCCTTTGAATTGGAACTTTCCATTGAGCTCGTCAAAAAACTGTTCAGTCGTCCTCTGTACGAATTGTCAGTTCCGCGTAGTCTCGGCTGCCGAGCTCTTGCGGACTACCTGGGCATCAAGAAAGAGGAAGACAAGAATTATTGGCTGAAACGAGGCGCCTTGCTGCATTCAGATATTGCTTTGCTGCGGCTGGACAAAGGTACGGCAGACCCTCTCAATTACCGGACCCAGCTCGCTTCAATCAATAATGCGATTAAAAAAAGCAAAAAACGCCAGGAAAAAAAATGCTGGTCTATTCGGCTGCTCAGCGCTGCCGTTTTGGATCTGAAGGATAAAGGCGGTCGAGAAGGGGCATGGATTGAGGATGGCAAGCCGGTTTACGAAAACGAGGGGCGGCACATGGAATTCGGCCGCTTACTGCTGGATTCAGTGACTCCAAACCCTTCACAGGATGAAATGGTCAAGCAATGGTATATTGCCACGACTGCTTGCGGCTTGAGCAGGGGGCGCCCGCTGTATATTGAAAAACACGTCAAAGACGCGGTGACTATCTTCCAATCGGATGCGTGGATTTTATTCTACGCCGGCGTAGTCCATGAGACCTATGCCACGCCCCGTTATCAGAATGCGCCCAGATTGCATGGTATCAAGTATTCGCATGGCCTAAAAAAGGCCGAACTTGATTTGGCGCGGAAGTTTTTTCAGAGAGCCGTAACAGTCAACCCAAATTTCGCCGAAGCCCGGCTGCGGCTCGGGCATGTTTCGGGGTTGCTTGGCTACCATGACCAGGCGGCTTCGGAGCTACAAACGGCGTCGGTGGCCCTCAAGGATCCGCAAATTCAGTATTATGCCGCTCTCTTCCTTGGTAATGAATTGGCTGCGCTCAGGCGCACAGCCGAGGCACGTAAACAGTTCGAACAGGCTGCGGCACTGTATCCGGCCGCACAATCTCCCTTATTGGCATTAAGCGAGCTGGCGCACAGCGACGGCGATATTCGTAACGCGGCTATTGAGATAGAACGGGCCTTCGCCGTGGCAGCCAATGGCCGCAGGCGGAACGACCCACGATGGAAATATGATCTGGTGCCCGAGGACCAAGCGGCCGCGCTCCTTTTAAAAATGCGGAAGGCCTTCGGGGAGCTTTCACGATGACGATACGACTGTGGCATACACTCGCCATACTCCTCTTGATCAGCTGCTTTTCCGGAGCGGCTCAAATTCCAACAATCAAGGTCAAAACCGAGGAAGTGCGGATCGACATGCTTGTGACAGATCATGGCAAACCGGTGACGGATCTGCGCGAAACTGACTTCGAAGTGTTCGATAACGGAGTGCTTCAGAAAATCGAGTTTGTGGGATTTCAGCAGACGCCGATCGACTCGATTCTTGTTCTTGATATGAGCGCCAGCGTAGCCGGTGAAACTTTCGAGAGCCTGAGAGATGCGGGGAGCCGCTTTCTGGATGCTTTACAGAAGGACGAACGGGCCGCCCTGGTCACCTTTGGCGACATTGTCTCGCTCGGCTCTTTACTCTCGAACGATATAAAGCGCGTGAAAGAGGCGCTGGATCATGCAACACCGATCGGGGACACCTCGTTGATCGACGCCTGCTTTGCGGGGCTGATGCTTGCGGAATCGAGGTCGAGCCGGCCGCTTCTTGTCGTCTTCAGCGACGGTCTTGATACTTTCAGCTGGTTGTCGGACGATAGGGTATTGGAAGTCGCAAAGCGCAGCAATGCAGTGGTCTATGCTGTATCGGCAGGCCGGCAGCCGAACCACGTATTCCTTATAGATCTCTGCAAAACAACGGGCGGCTCTCTTTTCGACATCGAATCGACCCGGGACCTTGGCGCTGTTTTTCTCAACATCCTTGAAGAGTTCCGCCAGCGGTATCTGTTGACCTACTCGCCCCTCGGCGTTTCGAAGGGCGGCTGGCATGAGCTTAGGATACGGGTGAAAGGACGCAATGTGGATATCAAGGCCCGTCCGGGATATCAGGCAACATCCAGGAGTGCAGAAGGAGAATAAAATACCGACACGAATTTCACAGAAAACTCATAAGTTCGTGTGATCGGATGCTTCGTGAAATGCGTGGCAAAGAAGGTATTTAAACCCGCGCCGAATTCCACGAAAAGTTTTTTGCCGCGCTTAATCCCCCAGGCTGGTCCCGACGCGGCGCGCACTCTCGATCCAGGTGTGATCGAGCGGGACGGTTTTGATTTTGCCGACGACCTGATCGAGCGGGACCGGTTCCGCCTTTTCTCCGCGCGCTGCGAGCATCACGCCGTACACCCCTTCGTGAATTAGAGCCGCGCATGCGGTCCCCAGGCGCGTCGCCAGGATCCGGTCGTATGCCGAAGGCGTACCGCCGCGCTGCAGGTATCCCAGGATTGTCACGCGCGACTCGAGCCGTGTCAGCGCTTCCAGCTGATGTGCCAGGTTCAACGTGTTCCCGCCGTGCGTCGAATCCGAAAGCATCGAGTCCAGCCGGCGCCTGCTGTCTGCCTTTTTCTTTGCCTTTACTCTCTTCTTTTTATCGAGCTTCTCGTTCGCTGCAACGGCTTCCAGCGAAATCGCGCCCTCAGCCACGGCAACGATGCTAAAATGCTTGCCACCGCGGTTTCTGCTCAGGATCGCCTTGGCCACTTTCTCCACGCTGTACGGGATCTCGGGAATCAGGATCACGTCGGCGCCCCCCGCGACACCGGCTCCGAGCGCCAGCCATCCTGCCCGGTGCCCCATAGCCTCGACCAGCACGATGCGATGATGGCTATGAGCCGTGCTATGCAGCCGGTCGATGGCTTCGGTGGCGATGCCGAGCGCCGTGTTAAAACCGAAAGAGACATCGGTCAGCACCACATCATTGTCGATGGTTTTCGGCAATGTGATGATGTTCAGGCCTTTCTGCATCAGGCGATAGGCGTTCTTCTGCGTACCCCCGCCGCCGATGCAGACCAGGACATCGAGATGGTTTCGACGATAGTTCTCGACGATGGCGTCGGTCATATCCATGTACTTGCCGCCGACCAGCATGCGGTGCGGCTTATCCCGGCTGGTTCCGAGGATCGTGCCGCCCAGCGTCAGGATGCCGGAGAGCGCTTGTTCGTCCAGATCCATCGAACGGTTTTCCATCAAGCCGCGGAATCCGTCGCGGAAACCGATCAGCTCCATCTGGAAATGTTCCTGCGCTGCCTTGCCGATGCCCCGCAGAACCGCATTCAAGCCGGGGCTGTCGCCTCCTGCGGTTAAGACGCCAACCTGTTTGTTCATCGGGAGAACCTCCGTTCAGACTCATTTCATCGCAATAGCAGCCACGCTGGCAAAACGAACCAACGAACTTTTCGCTATCGCTATCGGAATCGCTATCGGTTTTTCTGCTTTGTATGTTGGTGATCGCAATAAAAACCGATGCCGATAGCGATTCCGATACCCCGACATTTTCCGGTTGCGGGTGCACCCTAGAATAACAGCCGGGTGCGGATGCTGCTGTCCAGCGATTCGATCTGTTTTCCTATATTCCGCGAAACGCTCCGCTCCACATCCATGATCAGGTAACCCACGCCGTTGCGCGTGTTGTACGATTGCGCCTTGATGTTCACGCTCATGCTCGCGATGAGCCCGTTGATACGGCTCAGCACGCCGGGCATATCCGTGTGAATATTCAGGATGCGATAGCTGTCCTCCACGAGAGGCAAATGTACTTCGGGAAGGTTCGAGCATCCCTCGGAGCTCCCGTTTTCCACATAGGCAATCAGCGCCTCCGAAACCTCCAGCCCGATATTTCGCTGCGCCTCTTCGGTACTGCCCCCGATGTGCGGAGTCAGAATTACATTATCCAGACCGCGCAGTTCCGAATCGAAAGGATCCTTGCCCGAATTCGGCTCCCGCGGAAACACATCCACCGCAGCTCCCGCCAGATGCCCTCTTTTCAGCGCACTCTGCAGAGCGCCGATATCCACGACCGAGCCCCTGCTGAGATTCAATAGATAGCTGCCTTCAGGCATCAGGCTCAGCCGCTCGTGGTTGATCATTCCGCGCGTGAGCGACGTGTCGGGGACGTGCATCGTGACGAAATCCGATAGCTTCAACAGCTCCTCGAGGCTCGACACCTGTCGCGCGTTGCCGAGCGGAAGCTTTTTGACGATGTCGTGGAATATGACTCTCATCCCCAGCGATTCGGCCAGCAGGCCGACCTGCGGCCCGATATGACCATAGCCTACAATTCCTATGGTTTTGCGCCTCACTTCCATGCATCCCTTGGCCGACTTCTCCCACCGCCCGCCGTGCAGTTCCATCGAACGCTGCACCGCGCGGCGCGCCAGCATAATGACTTCGGCGATCGTCAGTTCCGCCACGCTGCGCGTATTGCTGAACGGCGCGTTGAACACGGCGACGCCGCAGCGGGTCGCCGCGTCTATATCCACCTGATCTGTTCCGATGCAAAAACATCCAAGTGCCATCAGTTGCGGCGCCGATTTCAGAACGCGCTCGCTGATATGGGTTTTGGAGCGGATGCCCAGGACGTGCACCTCCGGCAGCAATTTGATCAATTGCTCTTCGGGAAGCGCGCCGGAGGTCTTTTCAATGCGCCCAAAATTGCGCGACCGGAAACCCTCCTCCGCAGTCGGATGAATATTTTCCAGCAGCAGAACGTTCAGCGGTCGCTTTGATTCCTGCTGTTCCGCACGCATTCTTTTGGGGAGTCTTGGTCGTGCTTTTTGCTGTCTTCCCTTTCATCGCCTGCACCCGTCAAAAATTTTATTTGAGCTGAATCTGCATGCACAGATTCATTGCCGGAGTCACTTCTTCGAAAATCGCCATCATCGATTCGATCAGATCTACGCCCGAGGATGACCGGACATCCTTTTCCGGCATCGGGTAATACACCTGAAAGCCGGCCCACTCCGCCGGAGGCGCCTTTTCGAGCGCCTTCTTCAGGCCGGCCATGCCGGGAAACTTGTTCTTGCCGATCGTTTGCCTGCTCTCCCAGTTCCCGGCATCGACGCGAAATCCTTCCCGCTGCACCAGGCGCTTCAATTCGCGCGCCATCGCGCCCGCAGGCGTTAAGCTCCGAAGCAGCCGATGCCAGTCCCAGTCGGATTTCAGCTCGATTTTCGGAAAATCGGCTGGCGGCTGTATCATTCCGCGCTCCACCGAAAAGCCGCATTTGAAAAGCTGTTCGTCTGTATCGACCGTCAGGAAGAATTTAGAGCAGCCAAAACTGACTTTGGATGAGATCGGTTTGGCATCCCGGTTGGAGCGCGGCAGAAAGCCGATCCACTGCCAATAGACACCGCGCCCGTATCGTTCGGTCACAAACGATTCCTGGTAGCGGGCTTCCAGCGCAAGTTTGAGGATGCGCGTGATCCGCTGGTTCTCATCCAGGTTTCCGACGTGGATCCCCTTTTGAAAATCGAGATATTCCGGCAGGAACCCGATAGCCGATCTGGCAAATGGCCGGGCAGTCTGTTTTTTCTGGTTCATAATGCGATTAGAATATCATGGTTGGTCTATTGCAGGAATAAAAGCATCCGGGAATTTGGGAGCTGAAAGCTGAGAGCTGACAGCTTTCAGCCCTCAGCCGTCAGCAAGGCGCTTTCTATGGCGGTGATATCTTCCGGAGACATGCGGCAATCGGCGGCACGGACGTTCATCTCGACCTGCTCCGGCTTGGTGGCGCCGGCAATGACGCTCGCAACCACCGGTTTCGAAAGCAGCCAGCCGAAGGCCACTTCCAAAATGCTGTAGCCTCTTTCAGCGCAGAGTCGATCGAGCCGCTCGACTGTATTCCAGTTTGCCTCTGTGTCGTAGCGCCGCGCGAGATCTTTCCATGCCGCAAAGCGCGTCCCCTTGGCAGGCTCTTCGCTGCGCTTATATTTGCCCGTTAGCATGCCTCCAGCCAGCGGGAAAAAAGGAAGCAATCCAAGTTTGTGACTCTCCATCGCCGGAAGCAATTCCTGCTCGATAGAGCGCACCAGGAGGTTGTATTGGTCCTGGCATGAAACAAAACCGCTGATTTTCAGTTCTCCCGATAATTGACACGCTTCTGTCACATTCTGCGCGGAAAAATTCGAGCAACCAAGATAGCGCACCTTTCCCTGCCGGACGAGATCGTCCAGCGCGCGCAGAGTCTCCTCGATCGGCGTGAGAGGATCCGGCTCGTGTATCTGATAAAGATCGATCCAGTCCGTCTGTAACCGCCTCAGGCTCGCCTCCACCTCCGACAGGATGTAGCTGCGCGACGCGCCTTTCATCTTTCCGGCATCATCCATCGGTTTCCCGACCTTTGTGGCCAGAACAATATCTTTGCGCCTCGTACCCAGCACCCTGCCCAGGATGGTCTCGGAGCCGCCGCGGTTCCCGTAGATATCGGCGGTATCGAACAGAGTGATTCCGAGATCGATCGCCTTGTGGATTACTTTGCGCGATTCCTCAAGGTCCATCAGCATGCCAAAATTATTGCAGCCTAGTCCCACTTCAGAGACAGGAAGATCCGATTTGCCGAGATTTCGACTTTTCATATAGAAATATTAACCCCGATTGCAGAGTTATAGAAATGAAACACAAATGCCGTCAGCCTATTGATTTGAGCCTGTCTCAAAACCTATCATTGAGCCATTAGGATTTACAGCTCCTTTCTTATTTGTCGTTTCATCTCTAGGGCTTCGCCCATGATATCGACGGCGCCTTCGGACAGTTTGATTTGAGAGCTTAGTCCGCACGAAGGCGCGATCTATCCATCGCGAACCAGGAAGCAATGGGCTTTAGCCCGCATGCGTTTTGAGGTTCTGCCTCAATCGTCTCTTTGGTTACGTAGCAAATTAAACCGAAAGCGGTTTTGGCGGGGATGTAATCTGGTCCGCGGTCATCGCGTAGATGAATCCGTCCTGGAGCCGCCACCAGCCGCAGAAGCTGCGGGGCGAATCTATGCAGCGCCCGGTCCAGGTATTCCACGAACCTTCCGGCGCCCCGAAACCAGGATGGACGATGATGCTGCGGGTATCCAGGCGCAATCCCTGGCGCAGAGCTTTCAGCGCGGATTCCTTGGCGCACCAGATCAGATATGCGACGAGGCTTCGCTCGGCATGGCCATTATGCAGGAAGGCAATCTCCTCAGGGGTGAAATAATCCTGGAAGAACTGCACTTCGCGGGGTTCGACCCGCTCTGTATCGCATCCCACCGAGAATTCGGCCGGACCCACAACACAGAAACCCTGGCTATGGCTGTGGCTGATCGAAAGAGATACTTTCCCGGGCGCACCGTCCCAGAAAGCTTCCGGCGCACCGTCCTCGGCCGCCCGTATTTCAAGGGAGAGACGGGATCTTGGCGCGACTGATACGCACAGATTGCCTGTTTGGCGGTCCATCGTCCCAGACGCCAGTCATTCCGCCGCTTGGGAAAGCGGAATCCGGCCAGGACATTCCGTTCGGCGTCGCTCAGCCAATCGTCGCCCTCCGGAACATCCTCTGATTTTCGGATAAGCCAATATAAGGAATTACTCATGAGGATTCGAGATGCGAGATTCGAGATTCGAGATTAAATTTCGAATCTCGAATTTCGAATCTCGAATCGTCTATTATTTCTTTCGCTCAACCTGAAAAGCGTTTTGAATCGGATCAAGCAGGTCTGCCTGGATCGGATCCGGAAGACTCATGGTCTGATAGCCTCGCAGGATCATAGGCACATTCCCCTGGGCATCGACCACTTTCACGTCGTAGCTAGTCATCAGGATTGGATACGACGACGGCAAAATATGTCCCGTCCTGCGCGCTGTCCGGCGGCGCCGCAAGCTTGAGCTCCCGGAAAGCATACGGCAGACCGAGGCGCGACTGAAGCGCCAGGCCCATCAGACTCGCCGTCTGGAAACACATCTCGATGAACCGTGGAGACACAACGAGAGGCAACTCCGCAGGCTCATGGTGCACCGGCAGGTTTTTCGCAAACAATCCAATCACCTGATCGTCTTTCCGCCATGCGCTGGCGATGACCTGGTAGGCCGGCCCATGAAAAAACACGCGGTACACCTG
Source organism: uncultured Acidobacteriota bacterium (assembly GCA_963761825.1). Classification (GTDB taxonomy): domain Bacteria; phylum Acidobacteriota; class UBA6911; order UBA6911; family UBA6911; genus UBA6911. The sequence continues at coordinate 10,625 of CAVXIH010000005.1, forward strand.
CGCGCCTTCGGCCTTCAAGCCGTCTTCCAGGCAGGAACGTTGCTCTCTTTGCCTGCCGCAAACGGGCTGGCAACGAGGCGCACGCGGCCCGTAAAGTGCGTGGTCACCTCCGGCTCGGATTGCCCGTGAAGTGTGCGAGAACCTGTGAGGCTGCACTCCGCGATGATATCTTCCTTGTCCGGATAGAAATTCGCATGGATGGTGACCGCCCTCGGCTGACTGCGATAGAACTTGAACGGGTTCAGGAAATGCACATTCTCCACGGCGCCGACGAAACGATCGGAAAAGATCAGTTTCGCAGCTTCGGCCATCGCCTCGATCCCCATGACACCCGGCAGCACCGGCGTCCCGTTGATCTGGTGATCGTACAGGAACGGCTGTTTCGCAGGATCGAGCACTGTCTCGACGGTCAAGCCGCTGAACAGTCCCATCCCGACGATCTCTCCGGTCATCACGCCGCGGGCGCGCAGCGCATTTTGCAGAGGTCCTTCGCTGCTCGTATCCAGTCCGCCCTGCGGATCAAAGTCCTGCATCATGATTCCCAGCTTTTGCCCTATGACCAGTTCCCCACAGGTGCCGGTTGTCAGTTCCCGGCGGACGATCGGGATTCCGGCTTCGGGCGGCAGCATATCGATCCCGGCCTGCTTCATGATAGCGGGAATCGATCCCCTGGCGGCCATTCCGATGCCGCTCCACGCGGTCCAGTCGATGGCGATGCCGCGGGTTTTCGGACGTGTAGTCCGGAAATTTGAAATGCACTTGCAGAGGAGGTCGTTGGCCGAGCTGTAGTCCGTCTGCCCCATGTTGCCGAAACGGCCGGCCACAGAGCTGAAGACTACGGCGGCGCCGATAGGCATGCTGCCGATGCTGGACATCAGATTAAACCAGCCGTCGCTCTTTACATCGAAGACAAGGTCGAATTCCGACGGCTTTTTGTCCGGAATGTTATGGCTGATTTCCAATCCGGCGGCGTGCACCAAAACATCAATGCGTCCGTGCCGGTCGGCGATTTCCTTGACGACGCGGCCTACCGCTGCGTTGTCCATCAGATCGAGACTGCAGTAATGCGCGGTACCCCCGCCGTTGCGGACCGCATGGATTGCGGCAAGCGCTGCATGAGAGCGTTCGAGCGCCGCAATCTCCTTGTCGACCATGACCGGTGTTGCACGCTCTCCGCGGAGTTTCAGCCGCTCGAAAATATCCCGCTTCAAACCTTCTTTGTCCGTATCCAGCCGCGCGATGTCGCCATTGCGCGGGTCCGGTTCCGGAGTCAGATCCAGCAGGTAGAAAATCCCGCCCGAGGCGGCGGCCAGATCCGATGTGATCGCGGAAACAATGCTTCCGGCCGCACCTGTCACCACGAAAACGGAATCCTGATTCAACTGCAACGCGGGATCCATTTCGCCGGCGGGCTGCTCTTTCAGGCCGATTGTCCAGCGCTGCCCGTCCCTATAGCCTATTTCCACGGCACCCGGATCGCGCAGGGTTTCGTCGAGCAGCAGGTCGGCCAGGGCGCTGGTCTTGCGGCTTTGTCCGAAGTCGACGACTTTGACGGTCGCGTTGCCTTTTTCACGCTTATACGATTTGGTGAAACCCGTCACCGCGCCGCCCAACGGATCCGCCGCACCGGCTGCGTCATACCCGTGCAATCCGCCGAGCCGGGTCGCGGAAATCAGAAAAGTTTCCGGCGCGCCCATCTGGTCGTCCAATGCTTGCATGGTCGTGAAGAGCAGCTTCGCGCGGACTCTGGTCGCTTCGCGCCATTGCGCATAGCTCATCCCGGAAAGATCCGGCTGGCTATCCAGAGCAGGCAGCCAGTATACGCCTTGAATCGGGCCTTCGGCTTTCCAGCCTTCGATATACTTCGTCAGAAACTTGGCATCCGGCACGCCATCGATGACGAGGGCTTGAACGCCAAGCTTTTCCAGTCTGCCAATCAGCGCTTTCCCAACACCGCCCTGATCGGGCATCACGAGGACCCGGCTTCCGGCGATCAAACGCACGCCGGTAGGCTTGCACAGAGCGAGCGACGGCCGCAGTTGCGGCACGGGGATCCTACGAGGGATCGCGTTGGCTGCATCCATGCTGCCGGCTATCGCCGCAGATGCCGCTCCGCTCTGCGCAGCAGCGTACGGCCGGGGCTGCAGATGGAGCAGCGGAAGATGCCGCCTCTTTTTTAAGCCCGGGCTTGCGATCATAGACAAACTGAATCGTGTGGGCCAGCGTCGGGTAGTCGCGCAGTTTGAGATTGTCTTCGCGCGGGATGTCATACGCGGCGCGAATAGCCGCAAACATCTCCGCCTGCTTCACGGTATCGATGCCAAGATCCGCTTCGAGGTCCAGATCGAGATCGAGCATGTCGGACGGGTACCCGGTTTTTTCGGCGATGATTTTGAGAACCGTTTCCTTTACGGAATCAGATTCCTCCCCTGCCGCTTGAACGGGAACGATCGCCTTTGCGGAACTCTCCGCCGCGGGTGCAGAGGTTTCCACCGTTGTTGCAGCGGGCGCCGGAACCGCAACGGCTGGTTTCAGATCGGGCCTCCGGTCGTACACGAACTGAATCACGTGCGCCAGCGTCGGGTAGTCGCGCAGTTTGAGATTGTCTTCGCGCGGAATGTCGTATGCGGCGCGAATGGCCGCGAACATTTCCGCCTGCTTCACGGTGTCGATGCCAAGATCCGCTTCGAGATCCAGGTCGAGATCGAGCATGTCGGACGGATACCCGGTCTGCTCCGCGATGATCCTGAGGACTTCCACCTGCACCGCGTCAACGACAGGAGCAGGAGATTGGGCCGCCGCCACAGGCGCGGCGGGAGCGGTCACTTGCGGCGCAGGAGCGGACTGGCGTTAAATCCGGCCGCCGGTCATATACGAATTGAACCGCATGCGCCAGCGTCGGGTAGTCGCGCAGTTTGAGGCTGTCTTCGCGCGGAATGTCATACGCGGCGCGAATGGCCGCGAACATCTCCGCCTGCTTCACGGTATCGATGCCAAGATCCGCTTCAAGATCCAGATCGAGATCGAGCATGTCCGTTGGATACCCGGTCTGCTCCGCGATGATCCTGAGAACTTCCTGCTGCACGGCATCCGCGGCCGCGGTGCTTGTTTCGCGGCCGCAGGCGCGGCTGGGACAACCGCTTGGGGCGCAGGAGCGGACGGTATTAAATCCGGCCGCCGGTCGTACACGAATTTGACGGCATGCGCCAGCGTCGGGAAGTCGCGCAGTTTGAGGTTGTCTTCGCGCGGAATATCATACGCAGCGCGAATGGCCGCAAACATTTCCGCCTGTTTCACGGTGTCGATGCCGAGATCCGCTTCGAGATCCAGGTCGAGATCGAGCATATCCGTTGGATAGCCGGTCTGCTCGGCGATGATCTTCATTACATTTTCCTGCACCGCGTCCTTCTGCCGGGCTGCAGGCGCAGCAGCGCCTGAGGCAACGGAATCCGGCGTGGTTGCGGACGAGGCAACCTGGGGAGCGGCAGAGGCGGGCAGCGGCGACACAGCAGCTTGCGCTGCGATTGCCGGAGTGCCATTTTCGATTCTCGCCGTCGGGCCCTGGTCCTTGGCGCGCAGAGTGCGCTGGACGACTTCCAGTTCGGGATTCTCATATCCGGTGAGCCGCTTCAGCCAGTTGTTCCAGGCCAGCGGGTCTTCAATGCGATACCGATATCCGAGTGCGGTCGGCAATGGTCTTTTGCCGTCCGGCGTCGGAGACCAGCGCAGCAGGGTCATGCAGATCTGGGACCCGAATCCGGCGCCCAGCCGCAGCGCATAGCGCACCGGGTACGCGCCTCCTTTGGAGAGATTGAGCGGGCCGAGTTCCGGATCCACTTCTTTGAAATTGGGGACAGGCGGAACAATTCCCGTTTCCAAAATCTTAACCGACACGACATCTTCGATGCCGACGGCCATCGGGTGCCCGGTTGCCCCCTTGGTGTTGGCCACGACGATCTGGTCGGCAGCTTCCTTGAAAACGTGCCGCAAGGCAAAAACTTCGGCGGAAGCGCTTCCGCCGCGGGCCGGCGTATACGTTTCATGCGATACGAATACGGTTTCGGGAGCGATCTGGTAGCGATTCAATCCCCAGTCCGCCTCGACGTTGGAAATCAGCTTTTCCATGACGTGGCGGATGTGGCTCACGTCGAGCCGCGTTCCGTGATACGCGCTGTTTGCGATGACAGATCCCAGGACCTGGCAGATAGGACGGACGCCGCGTTCGCGCGCGGCCTCCATGCTTTCGAGCACGACGGCCGAAGCTCCCATCCCGATGATCAGGCCATGACGCCGGCGATCGAAGGGCGTGGCTTCTTCTTCGACGATCTCGCCGGTCGCAGCGGACCCGGAAGCGAGGAAGCCGGAACCGAACCACCCCATGAGGTTATCCGAAGTGATGTCGTCGGCGGAAACAATGATCACGCGGCGGCAGCGTCCGGTCCGGATCCAGTCGCTGGCGAGCGCCACAGCCTGCGTTCCGCTGGCGCATGCGCCATTGGTCGCCGTGTTGGGACCGCGCGCGCCGATGTATTCGGCAAATTGCGAATGGCCCATGGAGAGCACGCGGAAGAGGAATCTGCGATCGAAATGGTAGGCATTATTTTCGATCTCCTGGCGCAGCTCGCTCATACGCCGTTCGATCTCTTCAGAGATGCCGTTGCCGGTCCCTGCGCGGCGCGCCACCGCAGACAACTTGTTCAGTTCTTCCAGGCGTTCGCGGCGCGCGCGGTCTTCGTAGAAGCCCGATATAATTTGCGCATACGAGTCATATCCTGGGAAGGCGGAAGTAAATAGGATCCCGGTATCGTCTCTGATTTCGTCGGGCAGCTGCCATCGGTCGGGAAGATAGGTTCCCTTGGTTGTGGTCTTGTAGCGCATGACCAGCGGAATTCCCGCATCGCGCAGCGCGTCGATGCCGGCACCGATCGCAAGTTTGGTGACACGGTCGAGCGCAGGCAAGCGGTCTTCCGGGAAGCCGAAATCGCGGATCAGATCGAAGTCCTTCGCGCGGGCCGCAAGCTTGATCACATCGGCAGTGCTCTCGATGGACTCAAACCTTCCCTCTCCCCCTTCGGTCTTTACCAGGCGCGTGATGTTCTTGTCCACCATCTGCTGGCGCAGGTTCATGGGAATAGGTTTTATGAAAACGTCGCCGCGCAGCATGCGATCCACGTTCGAATCGCTGAAGACGCCGTCCACTCCGGGCAATCCCAGGGATGCGCCCGTGATGCAGATATCCACGGGAGCCTGCGAACGCTGACCTCCGGAGTAAATCTGGAATCCTTTGTCCATGAATTCAGCAAAGAGCTTGCCGAGTTCGTTGTAGCGATTGTCTCCTGCGACGGCAGGCATGGCCGGCGGCGTTGCCGGCTTATCGACTCTGTAGGCAGGTGCGGGTGCGGCGGCGGCAAGCGTTGCGGACGGTGCAGCGTGCGCGACAAGCGGCCGGCTTGCGCGGATTTCAGGCACAGGCTCTTTCCTGGCTTCGCCGAAACCGAGGCCCGCGGCGTACAGGCCGCAGAGCGCGAGATTCAGAGACGAGGCGTCTCCGATCCTCGGGTGGTTGGTAAACAGGGAGACGACGCCTTCGCGTTCGCCCAGAACATCTTCCACAAAGCCGTAGAGAATCCGCTTCGGGCCCATTTCGACAAATACGCGCGCGCCTGCGGCGTAGAGCGTATTCAGCCCTTTGATAAACTGGACGGGAGAGGAGACCTGTTTCCCGAGGAGGGCGATCATCTCGGGCACAACGCCCGGCCCCATGGGATAAAATTCTCCGGTGACGTTGCTCACGATCGGAACATCCGGCGGACGAAGCCCCATCGTGCCCAGGATTATCGCCAGGGAATCCCCTGCGGGCGCCACGATCCGCGTATGGAACGCATGGCTGACCTGCAGCGCGCGCGCCACATAACCGGCATCGCGCAAGGCCGCCATCGCTTTTTCAACGCCGGTAGTGGTGCCGCCGATGACGGCTTCCTTGGAGCTGTTGATATTGGCGACCACTACATAGTCGTCGATCGCATTCAGGATTTTTTCAATTTCAGCGATGGGACCGAAAACGGCGGCCATCATGCCGTTGTCTTCCAGTGCGCAGCGGGTCATCTCGTTGCCCCGCGCACTTACCGCTTTCAGCGCCTGCTCGAAAGAGATGGCACCTGAAGCTACGAGGGCGCCATACTCGCCGAGACTGTGCCCCATCACCATGTCCGGGGCGATGCCGTAGGCGCCGAGCAGCCTTGCCAGCGCTGTTTCGGTTGCAAGCACGGCCGGCTGTGTAATTGCGGTCTGCTTCAGACCGTTTTCAGCGGCGGCGAGCGCCGCCTCATCGGATTCATCCAGATAAATGCAGCTGGTAAGAGTTTTACCGAGCAACGGCTCCATCGTGCGGTCGGCTTCTTCATAGACTTTCGCCACGATGGGTTCTGTTTCGCGCAGCGACCGGAGCATATTGACGTATTGCGAACCCTGCCCGGTGAACAGGAAGGCCACTTTGGGAGCCGGTCCCTTGCCGAGGAAAATGCCTTTGGGACGCAGCGCTTTCCAGCGCGCGGGCTGTTGTTCTTCAAAAGCCTTGATCGCTTTCCCGATCTTGTCGGCCAGTTCTGCGGCATTTCCGTAATCGATGGCGAGGCGCACGTCCGCGCGCAGATCCGACTCGAGCGGTGGCGCCGGAGCGGGCGCATTGCCTGCCGCCGCTTCCTGTTGCAGTGCTGTGAGGCGCTTTAGCAATTCGGCTTCCGAATTCGACCCGATCACCAAGGCACCGCGCAATGGCGCCTTCAGGTTTGCTGCCGGACTTGCGGCAGCATCGGATGTCTCCAACCGCAATGGAGGTCTTACGTTCGCCGGCTATCCGTCCGGGGATGTATTCCTCCATCACTACATGGAAATTGGTGCCGCCGAAACCGAAGGCGCTGACCGCGGCCCGGCGAGCCTGCCCCGGGTTCACGTCCCACGGTCTCAGTTCGGTGTTGACGTAAAACGGGGATTTTGCAAAATCAAAATTCGGATTGGGCCTATCAAAATTCAGGCTGGGCGGCAGTTCCCGCTCTTTCAAGGCAAACATCGCTTTAAGGATACCGGCCGCGCCTGCGGCGCTTTTCAAATGCCCGATGTTCGATTTTACGGATCCCAGCGCGATAGATCCGACAGGCAGATTGAGCTCCTGGAAAACTTCGCTGAGAGCTTGAAGCTCCGCAGCGTCGCCTACCGGCGTCGATGTGCCGTGTCCCTCGATCATATCTCCGGGAGACAGCGTTACCCCGGCGTTCTGCCACGCGCGCCGGACGCAGATTTTCTGTCCGACCGGATTGGGTGCGGTAATTCCCTTCCCTTTGCCATCACTCGATCCGCCGATACTGCGAATGACCGCGTAAATATTGTCGCCATCGCGTTCGGCATCGACCAGTCGCTTCAGCAGGAACGTGGCGGCGCCTTCGCCCATAACGAATCCATCGGCACCCGCGGAGTAAGGCCGGCTTCCCGTGGCCGAAAGCGCGCCGATCTTGCAGAATTTCACATAGCTGGACGGGCTCATGTTCGTGTCGATCCCGCCCGTAAGAACGGCGTCGTACTGCCCGGCGTTCAGTCCTTCGATAGCCGCAGTCATAGCAGCCATTGTGGACGCGCAGGCTGCGTCGGCAACAAAATTGGGGCCTTTGAAGTCATAGAGGGCAGCGATGCGTCCGGCAATAATGTTGGCCAGTTCTCCCGGCATCGTGTCTTCGGTGATCGGAGGAGTCTTCCGCCGAACACCCTCGAGGAGCTGTTCCATGATCGCCTGGCGCACCGGCTGAGGTAAGGTGGCGAAACTGGAAGCATTGACAAGCTCTTCGGCAATTTCCGGAAATAGGATTCTGGTAGCCGAATAGAGATGCATATCTCCGGACATGGCGTTGCCAAAAATGACCGCAGTACGCTCCGGGTTTAACGGACGCCCGGGGTACCCGTAATCGTTCAGAGCTTCCCGGGCGGTGACCACGGCCCATTTCTGCGTGGGATCCATCGCCTGACTTACCCGTGGAGGAATGGGCATCTTCCATTTCAGCGGATCCCACTCCCAGTCGCGCACCCAGCCGCCGATTTTTGAATAGGTTTTGTCGGGAGCTTTGGGATCGGCATCGTAATAGAGGCTGGGATCCCAGCGCTCGCGTACGACTTCCGTGATGCTATAGCGACCTTCTCTAATGTTCTGCCAGAATTTCGGCGCGTTGGACGCGTCCGGCATCAGGGCGCCAACCCCGACAATGGCAACAGCTTTCTCTGCCGCAGATACTCTCATTACGGTAATGCCTCCGGGCTTTGATCAAATCTGTGTAATTTATAGCTGATCGTTATCCTGTTGTTCTTTCGTACAGGACATCCGACACATAATCCATGTCCTGAATCAATCCGGCTTGTGCGCGATGGATTTGGGGGATAAACATTTTCTTCTCGAGGTTCGCGGCATCGGAGTCGGAAAGCAATCCGCCGATCCAGCGAGCGCCTTCGCTCAGCACTTTCATCGCGGCATCACGAGCCGCGAGCCGACTCAGCACGGCAAGGTGCTCGGCCGTGAAGCGTGCGTGCGCCTTCGCATTCAGGGTTCCCTGGGCTGCGCGGCATGCGCGGCGCGCCAGGCTGGCTGCGCCTTCGGCGTGGGCAATCAGCTCGCCCAGCCGGAAGAGAATGTGCTGGTGGCGTGTGAGCCGTTGTGCACGGGACACCTCGAGCAGTTCCGCAAGACCGTGCAGGCAGTAGCTCACGATTTGCCCGCCCACGCGATCGTTCTGCTTGTGGATCTCTTCGAGCTGATGTGCCATGTCATGATAAAATTGACCATGCGTTTTGAGATGCGTCTGCCAGCGATCGCGGCAGATTGTCATCTCCATGATTTCAGACGTTCCCTCATAAATTCGCGTGATGCGCGCATCGCGCTTGATTTTTTCCACCATATATTCGCGAGTATACCCGTATCCGCCCAAAGCCTGGATTGCGGCATCCGCCGCTAAATTCCCCGCTTCTGTCGCCAGATATTTCGCGATGGCACCTTCGGTATTCAAGTTGGTATCTTCGCTGTCAAGCCGTTCGGCGGTCTCTTCGATATACGAGCGGCTCGCTTCCAGCAGTACCGCATGAGGAACGATAAGCTTGTGTGTATATCCCTGCTTTTCGGAAAGAGGAGCTCCACCTTGGATGCGTCCCACCGAGTACGGGATCGCGCGATCAAGCGCCGCCCATCCGGCTCCAAGCCCGAACGCGGCAACCATCAGACGCGTATAGCCGAATACCAGCTGTGCCTGAATGAGTCCCTGCCCTTCCTTTTCCCCGAGCAGACGATCGGCATCGACATAGACGCCTTCCAGGGAAACCGTCGCCGTATTGCTGGCCCGAATTCCGTGCTTATCTTCAGGCTTGCCGTGGCTCAGTCCGGGGGCATCCTTTTCAACGATAAACCAGCTGGGTCCTCCGGGAGTTTTGGCGAGAATGGAATAAAGGTCGGCAAATCCGCCGTTGCTGATCCACTGCTTGTTGCCCGTGATTTTGTATCCTGTAACTTTGCCGTCCTGAACTACCGGATCGGCTATCGTGCGAAGGGCTCCGAGGTCGCTGCCGGCTTCCGGCTCCGTGGCGCCATAGGCCATAAGAAGTCCTTCCTGGCCAATGCGCGTCATCCACCGCTTTCTCTGCTCATAGGTGCCGCCATAGACGATTGGATCGCTGCCAAGAAATGTGGCGAAAATCCCGGTGGCCACGCCCAGATCTACGCGCGCTAGCTCCTCGCATATTCTATAAATGTCAAAGGCTCCGGCGCCCATTCCTTCAAACTCTTCCGGAATGAACAGGAGTTGGATGCCCAGTCCCTGGCCACACATTTCCTTCACGATCTCATGCGGAAATTCATCCTTGGCATCAAGTTCCAGGAGTTTCTTTTCAGGCAGATGGATAGCCGTAAAGTCCTTTAGTGATTCCAACGTCAAATCGAGAGTTTCTTTATCAAATCCTTTGTTCATAATAGGTTCCATAGAGTTCGGTTATATCCGGCTGCTTTTGCGCTCCCTGCTATGCCTGCAAAAGCAGCGCCCCCCAATGCGTCCCGGCTCCGAAGGCCACCATCAACACGAGGTCCCCCGGGTTTATCCGGCCGGTGCGCACACCTTCATCCCACAGCAGAGGAATGGTTGCCGCTGTAGTATTACCGTATTTGTGAATGTTTTGAATGGTCTTTTTATCGGGAAGTCCCAACATTTTCTGCACACGCTGGTTGATGCGGCTGTTAGCCTGGTGCATCAAAACCATCGACACATCGTCCAGTTTCAAACTATTTCGCTCCAGTATTTCTCTTGTAACCGCTGTCATGCAATTCGCAGCGTTTCTATATACATAGGTGCCGTTCATGACGGGGATATGGTCGCCCCTTTTGATCTGGTCACAATCGACATACGGTCTATGCCGGAATCCGGCACCCGGAACATAGATCCTGTCATAATCGCTTCCGTTAGTGCGCAGGATGCAATCGATGACGCCTCGCTGGTCGTTTTCTTCGGCTTTGATTACTACGGCCGCACCAGCATCGCCGAACAGCACCGTTACGTTCCGAAAGCGGGTGTTCCATTCATACTCTTCCGGAGTCGGAGGCGTGTCCGTTGTGCCGTACATATAGCTGTAGTTGTCTTGCGTCCACGGCATGAAGCCGGTATGCGTTTCCGCCCCGACCAGCAGAACGTTTTTTGCCATGCCGGCCCGGATTTGGGCATTTGCCAGCTGCATGCCGAAAAGAAAGCCAGCGCACTGTTGCCGGATGTCAAAACAGGGGACGTTTTGCAATCCTAGCTTTGCCTGCAGGAGCCCGCCACATCCCGGGAAAAAATAATCGGGGGTCATGGTCGCAAAAATGATGAGGTCCAGGTCGTTTTTATCGAGATCGGCAAGTTTGAGTGCTTCGACGGCCGCTGCGGCTCCGAGATCGGACGTGGCGGTGCCTTCGTCGACATAATGCCGGGCTTCCACTCCGCTCCGCTCCCTGATCCAATCGTCGCTCGCGTCCATTATCCTGGACAGCATTTCGTTTGTAACCCGGTGGGGGGGGATAGCGGATCCGCTCCCCACAATGACCGCTCGAACCATACTACTTCCTCTCTTTCCAAGCAGACAGACTCGAGATTGTAGCATGCCAAAGAGCCTTAGTCTTGGAGAGATTGATTTCGTTGAATAGGTACCATAATGTCGGAGTTGCCGCCTAATGAAACTCGATTCCGTCAGTGCGCAATTTCGAGGTTATGGCGCCTGTCACCGAAATTGGTATATTTCATTGTCAAGGTGGGTTAGTTTTTCCTCCAGCAGCTGCCGGTAGCGCGGATTGCGCGCGGACGCGAGATCCTGAAGGACTCTTGAGCGCTGGAGAAGAAGATCCTCCCGCTTGCGGTTCTTATCGATTTCCATCTTCGGTAAGCCTCCTCTAAGATCAGAACTTGTTCCGCTGTCGGCTTCTTCTATTTGTATCTCAATAGATTTGCTTTCCCACCCTCTTGCCATGCTGCCCCCCGAATTCTAACTCCTCTAGAAGACCGGATAGGAGCCCAAGACTTTAAAATACGGGGCCATTTCACGGAGATGGCGGAAAGCATGGAGGCATTCCCGGCTTCGCTCATCGATTTGCAGATCAAGGTAGAACTGGTATTCCCAAGGCCTTCCTCGGATCGGACGGGATTCGATCTTGGACAGGTCGATGTTTCTCAAGGCGAAAACCGAAAGAGCCTTAAATAATACTCCAGGCTCATTTTTCAGGCCGAACACGATACTTGTCTTGATTCCACCACGCGGGAATTTGCCGCGCTTCGACAGTGCGAGGAAACGCGTATAATTTTCCGTATCGTCTTCGATTCCGCGCCGCAGAATCTTCATGCCATAAATGCGGGCCGCATCCTCAGAGGCAATCGCGGCCGCTGTCCGCATGTTCTTGTCGCGTATGAATTTAACGCTTCCTGCCGTGTCATAAAAGGAAATCTTCTCGGTCATCGTGAGCCGGCGCAACAGTCGCTTGCACTGCTCCAAGGCAGCGGGATGAGAATAGATGTGCGTAATTTGCCGGAGACTGACGCCGGGATGAACGATCAGGTTATGCTCTACGCGCAGGGATGTTTCGGCCACTATCTCGAGAGGGTGCCGGGCAAGCAGATCATAATTCTGGTGGATGCTTCCGGCGAGCGTGTTCTCAATCGGGATGACGCCGCACTCCGCGTTGCCTCGGACTACAGCATTAAAAACATCTTCGAAGGAAAAGCAGGTGATGGATTCTATCCCGGACCCGAATATCTTGCGTCCTGCATGCTGGCTGAACGAGCCCGGCTCACCCTGAAATGCAACCCGCGCACCGCGCGTTAGGCAAATCCGATTTTTTTTCATACACCCGGAGTTGAGTTACGAACTACGAATGACGAAGTACGAATGCACGCATACGGACCGAATATGGATTAGGTCGTTTTCAACTCGTCATTCGTAATTTGTCATTCGTAATTTTAAGTGTGGGTTTTTTCCTCATGCGCTGCCACCGCCGACTGGTAGTGGAGCATTTTATTCACGGCGTCGACATACGCACGGGCACTGGCATCCACGATATCCAGACTAGCCGCTTTGCCGATAAAGGAAGCTTTGCCAAAATCCACTTTCACAAAAACCTCGCCGACCGCGTCTGCGCCACGTGAGATACTTCGGACGGTGTATTCGACAAGTTTCCCTTCTATGCCGGTAATCCGGTTGACCGCCTTTAATACGGCATCCACGGGGCCATCCCCGATAGCGGAATCCTGAATGAGCTCGCCCTCTTTCTCGAGCGCGACTGTGGCTGTGGGGATAATATGGTTCCCGCCAAGCGACTGTAACTTCTTTACCTTATAAAATGTCGGAGCAATCCTCAGCGCATCGCGAACGGTAACGATCAGATCTTCGTCAACCACTTCCTTTTTCCGGTCCGCGACCTGTTTGATCAAGGTAAACGCTTTATCCAGTTCCACATCGGTCAGGTTGAATCCCAATTCCTCATATTTCTTCCGGAGGGCGTGGCGGCCGGAATGCTTTCCCATAACCAGCTTGCTTTCCTTGATGCCGACATCCTCCGGGCGCATGATCTCGTACGTCAGCTTCTCTTTGATGACGCCATCCTGATGAATCCCGGCTTCATGGGCAAATGCGTTTCTGCCCACGATAGCCTTGTTCGGCTGCACCATCATCCCCGTTAGATTGGTGACCATGGCGCTGGAAGGATAGATCTCCCTCGTATTAATCCCCGTCTCTATCCCGAAGAGATCCTTGCGCGTCCGCAGCGACATGACTATTTCTTCAAGTGACGCGTTGCCTGCCCGTTCGCCTATCCCGTTTACCGTGCATTCCACCTGGCGGACGCCGCTTTGAATCGCCATCAGGGAATTTGCCACAGCCAGCCCCAAATCGTTATGGCAGTGGACGGACAGAATGGTTTTCCCGATATTGGGCACGTGGGAACGGAGGTAGCTGATACGCTCGGCGTATTCAGTCGGAACCGTATACCCGACGGTATCGGGAATGTTAACGACATTGGCGCCCGCATCGATAACAGCTTCCACAACCTTGCAGAGGTATGTGAGGTCGGAGCGCGTGGAATCCTCCGCCGAGAACTCCACATCGGGACAGAGGGACTTGGCATACGCAACCATCTGCCGGGCTTCTTCGAGCACTTCCTCCCTGGATTTTTTCAACTTATACTTTAAGTGGATATCCGAGGTTGCTATGAATACGTGAATTCTTGGCTTTGCGGCGCCGCGGACCGCCGCCCAGCAGCGATCGATATCCCCCTTGCTGGCCCTTGCCAATCCGGCGATCGTGATGGTCCGAATCTTCTCGGCGATGGAGCGAACGGATTCAAAATCACCATCAGACGAAATAGGAAAGCCGGCTTCAATCACGTCAACCCGCAATCTTTCCAGCTGCTCTGCCAGCATCAGTTTTTCGGTAATGGTCATGCTGGCGCCGGGAGATTGCTCCCCATCTCTTAACGTAGTATCAAAAATCAGCACTCGTTCTGTCATGCTCGAATCCTTTCGCTAATTTTATTGAATGCCTGCCTCGAACCCGGGGCCTTAGGAGCGGCCGCCAAGTAGAGGCGAAAGAAGGAGGAGTGGGAGAAGGTAAAAGATAATATCCGACCGGATCGGCTTGTGGAGATTCATAACCCTTAATCCATCGCTAAATAATACCTGCATTCTTCGTATCTTAGACCGGCATCGACGATTGTCAAGACAAAATGACGAATGACGAATTGAAACATACGTTTGCGGAAACCAGGGTGTATGCGTCCATTCGTCATTCGTCATTCGTAATTCGTCATTCGTAATTACGATATGTAGCTTGCATTAATATCCACGTATTTATGGCTCAGGTCGCAGGTCCATATGCGGGCTAGAGCGCGGCCCTCAGCAAGATCAACTTCGAACAGAAGATCTTTAGCTTTCATGGCCTTTTCAGCCCGAGCCCGGGTCGAACTGACTGGGGAACCGTTGCGAAAGATCGGGATCCCGTTCAGGCTTAGTGTGATTCGTCCGGGATTAAAGGCCACGCCGCTATACCCGACGGCGCAGAGAATTCGGCCCCAGTTCAGCTCCTCCCCATAAAGGGCCGTCTTGACGAGGGGAGAGTGGGCGATCGTTTTTGCTACTTTGCGCGCGGCTTCAAAATCAGAGGCTCCGCCCACGCGGATTTCCACGAATTTGGTAGCCCCTTCCCCGTCCCGCGCGATGCTCTTGGCCAGCTCCTCGCAAACCATTTCGAGTCCCTTTTCGAAATAGGAGCGGGCACTCGAAACGGCAGCACCGGAAGCGCCATTTGCCAGAGCGACGACGGTATCGTTCGTAGAGGTGTCGCCATCCACGGTAAGGCAATTGAAGGTGCGATCCGCAGCTTGCCGAAGGAATCGGCTCAGTTCGCGGGGAGGCACTTGCACATCCGTCGTAATGACGGCGAGCATGGTGGCCATTTGCGGATGGATCATGCCGGACCCCTTGGCTATGCCGCTGATTCGCACGATTTTCCCCCCGATGCGCCCTTCCACCGCGATCGATTTTTCCCGTGTGTCCGTGGTCATGATCGCACGCGCCGCGGCGCCTCCACCCCGCGAATTCAGCGCCGAGACCGCAGAGGAGATTCCTTTTAACAGCGCGGGCATGGGAAGAAAATCTCCGATCACGCCGGTGCTTGCCACCAGAACATGGGAAGGTTCGATATTGAGTTGGGATGCCAGGCATTGTGTGCTGAGCACGGCATCGTGCATCCCCCTTTCTCCCGTGCAGGCGTTGGCGCATCCGGAGTTGATCAAGACGGCGCGCATGCGCCCGCGTGAAAGCTTGAGGTGTTCCTTGCTCAGAACGACCGGCGCAGCTTGAACGCGGTTGAGCGTGAAGACTCCCGCAGCCGATGCCGTCTGTGACGAAAACACGACCGCAAGATCGAGTCCTTTTTTCTTGATTCCAGCCGACACTCCGGACGCGAGGTACCCCTGCGGAGCGGTGATGCCGCCTTCAATGATATGCCAGCCGCTGCCGGCAGCCGCTTTGGAACGAGAATTAGCAGTCATACGTGCAAGACCATGGCGAGTTCATCGCATTTATTAAATTTAGGGCAGTGGAAACACTCGTTGTAGACCTTTAGAGGCATTGTGCGATGTTCCACCTGTATAAAGCCAAAACGGGCGAAAAACCGCGGTTCATAGGTAAACAGAAAGACCTGCTCGATTTCCAATTCCCGGGCTTCGTCCAGCAGCCGCTCGACCAGCGCAGTCCCCACCCCCCTGTGCGTCATTTCGGGTGCTACGGCAAGAGCGCGTATTTCGGCCAGATTTTCCCAGTAAATATGGAGCGCGCCGCAGCCGACCACCGGGTTCGCCGCCGACGTCCCGACCGCGATGCTGTAATCGCGCAGATTCTCGTACAACTGCAGCTGCGTTTTGGGCAGCATCTGCTGCCTTTCGGCATAGTAGTTGATGAGCCGGAACATCTCGCTCACATCCGACAGCCGCGCTTTTTGGACCGTCGGTTGCGGGCCGGGGGATAGATCCACCCTAAGCAATCGTGCTTTTTCAGGCATACGTAGATTCCTAGCTGGTCTGGTTTCCTTCTGCCGCGAACTCCACTTCGCCCAGCACTTCGTCGAGCGTGTTCAGGAAAGTATCGATATTTTCGCGCGAAATAATAAACGGAGGCAGAAGCCGCAACACGGTTTCATGTGCGGCATTGGTTATGATTCCCTTGTTCAGAAGGCGACTCACAACGTCTTTGGCCTGGCTCCCAATCTGGATACCGATCATCAGTCCCATTCCCCGGATCTCACCGATGAGAGGATGCCGTGACGAAAGGCCTCTAAGGCCTTTCACCAGGTAGGTTCCCAAATCTTCCGCCCTGGCAACCAGGGAGTCCTGCTCGATGACATCCAGGACTTCCAGTGCGAGCCGGCACGCTAGTGGACCGCCACCAAAGGTCGTGCCATGATCCCCAGGCTTCAGGCTTTCAGCCACACGCGCGTTGCCAAGCATCGCGCCAAGCGGATACCCGGCCGCGAGGGATTTCGCCAGGGTAATCACGTCGGGCTTGACGCCATAGTGCTCGAAGGCGAAATATTTTCCAGTCCTGCCCATGCCGCATTGAATTTCGTCGGCTATGAACAGCGCATCATAGCGATCGCACAGTTCCCGGGCTGCGCGCATGAACTCCACCGGCAAAGGAACAATCCCGCCCTCTCCCTGAATAGGCTCGAGAACCAGAGCACAGACTCTATCGGAAAAAGCCTTTTCCAACGCCGCAGGAGTGAAATCCTCAACAATCTCGATGTCGGGAATCAGGGGGCGGAATGGCGCCTGATATTGTTCCTGGCTTGTGATGCTGAGTGCCCCCAGGGTTCTGCCGTGGAACGAGTTCTTGAGCGTCAGTATCAAGGATTTGTCATTCCGGTTTTTCGCATGACCATACGCGCGGGCAATCTTGAGGGAGGCCTCGATCGCTTCCGTACCGCTATTGGTAAAGAAGGCCTTGGACATGCCTGAAATATCGATCAGCCTCTTTGCGAGAAGTCCCTGAAAAGGATTATAGAAAAGATTGGAGCTGTGGATAAGGCGCTGCCCCTGCTCTACCAGGACGCGGACAAGACGCGGATGATTGTATCCAAGGGAGTTCACCGAAATCCCGGCCAGAAAATCGAGATAGCGTTTCCCGGAGAGGTCGTACAGATATGCGCCCGATCCATGAGAGCAAAAAAGCGCAGATCTCTTATAGGTGGGAAAGAGGTATTTTTCTTCCAGAGACTGAATCTCTTCCGGAGTGAGTTGATAGTCAGGAGTTTCCATGAATTTTCGTTCCCTCTCTTCCTTCTGAAAAATTGGCCAGAATATCCGGGCTGGCGCCGGGCAGAATATAGACGGAGGCGACGCCTGCTTCGACAGCTTCCAGACAGGAAGATGTTTTGGGAAGCATGCCGCCGGAAAGTATTCCGCGCGCGCGCAGGCTGAGGATCTCGGCCTTTCCCATAGTGGGCAGAACGGCGCCGTTTTCATCCCGCACCCCGGGAACATCCGTCAGATAAATCAGCGAATCGCAGCCAGTGCCGGAAGCGCAGGCAGACGCCATCTGATCTGCGTTCACGTTGTAGAGTCGCGAATCCGGCCCTAAAGCGATGCTGGAAACGACCGGCACCATGCCCGATCCCAGAACGAGTTCAAAAAAGGACCGGTTCACCTCGGTCGGCTTCCCAACAAACCCGATCCCCTCCGGATTTCCTGGAAGCTCCGAGAGGCGGACGCAGCGGACCGCACCGGCATCAGCCCCGCAAATCCCAAGAGCCTTGGTTCCCAGGCGGCTCATTTCCGCCACAATTTTTTTATTCACTTCACCCGCGAGCACCATGACCGCGACTTCAAGCGTCTCCGCGTCGGTCACACGCAAGCCCTCGATGAAGCGGGAAGTCATCTGCATTTGAGACAACCGCCGGTTCAGGCTTTTCCCCCCACCGTGCACCAGGATGATTTCGTACCCCCGGGCCGCCATGTGAGATATCTGCTCCAGCAGCTTCTGGCGAATTCCCGTCTCTTCCAGAATGCTCCCGCCAAGCTTTATGGTGATTCTCAATCTCTTCTCCTCACAGCAAGCCTGCATGCTCTGGAAGGCCGTGCATCAAGTTGAAATTCTGGACCGCCTGGCTGGAAGCCCCTTTCCCCAAGTTATCGATAGCAGAAAAAATCACGCCACGGCGCCCTTTGTCTGTCAAGCGGAAGCCGATATCACAAAAATTTGTATGTTGGACCGCGCGCAATTCGGGCAGACGCAACCCACCCAGAATTCTTACAAATGGGCGGCCGGAATACCTCCGGCTATATTCCGCCTCAAGCTCAGCCGGGCTGACCGGCTGATGGAAGCAGACGTAGATCGAGGAAAGAATTCCCCGGTTGACCGGCAGCAGATGGGGCACAAATGTGAAGTTATTCAGGTCCCAGCCTAGTTCCTGACACATTTCAGGCGCGTGCCTGTGCATAATGGGATTGTAAGGGCGAAAACTTTCCGCAACTTCGGAAAACATAATCTCCGGTTTCACCCCACGCCCGGCGCCCGTCACCCCCGACTTGGAATCGCTGATAATATGAGAGCCGATTTCCAGCATTCCCGCGCGGATCAGCGGTAGCAATGCCAGCGCTACAGATGTCGGATAGCAGCCCGGATTGGCGATCAGCCGCGCCGATGCGATCGCCTTGGCATTCCATTCGGGAAGACCGTACACGGCCTCCCGCAGAAGCTCAGGACTCGCATGCTGGAATCCATACCAGGAGGAGTAGCTTTCCACATCCTTCAGACGAAACGCGCCGCTAAAATCGATAACACGAATCCCCAGCGACAACATTTTCGGGACCAGATCGTATGAGGCTTTGTCCGGCGTACACAAAAATACCGTATCCAGCTCGAGGCCCCTGATACGGGACGGTTCCGGGGGAAAAGTCACCAGGCCGCTGATGCCGCGCAGGCGAGGGTGGATGTCCGCCAGCGGCTTTTCGCCGACCTCCGCCGCATCCATGGCCGCGGCAAATTCCATGGCAGGGTGCGAAGCGATAAGCTTGATCAATTCCAATCCGGCATATCCACTGACGCCGACAATTCCAACTTTGAACTTCATTCCGAAAACTCCTGAATTCTTTCCAGCAAATGCTTTCCCATGCTGCTTTTGCGCAAAAGAACGAAAACGGTGTCATCCCCGGCCACCGTACCCAGAACCTCGGGCCATTGCGCGGCATCGATCACCACGGCGACCGAATGCGCGTTGCCAGGGGACGTCCGGATCATGACAATGTTGTCCGAAACACCCGTTCGCAGCACATACTGCGCAAATGCGCGGCGGAGAACTTCATCCGGCGGGCTGGAAAACACTTCGCCGGAGATCTGGTAGCTGCCGCGCACCTTCACCAGGCCCAGATCCCGAATGTCCCGTGACAGCGTGGCCTGGGTCACACAGATCCCTTCTTTTTCCAGAAGCGCCAGGAGATCTTCCTGGCTCCGGATCGAGTGACTGCGGATTAATTCCAATATTCTGCCCTGCCTGGCTTTCTTTGAAATCATAGACGGCTCGAACGCATAATTATGCATAACATAGATTAATTATACAAGCAATAATTACTGCCTCCGTCCGTATTTTCCCGCGCGCCCGGAGGGCGCTTTCGGAGATGTGCGGCTGTTCGCTGCCGCTTTTGAGTTCCGAGTTCAGAGTTTCCAGTTCCCAGCTAAAGATTGCCGGACAACTGGGAACTCAAAACTGGCAACTGGGGACATTGAAAAGCGGCAGCAAGCTGCCGCACTCCGAAATAGAAGGATTTTGTGCTAATCTGGCTGCCTATGCAGAGGATTCCTCCGGCACTTGCACCGATGCTTTGCGTTCCCGGCCTGCTGTATGAATCCCTGGTCCGCGCGCGCAATGGGTTGTATAACGCAGGCCTGCTGCCGCGGCGCTATCTGCCTGGCCCGGTCCTGAGCGTTGGAAATATCACCCTGGGGGGCACCGGGAAAACTCCGTTGGTCCTCTACATTGCGCAAGTGCTCATACAGAGGGGGTTCCAGCCGGCGATTTTGACCCGGGGGTATAGAAGAACCCAACCCAATAAGACTCGCATCCTCGCACCGAATGAAGGCGTTCCCTCTGCGGCCAGAATCCTGGGCGACGAGCCGGCGGTGATGCGCCGCTACCTCTCGTCTGCATGGATGGGCATTTCCAAAAATCGTTTCCGGGCCGGCAGCCTAATTTCCCAAAAGCTGCGGCAAGCGATTTTTATCCTGGACGACGGTTTTCAGCATCGCGGGCTTTATCGGGACCTGGATATAGTGATCCTCGACCGAAGCCAGGCGCTGCAATCCAATCGCGTATTCCCGCGAGGGACGCTGCGCGAACCGCTATCAGGATTACATCGATGCCATGCTATTGTGCTGAACGGCGCCCGGGATGAAGACGCCGGGGATCCTTTTATGGAAGAGATTGCGCGCCGCCACCCAGAAGCATCGTTTTTTTTCTGCAGCCAAACCATAGTGTCTCTGGTTCACCTTGCCGCGTGGGATGCGATGGATTTCAGTGTCGAGGCCCCGCGGCCGCATTCCGCATATCTCGTAGCTGCGCTCGGCAACCCGCAACGCTTCGAACAGGATGTGCAGCGCCTCGGGATTGACGTTCGCGGGGCAAAATTTTTCCCCGACCACTATTGGCCCGCGCCGACAGATTGGAAAGCCTGCGCCGAAGATGCGCGCAGTAAGCACGCGGAAGCGATTATCACGACGGAAAAGGATGCGGTTAAGATTTTGCAATCTCCGGATTTCCCTGTAATGGTTTCGCAACAGTCAACCCGTATGTCGAACGCACAGGCTTTTGAATCAATGCTGTTGCGCTATGTGGAGGGACGGCTGGGCGGCAGGCAAACAGGCGGCATGGAAAAAGCTGAAAAATCCGGATAGCGGCCGGACGGCCATCAGCCCGTCATCCCCCGATATCAGGGCTTCCAAAATGCCGTCCGGCCCCGGACGTTTGTTCAGTCGCCAGGATAGTACTCCCTTGGCGGGGCTTGAGATGTGACAATGGTCACGGAAAACAGCAATCGCGCGGCAGAATTTTTTCCGGCAATTCGCACATTGTTTTGCAAATTGTTTTTCGTGGCGATCTTTGTTAAATATAGGCACCGAAAATGCGCAAACATCTTTTGAAGCTTTTGAACCAATTCTCGAGCCGGAACATCCTCGTCGTCGGGGATCTCATTTCCGACGAGTTTCTCTACGGACGCATCGCCAGGGTTTCGAGGGAAGCCCCGGTGCTGGTGCTGGAGTATCGAGATCCGGTTCGCTTGCCGGGGGGCGCGGCGAACGCCGCCAATAATCTGCTGGACCTGGGTTGCGCTGTGGCAATTGCCGGCGCCGTGGGCCGGGACGAACCCGGGCGCGACCTGATCGCAGCTCTCCGCAGCAAAGGAGCCGACGTCAAAACCGTCCGCAGAATCCGGTCGTTCGGGACTCCCGTGAAGACGCGGATCCTTGCCGGAGCTCCGCATTCGGCGCCGCAGCAGATCGTCCGCGTGGACCGCATGCACAACCCCGGATCGCACCTCAGGATTCCGTGGAAAGCCTTGACCCAAAGCATTCAAGCGGCGGACGCGATCATTCTGAGCGATTACGGCTACGGAAATATTGTGCCGTCTCTGCTTGCACGCCTGGTACGCGCCGCCAAAGAAAAAAACATCCCGCTCGTTGTGGACTCAAGATTCCGCATGTCTGAGTTTTCCGATGTCACGTCGATTACTCCCAACATCACGGAACTCGAAGCTGCCGTGGGGATCTCGATCGGCAACGATACAAAATTGCTGCAGCAGGTCGGACAGCGCGTGCTGGAGGATCAGCGGCTGCAGTCGCTGCTGGTGACCCAGGGCCGGTTCGGCATGACGCTTTTTGAAAGGGACAAAGCACCGTTGCATATCCCCATATACGGCACGGATGAAATTGCGGACGTTACCGGAGCCGGGGACACGGTGATTGCCCTATTCTCGCTGGCTCTGGCGTGTGGCGCTGCTCCCGGACATGCAGCTCGCCTTGCCAATTATGGGGGCGGGATTGTAGTGATGAAACGGGGCACGGCAACGGTCACGCGTGACGAACTGCGCGCTGCCATTCAAAAAGAACCATAATCTGGAATCCGGAATCTCGGAATCAGGAATCTTACATATGCCCATCCATCCGCCGGATAAAATAAAATCCCTGGCTGAGATCAAAAAATCCATAGAAGCGCCGCGCGCCGCAGGACAGAAAATTGTATTTGCCAACGGCTGTTTTGACCTTCTCCACGTCGGTCATATCCGATATTTACAGCAAGCCCGGGCGCTGGGAGATATTTTGATACTGGGGCTTAACAGCGACGCCAGCGTGTCTGCGCTCAAAGGCAAAGGACGCCCGCTCCAGCCGGAAGCCGAGCGCGCGGAGATCCTCGCCGCTCTCGAATGCGTGGATTATGTGCTCCTGTTTGATGCGCTGACGGTGGATGGCCTATTGCGGGAGCTTCAGCCCGACATTCACGCCAAAGGTACCGACTATACCGAAGAAAGCATACCGGAAAGGAATACCGTGCTATCGTACGGCGGACAGGTGGCCATTGCCGGGGATCCCAAAGACCATGCCACGCGGGATCTGATACAAACCATTTTATCAAAATTCGATTCATGAGCCCTTCTCCCGGAATTCTGATTATCCGCCTCAGTTCTCTTGGGGACATCCTGCATGCGCTGCCTGCATTTGCGGATTTGCGGGCATCGTTTCCGAACTCGAAAATCGACTGGCTGGTGTCTGAAAAACACAAGTCCCTTCTATCGGCCGTGCGCGGCATCGATGCGATTCGTACGCTCGGCAGCAAGGCGTATGGAGATTACCCGCTGCCGTCGCTGATACGGGATTTGAGAAGCCGGCACTATGATTTTGCCATCGATTTTCAGGGGCTGCTTAAAACGGCGGCGCTAAGCTTTCTCAGCGGAGCGCGCACACGGCTTGGGTTTTCACGCGGTCTGGTCCGGGAGTACCCGGCGCACTGGTTCTACAACCGAACGCAGCCAAAACCTCAGGGACAATTTCATGTCTTGCAGTTAAACCGGATGCTGGCCGGGTTGACCGGGGCGGTTCCCGTTTCCGCTCCGCTCGAGTTTTGTGTCCCCGAAGACGACTCCCGGCTCGTGGAATCGATGTTGCGGAAGGAACAGTTGACGGACTACATCGTGATCAATCCCGGCGGCGGCTGGCCCACTAAAAGGTGGAGCCTGC
The DNA here is from genome assembly GCA_963761825.1 of uncultured Acidobacteriota bacterium. GTDB lineage: Bacteria > Acidobacteriota > UBA6911 > UBA6911 > UBA6911 > UBA6911. The sequence goes on from CAVXIH010000005.1 coordinate 33,940, forward strand.
AAAAATATGGAGACCTGACAAAGAAGATAGCTATTGAATTGGGCCTGCCGGTGGTTTTGACGACGGGCCCGGGCGAAGAAACGTATTATCAAGCCATTGCGGATCATTGCAGCGATTGCGGTGGCGTGCAACCCCGTCATTTCCCTATTTCGTTTCTGCAACTGATCCCTTTATACCGGAAAGCTCATCTTATTATCGGCGGGGATACGGGACCGTTTCATCTGGCTTGCGCGCTGGGCGCGCCGGTCGTCGGAATTTTCGGACCCACATCCCCGGTCAGAAACGGACCGTGGCGAAGCGAAGATGAGGTTGTGACACACACGCTGCCGTGCAGCTTCTGTTACGGAAGATCCTGCGCCACTAAAAATGAATGCATGGACATCTCCGTGGATGAGGTTTTTGATGCCGTTGTCCGGCGTCTTGCCAAGGCAGGGAGTTCTACCGATGCGCTCGCCTAAACGGTGGATCCTGGGTTTATGCCTACTCGCAATTGCGCAGGCGGGCATGAGTCCACAGCAGGCGCGCCCAGAGGAGCCGGTTCCGGCTTCGTCGGCCACCCCCTATTCCCTCGGGGAACGGCTCGTTTACGTCGTGAAATGGGACCCACCATGGTATTTGTTTTTTCTCCCCTCCATGGAAGCCGGCGAGATCGATCTTCAATTGGCCGGCGAAACAGAATACAAAGGCCAAAAGGCATGGAAGATCCTATTCCATGCGCATTCCAGCGGAACGCTCTTAAAGATGTCCGGGGTTAAGATAGACGATGAGTACGCCTTCATCACAGAGCCGGAGACGTTCTGCTCCTTGAACGCTTCGAAAAGAACGTGGGAGGGCAAGCGTAAGCGTAAGATGGATGTCGAATACCTGCGCGCTGCCGGCCAGCTTCATATCCGCGAAATGGATGAGTCGGTCGATCCGCCCAGGCTCAAAAGAGACGAAGTTAAAAACAATATTCCTTCATGTGTTCAGGATCCGTTTTCCGCGATATATTTCCTGCGCCGGTCCGACCTCCGGCCGAAGCACGAGCAGACCTTTGTAATCGGCTATGATGACAGGATCAAGGAAATAAGGACACAGGTTGAAAAGCAGGAAAGTGTCGAAACTCCGATGGGGAAATCGGCGGCATGGAATATCCGAACCGTGGCATTGATGGGCGGTCTCTTCAAGGAAGGAGGCCAGTTCAGAATCTGGCTCTCTGCGGATCAACGGAAAACCCCTCTTCAGTTCGAGGTCAAAGTAAGCCTGGGCAAAGTGGTCGGCAAATTGAAATCAGTGCAGAATTAGCCACGGATTATCACTGATTTCACTTAAGAAATCCTTTTGTGAAATCCGTATAATCCGTGGCAGAGCTTTTTAGAAACAGCACCGGAGCCGGCCATAAGCCGAATCCTGTTTCCCTGCAGAGCAGAGATGGCAATCATTCATCTGGTCCCTGGATCACTCCAGGGATCTAGCAGTCTACCCAAAAGCATCGGACGGGCCGCCCTTATCCCTTTCGGGAGTGCTTTTCTATTTGACCTTGCTCCGTGTGGGGTTTACCCTGCCGTCCCTGTTACCAGTGACGCGGTGCGCTCTTACCGCACCTTTTCACCCTTACCTCGCGATGCGAGGCGGTGTATTTTCTGTGGCACTTTCCGTAGGGTCGCCCCTCCCTCGCGTTACGAGGCACACTGCCCTGTGGAGTTCGGACTTTCCTCGACCTCTTAACGAGGCCGCGATTGCCTGTCCGACTCCGGTACAACAGTAGTATGCCAGTTTGCAGAGAAAGAAAACAGCAGGATGCGAATCAACGCTAGCCCGCATTTCTCAGGGGGGTTCGTCGCGAGGCGGTAGAAAGCCCGTGAGAAATGCGGGTTGGGCCTATCCGGTTTTGCCTTTGTCGGCCGCAATTGTCGCAGGTTTGGCGAGACCCAGCATTTCCCTCAATTTGGTGTCCAGCGTTTCGGCAATTTCGGGGTGCTCGCGTATGAACTGCTTGGCGTTATCCCTCCCCTGCCCCAACCTTTCCCCCTTGTATGAGAACCAGGCGCCGCTCTTATCCACAAGCTTTTTGTCCACGGCTTGATCGATAAGGTCGCCTTCATAGGAAATGCCCTGGTTGTACATAATGTCGAATTCGGCTTCCCGGAAAGGAGGCGCCATCTTATTTTTAACGATCTTGACACGCGTCCTGCTCCCGATCACCAGATCCCCGTCTTTTATGGAGCCAATCCGACGAATATCGACTCGGATAGAGGAATAGAACTTCAGGGCTTTTCCTCCGGTAGTCGTTTCGGGGTTGCCGAACATGACTCCGATCTTCTCGCGCAGCTGGTTGATGAAAATCATGCAGGTATTGGACTTGGACACGATGGCGGTCAGCTTGCGCAGTGCCTGCGACATCAGGCGCGCTTGCAGGCCGGGAAGCGAATCGCCCATCTCCCCTTCCAGTTCCGCCCTGGGAACCAGGGCAGCGACGGAATCAACAACGAGGATATCGATTGCGCCGCTTCGCACGAGGACTTCGGCGATTTCCAGCGCCTGCTCCCCATTGTCGGGCTGCGACACGAGTAATTCGTCGGTGTTCACACCCAGCATTTTGGCATAAGCCGCATCCATGGCGTGCTCGGCGTCAATGAACGCGGCGGACCCGCCGGCCTTCTGAGCCTGGGCAATTGCGTGCAACGCGATGGTTGTCTTACCGCCGGATTCCGGTCCGTAGATCTCTACCACACGTCCTTTGGGAAAACCGCCGACTCCCAGCGCAACGTCAAACGAAATGCATCCCGTAGAGATGGATTGAACACCGGCCGTGTCGACGCGATCCCCCAGGCGCATAATGGAACCTTTTCCGAACTGCTTTTCTATTTGCGTCAGAGCTATATCGATCGCTTTGTTTTTATTGCCTCGATCGTCTGCCATCGCGATTTCCCTTCCTGCAATGAAGTAAACTTCTGCGTTTCCTTCTATGTATCTAATCGCGAGACGAGATATTGAGCAACGCTTTTTTCGTCCCGCTTTGATCTTTTGCCCTGTGATGAACCCGATTATCCTACCACGAGTAGGACGGTGTCAGGGATCGGAATCAGCATTCCGCTGAAATGGATTTGGAAAAACCTGCGATTCCGGTACCGATCCCGATTTCGATGACTTATCATAGTACGCTGGTACTCTAAAAACCGGGAGGTTCGCGGTGGTTGACGCAACAAAACCAAAATGGGCTTTGATATTGGGGGCATCGAGCGGATTCGGCGCCGCATGCGGTCTGGCGCTGGCGCGCCAGGGATTCAACATTGTTGGAGTGCACCTGGATCGCAAGGCCACGGCCGCCAATGCGGATCGCGTTGCCGCCGCTATCGGCGAGATGGGGCGGCAGGCGATGTTTTTCAACGTGAACGCCGCGGACCCGGAGCGGCGCAGAGAAGTGATTCAGGCAGTCCATAAAATCGCCGAAGACAATCCCGACTGCGGCGGCATCCGTACCATGCTTCACTCCCTTGCCTTTGGCACTCTGAAGCCTTACATAGCTGAAGGGACCTCCGCCTCGATCAAGGCTGCCGACATGAATATGACGCTGGATGTTATGGCGCACAGCTTCGTATACTGGACGCAGGAACTGTTTGCGGCAGGACTGTTGCGGCAGGGAGCGAAGGTTTTCGCCATGACCAGTGCCGGGGGCCATCGCGTCTGGCCGGCGTACGGCGCCGTCTCCGCAGCCAAGGCCGCTCTGGAATCCCACGTCCGGCAATTGGCCGTTGAGCTCGCACCCTCCGGTATATCTGTAAATGCCTTGCAGGCCGGCGTGACCGATACCCCTGCGGCCCGAAGGATCCCCGGCAGCGACACGATGTTTTCCCTGGCGCTGGAATCCAACCCGGGCAAACGCCTGACCACCCCTGAAGATGTTGCGGAACTGATTGTCGCCCTTAGCCTTTGCGAATCGACATGGTCAACCGGCAACGTCATACGGGTGGACGGAGGCGAGGATTTAATCTAGTCGGCAGTCGGCAGTCGAGGGGTAAAGGATTCAAGGATTAAAGGATTAAAGGGGTAAAGGGGTAAAGGGTAAAAGAAGTTGATGCGAAAGACAAGTTGGCGGATGAAGAGAATCACCGACATGAAAGAATCAGCATCACTTCTTTTACCCTTTACCCCTTTACCCCTTTAATCCTTTAATCCTTGAATCCTCTAATCCTTTAATCCTACTGGCAGCCAATGGCCACGATTGGCCGCGGTTGCCTATTGACTCGGCGGCTGCCAGTTGATAATATTCGCCGCTTTAACGGGAGTAAATCAAATGCCGATGCAGTGTCACGTTTGTGCAAAAAGTCCGATTTTCGGCCATACGGTTTCACACGCCCATAACATCAATTCTCGCAAGTTTTATCCGAATCTGCAGAGCGTGCGGATAATCGAGAATGGCTCCGTCAAGAGAGTCCGCGTATGTACGCGTTGTCTGAGGTCTGGCAAGATCCAGAAGGCGATTTAAGCAAGCGCAATCGCCTCGATCTCCAGCAACACTTCCTTGGGCAGGCGTGCTACCTGAACTGTGGCACGGGCCGGCTTTGCCTCTCTGAAATATTCTTCATATATCCGATTAAATCCGGAAAAATCGTCAAGGTTTGAGAGAAATACCGTCGTTTTGACAACCTTGTCCAGCCCGGATCCTGCAGCTTTAAGTATTGCATCAAGGTTCTGCATCACCTGGCGCGCCTGGGACTCAATGTCGCTTCCCGCCACCATTCCAGTATCCGGACGCAAGGGGATTTGACCCGAAACAAAGATAAATCCGTTGCCGCGAACTGCCTGAGAATACGGACCGATAGGACTGGGCGCAGCGGATGTTTCAATAATTTCTCGCATGGTTTCTCCGATTCCTGATTCCAGATTCCTGATTCCTGAATCTTGATTCGAAAGTTGGACATCCGCAACCTGTTTTCAATTCAGGAATCAGGAATCAGGAATCGGAATCGGAATTTATGGTATTTGACTGACGCGTTCGACGTCCTGGATGCCCCGGATAGCTTTCAAACCATGAATGACTTTCTGAAGGTGCTTGACGTCGGAAATATCGACGGTGATCTCTACGATGCCCTTGCCGGATTGGCTATCGCTCTTTGAGCGGGATTCGCGAATATTGGTTTTCAGGTTGGAGATTGCAGATGCGATATCCGCAAGAATTCCCTGCCGGTCCTCCACCGCAATTGCCAACTGGACGCCGAATAGCTCTTCATTGGGAACGTTTACCCATTCCACTTCGGTCATGCGATCCGATCCCAGGAAATTGGGGAAGTTGGGACACGAAACAGTATGCACCGAAATTCCTTTCCCCCGGGTAATATAACCGACAATCTCGTCTCCCCGTATGGGATTGCAGCACTTCGCCCGGTATACAAGCAAGCCATCCTGTCCCTGGACGGTGATGGCGGAAACCGTCTGCCCCAGGACCTTTCTCACAACAGACGGAATTGCCGAGGGCTTGGTTTTTGCCCCCGATGGCGGAGCAAGGTCGGGGAACAGCGCGGATAGAATTTGCCGGGATGAAACCTTGCCGAAGCCGACCGCCGGGTATACATCCTCCGCTTTTTGCAGCCCTAACTCGGACAGGACAGCCGGAAGCCCGTTCATGAGCAGCACTTTTTTCCAGGTGGTTTTGAACTTGCGCGCTTCCTTTTCCATTAGCTTCCGGCCCAGCTCCGAGGAGTCCTCTCGTTCGCGCTGATTGATCCAATGATTGATCTTGCTCCGGGCGCGTGCGGTGCGGACGAGAGACAGCCAGTCGCGGCTGGGGGAAGCGTCTTTGGATGTGACGACCTCGACAATTTCGCCGTTTTTAAGTTTGTATTTTAGCGGAACGATCCGGGAATTTACTTTAGCCGCCGCGCAGTGATGGCCCACTTCCGTGTGGATGGCATACGCGAAATCCACCGGGGTAGCATCACGCGGAAGCGTAATGACTTCCCCTTTAGGGGTAAAGCAGTACACCTCATCGGGATATAGATCGACTTTGAGATTGCTTAAAAATTCCCTGGGATCACTGATATCGCTTTGCGCTTCGATCAGTTGCCGCAGCCAGCGGAATTGCTCTTCCCCTTCAACGGCCCCGAGCTTTCCTTCCTTGTACTTCCAGTGTGCGGCGATTCCCTCTTCCGCAAGCCGATGCATTTCCTGGGTGCGTATCTGAATTTCGAACGGCTGGCCGTTCCGGCCCATTACCGATGTATGCAGGGACTGATAGAGGTTGGGGCGCGGGATTGCGATATAATCCTTGATGCGGCCGGGCACAGGCTTCCACAGGTTATGCAGAATTCCCAGAATCGTATAGCAATTGCGCACGCTGTCGGTGATGACCCGGATGGCAACCAGGTCGAACACTTCGTCGATGCCGATCTTCTGCCGCTTCATCTTGGTGTAGACGCCGTAGATGCGTTTGGTGCGGCTTTCCAGGCGGGCTGGAATCTTATGCTCCTCCAATTCCTTGGTGATGATGCGTACGGCCTCGTCGACAAAATCCTGGTTCACCGTCCGGCGCGTTTCAATCAGGGAAACGGTATTCTGGTACGACGCGGGATCGAGGAAGCTGAAGGCGAGATCCTCGAGTTCGCCGCGGATTTTCGCCATACCCAATCGGTGCGCCAGGGGAGCGTAAATTTCGAGCGTTTCCAGGGAGATCCGTTCGCGGCGATCCGGAGGCAGATACTGCAGCGTTCGCATATTGTGCAGGCGATCCGCCAATTTGACGAACAGTACGCGGATATCGCTGACCATCGCCATCAGCATCTTGCGGAAATTTTCCGCCTGTTTCTGTTGCCGCGACGTCAGATAGACCTGCGCAATTTTGGTGACGCCATCGACCAACTGGTAGACTTCGTCCCCAAACTGCTTCCTGAGCTCTTCCGGGGTCATCAGGGTGTCTTCCAGCACGTCGTGTAGAAGCCCTGCGGTCACCGTCACAACGTCCAGCTTGAGTTCTGCAAGGATATTGGCAACTTCCAGCGGATGTGTCAGATAGGGCTCTCCGTTCATCCGCAGCTGCCCTTTGTGGTATTTGGCGGAGGCGACATAACCCCGCTGAATCAATTCGGTGGAGGCATCCGGATGATAGCGGCTAAACTTCTCTGCAAGGTCTTCATAGCGTATCATGGATTTATACGTACTCTCTATTCATTATAAAATACGAGGAACCGATGCGAAAGAACGGTTCAGGCCCCGAGGATTCAATTGTGCGTTCTCCGTATCACATTGTAAGATGCAGGCCTATATCTTGAAATCGACAGATAAAAAAATAAAAAAAGGGGCAGGAAAAATCCGCCCCCCAAAAAAATCAACAGTTTCCGCAGACCACCGCTGTCTAGATAAAGGCTGCACATTGAGCTCAACTTCAAAGCAACTCCAGGCGGCTATTTTTTCCCGCCTATGGTACCTAGTTTTTTCGGCGCTTTGGCTGCTTCTTCCTGAGCCTTTAAACGAAGAGCTAAAGCCTTCTGCGATACCAAATCTGCCTGTCGAATGAGCTCTGCCTTGGCAGCCGCATCCTTCTCGAATTTGGCTTTTTCTCTCCAGAGCAGGTTCTGATACTCCATGGCATCGAAGTACGTGGGACGGATTTCAAGAGCCTTGTTCAGGCTGGTCAGTCCTTCCTCGATGTCCTGGAGTGCCTTCGCTCTTTCTTCCGGGCTCATAAATTCGACATTTTCACCCTGGATTCCGGTTTTTTCAAAAACGTCATCAAAATCAATCACAGCGATGCGGTAATATGCTTCCGCATTCTGGGGATTGGTTTTCAGAATCTTGTTGCACCATTCTTTAGAATCATCATACTTTTTCAGCTGATAATACAGGCTGGCAATGCTGAGCATTGCATTTGTGTAGGTGGAGCTAGTCGTATCTTTGCTTCTCTCGACAACCTGCTTAAAAGTCTCAATGCCCTTTTGCGCCATCAATTCGCTTTTGGGATCGGATGAACCGGGAACGAATTGAGACGTATAGGCTGTTGCGAGATACATGCGCGCAGTTTCGAAATCCGGATCCAGTTCGAGCGTCTTTTCAAAATATTGAGCGGCCGCATCGTACTTCATCTCGGTAAATGCCTTCACTCCCTTATTCAGTTTGTCCCGGGCCTGTAATTTACTTATAAAATTACATCCGGTAAGAGGAATGACTGTCAGCACAAGCAGGACGGCTAGCCACTTGCTATTGAGCCTCATTGTGGCCTCCAAACTATAAGTTAAACTAAGTGCAAATCGAAAACTCTAGTGAATCTCTTCCGTCAGCAGACCGTATCTCCTGAACCCCGGCACCCTTGGCGATATCGATAACTTTTACTACATCGCCGTAAGGCAGCTTAGCACTGGCGCTCACGAACATGTTTTTGTTCGCTCGCTTGCTGTAAATATCCTGAAGCTTGGCTCCCAAATCATTGATAGTTGTCGGCTCCTGATTGACGGCGATTTGTGCCGCCTCACCTACGGAGACAACGATAACGCTCGGATCAGGAGCGGCGTCAACCTTGCTATCGGAGGTCTGGGGAATCTTTAACATCCAAGTCCATCTGCTTAATGGGCGTGATAACCATAAAAATAATGAGGAGCACCAGGAGAATATCAATATACGGGGTGATATTGATATTTGCCATGGCACCCTTTTTACCGCCTACATTCATTGACATAATAGATCCCTTTCGTTCGTACTGCAGCTAGGGCGGGGCTTCCATCAAACTCCCCTGCTCTGCGGGCATCCCGAAACCGGCCGGAACCACTGTCCGAAACCGACATTCTGTATCGTCCGCCGGACCGGAGCTTTTCCTCAGACTAGCCGAAGACCAGCTCCGAAATCCTGATTCCGCACATGCACGCAGCAGAGCACTGGAGTGTTGAACTGCTGCTCCCTATGCAGTCACCCCTGAATGGTTCAGAGGTGACTACCATCTATTCTCTTTCTTTTTCAGCCATCAGGCCGATGCGTTCGACTCCGGATCTGCGGCAGCCATTTACTATCTGCACTACTCGTCCGTAAGACAACGCGGTATCCGCTTTCAGATAAATGGTCCGGTTGATTTCTCCACCGGAAAATTTCTGTTGAAGAAAATCGTACAGATCTTCCTCACCAATCTGCTTCTTGGCCAGATAAAGCTTTCCTTCCCGGTTCACGGCAAGGACAACAGCTTCCTTGCTATCGGCATCCGGCGCATCCAGAGGATTCTTCGCCTTCGGAAGGTTCACAGTGATACCGCTTTGAAGGAGGGGTGTCGTGATCATGAAGATGATCAACAGCACCAGCATAACATCGGCCATCGGCGTAACGTTGATTTCCGCAACGACGCCGCTTCGCCCCAACCCTCTTTTAGCCACGCGTCTCTCCCCGTCTCTTGGTCAAGAAGAAATCGATCAGTTCCGAAGAAGAATTGTCCATCTCAACCGTGAAAGTCTCGACTCTGTTGGTGAATGCGTTGAACGCCCACACGGCCGGAACGGCCACGAACAACCCCATGGCTGTCGTGATCAACGCTTCGGCGATACCACCGGCGACAGCTGCGATACCGGCTGTTTCTTCGGTCTTCATCCCCATGAACGCGTTGATGATACCGACGGTCGTTCCGAACAGTCCTACGAAAGGAGCCGTGGAACCGATTGTGGCAAGTGCGCCAAGGCCTCTCTTGAGGTCTTCAATGGCGATTGCGGTAGCTCTTTCCAGCGCTCTCCTGGAAGCCTCGATGCTCTCTCCAGGAATTTCCTTGCTCTTTGAGTGCGCCTGAAGTTCATGCAAGCCGGACACAAGGACTTTTGCCAGATGGCTCTTGTTGTACTGTTCGCCCAATGCGATTGCTTCGTCGATTTTTCCTTCCCTCAAGCATTCGGCTACAGCAGGCGTAAAAAGTCTGGACTGCTTGCGAGCCTGTCGATAGATAAGCCATCTTTCAATCATGACGCCGATTGAGTAGGCTGATAGGATGAATAGGAGTAGGACAACTGCCTTTGCAACCCATCCCATTGAAGTAAACATTTCCCAAAGATTGATTTGTCCCATCGAGTTTCTAACCTCCGATTGATATTTGCAAAACTATTTCAAGTTGAAAAATACAGTTACGTTTGCGATCACCGGTACCGGCTCTCCATTTAACAAAGTCGGCGAGTATTTCCATTGCTTTACAGCGCTGAGGGCCGCTTCATCCAACAGGGGATGACCGCTCGTAACGCGGATATCAGTAACATTGCCTTCTTCATCGACCGTTACTACGAGAACGACTTTTCCCTGAACGCGGGCACGCTTTGCCAATTCAGGGTATGCCGGCTCCACTCTTCTGATAAGTTTGGATTCCTGAACATTGCCGCCCACCCGGATCGGGTCTCTTTTCACCGGTTTTGGCGGTGGCGGCGGCGCTACCGGAGCGACACCCGACAGCAGGCCTCCAACGACTCCACCCGGAACTCCTCCCGCTGTCCCTCCGGAAACTCCTCCGGCAATTCCGCCGACGATATTGCTCATACCGATTACCGGGGCATCATCCACCGGCGGTGGAATTTCCTTCGGTATCTCGGTCGGCGCCACGAACTGGTTTGGATCAACCACGGCAGCTTTGGGTACGGCCTTGACATTGCTTGGCGGCGGCGGTGGTGGTGGCGGTGGTGGCGGCGGCGGCGGCGGCGCAATCAAAAACGTAAGGAGTTCGCTCTCCGGCAAGACATTAAAAAACACAAGCGGCAAAATTACCACAAAGACGATCAGCACAACGTGCACTACCAGCGAGATGATCATCGTCAGAAGTCGCTTGCCTAGATCCGATTTATTCAGTTGATCTGAATCTTCAAACATATATCCCCCTCGCAAACTATCCGTAGGCCTTAGGAGCAGAGAGTTAGCTTGCTGCGGCGTTCATTTTTAAGGCCCCGATCTTAATATCGCGTCAGAAAAACTGTCAAGACATTTCTGCCCGTATTCCCGTGATTTTCAAACATTTTTGGGCAGCTTCATCCATATATACGGCCACACCGCTAGTTTACGCAGGCTTCCGCTTCGATTTCTGTTCCGTACCGCGGTACCACCATTCCACGATCGGAGACGCTATGCCCAATGGAAGAATAGGTGCCTATAATGATTCCGATGGTTAATGCAAACGAAAAACCATTCAGCACTTCTCCACCGAAAAGAAAGAGGGAAAAGACAGCCAGAAAGGTCATGCCCGATGTCATGATGGTCCGGGAAAGCGTCTGATTTATGCTGAAATTGAGGACCTGATACAGGGATTCCTTCCGCATGAGTTCTGAGGTTTTCCCGGACCCTGTCAAAAATAACGATCGTGTCGTTCATCGAATAGCCGACCAGAGTCAGCAGCGCGGCGATGACTGTAAGCGATATTTCCTTTTGAGTGAGCTGCAAATAATCCCAGCGTAATGACCACATCATGGATCAGCGCAAGGACGCCGGCAGCGCCGTAGATCGGCTTGAAACGAAAACCGACATATACCAGCATTCCCAAAAATGAAAGCCCCACCGCCAGCAGTGCTCTGCGCCTCAGGTCCGATCCGACCACAGCCCCTATGCTTATCCATGCCTTTAATCGCGAAGAGGCCGGCGAAATAATCCTTCTTCAGACTGCCGATTACCGCGTTGCTTGCGCCGGCTGCATTTTAAGATCATCCAGCGACGGCACCAACCCCTGGCGGTCCTTATTGCGGTAATCCAACATCGCTCGTGCCAGGTTTTTATAGTAGTCGTCGGTTTCCTGGGTCGTTTTGTTCTGTGCTCTTAAATTATCAGGATCCGCTGCCAGCAAATACTTACTCAACGCATCCAGTCCCGCATTGTTAAAGTCAGCCTGGCTGCTGTTGAGATGATCGGGATCGAACGCCTTGCGCAGCAGGCGCGTTAAATCACTGCGGACAGATCCTACTTCCTGTCGCGATCCGATGCCTGTCTGTGCGCGCACTTGAACCGTATTGTCCGACGGATTCCCGTATCTCTGAATCAGCGGCGGAGTCGCCGTTTCCGATTTCAGAGCCTGGCGGATGCGATCCAAATCCGGCGTTTGCTGGAATTTAAGATAAATGATAGTTCCACCGGTAAAATCAATGCCCAACGCTAATCCGCCGCGCAGGAAGTAGCCGGCCACGCCCACGGCAACCAACAGCCAGGAAATGCCGAACAGCTATCCATTTTTTACCGATCCAGTCGATTGAGACGTTTCTTAAAAGTTCCACAAACGATCCCTCGGATGGACTTCCCAGATTCGCCGAATTGTTTGACCCCATTCGGCGTCCTAAAGTTCCCTAAATCGACAACGTTTCGACTTTGCGGTTGCCCAGCATCAATTCAAACAAGCGATGCGAGACGTAAATCGCGGTAAACATATTTGCAATAAGACCGACCGTGAGCGTCACGGCAAATCCACGAATCGGCCCGGTCCCGAACTGAAACAGAAAAGCCGCCGAGACCAACGTAGTAATGTGCGTATCAAAGATGGTCCAGAACACTTTGCTGAAGCCTGTATCAATCGCAGCCCGAACAGTCTTGCCCGTCCCGCAATTCTTCCCGGATTCTCTCGAAGATAAGAATGTTGGAATCCACGGCCATACCGATCGTAAGAATCATGCCCGCGATGCCCGGCAGGGTCAAAGTGCCTCCCACCGCTCCCATGAATCCCAGCAGAACGATAAGATTCGCCAACAAGGCACCAGACCGCGTTCACACCTGAGTGCTTGTAATAGATGATCATTCCGATCACGACGAGCCCGAACCCGATCAGGGAAGCATAGATGCCGGATCTGATCGAATCGTTCCCCAGCGAAGCCCCTACGCTCTGCTCCTGCAAGACTTTCAACGATGCAGGCAAGCGCACCCGAACGCAGCAGCAGCGCCAGATCGTCCGCCTGCTGCGCGGTGAATTGGCCGTGAATGATGCCTTCCGATTCGATGCGCTCGTTGATGACCGGCGCGGAACTCACCACATTATCCAGAACGATTGCCAGCTTTTCTCCCACGTGCTGTTCGGTTGCCAGCGCAAACAGCTTCGAGCCGCCGGCCGTCAGAAAGAAACCGACTGCGGGCCGTCCATTCGAATCGGAGGACTTGCGCGCTGTTTTCAGGTCCTTTCCGGTAATAACGGACATTTTGCTGACAATCAGATATTCCAGCTGGCTCTGTTCGCCTCGGTTTTCGCGGTACGGCAGAATTTCATAGCCCTCCGCAATCTTGCCCCCGCTGGCCGCTACCGCAGAATCAATGCTGCTGAAAGGCATTGGCTTGATCCTTCTTTACCAGGCGAAGCTCCAGCTGTGCCGTGTTTTCAATCAGGCTTTTCACCCGATCCGGATCATCGACTCCGGGAAGCTCGACGATGATCTGGTCCTGGACTTCCTGTCCGCTCTCGCCATATATCTGCAGGCTGGGTTCCGTCACTCCCAGGGCATCCACACGCCGCCGGATGGTTTCCAGCGCCTGCCGCACGGTCGATTCCCGCGCATCGCGCAGGTAGGTCCCCATCAGAGTCAGGCTGAAATTCGTCTTCCCCTCCAGGGTTGCGCTCTGCAGGGTAGTATTTCCGGTCGTATGTCGACTCCAGATACTGTGCGCGCTTCGTTGGCTCCGGCGGAGTCAACTCCGGCAATTTCCACCGAGAAGCCGTTCCCTTTTTTGGCGCCGGCAAAAGCAATGTTTTTGGATTTCAATTCCTGGGAAATCCGCTCGGCATCCTGAAAAAGCTCTTGATTCAGCGCATCATCCGTCACCACCTTCAAAACAAGATGGATCCCGCCTTTGAGATCGAGGCCCAGATTCATCCTGGAAAGCAGGCGGGCTCCCTTCTCCCTGGGGCTGATGAAAAAGTAGACGCAAATCACCATAAGCGCGAGGATTAAGATGAGTTTCCATCTTAAATTCTTCTGCATAAGTCACCCATTGCCGCATTGTTAGGATTGCATGAATGCATAATTGACAGGTCTTGTCTTGCTTTTCGGGGATTAAGTAGATCCAGGACTCAAGAACTCGAAAATGTTCTCTCCGCCCTTTCCTTTATCCCTCTGCCCCTTCCGTATCCCTGTTGTTGCTTTGAGGCAGGCTGTTCACGGCACGTTAAGATCCGGCAGTCTCATCAGGCGCCTGAAGGCCGGACACTGCGTTCTTTGCCACCTCAATCTTTACCTGATCCGAGATCTTAAGAATGAAAGTCTTGTCCTTGACACCGGCTATCACACCGTAGATCCCCGAACCAGTGATCACTTTGTCGCCGTTCTTGAGTGCCGCAATCATGGATTCCACCTTCTTCTGCCGTTTTTTCATAGGCATAAAAATAAGGAGGTAAAAGATGACAACGACAATGAGGAGCGGGGCGAATTGGACCAGGGCATTCGTTTGAGAGGCACTCTGTACTATCAGGATGGGATTTTCCATATGCACCTTTGTTTATCCCTCAGTGTAATCAGATGGCGATATTCTATGGGATGGACCTGCACAACAGATATTGGAGATCCTCGGAATATTACGCATCCCTTTTCTTTACAAACTCCAACCAGTTACCCGAAAAATCGAGTTCGATAGACTCCCTTATTTTCCGCATCATGTCAAGATAAAAGGCCACGTTGTGAATCGTGTTATAGACTGCGGATAAATGCTCTCCCGTCATGAAAAGATGCCTCAAATAGGCGCGCGAATACCTGCGGCAGGTCGGGCACGAGCACTCCGGGTCGGGAGGGCTCTGGTCCTCCGCATATACGGCGTTTTTGATGAGAATCCGCCCCTGGCTCGTGAAAAGGCATCCGTTCCGGGCATTCCGCGTTGGAAGGACGCAGTCGAACATATCCACTCCCATCGCAATGCAGCGGACCAGGTCTTCCGGAGTCCCCACTCCCATCAGATAGCGCGGTTTTTCCCAACTCATGTGTGGCAGAGTGCTTTCCACAACCTCATACATCAAATCTTTCGGCTCGCCGACGCTCAGTCCCCCGATCGCCATTCCGGGGAAATCGAGTTCCTTAAGCGCCTCCGCCGATCGCTTCCGCAAATCAGGATACGTGCTTCCCTGGATGATTCCAAAAAGGGCTCTGCTCCCATCGTCATACCTGCGCCACTGCTCGCGGCATTTCGCTGCCCAGCGCATCGACAGCTCCATGGAAGATTCCGCATCCGCATACCCGGTGGGGTATGCGGTGCAAT
The DNA here is from genome assembly GCA_963761825.1 of uncultured Acidobacteriota bacterium. Classification (GTDB taxonomy): domain Bacteria; phylum Acidobacteriota; class UBA6911; order UBA6911; family UBA6911; genus UBA6911. Next base: position 49,066 of record CAVXIH010000005.1, read on the forward strand.
CATCAAAGACCATCGCAATGTCCGAACCCAAAGCGCGTTGAATATCAATGACTTTTTCAGGCGTGAAAAGATTTTTGCTGCCGTCGATATGCGACCGGAACTGAACCCCCTCCTCATTGATGCTCCGGAGATCCCGGTGGCTGAAAACCTGATATCCTCCGCTGTCGGTCAGGATCGCGCCGTTCCACGACATAAATTGGTGAAGCCCCCCCAGTTTCTCGATCCGTTCGTGGCCCGGACGCAAATACAGATGATAGGTATTTGCCAGGATGATACGGGCATCCAACGCCTCCAGAGATTCGTTGGTCATCGCTTTACGGCACCCGCAGTCCCCACCGGCATAAATACCGGGGTCTGGATGTCGCCATGGGGAGTGTGCAGCACGCCTCTCCGGGCGTTCGTGCGCGCGTCTTTGTGAAGGATCTCAAAACCGAACTTCCCGCCAACCTCCATGCGCGACTCCCTTATTGCGTGGATGCAAGATACCGAGGCACGACCCGGGATGCAAGTGGGCAGTCGTTAGTCAGCTGTCAGCTGTCAGCATGTCAGCGGTCAGCGGTCACGCGGTCCGCGGCCGATAGTGCAGCGTCGAGGCTTGTTGTGTTTAGATAAAAGGCGCTATTTTCAATTGCTGACATCCCGCTGCCGACTGGTATTATGTTTCGATAAAAGGGGATATTTTCAATTGCCGACATCCCGCTGACAGCTGAAAGCTGACGGCTGATAGCTGAAAGCCGATAACGACTCTTGTTGTTGACTATGAGAATCGGAATTATTGGGGCTCGAGTTGCAGGATCTTACGCAGGCGTGCTTTTGTCGCGCATGGGACATGAGATCCTGCTGTTTGACGATAGCATAGAAAGGGACAAACCCTGCGGCGGAGGCGTAACGGCTAAAGCTCTCCGCAAAATGCCCTGGCTGCATCAAAAGTCTTTACCCTACACCGAAGCCAGAACCATTCACTTGACGACATCCGATGGCTACTCCAGCAGTCTGCCGCTCCCTCACCCCGTTCACATTTTCCCCCGTGTGAGTCTTGACCGGTTCATGCGGGAATGGGCCCTTCACACCGGCGTTCACTTCCTCCCCGAACGAGCCAGGAAATTTGAAAACGACGGCAAGCACTGGTCTATCGAAACCTCAGGCAGGACGCATGAGGTGGATTATCTGATAGGTGCAGACGGGGCAACCAGCAAGGTGCGCGCCACCGTGACGAGTCCTTTCTCCTCTTCGGATCTTAATCTGGCCCTGGGCTATCGCCTGCCGGAGTTGTACCACCCGGGCGAGATGCGAGTTGCCTATCAGGAAATAGGATTTCAAGGCTACATATGGTCTTTCCCGTGCGTGGATCACTCGTCGACCGGAATCGGCCGGCATCTGCCGGGAATACGATCTTCCGATTTAAAGAGAAGACTGGATCATTATATTGCGACTCACTATCCCGATGCGGGATCTGAGAAGAGTTTTTATGCCGCATGCATTCCCTGCCTCAGCCGCGATGTCCTGATGAACCAGGTTGTCTGCGGAAAAGGATGGGCGCTCCTGGGAGATGCCGCCGGCTTTACCGATGGGATTACGGCAGAAGGAATCTATTACGCATTCCGATCGGCCGAGCTTCTTGCAGAATCCTTCCAGAGAGGCGAACCACTGACGTATGAAGCCGCGTGGCGATCGGAATTCAGGGATGACCTGGAAACTGCCGCAGCCTGGCGGGACCGTTTCTATTGCGGCATGGTTCTAAGCAAAACTTTCATCCGACGGTCATTGCAGGCGGTAAAGCACAGCCCAACGATCCGGGGCATGCTCGACCGCGTCATCAGCGGAAACCTCTCCTACAAAGCCTTGCTCCAGAACCTGGTCTACAAAAGCCCCCGGATCCTCGCACAGGTAATTTGCAGCAAAACCAGGAGAATTACGAATTACGAATTACGAATTACGAAAGAAAGCAACCGCGACATTCATTCGTAATTCGTCATTCGTAATTCGTAATTCGTAATTTAATTGACTGGTGTTTTTCCGGGAAGCTGCATCCAGTAGATCGCGTTGCCGCTTGCCAGGAACAGGTCCTGGCCCGCAACGGCGAGGCCAACCATTACGGGTGCGGCGATATCATGATGGATGGATCCGTTCTTGGGTGAATATCGAAAGATCCCCTTCTTCCCTTGGTAGCCGGCCGAGATCAGCAGATTGCCGTCCGGAAGAAACGCCAACCCTTGAGGTCTGGCTAATCCTTCGATGAGGGGCTTGGCTGTTCCTTTTTTGGTACATCGGAACAGGCAATCGCGCATCGAAAAAGTCGGTCCTGTCACATACAGCCGATCATCCGCATCGATCGCCATATGGTACGCGGAAATGCTGGGCTCGAGAGATGCGAATTCCTCCTTGCTGCCAGAAGGATCGATCCGGTAAATCCTGCCCATTCTGTCCCCGACATACAGGAATCCCTTGGAATCGAAAACCATGCCGGATGGAACGCCCAGGTCCTCCGCAAACACCTCGAGCTGCTCGAAATTCGTATAGCGCAGAACTGTGCCGTCATGACGGCTGGAAATATACAGCTGCCCATCCTTGGAAAAGGCAAGCCCTGTCGGATTCGTGATTTCACATTGATAGGGGATCTTATCACCCCTGCGGGTAAGACGGATCAGAGACTGCGGCACCTGCTGCCCCCGGGCGCCGCTGACGGTAGTTATAATTGTGCCATCGGGAGCAATCACGGGATTGGCCACTGGATGCAGATCCATAGCCAGCCGGGTAGCGAGGTTAAAAGGATACACGTCAGACGCCGCACCGTCCACCTGAAGCGTCAATCCAAGGCTCTTCGGGCTATCGGGCAGCCGGATGATGATCTTGTCATCGGATGCCGAAGCTATCGTGGCTTCCACATCACCCAGCAAAACCTTCGAATACGATTCGGGTTTAAAGCCGCGGCACTCGATGAGCACTTCTCCCCCGGGGACTCCCGAGAGCGGATGAACTCCAAGAATGCGCAAATCTTTATCTGATATCATGCGAAAAAATAGTACCTTGCCGTGAGGATCGCGGCAACCTCAAACAGTAGCCGTCTGCTATCAGCTGTCAGCTGTCAGCGTTTCGATAAAAAGATGTATGATAAACTGGCTACTGATAGCTGAAAGCTGATAGCTGATAGCTGATAGCTGATAGCTGATAGCTGACAGCTAATATCCGGGAGACTCCATCGTTGAGTGCAGATCAGAAGGACGCCATCATTGTAAGAGGAGCCAGGGTCCACAACCTGAAGAACATCACGGTGGAGATACCCCTGAACTCCCTGACCGTAGTCACCGGAGTTTCGGGCAGCGGAAAAAGCAGTCTGGCTTTTGACACCCTGTATGCCGAAGGGCAGCGACGGTACATTGCCTCACTCTCCGCCTATGCGCGGCAGTTTCTCGAGCGCATCGACCGGCCGGACGTTGAGGACATCGAAGGCATCTGCCCTGCGCTGGCGATCCGTCAGAAAAACTATTCCCGGAATCCCCGGTCTACCGTCGGGACTGTCACGGAGATCAACGACTATCTGCGTTTGCTGTATGCGCGCATCGGCACTACCTATTGTCACGGTTGCGGGCGGGTTGTGGAAAAGGACACACCTCAGAGCATCGCGGATTTCATAATGGCTCTGCCCCAGGGGCAACGCTTATATCTCTGCATGCGTCTGGCATTGGAAGGCCCGGCGTCGCAGCCAGCGCCTCCGGCCCGGCGTTCGCATAAATCAGCATCCTTTACAGGACCGGAAGAGCGGTTGGCGGTCATTCTGCCCGGATTGCAGCAGCAAGGCTATGTGCGTCTTCTCATCGACAGTGAGATTGTGGACCTGCCCCAGGCGGTGGAAGCCCTTAAAAAAGCCAAAAATAAGGAAGCGCACGTCGTTGTCGATCGCCTGGTTGTAGAGGGCGATATCCGAAAAAGGCTTGTGGACTCCATCGAGGTTTGCAGTCGCGATGCCGAGGGGCATATCGAACTGGTCCTGTTGACGAATGCCCCGGATGGAATTGAACACCTGCTCAGGACGGAGCATCCCGATATTCGCTGGCTGCGCCATCCGGCGGGCATTTTGGTTAAGTTCAGCGAAGCTTTCGAATGTCAGCTCTGTCACATATCCTATCAGGAGCCCGAACCGAGACTGTTTTCCTTCAATAATCCCTTCGGGGCCTGCCCGGAGTGCCAGGGTTTCGGCAACACGCTGACCATCGATTTCGACCTGATCATTCCGGACAAATCAAAGAGCCTATCGGAGGGCGCCATCCACCCGTGGACAAAGCCGAGGTACCGCAACCTTCAGAACCGCATGCTGCAGTGTGCGGCCAATGAAGGCATCCCGGCCGATACGCCCTGGAACGAACTGACGGAGAACGCCCGGAATATAATCATGAACGGACGCGGGAGATTCCCCGGCGTCATGGGATTTTTCGAATACCTTGAACATAAAAAATACAAGATGCACGTCCGCATCTTCCTCAGCCGGTATCGCGGTTATGCCAAATGCCTCGCCTGCCATGGAGACAGGTTGAGGCAGGAAGCACGGGACGTCCGAATTGGCGGGAAGTCCATTACCGACGTAACCCGAATGACCATTGCGCAGGCCGCCGGCTTTTTTGCCGGCCTCAGCCTTTCCGCTCAGCAGGCTTCCATCGCGGAAAAAATTCTGGACGAGATTCGCCACCGGCTGGATCTGCTGGTCCGCGTCGGTTTGGATTATATCGCGCTGGATCGCCTCTCTTCCTCACTATCCGGAGGCGAATCGCAGAGGATTCAACTGGCAACCTCCCTGGGATCCACCCTGGTCGGCGCGCTGTATGTCCTCGACGAGCCGAGCATCGGACTTCACCCGAAGGACAGTCAAAAGCTGGTCGAAATACTTCAAAGCCTCAAGAGTCTGGGCAACACCGTCCTCGTGGTTGAGCACGATCCGGAAATCATGAGATCCGCGGATTACCTGATCGATCTGGGGCCGAGGGCGGGAGAAAATGGCGGAGAGGTCATTTTTCAGGGAAGCTACCCGGCCCTGCTCAAGGACTCCAAATCGCTTACCAGCCGCTACCTCAGCGGAGAACTGAAAATTTCCGTTCCTTGGTCCGGCGAAAAAGCCAGAAAAAGAGCATCGAGATTGTGAATGCCACCCAACACAATCTGAAGCATCTGAACGTTCGCATTCCGCTCGGCATTCTTGCATGCATCACCGGGGTCAGCGGCAGCGGGAAATCCACCCTGGTTCATGATGTTCTCTACTCCGCCATCAAAAGAGCGAAGGGCGAGATTCAAAGAGCCCCCGGAGGGTTCGACGCGATTCGAGGAGCCGAGCATATTTCCGACGTGATCCTCGTGGACCAATCCCCGATCGGCAGGACGCCGCGGTCGAATCCGGCAACGTACACGAAGGCCTTTGACGACATCCGCGAAATTTTTGCCGAAACCCGCGATGCCGGCAGCCGCGGATTCGGTCCCGGCCATTTTTCTTTCAACCTGGAAGCCGGGCGTTGCCCCACATTGCCAGGGCAGCGGAGTTGTGATCGTGGAGATGCAATTTCTGGCCGATGTGGAACTGGTGTGCGAGGACTGCAAGGGAACGCGTTTTAAAAACTCCGTTCTGGAGGTCCGATACAAGTCAAAAAACATTGCGGAGGTCCTTGATCTGACGGTTCATGAAGCCATGGAATTCTTTGCCGGCAAAACGAGCCTGATCCGCAAATTGCGAGTACTCGAGGAAATCGGCCTGGGATACTTGCGGCTTGGCCAATCCGCCACTTCCCTCTCGGGAGGAGAGGCGCAGAGAATCAAGCTCGCCGCTTTCATTTCGCGTGCCAGCAGCAGGCAATGCGCTCTTTGTATTTGATGAACCGACGACGGGACTGCATTTTGACGATATTCGCAAACTGCTTGCCGCATTCGACAAACTGATCAGCGCCGGCAATTCCCTTCTCGTCATTGAACACAACCTGGAAGTGATCAAAACCGCCGACTGGATTATCGACCTCGGCCCGGAAGGCGGAGAAGCCGGGGGGCAGATCGTATGCGAGGGCACTCCGGAAGATGTCGCAAAATGCGAGAACTCCCACACAGGACGGCTCCTTGCAAGGATATCTAAATTAAAGGTTTAGTCGCTACGGTATCGGCATCGGCATCGCAATCGCGATCGGATATCGATCTTTGGCGACAGCCAAAGCCTGCGATTCCGATCGCGATTCCGATAGCGATTCCGATACGCAGACGCTGAGAGCGCAGGAGTGTCCTTGATTATCCATGCAACATGCGGGTATCATGTGTTATGCCCCTGCAATGTTGGTGATGGCACAATTATTTGAGCCAACATTCTATTTGATGGGAGTTCGAATCGTTCTGCTGTGTGCGAGCTTTTCCTTCGGGAACTTGATTGCCTGACGCAGGGTGTAGAACACCCCCTTGAAACAAGGTTCAAATAGATTCGCCACACGGCGGCGCGGGGGCACTTTTTTTATATCTCCTCCAAAAAGCGGGAACTGATGCGCGTACTCTTTATAGGTGATATTTTCGGCAAACCGGGCAGAAGGCTGGTGCAGGAAAAGCTTCACGGCCTGATTCAGGAATATCGCGTTGATTTCTGTATTGCCAATGTCGAAAATTCGGCGGCGGGATTCGGCATTACGCCCCAGATCGCCGAAGAGCTCCTGAATTCCGAGATCGATCTGCTCACGTCGGGCAATCATATATGGGACAAGCGCGCAATCGTTCCTTATCTATCGGAACAACCGAGACTGCTGCGCCCTCACAATTACCCTGCAGGGACCCCGGGAACCGGCATTTTCATCGGCGACACCAACTGCGGCGTGCGCATCGGAGTGCTCAACCTTCAGGGGCGAGTATTCATGGCGCCCATCGACTGCCCTTTCACGACGGGCCTGGCCGCCATCGAGCAGATCCGCAAGCAGACGCCCATCATTATCGTGGATTTTCACGCGGAAGCGACATCCGAAAAACAGGCTTTTGGCTGGTACATCGACGGGCGCGTCAGCGCCGTGGTCGGAAGCCATACACACGTCCAGACGGCCGACGAGCGCATTCTGCCTCGGGGCACTGCGTACATAACAGACTTGGGCATGACCGGCCCGCATGACTCGGTGATCGGCTCGGTCCCCGATCTGGCGCTGGAACGGTTGCTCCGGCAAATCCCTGTCCGGCTGGAACCGGCGTCCGGGAAATTTGAGAATCTGCGGCGTCCTGATTGACATCGACGAATCGACCGGCCTTGCACTCGCCATCCAGCGCATCAACGCGCCATTCAACCTTTAGATTCCGAGATTCCAGATTCCTGCAAATTCCGGATTTCGGAATATCCCAGGTTGCGTATTCGGGATTTCCCGATTGGTAATCTGGAATTCTGCGAGCATCGAATCGAACCTGGAATCAGGCAAAGAATCGATCCAGCATGGAGACGCAGGCAAGCGAGCGTCGGGCGACGGAGTCGTCGAGTTTTTTCAACTCTTCCCGGACTCGCTGCAGGTCATCCCCGAGGCTGAGGGCTGCCAGAACAGCCACCTTCAGCGTATCTACAGCTCCGGTGGACGCCGCAACCTCCCGCATGCGCGTATCGAGACTGCGGCACAAAGCCTGTAGCCGCTCGGGATCGCCGGTGGTTCGCAAGGCAAACTCCCGATCGTAGATTCTGACCCGGACAGAGCTGGGTTCCGACTGTTCGCTCATGGGCCCGTCCTTGCGCTGCATCAGCGCGTTTTTATTGCGCGTCTACTGCGGAGAGAAGAGTCAGGGCTTTTTCCACGCGCTCCTTCAGCTCTTCACGCTCCTGCTGATATTTGCGCCAGGTTGTCCTTGACCGTGGATTCCGTATTCTGCAACGCTCCGAGCTGGTCCTTCAGCTGCATGTTTTCGGCTCGAAGGATATCGTTATCTTTGCGAACTGCCTTGAACTCCTCCACCAGGCGGAAGATCTTGTCCTCCAGATGGCCGAATCGTTCAAGACCTGTGAGTTCCGATTGAGCTTTTGTTTCATTCATAAGGATCTGAGCCCCGCTCCATAAAATTTATTTAAGAATGACAGCACAGTATCAACGAAATCCTGCACCCGGTCAACCGTCAGGGTTTTTTCGCGATCCTGAAAGGCAAGCCGCAGGGTTAAGCTTACACTGCCCGAGGGAATTTTCTCCCCTTCGTAAACATCAATGAGATCGATCCCAGTCAACTCGGGTATTTTCAATCCGGCGATTCCGTCCTGAATTTCCTGGTACGCCGTGTCCCGGCTCACGACGATCGACATATCGCGCTCGACGGATGGATATTTCGGAAGGGGAGTATATGTCAGCTCTGCAAAAGGCATATTTCGCCAGCCGCTCAAAATCTATCTCCGCCAGGTAGACCGGCTGCCTGAGCTTATACTTGTCTTCGAGAGTGGGGGCAAGAGAACCCAGAAGTGCCGATGCATTCGTCGCCGATTTCCAGAGTTGCCGCATCTCTTGGATTCAACCAGCTGACAGCCGTTGTTGGCTTGATTCTGAAAGTCCGGATCCGAAGCCCCTGCATCAGGCTTCCAACTAAACCCTTCAAGTGGACAAATCCATAATCTGGCGAAGGATTCGTCCAATTTTGACCCGCAAATCCGCCTGCGCCCAGAATGCCGAGTGCGTATCGCTCACCGGGCACTCCATCCGGCCCGGGGCCATACACCTTCCCGATTTCAAAAAGCCGGATCAGTCGCTGGTCAAAATTGAAGTTCCTCTTTGCCGATCGTACCAGACCAGGCGCCAGCGTCGTGCGCATATATTGGGTGTCCTCGGTAAGAGGATTTTTTATCGCGACACGGCCCCCTTCCAGCGGAGGAAATTCCCTGTGATCGGCTTCGGAAGCGAAGCTGAGATTCAACGCTTCTGAATACCCCTGGCCGACGAGCATGTTCCGGATGGTATTCTCCAGAACATAAACGGGAGAATGCGTTCCTGCAGTTTTGCTCGGGGGCAGGACGGCCGGAATATTCTGATATCCGTAGAAGCGGGCGAGTTCCTCAATCAAATCCGCTTCCAGTTCCATGTCTGCCCTGCAGGTCGGACACGTGACTTCCCATGCGGTCGTTCCGCGCTTTTCGAGTTTGAAGCCGAGACGCTGGAGTGTGGACTCGATAAAATCTCCCGTCAATTGCACTCCCAGCAGCGCCGCGACGTGAGATTGATGCAGCAGGATGCGCACGGGCTCCAACTTCGTCGGGTAGACATCCTTCAGGCTGCCCGCGATGCGCCCGCCTGCGAGCTTGTTAATCAGATAGCAGGTCCGCGCCAGCGCCGGGATAGTGTTTTCCCAGTCCGCTCCCCGCTCAAACCGATAACTCGCTTCGGTCGAGAGACCAAGTTTTCGCGAAGTCCGGCGGACGGACGCAGGATGGAAATACGCCGATTCAATCAGCACGCGTTTGGTGGACAGCGAAATTTCCGAATTTAATCCGCCCATGACGCCGGCGATTGCCACCGGCCCTTCTCCGTCATTGATGAGCAGCATTTCGCCGTCCAGGTCGCGATCCATCCCATCGAGCGTGTGCATTTTCTCGCCTTGCCTGGCTCTTGCCACAACGATTTTTTCGCTGGCGCAGCACGTCGAAATCGAACGTATGCAGCGGATGTCCCATCTCCAGAAGGACATAATTGGAAATATCCACTATATTATTCAGCGGACGCATTCCGGCAGCTTCAAGTCGCTTCTGCATCCATTGGGGCGAGGGCTCGATACGGATACCGTCCATCACGATCCCCACATATCTGGGACACAGGTCCGCATCCCGTATTTCTATGCTGTAGGGAATTGTATCCGGAGAAGCAGCCAGCGTTTCCATCACCGGCAGATTCTTAAGAGGCCGCTGATACAGCGCGCTGACTTCTCTGGCAATTCCAACATAGCTCAGGCAGTCAGGCCGGTTTGAGGTAACCTCGACCTCGAGCACCGGGCTTCCATCCGATTCCGAAATGGCTTCCACCAAAAGCCCGATCATCGAAAGATCCTCTTTCAGCTTTTCCGGGCTTTCCTGCAATTCGACATAGTCTTTAAGCCACTCGATGCTGATTTTCATGGGGAGAACTCCTGCCTAAAATTGTTTCAAAAATCTGAGATCGTTCTCGAAGAAAAGCCGAATATCATCCACACCATACTTGAGAATCGGCACTCGGTCGATTCCCATGCCCCATGCGAAACCTGAGAAGCGGGAATCATCGATGCCCGACATCCGCAGGACTTTGGGATGAACCATCCCCGCGCCCAGAATCTCAATCCAGCCGCTTTGTTTGCACTTTGGGCATCCCGCGCCTGAACAGAAGATGCAGCTGATATCCACCTCTGCGCCCGGTTCGACAAATGGAAAGAAGCCCGGCCTTAAACGCATGCGCGTATCCTGACTGAAAAGGCGCTGCAGGAATAATTCCAGCATGCCCTTCATATGACCCATATGAAGGCCTTCCTCGATGACGACCACATCCACCTGATGAAACATGGGGGAGTGGGTGGCATCGAAGGGGTCCCGGCGATACACTTTGCCGATGCTGACGGCTCGGATCGGCGGCTTCATCGACTTCCATGGCATGCACATCCACGGAAGTACATTGCGATCGCAGCAGCATGGTTTCATCGAAATAAAAAGTATCCTGGGCATCGCGCGCCGGATGATTTCGGGGCATGTTCAGCGCTTCGAAAGTTGTAGTAGTCCGTCTCGATCTCCGGCAGGTTGAATACCTTGAAGCCCATGCTCACAAAGATCTGCTCGATTTCAGCCTGCAGCCGTTTGATCGGGTGGCATGCTCCCCACGGCGAACGGAAATCCCGGCCTGGTCACGTCGATTTGCTGCTGCCGGGCGGATCGTTCGGATTCCTTGGCTGCGGCAAACCGCTCTTGAAGCTTCTCTTCAACCATGGAGCGCAGCTGATTCATTGCCTGGCCAAAAGCGGGCCGCTCCTCTTTGGGAAGATCGCGCAGCTTTTTCAGCTCGCCGGTGATCATGCCGTTTTCGCGGGCAAGATATTTATCCCGAACGGATTTCCACGTCTCCATGTCCGTGACGGTGGCCAAATCCGCTTCGAAGAGCCGCTGCAGCTTTTCTATCGCTTCATTCATCGTAACCTCTGGAAGTTTCCCGTTTCCCGTCCCCTGAAAATCCTGGTAACGGGAAACGCGAAACCGGAAACGGGGAACTATAAAAAAGAAACGCCCGGCGTGGCGGACACCCGGGCGGTCTCGTTATCCGAGTTAACTACGGAAAATATCAGGCAGCCGCAAGTGCGGCTTTGGCGCTTTCAGCGATCTGTGTAAAGGTCTCAGGATCTTTGATCGCAATCTCCGCAAGGACTCGGCGGTCCAGGGCGATGCCGGCTTTTTTAAGACCGCTGATAAACTTGCTGTAGGAGAGGTTGTTGCGCCGGGCTGCAGCTCCCAGTCGAATGATGAACAGGCTGCGAAAATCCCGTTTTTTGGTGCGCCTGTCGCGATAGGCGAACTGCAGCGCCCGATCGACGGATTCCTTCGCGGAGCGATGCAATTTGCTCTTGGTCAGGCGATATCCTTTTGCCAGCCCCAGAATTTTCTTCCGCCGCTGGACTCGTTTGTTTCCTCTTTTTACTCTTGGCATTTCTTTACTCCAAAGTGCATTCAGAAAATCAGATGTTCAGCATTTTTTTCACGCGCTTGGTGTCAGACTTGCTGACCAGCGCGTCACCCGCCAGCTTGCGCACGCGTTTGCGGGATTTTTTTGTCAGGATGTGCCGGGCATGGCTGTGATGGCGCACGATTTTCCCCGTCCCCGTCACTTTGAATCTTTTTGCCGCACTCTTTGATGTTTTCAGCTTCACAGGTATTTCCCCCAACTGATTAAGATAAAGCGCCCATCGTTCAGCTTCAGCTTTCAGGTTTGCATCTCTGCAAACGGCATGGAAGCAACGCCAGGCGTCTAGTGTTTTTTCGGAAGGAAAATGGCTACCAGGGCGTATCCTTCCATTTTTGGCGGCCGCTCAACGTCGGCAACTTCACTCAGTTCCTCGACCAGCCTGCCCATCAGCTTGTGCCCCAGCTCCTGATGCGTCATCTCTCTTCCGCGAAAAACAATGGTTGCCTTCGCCTTGTTCCCTTCCGCTATGAACCGGGCAATGTTGTTCTTCTTGAACTGAAAATCGTGCTCCTCGGTTTTCGGCCGGAACTTAATTTCCTTCATCACGACTTGTTTCTGATGCTTTTTCGCCTCATGCGCACGCTTGCTCTTCTGGTATTGGAACTTGCCGTAGTTCATGATCCGGCACACCGGAGGATTAGCTCCGGGAGCCACCTCGACAAGGTCCAGCTCTCGCGACTTGGCTAAGGCAAGGGCCTGTTCCGGGGTCATGATCCCCAATTGTCCCGCATCTTCGTCGACGACTCGGATCTCTTTGGCCCGGATCAACTCATTGACTCGAACCCGCACTGACTTGACTGTTGTGATTGGCATCCTCCTTGTGTTTCCGAGGGAAAACCGGATACGGCCCTTTAAGGCCGCACGGCCCGGCTTTTAACAAATCCCCCAATCTTTTCCAAAAAGACTTCAAGAGACTGAGCACCTTCATCTCCTGAGAACCGATTGCGAACCGAAACTGCTCCCGACTCCGCTTCCTTATCCCCGATCACCAGCATATACGGAATCTTCTGCGTCTGGGCTGCCCGGATCTTGAATCCCATCTTTTCATTTCTGCTGTCCATCTCCGCACGCAAGCCTGCTTCCGTCAAGCGATCCATAACTTTCCGGGCATACTCGTGATGCCGTTCCGATATGGGGATAACCACCGCCTGCACCGGGGCGAGCCAGATGGGGAAGGCCCCGGCATAATGCTCGATCAGAACGCCGAGAAAGCGTTCGATAGACCCCAGCAGGGCCCGATGCAACATTACCGGCTCGTGCTCACGACCATCTGAAGCGATATAGGACAGATTAAATCTTTTCGGCAGCGTAAAGTCGAACTGGACGGTGGAGAGCTGCCAGGGACGCCCGATGGCGTCAATCAGCTTGACGTCAATCTTCGGCCCGTAAAACACCGCTTCCCCTTCCATCCTGGTCCAACTGATGCCTCGGGCACGCAGAGCTTGCGTGAGTGCTTCCTCCGCCATCTGCCAGTCTTCTTCCGTCCCGGCGTACTCTTTCTTTTTGGATTCGTCCCGAACGGACAGCTCCACTTTGTACTGATCGAATCCAAAACTCGTCATGATGAACAGGACGAGATCCATCAGGCTTGAAATCTCGTCGTTCACCTGTTCGCGGGTACAGAAGATATGGGCATCGTCCTGAGTAAAGCCGCGCACGCGAAGCATGCCGTGCAAAACACCGCTTTTCTCGTAACGGTAGACCGTGCCGAATTCCGCAAATCGCACAGGCAGGTCGCGGTAGCTATGCATTTGTGCCTTATAGATCTGTATGTGTCCCGGGCAATTCATCGGCTTGATGACAAACTCCTCGTCATCAATGCTGAACACGTACATATTCTGCCGGTAGTAATCGTAATGTCCCGAGGTCTTCCACAAAACGTCCCGAGCAACGTGCGGCGTCGTCACAAACTCATATCCGCGGCGGAACAGTTCGGTGCGCAGAAAATCCTCAATCACGAGACGCACGCGGGTCCCTTTGGGATGCCAGAACACCAGGCCCGGACCGGCTTCTTCCGAAATGCTGAATAGATTCAGTTCCCGTCCAAGCTTTCGATGGTCCCGTTTTTTCGCCTCCTCCAGCTGCTTCAGGTACTCCGCCAGTTCTTCGGCGGTCAGGAAGGCCGTGCCATAAATCCGCTGCAGTTGCTGGCGATGCTCGTCCCCGCGCCAGTAGGAACCGGCGATGCTGAGGACATGAAAGCTGTCGGGATCGACCTGGCCCGTCGAGCAGAGATGCGGGCCCAGGCAGAAATCGGCAAGATCTCCCAGCCGGTAGCAGGAAAGCTTTTCGCCGGCCTTCTCCCGGATCAACTCTACTTTCAGGTGCTCCCCCTGCCGGGTGAAATATTCGATGGCTTCTTCTTTCGAAATGATGGAAGGCTCGTAGCTCAGATCTTGAGCGACGAGCTCTTTCATTCTGGCTTCGATCTTTTGCAGATCCTCTTCCACGAAGCCATCGGCGCGTTCAAAATCGTAATAGAAACCGTCGCTGATTGCGGGCCCAATGCCCAAGTGGACACCCGGAAAAAGGCTGTGCACAGCCGCTGCCATAAGGTGCGAGGCGCTGTGGCGATAGATTTCCAGCGCGGAGCTTGTATCCGCTATCTCCCCAACCGTTCCATCTGCGTATCGTATTTTCAACGACATATCCTGGAAATCAACTCCCGTCCACTGAATCCAATGGACAAGAAAAGGAATCCTTCCTGATCATTAGTCAGTATGCTGGGCAGGAAAAGCAATTCGAGTCCCGACTGGCAGCATTCATCAGACTCATTCATCCATAAGAGGGGCGCTCGTAATTACTGAGGCCAAAACTCTTTGGTAGGCGCGAGCGGATTTGAACCGCTGACCCCTTCCGTGTCAAGGAAGTGCTCTCCCCCTGAGCTACGCGCCTAAAAAATAAGGACTTAAACTACCAGAAAGGTCGAAATAGTGTCAATACCAATTGCCGCTACGCTGCCTTTTTTACGGGCACATTCTGCTTTTGACAGAACTTCCAGAGCCTTTTCTATCTGGATTTTGTCGATCTTTTCCTGAAACTGCTTGTATTTGGCAGCTTCATCCTTGTCATCCTTTTCAACCTGCGCCGGGCTGCCGTTCTCCGATTGAATGACCACCCTTCGAGCACCGGGAGCATCTCCTTTGTCGTCATAGTAGGACTCAACGGCCAGATCCTGACGCATTTCATCATCTGGCGCCGCTAGGTCAGGAGGGATACCGCCATTGCGCACGACTTCATCCTGAATCACCTTGCCGCCCGGTGTATAGTGCTTCGCTGTCGAAAGGATCAATACCGCGCCGCTCTTCAGGTGAATGGTCTTTTGATCCGCACCGGACCCGAACGATTTTTCTCCGACGACGGTCGCCCTCTTCTGATCCTTCAACGCTCCCGCCGCAATTTCCGCCGCACCTGCAGTCGAGCCGTCAATCAAGACAACGAGGGGCAAATCCGTAATATGTTTTTCCGGATTGGCTTCGACGACCAGGACCCGCTCTCCCTGTCGGTTCTGACTGTAGTACAGGATCCCGCTGCGGATAAAATAATTGGCCAGTTCCGAACCATTGGCAGAAGTTCCCTCCGCACAATCGCGCAAATCCAGAATGAGCTTCTCCGCTCCCGCGGAAATAAGCGTCTTTAATTTAATTTTGGCCTGCTCCACAGAAGATTCGGAGAGAGATGCCACGCTCAAAAAACCGACTTTCCCGTCCAGCATCTTGTAGTTGACCGGACTCGCGGCTTGCTCGCTTCGATTTATTTCGACATCAAAAACTTTGGATTTCGAGTTTCTGAAGAGCGAAATCTTCACTTTCGATCCTGGAGTTCCGCGCAAAAGGCTGTCCGCTTCTAGGATGCTTTTATCTTCAATCTGGTTGCCGTCTATCGCAATCATGTAGTCCCCGGGCCGGACACCGGCCGCAGCGGCCGGTCCGTCACGTTCACAGGACACAACATAAACCACATCGGATCTTTTTGAGAGAACAAGTCCAATGCCCGCCTTGCCATTCTCTTTCCGCTTTTGCAGATCGCTGTATTGTTCCTTGGAGAGAAAGCTGCAGTAGGGATCCAGCGCATCCAGCAATCCGCGCAGCGCCCCCTCTTGAACCTTGTTCATATCAGGCTCTTCGACGTAGTCCGACCTGATCCGGCTAAGAGCATTGATGAAGACGGAGAGCTCTTTATAGGCATCGTCATCTCTGGCGTAAAACGCCGCCGACACGCCGTACAGCACAATCAAAAAAGAACTCAGAAAAATAATCAGTTTTCCCTTATGATGAAACATTAAGCCTCCCAAGCCGGTAGGGATAAAGCATCAGAATAATATAGTAATCGTGGTTCCCGTGCAACAGTAGCGGACAGCTTTCAGCTATCAGCTATCAGCTTTCAGCAAAATTCAGGGTCGGATCGGATCGGATTTTCAAAAACTCCTTAGTGAGGTCTAGCTTTGCCGGACGTTGATGAGGAAAGATGCCAGCTTTGAGTTTTGACGCCCTATCTCTGCCGGGTTTTCATCGCCCTCGTTGCAGAGCAACAAAGGCTGGAACTTGGGGTGGATCCGGCAAAATTGCAGGAGCCCACTCAGAACTTGAGGACGGTAAGCACCGGTTTTCACTTCAATGGCACAGGATCCCCAACTCCCCTCAAGCACGAATCAACTTCCAACGGCTCAGCGCGCCAGTAACACACGGTCTGCCCGCATTCCAGGCAAAGGCGCCGACGGCATTTTCAACCCACCGTCCCCAGCGGGCAGGATCTCGTTCCCTCTCCGGAGCTGGCCCCATTGCCGCCATCAACCCGTGGTTCAGCACTGTCAATTTCGGGGGAGCGCCGCTGACGGACCGTTCGCTCGGAATACTTGCGCACCCCCGCCACGAGGCATGCTTCTTCAAGAGTTGAAGATAGTGGGCGATGGT
Organism: uncultured Acidobacteriota bacterium; assembly: GCA_963761825.1. Taxonomy (GTDB): domain Bacteria; phylum Acidobacteriota; class UBA6911; order UBA6911; family UBA6911; genus UBA6911. The sequence goes on from CAVXIH010000005.1 coordinate 65,624, forward strand.
CTCGAAGGCGCCGCGTTCAGCCAGCTCCCCGCCAGTTTCTGTAATGACACGACCTCAGCCGGATGACCGACTGACACCGCATATACCTGACGCAACAGGGCTGGTTTGCGCACCATCTCAAGGTTCAAGATGTCGCGGCCAATAGCTGGTTCGATAATACTGTCCCGGAGATACGCACGCCACCGATCCGGCTGCCCCAGCAAGGATTGGCAGCCGGGATAGCTTCCAGACTGGATGTATTGGTTGACGGCCTCGCCCGGGGAGAGATGGAAGTACCGCATCAGTTCCACTACGGGCCAGTGAAAAAGTCGCAGGCGTTCAAAGCGGCCCGCCATGGTTTCCGAGACCCTTTTCCCAGTTGAATAGCGGATGAGCCCGACACCACGACATGGAGGGGAATCTTTGCGCGATGGATCAGGTCCGCCTCGCTTTTCAAGCGGCGAGCCAGTCAGGCATGTAGGGAATTTCGTCCACAAGCAGGATCTTTCCGCCGGTCTTGCGAGCCAGCCCCCCCGCCGCACGAACCACCTGTTCCCACCAGCCGGACATTTGGGCCTCGGTCGAATAGGCAGAAACATAAGTGGCCTTATCCCCGAACTCTTCTGCCATTTCCATCAGAAGCGTGGTTTTTAAAACCTGCCTCGGCCCGCTCAGGACTTGAACGCGCAAAGGCGCTACTTCGCGAAGCTGCTTAAGGAGTTCTTCTCGAATCTCGTGATAGCCTATAAGATCAACAGTAATGTGTTAATAATAATTAGACTATGACTGATAGTCAATGTAAAATAGGTAGAAACAGAAGAGTTTAAGATAAACAAAACTGACTGCCATTTAGACATAGAGAGGCTTTAGGGCTGAAGGGAGTAGAGAAGGATAAATGGGACTCTGTACATAGCAAAATAGCAAGGAATTTAGATAAATCGGTAAGGACGATATGTCCGGATTTTACATAAGCTGTCCTTAGGAATTTATGAGGCTGCTTGGAATATCAACCGCGAGATACTTATGATACCTATCCTTACCGTGTGCTTCCTGAAAACTTCTACTCTTTTCTGAAACTACATCAAATCCTATGGCGAGACATACGCGCCATCGAAGGCATTAATCTCTATGATAAATCATGATTGCGAGCAGAAAAGAGCGCTGTTTTATCCGTATATCACGGCGATGACATGAGGTGATTGTCCTCGTTGATCGCTTCAGCTAATTTTGGTGCCTTCTGTACCTACGTGCTGGGGCTGGCGCATGGCGGAAACGGCCTCTCATCTCGGGATATGTCTTTCCCTGAAAGTCCGCAAATTCCATGTGACTCAGCTGTATTACTTTGCTCTTGCGGTCTTGGCACTCTTTGCAATTTTCTATCTAGTAGCAGTGTTCACCGGAAACTGGTACACAAATATCCAGCCGGACGTTTTCAGTCACCTGTATCTCTCCGCGGGTCAGTCGCACACCCTTAGTTTCACGCCATGCTCACGGCCTATGGCCGCGCGACTCTGACAGGCTGTGCCGTTACGGCAATCTAAAGATAATACCCGGCTTTCCTTTGTAATGGAATATCTATATACTGGATAATATGAAGCAGCTATTAGTTGAAGTTGATGATGAACTGGAAACCCAACTGGAGAAAGTTGAGCTGGCCAGAAGCAGGCGCTATTCAGGAGTTCATCCGCTGTGCAATACGCCAGGCTCTGTGGGAACTTGAAGAGAGATGGACAGCCGAAGCATACAAACAACAGCCCGATTATGAGGACGAAGTTTATCTGGACACTCGCGTGTGGGAAAGGCCCTAGAAAAGACCGGCCGCGAGACGAAAACAGTGAACCAGTAAGAGATTCGCTGGGCTAATCTGCCGGTCCACATCGGGAGGCGGCCTGTACTCCTTCTGACAAGAAGTTCCGCCTACGCTTATCTGAACAAGGTCATAGTGGTTGAGGTGACCTCTACCACCCGTGGAATTCCTCAGGAGGTCCCTCTGGGAAAGAAGGAGGGGCTGCAACACCAGTCCGTGGCCAGTATGGACAACCTTCACGTAATTCCGAAATCGCTGTTGGGCGATCGCATCGGCATGGTTGGATACGGCAGAGAGGCAGAGATCAAATGCGCCTTGGGATACGCGCTTGACTGGCCCGAGCTCAAAGCTTGAATGCGATATTAAATATTTGCACTCAGGGGCAGCCTTTTCATTCCGGTTTGCATCCAATACCGGTAGCTGGATAAAATTGGGCAGTCGTTTAGTGCATTGATAGCATCAAGGAGGAGGAAACGACATGGTTCATTCTGGAAAAATCATATTGGTGCTTTTCCTGGCAGCCTCGGCGACAGCTCAGCATTGGGTGGGCACGCATGCCGGAATGATAAATAGCGCCGACGGCGTTTTCTACATTGATCAGGAACAACTGCAGTTGACCGAGGCCCGTTTTCGCAAAATACCGGCGGGAAAAAGACTGCGCACCGGCAAAGGCTGGGTTGAGCTGAACCTTGGGCCCAATGCATTTTTGTGGATGGGTGAAGAAGGCGTGCTCCGGATGGAAGATACGAGCCTCACAAACATACAGCTGCGGATAGAGCGGGGTTCGGCTGTGTTCGAGGTTTTCGAGCAAACCAAAGGAAGCAAATTCATGATCCGCTGCGGGGAAACCGTGATCGAGCACAGGCAGCAGGGTCTGTACCGGCTGGACAGCGGAGAATCCCGGCTCAGTGTGTATGCTGGAAAGGCTGAAATACGACTGGCCGGGAAAAGGGCAACTGTGAAACGAGGCAGAGTGGCGATTCTCGCCAGCGACATGAAAACATCCAGGCTTGACGTGCAGAAGACGGATCGGCTGCAGGAGATTGCGGCGAACCGTTCAGCAGCTTCTGCACTCAGCCATCCAGGAAGCTCTCATGAGACGAGCGACGGAAGGAGCACCGCGGCCGCGCAGAGCGGATGAGGAGCATGAGTTTCAAAAGTGGCGTGAGCAGATGGATCGGATCAAACAGGAGTGTTGAGGAGCAACGGAACCAGTCGGTACCTTATAATCCGTATTATTGAGGATGTTAGCCTCGCAATCGGGCAAATTCAGAGGATGCTCTATTGCGCCAGCATGTCCATGTAGGCGGTTTCGAGCAGATCGGCCTCGCGGATGCCGAGCCTGGCCATCAGATCACGCGCAATTGCCTGACCTTCGTCATCAGATTGGCCCGGCCTTAAAACAACCTCCAGTTCCACGAAATGCCCAAGCCCCTCGACGCTGTCCAGATGGACGCGCGTCTGACCCACCATGTACAAAAGGCGTTCTTTGCGGACCACGCCGCGATTATGAGATAGAGTTGTCCAATCTGACCTGCGCCTGGGGCTAGCCGCTATAAGTATAGAGTTGAGCAATTAATCTACATTGCATTATAGGTGTGTGCAAAATCTTTATCTTAAGCCTCAAATCCATCGTAAAATAGCAAGTATTTCAATAAATCGGCAAGGACGTATGTCCGGATTTTACATAAGCTGTCCTTATCGGAAGTTTATGAGGCTGCTCCTTGGGAGGATTCATAGCCGGCAGGCAGCTTATGCTACCTATCCTTCGCATCCCGGTCCCAATCGGCTCTGTTTGACATGATTGCCGCTCGGCCGTTAGCTGATAACTGACAGCTAACCGGGATTGACGGCATCCGACACGTATGCTCCAATGTTGGCATGGGTGCGAAAGGGCGAATTCTTGCAGTGGATTATGGCGAAAAAAACATCGGTTGTCTTTTGTTTTTTGAATCCCGATGGACCTGATTGTTAAAGGTATTAAGCGGAAGGTTGAAAGCTGAGAGCTGATGGTGTGATAAGCTGAGAGCTGATGGCTGACAGCTGAAAGCTGAGAGCTGATGGCTGACAGTTGAAAGCTGAGAGCTGATGGCTGACAGCTGAAAGCTGAGTGGGGTTGACGGGATCTGACACCTATGCTCCAATGATGGCATGGATGCGAAAGGGCGGGTTCTGGCAGTAGATTATGGCGGAAAAAATATAGGTCTAGCCTATTGCGATGCGCTTGGCCTGACTGTCCAGCCAATGCCTTCGATGCCAAATTGCGGTACGGCCAACCTTCTTAAAAAACTGCGCACCATCATCCGCACTCTGGATATTCAGCAAATAGTACTGGGAATCCCTTTCAAAATGGACGGCACCCGGGGCGACGCCGCACTGCGTATGGAGCAGCTCCTGGAGGAACTGAAAGCCGCCCTGAAGATTCCGATATCCGGAGTCGACGAGCTCCTTTCAACCGTGGAGGCGATGGAATTCTGGCGGAGCATGAACAAAAAGCGGCAAAAAAAATACCAGACCGTGGATTCTCTAGCCGCTGCACTTATCCTGGAAAGATTCTTAAAGGAGAATTAATTCTTGCGACGATCGTGGCGTGTTGGGATCGCAATCATTCTGCTGGCCGCAGCAGGTTTGGCCGCGTCGTGGATGTGGCTTTATTCGGAGCTGGAGGCACCCTATTACGGATCTTCGGCAAGTGAGGTTTTTGTAGACATTCCGCGGGGCGTGAACGCGGGCGCGGCCGCGGATCTTCTGGCCCGGACCGGAATTATCAAACACAGTCTGCCGTTTCGAGCATACCTCCGCTACACCGGGATGGGACGTCACATCCAGGCCGGAGAATACAGGTTTGCCGCAGCGGCGAGTCCGAAACGGATTGCGCAAAGGCTGGTGCAGGGGGACGTATTTTATTATTCCATCACAATCCCCGAAGGATTGACTGCTCGCGAAACCATTCGTCTTCTGGCAAAAAATGGCTTGGGAAATGAATCCGACATGGAACGGGCGCTTCTGAAGATTCACTGGATCCGGGACTTGAACCCAGAAGCTCGAAATCTCGAAGGGTATCTCTTTCCGGAAACCTATCGGTTCCGGCGCAACACGGATTCTGAAACCATCATTCGGATCATGGCTGGCCAATTCCGGGCAAAATTCAAAAAGACGCTGTCGCGCTATCCGATGCCCGCCGGATGGAATCTTTCCAGGATTGTAATCCTCGCATCGATGATCGAAAAGGAAGTGCGCAGGCCGGAAGAAGGCCCGCTGGTGGCCTCGGTCCTCATCAATCGCCTGGGCAAACGAATGCCCCTGGCCTGCGACGCCACGGTTATTTATGCGATGAAGCTCGCCGGGACGTATGAAGGCCGCCTGGGCAAAGCGGACTTGCGCATGGAATCACCCTATAATTCCTATATCCATTTGGACCTGCCTCCCGGCCCCATCTGCAATCCGGGAGCGGATGCGCTGCGCGCCGCTCTCAATCCTGCCCAGAACCGATTTTTTTTATTATGTTTCGCGGAATGACGGCAGCCATCAATTTTCAAAAGATTATGGCTCGCATCTGCGCGCAGTGAATCTTTTTCAGAAGCCCCTCGCGACACAAACAATAGACTCGATTCCAGATTCCAGATTCCAGATTAGAGATTCCAGATTTTTGATTGGAGGTTAAGAACCGCAGAAAATCTGGAATTTGGAATCTGAAATTTAGTTTATTCTTTGAGGGGCGGCAACGGCTTCTTGAATTCTTCCGGCAAAAGATCGTTCATCTTGCGGGCAAACTTCAAAAAACCATCGAGGGTGCTCTGGCTGCCCCATTGTTCCGCCGCCTCAACATCCAGTGCTTCATCTTCATTCATATCCAGCATATGAAGAAGATGCTCCGGTTCCGAGCGGTTGAGAGGGCATTCCAGGGCAAGGCAATGGTCCCCGGTATGGCAGAATCCGTCATCGACAATCACATGATGGATAAACATGCGCCGCACCGGATCATTGCCAATGTACATGTGGCGCACTTTCGCGGAGTATCCGCAAACGGCTACGGCAAATTCCTGCCCGGCTGATAAACGATAATCAACCCAGTTCGTAGAATATTTAGGCATAGCTCAATCATCTTTCCTTTATTTTGCCTTAATCGTCCCTTTATTCTTCCATTATTTCGGTGCCTTGTTCCCCACTCTGAGCATAGACCGTTCCGCAGAAAAACATTGCGATCTGCAAAGCCCATTCAGAACTGGATCAAAAATCCTTCGGTCTCGCCTCCCGAATTGAAGCGCATCCGATTCTCCAAAAGTTTAGCTGCTTGACAGTGACTTTGCGAGGTATTTATTGGGGACGAAGGTTTTTCGGATCACACATGCGAAACACCTGTTTTGAGACACCGGAAATATTGACTTGGTGCGGGGCCGATGCTACGATCTCGCCGTGAGTCCAGAATTATCAGGCATTCAATATCTCAGGTGCATCGTGCGGGCAGCCTTGCTGGTGCTGTTGCTTGGATTCAGCGCCACAATCCCGTTGAACGCCCAGACGCAAAAGCCGAATCTTCCGAATCCCATTAAATTCATTAACAAATTTGATGTCGTTGCCAATGTGGTTCATGACGTACTCGAAAACATGGACTATAAAATAGAGATCGAAGACCGCAAGGCCGGAAGAATTGCGACCAGGCCGTACGAGTTCATAACAGGATCTCTGACGCGGAGCGAAGTTGAAAAAGTGGCGGTCATGAACGACGCTATCACCGGAAGCCTGCTCAAAGCGCACTATTCTGTTGAAGCCGTTCTCGAGATAGTGTCGCCGGCAGAAACTCTGGTTACCATCCATACGAACATGGAAGCTCTCAGCAAGGAAATGGACGGCACCGAAAAATGGGTGCGCCTCGACTCCCTGGGAACTTACGAAAGACGCATTCTGGGCAAAATAAGTGCAATGCTAATGAGACAAAAGCCTGCTGAAGAAGAAAAGAAAGGGTTCTGGGGTCAAAAGCCTCAGCCCGTTGATCCCCGCCAGCCCAGGCCTCCTTACTAGCCCATCCAGGTCATGCTTTTGAGTTCAATCATATCGAATCCCGGAATTGTTATTGCCTTGTTGCTCTCAGCGGGGACCATTCTTGCCGCTCAAGGGACGGAGGCTCCGAAATTCACGACCTTTCGGAAGCGGTCCGGAATGGCGACTGGATCTGGTACGGGCGCTTCTCATTGTCTTAAGCCTGGTTGTGGCCGCAGCGCTTGTCCTGGTGCTTTTGCCGCAGCCGACAGTTGATAAAATCGCGCAGTACCTGGAATCGCGGCAGCAAACTGCCCGGCCGGAAAAAATTGCGTTTCTGTACCTGGGCGATGAAATCGTGAACAGCCAATTTCATATCCGGGGAGTGGTGAGAAATATCACAGCCTCCCCTATCGAACAACTGGACGCAGTCGTACGTTTTTATACGCAGGACCGGAGCCTCCTTGAAACAACCATCGTTCGCATGGATAAGGAGACAATCGGCCCGAACGAAATCGCACAGTTTGAACTGGTGTATCCGAATGACCGATTGGAATTTGCCGGCTATTCGACCGAGTTCAAACTGCGCCAGGGCGAACTTGTTCCCTATAAGGATTTGCGTAAATTGGCAGGGAGATGAAAGCAGGAGTCAGAATCCAGAAGTCAGAATCCAGGAGTCAGAAGAAATAAATCTAATGAGAAATACGGGCTAGTAGTCATCGCCCGAAATAATTGCGGCGCAATCAAACTGTTATATTACTTCTAGTCCAGAATTTTGAATTCTGGATTCTGGATTCTAACTCTTAAATCCTTTGATCCCAGATGAAGACAAAACAATACCCGCTCATATATCTCATTCCATATCTTGGCAGATACCGTTTCAAGATCGCTCTTGGATTCCTGATGGTCGTGTGCACGGTGATCGCCGCTGCAGTTCAGCCCTGGATTTTGAAGTATGTCGTAGATGGGCTGCAGCAGGCCCTGAATAGGGAGAAGCTCCTTAATTACGCGGGAATAATTCTGGGGCTTTCGGTCGTTGAAGGATTTTTCCGGTTCTGGATGCGGAGAATCCTGATCGGCGCAAGCCGGGACATCGAATACGATCTCCGGAACGATTTTCTTGCCCACGTGCAGAAGATGTCGCTTTCATCCCTGCAGTCCCGCAGCACGGGAGATATCATGTCCCGGGCGACCAACGACCTCAACGCGGTACGTTCGGTCCTGGGCCCGGGAATCATGTACTCGATGGACACGATCGTCCGGGGCATCATCCTTACGTACATTCTTCTCCGGCTGAATTGGCAACTGACTCTGCTCGCCTATATTCCTCTAATCATCATGTCGTTTACGGTCAAGAGAATCGGCGGGCAAATCCACGATCGATTTGAAAGCATCCAGGAACAGTTTTCAAACCTCAGCACCAAAGCGCAGGAAAACATCTCCGGAATCCGTGTTGTCAAGGCATTCGCCCGCGAGGAATCAGAAATTGCCGATTTCGGAAAACTCAATGTTGATTATGTCCGCCGCAATGTTTACCTGATTCGCCTCTGGGGTCTGTTCTTCCCCTTGATGACCGCACTTATCGGATTTTCTTCCGTAGTCTTGCTCTGGTTTGGAGGGAGACAGGTCATTCTGGGGCACCTTACGCTGGGGGATTTTGTCGCTTTCATGGGATACCTGGCGATGCTGACCTGGCCCATGATCGCCGTCGGCTGGGTGATGAATATATTCCAGCGTGGCGCCGCCTCGATGGGGCGAATACTGGAAATCATGGACGTGCAACCGGAAATTCAGGATGAGCCCGGAGCTAAAGCTCCCTCCGCTGTTTACGGAGCCCTGGAGCTCCGCAATCTGACTTTCCAGTACCCGAACACGAGAACGCCCGTTCTGCACAATATCAGCGTATCCGTTCCTGCGGGCACGACCTTGGCAATCGTCGGACATACGGGAAGCGGAAAATCGACGCTGATCAACCTGATACTCCGGCTTTTCGATCCTCCTCCAGGAACCCTGTTCCTCGACGGAAAAGACGTTCGCCAGTGGCCTCTTTCCGAATTGCGCAAAAACATCGGCTACGTCCCCCAGGAAACGTTTCTGTTCTCCGACACGATCCATCAGAACATTGCATTTGGGTGCGACGAAACCGTCGAAACGGCGCAGGTGGACTGGGCGGCACGTGTTTCCCAAATGGCCGGCGACATCGAGACGTTTTCGCACAAGATGCAGACGTATGTCGGGGAGCGGGGCATCACGCTTTCAGGAGGTCAAAAGCAGCGGGTGGCCATCAGCAGGGCCGTGGCAACCCTGCCGAAGGTTCTGATCTTCGATGACTCTTTATCCAACGTGGACACCTACACGGAAGAACGCATTCTCGAGGAACTGACCAAGGTCATGAAAGGCCGGACAACGATTTTGGTTTCGCACCGGATTTCAACAGTCAAGAATGCCCAGCAGATCGTCGTTCTCAAGGAAGGAACGATCGTGGAACATGGGACGCACGAGTCCCTGATGGAAATGCAGGGCGTGTACGCGGATCTCTATCAGAAACAGCTTTTGGAAGAGGAACTCGCAACGATCTAAAATTATGCCGGCAGACGCTAACGAAGAACAGGTATTGGGAAAGGCTTACGACGCTCGGCTGATGCGCCGTCTGCTCAAATACATCAGGCCGTATCGCGGCTCCGCGTATCTGGCCATTGTGTGCCTGCTTCTGGGATCGGCGTTTTCAATCCTGCAGCCGATCCTCACCAAGATCGCAATCGATCGATACATCAAGAACAACAATTTGGCCGGACTGAACCAAATCGCGATTCTTTACATAGGCACCCTAGTCCTGGTTCTCGGTCTGAGTTTCGCCCAGACGTGGCTCATCAATTTAATGGGCCAGAAAATCATGCGCGATCTCCGCATGGAGATCTTCCGGCATCTTCAAAAGCTCGATGTTGCCTTTTTCGACAAAAATCCGGTCGGCCGCCTGATGACGCGCGTGACAACGGATGTCGACGCCCTGAACGAACTGTTCACGGCCGGCGTCATCTCCGTTTTTGAAGATGTCTTCATGCTTTCGGGAATCATCATTTCCCTGTTTTTGCTGAACTATAAGCTCGCCTTTGCCATCGTTGCCATTCTTCCGCTTTTGATTCTGGTCACGCTGATGTTCAAGATCAAGGTGCGCGACTCCTACAGGAGAGTCCGGACGGCGATTGCGCGCATCAATGCCTTCCTGCAGGAAAATATAACGGGCGCAGCCGTCGTCCAGATCTTCGGACAGGAAAGAAAACAGTACCGGAAATTCACGCACATCAACAAGGAACACCTGGACGCCAACGTGCAGGGGATATTCTATTATGCGATTTTCTATCCGCTGCTCGAACTGATCTCGGCGATGGCGATCGCTTTGATCATCTGGTACGGCGGGCATCAGGTGTTGGCCGGCGCCCTGACACTGGGGACACTGGTGGCGTTCATCCAATACTCCGACCGGTTTTTCCGCCCCATCTCGGATCTCAGTGAAAAGTACACGATTCTCCAGGCCGCCATGGCGTCATCGGAGAGAATCTTCAGGCTCCTGGATACGGAACCGTCGATCATTTCCGCCCAAACTCCGCAGGCGCCCTCGGTGCAAAAAGGCAGCATCGAATTCCGCAACGTCAGTTTTTCCTACAACCCCGGCGAACCGGTCCTGCACGATATCTCCTTCAAGGTCGAGCAGGGCCAGAAGATCGCCGTTGTCGGCGCCACCGGCGCCGGCAAATCGACGATCATCTCACTGCTGAGCCGTTTTTACGATGTCCAGCAGGGCCAAATCCTGATCGATGGACAGGACATAAAGGATTTCAATCTGCAGGAGCTGCGCCGTTCCATCGGGATCGTGCTTCAGGAAGTGTTTTTGTTTTCAGGAAGCGTCGCAGACAACATACGTTTGGGAAACAAAAGCATCACCGATGAAGACGTGCGGCGGGCGGCGGAAACGGTTCATGCATCCGGTTTCATCCGCGAACTGGAGCATCAATATGCATCCAAAGTCGGAGAACGGGGCTCCTCTCTTTCGGTGGGGCAGAAACAGCTGCTTGCCTTTGCGCGTGCCCTGGCCTACGACCCGAAAATCCTGGTCCTGGATGAAGCGACCTCCAGCATCGACACGGAAACAGAGATGCTGATTCGGGATGCGCTCGAAAAATTGATGGCTGACCGCACGTCTATCATCATCGCGCATCGCCTTTCCACAGTGCAAAATGCAGACCGCATCATCGTCCTGCACCACGGCCGCATCCGGGAAACCGGCACGCATCAGGAACTGCTTCATCTAAAGGGTATTTACTGGAAACTCTACCAGCTGCAGTACAAGGACCAGCCCCTCTCTGGAGGAACAAAGGATTAGAGGATCAAAGGGGTAGAGGGGTAAAGGAAAAGAACGAAGAAGCTAAGGAAGAAGTACTTTATTATTTTACCCCTTTACCCCTTTACCCCTTTACCCCTTTAATCCTTTAATCCTTTGCTCCTTCTTCGCGAAGTGCGCCACCAGGTCGCCAATTTCCAGGGTTCCCTTCATAAGAAAACCCTCCCCTTTCAGCGTTCCGATGAGAGTGCCGTAGAAGGAATGGATGTTTTCCACGTGCGTTAAAAAGTCCGGGTGGCTGAGACTCGTGGAAGGCTCGCGGCTTGCAGGATCAAACAGCTGGGATCGGTAGGATCCGATGGCGGCATTGCGCTCTGCAATGAATTCCGTAATATCGACGACAAAGCTTGGAGGGACGTTCGTTGGCAGCTTGAAATATAAAAGCGTAGGAGGCCGATAGCGCGCCTGGCCCGTCTTGATCTTCGCCAGCCCGGAGTGATGCACGGCTTCGGCAACCAGCCTGCTCGTATTGACGTGATCCGGGTGTTTGTCGTCCCAATGATGCGTCAAAACGATCCGGGGGCAATACTTGCGCACCATGCGAATCACTTTCAGCCGTGCGCGCGACGTAACGGCCATATCGCCGTCGGCAAGGCCCAGGTTTTCGCGGATTTTCAATCCAAGTACTTCGGCCGCCTTATGCGCTTCCCTTTTGCGCAAAGCCGGCGTTCCACGAGTCCCTAGTTCACCGCGCGTCATATCAACCACGCCGGTTGCATAGCCGAGCGCCGCCATTTTAGCCAGCGTCCCGCCTGCAAAAAGCTCCACATCGTCCGGGTGGGCGCCAAAAGCAAGTATGTCGAGTGTCATTCTTTAATCCATGGCAATGAGTTGATGTTCACGACTCAGAATATCCAGCTTCTCATACAAAGGTCGCAACGCCGCACAAGAATAGCGCAAAAGCATCTGAATGCCGCCAAGTTCCCGCTCCTGAATCCGTCCGTTCGGGGCAAGGGTGTTGCAGGTTCTTGATATCTGCCGGCGGACCATCTCTTCTTTTCTTTTGCAGGCGGTTTCAAAATTTTCCCTCAGGCGATCCAGCTGAAAGATGATTTTTTCCCTCCCGGAATCTGCAACTCCGCGGAGAGTACCATCGCCTGGACAAAGGGCATTCAGCGCTGCAATCCTCTCTTCCGTCTCCAGTTTCAGTTTGCCCAGTTTTTCCGAGGCTCCTCGAGGCATTGCGTCCAGAATTCCTGTGATGATCGCATCTGCGCCCGCATAGAGCCGGTTCAGATCGAGACCATAGCGGTCCAGAATTCGCCGGCTCCTGCTATCGAGGACAGTTGCGCTGGCCTGAGGCCACGCCATAGGTCCGACAAGGTTCCGGTCTCTCAAAAACGATTGCGCCCCGGTGAAAGCATCCACCTCAAAGGGATCGATCACAGTAGCGATAACGGGCAGAAGGGAGCACTGCAGGACGGATGCGGGCAGTGTGGAAAGCGCCGCAGCGCATCCTGCATCTTCCAGATCCAGGGAATGCGGATCCAATACAATGATGCCCCATTCCTTCATAAGCGCCGCCACCAGCCGCGCGCAACGCCTCGGCAAGGGTTGTCTCCGGGCTAAAAGATGATCTGAGAATTTCAAGAACTTCCGTATCGTAATTGCCGCGTCCTGATTCTTCTATTAGGGCAAGAAGTGCCTCTATCCTGCCCCCGGGCAAGGGATCGCTCAGCTCCTGATTTTCCAGATCCAGAGAGCAAATCTCCGATTCATTATTTAAAATCCGAACAGACCACCTCGAAAAAGCGCGCGGCAGCTCTCCACTGATCCAGCAGACAGGCACTGCCTGGAGTTTGTGGCGGGCCAGTTCTTCACAGATTTTGATAGTGGTCAGGCATTTGAACAATTGAAAAGCCGGTCCGCCAAACAGGCCGGGATAAAAATTTGTCAGAACGACGACGGATTCCGGCTGTTGAAGTCGTTGGAGGTTTTCCCGCGTCCGGTCGTAACACAGACGGGCATCCTTCGCCAGCTGCCGGCACAAAGCATCACGCGGGCCGGTCTGGCCGCGCAGGGAGTCTGCACGAGCTATTATTTCCGGTATCTCAGGCAAAGCTGGGACAAAAGGCATTTTTGCGCACAAAAAACTGGACCAGGTTTCGGGGATTCCGGGCAATTCTTCGAATTTCAATTCAGCCTGCGCCTGTTGTGAATGCGGTTCCGAGGAACCGTCTTCATGGAATGGGAGTACGTGTTCCGTTTTTTTTCGGGCATGCGAATGTGCAGCATACGCAAATCGTCCCCGGCATCTTCAATCTCGATTTCTGTGGCCTGATCAATCCTCGCGGTGAGACGTTCACTCCATTCAATCACCGTAATTCCCTCGCTGCCGAGGAAGTCATCCATGCCGATCGAATACAGATCCCGCTCGCCCTCGAGCCGGTAGAGATCCACATGATAGATAGGACAGACACCGTGATAGATATTTACCAGAGTAAACGAGGGGCTGTTGACCATACCCGGATCCTCAAGCCCGAGTCCTTGAGCTATGCCGCGTGTTAAGGTCGTTTTGCCCATGCCCAATGCTCCGCGCAGCAATACCACTCCTGGAATGGACAAGGACCGTCCGATCTCCAACCCGATTTGCCGGGTTTCCTCGGGAGATCGGCTCAATATATCTGTAACCCGCTGTTTTTTCGCAGTCCTGCCAGGTTTCATGGATTCAGCACTTTTTTAAATGCTTTGGGCAAATATGCCAGGAGATCCGTGGCAATAAGGGATTCCATGCCTTTGTCTTCTGCTGCCAGATCTCCGGCCAGACCATGAATGTAAACGGCAGCAGACAGGCAGTCCGCAAGATTCAGCGGATTTTCGCGGCCGCGTCTGATGTTTCCAGCCTGCTACGAAGCGCCCCATGATTCCCGCCAGAATATCTCCGGTTCCTCCTGTTGCCATGCCGGGATTTCCCGTGCAGTTGATGAAAACATCTCCTGCCGGAGTCGCAATCACGGTCTGAAATCCCTTTAAAACTACATAGCAGCGGTAGCGCGACGCACAATTGAGCGCGATTTCAAGGCGGTTTTTCTGCACATCCGCTATTTTCTTTCCCATCAGCCGGGCCATCTCGCCGGGGTGAGGAGTGATAATAATGGGCATGCCGGCTTCATTTTGAAGCGGCGCTGCGGGAGGCACAAAAGCGTTTATGCCGTCGGCATCCAGAACCACTGGGACCGGCGAACGCCGCACAAGCTCCCAAATCAGTTTTCGAGTGGATGGATGCACCGTCATCCCCGGGCCAAGAACCATGGCTTCCACCTGGGGGAGCAGCGCCAGCAGTCTCTCCGCTCCAGCCCTGTCTGATGTCTGATCTTCCGTCTCCGGCAAAAACTCCGTCATCAGTTCAGGGAATTTCCCGACGACGCTCCGCTGAAGGCTTTTGGGAAGCCAGAGCGTGACCAAGCCTGCGCCTGATCTGAGAGCCGCCATTCCGGTCATCAGCGCCGCACCGCTTTTGCCGCCGGATCCGGCGACCACGTAGACATGGCCGAAGGAGCCTTTATGGCTGTCCGGCGCCCTCCGCGGCAATGCTTTGCGTATTTGAACGGGATCGATCAGATTCAGGCGATATTCCGGATTCTCAAGCAGGGCCGGGGGAGATCCGATGGGAACCAGCACGACCTTCCCCGCAAAATCGGATGCAGGGGGAACAATGTGCGCCAGCTTCAGTGCCGAAAACGTCACGGTGAGATGCGCTTTGACGGCAGGTCCCGGAATCACGGGGGAATCGGCGAAAAGCCCGGACGGGATGTCGACGGAAGCCACAAATGCCCGGGCAGAAACCTTGTTGACCCAGTCCACGACGGGGCGGGTATCGGGCCCGATCGGTTTCCCAAGGCCCGTCCCAAAAAGTGCATCCACGATCACGTCCGGCTGAGAGACCTTTCTCAGATAGGATTTGGCTTCTGCCGGCGTGGCGAGCACCTGGATGGGCAGATCCATGGCATGCGCGATTTCCCAGTTGGTGCGCGCATCGCCTCTGAGCTTTTCAGGGTCGGCAAAGAGCAATATGGATGGATTGGCGTTCCGCAACGCGAGATAGCGCGCCACCACAAATCCATCGCCGCCGTTATTCCCTCTTCCACAGAGTATCACGATGCGTTTTGCGCTCAGGCCCGGGCAAGCTTTTTCAAGCTCGTCTGCAAAAGACCGGCCGGCGTTTTCCATCAACAATATGGATGGCATGCGATACTGCTCCGTTGTAAGCCGGTCGACTTCCGCCATTTGAGCTGCAGTCAGTATCTTCAATGTGCCTCCTTTGGTCGGCTATCAGCTATCAGCTGTCGCAGCTATCAGCTGCGTTGTCGGCAGTCAGCTGTCGCAGCTGCAATTAATGGCTACCGGCAACAACTCATACTTATCATGCCGACTAACGACTGCCGTGCTGCTGACGGCTGATCAGCTGACTATGACTAGTTGACGCCCCTTCCGAATAAGTCTTATTATTATAGGTGTGAGACATTCAGGGGCCCGGAACATCTAAGTATTTGTGAAGCAAACCGATTGACTTCTGGGTCTCACTCGATGCTTAGCATAGCTGGCATCGCCGCAGAAAACAACCGCTCCTGAGAGGGGGACGAACATGAAGAGGCTACGCGCGATACGTTTATTGCATGCCTGGCGACGGTACTGGTTTCTTTGCCGGGATATGCCGAAAGGAAGCATGGCGATGTTGAAAATATTGGAAATCGCAGCGTATCAGGACGGATCTTTAAGGTTTTGCCCAACTTCGTATCGATGGAAAAAGAGATCGCTTTGGGCAACCAGATTGCGGGGGAATTTGAGCAGACGGCTCGAGATGGTTGAAGATCCCGTGATCACTGATTACGTGGACCGGATTGGCCAGAACATCGTCAAGCATTCGGATGCCAAGGTTCCTTTTCACATCAAGGTCGTGGATACGGACGAGGTCAACGCCTTCGCTTTTCCGGGCGGCTACTTTTATGTCAACAAGGGTCTGCTCCTGGCCGCGCGGAACGAAGCGGAACTGGCAGGCGTGATGGCCCATGAAATTTCTCACGTAACCGCGCGTCACGCCACCGAGCGCATGTCCAAGGGGCAATATCTTCAGTTGGCAGCAATTCCCGCCATGTTTGTCGGCGGATATTGGGCACAGATGGGGATCCAGAATGCTTTGGGTCTGGGTATAAACCTGGAACTGATGGGCATCACCAGGGAATCCGAGAGAGAAGCCGACCAGCTCGGGATCCAATATCTCTGGAATGCCGGCTATGACCCGAACGCTTTCGTCTCATTTTTCGAGAAGATGCAGCAAGAGGAAAAGAGCAAACCTGGCCGTCTGGCAGGCTGGTTCCGCACGCATCCGTCCACCACGGACCGGATCGTCGCTGCCCTGGATGAGCAGCGCTATCTGCCCGAAAAAGACAACTACATCGTGAATACTTCGGAGTTTGACCGCGTGCGAGCCCGGCTGCAATCTATTGACAATGCTCAGAAATCCGAGGAGGCGGGCGACGCCAAGGAACAAAAACGGCCGACACTCAAGCGCCGAACGGCGGACGGAAGCCCTGATCCCAATGATACCGGCGGTGACGATGACGGCGCTGCCACCAAGAAGAGGCCGACACTGAAGCGGCCCACAGATCCGGATTCCCAGCCAACAGAACTAGGAGCCAGTCCGAGTCCTGGAATGGCCAGGACTCGGAGATATTTTTGCTCGCGCAACCAAATCCTTGCAGGGTCGGGAATATCCTGCATTTAAAAGCTGTAACAATCGCCACCTTCTTGAAACAGTTTTCCTGTATTCTTCGTATTGATAGTTGTTACGCAGACTTGGCTGTTTCTAATCATAAGGAGTATCCGGTATGAAATACGGTTCCGCTTCGTCCAAGTGGATCTCAATGTTGGGAATTATTGGTCTGGTTTTCACTCTCACAACAGTCCCGTCACCCGTTATCATGGCGCAGCAGGCTGCGGCTGACTCCCAGGAGGCGGCAAAGAAGTCCGCCGATGAGCGACCTGCCTCCTCTGCCCTTGAGCCCGATCGAAATTGCGGAGAAGGATGGGACGGCACTGCGGCTGTCGCTCAAAGACATTACAAAACTGGCGCTGCAGAATAACCTAGATATTGCCATCCAGGATACAAACGAAGAACTGACTCAGCAGAAAATCATCAGCCGCTTATGGCAACTATGATCCCAAGCTGACGGCCCAGCTTGGCGTGCAATTGCGAAAAACGCCAATACAAAGCTGACATACCAGCACTCGCCACAGGGAAATCCAACAAGAACGATAGCGCCAATTGGAACTTTACTTTTTCGGAAGCCCGTCAAAACGGGAGGACACCTTTCAAGCGCAATGGAATTCCAGCAGATCGGACAGCAACTCAGTCCTTTTTTACTATTCAATCCGAATTACAACAGAAGCGGCATGACAGTACAATACACTCAGCCCTTCTGGCAAAACTTACACATCGACACCACCGAGGAAACATCAAGCTGGTAAATCTGGACCTCGAAAGCACCGACAGCAAATTCAAGCAAAAAGTCACGGAAACCATTGCGAATATCCAGAGCAGTACTGGGATCTGGTATCGGCAATTCGCAACTATGACATCCGGCGCAATTCGGTAAAATTGGCCCAAATCAACCTCCGGGACAACAGGAAAAAAGTGGAAGTCGGCACGCTCGCCCCTATCGCGATTACCGAAGCCAGGCCGACCTCAAATCCAGAGAACTCGATTTGATTTCATCCGAAGAGCAAATCCTCCGCCAGGAAAACACGGTGCGCCAGCTGATCTCCAATGACAGGAATGCAGACATCTGGTACAAGGTCATCGTTCCGACCGACCTACCGGATTTTATGGAATATAAGGTCGATTTGAAGACGGCCATAGATACGGCACTGAAGAACAGACCGGAACTGGAGCAGTGCGATATTCAATTGGAGCGGTCGGACATCAATCTGAAGATGACCGAAAACAACCGCAAATGGCAAATGGATCTTAACCGGCCAATTCGGAAGCAGCCGGGTCCGCCGGGTCCGCAACATATCAAAGCTAGAGACAGCGTACGATTACCCGAGCCTTCTCGGTGGCTCGGCCAGGCCTACAAGACATATTTACCGAAGGCTTCACCAACTGGCAGGTAGCATTTACATTCGGTAACCACTTGCGGAACGGAACATGGATTCCCAAATCGCCCAGCAGAAGATCCAGAGACAACAGACACTCATGAATCGGAAAGCCGGAACAAAACATCCAGGTGGAAGTCCGCAATGCCGTCCAGAAACTCAAGACCAACCGCAAGCAGGTGGAACAGGCGAAGAAGCAACCCCAGCTGACCAAAGAGCGGCTGGATGGCGAAGTGAAGCGTTTTGACGCAGGACTAAGCGAGAACTACCGCGTCCTCGAACGGCAGAATCAGCTTGCAAGTCAGAAAATACCGAACTGAAACCTGATCACTATAAAAAGGCAATTATTGCCTTGCAAAAAGCGATGTACACCCTTTTGGAATCCAACCAATTCGAGATTGCCAAAGGCAGCTCCAACAACGTCCCCGACTTGAAGTAGCATTGACGATTTAAGATTGACGATTGACGATGCCTTTCAATCGTCAATCGTAAATCATAAATTGTAAATATTTACCTCCCACTTTCCCCCCCATTTCCTTTAGAATTGCCACATGAATATAGAAATGTTCGTCTATACGTATGCCCTATTGGGTCTGATAATCGGGAGTTTTCTCAATGTATGCATTTATCGGATTCCCCTGGGAAAATCGGTAGTCTTTCCGGGATCCGGCTGTCCGCAATGCGGCAAACCGATACGTTCTTACGACAATATCCCGGTGTTGTCCTACATAATATTAAGTGGGAAATGCCGATTTTGCGGGAAACCTATTTCGATGCAGTATCCAATCGTGGAACTGCTGACGGCAGTGGCCTATTATACCTGCGCCAGGACTTGGGGCTTTCGTCGCCGACATTCGTGAACTCCCTTTTTCTTGCCGTCATCATCGTTCTTATTTTCACGGACTACAACCACCGCATCCTTCCGAATATGCTGACGTTTCCCGGAACTCTCGCAGGGATACTGCTGAGCCCTTTCCAAAGGCCTCCGGCAGGCCAGCTTAATTCCTACTATGCCGATAATATATCCGTAATAGCTGCCGCCCCATTCTCCCCGGAAATCCCGAGGCGGCCCTGCCTTGGGTGGGCTCCATTTTAGGTGCCCTCATCGGCGGAGGCCTCCTCCTCATGTGGGGTTTGCCTATGAAAAGCTCCGCAAGAGCAGGGGCTCGGAATGGGGGATGTAAAGATGATGGCGATGGTGGGAGCATTCCTGGGCTGGTGTCTGGCTTTTCTGACCATTTTTTTAGGTTCCCTGCTCGGCCTTTCTCGGAGTATTTCTCATCCTGTTCCGCAAAATGAATCTTCAGACAAAACTGGCTTTCGGCGTTTTCCTAGGCGTTGGTGCCGCAGTTTCTCTATTCTACGGACTGCCGTTTCTCGGCTGGTATTTCGGATTTTCTCGATAATTTTTTCGCTCACGACACGCTATTCCGTTAGAACTATGTGAGTCGAAACGGAATCGAAAAGCGGACGCATCCTCAGGCTACAGACTCGTGGAATAGCTGATGGTCGTTGCCATCGCGGTATTTTGCTCACGGCGGCAATACCCGGCATTGCCGGGCTGCAACAGGAGTGGACGTTATGGGGCGCCGCAGACCCTAGAAGCCTCCATGCAGTGGGGCAGGATGCGTGCAATTTCTTCGAATACGCCGGTCATTTTCTCGAGACGGATGCCAGGAATTCTATTGGGCGGATGCCGAAAGCGGAGAACCTTTTTCCGCCGGCACTCTGCGGCATCTCCCGAGCGGCATCCGCATCGCGGCGGCACCCCGACGCCCGCTACGGTTCTACCCTCACGGCAACGCCGCTCCTGCCGGGACCTACACTATAGCAGGCGAAAACGGATCCTATTCGGTAGTAGTAACCCCGGGAGGAAGAATTCGCACTCAAAAAGAATTAACGATTCCTGATTTCGGGTTGAATCCTCACGGAACCTTTAATCTGGAATCCCGAGATCAATGAGAGGCCAATTTATGAGTCAAATCGATGAGTTTTTCAAGGCATGCCATGGCTTTGCCGGACCGGATCGATTCCCGGGCAAGCTGAATTCCATCGCGCAAGCCTGCGGCCTTTCCTCCCACGACAAGACCTGCGGCGGCATTCAAAAGCACGACATCCCGGCGCGTGCCTTCCTGGTCGGAAAGAATTTCTCGTATAATTGCGGCGTTCCGGGCAGCGTCCCCTCCTTGGATCGCGCTGATCGCGGCGCGCGTAATGCCGAAATCTCTGGAGTCACATAGTAGGTGCGGACTTCGCCATCCCGCACTTCGGAGATCTTGCTCTCCCCGCTGATGGTGATCTCATCCAGTCCATCGGAACCGTGAACGACAAAGGCCCGTCCGATCCAAGTTCGCAGAGCACCT
This sequence comes from uncultured Acidobacteriota bacterium, assembly GCA_963761825.1. Taxonomy (GTDB): domain Bacteria; phylum Acidobacteriota; class UBA6911; order UBA6911; family UBA6911; genus UBA6911. Next base: position 86,247 of record CAVXIH010000005.1, read on the forward strand.
GGGCCATGATTTCGGTAAGGTCTTCGTTATAGACACCCAGAACTTGCGCCGTGGCACGGGCAGGATTGCAGATAGGTCCAAGCAGATTGAAGACGGTGCGAATCTTCATTTCGCGGCGCGCAAGAACGACATAGCGCATCGCTTCGTGGAGCAGAGGGGCAAACAGAAAACCGATGCCCGCTTCATCGATACAGCGCGCAACAGCGTCGGGAGTCAAATCAATGCGGATGCCCAGCGCCTCCACAACGTCGGCGCTCCCGCAAAGGCTGGAGACGCTCCGGTTGCCATGTTTGGCACCCGAATCCCCGCCCGGCGACGACAAATGCCGTGGCAGTGGAAATGTTAAAGGTTCCCGTCGCATCCCCTCCGGTGCCGCAGGTATCGACCAGCATCTCGCGGTCGGTGCCGGAGAAAGCCGCGCCGACTGCGACCTGGGGACGGACGGGGGAGGCCTTTGCGCGAATGACCCTGGCAAACCCGATCAGTTCGTCCACGGTCTCGCCCTTCATGCGCAGCCCCGTCAGGAACGCGGCAATCTGGGCATCCGTAGCCTTGCCGGTCATGATCTCGTTCATAAGAGCTTCGGCCTCGGACCGGCTGAGGTGCTGGCCTTCCACAACTCTTCGAATACCGTCAGTGATGTGCATTTCATGGAGTATATCCGGAGCGCTCCGCAAATTCGAAGCAAAAACCGGATCGCGGCAGGGAACTGTCGCCCCGAAATCAGTGAATTCGCGGCTAAGACAATCCGGCCCTGGTGCCGATTAGATAAAGGGATTCTGTAAGTGTATGCGGATACCCGTTTGCTCAGCCGGAAGGCAAGGATTCAGTCTGATTGAGATGATGCTGGCGCTTATTATTCTGACGTTCGGTCTCCTGGCGGCAGGCAGCTGCTATATGTTGCTGCCGGTTCCGGTTCGCTCGCCCGATCCAAGGGGACGGCAGCCGTTGCGGCTCAAAGCCATGCTGGAGTCGCTGGCTTCTCTATACGGGCAGAATCCATCTAGCCGCAGATCTTGCTCCCGGAGCCATGGTCCCCGGCAAACCGTAGTCGCCAATCCCGTGGATGGAACCGTGCTGAATCGCTACGACGTGAACTGGACCGTGGAGAATGTTTCCGACCCTCGCCCGGGCAAGGTGCTAAATGCCCGGCGTGTGCGGGCGACCGTCACCCCGGTACAAATCTGGAGGAGCTCCAAACGTCCGGCCTGGCTTCAACAAAGTCCTGAATATCGTTACGATCTATTAGTTCGAAAACGCGCGGATAGCTTCGATGAGGATGCCCTTGAAGAAATCAGGCTTAACCGAGGAATCCAGCAGCCAATCCGGTTTTACATTGACCGAGTTCATGATTGCCGCGTCTATTCTCCTCATCCTATCCTCCGCCATTTTTGGCATGCTGACGGAAATCCAGCATGCCGGAAGCTATCAGGCCGAAGTTCAGTTCGTTCTTAATAACACTCGAATCGCGATGCAGACTGCGGAACGCTATATCCGGCAGGCTGGAAATGATCCGCTGGGCAGCGGTGTATCCGGCATAACATTGTCAGTGCGCAGGAAATTCAAATCAGGTCCGATGTCACGGGATCCGCAGGACCGGGTAATCCGGACAAGGGAGATCCGGACGGGGACATCGGCGATTCGGGCGAGAGCATTGCCATTCGCTTCAATAATCGTACGCGGTCGCTCGAAATCGTGCCTGAAGGTGGTGCCGCTCAGATCGTCGCAGGCTCCATTTCCGGCCTGTCTTTTCAATATTACGATGCCGGCGGCAATAGAACAGCGGCAAGCAGCGAAGTGCGCAAAATCGGCATTTCAATTTCAGGAACAAGCCTGCTGCGGACCCCGGACCGGCAAGGTATTTGGCGTGCAGCTCAACAGCGAGATACGGATATCCGCCTGACACATTACTATGACAAGCCATGCAATTATCGACAAAGGAAATTTAAATCAATTCTTCCGGAAAAAACGGAATCGAGGGGTCTTTATGAAGAAAATCGCCGTGTTTTTGCAACAGTTTTCCTGATCGCATTTGTTTCGGTGTCCTATGCGCAGCAGTCGCTGGCAGATCTTGCGAAACAGGAAAAAGAGCGCCGGGAAGAAATAAAGAACAGCCGGGTCATCACCGACGAGGAAGCGGCCAAGTATAAAAGAGACGCGCAAGCGTCCCAGCCCTTCCGGAGCAGCCATCGGGAACTGCACATCCTGACAAACGGGGGAGTGAAGCAGCAAACAGACCTCAAACCGACAATCCCGAGGCAGATGAACCCACGGATTTTGAGGGCGGCCGGAAAGCTTCTGGCGCAAAACAATGGCTGAAGCGCGCCAGAAAGTGAAGGACTTGACGAATGAAGCCAATGTCATCGTGCTGAAAATAGCCGACCTGAAAACGAGTTTTACCGTATGGATAACGGTTTCAAACGCGGAGACATTCAGCGGGAAATTCAAAAGTCGTATTACGAGCAGGACCTCAACAAGCAAAACCTGGAAAAGGCAAAGCTGGAGCTTCAAGACCTGGAGAACGAAGCTCGAAAAAGCGGCGCACTTCCCGGCTGGATTGCACCCTAGCCCGTTTTCTCAGGGGATTTTGTAGCAAGGCGGTGCAGAAAACGGTTCAAAGTTGCGGTTGCAGGTTATCAATCTAATTTGGAACCTGAAACCTGTAACCTGAAACCTATGCTTGTATCAGGTCTGCGGGATCCCGAGCTCAGCGGATCCCGCGTTTCCCAGCAGGAGGACGGCGACTCCGGCTGTCAGCAGCTTGAATTCCACATTTTGAAAGCCGGCCAGTTCGGCTTTTTCCTTCAGCGTTTCCGCAGAAGGAAAAGATTGGACGCTGGCCGGCAAATATCCATAAGGCCCCTCGACTCCCGAAATAATCTTCCCCAATTTCGGCAAAACCCGAAAGAAATAGAATCGGTATATCGGCGCCAGGACCGGCATTCTGGGCATGCCAAAGTCCAGGACGCGCATCACTCCGCCCGGGCGTAAAATGCGCCGCATCTCCCGCGGCCGCGATCGATATCCGCCAGATTCCGCAATACGAACGCCGAGACTACGACGTCGAAAGATGCATCGGCAAATGGAAGCATCAGAGCATCGGCCTCCAACAGCGCCACCGGCCGGCTCAAACTGCTCGTGCATGACTTTGCTCGCCCCGACACGAAGCATGGGCTGGCAAAAATCGCAGCCTATGACCGGCCCCAAACCGGAGAAAGCAAGCGACAGGTCACCGGTTCCGCAACCGACGTCAAGAATTCTCGGAACCGGAACGGGGATTCGCCGGCTCACTTCCCGCACGCAGATTTTTCTCCAGCGCCGGTCAATATTAGCGGAGAGAAAATGATTTAGGAAATCGTAGCGGCCCGCGATTGCGCCGAACATTCGCGAACTCTGCGTGACTTGTCGTGATCGCTCATCCCTTGTCGGCTCCTGATTCGTCTGGCAGCATGGAACTCTCCGGGTCAAATACCCTTCGCGGCCAGAAATTTCTCGAGAAATCCCTGCAGCGATGCTGCGTCAATGCCGGTGCGGATCTCGGCCTCTCCGGGCTTGCCGCAGAAAAACCATGCGGATATTTCCCGCACGGAATTTTTTGTCGCGGACCAGGGAATCCCACGACTTTTCTCAATCGAAATCCCATTGAGCGACGGAAGCCGGCCTACACTGCGGATCAATCGGATCAGCGATTCCGAATCCGCAGGCGCCAACAATCCCAGTTCGCTCCCGTATGCGAGGGCGGCGATCATTCCCCACGCGACTGCCTCTCCGTGCTTGAATCTCCGATAGTCCGTCGCCGCCTCAAAAGCGTGGCCGATGGTATGCCCGAAATTCAGGATCATCCGCAATCCATTTTCTTTTTCATCGGCAGCGACAACGTCCGCTTTGATGCGCGCGGCCGACATAACGATATGCTGCATCGCATCCGGCCGGCAATTCAGGATCCTGGAGAGAGTTCTTTTCCAGATAGCGCAGCAGTGCTTTGGAGCGGATGGCGCCGCATTTGAGCACTTCATACAGGCCGGAGGCCAGTTCCCTTCCGGCAAAGTTCTCAGCGCGGCGATGTCCGACAACACGGCGGACGGCTGATGGAAAGCGCCGATCAGGTTTTTGCCTTGAGCCACGTTGATCCCGACCTTTCCCCGATGGAGCTGTCCACCTGAGCCAGCAGAGTCGTGGGCACCATGACAAAGGGAATGCCGCGCATGAATGTGGCGGCTGCGAATCCGGCAATATCTCCAACAACACCCCCGCCAAACGCCAGGATCCAGGAGCGCCTGTCCGCATGCGCGCGGAACAATTTCCGGTAGATCCGCAGCAGGGTCGCGTGATTCTTAAACCGTTCTCCATCCCCGATGCGAATGACTTCAGCCGGACCGAACGACTTTTGCAGCGACCCCAGAAGGGCTGCGCCGTGCAGCTGCAGAACAGTATTGTTTGTGACAACGATCGGTGCGGCATCGAATCCGCACCTGGCCAGCAAGGCACCGGCATCGGCGATGAGGCCCTCTCCGACAAATATCGGATAGCTGTGCTTCGCCAGGTTTACAGTCAAGGTTTTCAATATTGAAGTCCTCCGGAGAATTCCTTGAGGATACCGGAAGCGCCCCTAGCTTCCCTATCCTTGCTTCCCTGTTGAAAGATCATCATACGCAGCGCGCTAAATTCAAATCAAGCCTCGCGGACTATTTCCCGCTAAAATTCAAACTTTAAGCCTCCGGCTGTTTTTGTGAAAATCAGCGCAATCTGTAGCGGCTTTTTCTTCTCTCCCTTTATAATGGATGCATGGATGAAATGGAAAGCCGTCTGAGAGAAAGGCTGCAGGGGATCTATTCCGCCACCACGATAGAGCATATCCTGCATCCCCATAATGTCGAAAGCATTCCCAAACCGGATGGATATGCTGCGTGCAGCAGCGGTTGCGGCGAAAGCATGAAAATCTGGTTGCGTACCCGGAATGATGCCATTGGCGACGCCGGATTCTGGACTGACGGCTGCGCCGCAACGATTGCCTGCGGCAGCATGGCCACGGAGCTAGCCCTGGGCAAATCCGTAACGCAGGCACTGGCAATTACGGCCGAAAACATTGCCGATGCGCTGGTGGACCTGCCTCCAGGCAACCTGCATTGCGCCGAACTGGCGGCGAATACTCTCAGAGCCGCACTGAAGGACCTTCTTTCCGTCCAGCAGCAGCCGTGGAAACGCCTGTATCGTAAATGAAGAAAATTCTGGCCGCGCTCACAATTTTACAAATGGGGAACACGCAGCATGACCTATGAACGAGAACTTGAACTGGCGCTTGAATTGGTACGGAAAGCCGGAGCACTTGCGCTGCAGCTTTTCGAACAACCGACGCCTGCGGAAGAAAAAGCGGACACGTCTCCGGTCACAGATGCGGACCGGGAATGTGAAAAACTTATCGCGGAGCGCTCCAGGAAAGTTTTCCCGAAGATGGAATACTCGGCGAGGAGGGGACGCGGATCCCTCCCGCTCCGGCCGGCGCTGGCTCATCGACCCGATCGACGGCACTCGGGATTTTGTTCGCCGCAATCCCTTCTGGTCCGTGCAGCTGGCGCTGCAGGTCGGCGAACGCGTGGAGATGGGAATCATCTACTGCCCCTGCACAAAGGAAATGCTTTTTGCCGCCAGCGGACAAGGATGCTATTGGAACGACGCACGCGTTGCCGCATCGAATATCGCCCGCGTGGATAAATCCATTCTCATGGTGAGCGGCTTCAAGGCTGCGTGGGATTCATGGCCGGCAGATGCCGTGCGGCTCCTTACGAAGAAATGCTGGACCGTTCGCTGCTATGGGGGCTGCTACGACGTCATCATGCTTGCACGAGGCAAAGCGGATATCTGGCTGAGCGGCAGCGGAATGGAATGGGACTATGCTCCCGTCCAGGTCATCGCGCGGGAATGCGGCGCGCGGTTCCTGATCCGTGATGGAAGCGACCGCATTGACGCAAAGCACTGCGTGGTGTGCGCTCCCCAAATCGAGCGCGAAATCCGCGCTATCCTAGGCATCTCAAACTAAAATGGTCCAGGCTTCCCGAGATTTTCAAGTCTTTGTCAAACCGGTCGGTCCGCTCTGCAACTTGGCGTGCCACTACTGCTATTACATCCAAAAACAGCCGCTTCACACCAGCATGGAATCGCTGCGCATGCCCGACGCTTTGCTGGAGGAATACATCGTTCAGCATATCGCCGCAACTCGCAGACCGACGATCGCATTCTCCTGGCACGGCGGAGAGCCCACGCTGCTCGGCTTGGACTATTTCAAAAAGATCGTTGCCCTGCAGCGCAAACATCTGCCCCGCGGCAAACGCGTCTTCAACGGCATACAGACGAACGGCATCCTCATCGATGAGGAGTGGTGCGAATTTCTGGCGGCGGAAGGATTCGGCGTCGGCCTCAGCCTCGACGGCCCGCAGGAGCTTCATGACCGATACCGCCTGACCGGAGGCAACGAACCGACACAGCGTCAAGCCCTGCGTGGTTTCGAACTACTGAAACGAAGCGGGATTACGTGCGACATCCTTTGCGCGGTGCACGATCGGAATGTGCGGCACCCGCTTCAAGTGTATCGCTACTTCAAACAGATCGGCGGCCAATATATCAGCTTCCTCCCGATTGTTATGAAGCTGCCGGGATCGGAATCGGAAATCGAGCCTTGCACGGTGCCGGCGGAGGATTATGGATCTTTTCTATGCGCCATCTTTGACGAGTGGACACAGCAGGACATCGGGCGCGTTTCGGTACAGATATTCGAAGAGGCAATCCGCTCTTTGCGGGGACTGGAACACTCCCTCTGTATCTTCCGAAAGACCTGCGGTGAAATACCCGTCCTCGAGCATAACGGAGACTTCTTCTCCTGCGACCATTTTGTGGATGCGGCGCACCGTCTGGGAAATATTCTGGAAGTCCCGTTTGTGCAGCTGCTGGAAAGCTCTGCGCAGAGGGCGTTCGGCGAAGCGAAACGCGATGCTTTGCCCCGCTATTGCGGGCAGTGCGCAGTCCTGGACATGTGCAATGGCGGATGCCCGAAAGATCGTTTTCTCCGACTCCGGAGGGTCAACCCGGATTGAATTATTTGTGCGCGGGATTCAAACGCTTTTTCGCTCACTGCCGTCCGTTCTTCCAGAAAGTGATTGCGGCGGCTCAGGCACGGCAGGCAAAAACAAACAGCGTAGGGCGCAACGATCCTTGCCCGTGCGGCAGTGGTTTGAAATATAAGAGATGCTGCCTGGGAAAGAAGGAGACGGGAGACAGGAGTCAGAAGCCAGAATAGGCTATGTCCAGCGGCCCGGGATCTTGCTGGTACAGGAAGGGCAGAGTCCGGTCGGTCCCAGGTTGTTTTTCAGGATTAGATATCCACGGCGTTCGACCAGGAGTGCGCCACAACCGGGACAAAAAGTGCTCTCGGCGTTCCCTGTCCTTCCGGGCAAATTCCCTGCGTAAACATAGCGCAGGCCGCTCTCTTTTCCGATTGCAGCCGCTTTCATCAGATCTCCAGGACTGGTGTTGTCCGGATTCGTCATTTTGTAGTCTGCGTGGAATGCCGTTACATGCCATGGGATCTCAGGCGAAACGCGGGAGATGTACTCCGTAAGTTTTGTTAATTCCTCGCGTGAATCATTGAAACCGGGGACAAGCAGAGTCACCACTTCCACCCAGATTCCCATCGCATGAAGACTGAGGATGGTGTCCAGAACCGGCTGGAGGCGTCCTCCAAACTGACGATAATGCCGGTCGTCGTAGCATTTCAGATCGACTTTGAATAAATCAAGATGAGGACGGAGATATTTCAGTGCTTCGGGCGTCCCATATCCGTTGGATACAAAGCCGGTCATCAGGCCCGCCGCCTTGGCCTGCTTGAAAACGGCCACACTCCATTCTGCAGTAATCAGGGGCTCATTATAGGTGCTGACAACGATCCCCGCGCCTTGCATCACAGGCATGCTTGACGAGTGTATCCGCATGAACCGGCTGCGGAGGCGCATACGCGCGAGTATCCTGCAGAGTCTGCGAGGTTCCCCAGTTCTGGCAATAGCCGCAGTGGAAATTGCATCCCAGCATCCCGAAGCTAAGGGCGCGTGAACCAGGACGCACGTGAAAGAAAGGCTTTTTCTCGATGGGATCGACCTGCGCCCCGGACACATACCCGAACGGCACGCGAAGAGTCCCACCCCTGTTGATCCGCATCTTGCATATGCCTGATTCTCCGTCGGAAATTGTGCAGCGATGGGCGCACGCAAAGCAGCGCACACGCCCCCGATCAAGCTTCTCAAACAGCTCTCCCTCTATAGTGTATTGTTCGAGTATTTCCGCTGGAGTTGCCATAGGCTAATGCGCTTTATGTAGCGGCAGCGAGCTCTGCTCCTTGCACGCATTTCCGTCATCATAAACCAACAAAGCATGCGGGTCGGGGCTGAAGCTCCGACCCGCATGTTATTCTTGTCTACCATGAGCAAGATGCTTATAAGAAGCAGCGCTTGCTGCCGCTTTGAATTTCAAGCTGCCGGCTGAGATCCTGAATCAGGGACCGGAAACAGGGAATTCATGAACGCCAAAATATTAAACCTACTTCTTATTTGCTTTGAAAGACAAATTTGCGCCGAAGAACGGCAACACTTTTGTCGCCAGCCTTTCCGCGATTCGGTTCACGTGATCTCCTTCGTAAATCTCGGAGACATGACGTATTCCATAGTCACTGAGTATCTGATCCAGGGTTTTGACGGTATTGTTGATACCCATGTCTTTGTCTCCGGCATCCATAGCGATGGCTTTGTATTTTTTCAGCGCGGGCACATATTGATGCACCATGGCCAGTGGAGCGTTGGCGGCCCACTTGGCGATAACGTCCGGCTGCAACTGACCGTTTTTTACCGTGAAGTCAAAAAAGAACGGCGGATTCATGGAATTTGGAGACCATGCAGCAGAGGATGCGAGCATCGCTTTGACTCCGAAATTCGCTTTCTCCACGTCCTGCAGTGTCTTGATCGCATCGATCTGCGTTCCCATCTCGAGACGCGGATTGATATCGGCCGCCATGCAGCATGGGCTCATGGCGTATACACTGGAAAAAACCTCGGGGCTTTTAAAGCTCAGGCGCACCGTGCCATAGCCTCCCATGGAGTGTCCAGCGAGGCCGCGGCTTTCACGTTCGGGAATCGTTCGATAGTGGCTGTCCACATAAGCGACCAGATCCTGCGCGATATACCCTTCCCAATCGCCGGTTGTCACCGAATTCGAATACATGCTGCCCGCAAACTTTGTATATGCATTGGGCATGACGATAATCATTTCGGGCACGCCCGCGGTGAACGCCTTGTCTGCCGCAACAGGAACATTGATAAAATGCGTTACCAGCCCAAACCACCGATCATCGGAATCTGTAAAACTATGCAAAAGGTAAACGACGGGGTATCGTTTGTTCCTCTCTTTGGCGTAACCGGGAGGCAGATAAATGGAAACATCGCGGTCTGCCGAGTCTTCTGAAAGATTGCCTTCGAGCGATTTCCCGTGCACCTTAATCCGTTCGAATTTCCCCTTGTAAGCCGGCGCGTTCGGTTTGCGCCAGTAGTGTCGCCGTCATGACCATCAATAAAGCCAGTAGCGCTGTGCGGGCGGGTTTCATAGCGTCCAATCTCCTCAGAATCATCCTAGAGTTTTGAGGGCCAAATATTCTCCTATGCTAGGATGCCTATATGTCCCTGTCAAAAGATATCGCTATCCGCAAAACTTCCGGATCTTTGAGACTTTGCCTCCCGGGCCTTCGCGTTAAACTCATGGCTCGTGTATATGCTGGAGGCAAGGGTGCATGGAAAAACTCACGGACTGGAATTCTCTTTGGCGCGAACTGGTTGAGATCAAGGAAAAAAGCCGTAAAGGCAAATCCGAAGGTTCTCAACCGGACATCTGGGCAGACCGGGCGGTCGAATTTAAAGAAGGCGTGCAACGCAAATGGGTTCGGCCGGACTCGAGCCGTGATTATATCCTCTCGCACCTGGACTCGAACTCGACAGTGCTCGACATCGGCGCCGGCACCGGTGCCTGGTCTGTTCTGTTGTCCCGTCGTGCAAAGCACGTCACGGCGGTCGAACCGTCGCCGTCGATGATCAAAGTGCTGCGCGAAAGTCTGGATGAAGAACACGTCACGAACGTTTCGATAGTGGAAGGTTCCTGGCCGGACGTGTTTGTGGAACCGCACGATTTTTCGCTGTGTTCGCACGCGATGTATGCCTGCCATGATCTGGCCTCGTTCATTCTCCGGATGGCTGCCTGCACCCGGCGCATGTGCTTTCTGCTGCTGCGCGCGCCATCACTCAACGGGGTGCGCGCTGAAGCGGCACGGCATATCTGGGGCCAACCGCTCGACAGCCCTAATTTCACAATTGCATACAACATCCTGCTCCAGCTTGGTATCTACGCCAATGTGCAGATGGAAAACACCGGTCTGTGGAAACCACGGACAAGCTCGAGCCTGGAAGAAGCGTTGAGCACTATGCATCGATTCCTGGGGCTCGGCGATTCAGACGAACACGATGCGTATCTGATGGAACTGCTGCAACGACGCCTGGCATGGAAAGACGGGCGATATATATGGCCGCCGGAAGTGCGATCGGCACTGATATATTGGCAAGTTGAATCCTGAACTGGTTTTCACAGCGGTTACTCGATGGGCCGGCGAGTTTCGCGAGCAGGTAAAACAGAGTCGCTCTGTGTTTCGGATTGCACGAGGCGCAGTTCGGACACTAAGATCCCCGCCAATATCAGTGCTCCGCCGATCCATTCTCTGGCGGTTAAAACCTGTCCCAGTATCCAGTAGGCGAAAAGCGCCGCAAAGAATGGCTCCAGGCTGAAGATCAGCGCCGTGCGGTTCGGGGTCGTGAACTGCTGTGCCCGTGCCTGTACATAGAAAGCGACTGCGGTTGCCAGAATCCCAGTGACGAAGAAATACAAAAGCAAACTCGGGTGCCAAATGATGAAGGGAGTTTCCAGGATAGGAGTCAGGAAGGTGCATAGCAGGGCTGTGCCCGCCATCTGCAGCAGCATCAACTGGCGATAGTCCGTGGTTGCGACGAAATGTCCAAGGAGCAAAATCTGGAGGGCAAACAGGAATGCGCAGATCAGCGTCAGCATCTCTCCCGATCCGGCTTTCATCTGCTGGATGTTCACGAGCAGAACCCACAAACCCAGCGTCGCCAGGATCACGCCTATCATAGTCTGCAGCCTGGGCCTGTCACGGAAGAAGATGAATCCAAGCAGCGGCACCAGCAGAACGCTCAGGGCTGTGATGAACGCCGAGTAAGAAGGGCTGGTGCTGCGCAGACCCAGAGTCTGGAAAATAAAGCTCCCCAGCAGGACCAGGGAAAGGACCAGTCCCTGGCGCAGCGATTTTGCGGATACCCTGCGGATCTGCCCCGGCATAATAATGACGATGACCGCAGTGGCTATCCAGAACCTCACCGCAACAAGAAGAATGGGGGAAATAAACGCCAGACTGTTTTTCACTACCGTGAAGGTGCTTCCCCACACGAATGTAATCGCGATCAGCGCAAGATCGGCCTGAATCGACTTCGGTATCTTCATGCCCAGATACTATCAAAGCCGAATGCCCATTAAACTCAAATGGCAAATTTTTGTCCGTGAAGAGCAAGGAGATCTGGAGGAGATCTGGACACCCACTTTTTTATCGATTTATTTTGGCTCATTCCATGAGTTCGCCATTAGTTATATGAAACGAGGTGAACCATGGCTCTGCCCCGCAAAAAATATGTCAAGGAAGGAAAAGAAGGCGTCTATCACTGCTTCACCCGGTGCGTCCGCAGGGCCTTTCTTTGCGGCTACGACACCCTCACACAACGCGACTTCTCCCACCGCAAAACGTGGCTCGTCGATAGGTTGCGGCATCTCGCGGCTATTTTCGCTATCGATGTCTGCGCGTACGCCGTCATGGAGACTCACTACCACACTATTCTGCGCACTCGCCCCGACATCCTGGCAACCTGGTCCGATTCGGACGTCGCACTCCGCTGGCTGACCCTCTTCCCTCTCAAGGATGCCGCCGTGCCGCCTGCCGACCTGCAAATCCGCGCCCTGGCCGATTGCCCCGAACGTATCGCCGAACTGCGTAAACGATTGGGTAGCCTGAGCTGGTTCATGGGTCGGCTTAACGAATTCATCGCACGCGCTGCAAACAAAGAAGATAGCGTCAAAGGACGGTTCTGGGAATCCCGATTCAAATGCCAGAACCTGCTCGACGATGCGGCCATCGCCGCTTGCATGGTTTATGTCGATCTTAATCCTATCCGCGCCTCTCTCGCTGCCTCTCCTGAAGAAAGCAACTTCACCAGCATCCAGGAACGAATCCGCGCATGGCATAACGAAATGATGAACTCAGACTCCGTTCCCTTTGCGTCCCAGTCAAAACAGCCAGCTCTGCCTCTTGCAACCGCAATATCCAAAAACTCGAGGATATGACCCCTATTTCCAACGCTATTCCCGAAGGCGTCCCCTGCCATTCCATTCTTCCTCCTTCCTCTTGCTGGCTGTGTCCTATCCAATCCGATGCCCATCGCCGCGGCATCCTTCCGATGACGGCAACCGAGTATTTCGATCTCGTGGATAAATCAGGTCGCTTTCTACGGTCCGACAAGCGCGGCGCCATCCACCCCGGTCTTGCACCCATCCTCCTGCGGATCGGGGCCAATCCGGAAATGTGGAGCAACACCGTTTCCCGCTTCGGATCCAAATTCCGCCTCGCAGCCGGTCTGCTTTCCAGTATGCGCAGTTTCGCAGATCAGCTCGGCAGGCGTTGGCTCATCGGCGTTGCCGCGGCTCGAGCTGCCTTTGCAGTCTCGCCACCCCAATCGGCCTGAGTTCTATTCTTCCATCTGTCCATCCTCCACAGATCCAGCGAAATCGGATGATCCCAGCGCACGATTCCTGCATCGTTTGACTATCTCTATTCCCGAGACTGCTCTACGGTCCTGCACTCTGTCGATTTGTCTTATCCACTGACCCCATCCGTTTCCTCCATCATTAATCGCCCTTTCCCGCAAAGATCCGGATTTGCTAAACAAAAATTATAAATAGTGGGTGTCCAGGCTTTTCTCATTGTTATAAATTGTCATAAATAGTGGGCGTCCAGGCTTTCCCAAGCTTTCACTCCATGCTTTCCAGGCTTTCATTCCAGGCTTTCATCACACATATGCTTTCTTTTCTTTAAATCCTTCAGGCTTTTTTGTTGGGTACCTGCTATCTACTTTGGAATCTTTATCTTATAGATAAATGCCGATACCCGATTGTGATTGGGATACCTATTTTAATACAGACATTTTTTGGGTAGCGCGGATCAATAGGAAAAATATTGAGGAGTTCCTCTCCTCGGCGGACATCCGTCGGGAGCATCCCCGCAATACGGGCGGCCTCTAGTCCCAAATCGCCATCCTCGAATACCTGGCAGTACTCCGGAGCAACGCCGATCCGCCTTGCAGCCTCAAGGAAAATATCGGGAGCGGGCTTGGGCCGGACAGCATCATCGGCAGTTACTACGGCTTGAAAATACTTTTTGATATGAAGCGCGTCCAATTCCAGATCCACATTCTCCCGAACGCCTCCCGAGGCAATAGCCATTGGCAGGATGTCGCGATATTTCAGGACGACATCCACCACAAAAGGAATCGGTCTGAATTCGGATGCATGCGCCCGGAAAAACGTATGTTTGTCATGCACCGTCTCGACAGGATCGAACGCCGCGGGCGAAATGTGCGTTGTACAAAACTACAATTTCTTCCTCGGGCATTCCCTTCTTTGAAAAAAAGAAATCGAAATCCCATACCCCTCCCCGGGATAGTGATGACATGTTTCCACGCCTTCATGTGCAGCGGCATGGAATCCACCAGAGTTCCGTCGCAGTCAAAAATAAGCCCTTTGATAAATGGCGGCACTTCTATCGTACGCATCGCAATCCTATATCTAATGGCTGTAATCGTCGGAATCGGTATCGCTATCGGGTATCGCGATCGGCTTTAAAATCCAGGCCTCAAAGATTTCAATCCGACTCCCGATTGCGATTTCCGATACCGATAGCGATACCGATTCCGAATAACTCTAGAATGGATTTTCGGTCGGGTAGTAAACTCCCTTAGGGCAATTAAAGAAGAGATCGTCGACCCCCAGCATTCTGCAGGCAGCAAAGAGCGTTTTGCCCGCATGCTTGAATGCGATCGCCGTATGATGCGGAAATCTCTTTTCAATCAATACGTGACGATAAAAGCGTCCCATCTCGCGGATCGCAAACACGCCGATGGATCCGAAGGACCGGGGATTCACGTCAAGCACCTCCCCGTTCGCCATATAGGCCTGGATGCGCGATTCCGGCGTCGATTGAATACGGAAGACAGAAATCGGACCGGCTTTGATCCTTCCTTCCAGCGTTCCTCTCGTAATGTCCGGCTTGTGCTCCGGCTCCATCAGGCGATGCATGATCAGCTGATGCTGCATGGACGGGTTCATGAGGCAAGCGGACGATGTGTTCCCGCAGTGAAAGCCCATCCACAGGTCGGTGAGCGCATAATCGCCGATAGCCTTTTTGCATTCGGCATACATGTCCTTAGGAACGGAGTTATTGATGTCCAGGATGGCCGGCGGCAATTCCGTCGCACAGATGGACATATACTCGCTCAGCGCTCCGTAGATATCGGATTCGCAGGCAACTGGAATGCCTTTTGCCGCCAGCCGCGAGTTCATGTAGCAGGGGACATGGCCGAAGTATTTCTCGAAAGCCGGCCAGCATTTATTGGCAAATGCGACATACTGGGAAGCGCCCAGGTTTGCCTGCATATATTTCTCGAGGGCCGCTTCGTATTGAGCGACCTTTTCATTCAGGTCCGGATACGTATTGCCCTGTCCCAGTTCTTTCGCTATTTCGGCGGCAATGCGTTTCACATCGGAACTCCCCTTTTCCGCCTGCACAAGATCGAAAAGGTCCAGTTCGCTGTTCTCCATGATCTCGACACCCAGGTCAAACAGAGGCTGAATCGGCGCGTGGCAGGTCAGGAAGTCAAACGGCCGCGGCCCGAAAGAGATGATTTTCAAGATTGCGGACGCCGATGACCGTACGCGCAACCGGCAGGAACTCTGCCAGCATTGCGGCAATATCGTTGGGATCCCCGACGGGATATTCCGGGATGTGGGGCCGGAGGCGCCGCAGCCCGATGTTGTAGGATGCGCTGAGCATGCCGCAATAGGCATCGCCACGGCCATTGATCAGGTCGTTGCCGCTATCTTCGGCAGCGGCAACGAACATGACCGGGCCGGAAAATTTCTGGGCCAGCAGCGTGGTGGGCCCTTCCGGGCCGAAGTTTCCCAGGTAGATCGCCAGCGCATTGATTTTTTTCTGTTCCACCTCATCCAGCGCCTTTAAGACATCACGCTCATTCTCAATGATCGTCTCAATTTCGACGACCGGGACCTTGAGCTCTTTGCAGGCGGCTACTACATTGCTCCGGCGCTTGCGGGAAAGCTCGATCGGGAAACAGTCTCGGCTGACGGCGACGATACCAAGTTTGACAATAGGGATATTTTGCATGAAGGGTCATCCTTGCTTTTTCTGGCCGTAATAGGCATGCGGCCCGTGTTTTCGTTGATAATGCTTCTCCTGAATATGCGAGGGGAGCGCTGCGATGGAAGGATTCAGCAGGAGCGATCCGAGAGCCATTTGGGCAACTCTCTCCAGGATCAGACTGTTATGAACGGCATTTCCGGAGCTTCTCCCCCAGACAAACGGAGCGTGCCCCGCCACCAGTACCCCCGGCATGGCCAATGGATCCATCCCGGCAAACCGCTCGATGATGATCAGGCCCGTTGCGCGCTCATACCCGTCACGGACCTCGTCCGCCGTAAGAAATCGGGTCACAGGGACCGGGCCGTTGAAATGATCCGCGTGCGTCGTTCCGAGGCACGGGATCTCGCGGCAAGCCTGTGCGAACATGGTGGCATACTCGCTGTGCGTGTGCACAATTCCGCCGATGCCCGGAAAAGCCTTGTAGAGCTCCAGGTGCGTCGGCGTGTCCGATGAGGGGCGAAGATTCCCGTCCACAACATTTCCATCCAGATCTACGACAATCATGTCTTTGGCCGTCATGGATTCATATTCGACGCCGCTGGGTTTGATCACGACGCGGCCTTCGGAACGATCGATGCCGCTAACGTTTCCCCACGTTCGGGTTACTAGTCCGTAGCGGACCAGTTCCATGTTGGCCTGAAAAACTTTTTTCTTAAGCGGGTCCAACATCAGAGTGATCTCCGCACTTCATCCCGGATATCCAGCAGTTCTTTCATAAGGGAGTGCATCCCCCCCGACCATTGCCGGGTGCCATAGGCATCATGCAGCCGGCGGTACAGCGCGTAAAGCCTTTGATAAATCCTATGATTTCTTTCGACCGGCCGGTATTCTCTGCCGCTTCCTACCATGGCTTTCTGCGCCGCGACCACAGAGTCATAGCCGCCCGCTTCCTCTCCTGCTGCGACCGCCGCAAAGACGGCGGCGCCCAAGGCGGGGGTCTGTTCGCTGCGGGAGATCTTCATGGGACGGCCGGCAATATCGGCATAGATCTGCATCATCAGGGCATTTTTGGAAGCAAGGCCGCCGCAGTTGACGACCTCTTTGATCGGCACGCCGTATTCTTCGATCCGATCAATAATGACCAGTGCTCCGAATCCGGTTGCTTCGAGCAAAGCCCGGTAAATCTCATGCGGCTGCGTGTGCAGCGTCTGGCCGATCAGCAGTCCCGCAAGCCGCGCGTCGACAAGAATTGTGCGGTTCCCGTTATTCCAGTCGAGTGCGATCAGCCCGCTCTCTCCGGGTTTCAAGCGCAGCTGCGGCTTTCTCCAGGTTCGCAAATTGTTCGTCCTGGGTCCTTCCGAATTTTTCCGGAACCAGCGTGTTCACAAACCAGAGGAAGATGTCGCCGACCGCCGACTGCCCTGCTTCGATGCCGTAATACCCGGCCATGACGGATCCGTCCACGATGCCGCAGACGCCCGGGATGTCCTGCAGCGGCTCATCGTTCGGGTGGATCATGATATCGCACGTACTCGTCCCGATGATCTTCACCAGCGTTCCCTGGGAAATCCCGGCGCCCACCGCACCCATATGTGCATCGAAGGCACCCACGGCGATCGCAACGGAAGGCGAGAGCCCGAGCCGCCGGGCCCATGCGGGCGAAAGCGTGCCGGCCCGACGATCGGCAGTATAGCACGGTATCGTACAGTCGCGGGCGCAGAGATCCGAGTCCCGGCGAAAGCTTTTCGAGGAATTCGCTGTCCGGCAATCCCTTCCATGCCGGATTGAAGATGGCTTTGTGCCCCGCCGCGCATACGCTGCGTTTCACCTTCTGCGGCGACAACTCCCCGGTCAGGACGGCAGGAATCCAGTCGCAGATTTCAATCCAGCTGGCAGCGGCTTCGAATACATCCTTTGCCACATTTTTGCAGTGCAGGATCTTGCTCCACCACCATTCCGACGAATACGTGCCGCCGATTTTCGAGAGGTACTGCGGGCGTATTTCGGATGCCAGCTGCGTAATTTGCGCGGCCTCCCTATAGCCGGTGTGATCTTTCCAAAGCCACACCATTGCCGCGGGATCGTCTTTGAATCTTTGCTGGAAACACAGAGCCTGCCCCTCTGCATCCACCGGCATCGGACTGCTTCCCGTTGTGTCAATTCCAATGCCGATGATGTCCGAGGATGAAATTGCGGATCGGACTCCTTCCCCTTTTGAATGGCGCCCCGGATCGTTGCCTCGATCCCGAGAAGATAGTCCGCCGGATTCTGCCTTGCCAGATTAGGATCCGAAAGCATCAATGATGACACCATCGTTTCCCGAAGGGTACGGGAAAACATGGCTGGCGATCTCCATGCCCGAAGTCACATCTACCAGAAGCGAACGGCAGGAATTCGTACCGAAGTCGAGCCCTAATACGTAGCGAGACATGTTCGTTAATTCTTATCCGACAAAATAGAGGTAAGCAGCCACGATCAATGCAACGACCACGACAGACAGAATCACATCGATCGCTTTCCAGCTTTCCCTGGAAATCCGCTTGTCTTCCGTGGACCTCGTTGCGTAGGTTAAGCCGCCTATTTTTGCATAATCAGGCGCAGCGGTCATATAGCTCACGATAATCATTACGGCCGCTGAAATTATCAGGATCACTCCGCTGTAGTACTGAAAGAAAATATTATTCACTATCCACAGGAATGAGCCCTGCTCATATTGGAAACCCTGCATTAGCTTGACCGGAGTATCGATCGCCAGGCGGACAACGCCGAGGGCAAACCCGGTAATTAGCGTCCAGAGGCAGCCCTTGGCATTCATTCTTTTGATGAATACGCCCAGGAAGAAAACGACAAAGATCGGCGGCGCGAGGTATCCCTGAATGCCCTGCAAGTAGTCATATAGGCCGCGTCCCCCGCGGATTACAGGAATCCAGCAGATGCCGATAAGGACCATGACCGCGGTGGCGATTCTGCCCACCCAAACCAGCCGTTCCTGCGATACGCCGCGGCGCAGGCGTCCATAAAAGTCGATAGTGAACAAAGTGGCGCTGGCATTGAATGCGCCTGCCAAAGAACTCATCAGCGCCGCGAGCAGGCCTGCAACCACGATGCCGCGAATCCCGACGGGAAGAATATGCGCGACCATGAGCGGAAACGCCTGTTGCGCATTATCACGGATAATCTTGCCGTCCGCCCCGATCAGGAGATTGTGGAAGCCGGGCACTTTATTTGAAATCGCCAGCGCGTAGCAGATGATGCCGGGGATAATAAAGATGAACACGGGGAGCAGTTTAAAGAATGCCGCCGCGATGGATCCGCGCCGGGCTTCGGTCTCGTTGGGAGCGGTAAGCGTGCGCTGTACGATATACTGATCCGTGCACCAGTACCAGAGACCGATGACGGGCGCGCAGATGATCATTCCCAGCCAGGGATAATTGTTGTTGAAGTACCAGGCCATCTGGTGCGCGTTCTTGACCGGAGCCCAGGTGCTCTCAAGGCCCGCCGGTACCATCGGCTTCCATAAATTAAACATGTCCGTTGGAACGATGGCTCTCAATTCCGACCATCCGCCCAGCGCGTGAAGGCCGAATATGGTTACCAGCGCCGATCCGATGATCAGCACAATCGTCTGCATCGCTTCCGTATAGGCCACGGCACTCATGCCGCCGACGATCGTATATAAACCGGTGATGATGACGACAAGAAGAGAGCCGATCCAGAAACTGTCCAATCCCCAGAGATTGACTTCAGGCAGCAGCACCGCGAAAACCACTCCGCCGGCGAAAATGCCTACAGCTATCTTCGTTAGGATGTAAGCAACCAGGGAGATGACGGAGAGGACCGTGCGCGCCATCGGGGAGAACCGCCGTTCGAGAAACTCCGGCATGGTGAACACTTTCGACCGCATATAAAAAGGAACCATCACCCATCCCAGGACCAGCAGGCACCACGCGTGCAACTCGTAGTGCGCCATGGCCACGCCGTCCGTCGCTCCCGAAGCCGCCAACCCCACGAGGTGCTCCGAGCCGATATTCGAAGCAAAGATCGAAGCCCCGATGACGAACCATCCCAGTTCTCTTCCTGCCAGAAAATAGCTATCCGAAGTCTTTTTCTGCTTTTTGGCAACCCATACAACAATTCCCGCAATCAAAGCGAAATAGGCAAGAATAACGATCCAGTCAATAGGCTGCAGGATGCTCATGCAATGCTCTCCTCTTAAAAGCTATCGGGTCGAAAATTGATAGACGGTGGTCTGATGATATCTTTGTCCCGGCCGCAGCGTCACAGACGGGAATTGCGGCTTGTTCGGAGAATCGGGAAAAGCCTGAGTTTCCAGGCAGAGGCCGCTTCTTTGCTTATAGGCTACACCATTTTTCCCCTTCGCCGATCCGTCAAGGAAGTTGCCGGAGTAAAACTGAAGCCCCGGCTGGTCGGTAAAAATGGTCATCATGCGTCCGCTGCCGACTTCATATAGCTCGGCGACTTTGCGCACGTTGCCGACGCTGCCTTTCAGAACCCAGTTGTGATCGTAGCCCTTGCCAAAGGCCAGCTGCTCATTCTGGTCGTTGATATGCGCTCCGATCGCCATGGGGGAGCGGAAATCCATCGGCGTGTCTGCCACGTTTTCAATCTGTCCGGTCGGAATGAGTCCCTTGTCCACCGGAGTGATGCCGTCAGATTCGATCATCAAAAGATGATCGAGAATCGTTTTGTCAAACGAGCCGGAGAGATTGAAATAGGAGTGCTGCGTCGGATTCAGAATCGTGGGCTTGTCCGTCGTTCCTTCATAGTCGATGCGCAGTTCGTTTTTGTCAGTCAGGGTATAGGTAACCTTCAGCGTCACAGTTCCGGGATACCCTTCCTCCCCGTCACGGCTGACATATTGGAGCTGGAGAGATGATTCCGCGGAATCGCCGGCTTTTGCATCCCATAGGACTTTGTTGAAGCCTGTTTTCCCGCCATGAAGATGGTTCTCGCCGTCGTTGACCGTTAGTTGATAGTCTTTCCCATCCAGCTGAAATCGTCCTTTACCAATGCGGTTGCCGTAGCGTCCCACGATTGCCCCGAAATAGGCCGTGCCGTCAATATATCCCTGCAGAGAATCATAGCCGAGGACAATGTCCTCCATCTTCCCGTTCCGGTCGGGAACTTTGAGCGAGGTGACCGTCGCTCCATAGCTGATGATCTGTGCGGTAACGCCGGAGCGGTTTTCGAGTGTGTATTGATGCACTTCCCGTCCGTCCGGAAGCTTGCCGAAAACAGTCGTTTTCATGGGAGGTTGGACCTTTCTGTTTGTCTGACATGCTTGTGTCGAAAAGAGAGCGAAAATGGCAATGCAGAGAATGAGCGGCCTCATCATAAAGCATGCTCCGTTTAAGGATTAAAATTTAAAAAAAGCAGTCTGTCATATCATGCGGCGAAGGGCAATCAATTTGAGATTTCAGAGACAGGGCAACAGATTTCAATATATGTCGGTATCGGAATCGGTATCGCTATCGGTATCGGCAATCGCAATCGGCGATTTAGACTCGAGCCTTATGATCTAATAACGATACGCGATCGCGATCTCGACTGCCGATTGCGATTGCGATACCGATTCCGATAGCGATAGCGACTCTATGGAATGGTGCTTTGCTGTAGCGTTTCAATCCGTCATGTTACAGCAACTAATTATGCTAAGATGAGGCAGGGTTTGAAGAAGGAGGAGGCATGAGGAAGATTTTGCAGGGGAATGAGGCCATCGCTCGAGGAGCATGGGAAGCGGGAGTGACGGTAGGATGCGCCTATCCCGGAACGCCCAGCAGCGAAATCCTGGCGGAATTGTCAAAATATCCGGAAGTGTACACCGAATGGTCGCCGAATGAAAAAGTCGCGGTGGAGGTTGCGCACGGCGCTTCCTTCGCAGGCGGTCGCGCCATCGCTTGCATGAAACATGTCGGCCTGAATGTGGCGGCCGATCCTTTCATGACCATTTCGTATACGGGCGTGAAGGGGGGCTTTGTCATCGTGGTGGCGGACGATCCGGGACAGCACATCTTCGCAGAACGAGCAGGACAGCCGTCACTGGACTCGATTCGGCAAGGTGCCCATGCTCGAACCGGCGGACGCCCAGGAGTGCAGCGATTTCACGCGGATTGCCTTTGACATGAGCGAAAGGTTCGATACGCCGGTGCTGCTCCGGAGCGAGACGCGGGTTTCCCATTGCGATTCGGCCGTAGAACTGGGCGAGAGAAAGGAATCGGGACCATTCCGAAGGGACTCGACAAAAAGGACATTCCCAAAATGGTGATGGTCCCCATGTACGCCAGAGTCCGCAGAGTCCTGGTTGAGGAAAGAATCGGCAAACTCGCCAGCCTATGCCGACGAAGAATTCCCCTACAACGTCATGGAGATCAACGATCCTTCCATCGGGTTTATTGCTTCCGGAGTCACATACCTCCATACGAAAGAAGTGTTCCCTCAGTACTCTTTCTTAAAGCTGGGCATGACGTGGCCATTGCCGAAAAAGCTGATTGCGGAATTTTTTAAGAAAGTCAAAAAGGTGATCGTGGTCGAAGAGCTGGATCCGTTCTTTGAAACGGAAATCCGCGCGATGGGATTCAAGGTGCGCCACGGCAAGGATCTCATCCCGGCGATCGGCGAGCTGACGCCGACCATCATTGAACAATCGCTTTCCAAGGCCGTGACGGGAAAGCGCATCAAGCCTGCAAAACCGGCTGCAAGCCTGGAAGAATTGCCCAAGAGGCCACCGAATCTGTGCGCCGGATGTTCGCACCGACCGCTGTTTTGTTGCGTTGAAAAAGCTCGGCCTTTTCGTCTTCGGAGATATCGGCTGCTATGCGCTGGCGGTCTCTCCGCCTCTGTCCGCCATGCATTTCTCGACCTGCATGGGCGCCGGAGTCGGCGGCGCCTATGGCGCAGGCAAAGTGCTCGGCAGCGAGGGACTCGGAAAGATTTGCGCCGTGCTGGGAGACTCGACTTTTCTGCACAGCGGCATCGGTCCCTTGATGGACACGGTTTACAACGGAGGCTATTCGACAACGATTATCCTGGACAACCGGATTACCGCCATGACCGGACAGCAGGAACACCCGGGAACAGGATATACGATAAAGGGCGATCCTGCGGATATGCGTCGATTACGCGCAACTGGCGAAAGCCGTGGGCGTCAAAAATGTTCGCATGATCGATCCGTACAATATCAAAGAGACAATCGACGTGATCCGCGAAGAAGTGAACCGAGATGAGCCATCCGTCATCATCACACAAAACAGCCCGTGCATTCTTCTCCGCCGGGACAAACCGCGCGAACGGTTTAAGCACCCGACGTATCGCATCGATAACGACACCTGCACGGGATGCAAAATGTGCCTGAATGTGAATTGTCCCGCCATAAGCTGGGTGGAGAACCCGGGCACTTCAAAGAGCGGCAGCAAGAGAAAAGGCACATCGTTTATCAATCAGGATCAATGCGTCGGCTGCGCCGTGTGTTCCCAGACATGTGAGTTTGAAAGCATATTGCCGAATGAGCAATGAGGAGACGAGCAATGTCCAATAATGGCAAAACCAGAAATATATTTCTATCGGGTGTGGGAGGACAGGGCACGATCCTCGCAAGCAATATCCTGGGCCAGGTGCTGCTCGATGCCGGGTACGACGTGAAAAAGGCGGAAGTGCACGGCATGGCGCAGCGCGGCGGCGACGTAACAACCCATTTCCGGTTTGGGGAAAAGGTATATTCGCCGCTGATCAAACAGGGGGACGTCGATTACCTCGTTTCTTTCGAACTGCTGGAAGCTCTGCGATACCTGAATTGGGTAAAGCCGGAGGGCAAAGTCATTCTCAACAATTTTTCCATACTCCCTCCCGCAGTGAACCTGGGGAAGATGGAGTATCCCAAAGATGTCGAGAAAACCTTCAAGAAACACTTTAAGGAAAACGTCTGGCTAGTGGATGGATATGAGATTGCGAAGGGCATCGGCAATACCCAGGTGGCCAATGTCGTCCTGCTCGGCGCGCTTTCCAACTTCTTCCCGGAACTAAAGCCAGAACAATGGACAGATGGGATCAGGAGCCTGCTTCCAGCCAAGCTGCATGAGATAAATGTTAAAGCGTTCGATGAGGGAAGATCCGCAATCAAGAACTAACGAATCCTTAGTGCATTTCGCTATCGGAATCGGTATCAGAATCGCTATCGGAAATCGGGATTAAGGGTCGATGGCAACAAAACCGAATCCCGATTGCGATTCTCGATACCGATACCGATTCCGATTCCGATTTTTTTCGAGATGGGTTTCCTGCCTAAATTATCCCCTGTGCCTTTAGTTCCTTCAGCCGCGCGGGGCTGAGGTTCAGGTACTTCTGATACACCGACTCATTCTCATACCCGACAGGCTGGCAGACCCATTTTGTTCGCAGCGGGGTCTCTGTCATTTTGTATTGCGCCTGCGCCGTAATGATGTCCCCGTAAATCGGATCCGCGACCGGCGTGAAGATCCCCCGGTCTTTCCAGTTAGGATCGTTGATGGCATCCTCCGGAGAAAGGATCGGAGCGACGACGCACGTGATCGGCGCCAGGCGACCGTGTTTGGAGTAATCCAGGGACATTTGCAGCAGCTCTTCGCTGGTATATTTTAGCGTTTCCTCGAAGACGAGAGCGGACCATTTGAGCTGCTCCGCTTCCGCTGTAAACGGAGCGACGCTGGTCCAGCTGCTCGGCGCCCCATTCATCCCATTTCCCTACCATGTCCGCAAAAGCCTGCCACATTTCCAATCGCAGGCCGCCCAGGAAGACCGCGCCATTCTTGGTAGGAGCAAAGCAGTACAGCCATATCGCCGTGTCGAGATTTCCGAACCGCTCGTTGATGCGGCCCTTGTGCTCATACCAGAGCGCCACAAAATCATCGATGCGGGCATACGCTTCCGCTGACGCGACATCCAGCGCCTGTCCTTTGCCTGTTATCATTCTTGCATGCAGCGCCGCGAGGATTCCCATCGCCATGAACGTTCCCGACATAAACCACGCGATCCAGGGACCCGATTTCGTGGGGACGGCCCACGGGCACGCATCATAGGTCTTTCCCGGAGGAAGCCTTTCCCCCGTGTCGTAATGAAAGCCCGACATAGCCTGCGCGATGTTGTCGTAATCCGACATTTTGCTTTTGCTCATGGGCCCGAAGCCGCCAAAAGCGGTGATGGACGCAAAGATCAGCTTCGGATTGATCTCCTTCAGCTCCTCATAGCCGATCCCCCAATCGTCCATGGTTCCGGGCGCGAAGGTTTCAATGAGCACATCGGCCTGCCGCACAAGGTCCCGGAACATATCTCTCGCTTCCGGCTTTGCCAGATCGAGCGTGACGTGATGCTTGTTCCGTCCTTCCGTCAAATAATTCAGCCCTTCGCCTTTATACATGAATCCATAGGGAGTGCAGCTTCGGATGAAATCGCCCTCCGGGCGGCTCGATCCGGATCACGTTAGCGCCATGTTCGGCTAGAACCGAGGAGCAATGGCATCCGGCAAAGCTCTTGTTGCTCAGATCCAGTACGGTGATGTCATCCAGCGCTTCGGGTTTGGTATGCGCAATACCGGGATCATCTCTTTCCCTGACCCAGTTTGCCCATTCCGACCAATCCGTTCTCTTTTTACCGGCCATCCTCAAATCCTCACATCTATGAAATTAAAAGTGCAACAAACTATACAACTGAAACGCCACCAATGCCGCGTTACAGCTGACGACTGAAAGCCGACAGCTGATAGCCGATTTTTTATGTCCGCAACCCCGCCTTGCCGTCCCAGTCCGGAGGCGGACGTCGTCCCTGCATGTCCTTCCACTTCCCCAACGCGCCCGCTTCATATAGCTTCCCGATTTCGTCGTCGTTCTTGCCGAGATACTTTTTCATTACGAATTCATTATCAAAGCCAACAGGCCGAACCGACCACTTGGTATGGGGCGGAGTTTCGGACATCTTCACGGGAAATTCGTAGTTATTGTATTTGCCGTACATGGGGTCGTCGACCTCGGCCCAGAAATCCCGGACACGAAAACGCTCATTCTCAACCAGATCTTTGGCGGTATAGAGATGGCTGGCCGCAAAACCGTGCTTTTCCGCGAGGGCTTCGATCTCTTCCGCTTTTCGGGATCGCACCCATGCGGAAATTATTGCGAGGATTGCAGTCGCGTTCTCCTCTTTCAGGCGCGTCGAATGGTCTTTGAATCTTGGGTCATCCGCCAACTCCGGCTTGCCCATCGCACGGCACAGGCCGGCAAACTCTTCCGGCGCAGGCGCGGCCAATGCGACGAATGCGTCATTGCTGCAGCGGAACGTATCCGCCGGGCAGATCGAAACATCCCGATTGCCCGCCGGCTGCGGCTGTGTGCCCGTCATCTGCAGATACGGCCAGATCCAGGACATTGTCCGCATGACGTTTTCCGTCTGCGAGAATTCGATGAACTGTCCCTTGCCCGTCCTGTCGCGGTAGTGGAGCGCGGCCAGCACGGCGATTTCGGCGCACATGGCGCCATAGTTGTCACCGATATAGGCGCGCAGTTTCAGGGGTGTCTGCCCGGGAAAGCGGGACATATAAGAATATCCGGTAAGCGCCTGAGAAGCCCCGTCGTTGGAAGGCCGGTTTTCTTTGGCGTATTGGCCCCATTGTCCATATCCGTTCTTGGATAGAAAAATAACGCCAGGGTTGATTTCGCTGATCTGCCGGTACCCGATGCCCCAGTCTTCCATGACGCCGGGCCGGAAGTTGTTTTCCACAATGTCGCACTTGGCCGCAAGCTCACAAAACACTTTTTGTCCTTCGGGCTTGTGCAGATCAAGTCCAACCCAATATTTGTTCTGATTAATATGCAGCAGCAGCGGGCTTTGGTCCTTAAAGAACCAGCCAAAGGGATTCAATGAGCGCGTCGAATCGCCCATGGGGGGGATTTCGCACCGGATAACTTCCGCGCCCAACTGCGCCAGCAGAGCCGGTCCCATGGGCCCGAGCAGCATGGTGCACACTTCCAGCACTTTGATGCCCTTCAGCGGGGACGGTTTGGATGATTTATTTTGTATGTAATTCTTCCAGGTTTTTTCCGCCATATTGACTCTACCCTCTCACACAGGTGCGCCGCTTGAAAACGCGACACTTGTACTACATTCAGAGGCACTCGGCAAGAAATTCGGCCAATTTGGGTAGTCGGCGCCATAGCCTCGAAATTGCCCGGGATTCTATCCGAGCGACGAATTGCCGGGTGATGGCGCGGATGGATCAGCGCGCTGCGTCACCTGGAACATATGTGCGATTGCCGTCGTTCATCTATGGCTCCATGACTCCTTTCCATTGTAGAATTCCATTCAAGGGAAGGATAGCTGTTTAAATCCAGCGGAAGCGCATCGCCGCTTCCGGACAGGAGATGGAAATGAAACACATTGAAGGAAAAGTCGCATTCATCACCGGCGCTGCCAATGGCGCGGGATTTGGCATGGCCCAGGTTTTTTCGAAGAACGGCATGAAAGTGGTCATTGCGGATATCCGCCAGGATAGCCTCGACCGCGCAATGGCTCATTTCGGAAATAACCCGAATGTGCACGCAATCCGCCTGGATGTCACCGATCGGGAGGCGTTCGCGCGCGCAGCGGACGAAACCGAGAGAGTATTCGGCAAGGTGCATGTCCTGTGCAACAACGCGGGGATCAATCTTTTCGTACCGATCGAAGAATGCACCTACAACGATTGGGATTGGGTTATGGGCGTGAATTTCGGCGGCGTCGTCAACGGCATCCAAACCTTCATCCCGCGCATGCGAAAGCATGGCGAGGGGGGACACATCGTGAACACAGCCTCCATGGCCGCGTATCTGCCCAGCGCTGCCGCGGGCATTTATACCGCATCCAAATACGCCGTGCGCGGGCTCAGCGAAGCGCTGCGGTGCAGCCTGTATAAGTACAACATCGGAGTTTCAGTCTTCTGCCCCGGTCTGATCAACAGCTCGATTTATGAAAGCGAGAAAGTTCGCCCGCAACAGCTGGCATCGCCTGAAAACACCGCCAAGAGCCAGCAAACGATGGATATATTGCCGAAAATACACAAGCTCGGGATGGGGCTTGAGGAAGTTGGGGAAAAGGTTCTCGCCGGCATACGGCGCAACGCGATGTATATTTTCAGCCACCCGGAATTCAAAGAGGAGCTGCAGGAAATATTCGACGAGGTTTTGAGCGCTCTGCCGGAAGAAGATGCGCCGGCCGAACGGCTAGGATTCGAGAAAACGCGGCGCGATAGCCTTAAAATAGCCAAAGCCGAAGCCAACAAAATCGGATAGGGAAAAAGCCACAAATCACACCAATCAAATTTGTGCAATTCGTGGCTATTTTTTCTCTATGTCGGAAGGACCAGATTCGAGCTTTCCGGCTCGAGCAGGCGATTTCAACCGCAGCCACTCCTGCAGCTTCCGCTCACCGAGCGGGCGATCGCCGCGGGGGATGCGGAAGCTTAGCCGGAATTCCTTGGCAAACTCCGGATTCAACTTCCAATTGACGAGTGCGATGATAATCATGGCCAGAAGCGCGCCTATTCCCGCCATCGCCATGTCTTTCTGCGCGTCCCAGATGTCACCCTGCGCACCCAGGAACGCAACGCCGGCCGCCGGATCCACATTCCGCGCAACCCACCATTCGATGATTTCGTACGCCGCCGAAAACGAAAGAGTCACGTCCAGAGGCAGGTAGAATCCCCAGAAACCCTTCACCTGCGAAATGCGCAGGAACACTTCGCGCATCGGATAGGCCAGCAAAAATCCGAAGCTGAAATGGACCAGCCGGTCGTACATATTGCGCTCGGCTCCGAGCCAGTTCTTCAGCGTGTCCCCGAAGGGAACCTCCGCATACGTGTAATGCGACCCGATCACATGCAGGATCATGAAGAGCGTAATCAGCGTATACGATGTGTCCGAAAGCTTGAAGTAGCGGCCGGAAATCAGGATGATCGGCAGGAAAATAAATACCAGATAATTTTCCAGCAGCCAGTCATGGGGATAGGTTGGGTGTATCGCAGCCGCTATCCATACGGCGATAAAGACCAGGATCAGAGAGCACTTATAAACTGACATGGCAGCGTTTCCTCCATCCAAAAAATAGGTGCGGTGAATGGTTCCGATACACGGATACAGGTTCTCTCAATTTCTATGCGTTCCCTCACTATTTCCCTTATTTGTCTCTTTCTTCCTTTGCATTGCGAAGCCGGGATTCCCTCCGGCTTCGCGCTTCCCGGTTTCGCCGCTTCTCATCCTCCGTTTCCAGAATGATCTGCGGCACCTGTGTCGGACTCCCTTTGGCATCCAGGCTACAAAAGAGAGATACGCCGAAGCCGTATGCCGGACCTCGCCCGTCATGAAATTTTCTGCTTCCACGCGCACGCCCACTTCCATCGAAGTTCTTCCTGTATAGTTCACCGAAGCCAGCAGCCTGAGGAGATCTCCCACATACACCGGCGAGTAGAAGTCCACTCGGTCGATCGATGCCGTGACCGCGTTGGTATTCGCGTGGCGGCTGGCGACGATGCCGGCGGTGTTGTCGATATCCTTCAATATGACTCCGCCATGAACGTTCCCAGCCAGGTTGGCGTCCTGGTGCGTCATTTGATACACGATGGTAATCGTGCTGTCTTTCACCGGCTTGGCTTGCATTATAAAACCCTTTCCCTGCTGAACATCTGAATGTGCATATTTCGATAGCTGCCATTGTACAAAAGCGCGGATCGTCCTGTCGCTA
Organism: uncultured Acidobacteriota bacterium; assembly: GCA_963761825.1. GTDB lineage: Bacteria > Acidobacteriota > UBA6911 > UBA6911 > UBA6911 > UBA6911. The sequence continues at coordinate 115,576 of CAVXIH010000005.1, forward strand.
AATTTATCGGGAAAATCTTGGAGGAGGAAAAAATACTGCGGATTTGCCTTCAACGCAAGATATCGGTATCGGAATCGCTATCGGTATCGCCAATCGCAATCGGAAATCGGCATTTCAATCTCAAATCAATAAAGCCGAATCCCGATAGCGATTGCGATACCGATTCCGATAGCGATACCGACGTGTGCGGTTGTGCCTATTTCAGGTTGAATACGACGGTCACCATGGCCTGTGCGGCAACGGGCTCTCCATTCAAAAGCGTTGGGCTGTATTGCCATTGCTTGACGGCATCCATAGCGGCCGCCTCGAGGATCGGATTATTTCCTTCCATAGCCCTCAATTCGTAAACAAATCCTTCCTCATTGATGACTATCGTGAGCCTGACAGTTCCCTGGATACCTCCCCGCAGTGCCTGCTCCGGATAGACGGGTTCAACTCGATGAATCAGTTTGGATTCCTGAACCATGTTGCCAATGCGGATCGGCTCCGTGCGCGGAGGCTTAATAGGATTGTCGGCGATTTGCTCTCGAGCAGGAGGAGGAACGGCAGCTTTTGGCCGCTCCGTCATCCCCCCCACAACAGATCCGGGAACAGAGGTGCGCGGCGTACTCACAGAGGGCTTTGCGTCCCCTGTTCTTTCCCAAAAGGCAGCAGTCTCTTTACTGAGAAAATAGCACGTCACGTTAGTGACAACTGAAACAGGATTGCCATTCAAAAACGTCGGGCTATAGCGCCATTGTGTTACGGCATCGAATGCAGATTTTATGAGCATCGGGTGCCCTGCCTGCGCCACTATTCTGTAGACTTGTCCTTCCTCATTAATGATAAACCCTAAGTCTGACTATTCCATTCAATCCAACGCGTTTGGCCTCTTCTGGATAAATCGGCTCGACCTTGAAAATCAGTTTTGATTCCTGAGTATCTCCGGCGACTTGGATTGGCGTTGTCTGTGGAGCTTTGATTTCGGCACTGGATCTCTGTTCCTGCGCAAGCACGGGTGCGCCCGTTAAAGGGAACCACCCGGCAGCCAGATATACGGTCCCCAATAAAATCAAAAAAATGCTGATCATGCTGACAGCCAGTCTCGATCGGCTCATGGAAACCTCCTTTAGCAGCAGCGCCACGCGCTGCACGAGATGACTTTCTTTTAAAAACAGCGGCGCCGGAACGGCTCGCGGACGCCCCTGCGCCCGTGCAAATTCCAGCAGCGAATCCAGATATGGCTGCTTGTTGCCGGTTAATCGCACAACTTCGTAGTCGACTGCCTGCTCCCGGCTGAGTTGGATGCGGTTCAGCAACCACCACACTCCCGGATGGAACCAGAAGAGCGAGCCAACGACTTCTTCCACAACAATAAGGATCCAATCATAGCGACGCACATGCAGAAGCTCATGACAGAGGACTGCTTTCTGGCACGGTTCGCTCAGTTTCTTGAACGACAACGGAAGAATGATTCTTGGCGAGCGGAAACCGAAAGTGACGGGACTGTCGATCTCGTCGGAAAGAAGCAGAGGAACTCGAACACCCGTGCGCCATTGCATATCCCGGACTGAGGCGTGTTCTTCAAGAAACATGCGCGATTTGCGCTGAAAAAGGTGCAACCGCAAAAATCCGAGTATCAGCCACGCCAGCCTTAGGAGAATACCGGCTGCCAAAATAATCCCGAGAACCTCCCATGGAAATTGCATCGGCGGATTGAGACCCATCGGAACCGCAATATGCGATGCTCTGACGGTGCCGGTTCCATTCCCGGAGATAGCCGTACCGAGGACTGGGCGATTCCAGCGCTGCAGAAAAGGCAGCGCTATGCATGCCAGCAGCAGGATTTGCCAATAAATCAGCGTTACTCGCGGAAGACGCAACCGGAAGAGATACGCCAGCAATGTCCCCGCCGCAGCCAGAATGGCGATTTGAAGGCTATACGCGATAAGATTCGAAATCCAGAAAGGAAGTGCCACAGCACCCTCCATTGATAATTTCAGTAATCTCTACTGAAATGACTGCCGACTAACGACTGCCGACTGCCCGCTATTCACTTCTTCTCCCGAATCATCCTGGTAACCGCTTCCAGGTCCTTTTCCGATAAGCGCCGCTCCTGAACCAGGTGCGCGAGCAAGGGCTCTGCGGATCCGTTGAATACCCGGTCCAGGAAATCTTTGACGATTTTGCGGAGAGCCCGATTCTGGGGCTCGACGGCCTGATAGACATGCGCGCGCCCTTCTGTCCGCTTTTTCAGGTGCCCTCTTGCTTCCATCGTCTTCATAGTGGTCATGACGGTCGTGTAGGCTATGGGGCGCTGCACGCGCAGCGCTTCGTATACGTCGCGCACCGTCGCATCTCCCCGCTGCCACACTACCTTCATGATTTCTATTTGCTGTGTCGTAAGATGCAATTCTTTTGGTCTCATAGTACTATTTAATAGTACTACTCTTCATATATGTCAAGAAATATTTTTCGGCTGCGCTTCTTGATGTCCTATAAAAATCCGGTCCGCATCCGGACTAGGACTGAAACCCATCCAAATCAGGAATCACTCTCTTCATTAAGTGGATTCCGGCTTTGGCTTTATAAAATTAAGGGCTCAGAGGGCCATCTTTCTGTTAAACTTGGGTAGCACTTGAACACGAAATCCAAAGACAAGGAACCTTTACTCCCTGCTGGAAGCGCCTTACGGCCCGCCATCAGGCTGGGCAAAGCAATAGCTTCCTGTTCTGGAACACTGGACCATTTGCAGTAAGCAATAGAAATCGATCCGAACGGATCGGCAGGAATCGTGACGAACATGGAACCGTTTTTACCGGAACGCATCTTCTCCGTCCCGACGGATAGGAATCAGGACTCTCCTCGGGTCCTGATTTCCCCTCACCGCTACATCCAGGGGAAGGATGTTCTCGATCATCTGGGACGCTACCTCTCGATAGTGCCAAGCCGACGTCCCGTCGCGCTGATGACGGAAGGCAGCAGGCAACGGGTTGGCGCAAAAATTGAAGCCAGCCTTAAACAGGCCGGCATCGAGCCTCACATAGAAATATTTCGCGGCGAGTGCTCATATGAAGAAGTAGAACGCATCGCCGGTGCAGTCCACCAATCCGGATGGGCGGCGGATTCCGTTATTGCGGCCGGCGGCGGAAAATGCATCGACGCCGGCAAATGCGTCGGCTTTCGCCTCGGAGTGCCAGCAGTCATCTGCCCCACTATTGCTTCAACCGACGCTCCCTGCTCCGCCGTTTCGGTGATGTACACGCCAGAAGGTGTGGGCATAGGACCGGAGTTCTTCCCCAACAGCCCGGCGCTGGTGGTCGTTGACACGCGGCTCATCGCGTCCTCTCCCATACGGCATCTCATCGCAGGCATGGGGGACGCCATTGCCACTTTCTACGAAGCCCGCACCTGCTTCAGAAATCCTTCCGGCAGAAACAATGTTGGCGCGCGCATTACGATCGCGGCTCTGGCATTGGCTGAATTGTGCGCGAAAACCGTATTTGACGACGGACGAAAAGCGATCGAGGCCGTCCGGCGTGGGGAAATCGACTCGTCCGTCGAAAACATCATCGAGGCGAATACGCTTTTGAGCGGCGTGGGCTTCGAAAGCGGAGGATTGTCGATCGCCCACGCAATGGCTGCCGGATTCACCGTGATCCCGACTCTGCACCGCGACTTTCTTCATGGAGAACTTGTCGGCATCGGCCTCGTCGCCCAGCTGATACTGGAACGGGAACGGGACGAAGCCCGAAAAGTTCTCAGCTTTCTCAAGGACGTGGGGTTGCCGACTACTCTCGATCAGCTTCAATTAAATATTCAGCGCGACGCAACAGCTCTGATGGAAGCTATGACCGCCGCAATGAAATCGCCCTTCGCCAACACTGAACCTTTCGAGGTCACCCCAGAGTCTCTGTTCTCTGCACTTATCGGGGCCGATCGGATGGCGGGGGAATCTTTTAGCCGCTAGCCTCCCCGTTCAATGCAAACTGTCACTAGTCGTATCAGTATCGCTATCGGTATCGCTATCGGTATCGCTATCGGTATCGGTATCGCGATGGAAAATCGGCAGTGGAAGACCGCAGCAAAAGCGCAAAGACCGATAGCGATTTGCGATTCCGATTTGCGATACCGATACCGATAGCGATATACCGATAGCGATATAGATGGAGCTTGGCTGGCTATTGATTGCGGAGGCAATAGAGATGGGAATCGCTGCGTAGGAAGATGGCTCCGTCGGACACGGCCATCGAAGCGAGCGTCTGGCCATTCAGTTGATTCGTGGCGAGTATTTTAAACTCCTTCCCGGGCGCAATAACAACCGATTGGCCGTCCTCGCTCAGAAAATAAATCCGGCCATCCGCATATAGTGGCGAAGCGGAATGATTCCCGCCTATGCGCTGCTGCCAATGCTCTTTTCCCGTACTCGCATCCAAGCAGGTGGCGATTCCGTTGTCGTTGATCAAGTACAGTTCTTCTCCTACAAGAAGTGGCGAAGGCGTCAGCGGCGCGCCCCGGTCACGCCTCCAGATAACGTGCGACTTTGTAACGTCTCCGCGGCCATCCACGCGGATAGCCAAAAGCGATGGCTGCTGAAATCCGGTGCAAATAAACACCAGGCCGTTCCCAAATACCGGCCGCGGCACGTTGGAAAATCCATCACCATAAAGCACATGCCAGATTTCCTTGCCCGTGCGCGGTTCATACGCGACAACCCGGAAGGCACCAGCGCTTATCAACTGGTCCCCGCCCGCCGGACGCACTATCAAAGGCGTCGAATACGCATGGCTTGCTTTTCGGTATTGTTTCCATTGAATACCGCCGGTCGATTTGTCCAGTGCCGCGACATACTGGACCGACATGCCATCACAGTTCACGACCAGCAAATTTTCGTAGATAACCGGGGAGCCTCCCGGCCCATGCTGGCCGTTGTCATACTCGAGCCGCGTCCGCCAGAGAATCTTGCCGGACTGCGAAATGCAGGCAGTGCCAAATGCGCCGAAGTGCACATAGACCCTGTTTCCATCCAGCACCGGCGTTGGCGAGGCAAGGCTGTTCTTTGCGTTGACGCGTCCGGGCACATTTAGGCGAAAAACTTCGACATTCTGTAGAATAGCACCGCTCTTGCGATCCACGCAGATGGCGCGCAGCGATTTCCCCTCTTCTGTCGCCGTCGTCAGCCAGATCTGGTCTCCCTGGATTGCAGGGGAAGACCATCCCCGCCCCGGGATCGCGGTTTTCCACCGGACATTCCTGTTTTCACTCCAGGTTAGAGGAAGCCCGCTTTCATCCGAAAGACCTTGCCCGGTTGGTCCGCGGAACTCCGGCCAATCCCGGGCAAGAAAGACCATAGCAAGGAAATATAGAATTTTCATTGCCGGATTCCTCCGCTTCGTGATGCATCTGCCTGCAACGGCCGCAGCATGCTGATTGCCGTTCCCGCAGCGAGAACCACGGCAACGCCGACAACATTATAGTAGAGCCATGAAATTGAAGAGTAATAGGCCACTGCGAAGACCGCGATCTCCCCGGCGATCAGTCCATAAAAAGCGCCCGTCCCGTTACAGCGGCGCACCATGAACGCGAGGAGAAACACGCCGAGGATCGGCCCATAGAAATAGGATCCCACTTTGTTGACCGCCTCGATCAGGGATCCCAGCTTGCCGGCATAGCAGGCAGCGCCGGTTGCAAAAGCGCCCCAAAATAACGTGGCCCCCCGGGATACCCAGAGATAATGCGCATCGCCTGCCGCTCTTGCAGAAGTACCGTTTGTAGAAATCGATAATCGTTGCGCTCGCCAGCGAATTAATTTCGGACGAAAAGCTGGACATGGCTGCGGCGAAAATCACGGCAAGCATGATGCCCAGAATTCCGGCAGGCGCATGCTGGATCAGGAAAGAAGGGAAAATATAGTTCACTTCGCTCGAAGGTTCCGATCCCGTCACAGATTTCAGAAGTGCGCGATTCTCATTCTTCAGTTCCCGAAATGCCGCATCGGCTTCACGGTACCGTCCCTCGGCGGCCCTCAGAGCAACTGCGTTGTGGCTCTTCCGGGCTTCGCTCAGGGAAAGAGCCTCTACGCGTCTTTCCTGGAAAACCGCGTCATACCTCTTCTCCAGCTCCGCATACCGGCTCCCTGCCTTCTGCATCAGGACACTCTGGTTCGCCGCGCTGAAATTCAGCGGAGGCTTGATAAAGTGATACGACACAAACATCAGCACACCGACGGCAAGGATCAGAAACTGCATCGGGACCTTCAGGAATGCATTCAACATAAGACTCATGCGGCTCTCTGTGAGCGACCGCCCCGTGAGATAGCGCTGTACCTGGCTCTGATCGCATCCGAAGTAGGAGAGCGCCAGGAAAAAGCCTCCCAACATCCCCGAGAGTAGCGTGTAGGAATTTTTCAAATCCATGGAGAGATCGATGCTGTTCCATTTGCCTTCAAGCCCGGCGAGATGCACCGCATCGCCGATGGAATAGTTCGCCGGGAACTTGGACACGAAAAGCGCGATCGCGATAAAAATGCCTGCGAACATCAGCAGCATTTGTTTTGCGTCGATCATGATCACGGCTTTGTTGCCGCCGATCGTCGTGTAGATGATCGTAGAAGCGCCCATGATCATAATGGTAATCAACTCATTCCAACCGAAAATGACGGCGAGGATGATCGAAGGGGCATACAAAACAAAACTCACCGCGAGGCCACGGGATATGAGGAAGATAAAACTGGTCAGACTGCGCGTTTTGGCGTCGAAGCGCCTTTCGAGATATTCGTAGGCCGTGAAGACATTGGCCCTATAGAAAAAGGGGACAAATGTCATGCACAGGATGACCATGACAAGAGGTTGCGGCAGATAGACCTGTATGAACGACATCCCCGCGTTGTAGGCCTGGCCGGTGGTCCCGATATACGTGATGGCGCTGGCCTGCGTGGCCATGACGGAAAGCCCGACTGCCCACCAGCGCAGGGAGCGCTTGCCGCGGAAATAATCATCCAGGTTTTTATTCTTTTTGCCGTGGCGGAAACCCTCTGCCAGGACATAGGCAAAATAGAGGATGACGATAATCCAGTCGGCAATATGCATGGCGCGCTAACGGTTGAATAGGACGGTCATTAGATAAAGAGCGAGCACAAGAGCACAGGTATAAACAACGACTGAAACATACAGTCGATTCCATGTGCTGAAGAATGGGGGCGGATCATCTCTCTCAGCCGCAGTGCGCTCAGGGTCATGATCTTCAGGGATTTTCACGCAACCTCCGGAATCCCGTAGTGTTACTACACAATACTGTCTGTCTCATCATAATCATTCCGGCAGGATGAAACAATGATTCTTCAAATGTAGCGCGGCATGAACAGGGTCCGTCGGGATCGGTATCGCTATCGGGATCGGTATCGGGAATCGCAGTCGGTTGTCAGCTTTTCGATCGCGATTTGCGATACCGATAGCGATTCCGATACCGACGTGTTTTGTTATTTAGCGAGTATTTAGCACAATCCGCGGAAGGGAGACAGGGCGCGGTCGAGGACACCCAGGGAATAGGTGATGGCGACTCCATAGTTGGTGATCGGGACGCGGGCTTCGCGGCAGCGCATAATGCGGGAAATCACTTCGCGCCGGTTCAGCATGCACGCGCCGCACTGGACGATCAGCTGATAGGAACTAATATCTTCGGGAAAATCGTGTCCTTGCCGGTGCACAAATTCCAGGTCCACTCCCGTATACTGCCGAATCCAGCGGGGGATCTTGACTCTTCCGATGTCTTCGCCGATCGGGTGGTGCGCGCAGGACTCCAGAACCAGGATGCGGTTTCCGGGCTGCAGCGTGTCGATGGTTTTGACTCCGCGCACGAACTCCTTCAGATCGCCTTTCAAACGCGCAAACAGGATTGAAAATGACGTCATCGGGACCTGGCTGGGCGTATCGCCCGCGACCCGCAGGAACGCCTGGGAATCCGTGACTACGAGGGCCGGCGGATTTTTGAGTTTATCCAGCGCATCCTGCAGTTCGCGCTCTTTAACCACCATGCAGCAGGAATCATGATCCAGGACATCGCGGATCGACTGCACCTGCGGCAGGATGAGTCTTCCCTTCGGGGCTTCCAAATCGATGGGGACGACCAGGACCACAACTTCGCCGGGATTGATCAAATCGCCTAATACCGGGGGAGAGTCCATAAATTCCTCCGGCGCTGTGCGTATCAGGGCTTCCCGAAGCTCAAGCATGCCTTTGCCCTGGCTGGCGACCGTCTCCACGACGGGGAGATTGCGGGACTTGAGATTTTGCAGCACCTCCGCGCGCGGCGCACCGCAATCGCTCTTATTGAACACCACGATGACGGGCACCTTGCGTTTCAACATTTCAGCCAGGATGCTCTCTTCGAACTCTCCCCAGCAATTTCCTTCTGCCACCAGGATTCCCATATCCGTGCGCTCAAAAATAAGCCGCGTCCTCTCGGCCCGCATTTCACCCAGGGCGCCGACGTCATCGATGCCTGCCGTATCGATAAACAGGACTGGCCCGAGCGGCAGCAGCTCCATTGGTTTTTCCACCGGATCCGTGGTCGTTCCCGGCACATCCGAAACAATGGAAACCTGCTGGCGGGTCAACGCATTCAGCAGCGAGGATTTACCCACATTGCGCCGGCCGAACAGTCCGATATGCAGCCGCATTCCTTTCGGCGTGTCTTTCATTCTTTTCCCTCAGGTTCGCAGGCGGTGACCCGAGCCGGGCAACGTTCTCGGGAGAGATCAGCTGATCGAATTGTTCCGGAGTCAGGCTTCCCTCTTCCAGCACAACCTGGCGCACTGTTCTTCCTTCCGCGCGCGCGCGGCGCGCAATGGCTTGAACCTTCTCATAGCCCAGCAATGCAACCAGCGCCGTGAGAGTTGCGGTGGCGCCTTCCACATGCGTTCGGCAGCGGGACTCATCCGCCGTAATCCCCGCCACGCAGTGCTCACAAAAGATGCGGCAGGCATTGCGCAAAAGATCCAGACTGCCGAGCAGCGCATCCGCAACCAGCGGCAGAAAGGCGTTCAGCTCCAGGTTGCCCATCGCGCATGCCTGAGCAATGGCTTGATCGTTGGCCATCACCATGATCGCCGCTTGGGATACCGCCTCCGGAATAACCGGATTCACCTTGCCGGGCATGATGGAGGACCCCGCCTGGCGCGCCGGCAAATGGATCTCGCCGAAACCGGCGTCGGGTCCTGAAGACAGCAGACGCAGGTCCGTCGCAATTTTCAATAGATTGGTTGCGCACGCTTTCAGAATGCCGCTGACTTCGACAAAAACATCGGCGTTCTGCGTACACTCGACAAGGTTCTCGGCGCGCGCCAGCCCCATTCGTGTAATTTCCCGCAATTGATCGACGACGCCGAAGATGTAGCGCCTGGGAGCGGCAATACCGGTCCCGATAGCCGTACCTCCGAGATTGACGATGCGCAGCCTCTCCTCGCACTTATAGATGCGCCAGCGGTCCCGTGCGAAAGCCTCCGCATACGCGCCCATTTCGCGGCCCAGGGTAGTCAGTACCGCATCCTGGAGCTGTGTTCTGCCGACCTTCACGATGTGCGCGAATTCCTGCTCCTTGCGCTGGAACTCTTCAAGCAGGCGCACTACGTCGCGCTGCAAAAGCCGCAGCAATTGAATGCCCGCCACTTTCAGAGCGGTCGGATAGGTATCGTTCGTGGATTGATGCAGATTGATATCTTCGAGCGGGCTAACCGTTGAATAGTCGCCCAAAGGTCTTCCGAGAATCTGCAGGGCGCGGTTGGCCAGGACCTCGTTGACATTCATGTTCGTGGAGGTGCCGGCGCCCCCCTGAAGAGCATCCACCCGGATAGCGGCGTCCAGATGCCCTTCCATCATTTCCGTACAGGCGGTTTCAATAGCGCTCGCCTTTTCATCATCCCACCAGCCCAGTTCATGATTGGTTCTGGCGCATGCAAGCTTCACGGCGCCATAGGCATGGATGAGCGCAGGATTGACCGGCCGCAGTGCCAGCGCGAAATTTTCAATGGCGCGTTCGGTGTAGATGCCGTGCAGCGCATCCGCCGGCACGTCCCGTGAACCCAGAAGATCCTGCTCTGTTCGATACAGTCATCATAGCCGGTAATTCCACAATCGCGTACCTGGTTATACTGTCCCTCGCATAGCAACAGGGGACAGTATAACCAGGTACAGATCTTGAGGGCTAAAAATAGAGATCGCGGTCATCTGTCTGGCGTATTTGACGCAGCCGCTTTTCCAGTTCTTCTTTTTGCGGACCCGGTTCAAGCCGTGCCAGTTCTGCCTGTATCAGCGCTTCTCCCGCTTTCCGAGTCTCGGGCGATGCATAGTCCACCAGGTACTCCGTCAGCGTGGAAATGGCATTGGGCGTGCAATACCGCTTGATGAATCCCGGAATGGCAAATTCCATAAAATGCTCGCCCGTGCGCCCGAGCCGGTAGCAGGCAGTGCAGAAACTCGGCACATAGCCGTCCTGCATGAGTTCTTGCATGACTTTGTCCAGCGACCGGATATCCCCAAGCTCGAATTGTTCCCGGTCGGCAAGCTGCGTGTCTTCCTTTTCCGTGTATCCGCCGATTTCGATCCGGCTGCCCGCATCGATCTGAGAGACGCCGTACTTCATCAGTTCCCGACGCAGCGGCGCGTTTTCGCGGGCGGTAAGGATCAGTCCCGTGTAGGGAACAGCCAGGCGCAGCGTTGCGATCACGCGCTTAAAATCGCCGTCGCTGGACAGATCCCAGATCCGGGGAAATTCACGCCGCACGCCGGACGCAGGCGCGGGAAGCTGATCGTATGCGGCCCGACTCCATAGCGCTTCTGGAGATACAAGGCGTGCGCCACAAGGCCCAGCACTTCGAACCGCCAGTCATACAAGCCGAAAAGCACGCCGATCCCCACATCGTCGCACCCGGCTTCCAGAGCGCGGCTCAATCCGTCGAGCCGGTACAGGTAATTGCCCTTGCGCGTGCGCGGCGAATGCACGCCGGCATAGGTTTCATGATGATACGTTTCCTGGAAAATCTGATACGTGCCGATCCCGGCCGCTTTAACGATCCGGTATCCCTCATGATCCATGGGCGCCGCATTGATATTGACTCTGCGGATTTCCCCGTGCCCGTTGCGCGTGGCATACACCGTGCGCACGCTTTCGGCCATGAAATCGGCGTCGTATCCTGGATGCTCGCCGAAAACCAGGATCAGCCGCTTTTGCCCCGAAGCTTCGAGCTTCACCACCTGTTCGCGCAATTCTTCGAGTGTCAGAGTGCGCCGCACCGAGAGCTTATTGCTGCTCTGAAATCCGCAATAGGAACAGTCATTGACGCACTCGTTGCCCACATAGAGAGGAGCGAAAAGCACAATCCGGTTGCCGTAGACGGTTTCCTTCAGTTTCTGGGCAGTCTGAAAAACGCTGTCGAGCAGCTCGGGATCATCCGTGCGAAGAAGGACTGCAGTCTCTTCAACGCTGAGCGGCTGCTTGGCAAGGCTTTTCGCGATGATGTCCTGCACCCGGCTTCGCTCCGGCGGCGCGCCGGCGAGCAGCTGCATAAAATATCCGTCATCGATAAAATCAACGGCGCCCTTGACTTAGATCCATTTTGGGCAATCCAGACATACCTCACCTCGTGATGCGCAACATCGCTCGCTTCGCGGCGAAAATCCGAATATAATTTCTTATCGCGGCCGGCAATCTCGGATAGGCCATTGCCCTCTCCGGCAACCATGCAAGATTTCACTTCGGTTCATTACGCAGCCTTGAGAGTATTGTGAAGCGTCACGGTAAACGTGCTGCCGATATCCGGCTTGCTTTTGACAGTGATTTCGCCGTTGTAGAGCGTGACGAGCTTTTTCAGCGTGGACAGTCCCAGGCCGCTCCCCAGGATATTGCGGGTTTTTTCGTTCTTGATTCTTGAGAAGTCGCTGAAGAGGCGCTGGGTTTCTTCCTGGGTCATGCCGATTCCGGTGTCTTCCACCTGGATTCGGATTTCATCTCCGGTCATGCCGACCGTGACACCGACACGCCCCTGGTCCCGGTTATATTTCACCGCATTGGAAATAAGATTATTGAAAATCATCTCGATCTCCGTGCGGTCCGCCTCCATGAACAATCCGGCGGGCACATCCAGCTGAACCGAGATACTGCGGCGCTCGATCTCCGCTTTGACGTTTTCGATCGCCTGGCGGGCGACGTCCGACAGATCGACCGCGGTCGGCGTGCGTTGTCTCTGCCCGGACTCGATGGAAGTCAAGTCCAGCAGATCCGTGATCAGCTTTCGCATTCCTTCGATACGGATCAGGCACCGATCCAGCATGTGATCGTAATCTTCCAGCTTGTTGCCGACCGAGCGTTCATGGATCATCTGGAGATAACCCTCGATGGCGGCGATGGGAGCCTTCATCTCATGGGCCAGAACGGAGATGAACTGAAAACGCACCTGCCGTTTTTCCTCGGCCAGCCTGCGGGCCTGCCGCTGCAGGATGAGGTGCCGCGCTGCCTTGCGCACCGCGCCGCGCAGTTCCTCCGGTGTAAACGGTTTGGCCAGGAAATCGTAGGCGCCGCGGCGCGTAGCGGTGACGGCGGTATCCAGCGAGGCATAGGCGGTAATCATGATGACCAGGAGGTCGAGAGAGCTTTTGCTGAGCCGGTCCAGGATATCCAGGCCGGTGGTATCCGGCAGCTTGTGATCGAGAATGAGAATGTCGGTCGGCCCTTCACTCATCTTCTCTTCCAGTTCCTTGCCGGTGGCCGCCGTCCTTATGTCGAATCGGACCTCACCGCCAATATCGGGAAGACTCACAATGATATCCCGCAGCGCCCGCTCGGCGCCTCGCCGCATGCCAAATTCGTCATCCACGATGAGGATGTTCAGGATATCCACTTCTTCCGCCTTTCGTATTAAAGTTTGCCGCTCAAAAGCTTGTCCGCTTCATCCGCCAGCACGCGCGGATTGATGGGCTTTTCCAAAAACTTGCTGACCGGCAGCCAGGTCTCGTCGGGCTGGAACGTGTAGCCGAGCCGCATCTCCTTGCTGATGCCCGTCAGCATGATCATGGGCATGGTGGGATACAGGGCGTGCAACCGGCGGGCAAGTTCGAAACCGGCGGTCTTGTCTTCCATCATGACATCCAGCACGGCAAGGTCGGGCTCTTCTGTTTGCGCGATCTTCTGGGCTTCGGCCGAGGAATACGCCACATGGACGGTGTGGCCCCGTTGAGCAAACACGGTTCGGTTCATTTCGATAAGGTCCTGATCGTCATCCACCAACAGTATCTGGGCCATTGCAATCTCCTTTTCCCATATGATGTCGGATTTACTCTTCCGGAGCCTTCCGGGGGAGTTTAACCGTAAATTGAGTTCCCGTCTGCCCCGCAGACGGATCGTTATTGGACATCATCATGATGTCCCCCCGGTGCATCTTGACAATGCCGTAGGTGACGGCAAGCCCGAGTCCGGTCCCTTTTCCGATCTGCTTGGTTGTAAAAAATGGTTCAAAAATCTTTCCCTGGTTTTCCTTGGAAATTCCGCTTCCCGTGTCTTTGATCGAGAACCAGACATCGCGCTCGTTGCTGCCGATGCTGATCGTGAGACTGCCTCCATCGGGCATGGCGTCGCACGCATTGCTGAACAGATTGGTGATGACCTGGTTGATCTGGTCCGGGTCCAGATCGACTTTCGGATTTTCAATCGCCGATTCGATGCGTGCCTGAATATTGGCGGGGAACGGGTACGCTTTCACCGCGCGCTGCATCAGCTTGCAGAGATCCACGATGCGGAAGACCGCCTTATTCTGCCGCGCAAAGTGGAGCAGGCGGACGACGATCTTTTTGCACCGGTCGGCCTGCTCCGCGATCATGTCGAGATCTTCGCGCCAATCCGGGAATTTTTCCGCCTGCTCCAGCAGCATGTGCGCATGCATCAGAACGATGCCGAGCGGATTATTGACTTCGTGCGCCACGCCTGCGGCCAGTTGTCCCATGCTGGCGAGCCGCTCCGAATGCATGAGCGCTTCCTGCGTGCTGACCAGTTGCTGATGGGAAACCGCCAGCTGCTTGACGGTATCGCGCAGTTTGTCGATGGTGTAGGGCAGGCACATTTCGGTTTCGGCCAGCCGGAGATGAATGGCGATCGCGTGCTGGACGCAGGAATCATACCCGCAGGCGCCGCAGTTAAGCTCATCTTCCGGTTTCACTTTGCCCATCCGGGCAAGAATCTTGGAAATTTCTTCGCGGGACGGCGGCGTAAAGCGCTGATCATGGGTACTGAATTCCCGCGACAGATCTATGTCGGAAAATGTTGCGACATCCTGTTCCCACTGTTGCTTGTGTTCTTCGGTCCAGCGCTTCTGAACATAGTTCCCGACGAGGCTGCGCCGCCGAAAGAGAGCGGCGCTGGTGGTCATGCCGGCGCCCATGATGCAGCCATTGCAGCAGAGGATTTCCAGCAGGCGCGCAGTCCACACTGTTCGACTCGACCGCTTGAATCGCCTCCACGAAGCTGGTGCGGCCATCCGTAGCCATTACTTCCCCGGTTCATCAAATTCTCCTGGATATCCGCCGCCTGCAGCAATCCTCGGCTGATCGGGAACAAACCTCCCGGGCCGCTCCACGGCGGATCAAACTCACTGGCCTCAACGGTTTCCGGACGGACACCTGCTTCGCCAAGCATCTGTCGGAGTTCCCGAACGTCAACACGGCATCAACGTCCCCTTCCAGCTTTTCGCTGGCGGCTTCGCCTTTTTTTGCGATGCAGGGACCGATGAACACCACGGGCACTTCCGGCCCGTACAGACGGTGCACGATCCGGGCGGCGGCGACCATAGGGGAAACGATCGGGGCGAGCTTGGGGACAAGATCGGGATAATACCGCTCGACATATCCGACAAGCGCCGGGCAGGTCGTGGCGATATAATTGGTCCTGTCCGGGCTGTCCAGAAGCTCCCGATAGCGCCGGGCGACGAGGTCGGCGGCGAATCCGACTTCGTGGACATATCGAAACCCAGCGCCCGCAGCATCCCAACAACTTTTTCGTACTCGACATTCCTCGAATTCCGCAGGAAAGCTCGGCGCCATGAGGGCTGCGACGGCTCCGCCCTGATTCAGCAAATGCTTGACCTGCTGCGTCCCGTCCAGCACCTTCTTGGCGCCCTGGCTGCAAACCCGGGCGCAGTTGCCGCAGCCGATGCAGCGTTCCGGGATGACGTTGGCCTGGCCGTCCGAAATTCCGATCGCCTTGGCCGGGCACTCCCGCACGCATGTGTAGCAGACCCGGCATCGCTCTTTGATCGTCTGTACGAAACATGCAGATTGCATGGTTGCCCCGTTAATGGCCTGTCGAGGGAGTATGCTCCGGTTCTTCGTTGAGCAATCTGCGGACTTCAGCCTTCAGCTGTTCCGGCCGGACAGGCTTATCCATGATCTTATCCACTTTGATCCAGGACTGCTCGTCCGCATGCCGTGCCGAAAAGGACAGTCCCGTCGCCCCGGCAACGGCAGTCAGCAGGATCACAGGCATTTCCGGGTACAGCTTTTTGAGCTGATGGCTGAGCACGAAACCGGAGTCTTTCTCCTCCATCATCAGATCCAGAACGGCCAGATCCGGCTTCACCTTGAGGATCGCTTCCTCGGCCTCCCGCCTGTCCTTCGGCTGCAGTCACATCATATCCCGCGGCGGTCAGCATAGCGGTTATTTGTTCGAGGAGATCCAAATCATCGTCCACGACCAGTATTTTCTTTTTCACTCTCGTAATCTCCCTTTCTTCAAACTTGCTTCAGCCCGTCCGCACAATCTATCTCTACAGCACATCCCTGGGATCGTAGTGGGTATGAAGCAGGCTGTGACTCTTCTCGCCGAGCGGCTTCCCGAGAAACTCATCATACAGCCGAACGATATAGGGATTCTTGTGGCTGACGCGAGCCTTTTCGTTCTGGTCGATTTTGTACAGCGCCTGCATGCGGGCGCGCGCGGCGTTGATATCGGCGTTGATCGGCTGCCCGCCGCCGTTGATGCATCCGCCGGGGCAGGTCATGACCTCGATGAAATGAAGATCCTTGCGGCCGGCCCGGATCTCTTCCAGCAGTTTGCGGGCGTTGCCGAGGCCGCTCACGACCGCGGCGCCGACTTCCAGGTCGCCGATCTTGGCGCGGAGTTCCTTGGCGCCCTTCATCCCGCGCAGCGGCTGAATGTCCAGCTTGGCCATTTCCTTGCCGGTGAGCAGATAGTGTGCCGTGCGGACCGCCGCTTCCATCACGCCGCCGCTGGCGCCGAAAATCTTGCCGGCCGTGGACCGTTCGCCGAACGGCGTATCGGCCGTCTGCGGAGTCATCGCCAGCAAGTCCACGCCATACATGCGCAACAGCTGCCCCAGTTCCCGCGTCGTCAGCACATAATCCACATCCGGGACATGATCCGGAGCCATTTCCGGGCGGCTGCTCTCAAACTTCTTGGCGGTGCACGGCATGATCGAAACGCTGACAATCTGCGCCGGATCGATGTTTTCGCGCTGCGCAAAGTAGCTCTTGATGATCGCGCCCATCATCTGCTGCGGGCTTTTGCAGGACGACAGGTTCGGGATGAATTCAGGATAGAACTGCTCCACAAACTTGATCCAGCCCGGCGAACAGCTCGTGAACATCGGCAGGGCGCCGCCCGTGCTGAATCCGCTGCGCCAATTCGGACGCTTCTTCCATGATGGTCAGGTCGGCCGTGAACGATGTGTCGAACACGCGGTCGAATCCGATGCGCCGCAGCGCCGCGACCATCTTGCCGTCGACATCCTGGCCGGGTTCCATGCCGAATTCCTCGGCCAGGCTGACCGAAACCGACGGAGCGTGCTGCACGACAACCAGTTTCTTCGGATCCTCGAGCGCCGCGATCACTTCTTCCAGATACGACCGTTCGGTGAGCGCGCCGGTGGGACAGCCGACGATGCACTGGCCGCAATTGATGCAGGTCGACACATTCAGGCCCTGGTCAAACGCCGTGCCGATGTATGCCTTGCAGCCGCGGCCGACAAAATCGATGGCCCCGATGCCCTGGATCTCTTCGCAGATGCGCACGCAGCGGCCGCACAGGATGCACTTCTCCGGATCCCGGACGATGGGACCGGAGACGTCCTTTTCCTGCTCATTCCGTTTGCCCCGGAACATGCGCTGCCGGATGCCCATGCTTTGCGACAGCTGCTGCAGATCGCATTTGCCGCTCCGCGCGCAGTAGAGGCAGTCATCCGGGTGATTGCTCGAGGAGCAGCTCGACAATCGTCCGGCGCGCGTCCAGCACTCTCGGCGAACGGGTCTGAATTTTCATCCCCGGAGCCACGGGAAAGGAGCATGCCGGAACAAAGTTCTGCGCCCCTTCCATTTCCACGATGCACATGCGGCATGCGCCGCTCGGCAGCAGCCCTTCCATGTGGCACAGGGTCGGGACGTGAATCCCTTCCCTTTTCAATGCCGAGAGAATCGTCTCTCCATCTTTTGCTTCAATAGTCCTGCCATCCACTTGCATTTCAATCATATCTTCACCTCAATCCATGCATCCAATCTGTCAGTGCGGTTGCGTGAATTCCAGATCGCAGCGCGCACAGCGCCGCGCTTCCGCCAGTACATTCTCTTCGCTCGGGCACAATTCCACTTCAGCGAAACATTTCTTTCGCTGCGCGACCGGCAGCAGCGGCAGTTCCAGCCGATAGGTTTCTCCGGTCTCCTCGTCCACTTCCATGAAAGGCTCCACATAGATCGAGGGGAGCTTGACTTTGGGCAGGACCTTCATAAGCTTGCCCGATACGTAGCGGTCGATCATGGCCGCCGCCTGCTTGCCCACGGCAATCGCGGCGATCACCGTGCTCGGACCGCTGACGACATCGCCGCCGGCGAATACGCCTTCCCTGCTGGTGATAAAGGATTCTTCGTTGATCTTAACGGTTCCCCACGAAGACAGGCCGAGGCCTTCCAGCCCGGCCGGTTCCGGCTCCTCGCTGATCGCGACAATCAGCGTGTCCAGTTCCACATCGAACTCCGAGCCTTTGACCGGGACCGGTTTGCGCCGGCCGGATGCATCCGGGGCGCCCAGCTGGTTGCGCAGCGAACGCAGGCCGGTCAAACGCCCTCCGCTGCTGTGAACCGCCACCGGAGTAACCAGCTCTTCCAGGATGACGCCTTCCGCGAGTCCGGCCTCGACTTCTTCTTTGTAGGCCGGCATTTCTTCGCGGCGTGCGGCGATAGAAGACGGTCACGCTCTCGACTCCGGGCTGGCGGATCGCTACGCGCGCCGCATCCATGGCCGAGTTGCCGCCGCCGACGATGCCGACGCGACCGCGCGCCATCGACTTGCCTTCAAGGTTGTAGGCCTTGAGGAACTTGATGCCGGGGATGATTCCGGCAACCTCTTCGCCCGGCAGATCAAGCTTCTTGCTGGCGTGGGATCCGGTTGCGATGAAAACGGCTTTATAGCCATCCTCGAACAGCTTGTCGATCGTAAAGTCGCGGCCCAGAGCCTGCCCGAAACGCATTTCGATATTCTGATTCATCAGGGCCGCGATTTCCCTCTGCAGGCCTTCGCGCGGCAGGCGGTATTCAGGGATGGCGGCCGTCAGCATCCCGCCGGCCATCCCTTCGCGCTCAAACACCGTCACGCGGTGCCCGAGCGCGGAAAGTGAATTCGCCGCAGTCAGGCCGGCCGGCCCGGCGCCGATGACGGCGATGCGCGCTGCGTCCTTGCCCGCCGGCACAATCGGCGATCTTGCCGGGCGCAACCACGCTGTCGACCACAAAGCGCTTCAGCGTCCGGATAGCGATAGGCTCGCCTCCGGTCGCGCCCGCACGGCAAACCTGTTCGCACGGATGATGGCAAACGCGGGCACAGGCGGAAGGGAACGGGTTGGCTTCGCGGATCACGCGGTAGGCGTCGTCGTACTCGCCGCGCGCGATGTGCGCCACATAGCGCCAGACCTCGGTGCCGACCGGGCAGCCGTTCTGGCAGGGCGCTCCGACCAGGTCCTTGCACGACCCGGACGGGCAGCGGCGCTCGAAAACATGCGCTTCATATTCATCGCGGAACCACTTGCAGCGTGCTCAGCACCGGATTCGGCGCCGACTGACCCAGTCCGCACAGGCTGGTGGACCGGATGGTTTCAGCCAGCTTCTTCAGGTGCATGATTCCCTGGACGCGCAACAGAGCATCCAGATCGCTCTCCTTGTGGCGCGGACGCGTGATGGCTTCCAGGATTTCCAGCATGCGCCGCGTCCCTTCACGGCAGGGAATGCATTTGCCGCAGCTCTCGTTCTGGATGAATTCCATGAAGTATTTGGCAAAATCGACCATGCAGGTGGATTCGTCCACCACAACCAGTCCGCCCGACCCCATGATCGTGCCGAAGTTTTTCAGTTCTTCGTAATCCGTCGGCAGATCCATGTGCGCCTCCGGCACGCAACCGCCGGAAGGGCCGCCGATTTGAACTGCTTTGCATTTTTTGTTACCGGGAATGCCGCCGCCGATGTCGAACACGACTTCACGAAGAGACGTTCCCATCGGGATCTCCACAAGCCCGGTTCGTCTTAACCATGCCGGAGAGCGCGAAAACCTTCGTTCCTTTGCTCCCCTTGGTCCCCATCGCCGCATACCATTCGGCGCCGCGATCCAGGATGACAGCCAGGTTTGCCAGAGTTTCGACGTTGTTGATGACGGTGGGTTTGCCGAACAAACCCTGGACTGCGGGGAACGGAGGACGAGGCCGCGGCATGCCGCGCTTCCCTTCTATCGAGTGGATCAGGGCCGTCTCTTCGCCGCACACAAATGCGCCGGCGCCCATTTTCATTTTGATCGAGAAATCCACGCCGCTGTCGAGGATGTTATAGCCGATCAAGCCGCAGGCGGACGCCTGCTCAAACGCCTCGCTGAGCCGCTGGATCGCCAGCGGGTATTCAGCGCGGATATAGACGTACGCCTTGGTGGCGCCTATAGCGTAGGCCGCAATCAGCATGCCTTCGAGCAGCCGATGCGGATCGCTTTCGCAGACCGCTCGATCCATAAATGCGCCGGGATCCCCTTCGTCGGCGTTGCAGATCAGGTATTTCTGATCGGCTGCGGCAGCCCGCGCAAATTTCCACTTTTTGCCGGTAGGAAAACCTCCGCCGCCGCGTCCGCGGAGTCCGCTCTTCTCGATCAGATCGCAGACCGCATCCGGCGTCATCGTTCTTAGAACTTTTGCGATCGAACCATAGCCGCCGTGCGCGATGTATTCATGAATGTTGCCGGGATCGATGATGCCGCTGGAAGCAAGCACTACGCGAACCTGGCTCGCAAGGAACGGATGCTCGTCGAGGTTTGCGATCCCGTCCCAGGGCTTGGCGCTGCCTGCGCGATACTGGCCCAGAACCAATTCGGTAGGAATGCGGTTCTCGAGCAGCACCGCATCAAGCACTTCCGGAACCTTGTCGGCCGTGACCGTGCTGAAACTCACGCGCGCGCGGCCGGGGACCTGAATGTCCATGATCGGTTCGTCGGAACACATGCCGTTGCAGCCGACTTCAACGACATCCGCATTGATATTGTGCTGTTCCAGGAATTCCCGGACGGCTGCAAGGGTTTTGCCGGCTCCGGCGCCCAGGCCGCATGTGCCTGCGCCCACGAAAATCGCGGGCTGCGCCACCGTATCGCGCCTCAGTGAAGCCAGCACGGCCGCCAGTTCCCGGGGACCTTTGGCCCTCGCGTTGACAAAGAGGTCGGCTTTGAGGTCCTTCAGCAGGGTGTCGGATATTTCACTAAAATTGACCCAGCATTTGCCGGCACCATCTATGATTGCAGTATCAGTATTAGCGGCCATTCTTAGACTCCATTTCCCTACATTCCTGTATGATTTTGACCAGCTTCTGGGGCGTGACTTTGGCGTAAAACTCGCCGTTAAGGTTCATCACCGGCGATAAGCCGCAGGCGCCCATGCAGGCAACAGTTTCCAGGCTGAACAGGCGGTCTCTGGAGGTCTGGCCCGGCTTCAGCTTCAGCAGTTTCTGAGCCATTTCCAGCACCCGGTTGGATCCTTTGACGTGGCAGGCCGTTCCCCGGCAAACCATGACGTGATACTTGCCTTTAGGCTGAAAGCGGAACTGGTTGTAAAAGGTCGCAACCCCGAAAATTTTTGTGGTCGGAAGATTGAGATGCTTGCCGATGCGGACAACCGCTTCGCGAGAAAGATAGCCCTGATTTTCCTGGACTTCCTGCAGGATCGGGATGAGTGCGTCGCGCCCGGCGCGGGGGTGCTTCTTTAGTATCGAATCCACATCATTCATAAATTGATCTCCTTATTAACCGTTTCGGAAGCCGGCTTTTTAAGAGCGGGTCTTTCCGATTTCAGAGACTGGCGCGCAAAATACGCCACTCGGTCCATCGACATCGCCAGATCGATGTCTTCGACATAAACACCGGACGGCACGTGCAAAGCAGTTCGCGCAAAATTCAGGATGCCGCGGATGCCCGCTTCCACATACACATCCGATACATATTGAGCTTCCTTGTCGGGAACCGCGATGATTCCGACCGTAATGCACTGCTCCCGAATAACGCTCGCAGCATTCTCGATGGAGTAGCATGGACAACCGTGGATCAAGCGGCCAAATTTATCGGGATTGGTTTCTAATGAGGCCACGATTTTGAGGGTTGGCCGGCGGCCGAGAAAAAACTTCAGAAGGGCGCGCCCGATATTGCCGACACCGGCGATAATGGCTCGCTGTTCTTCGGCCGGGAAAACGAATGCTTCGATATGATCCCGGAGTTTTTTGACATCATACCCCCGGGCAGGAGTGCCGGAGTACCCTACGACCATGAGGTCGCGTCGCACCTGGGCGGCTGTGACGCGTGATCTTGAGGCAAGATCGTGCGAATAAATATAGGTTTCTCCTTCACTCGCGAGATCTCTAAGTATACGCCAGTAAAGAGTTAAGCGCCCAATAGTCCTATACGGCACCGCATCAACCATATATTCCTCGTTACGCGAGTCGCATTGTGAATTATTTCACAATATGTGTCAAGCGAAATATTGTTAAAAAGCGTACCTGGTTATACTGTCCCCATTTCAAAAAGACAACCCAGGTCAGATTTAAGCTTTTTCAAATCAGGCTTTTTTATCCAATTGCAGCCTATATTTGCCCTGAGCCGATCTTCGATACTCTTGTTCCAGTTTTTTTGTGATTTCCTTTGGGCCGCAAAATCGCCCAGTTCTTGTAGCCCTTCGGATTCGATCGTGAGCGTCTCTTTTGGAAGCTGCCTGAATCAGGTATTCCCGCCATGAGTACCGGTCGAAGTGTTTGC
Source organism: uncultured Acidobacteriota bacterium (assembly GCA_963761825.1). Classification (GTDB taxonomy): domain Bacteria; phylum Acidobacteriota; class UBA6911; order UBA6911; family UBA6911; genus UBA6911. Next base: position 137,866 of record CAVXIH010000005.1, read on the forward strand.
GCCAGAGATCCATGTCGAGTAGGCCTGAATGATCTTCTCCTGTAAGATGGGCGCGCGCACTTGACCATTCCCAATCTAACGGATTTTCCACGATGCCCGCGCGAACGGGATTTAGTTCTATATAGGCAAGGGCCTCCCACATATCGTAAACGGGACATGAGAAGAAGCGGCCTTGCCACAGATGGCCGGTCCGATTGCAGCGGAGGTTCTGATACCGTGCAAAATCTCGATCCAGGGTGCGCATAGCCTGGGACAAAGAGTCTTCCGTTCGTGGAATGGGGGCCTGATGTACATGATTGGTCATGAGGGAGTGACCCAGCACCATCACCTCTTTGGCTTCCACCTGGCCCTCCAGCAATCCGAGGTAGAATTTGCGGTCTTCATCAGAAAAAAAGACATTCTGGCGGTGATTCCCACGCTGGGTCACATGGTGAACGTAACCAGGAATTACTAGCCGGGGCTTTCTCGCCATGCTTGTAATGTTTCACGAGCTGTCTTATTATTTCACCAAAATGCAGGAATTATCCAGATGACGAGGCAAAGGGGACAGTATAACCAGGTACGGGAATTTTGAATTCATAGAGGGCATCAAACGGATTTTCTACAGGGAGGCGACGGATTTTCCCGAATCCCGCTTTTTCGCCGAGCATTTTTATTTCAGACCCCTTAATTGCCGCACCATAGCCGGGGCCTCCTTCTGTCAGGACGGAACTCATGCAATAAAAGAGGGACACGCCATAATTCCAGTTTGCATAGGTGTGGCCCGTGCTTTCTTCAATTTTTTCGGGAACGTTTGCTTCCATAATCAGACAGGAACCGCCTCGTTTGAGCGCTTGTTTCACCGAAACAAGCACCCGGACCGGGTCGGCCAGATGATGCAATGCATAGAAAATCGTAATCAGATCGTAACGCCCTGCCGGCAAGGTAAAGCCATCGTACGTGTCGAAATGGATGCGGCCGCCAAACCCGGCTGAAGCCGCATTTTTTCTGGCCTTGTCAATGGAAGTTGCAAATACGTCAAGGCCGAATACTTCGGCTTTCGGAAAAGCCCCGGCAATCGCGATGGAGGCAAGCCCGCCGCCGCATCCCAGGTCCAGAGCTGCACCGCCCTTGTTCAGCCGCGCCACAATGTCCGGCATTGCCGGAAGATAGGCTTGTGTCAGGAAATGGCGGTAACTTGGGGCAGTGGATTTCTCAATGCCTTCCCAATGCTCCGGCGGATAGTCTTCGGAACTTGGTCCCTTCCCGCCGCGGAACCCTTCAATTACCTTATTTACAGGAAAGAGGCATGCCAGCAACTCGACAAAGCCCCCCATATAAAGGGGAGAATTCTCATCGATCAGTATTGAGGCATTTTCTTTGGGCAGCCTATACCTGGCTGTTTTGGGTTCATAATTGACATAGCCGGCCGTGGCCATTAAGGCAAGCCACTCCCGCAAATATCGCGCATTAAGATGTGTCCTGACTGCGAGTTCATCGCTTGTGGTGGAACCGGCATCGGCCATGGCGCGGAAGATCCCCAGACGATCGCCAATGTAGGCTCCGAAGCTGAGCATGGACGCCGCCGTGTCGGCCAAAATGCGTTCGGCGAACTTTTCAGTCTTGGAGGCCGTCGATGGCTTTGCGGACTTCTGAGCAGGAGTGAAACCGGTCGGTAGCAATGCGCACCCGAGCGCCCCGGCCGCAGCACGCAGGAATTCCTTCCTTGGAATAATGTTAGTACTTGAAGACATGAAATTCTTCCATCCTTTTGGCTGATATTTTGAAACTGTTTTGTACGAAGAAGTGAATCGACCGCATGCATGCCCCGTTTTTAAGCTCATGAATTGCCGGGGCGTCAGGTCTTTACAATATCAAAGATCGATTCCTGTTTTCCAGTAAGGACAATGGATGAAATCATAAAGACCCGACACAAGACACGCACACTCAGCTTCTTGGACCTGGCGGCTACTTCGTCCTCTTCTGCGCCGGCGGCTGCATACTCAGTTCCGGGGCAAAGCGCCAGGTAGACCGTTCGCTATGCATTACAATGCCGGCCGGCATAGGCAAAAGCTTGGCATCTGTCGCCGCTTTTGTAAAATCTGGGCCCACCTTCTCTAAATCGGCAAAAGAATCGGTTAAAAGCGATTGCCAGTGTTCGTTGGGATCGCCGCCATCGTTGACCCTCGCCACAAGTACGCCCCTGACATTGGTCTTACCCATCACTGCCAGCTGTTCTTTTGCACCCTTTACGAAATCTTCATTGCGGCCGGGAGCGACGGTTATCCTCGCCATGGCGACCAATTTAAGCTCATAGCCCAATGGGGGCACGATGCGTAGATCTGGTCGCGACGTAATCCTTACGGTGCGCAGATTCGCGGTTACGCGGTTCAATAAGGCTGCACATAGGCTAACATACGATCATGCTCCATCTGCATCATCACCATATGGCAAAAAACCCGGACAGTTTGAACAGTGGCAATCGCGGACAGACCGATGAAACATAGCATCAATAAAACAAACAACGCGTTTTTAAGCATACTGCCTTCCATATGCTCGAAATGCGAAAGGGAGCGATCCAAGGGCTCCAATTACCCTGGGCATCTTGATAAATTTTATGCTCCGAGGGCGCTTCCCTATAGTAAGTCTTGTCTCCTGAGATACTACATTGTAGTATTTATACGCTAAAAGGAATACCGACCCTTGTCAACAAAATAATAATCAAAATAATGGTCAGGAATGCAACCTCTTCTATTGCTCGGACAGGCTCTTAGCTGAAATCAGCAAATGCAGATACCGTTGCGCAGTACGTGGCGTCGAGCCTTAATGTGGTATAGTAAATGACGAATTTAATGAGGCCTTAAAGTGAATAAAAGCGAATTGGCGAAAATCCGGCATATTTTGGGTAAAACCCAAAAGCAAATGGCCCAACTGCTGGGCATATCAATCAGAACTATCCAGAGCTTTGAGCAGGGTTTAAGAAAGATACCGGTCCATACCGAACGCCAGTCTCTGCTGCTTCTTTCCCTGAAGCAATCCCTTGCGAATGGACATCGGCCCTGTTGGTTGGTCAAAAAATGCCCGATGAAGACTCGAAAGGATTGCCCGGCATGGGAGCTCGGGGCGGGGCATCTCTGCTGGTTCATCAACGGAACGATTTGCCAGGGCTTGCCGCAGAAAAGCTGGCGCAAGAAGATGGATATCTGCAAAAGCTGCGAAGTGCTGCAATCGTTGTATGCTTCCGATGTAAAACCAAAATCCTAGTGTGACGATTCAATCACCCGAGGAAGTTATTTCACCGGGATCCTGGAGGATATTTCCCCCATTCCGATCTCGAATGCGGTGCTTGGATCTCATTGTCGTCGTGGTGGATATCGGCCACCTCCTCCGTATTTTCCCCTGAGTACACTTTTCAATAATCCTGATTTTCTGCGGATTGGAATCTTTGGGCCAATCACTATTATGTAATCGACTAGAAAGATAGATTCTTGTGAAGGCTGATTGGCGGTGATTTTGTGAGGCTGAATAGGCGTATGAGTTGGCTCAATGCAGGTAGCACATTCAACGATCAGCTGGAGAGCAAATCGATGGTACGAGCGCAGGCCGGATCCCATGCGGCAAGAGTGACTTACGTCGATAATCGTCTTTCCCGAGGGATATTGTGCGGATCGCATTAGTTCGAAAATTGGCACAGGTTGTCTTATGGGCCGCCTGCTGCAGCATACCCCTTCAGGCTGCCAAGCATCCTACGCCTTTGCAGGAGAATGCGGACGGGGTCAGTTGCCTGGAGTGCCACGAAGATAAGTCGCAGGGGAACTCCGTTCATTCGGCGGTCAAAGGCGGCTGTCTTTCCTGCCATGTAGTTCGGGTAGCGAGTGACGTCACGCGCGTCAAGCTAAAGACCACAACGGTCATTGCCCTTTGCCTCCAGTGCCACGAAGACCGGAAGGCTGTTATCGGCCAGAGTCGTGTGCATCCGCCAGCGGAGCGCGACTGCATCAAATGCCACGACCCACACGAGTCTCCGAACCCGGATCACATGCGGAAGCCCCTTTCGGGCGGCAAGGCCGATAATCTCTGCCTGAAATGTCATTCAACCGGCTTGAATATACCTGAAAATGGGAGTCGGCACGCTGCCCTGGATAGGGGATGCAATTCCTGTCATGTCACACACAGGACCGGGACTCCGGGAAAGCTGGAATTCGATTACCATCAGAAGAAAGATCCGCGAGACGAGTGTGGGGATTGCCATGATCTGAAAACTGAGGCGATTGCCAATGCCCACCAGGGTCAGCCATTCATCGGGTCTAATTGTCTTGGTTGCCACGACATGCACCAATCCGACGGGCCTAAGCTGATCCAGAAGTTTGCGCACGATCCCTATGTCACGAAATCCTGTGACATCTGCCATAAGGCTCCGGTAGACGGCAAGATCGTTCTTACCAAAGCTTCTTCAAAAGAGCTGTGCCTTTCATGTCATGAGGAAACCGCAAAACAGATCCAGAACGCGAAGGTGCAGCACCCGGGGGCGAAGGGGAATTGTCTCGGATGCCATTACCCACACGCGTCGGACAAGCCCGGCTTAGTACGTCCTAATCCGGTAAGTGCCTGTACCAAGTGTCATAGCGCTCAAGCCAAGCTTCAGAAAACCAAGAAGGTCCTTCACGGCGCTGCGTTTCAGACCGGCTGTCCCTCCTGTCATGAGTCTCACGGTGGCGAAAATAGCCATTTGCTGCGCACGAATACCATAAACAGCCTTTGTCTCGAATGCCATGGACCTGATGCCAAGGCTGCGCCAGGCAAAGTGGCTCACACCGCCACGATCTTCAATGGCCGCGTAACACTGCCGGAAAATTACTTAAGCACGGTATCGGCGATCCGCCTCAAGTACGGCATAGGCCATCCAGTCGAGCGGCACCCGGTCGTTGATCAGATGGATCCGGCGGACGTCACCAAGGTTCGCATCGCTTTCAACTGCAGTTCCTGCCACCAGCCCCATGCGTCAGCGGAACGCAATCTGCTGGTGAAGGATCAGGCCAACAACATCATGTTCTGCGCCGGCTGCCATAAAGAAATGGGCAAGTAGGAAGCGGAAGGAGCAAACAAGATGCCAGCAGTTCGGAACAATTCGGTTCTTCTCGGGATCACCTGCCGGACACTATCAACCGTGTTGATGATAGCCTTGGCCCTCATCGCAACGTACTCGCTGTACGCCAAGGACAAAAAGAAAGACACAAGCGCTCAAGAAGAACAGCCTAAAGCCGCTAATAAAGATAACCGCAAGCTCTATGAGAGTCTCGACCTTTCCAAGTTCGTGTGGCCGAATCCGCCGGCGATTACCCGAATCCGCTATATGGGCTATTGGTCGGGCGAAAAATTCGTCGAAAAAAAGACACAGCAAAAGAAGGCCAGCTGGATGGATCGCCTCTCCGGCATCGCTACCGGATCCACACCCAGCGATTTCAAGCCGCGCTGGCAGTTGGTCACTCCCAATGGGATCGCGGTCGACTCCAAAAACCTTGTCTATATCGCCGACAGCAAGGTCCGGGCCATCTTCATTCTCAATGTCGATACCGGCGAATATTCGATGATCAAGAACGGTACCGATGGCAGGTTCAAGTGGCTTATAGGGCTGGCGATCGATGACAGCGACCGGCTGTTCGCTGCCGACAGCGGCATGAAACACGTAGTCGTTTTCGATAAGAACCACAAGGTTGAAGCGGCGATCTCCGAAGGCCTCGTTGCTCCCGGCAGCCTCGCCATCGACAACGAGAACCGCCTGCTCTACGTCACCGATGCGGAACAGGACCTGGTGCTGGTTTACGATGCCGATCCGCCGTTCAAGCTCATCCGGAAGTTGGGCAAGCCGGGCACAAAGCACACTTCGACTTTGCCCGGAGAGTTTGCGAAGCCGGTGGGTGTAGCCGTGGACCAGGACGGTAACGTGTTCGTCTCCGATACCTGGAACAACCGCATCCAGGAGTTTGATGCCGACGGCACGTTTATCAGGACGTTCGGCGAGGCGGGCGACGGCCCGGGGTATTTCGCGCGTCCCAAAGGCATTTCCATCGACGGGGATGGCCACATCTGGGTCGCCGACTCCGTGCAGGACCGGGTCCAGGTGTTTACGCCCGAGGGCCGGCTGCTGATTTACATGGGAGAGCACGGCTTGCTGCCGGGTCAATTTCAGAGCCTCGCCAATGTGATGGTCGACAAAAACAACCGAGTCCTTACTACGGAGCTGTATCCGGGCCGGCTGCAGGTGTTCCGGTATTACACGAATTCTGAGGCAAAGGCGGAGTTAGCATCGCCGCGAGGCAGAGGGCAAGAAGAAAGCAGATCCAAAGAAGCCCGCGTCCTCGTCCGCTCCTGCGGCCAAGAACTAGCTTCGCCACAACGAGTTTGGCTGTCATATCAGTTTTGGCAGTCATAAACGGGTCAGCCGTAATCCGGCCCGTGGAGTAGAAGTACAAAGTGAGTAAAAACCTAGTTTAAATTGAATCCCTTATCAGGAGGTTTTAGTTCATGAAGAAAATTATGATGTTCGCTTTCGCCGCGCTGGTTTGTGCCAGTGTGGCAATGGCACAAACATATACACTAGGTACCGGCATCCAAGGCATCGATAAATTGGGTGCTCACCAGAACGGCGGGCGCGGTTGCGTCGGCTGTCATACCCCTCACAGCGGAGCCCGCGGCAATGGCGGCACGCTGCAGTGGGATGCCGCCAGTGGGACGTTTAAACCAGCGTGCCCACCGTTGGTGATTCTGGCGATGAGGCCCTGTGGGGACAGGACCTCGGGCCGATAATTGGCCTCGGCAGCATCGCCACCGGCACCGGCGGCGAATTCCCTGTTGAATTCGCAGAATTGGAAACTCAGACCACGCATTAAGACCGGCGTCGTTATGTGCTTGAGCTGTCATGACGGAAATGTGGCCAAGGGCGCAATGATGACCAACCAGTCGTTCGAGCAAACGGCCGGACTTCTGCCGCCCGGCTACGGCACGCAGCCAATTCCCACCCTGTTGGGCTACGATGGGGGCACTGCGGGCAACTACACAAACGATCACCCGATCGGGCCGGAGGCTAACATCGGACACGCCTCAGTATCCGGACTTATCTTGACCTCGACGCAGGCAAGACCAGATTAGTCGCGGGTGCTTCCTTCGCGGGCAGCAATTACGAAACATTCCAAAAAAATTATGGTCTGCCGACGGTCGTTGGCGCCCGCACGGGTGCCGGTTTCGCGGTGGAAACAACGATGGCTTCGGTGAACGACGCGTACGTGGTTTGCACTACCTGCCATACGCCGCACAGCATGTACACTGCCTCGGCGGGCAGCACGAACCCGATCGCCGGACTCACCAGTCGGCACGTTCCCAAGCTACTTCTTCATCGCCGCTCCCTACAACCCGGGGGCAGACGTTGCCAACGGAACCAAGGCGTCCTCCGCCACTCAGTTCTGCCGTCAGTGCCACTTTACAGGTGCGGGCGGTTCGAACGAAGGCAGCAATATCTTAGGGATTGCGACCGCTTTCTAATAAGCTTTTCCGAAGGGGGGGGGAGTATCCCCCCCCTCATTAGACACAGACAGTTTCCAGTCAGTTGAGAGGATCTATGGAATTCCGGTTGTGCATGATGGCCGCGGCGTTGTTTTGCGGGTCCATGGCTTTCGGGCAGACACCCTTGGTTTCGTCGCACGCTTCGCCCGCCAACAATCCGACCCCGGGTGCGTTGACTGCCACTATGAAGCCTGCCGTGCGAGTCAACGGTGCCGTACTGACAGAAGCCGATGTTGTGCGCCAAATGTACACGATTTTCCCCTATGCGAGCCAACACGGTGGCTTTCCCAAGCCACTGGAGGCCGACATCCGGAAGGGCGCCATCGAGATGATTATTTTTGAGGAGCTGCTCTACCAGGAAGCCAAGCGCATGAAAATTCCTATAGCTCCCGAGCAGTTGAGCAGGGCTGAAGCTGCGTTCCGCAAGCAACTTGGCTCCAGCGCCTACGAACAGTTTTTGCGCACGGAGTGCCAAGGCTCAAAGCAGGTGCTGCGCGAGAAGATCCGGCGTTCGTTGCTGATCGAGAAGATGCTTAAAACCGAAGTCGAACAGAAGTCAGTTATCACTGCGGCGGCGGCCAAAGCGTATTACGACAAGAATCCGAAGCAATTCGAGAAACCCGAGAGTTTGAGGATCCAGACGATCTCGATTATCCCGCCCCAGAACGGCGGAGCCGATGTCGACAAAGAAGCCCGCAGGCGGGCTGAGGAAGCATACAAACTCGCCAGGGCGACAAAAAGCTATCAGGATTTCGGGCTGCTGGCGGAAAAGATATCCGACGACGATTGGCACGTCAACATGGGCGACCGCAATTTTGTTGCAGGTCTCGACACTCCCTCCTCCGGTTGTCAAGGCAGCAGCGGCAATGAAGCCAGGCGAGGTCAGCAAGCTTATCCAGTTAGGGAATGCCTACACCATATTCCGGCTGGTCGAACATACACGTGCGGGCAAAACACCGTTTGCCGCAGTGAAGGCCAAATTACAGTCCGATCTGCAAAAACAAAAGCGCGTGGAACTGCGCGCTGCGCTGAACCAGAAACTGCGGAAGGACGCGAAAGTTGAAGTGTTGTGAGGTTGTTGTGTCGTGCCAAGGGACGAAAGCAGGGAGACTTCTCGCGGTAAGCGCGATAAGTCTGGTGTTCGTGCTCGCGTGCGTGGCTTCGGCAAACGGCCAGGTGACGGTAGGCAACAACCTCAAAATGCTCATGAACGGGAACTTGGGCGCCGTTTATTCGGGCAACTTCGGCAATACCATCGGGTCCAGCCACAGTCTGGGCATTGGGGTAAACGGCACTTTGGAAGGCTACTACTTCAATCCTCAATTCCTGAGCTTCCAGGTTCGCCCGTATTACGACCGTGCGCAATTCAATTCCGAATCGCAGACGATTACGCGCGGCACGGGAGTGGAGAGTTCGGCAAGCCTGTTCGGCGGCAGCCATTTCCCCGGCTCGATCTCCTACGGGAGAGATTTCAGCAGCAACAGCGAGTTTCGCATCGCGGGGGTCCCATCGGTTCTGGGGGATTCATCCGGCAGCAACTTTAGCGTTGCCTGGAGCGCCTTGTTTAGCGGTCTCCCCACGCCTTCACGCCAGTTACTCGATAGCCGATTCCACCTCAACATTGCTGGGCACAACGAGCCAGAGCAAGAGTTCCTCCAGGAACTTTAACCTGAATTCGAATTATGCGCTCGGTGGGTTCAACCTGCAGGGCAACCTGAGCCATTACAACACGGATCTTTTGTCTCCGAGTTTTCTGACCGCGGCAACCATTAGCAGCACCTCATCGAGTACGAATTACGGCGTTACCGCGACGCGCAGGTTGCCGCTTTCCGGCAGCCTGGGACTGGGGTGGTCGCGAACGACCTCGGAAAGTGGAATGGACGATTTCACAAGTAGTTCCTACACAGCATCGGCCAGCTTTTCACCCTGGCGGAGATTGTCGATAAGTGGATTTTGTAATTACACAACAAATGCTATTGTCGCATTTGCGCAGAGCCTCGGTGACAACACTATTTCGCCTTTGGTTAACCTCGATTCAAATTCAAACGCAATTTATATGAATACCACGGGGACCTTCACGGTAGGTCACGGACTTACAGTTACCGGCTACTTGAACCATCGGATCCAGCATTTTCAGGGGCACGATTTAGAGAATACGCAATACGGAGGCACCGTAAACTTCCAAAAGGCGAACAATTTTCTCGGATTCCTGCGCTTCTCCATCGGCGTTGTGGATACGGCGACGCAGGAAGGCAATAGCGGCATCGGTCTGGTGACAAATCTCGGCATGACGCGCAAGTTCGGCCAATGGGAAACCACAGCGGACTTCAGCTATTCGCAAAATACCCAGACTCTTCTTGACATCGTAACAACCAGCAATTACAACTATGGAGGCATGATCCGGCGCAAGATCAATTCGTCCACATACTGGAATGCGAGCTTCCGGGAATCGCGCAGCGGATTGACTGCGCAAGAAGGCAACAACAACGTTTCCGATTCGTTCGTCACGAGCCTCTCGTGGAATAAATACTCTTTCTCCGGCAACTATTCGCAATCGAACGGTGAGGCGTTGCTGGGGGCAAACGGCACACTGATCGCCACTCCCCTTGGTTCTATTATCAGCGATTATTTTCTGACTTTTGATGCTCGCAGCTACGGTGTAAACGCCAGTACGCAGTTGTTCCGCATACTGACCGTGTTCGGCGGCTACACAAATGTGTCCAGCAGCACCATGCGGAAGGCATTAGGCACGTTTAACAACGGCGACCGCTATCATGCCCGCCTTACATTGAGGATGCGGCGACTCTATATTCTCGCCGGATTTGATCGCGCAGTGCAGGAAGCCAGCGCTGTTCCGGGCGGACCGCGAGCGGTTAACTCGTATTACGTGAGTCTATCAAGATGGTTCAACGTGTTCTGATCCGGACCTGCGGGACAAGGTTTCTTTTTCCTCTGCTGTTGACTGGCGCACTTTTGCTCGCACTGGTCCCCGCATTTGCCCTCAAACGGTCGAAGACTCCTGCGGATAAACCTTGGCCGGAACTCCTGCTCGAGGCCGGACGGAAGCTTACCTACCAGCAGATCATTACATCGGAGCGCGATGTTGGTGGCAAACAGGGATTCTGGTCCAAATTGGCGGGCATCGTGGCGGGTGCGCCGGAGTTCCGCGAAATGGTGCGTCCCTACGGAATCGCGGTCGATTCCCATGGCCGCGTGATCGTTACCGATCCGGCCATTTCCGCCGTGCACATCTTCGATCTTGCAGAGCACAAATACAAACTGATCGATCGCTGGGACAAGAGCAAGGACCCGATGATCGCGCCCCAGTGTGTGGCCGTCGATGAGAAAGACAATATTTACATAACGGATTCGGAAGCCGGCAAAGTGTTCGTTTTTGACCCGAAGGGCAAGACCCGAAAGGTGTTCGGCAGCATGAAAGGGGGTGAGGGCTTTTTCAAGCGCCCCACGGGAATTGCGATCGATCGTGAGACGCATCGCGTGTACGTGACCGACACGCTGGCCGATCGCGTGTATATTCTCGACGCGGACGGGCGGGTGTTGCGCAGCTTCGGACGACATGGCGGAGAAAAGGGCGAATTCAACTTTCCGATTGAGGTGCAAGTGAAGGACGGCGTGGTCGTGGTGGTCGATGCCATGAACTTCCGCGTCCAGTTGTTTGATCGTGACGGCAACTTCCAGGCGCAGATTGGAACCAGCGGAGATCCGGCGGGCGGCATCTACCGTCCGAAAGGTGTCGGCATCGACTCGGAAGATCACATTTATGTTGTGGACAGCGAGTTGGGAATGGTGCAGGTGTTTGATCGCAAGGGGCGCCTGCTCTACCGCTTCGGCAATGGCACTAACTTCGGCCAGTTCCTGCTCCCCGCAGGGCTGTTCATTGATCGCAACGATCGCGTGTATTTGGTGGATTCGTATAATCGTCGCGTGCAGGTCTTCCAATATCGCGCTATGCAGCAAACCGCGACTGGAGCGCAGCAATGAGTTGGACACGCATGGCTCCGGCCAAAGCGCTCGCGTGTGTGCTCCTGCTTGCCGCACTCACGGGAGCCCAGACCACGCCGACGACCGATGTTCTCGGCGTGCATGACCTGAGTTCCGGAGCTTCACCGATGCGCGGGACCTAACGCGAACGCCTGCATCTACTGCCATGCCCCGCATAACGCGCTCTCGGAGCCAGCTCTGGAACCAGACCCTCTCGACAAACGAGTACATTCTGTATCCAGACTCGACGAGCACGCCCTCCACACCAACAAAGGTCGGGACGGCAAGCCTGCAGTGTCTAAGCTGTCATGATGGCAGCGTAGGAGTGGGGCGTACGGTGGCCATCGGCACACTGCAGATGACCGGCGCATTCCGCGCCAATATGGGCGCACAACTGCAGGGATCGCATCCCTTCAGCATGCAACCGCAGCTCAAGGATGACGCAACCCTGGTGTCAACCTTGGTGGCATCGCACACCACCAAGGATTCAACGGTCTCGTTGGTGGAAAACAATATCGAGTGCCCCACCTGCCACGACGTTCATAACCAGTACAAGGACCTGCATTCCCCAAAATTCCTGGTGCGTGACAACACCGGAAGTCGTCTGTGCTTTGCGTGCCACGATGTGAGTGCCCGCACGGTAGGCGGGATCAACAATTCACTCACCGCCTGGCCTAACAGCGCGCATGCCGTATCCACGGCTGCGGTGGCTCCGAAAGCGCAATTGGGCGGATATTCGACCGTGAACGAATTTGCCTGTTCTAATTGCCACAGATCCCATAACGCACTTGGCATGGGATTGCTGCGCATAAACCCGAACCGTCCGGCGAACGTCGACGAGACGTCTCAGGCATGTTTTACGTGTCATGACGGCAGCGACAACATGGCTCAGCCGCTTCTCAACGTAGTTGGGGCGTTTAACGGGCAACAAGGCCATCCATTCGCGGACGCCAGTAACCCGCATGTGACCGAACGAACCGGTTGTATTGGACCGGAATCGCCACGCCACATGCGCGGATTGCCATAACTCACACGCGGCACAGCCGACGACATCTTTTTCTGCAACGCCTGATCTCCGTCCATCGCAAATTGGCGTTGCGGGTGTGACATCGGATCGCGTGGTTGTTAGCCACCGCAACCTATCAGTATCGAGAATTGCTTGCGCTGCCACGGTACCAGCCAGAACAAGCAGAGCTTGCCCGCTTACGGCTATATGCCGGCGCGCGCGCTCTTCTCAGGCGATACCTTGGATGTGTCCCTGCAGTTCGCGCATGGTGCGATTTCGTCTCATCCTGTAATGCGCGATGCTGGAAACCTTGCGCGCCCGAGTCTGCTTAAATCCATGTGGAACATTGGCGGCACAGTGCAGGGTCGCACCATGAGTCCCCGGATCCTCTGCACGGATTGCCACAACAATGACAATACCCGTGAGTTTGGCGGTACGGGTCCGAACGGACCTCACGGGTCGAAAAACGATCATATTTTGGAACGCCAGTATCTGATAAGCCAGGTCGGGCCGGGAGCCGCGCCCGGGTCAGTGATTATTAATCGCAATCCGAACCCGATTCTGGACTCCGCACCTGCATCGCCTTACGCCCTCTGCGCGAAGTGTCACGATCTGAACTACATCAACTCGAGACGCAAGTTGGAGCGAGCATCGGGAGCACATTCAGGAAGGATTTTCGTGTTCAGTGTGCCACAGCGCCCATGGCGTGCCGGCGGGAACTTCGAGCGTCCCTGGCAGCGCTCTGGTGAGCTTCGACATGAATGTCGTGGGAAGCAACAATAACCTGCCGGTTTCCTACAACGGCTCCAGGTGCACATTGATGTGCCACGGGGAGGAACACCCGTGAATACGAGTCCATTTGACCGGATTCAATCCGGAAATTCTCATAAAATCGCGGCGGTCAATATTCGGTTGTTAAGGAGGACTAATGGAGGGTACTGAGTCAACGGGAAAGTCGTGGCGCAGCACGCAGGTTTACGGGCTTGCAGTGATCTGTTTGCTCTCGGGTATCGGCATCGGGTATTTGGCCCGCGCACCCTTCCAGGCAAGCGCCGTCAAACCCCAGGTGGCAAGGTCCGCTGTCGCGCGCGCTTCCGACGCGAAGATCACGCCCGACCCGATTGAAACAGGGGGCGGATAAACAGGCTGAACCTCTACTGGCCCGACTGCGGCAGTCGCCGGACGATCCCTTCCTGCTGGCGGAAATCGGTAAGGTCTATTATCAGATGCGCCAATTCCCCATTGCGGCAAAGTATTATGAGGAATCCGTCAGAGTTAAACCGGACGCCGTCGTCCTCGTAAAGCTCGGCGGTGCCTATCATTTTGGCGGGGACGATGATAAGGCAATCGGCGCTTGGAATCACGCACTGCGTCTCGATCCCAACAATCCCGACGCACTGTTCAACATCGGCTTTGTGAAGTGGCAAGCGCAGGGCGACCGGAAGGCGGCGATTGCCGCCTGGCAGAAGCTTCTTAAGACGAATCCGAACCATCCGAAGCGCGCTCAAGTGGAAGAGCTTCTCGCTCAGGCAAAGCAGCACCCCGAAGCTCCAATGGCAGGCACCGAGTAGCATGCGCAAGCTGCCGCTCGAGAGTGGTACGCTTTAATGATACGCAGCTATTAAAGTGTCCTCACGGCTGAGGAGGGACGTCCCAGGGCAAGTCAAAGCACTTGAAGTTAATCCTATCCGTTCCAAAGCTTTTGCTTATGAAAAGTTTGGTGGTTGTAGCGGTTCTCTTTGTCGTGGTCCTCGTTTATCTGCCGGCCGCTCGTTATTCTCTTGTCTATGACGACCACGAGCAGCTCGAAATGAATCCGCGTTTAAAGGCGTGGAGCCATGTCCCTGGCTACTTTACCTCTCATCTATGGGCACACTCACCGCTCCAAGCCGCGAATTATTACCGGCCGCTTTCGCTGTTATTTTTTCGCACGGAATACGCCGTTCTGGGACCTCCGGCTGCCATCTGGCATTTCGCATCTCTGGCGGCTCATCTGGCAGCGACTGTCTGTCTGTTCTTCCTGATTCAACACTTAGTGGGAAACTTTAACGCCGCCCTGGTGGCCGGAGCTCTGTTCGCGCTTCATCCCATTCAAACAGAGACCATTGTATGGATCTCTTCAGGCCCCGACATTTTAGTTACGGCTTTTCTCGTGCTATCTCTGTATTTCTACAGGGTTCGAAAAGGGCCGATCAGCTTCGTTTCCGTCCTTTTCGCGGCTTTGGCCGTATTCACTAAGGAAGCGGGCATCGCAGCACCGGCCCTGATTTTCGCCTACGAGTGGATACACTCCCGCTTCAAGAACGCAGTGCTGGCCATTTTCCCTTACGTCGTTGTGGTGCTGCTATACATGGCCGCCCGCATCAACGCAATCGGAAGCATCACATCGGCAATTGCTCCAGACATGAGCATGCGATCCACGATACTTACCATACCGAAAGTGATGGCTATCTATGTGCTTCATCTGATTTGGCCCGCGCGTCTAAGCCCCAGTTACGACGTGGCCGTGGAATCGCGCGTATGGCCGCTCCTGTTGGCCATCGTAGTGCTGATGGGACTATTCTGGTTTCTGCGACGCAGTTCTGCCAATGTGCGATTTGGAGCCGCGTGGGTGGCAATTACACTCGCCCCCTCGCTGGCGCTAGGCTACCTGACCAGGAGCGACTTCACGCATGACCGTTATCTCTACCTTCCGAGCGTAGGCCTCGCCATAGTAGCGGCAGCGTGGAGCACACGCATCCAATTTACGCTTCGACAGAGAGTGCTGGCCGGCGCACTTGCTTTGGCTTGTTGTTTTGGTGTCCGGCAATATCTGCCGGTTTGGGAGAATGACATCACTTTGTTTACACGTGCGGTTGAGCGGGCCCCGCACAATCCTTATGTCAAGAACAACCTGGCGGATGCCTATTTGAAGGCCAACCGCCCTGCCGAAGCGTTTCCTCTGCTGCAGCAGGCCATAGAACTTAAACCAGACTATGGACTCCTGTACTACAACATGGCACTCTACTACAGAATGATAGGAGACTACGGGGAGTCGGAGCGCTACTTCACGATTTCAGATCGCCTCTACCCAGGCAGATAGCAATCCTCAACCCGTATTGATGAAACCCAAACTCAAACCGATCGGATTTTTTGGCAAAGGACACGTTTCATGAGTTGAGCCCAACTCCGGCTTCTGATAAGGTGTACGCAGTTATTTTAATCTGTTGGATTAACCTATGATTGCTATCCCAGCGGGGACAGGACCTCACTTCTGATCAAGCCGGTTCTACGCCTGCACTGCCATAATAAATGAAAACTCGCATGCGTCTTTGGCTATCGGGAATCTTGGTATTTTGCATATCCGCACACGGAACTGTGCGCACGGGGTACAGCCAGGACAGTTCAATAACAAAGCAGATCGAATCGCTAAAGGATGACGATCGCACTATTCGGGCAGAGGCCATCAATAGCTTGGTGAAGCTAGGCCCGGTTGTCGTTCGTCCTTTGATAAGTGCCCTGAAAAGCGAAAATGAGAATTTGCGCAGAGAGGCGGTCGCCGTTTTGGGGCGCATTAAAGATGCGAGTGCGGTGGATGCCCTCATAGCGGCCTTGAAGGATAAGGATTCTATTGTCGGCTATAGAGCGGCCGGCGCATTAAAGGAAATCAAGGATCCGCGTGCGCTGGACGCCCTCATCGCTGCTCTCAAAGATAGCGATTCTATCGTCAGCTACGGAGCGGCTGATGCATTGGGAGAAATCGGGGACCCGCGTGCAGTGGCGCCTCTTATCGCCGCCCTGAAAGATGCAAACCCTCTGCTCCGCATGCAGGCTTCCAGCGCATTAGTGCGATTGGGGCCGGCAGCCGTGGATCCCCTCATTGCTGCGCTGAACAGCCCGGATGACGACATACGCAGGCGAGCTGCCGAAGCATTGGGGAATATCAAAGATGCGCGGGCCATAGATCCGCTCACCGCCATGCTTAAAGATCCAAAGAGCGAAGTCCGCAGCCAGGCCGCCGATGCGCTAGCACGTATCAACAACTCCCGTGGGATTGAGCCCGACACCGCCGTGGTGAAGGAGCAAGATAAGTCTTTTTGCAGGCTGGGTGCTGACGTACTGGAAATCAAAGATGCGCGCGAGAACAAAGCATTCGCCGACGAGTCTTTGCTCAAGAACGATCCGATGCTTAAACAGCGCCTGATTGAGTGGGAGCAAGCGGCCCCCGAACCCGTTGCAGCGCAAATCAAGATCCTCAGGAGCGGGGATGCCAGTTCGAAAGCAGCCGCGGCTATTCAGCTGAGGACGTCGGGATCGTCGGCGCAAGGAGCTATATTAGCGCTTGTTGAGACACTGTATGATCCCAGAGTCGACAAGCGGATTTATGTAGATAGATGCTTCCCCTGGGCCGTGACCATAGTTTCAGCGGCCACTGAGGCCGCTGAAACGCTTGTCAGGATAGGTGAGCAGCGCGATTGAGCCCATCATAGCCGTTATAAAAAATGGGGATTCCAATACGAGGCTGCTGGTTGTTCAAGCGTTGGGAACTATCCACAACCTCCGCCTTATAGAGAGTCTCATACCGGTTTTGGAGGATGGCAATTCTCAGACTCGAGCGAGTGCAATTCGGGCTCTGGGGACGGTCAAAGATCCCGCGGCGATCGACCTCCTAATCGCAGCACTGAAAGACGACGTGGGGCAGAGGCAGAGTGGCGTTGCGCAGGTTTTGGGGCAGATCGGAACCTCACGAGCGGTGGCACCGCTCGTCACATGTTTGAGATCTGAAAATCCTGTTACACGGCAAACCGCAATTCAAGCTTTGGGGCAGATCGAAGACCCGCGGGCAATAGAACCCCTGATCGCCGCTTTGAAGGACACCGGTCCCGACATTCGCCTGGCGGTTGTTCAGGCATTAGGGCAAATCAAAGATCCAGGCGCCGTGAAGCCCCTCATCTCAGCGTTGAGCGATGACGATGTTCGGATCCGGGATAGCGCAGCCCTGGCGCTGAAGACCTTTAAGGATCCGCGCACAGTGGATGCCCTCTCGGTCTTGGCTAAGGATCCGCAAATCCGAACCCGGAGGAGTGCAATTCAGGTCTTGGCTCAAATCAGAGACCCTCGAATTGTAGCCCCCCTGATCGCCGCTTCGAAGGATCAAGATCCTGGTATTCGGCAATCGGCGATACAGGCATTGGGTCAAATGGAAGATCCACGCGCGGCGGCCCCGGTAATCGCCGCTTTGGACGATACGGATCAAGATGTCCGGATTGCAGCGATAAGAACCCTGGGGAAAATGCGAAATCCTCGTGTTATCGAATCCCTCATTGCTGCGCTAGGGGACAGGCGCGAAATTGTTCGCATTGAGGCGACATGGGCCCTGAAAAAGCTCACAGGAGAGGATTTTGGATCTGACCGCAAGCGGTGGATACAGTGGCATAGTTCTCAGCAGCGTCCTGCCACCATTGCGCCAAAACGGTGATTGGGAGGAGAATCTTTGGTAGACCGCAAGCTTAGCTAGCTCAAATCGCTGATACTCCAATTATGCAAATCATGGAGCAATCGAATTGAAAAACAATTCACATGTTAAGCGTATTTTTGCGCTGTTATTCGTCGCCGGAATAATGGGTTTTGGTATCCGACAGTTGTTAATACCTAAAACATTCGGAACTATTGGTCACTACCGAGCTGCAAGCCTGAAAGATATCCTAAATCTGGAGCAAGTGTATCAAAGGAAAGATGTCTGTGCTCAGTGTCATGAGGATAATTATAATATTCATGAAAAGGATGTCCATTATAACGTTCAGTGTGAAAATTGTCATGGGGCGGGCAATATTCATGTTGCGGAAATAGCAAAGTTTCTTAAACAGAACAACCAAAAGCCAACACAATCCGGGAAATATTCGAAGGAAGCATTAAAAACCGTTTCGCAAAAAATGGCTCAGATGCCTAAAGAGTACACTCTTGAGGGATGTCTTTACTGTCACCGCAAACTCGAATCCCGTCCCCGTGATTTTGCCCAGATAGACCCTAAGGAACATTTCAAAGCTCTTCATGTCACGGATGATTCAATACGGTGTGTGGAATGCCATAATCCGCACGAACCGTTGTTTCTGCTTGATCCGGTGAGTGAAGCCAGGATCCATCCCACTATATTTGAATGCGAAGATTGTCATAAAAAGCGTCCGGAGAAGAGCCACAAAGATGTTGAAAACCATCCGGTGATATTTGAATGTGAAGATTGTCATACGGCAATAGTCCAGGATTTCAAAAAGCGGGAACATGCATCCATGCGATGCACCGCGTGCCATTTATATCATCCGGAAAACGAAACGTCCGGAAGAATCTATAAAAATGGCAATAAACAGTTTTGTCTCCTTTGCCATGAAAAGAAGCCTTTTAAAGACCAGAACGAGTCTTCCACAAATAGATGTGTCCAAGCACCTGGAGAAGATGCCTGGGGTTATGAGAAAGGATGCTCAATTTATAAACAACTCAAAAACTGCATGTCTGGAATGCCATTATAACTTTATCCATGACAGCAATCTCATCAAAACATTGCGGGAGCAAAAACAATGGGCAAAAAAGGCAATTTTATAACCCGCGGGGAATTTGTCCGTATGGCTCTGTATAGTGCTGCCGGTATCTGTGTCGGTTCTGTAGTCGCCAGGGGAAGTCTTAAAGACGAACCGATAGAGAAACTTTCACAAGATCTGAACAACTTCGATTGGGCCTTTATCGTTGATACAACCCGATGCATAGGTTGCGGTGCCTGCGTCAGGGCCTGCGGTATTGAAAACAAGGTCCCTGACGGCTATTTCCGTACATGGATAGAACGGTACGAAATAGATGAGGACGAAAATATCCATGTCGATTCTCCGGAAGGGGGGAAGAATAGTTTTAAACAAAACCGGGTGCAGGATAAACAAGTAGTGAAAGGTTTTTTTGTACCAAAATTGTGCAATCATTGTCGAAATTCATCGTGCACCCAGGTCTGTCCTGTTGGTGCAACCTATCATTCACCGGACGGAGTTGTTTTGGTGGATAGGAAGCATTGTATGGGCTGTGGATATTGCATTCAGGCTTGCCCTTATGGATGTCGTTATATCTCGTATGATATTGGAACCGCTGATAAATGTAGTCTTTGCTATCATCGCATTCACCGGGGACTACCGACCGCCTGTGTTCAGGCATGCCCGAGAAAGGCAAGGATCTGCGGGAATCTGAAAGACCCGCACAATCCTGTTTCAGCAGTGTTGCATGCACGACGATATTCCATTCTCAAGCCTGAAATGGCAACAAATCCAAAATGCTATTATATCGGCCTTGATCTGGAGGTGATTTAATGGGAGATTTTGTCTTCCCCAATGAGCTGCACGTTACCTGGACAGTGATGATCGTGATGTATCCGTATATCACAGGCCTCGTAGCCGGTGCTTTTATTGTTTCATCTCTGTTTCATGTATTTGGTTTGAAACAATTAGAGCCTATTGCACGATTTTCACTGGTCTCGTCATTTGCTTTTCTGCTTTTTGCGGCATTACCTTTGCTCAATCACCTGGGAAAACCGGAACGCGCTTTGAATATCATGATTACCCCTCATTTTACCTCTGCCATGAGTGGCTTTGGGTTTGTTTATCTGACATACACCATTATTGTCATTCTGGAGGTCTGGTTCCATTACAGGGCGGACTCTGTCGATCGATATAATTCACCGAACGCTACATGGAGAGCCGCATATTATATTTTGCATCTCGGTTGCACGACGCGTAATGAAGAGACGGACCGTATTGATCATAAAATCGTCAAAATACTTGCGGGTATCGGGATCCCTGTTGCCTGTATCCTTCATGGGTATGTAGGATTCCTTTTTGGTTCGATCAAAGCCAATCCCTGGTGGTCCACACCGCTTATGTTTATAATATTTATATTTTCCGCTATTGTATCCGGCATTTCCGTTTTGATTTTTCTCTACCTTTTTGTAAATTTTCTTAAAAGACAGAAAATAGACCAGAGTTGTCTCGATATGATGGTTCGTTTTCTCTGGGGTTTTATGATTATCGCCGTTGTGCTGGAGCTTATGGACCTCCTTTCCTTGGCCTATGAGCAGACGGAAAGATGGGCGGTTCTTAAATACCTCATAACCGGACCCCTATGGTATACGTATGTGATTGGACAGATTCTGATTTGTTCCCTAGGATCATTTCTTCTTCTGGCAACGATAGTTCTGTTCAAATTGCCGCAGAAACTTTCGAATGTTCTTGTTTTTTTGACTTCAGGCCTTCTTTTAATACAAGTCATATTGATGCGATGGAATGTTGTTATCGGCGGACAGCTGGTATCAAAAAGTTATCGTGGATTTACCAGTTTTATGCCGGGATTTTTGGAAAAAGAGGGGATCCTGGTAGCAGCTATAATTTTTATCGTGCCTTTTCTCATGCTACGCCAATTTGACAGGATTTTCCCTTTTTTCGCGGCTTTAAAGAAAAACACATCCTGATAATGAAGATACGGGTCCATGTTTAAGCGAACGCAACAGGTCTGCCCTGCTTTTAGCGGTTTTACTGTCATTTTCTTGCCTGTGGGCAGGTCAAAAGCCCACAGAGCTTACAGAAAACTGTGTTACCCGGGAATGTCATAATTCTTACGGTCAAAAAAAATATGTTCATCAACCGGTGGCGCTCGGTGTGTGCAAATTCTGTCACAAATCGGTTGATCCGAAAAAACATTCCTTCAAGCTATTTCGCACCAGGACAGAACTCTGTGGCGGCTGTCATCAGGAGCAGACAAGGGACGTGAACACAATTCCATCAATAGCGCAGTTGAGGACGAAGGCTCCCCAGGTAGGCAAAGGTAAATATCTTCATAAACCGTTAGAAGAGGGAAAATGTCTTGACTGTCACAATCCGCATAGCAGTGATTACAAATTCCTTGTCTCGGCTGCAACGGTTGCGGAATTATGCCGTAAATGCCATGAAAAAAAAGAAGACGTAAAAAATCCTCATGCACCGTTCGCTGAAGGTAAGTGCACCCTGTGCCATGCTAGTCACAGCTCAAATTATAAGTCTTTGCTGATTCATAATCAGAGACAGCTGTGCTTCTCTTGTCATGAAGACACCAAAGCGGAGTTAGAAACGTTTAAATATGTACATAAACCGGTAGTGGACCGGGGATGCAGGGTTTGTCATGAACCTCACGGAAGTGATTATTTCAGGCTGTTAATCAAGGAATATACCCCTGAATTCTATGCTCCCTTTGAAATTTCAAACTATGACCTGTGTTTTTCCTGCCATCAGGCAGATAAAGTTTTGGTCAAGGAAACAGAAAATTTAACGGATTTCAGAAACGGAAAAATGAACCTTCATTACCTGCATGTTAATACGCCGGACAAGGGACGTACCTGTCGTGCCTGTCATGCCACCCATGCAAGCAATGAGCCCAAGCATTTACGTAAAACGGTCCCTTATGGAGGATGGGGAATTCCGATCCAATTTGAGAAAACAGAAACCGGCGGGGGATGCTCTTCAGGTTGTCATAATCCCCGGGCTTATGACAGGATCAAACCGGTTATTTACGTATCTGATAAAAACTTATAAGCATTTATATCACGAGGGTTTTGGGATCAGCAGGATCGTTGGAAACAGTGGTGGTGTTCGACGCAGAAGACCCCAGCAGCTAAACCAAGACAGGCAGATGAGGTTGCGTTTTGTGCCGCACTAAACGATTGATGAATGGAGTTTTCCATGTGGCGCTTGTATAGGTTATTAGTCGGTCTCGTTACATGTAATCGCATCTCCAAGGTGGGCGGCTATTTGGCCACCTTTGGAGCTATCTCGGGCGCTGTCTACCTGGTGATGACCCTCCTATATGGCGCCGAAAACGCCTACGGGGGAATCATCTTCCTGGCAGTTGTGCCGCCGACTTTTTTCGGTGGGCTTCTGCTTGTGCCGTTGGGCCTCTACCGGGAATTCAAGCGGAGGTGCCGACTAGATCCCAGCCTGAGAGAGAAGTCTCTCGGGGCAATCCTGCAAGCGCTATCCGGGGAAAGCGACGTTCGCAGTCGCATCATCACCTTTGCCGTGTTTAGCGGCATCAACGTGGCCCTCACGATGATCATATTCATCGCAAGCCTAGAGTACCTGGACTCGCCTTCTTTCTGCGGCCAGCTATGCCATGCTGTTATGATACCTGAATTCACCGCCTATGAACGCTCGCCGCATGCTCGCGTCCCTTGCGTCCAATGCCACATCGGCCCCGGAGCATCGTGGTTCGTAAAGTCCAAAATAGCGGGCCTGCGACAGGTCTACGCGATCATGGCCAAAACATACCATCGCCCGATCCCAACCCCGATCGAGCAATTGCGGCCAGCGCGCGATACATGCGAACAGTGCCACTGGCCCCAAAAGTTCCACCAGGATAAATTGAAAATCATCACGCACTACAGGAACGATCGGAACAATACCAAATATTACACGGCTTTGCTGCTGAAAGTCGGCGGGCCGGAAGCGGAAGGGGCAAAACCGACGGGAATCCACTGGCACGTGAGTGGCGGGAATCGCGTCATTTATGCCTCGGAAAAAGGCGAGAGAAAGGATATTCCCTGGATTCGGTTTGAGCGCGACGGCCAGCCGCCCGCAGAGTATCGCTTCACCGGGAGCAAACTTTCAGCTGCGGAGATCGCCGCGCTCCCCAGACGGACAATGGACTGCGTGGACTGCCACAATCGCCCGACACACATCTACCGCACAGCAAACACTGAACTGGAAACCATGTTTGCCCGCTTCCCTGAACTGCAGAGTGTCCCCTATTTGAAGAAGGCTGCCAGCGAAGTAATGGAGCGGCAATTCAGCGATGACGATGATCGAGGACGGAGTGGTGAGGAAATCGATAGTTGCCTGGTACGATGCACATCCGGAGGAGAAACCTGATCCGGGACTTCTGAAACTGGCGGCAGATAAGGTGCAGGAGATCTACAGGCAAAATATTTGGCCGACGATGAATATCGGATGGGATACCTACCCCAATCATATCGGCCACACGGTCAGCCCGGGATGCCTCCGCTGCCACGGCAACAATCATATAACGGCTGAGGGGAAGGCAATTCGCGCGGATTGCCGGCTTTGCCACACTATCCTGGCGCTAGAGGAGGAGAAGCCCCCCCTGTTCGATTTTATGGTACACAAAGAAAAGTGAAGGACTGGCTTCCATGCTGCAAAACCACAGGAAACATTCCGGGAGCCTGGAACATGCAGGCGTTAATTTAGTAATGCGCATCTTCATCCGTAGCGTTGGACTGGCATTTTTCATGCTATTTGCGTTTTTGCCCGCGGCAACAGCTACGCCCCAAAAGGAGCAAAAGCATTCCGATCCCTCCAGGAGTTGCGTCTCAAGCGAGTGTCACCCCGCTGTCATGAAGCACAAATATCTACACGGCCCGCTTAGGGTTAAGATAGGGCAGTGTACGGTGTGCCACGCGCCGCTACCAGGCAGTGATCACAAATTCAAGCTTGTGGAAACCGAAGAAAAGCTGTGTCTGACATGTCACAAGCGCGTGGATCCCCCCGGATACATACTGCACGACCCGATCGCCAAAGGAAAGTGCCTGGTGTGCCATGACCCGCACGGTTCGGAGCAACAACAGCATGTCCGCAAAAGCCCGGCAGTGAAGCTGTGCAATGAATGTCATACTAAGAAACCGGTGCTAACCAAAAAATTCCCTCACACGCCGGCCGGGCGCGGCGAGTGCCTTGGCTGCCACCGACCGCATGCAGCCAAAGAAAAGAAATTGCTCGATGTTTCGGGACGCCAGCTTTGTCTTGAGAAGTGCCACGAGAAAATGCGTCCGGTTACGGTTGCGGGAAAGGAACAAAAACTTCATTTGGCAGCTGAAGACTGTACCAAGTGTCACAGTTCCCACGATTCCAACTATCCGGCGCTGCTGACCAAGTCCCCGGCCGCACTGTGTCTCGACGGGTGCCACAAGGAGATCAAGGAAAATATTGAGTCGAGCAAATTCAAGCACGACGCCATGACGAAGGAATTGGCCTGCGTCGAGTGCCACAGAGCGCATGACAACAAGTTCGGCGGGTTGCTCCGCAAGCCGGAAACCGAACTGTGCTTTACGTGCCACGAGGAGGTACAGACCCAAATTGCCGCGGCAAAGTTTAAGCACCGCCCGGCTTCGGACAAATGGTGTATTGCCTGTCACCTGCCGCATGGCTCGATGTATAGCAAATTGCTCTTTGCCGAATATCCATCAACCACTATATCTGCATACGATCCCGCCAAGTATAGCCTTATGCTTCACTTGCCATAGAGAAGAGATCGTTCGCGAACGCTACGTGGACAACCAAACTAATTTTCGAAACGGCCGGCTCAACCTGCACTATTTGCATGTGAACAGAGGGAATGCGGGACACACC
Source organism: uncultured Acidobacteriota bacterium (assembly GCA_963761825.1). Lineage (GTDB taxonomy): Bacteria > Acidobacteriota > UBA6911 > UBA6911 > UBA6911 > UBA6911. The sequence continues at coordinate 162,811 of CAVXIH010000005.1, forward strand.
TGCCGTGCTTGCCACATTGAGCACGCCAGCAACCAACCCGCACATATCCGCGAGAAGGTGCCGTCTGGGAACTGGGTAATTCCCATAAAGTTTACCAAGAGCAAATCCGGCGGCAGTTGCCTCACGGGATGTCACAAGGAGTATACGTACGACCGCGTCAAATCCGGTTCAACTCAGCGCGGAATAAGTTCGCTGAACACTGGCAGGATGGGATATATGTAATGACGAATTACGAATGACGAGTTACGAATGGAATGGGTGCGGCGGATTTTCAGTCCATACAGCCGCCATATGAACAGTATTTGATTTATTTATGATAGGTAACGGAGTGGGCAGCAATTCTAAGTGTACAAGAAACGTTAGAAACCGGATCGCGCGGATGCTCTTCGGAGTGCTTTCGTGTACTGCACTTTTAGGGGGATGCGCGGCCTTTTCCGCGCAGGGGCAGAAATCCGGGGCGAAGCCCGCGCAGGCGCCGGCGATTAAGCCCCATGAACCGTTAGCCGGCAAGGCGTGTGCCGACTGTCATAAACAAGTGGTTTCATCGGAGGTGCAGTGTCTCCTGGCCAAAGGTCAGATGTGCGTGCTTTGCCATGAGATCCCTCTTGACGGAGGACCTGCGCGCCTGGTGGAGGCAGCTGAACCGCTTTGCTTCAAGTGTCATGCAAAAGATACATTCAAGGGCAGTTTTGCCCACGGGCCTTTCGCCGTCGGAGCCTGTATTACGTGCCACGATCCGCATGGCGGGAACGTTCCCGGGATGCTGCGGGTTACAGATCCGCAAGTGTGTTTGGGATGCCACTCAGATATGCGCGCGCGGTTCACGAATGCAAGATTCCAGCACAAGGCCGCTGTCACTCGGTGCACCGATTGCCATTCTCCGCATATGTCGGACCAGCAGCACATTCTGAAGACCGCCGCTCCCGGACTTTGTGGGCAATGTCACGAGAAAATTGTCAAAGATTACCAAACCGCGGCATCCAAGCACTCTTCGGTCACGGACGCGCCTGCCTGCATGAATTGTCACGATCCTCACATGTCGCAGGAAAGCAGCCTGCTCCTTGCCGACGGGCTCAATATCTGTTTGAAGTGCCACGACAAGACGGTTAAGGCCGGTCAACAGGATCTTGCCGATATGAAGCTACTGCTTGAATCGAATCCGGAGCACCATGGCCCGATCCAAGACAGATACTGTTCGGGATGCCACGATCCTCATAGCTCACCCTATTTCCGTCTTTTGAAAGACAATTACCCAAAGGAGTTCTATGCTCCTTTCTTTCTGTCGCGATATGCTCTCTGTTTCCGCTGCCACGACTCCGGGTTGGCGAAAGAAGAACACACTGCAACCCTAACCGGATTTCGCGACGGTGATCGCAACCTTCATTTCGTTCATGTAAACCGGGCATCGAATGGAAGAACCTGCCGGACATGCCATGAGGTTCATGCGAGCGTCTTGCCGAAATATATCGGGCAAACCGTGCCGTTCGGTAACTGGAAGCTGCCCATAAAGTTTGTAAAAACCAACGATGGCGGCGGCTGTGAGCCCGGTTGTCACGAAGCACAGAAATACAACCGCCAATTGGCGAAATAGAAGCAGCGGTAATCCTTCGAGGTTTTGGCAGGCATGCGGATAGATACTATGTTACGGAGGTTTAACGTGTCTTTTGATTTCATCAGGCATTCAGTAAGCGTTCTGATCCTCCTGACCGCTTGCGCACCGCTGCCGGCCGTCCAATTGCAGCAATTGGTGAGTAAAGACGGCTGCGCCAAGTACCAGGATCCGAAAAATATCGACATGCAAAAAAAATTCAAAGAACCTGCAGTGGAGAAAGGGTGCATCGTATGTCACCTGGACTGCAACCAGCTTCCTGCAGGCTTTCAACCGGAATCAAATGAATATTATCTGAAAGCAAAAGAGCCTGCACTCTGTCTTGAATGCCATACCGCCTCGAAGAAGGATCTTGCACCGGCGCATGACAATCAACCTCTTGGAAACTCCAAGTGTTCCGGGTGCCATGATCCGCATTCTTCCAATATCCCAAAGCTCCTGAGGGAGTTTTCTCACGGTCCCTACAAGGCAAGGTTGTGTTCGGCCTGCCACCCTGCGCCGGTAAACGGTGAGGTTCAGTTGAATGCGCCGGATAACAGTAAGGTTCAGTTAACCGCGGCGGAGGTAGATCTGCTGTGCCTCGAGTGCCACGCCCAGTTCAAAGAGGAGATGGAAGGCACAAAAAGCAGGCACAAGCTTTTGTCGAAGAGCACCCGGTCGTGTGTGGAGTGCCACGATCCTCATGCAGCCAACCAGGAATACGTTCTGAAAAAACCCGTCCAGGATCTCTGCCTGAGCTGCCACGTCGCGCCCCCCAACAAGACAACTCCGAGCAACCAGGACGGGTCCATGCCGTCACCGGAGGTTGTGACCGCTTCAGTGCAATCGAATGATGCCCAGTATCTTAAGCTGTCTGCCAAGTATGTACATGAGCCGTCTCGGAAATCGTGCCTTTGGTGCCACGACGCCCATGGTTCAGAGTTTCCGAAGGAGCTGCGCGCGCCTGTGCGCGACCTTTGCATGGACTGCCACGGTGCGAATTCAGAAAAGATAGTACAAAGCAGCCAGCCGTTCCCGCTTTTGGGCGGACTCGTAAGCTTGCCTCCAAAGACATTTGAAAAGCTGACGTATTTGGACCTCAAGGAAAAATACGTTCATGAGCCTGCCAATACATCGTGCGCATTCTGCCACGATGCGCACGCTTCCGACTATCCAAAGGTGTTGCACGCGCCTGTACAGGACGTCTGTATTGCATGCCACGGCCCCAATGCAGAGAGAATAATTCGAAGCGAGCAGCCAATTCCAATTTTGGGGGGACGGGTTATTTTGCCGCCAAAGACCTTTAAAGTCCTGACGGAGCTTAACCTTGCCAAGTTTGGGCACCCGGTTTCACGTCATCCCGTTTATGTCCCTGCGACCGCGGACAAACCTGAGCTCAATTGCGCTTCCTGCCACAATTCGCATTCTACTCCCACAGGCCCGAAGCGGCTGCTGGCGCAACAACAGGAGCTGTGCGCTCGCTGTCACGAATTGTAATTGCGTGTCGCACTCCCAGGGATCTTAACCGTTGGACAGCTTCTTATGGTCGTGCGTATCACTGTTTCGTGATGATGGCATCTTCGATGATCACCGGGAAGACGTAGCCCATACCCAAATTCTTGTCGATATGAACTATCCCTTTGACCATTACTGTATCCCCCACGGCGGCGCTACTCTGAGTGGTGACGGTCAGATCATTCGTTCGGGACTTCGGATCTCCTGAGCCATCGCGCACGTGGATCCAGGTCTTACCCATAATGTTGGCATTTACTTTGACTACTTTGCCCGTGACGGCAACATTCCGATCTTTCAGTTGTGTCTTTTGAGCGAAGATTTCGGCAATCGTCCGCCCATCAGAACCCGCGGCCTTTTGCACCTTGATCGGCTCAGCACTGGCGGATTCAAATACCCCAGAATGCGCATCTTGCAGTGCCTTCGCCGTCTCCGCCCCTTCGGGTTGCTGCAAAGTCCCAAAATAGATCCGGTCGAATTTGCGCTTCAACGTCTTGGTCTCAAATCCGTCCATAGGCATCGGATTCTCAATCGTGACCTCAGAGCCGATACTGGCTTTAGTCAGAAGCACTGCGGCCCAGATCTCTCCGGAGGACGTTGAAAGACGCAGATAGGAATACCTCCCGGCATCCAGGCGCTCGAGCACTTTACCCTGCAGCACATTAGCGTTCGCTGCGGGTTGTTCCCCCGCCGTCGTTCCGTGCGCTGAAAGCGGCTTCTCGCTCTCCTCCGTTTTGGATGAGGGCTTTGTACCACATCCCACAAATAATAAAGCTGCACTCACAAACACCAATAGCTTCATACTCATCTCCATGATGCCAGATTCCATGATTCCAGATTCCAGATTCCGGATCGCATTTAGTCTGGAATCGGGAATTTGGAATCTGGAATCAACGGTTACGCCAATAGATTCTTTTCGGCGAAATCCCAGTTGATCAACTTCTCTATAAAAGCTTTGATATAGTCAGCTCGGCGATTTTGATAATCGAGATAATAGGCGTGCTCCCAGACATCGATCACGATCAGCGGTTTGATTGGCGTTCCAGATAAAGTGTCCGCATTGGACGTCGCAACAACCTTAAGCACGCCGTTCTCTGCCGCCAGCCATGCCCATCCACTGCCAAATTGAGCGGCCGCCGCCTTTGAAAAAGCATCTACAAATGCTTGATAGTTGCCGAAGGAAGCCTTTATCATTGCCCCGATTTTACCTACCGGTTCACCGCCCCCTCCCGGCTTCATGCTATTCCAGTAAAAGGTGTGGTTAAAAACCTGGGCGGCGTTATTAAAAACAGCGGTCAGACCGCGCTTTGTTCGCCGTGGCTTTTATGATTTCTTCGAGTGTGGCTTTTTCCAGCTCCGTTCCCGCGATCTTGTCGATCGTATTTTTCACGTACGCCTGATGATGTTTCCCATAATGGAAAGAGATTGTATTTTCAGAGATATAAGGCGCCAGCGCATTCTGGGCATACGGTAGCGGAGGCAGGCTGATGGCAGGAGACACCTGGCTGGAGGCGAGCGCGTTGCCTGGTTCACTTGCGGCCAGTGAGAATGCGGCAGCGGAAGTTCCAATCATCGTTACAAACTCTCTGCGATTGAGAAGCAATAACCGGTCATATGCCATAGAAACACTCCCTTCTGTATTCTTATACATCATAGAGTATCAAAAATAGGAGCGCCTCGCCCCCATTTCTTTTCGGATGGGATGCTTCTGCAAAATTATGAGGCGAGTTTATTAATCCTGGCCTATTAAAAATGCTACTATGGAGGGCAGGGAGGTTCTGACAGGTTCAGAGAAAAGATCCATGGAGAATCAAGATTCGTCGCCGGCACCGGTCCCAGGCAACGATAAAGATATCAGAAGAACGGCAAAAATCATTCTCGCGATCATTTTGCTGGTTGGAGTTTCCGTTGCTTTTTATCAAGTAATGAAAGAAATTTTCCCGCACAATCGAATATCCCGATTTCCCGTTCGCGATTGGATCAGCCTTGAGGGAGAGAACGAAATTGACGCCATTCCGGCCGGCAAACAGGAGAACAGGCAGGAAATTCGAATCGCCATTGCGCCGATTGTTTCCCCGGAAAAATCAATGGAGATGTATGACCCTTTTGTGAACTATGTTGCAGGAAAGCTTGGAAGGAAACCAACGGCTCTTTATCGGCAGACCTATTCGGAAACAAATGACCTCGTCCGCTATCAGCAGTGCGATATCGCCATCGTATGCACATATCCGTTTATAAGAGGAGAGAAGGAATTTGGGATGCAGGCATTGGTTGTGCCGCAGGTTAACGGGGAGCGGACCTACCAGTCCATCATATTGGTCCCTCGAAGCCAGCCGCGCGAAAACAATATTTGATTTGCGCGGGAAACGATTTGCATCCGCAGACATCATGTCCACCACGGGCTGGCTTTTCCCGGCTATGCTGCTGATGGATTCCGGGGAGAGCCCGAACAAATTTTTCGGGAGCATATTATTACCGGCAGCCATGACAGGTCGATGCAGGCTGTTATCGACGGATTTGTCGACGGCGCCGCCGTTCATGGATTGTTTATAGCCAGATGGTTGCGGAGAATCCTTCAATCCTGCAGAAAGTGAGAATTCTCGGCAAAGTCGGCGCCCTTTGGAATACCGCCGATTGTTGCGCATCCGAATCTGGATCCGAACACTGAGAAAAGCGATACAATCCGTTCTTCTCAATATGCATGAAGATGCGCAGGGAAAAGCCAATTTTGGCAAAAGCTTCAAATCGACCGATTTGTTGTTCCAGATGCGCACCATTTCGCTTCCCTTCGCTCGGCCGTGGGCAAACTGGAAAAGTGGAGGTAGTCAGCCCGCATGCTTAGAACGCTCCATCCTCCATCAAGTGGCGCATCCTTTCCTTCCCGATTTTCCTGAAAATCATCGGCATCGGCCTTTTAACGGCCATATTATTCGGAGCGGTAACACTCTTCAAACTCGAGCCACTACCTCGGAAATTCTGTATCAATTGTTGGAGCAAAAGACTATTGCGGTGGGCCGTTCGCTTGCGGATACGATTGAGCGGTCCGCGAGCACGGGCGATTATTATTCAATCAGGCGCCATCTGAAGGAGGCCCAAAAATCATTTCCGGAGATCCGCTACATAATTGTGCGGAATCACGATGAGAAAATCGTCGCATCGACATTTGACAAATGGCGTGCCGCCGGATCTGATGAAATTATCTTCACCGCTATGCCCGCCTCAATGCACAAGCTAAGACCATTGGCAGCGATGAAGGCAATCATTATGGACATTCGTTTGCCGATCGCCGGAGGCTATGCCGGATTTGTACAAATCGGCGTTTTGGATCCACATCGTCAGTCGCGAGCTTAGTTCTCTTACGGAGCAAAGTGCTGTGGGCACTCTTTTTATGCGCCACGATCGGAATAGCCTATGCGCTGATGCTCACGGGAATCATGACCCGTCCCATTCATCGTCTTGTGCAAGCAGCCAATAGCATTCGCGAGGGGAATTTCGAGACAAGGGCAACCGTGTTTTCGAACGATGAAATCGGCCGCTTGGCGGTCGCCTTCAATCAGATGGCCGAAGGGTTGCTGCAATACCGGGAGGAGGTGCAGGCAAAAGAAAAGGCGCGTTTGTTATTGATTGAAAGAATAGTTCAAATCCAGGAAGATGAACGCAAGAGCATCTCTCGCGAATTGCACGATCATTTCGGACAATCACTGCTTGCGCTTTTGATGCAGGTGCAATCCGGATGCAAATTCAAATCCGCGAAATGTGAATCTGCCGCCCTTCCAGGCTCGCTTTGCTTCAACATAGAAAATACCATCCGTCAAATGATTGAAGAGGTGCACCGGCTTGCCTGGGGCATGAGGCCTTCCATCCTTGATGACTATGGGCTTGAATCGGCACTTGCCCGGCACATAGAAGAAGCGACCAAAACAACAGGATTGGAGATTGACTACCAGTTCATAGCGCCCGAGGGATTAGAGCGTTTGCCCATCAGCGTTGAATTATCGCTTTTCCGGATCGCGCAGGAAGCCACAGCCAATATCATAAAGCATGCCAAAGCCTCTCACGCGAGCTTTGTAGTTCTTCGACAGCTTCATGAAGTCACAATGATTGTCGAAGATAACGGACAAGGATTTGACTTTGCCGCGGTCAGCAAAAGAGGCGACCAATGCCTGGGTTTGATGGGAATGAGAGAAAGAGTTAATCTTCTTGGAGCAAGCTTTGTAATTGAATCTGCTCCGGGAGAGGGAACAACCATTAGTATACGCATACCCTTAGGCGAGGATTCAAATGCCAATACGGATCTTCATAGCGGATGACCATGCCGTTTTTCGCAACGGCCTGAAGATGCTGCTCGAAAAAGAGCCTGATTTTGAAGTTGTAGGGGAGGCTGAAAACGGCTTCGATACCATCCGGGCGGTAACAGCGATTGAACCTGGATGTGCTTCTTCTTGACGTGTCCATGCCCGGGCTGGCAGGCGCCAAGGTGGCTGAAGAAGTTCTCAAAATGCAAGCCCAAGTTGAACATAGTTGTTCTCACCATGCACGAGGATGAATATTATCTACAGGAGTTTTTCCGGTTGGGCGTGCAGGCCTATGTGCTTAAGAAATCAACGGGCACGGATGTTGCGCAGGCGATCCGGGCGGTCCAAAATGGCAAACGATACGTCGATCCATCCCTGGCGGACTTGGTCATTTCATCCTATGTCGGCCGCCAGCCGAAAAAGCAAAGGACTCAAAGACTCGATCTCTTGACGCCAAGGGAACTGGAAGTGCTAACGCTCCTTGCCTATGGCCATACAAACGGCGAAATTGCCGAAAAATTGTGTATTTCTGAGCGCACGGTGGAGACACACCGTACCAATATCATGGCCAAGATGGAGTTTAAAAGCCGCGCCGATTTGGTGCGGTTTGCCATCGACAACGGAATGCTGAATCTGGCGGCAGACTGATATGTATTGCTCCCCCTCAAGCCGATTCAGGCGTTCAATCTGGCCGTCCAGCAGCAAAGAGGCGTCCCTAACGAATCACCTGCTTCTGAATTCTTGGAGAACTAAACATGACGAATGACATATACCCCGTCAAGCCGCATATAGCCCAGAGGGCCTATATCAACTCCATGGAGGAGTATCAGCGCCTCTACCGGCTTTCACTCGACAATCCGGAATGGTTCTGGGGCGAACAGGCGAAGGCAATAACCTGGTACCATCCCTGGCAGCGCGCATTCGATGCTGACTACGAGGAAGTTGACTTCTCCTGGTTCTCGGGAGGCAGGCTGAATGCCTCGTTCAATTGCATTGATCGCCACCTCTCCACTCTGGGTGACAAGACCGCCATCATCTGGGCACAGGATGAACCGGGTGTCTACACGCACATCAGCTACGATAAGCTGAAACACCAGGTATGCCGGGTCGCCAACGTTCTTTTGCAGCACGACGTGCGCAGAGGAGACCGCGTGTGCATCTACATGACGATGATACCGGAACTGGTCTATACCATGCTGGCTTGCGCGCGCATTGGGGCGATCCACTCCGTGGTGTTCGGCGGATTTTCAGCCGATGCACTGCGCGATCGCATCGTTGACGCGCGCTGCAAAATAGTGGTGACTGCCAACGAAGGGCTGCGGGGCGGCAAGAGGGTGCCGCTCAAAAAGACCGTCGATAGGGCGATCGAGGGCATGGATATGGTGGAAACCGTGCTGGTGGTGCAGCGCACGGATGCGAATGTCGACATGAAACCGGGGCGCGATTTCTGGCTGGAGGAGGAATGCAGCAAACAGCGCTCCACCTGCACCGCAGCCTGGATGGGTGCGGAAGATCCGCTATTCGTACTGTACACCTCAGGCAGCACCGGCCAACCCAAAGGGCTGATGCACACCACGGGGGGATACCTGGTGTTTGCGGCATATACGCACCGCTTGATTTTCGACTACCATCCGGGCGACATATATTTCTGCGCAGCGGACATTGGATGGATCACCGGCCACAGCTACATCGTGTATGGACCGCTCGCTAACGGTGCGACCACCGTTATGTTCGAATCGACACCCGTGTATCCTGACGCGGGCCGCTATTGGCAGGTCGTTGACGATCTCGGCGTCAACATTTTCTATGCGGCACCGACGGCCTTGCGTACCCTGGCGCAACACGGCGACCAGTGGGTGAAGAAGTACAAACGCGATTCGCTGCGCATCCTCGGCACGGTCGGGGAGCCGATCAATCCCGAAGTGTGGCGCTGGTATCATGACGTAATCGGCGAAGCTCGCTGCACGATCGTTGATACCTGGTGGCAGACTGAGACCGGCGGGGTGCTGATCACGCCGCTGCCTGGCGTTACCCCGACCAAACCCGGCTCCGCGACGTTGCCTTTCTTCGGCGTCAAGCCTGTCGTGATGGATATAGCCACGCAGAAAATTCTTGAAGGCAATAATGTGTCCGGGGCGCTTTGCCTGGCCTCCCCATGGCCCGGCCAGGCGCGCACGGTTTGGGGAGACCATCGGCGCTTCAAGCAAACATATTTCAGCCAGTACCCCGGCTATTACTTCACCGGCGACGGGTGCCGTCGGGACGAAGATGGCTACTACTGGATTACCGGCCGCATCGACGATGTACTCAACGTGTCGGGACATCGCCTTGGCACGGCCGAGGTCGAAAGCGCACTCGTCGCCCACGAAGCGGTGGCGGAAGCCGCTGTAGTCGGATATCCGCATAGCATAAAGGGCGAGGGCATCTACGCCTATGTCGTGGTCAATAATGAATTCGAGCACGCCGATAAGGAGCAGCTGATCGGGGCACTAAAGCAGCAAGTGCGATCCGCCATCGGCGCCTTTGCGGCGCCTGACGTAATCCACATCGCATCCGGCCTGCCGAAAACACGGAGCGGAAAGATTATGCGGCGGATTTTGCGCAAAGTGGCGGCGTCCGAATATGAAGGTTTGGGCGATCTCACAACGCTCGCCGAACCGAATGTCGTGAGCGTTCTCATCAATGAGCACAAGGACGAGCAGAAAGAATAGGAATTGGAGGAGCAAATTCGATGAGGTTATTTACGAGACTCCGCTTAAGCATGTGGATCGCACTGGGACTCGGACTGGCTCTGGCTGGCTTCGCCGCAGATCAAAAGCCCACAATGCCCGTAAAACCCGCCGCCCCGACTCAGGGTTATGCACCGACTTCAATGTGCAGGGGATGTCACGATCAGATTGTGGCGCAGCATCTCAAGTCTTCACACGAAATGTCCTTCACAAATCCGACGTTCCAGGCGCAATATCAGAAAGATCTCCAGCCCAAGGCTGAAAAGGACGCCGATCTCACCGCGGAAGCTCGCGAGTGTATCGCCTGTCATGAGCCAATCACTTACGCGACAAAGGGTCCCCTGATACTATCGCTAGCAGCTGTTAATCCCAACATGAACGGGGTTACGTGCGATGTCTGTCATACCATGACGGGATACCGCGCCCCCAGGCCGCAGAACGGCAACTTTATCATCGCGCCGAGCGATACAAAGCTCGGTCCCTTTAAGGAAGAGAGCGACTGGCATCATGCCTACTCGGAGCTCCAGACAAAAAGCGAAATCTGCGCCGTATGCCATGAAGCAGTGAATCGCCACGGATTCCAGATCAAGGCAACCTTCACCGAATGGCAAGAAAGCGTTTTTGCCCAACAAGGAGTGGAATGCCAGGATTGCCATATGAACGTCGATGGATTCCTCACTGCGGGGAAACCACGGTTTTCCTCCGGGAAGGCTGCCAGCATGTCACTCGGAAACTCTCCGGAGCGAGTACGCTTATACACGCATGAGTTCCCCGGAGCCCACTCGAAGACTCAGGTCGAAGGCGCCATCGAACTGTTGATCAAAGCGACACCCATGGATGCTTCGCAAAGCCGTACGATGACGATCGATGTAACCGTCGACAACTCGCGCACGGGACACAGCATGCCCTCCGGCAGCGCCGATCTGCGCCTGCTGTGGCTGGAAGTAACCGCTCATATTGGGGACCGCATTCTGGCCCTGCCGGCCGGCGCCGCGGAGTCTGCGGTCACGACCGATGCTATTTCAAACTCAATCGCGGGCTATGGGAATTTCGACGCGCGGCTGATCGGACCGGAAATCCCGAAAGGAAGCCGCGTCTATCGGGCGATCTTCGCCGACGCCAAGGGACAGGCAACACTCAATTCGTACGATGCCGTCGCTAAGTTGTTCGATAACCGTCTGAAGGCCGCCGAAAAACGCATGGAGTCCTATCAGTTCACGATTCCCGAAGGGGTAAAGGGCGACCTCTCGATCGAGGCAACTTTGAAGTATCTACCCTACTCCAGCACCTTCACCGACGGATTAGGGCTGCCGAAGCCCGAGGCAGTCATCGTGGCACGAAAAAAAATTGAGCTCGGCGCCCGTTAAAAGTTTCCGCGTGACTCTCGATACTGAGAAATCCATAGAATTGTGATAGTTCGGCCATTCTGATGACTAAAGACAGACTCAGCATAACATCAGGTTCGAGGATTGCCATCGTCGGGGGCGGGCCGGCCGGTTGTTTCTTCGCCCTCTATCTGAATCATTTCGCACGAAAACAGGGCATCCAGCCGGACATCACTATATATGAGTCCAGGGATTTCAGCGCATATGGTCCTAAAGGCTGTAAAGGTTGCGCCGGAATTCTGTCCAGTTCCCTGCTCGAGAGCCTGGCAGAAATAGATTTGGCCTTGCCGGACGAAGTCATTCAGCAACGAATTGACGGCTACAACATTCTAAGCCCATACACTTCCATCACCATGAGCAATCCCGATAAGGACGCCCAGGTCGTCAGCGTTTTTCGCGGAGGCGGGCCACGCACATGCCATGCCGGAGGCCCATTGGTTTCGACGGCTGGCTATTGGCGGAAACTCAAAAGCGGGGCGTCCTGATTGAAGAGCGGCCGGTAGACCGCATTCGGGCCGGCCGCCCGATGCAATTGGGCGTTGCAGGCGAAACGCGGGACTATGACCTGGTCGTCATGGCTACGGGTGTCAATGCAAAACCGGTGCTCTTGGAGGGGCTGAATTACATTCCACCCAAGACGCAAACCATGACACAGGATGAACTGCAAGTAGAGACGACCAGGATTCATCCGTTCCCGGATAATGTGGCGCATGCATTTTTGATTCCGCGCTCCGGCTTGATCGCCGGCTGCTTTGTCCCCAAAGGCTCCTTTCTAAATGTATCCGTGTTAAACAAAACCGAACAGCCGATATCCGTCAGTGAATTTCTGCAAAATGAAATTGTGCAAAATACGTTGCAGGACCGATACGAACGCGTATGCGGGTGCTCTCCCAAGGTGGTTATCGGCTCCGCACGCCACTATTATGCGGACGGATTTGTGGCAGTGGGCGATGCCGCGGTTTCGAGACTCTATAAGGATGGCATCGGCTCAGCGCTACGCACGGCCAGAGAAGCCGCCCAGATTGCTGCACACCATGGATTTTCGAGTCAGGCTTTCAGACGGCACTATCAACCATTTTGCCGCAGAATAAACCGCGACAATCGATGGGGCAAAGCGTTGTTCTGGATGAACGACAAGATAAAGGATTCTCGAACGTTCCTATGGATGCAGCATCGCCTCATTGGAGATGAGCAGATTGCAGGCAGGGGGCCAAGGCCTTTTACCAAAGCCGTCTGGGGAATGTTTACCGGCAGCTATAGCTATAGAAGCATAACCCGAATGACTCTCAGTCCAACGGCGCTTGGCAAGCTCCTGCTCGCATTGCCTCGGGAAATTGCAGGGAGCCCGTTTTACAGGAATCCCATTCCCCGAAAACTGCATGTCGGCGCCCGGAAGGTCCTGATACTGGGCAGCGGATTTGCAGGCACCTACGTCTTGCGCAACCTTGTGCCTTCCCTGAATCGGAATGAGAATGTGGAAACCACCATGGTGAGTGACGAGAACTTCTTTTTATTTTCGCCGCTGCTCCATGAAGTGGCGATGGGCCGGATAGAAACCCGCCACATCGCGTATCCTATCCGGCGCCTGCACTGGAGAGATCGCTTCAATTTCCTTCAAGGCACCGTGCAAACAATAGATTTGAATCAACACAAGGTAATCACCACAGCGGGACTGCTTGAATATGATTATCTTGTCCTGGCATTGGGCGGCGCGCCCGACCTCTCAGAATTGCCGGCCTTGGGCCCCAATGTCTTCACGCTGAAAAGCCTGGATGATTCGGTTAGGATCAGAAACCATATAATCAAGGTTTTCGAACAGGCCCTCGTAGAGAGCAATCAGGAAAAGCGGAAGCAACTGCTGACCTTTGTTGTTTCCGGAGGCGGCTATCGAGGAGTCCAACTTGTAACCGAACTCAGAGACTTTATCCACGGCACGCTGCTCCGGCTTTACCGGCCGCTAAAGCCGGAAGATATCCGACTCCTGCTCGTGGAAGCGGAACACCCGGATTGTCGCCGATTTGCATACGAAATTCGGCGCCTATATCATGAAGCAGCTGAATAAAATGGGGATTGAGATTAGACAGGCCTCACGGATCACCGGAGTCAGGGAGGATCAGGTGGAAATCAACGGCTCTGAGCGAGTGCCGACGAACACTCTTTTATGGGTCGCCGGCATCGTGGCGAATCCGCAGATAGCTGCGCTTGACGTCGAAAAGGACGACCTGGGACGCGTTCTGGTTGACGCATGCCTCAATGTGCCGAAATATCCAGGCGTCTATGCTGCGGGAGACTGTGCTCATTTCAAAGATCCATCAACGGGTCAGCCGATACCTCCTCGGGCATACACGGCCGTACGCCAGGCAAAAGCCATCGCGAACAACATCCTGTCTGAGATTCGAGGAAGCGCAGCAAAACCTTACGACTGCGGGCACATCCCGCAAATGGTCTCCCTGGGCGGGTCCCGGGCGATCGTGAGATTCCGCAATCTGCAGCTGGTTGGTTATCCGGCGCAGATTCTATGGCTGGCTGCGTATACGCTTCTGATTGCAGGCTCGTACAACCGCATCCGGGTATTAATGGACTGGTTGCTTTCCTCAATGTTTGGCCGGGATACGACATATCTCAAGCTCACAAAATCCTAGGCTTTATTTCAGCACCGTGAAAGGATAGATCGGCCTGAGCCGGAATTAACAATGATCGGATCCCATTCCAGTGACTTGTTCTGCCATGATTTGCCCACAAAACCCCGATCGGAGATCGGCACGATTCTGGTCACGGGAGCAACGGGGTATATCGGAGGGCGGCTGGTTCCGGAATTGCTCGCCCGCGGATATAAAGTCAGAGTACTGATTAGAGAATCATTCGCAGAGCATTGCGACCGCTGGCCGGGGGCAGAGGTTGTCGTTGCAGATGCACTGAAACCGCTTAGTCTGGAACCCGCATTGGAAGGGATTCATACAGCCTACTATCTGATCCATTCCATGCTTTTAGGGGAAAAACGGTTGGAAGCGGCGGACATTCAGGCTGCCATAAACTTCAGAAAGGTCGCGGAAGAGAAACAGATTAAAGAAATTATTTATCTTGGAGGATTGGGGGATCTGCAGGCATCGCTGTCAGCCCATCTCAGAACCAGGACCCATGTAGCAGAGGAATTGAGGCGGGGGAAAGTAACGACGACAATTCTTCGTGCTGCAATCATCATAGGCTCGGGAAGTGCATCGTACGAAATTATCGAGAATCTGGTCCGCAATTGCCTCATTCTTCCTACGCCGCCATGGACGAAGACCAAATGCCAACCGGTGGCAATCCGTGATGTGATTAAGTATCTGGTGGGTGTGCTGGAAACACCCGAGACGGCAGGGGGAGTCTTCGATATCGGTGGAATGGATGTTTTAACGTATAGAGATATGTTGAAGATCATGGCTGAAGTTCTTGGCTTAAAAAGAACTTTCGTGCCTGTTCCTTCGTTCAGCACAGCAATTTACGCGTATATGGCGAGCCTCATCACCCCGGTGCCGATGCACATTTGCCGGTGTCTGATGGAATGCACTCGAAACGAAGTTGTTTGCCTCAACGATGAGATCAGGCGCCTAGTGCCTTTCAAAGTCCTGGATTATCGAGAAGCGATTCTAAGAGCCCTATCGCGCGAAGAACAAGACCGGGTCCACACACGGTGGTCCGATGCGTATCCCCCTGCTCATGAATTGGCAATAAAGCTGCATGAGCTCGAAGAGCTTCCCACTTACACGAGCTACTATTCGCTGCTTACAGAAAAAAGCGCCGCTTCACTCTTTCGTTCCGTTTGCAGGATTGGCGGCAAAGAGGGATGGTTCCACAGCAATCTGCTGTGGAGGATACGAGGCGCAATGGATCGGGTGCTCATGGGCGTCGGAACTTCACGGGGGCGAAAAAGCGCTACAACCTTGGGGGTCAACGACGTGATCGACTTTTGGCGCGTTGAAGATTACAGGACAAACGAAAGACTTCTCCTGCGTGCCGAAATGAAATTGCCCGGCCGGGCATGGCTCGAGTTCAGGATTGAAAGAAGCGGCGACAAAAACTGCATATCCGTGAAAGCACATTATCAAGCCCGAGGCATAATGGGAAAGCTCTATTGGTACCTGTTCCTGCCATTCCATATCTTCATTTTCAAAGACCTGATTATGCAAATCGAGCGGAGAAGCGCCGAAGAAGCATTCTAGGCTGGCCTATCCGCGCAATAGCAGGGGCTTCAACCCAACAAGTCCGGCCTAAATTGTATTTGGCGTCCTCGTTTCGTCTGGTTTATTCTCGCATGATGCTCTGGCGCATGTGGCCCAAGTATGATATTCCTTAATCGAGATGAATATTGCCTGGATTGCAGCCATTGTGTTGATTCTTAATATGCCCTTCGGCTACTGGCGCGCCCACACAAAGAGATTTTCAGCGCAATGGATCCTGGCCATCCACATTCCGGTTCCGATGATCGCCGCCTTGCGGATCTATAGCGGGTTGGGATGGAGGATGGCTACATTTCCAGTTCTGATCGCAGCGTTCTTTGTCGGCCAATTCGTCGGCGGCAGACTGCGAAACAGGCTATTGACCAGCTAGTCCGACCGATTGAGCGTGCAGAAAGAAGGCCGCTTTCATCGTTTTCCTGCACCGCCACCACACCGGTAGATATCCGTTCCCGCTATAATCTTTTCCAGCCGGCAATTCTGGTCGACGAACCTGCGCAGGATGGGATAATCCCTGAGTGGATACCTTCCGAAATCGTGGTAATTACCGGGAGACGTGTCCACGATCAATTCCGGAGGATCGCGGTTCAGGTCGGTCTCCAGCATCGGCCACGCCTCCGGAACAGCCAACCACGTGATATCCGCACGGTCCCTTTCGTTCAGATCGTTGCCCTGTTTATACCCCGTATGCATCGAGGTAAAAACAAATCTTGTGGATGGCGTGCGCTCCGAATAGACATAAATTGGAGTAAACCACCCCCAAACAAATATCTTATCCTCAGGACCGGTGTGCGTTTTGATGTATTCGGTTGCAGGACGGAAATCCGGTCTCATCCCTCCCCATGTATCCGTGGTGGCCTCATAGGAGATAGCCATCCCCGTAAACACGATTCCCGGGATCACGGTCAGCGCCAGGATCACGGCTTTCCAGCACCTGCTGCGCGATTCACATTTTTCATCGACATATTTTCCGGCGGCAAGTGCCGCCATCAGACTGAGCGGAGGAAGAATTTGAATGAAATAATGCCCATACATTCTGTTTCCCAGGAAGGCAGCGCACATGCTGGCGGCCAGCCACAAAATCAGGAACAGCGAAAAATGAGAGGAAAACGACTTTCTCTGATTGCGGAGGTCTGCAACAACATGCTTCATCCAGATGCAGGAGAGCACCCAGAGGATAACCGTCGATAACACGAACGGGACAAACTCGACGAGTATTTGCGACATAAAACTTTGGTTCGTAACACCCAGGCTGATGTACCGGCTCGGATACGTTATGTTCCAGAATATCTGGTCCGCTAATATGCCATTTTTATAAAACAAAAATGCAACGGCCCCGATCGGCAGGACAAACCCGGCCCCATATTTTGCGCAGGCCGCGACGGAAGCGAGGATTCTATTTTTTCCAAACAGCAACGGAATGATAGCGACGAGATAAAGGGATATCGCCACGACTTCCACCCCGGCCACCTGCTTTATGAGCAGAGCCAGTCCGGACATAAGTCCCGAGATAAAGAACAGCCCCCCCCTTTCCCGGACGCATGCATACCATAGCAGCAGCACAGCCATGGAATACGGCAGAGCCATGAATATTTCGGAATTCGCCGCTATCATCTTAGGATACAATGCCGCAGTAAAAGTCAGATAGAACAACAGCGTTAACAAAGCTTCGGTTTTTCCTCCCAACTTCCTCGCAAGGATGCTCAGGACGACGCCGGTCGCCAGCGTCCAGAGGAATGCCACCATATGAACCGCGAACAGGTTGTATTTGCCGAAAAGATAAAACGTCGACAGATAAATATAAAATATTCCGGGCGGTTTGTTGTTCACGGCATTGAGATATGGCAATCCCCCGTCCATCAGGATTGCGGCAACGGCTGCGTGGGAGCCTTCGTCAATATCCTGCATAGTGTGAAAAAAATAGGGAATTCTTAAAGCAAAACCAAAGAGCAGAATGAGGGAGATAAGTCCAATCGTCTTTTTTTGTGCCATGATGCAATAATTGACTATAGCACGCACATGCATTCTTTGCATCCCGCAGTCCGGGTTTCAGTCCGGAAGCGTTTAAAAAAACCGGGACGATTAGAAGGAATTTTTGAAAGTATTGCGGGGAGCCTGTTTGCATGCGCCCGGGCTAATCCCAGGCGCATGCGGGACTGAATGCTTTTGTGCTGCAGGAACTAGCGGCCGTTCTTGGGCATTAAGCCGGCCTGCTGGACAATCTCGGGTACGGCGTCTTCCCATTCGATGGCCATGATGTGGACACCGCGGACGCCTTTCATCGTTTTCAGCTTTTGAATGGTCTCGACAGCGATCTTGATGCCTTCCTGTTTCTGCTTCTTCTTTTCCACTCCCTTGAGGCGATCGATCACGGCTGCAGGAATATCCATGCCTGCAACTTTGGCCGCCATGTATTCCGCCATGGTCGCGCTCTTCAGCGGAGTGATTCCGGCCAGGATGTAAGTCTGCTCATGCAGGCCCCGGTCCCGGACGCCTTTCATGAATTCCGCAAATTTCTCCAGGTTAAAAATGCACTGGGTCTGGATAAACTGCGCTCCCGCGGCGACCTTCTTGGCCAAACGCGGAACCTGAATTTTGAACGGATCGGCGAAAGGATTCGCGGCTGCCCCGATGAACATCGCCGGAGGACCGTCGACATCTTTGCCGCCGGAAAACTTCGCGTCGTCGCGCATCTGCTTCACGATTTTCAGAAGCTGAATGGAGTCGACATCGAATACATTTTTCGCCTGCGGATGATCCCCGAAAACCTGGTGATCTCCCGAAAGGCACAGCAGGTTCGAAATCCCGAGAGCGGCGGCGCCGAGGATATCGCTCTGCGCCGCAATGCGGTTGCGGTCGCGGCAGACCATCTGCA
This sequence comes from uncultured Acidobacteriota bacterium, assembly GCA_963761825.1. Taxonomy (GTDB): domain Bacteria; phylum Acidobacteriota; class UBA6911; order UBA6911; family UBA6911; genus UBA6911. The sequence goes on from CAVXIH010000005.1 coordinate 181,412, forward strand.
TCACGGCGTCGATGCCTTCCTCGCGCAGGATCTTGCAGGCAGCCATGCTGCACATGCGCACGACGCTGGTCTGGTTGTCGGTTACGTTGCACGCATCGATGTAGCCCTTCAAAATTTTCGCCTTCTCGCGCACGACCTCGGGCTTGGCGCCGCGCGGCGGCCCCGCCTCGGCGGTGACAGCGAATTTTCCGGCTTTCAGTACGGTTTGCAGATTTGAATTATTCTGGCTCATTCCTTTTCCTCGCTCTCGAATCTACTTAAGATCTTCCCGGACCAGTTTGCGCAATCCGCCATCGCGGGACTTTGACCAATCCACCGGCTCCATGATGACTTCATACTGGTCCATGCAGCCCGTCGCTTCCAACCGGTCGACGATCAATTGCCATCCGCACGCTATTTCGGCGTTGATTTCACAAATGCCGTTGCGCGACCCGCCGCAAGGCCCGTTCATCAGGCTCTTGGCGCAGCGCGTGACCGGGCAAATGCCACCGGTCAACGCCAGTTTGCAGTCTCCGCAGGTCTGGCAGCGCTCGCTCCAGAAACCCTTTTCCTGGACCGCGCCGATGAAATTCGTATCGATGGCCGGAAACACTCGCTTGGCCCCGACTTTCTCGGCCACCAGCTGAACGCCGGCACCGCAGGCCATCGACAGGATCACGTCGTTGTCCTTGGCCTTTTCGAGTCAAATCCACCAGAAATTCCGGATCGCACTGGCGCTCCTGGGTCATCTTGGTGATTTTGCACGGCTTGTGCTTTCTCATCCGGGCCAGTTCGATGATGCTTGCCAGAACATCGACTTCCTTCTGGCCGCCTGTGCAGCATACGGTGACGCAACCGTGGCAGCCGGCCAGCAGAATGTTTTCGCTGCCCTCCAGATACGACATTATGGTTTCAATGGGTTTTCGTTCACCAACAATCATCTCTATTCCTCCAAGAACCTGTTCCAGGTTCCAGGTTCCAGGTTCATGTACATGTTTAACACGTAACACCGGCTACGTCTCAAAACCTGCAACTTGAAACCTGCAACCTGCAACTTTATTGCGATACATACGGAATGGTCAGGCTGCCGTCCAGCAGTATGAGCACTTTCGCATCTTTGCCCTTTTCCTTGCGGGCCTCATCCAAGGCCGCCTGCAGAGTAGAAAACGGGCGGATAAATATTTTTTCCAGCAGTTGAGGTTCCAGATCCGTGACGGCCCATGTCTGAGCCCACAGGCCGACCTCGGCCATCTTCGCCGCCTTGTGATAGCCAACGACAAATTTTTTCTCGATTCGATCCAGGGCATCCTTGGGCGAACTGGCGGAACTCAGCAATCTCACGAAGGACTCTTCCCCGATACCCATGCGGCACTTGGCCACCAGCAGCAGAATGCCGCCTTCCTTAAGCGCATATTTCGAGTTGTCGATTCCCTTCTGAGCCTGGTACAGATCGATATCCGAGGGGAATTTCACGACAGAAACCACGATGTCCGCCTTTTGCGGAATCTTCGCCACGAACACTTCCTCGGCCTTCGACACGGCCAGTTCCATCGATTTGTAGATATCTCCGGCCGTGGCTGCATAGATGCGGTGGTTTTTGTCGAGAACCGTGCTGATGGTGAAAATTTCTTTTTTCACCGTCGAAAGCGCGTCGATCATGTCTTCGTGAACCGGATTGCCTTTCAGCTTGAGTGCGCAGGCTTCCGGTTTCAACGCAAGCTTGTGGTTCTGCTCTATGGTTTCAAAGGAAGCGATTCCGGGCAGGAAGGATTTGCGCCCGCCGGTGTAACCGGCAAAATAGTGAGGCTCGACGGAACTGATAATCACGATCTTATGCGCATCCACGCCCCGACGATTGACCCGCATTTCCGTGCCGTTTTTGGACGTACCCAGAAACACCATCTCATCGCGCTTCGCGTCGTGCGAATGGATGCAATCCTTGTATTTCTTGTAGTATTTCTCCGAAAAAATCTGAATGTACTCTTCTTCGGTCGGAGCCCGGTGAATTCCGGTGGCGACGATGAAGCTGACCTTGTGACCGGCGATGTCGTCCTGGATCATATCTATGATGCGGGCTGTCGGAGTAGGACGCGTGGGATCGTTGACAATAAACAGCACGTCCCTGGCGTCCTTCAAAAACTCTTTCAAGCTCGGGGATCCGACCGGATGCGCAAGCGCCTGGCGAATGACTTCGGTTTCATCGCCGATTTCCACTTCGTTCGGCTCGATGATGCCGAGGACACACTGCTCGTCTATCTCGGCCTCAAGCGTACCGTCTTTGCCGTAAGGAACCTGAAGTTTCATTATTCTCTCCCTTTACACTAATGGGACCGAGAGGTCGGATTTCATTCATGAAGTTTTTCGCCGATTCGGTGAATTTTCCCGGGTTCCCCTGAGGAACTTCAACCACTTGAAGGCGTTTCGGGATCGATGTCCACTCGTTCCAGCGTAGCTGGTCAGAGCTTTCATACGCGCCTTCACTCTGGGGCTTCCGCCGTGTTCGCATTCATCCTCGGGGCAGCAGCAGATCAGCACGCCCCAGGCGCCCCGCTCCAGAGTTTCCAGAACGGTATGCGATTTCAGGCGACCGCTGCAGGCGGTAACCAGTATCTGATATTCCTTGCTGATCTCGAACTTATCGTAGCGCGAGGTTTGAAGGCCAGGATAGCTGGAATAGCCGCAAGAAAAAACGATGGCTTTGGCGTCCGGATTGTCCGCATTGTTGAAATAGGAATCCACTTGCTTGCAGAAGCTCATTCGGATTGGTGCCAAATCCACGATTGATGCTCACGCCCTTTTCCGGACAAATATCCAGGCAACTGCCGCAGCTCTGGCATTTAAGCCGATCGGTTACGACCTTGCCGTCGACAAAACTTCGAGCTTCATGCTTGCACATGCGGATGCAATTCAGGCAGCGGGCGCACACATCATGGTCCGTCATAGACGTCGTTCCGACGACATCGAAACCGGCCTCCAGGAAGTATGCCCGGGCGTCATTGTAGACGTCCTGAAGCGGGACTCCCGACGAACAAGCTTTCGCGCAGCGGCCGCAATGGAAACACTCAAAGATCTTGTTGGCGATATAATCGGACGGTTCAACTTCGCCGCTAAGCAATCCATAAAGCAGGATCAGCTTGCCTCTTGGGCTGTCGATTTCCCAGCGGGTGGATTTATAAATGGGGCAATGCTCGTAGCAGTATCCGCATCGGATGCACTTGTTGAGAGCGCCCTTCCACTTTTCCAGTTTCTCAAACTTGTTAGTCTCAGTCATTGTTCAACCTGCTTATGATGATTGATAACGTAAGGTGGTGGCTTCGACCCAGTCGTCAGGGCCATCCATCAGCTTTCCGGGATTCATTATGTTATTCGGATCAAACGCCCTTTTAATCGCGCGCATCAGATCCAGAGAGGCCGCTTTTTCTTTCCGGAAAGCAGCCGCTTTGGACAATCCGATGCCGTGCTCCGCAGACGTGGTTCCGCCGACGGAACGGACAAAATCGTAGATCTCCGCCACGGCTGCGCGCGCGGACTCCCAAGAGATTTGCTTATCAGTATCCATCAGGATTTTTGTGTGCATACAGCCGGCACCGCAGTGGCCGTATGCCGTCATGACGAGGCCATGCTTTTCCGCCACTTCGTGAATTTTGTCGGCAGTCTCCGCCATCTTGGAGAAAGGCACCGCCATATCGTCGGCCAGAGACGTGGAAGCAAGGCGTTCGTCGTATTTTGAAAGCGCGGGGAAGAGCTTGGCGCGTCCGGCCCAAATACGGGCCCTTTCCTTCTCCTCGTAGCTGCTTTCAATGCCAAAGCAGTTGTGTTTCTCGCAGATGGTCTGGATCTTTGTCATCTCGGCGTCAATCACATCTTTGGTCATGCCGTCGGCTTCAAAAAGCAGGATCGCTTCCACTTCCGGCAAACCGAGGTTTGCGGCCTTGTTGGCGGCAATAATGGCGATTTTGTCGATGAGCTCGAGCATCGAAGGTTGGCAGCCGCTGCCCATAATTTCGGAAATGGCGTTGCCGGCCTCGGATAATATGTTGAACTTGGCAATACCCAGGCAGCGCAGCTTGGGTATGGGCACAAAACGCAAACACGCTTCGACGATCACGGCCAGCGTTCCTTCGGACCCTACCATGAGGCGTTCCAGCGCATATCCGGAAGCCGCCACACGCGTAGAGGATCCAAAAGAGAGACACTCTCCGTTAGGCATGACTACCTTCATTGCCAGGATCGCATCGCGCGCCGCGCCATATTTGACGGAGCGTCCTCCGGATGCATTATTTGCGATTTCTCCGCCAATGGTTGCCGCCACGCTGGAAGCCGGAGTCGGCGGATAGAAAACTCCATAGGGCTTGAGGGCTCTATTGAGATCGTCATCGATCACTCCCGGCTCCACACGGCAGTAGCCGTCCTGGGGATTAATTTCGAGAATGCGATTCATGCCCTTCATATCCAGGATGATGCCGCCCTGGATAGGGACGACCTGCCCGCACATCCCCGAGCCGGAACCCCGCGGAATTACCGGGATCTTTTCGCTATTGGCATAGCGCATTAATGCCTGGACCTGTTCCGTGTTTTCCGGCCTGACAATGGCATCCGGCAGAGCTTCATGCACCGAGGAGTCGGAGCCGTACACATAGAGGTCGGCCCGGTTGTTCAGCACGTTGTTTTCACCAACGATTTCTTTCAGTTTTTCAATATTTACAGAACTCATCGACCCACCCTCTTAGATAAAAGCACCGGCTTACGGCCGGTGGTGGAAAACATTTTAGCGCATGCCGTTATTTGGAGGAGCAATGTGCACCAGGAAGGTATTGCCCACCTTGCAGCAAGATACCCTCAACCCAAAGTATTTAAATTAGCATACTGCCGCAGGAAGATACCAAACTTTTTCCGGTTTTCGACCATTTCATCCACACCGCCAGGTAATCCCCATGGCTCCCCAAAATCGGGGTCCGGGTCGGAATCGGGGTCGGAATTGAAAAAAACCTTATCCAGTGATTATTGTACCGGTTTTAGAACCGACGCCGATACCGACCTGACCCGACAATTAGCTATCGATGGGAGGATTAAGCGGATCGGGTTTTTCCGGATCGATGCCCAAGTCGCGGATTGCCGCCGCGACTTCACGCGTTGGGATCAAACCATCTTGCGCGAGCGCGTGCAGCGCGGCAACTGCAATGCTCTCGGCATCCACTTCGAAAAAGCGCCGCAGCGCCTCACGCGTGTCGCTCCGGCCATAGCCGTCTGTGCCAAGCGCAACGTAGCGCTGCATCACCCAGGGCCGGATCAGATCCGGGATGGTTTTCATGAAATCCGTGACGGCAATAACGGGACCCGGCGCATCCCGCAGCACCGCGACCACATGCGGCACGCGAGGATCGGATTCCGGATGCAGCCGGTTCCAGCGATCGGCAGTCAGCGCTTCATTGCGCAATTGCTGGTAGCTGGGTGCGCTCCATACATCCGCCGAAACCTTGAATTTTTCCGCGAGCATCGCCTGCGCCTTCAGCACGGAGGGCATGATGGCTCCGCTGCCGAACAGCTGGACGTGACGATTCAGTTTTGCGGACGCCGGCCGGAACAGATAGAGGCCCTTGATAATCCCTTCCTCCACGCCTTCGGGCATCGGCGGATGAAAGATGTTTTCGTTGTACAGCGTGAGGTAGTAGAAAACGTCTTCCTCCTTCTCATACATCCGCTTAAGCCCGTCCTTAACGATCATGGCCACTTCAAACGCGAAAGCGGGATCGTACGCGCGCAGATTCGGGATCACGGATGCCAGGACCTGACTGTGGCCGTCCTGGTGCTGCAGGCCTTCGCCGTTCAGAGTCGTGCGCCCTGCCGTCGCACCCATAGCAAACCCTTTGCCGCGGGCATCCCCGAACGCCCAGAAGAGATCGCCGGTGCGCTGGAATCCGAACATGGAATAGAAAATATAAAACGGGATCATGGGCTCGCCGTGCGTGGCATAACTCGTTCCGGCCGCAGTGAAGCTGGCCGTGCTCCCGGATTCCGTGATCCCCTCTTCCAGTATTTGCCCCTCCTTCGATTCGCTATAGCTGAGAAGCATTCCCGCATCCACCGGTTCATAGACCTGCCCCATCGAGGAGTAGATGCCGAATTCCCTAAACATGGAATCCATGCCAAACGTCCTTGCTTCATCCGGGATGATCGGCACGATGCGCCGGCCAATCTCCTTGTCGCGCATCAGCATCCGCAACAGCCGGACAAATGCCATCGTGGTCGAAACTTCCCGCCCTGTCCCGGTCCCCAGTTTGAACTCGTCGTACAAATCGGACGCGGGCACCTCGAGCGGTTTGCCGCGGTGGATGCGCCGAGGCAACGGACCGCCTAAGGCGCTGCGCCGCTCAAGCAGATATTGAATCTCCGGACTTTTCGATCCCGGATGATAGTAGGGCGCTTCTTCCAGCTGCCGGTCGGTGAGGGGCAACTCCAACAGGTTGCGGAATTCGCGCAGTTGGTCCAAATTCATCTTCTTCAGCTGATGGGTGACGTTCTTTCCTAAAAATCCCTCGCCCAGAGCCCAGCCTTTCACGGTCTTTGCCAGTATGACGGTCGGGGATCCTTTGTGTTCGACGGCCAGCTTGTAGGCGGAATGCAGTTTGCGGGAATCGTGGCCGCCGCGGCGAAGGTTCTGCAGATCCCGGTCGCTCAGGTGCTCGACCAGTTTGCGCAGGCGCGGATCCGGCCCGAAGAACCGCTCGCGGATATAATCGCCTTTTGCCGTCGCATATTTCTGGTACGCTCCGTCCACCGTTTCGTTCATTTTCTCCCGCAGCACTCCGTCCTGATCTCTGCGCAGTAAGTCATCCCATTCTCTGCCCCAGATCACTTTAATGACGTTCCATCCGGCGCCGCGAAAGACCATCTCGAGTTCCTGAATAATTTTGCCGTTGCCGCGCACGGGACCGTCCAACCGCTGCAGATTGCAGTTCACCACAAAGGTAAGGTTGTCCAGCTTTTCGCGTGATGCCAGGAAAAGCGATCCCAAAGCCTCGGGCTCATCGCACTCACCGTCGCCCAGGAAACACCAGACCCGCGAATTTTCGGTATTGGCGAAGCCGCGCGCCTGCAGATAGCGATTGAATCGCGCCTGGTAAATAGCGGTGAGAGGTCCCAGGCCCATCGAAACCGAGGGGAATTCCCAGAAGTGCGGCATCAGGCGGGGATGAGGGTACGAGGAAAGGCCTTGCCCGGGTATCGCCTCGCGGCGAAAGCTGTCCATCTGGGCTTCGGTTATGCGCCCTTCCAGGAACGCGCGCGCATAGATTCCCGGAGATGCGTGCCCCTGGAAAAAGATCTGGTCGCCGGAAGCTCCGTTATCTTTGCCGCGAAAAAAATGATTGAAACCCACGTCATACAGCGAAGCGGTGGAAGCATAGGTCGAAATGTGCCCGCCGATTCCGTCGTAATGCTTGTTCGCCCGCGTCACCAGCACAACGGCATTCCAGCGTTCGAGTCGGCGGATTCTTTTCTCCATCGCCTCGTCGCCGGCGAAAGAAGGCTCCTGATCGGGAGGGATGGTATTGATATAGGGAGTCTGCACAAGCTCGGGGACGCCCAGGTTGAGCGCCCGCGCCCGCTGCATCAAGATGCGAACGAGGGAACGCGCACGATAAACACCTCGATCCTTTACAACCGAAAGCAGCGAATCCATCCATTCCTGCGTTTCCGCAGGGTCGGAATCAGGCAGTTGCTGGTTTGGGATAATCATTCTCATATGTTATGAGAAAACCAAGCCAGTTCCAAGAAATACAATGTCCGACAGCCCGCACGTCGGATCGGTATCGGTATCGGTATCGGTATCGGGAATCGCAATCGGGCATCGGCTTTTTATTTCGGCCGTTGAGAGAAAAAACCGAAAACCGATTGCGAGTTGCGATTCCCGATACCGATAGCGATACCGATACCGATTCCGACGGCTGTGCGGGTCAGGGCGCCCGAATATTAACGCGTCTATGTATGGGCACAGCGGAACCTATGATTTATCCATAGCAATCCGTCTTAATCCGCAGTTAAATGTTTTGGCGGCGGCACACATACACAGGAGACGGAATGGCCGGACGACGATTTAAAACTGCATTTATCCTGGGCGCCGGGCTGGGCACGCGCTTGCGGCCCTTAACGGAGAGATGTCCGAAGCCGCTGCTGGAAATCGGAGGCCGGCCCATCATCACGTATGCCATGGATCATCTCCTCAGCGCCGGCGTGGAGCGGTTTATTGTCAACACGCACCATTGCCCGGACGTATACCTGCAAAAGTTTCCCGACATGCAGTGGCGCGGCGCGCCCATTGTGTTTCGCCATGAGCCTGTGCTGCTGGATACGGCGGGAGGGCTGAAAAACATCGAGGATCTTCTCAGCGATGACAAGACGATTCTCTGCTATAACGGCGATATCATCGCCGATTTCCCGCTGCAAGGTCTTCTCGAGCTGCACGAACAGAAGCAACCGGAAGCGACGATGGTCCTGCGCAGCCGAGGGCCTCTGCTCAACGTAAGCGTGAATGCGCGCGGCGAAGTCTGCGACCTCCGAAACGCTTTGAACCATCCCGGCGCACAAAGCTGCCTCTTCACCGGAATCTATGCCCTGGAAACTTCCCTGCTGCGCCACATCGAAGCCGGCCGGATCGAGAGCATTATTAACCCTTTTCTTCAAAGAATTGCCAGCAAGCCTGGATCTATTTTGGGTATTATTATCGACGAAGGAAATTGGCAGGACATCGGATCCCTTGAAATTTACGAGCAACTGAAAATCCGAACAGGAATCCTGGAGGAGCGTTGAAATCACAGGATGATTTAATCTCTTTCGCGCGGGAATCCCTGGAGCTTGCACAATCGGACAAGGCCGAGCTTATTCCGTTTTCGGGGAGAGGTTCCGACCGGTCCTATTTCCGCTTCAAGTGGGCGAACGGTTCCGTCATCCTTGTTCAATACGAGTCCACACGGATCGAAAATTCATATTTCGCAAATATCGCTGCGTTTCTTTATGAGAACGGCATCCCGGCTCCCCAAATAATCCGGCACGATGAGGCCGCCAGTCTCATTCTTTTGGAGGATCTGGGCGACACCGATCTCTGGCTCCTCCGAAATGCGCCGTGGAAGCAGCGGCAAAGCCTGTATCAGAAGACGCTCGTCGCCGCACACAGGCTCCACTCCATTCCCGAATCGCAATTCCCTTCCGATCGCATAAAGCTGATGAATCCATTTGACCCCGAATTGTACCGGTGGGAACGGGATTATTTCATGGACAATTTCGTTGCCGCGCTGTGCGGCATTGTGCTCAACCCAGACCGGGCTAACGCGCTGGAGACGGAGCTTTGCGGTCTCGCGGAAAAGCTCGCGTCCGGCAGGCGCTGTCTCGTACACCGTGACCTGCAATCGCAGAATGTAATGATTTATCGGGAGGAGCCATTCCTTATCGATTTTCAGGGCATGCGTTTCGGCTCGCGTTTCTACGATCTCGGATCGCTGCTGTGCGATCCCTACGTGAGTTTTACAGACGTGGAGCGCATGGAATTGCTTTCTTTCTATTATGGGCTATCGCATGCGGAACTGGCTTGGGGTGATTTCGCGGAGGCTTTCTGGCAAGCTTCGGCGCAGCGATTGATGCAGGCACTGGGAGCCTACGGATTCCTGGGGATCAAAAAGGAATTGCGGAGTTATCTCGCACACGTTCCTGCCGGCCTCCGCAATCTCCGGATGGCCGCGGAAAATGCGCGCGCGCTTCCGCTGCTGCAAAATCTATGCAACGAATGCCTGAGCAGGTGCCCATTGGAATCTGTGTAAATAAGAACATGTGGGTCGGGACTTCAGATGCTTTCTAATAACCTTACATTTAGCACCGAACACGCATTGTCAGGCCCAGAGGGCTTGCAGATAGTAGCTCCGGGCGCAAGCCCGGAGTTTGCTGGACAGTAGAAAGAACCCTGAAAGGGCGAAACGTTAACGCCCTATGAACAAGAGACCTTCGCCCCTGCCGGGGCTCTGCGACTGCCCATTATTTCCGGGGGCTTGCGCCCCCGGCTACTATCTGCAACCCCCTCCGGGTTCAAAAACAACGGAAGGGGTTCGCCGATGAACAGCAGACGACTTGCGAGCGTATTGGCACTGGTTCTGTGGAGCGCAGCCTATCTGAGCCCGGCTCAGCAACCGCCCAGGATTCAATCCTTCTCCCCCCAGGGCACCACGAAGAAAGTCCGGCAGGTGCGCGTACAATTCTCCGAACCGATGGTTTCTTTCGGCGACCCGCGCGCAACCCTCGCTCCCTTTGATATCCGCTGTTCGGAAAAGGGCACAGCCCGCTGGTCCGATCCGTCGAACTGGCTGTATGACTTTGAACGGGACCTTCCCGCCGGAATCCAGTGCGAATTCAACGCAAAAGACGAGCTCAAAAGCCTCCGCGGCGCAGACATCACGGGACAGCGCCAGTTCCGGTTTTCCACTGGAGGGCCCGCGATACTGCGTTCCTCCCCCTATGAAGGCGATGAATCGATCGGCGATGACCAGATCTTTATTCTGGAGCTCGACAGCCCCGCCGCGGAACCTTCCGTCCTTGCCAATGTTTCGTTCTCCGTCGACCGCATTTCGGAACGCATCGGTATCCGTATTGTTACGGGATCGGAGAAAGAAGCAATTCTCAAAACGCAATATTCCTGGCGTTATGCAAAACGGCCAGAAAATCTCCTCCTGATCCAGGCTAAACAAAAGTTCCCGGCCAGTTCAAAAATAAACCTGGTATGGGGCCGCGGCGTATCCGCGCCCAGTGGCATCGCTACAGAACGCGACCAAGTGTTGCCCTTTAAAACCAAGCCTCCGTTTACTGCCACTTTCCACTGTCAGAGGGAGAATGCCCAGGCGGCCTGCATCCCGGTCGGAGCAATGCGCCTTTCGTTTTCGGCGCCTGTGGCATGGGACAAAATCAAAGGAGCCGTCCTGCGCGGCCCGGCAGGCAAAACCTGGAAGCCAAAAGCTGAGGAAGACGAAGAGCGGTACGTCTGGAGCATCCTGTTCCCGGGGCCTTTCCCTGAAAAATCCTCGTTCACCCTCGAGTTGCCGGCCGGAGTGGAAGATGACGCGGGCCGCAAGCTTTCAAATGCCAAAAGCTTCCCTCTGAAAACTCAGACGGACGCATATCCGCCGCTGGCGAAATTCGCCGCAGATTTTGGAATCCTGGAATTGAATGCGGACCCCATACTGCCCGTCACCCTGAGAAATGTCGAAGCTGTAATCGCCGGGAAAACTCTCCAAGTCGAAGGCGGGGAAGAAAATTTTGATCCAATTCCGGTCAAGCCTGGCTTACAGCCCATCATAGGAAATTTAAAAGGAAAGATATTCAGGCTTCCTTCCGGAAAACCCGAACAGATGTTTTCCTGGATACAAAAGGTGGCCAGCAGGAACTACGAAGGCCGTGACAAATCGATCTTCGGCCCTGTCACCGCGCCGAAAACAAAATCCTTTAATCTGCCCAAACCGAATGGGGCGAAATCTTTCGAAGTCGTCGGCATCCCCATCAAGGATCCGGGGTTTTATGTAGTGGAAATCGAAAGCGAGATCCTGGGGGCTTCCCTGCTGGGAGTTTCCAAGCCCATGTTTGTGCCCACGACTGCTCTGGTCACGAATCTTTCCGTCCATTTCAAATGGGGAATCGAGTCGTCCCTGGCCTGGGTCACAACGCTGGATAAAGCGACACCGGTGAACCAGGCGGCCCTGCAGGTATGCGATTGCGAAGGGAAAGTACTCTGGAAAGGAGCTTCCGACGCAAACGGCATAGCGCGCATCGGATCGCTTCCAAAAGCACAGGACCTCCCCAATTGCCCCAACACGTGGTTCAGCGGCGGATTGCTGGTAACAGCACAGCTGGGCCAGGACATGTCCATTGTGCATAGCGGCTGGAATGAAGGCATCGAAAGCTGGAGATACAACCTCCCGACTTACTGGCAACCCAGTTTGATCTCCGCTCATACGATTTTGGATCGCAGCCTCCTGCGCGCCGGCGAAACGGTCCACATGAAACACGTGCTGCGCCGCCAGGTCCTCTCGGGATTTTCATTTATTACAGCAGAGCAAATGCCTAAGAACCTCAATATCAAACACACCGGAAGCGACCAGACATACGAGATCCCGCTGCAATGGGATGTGGCAAAAGGGATAGCCATAACCGACTGGAGCATTCCTAAAGAAGCTAAACTTGGCGAATATCAAATCTATTACAGAACGGGAGAGCCCCAAGATAAAAGTGTCACGCATTATTATGATTACAGGCGCAATCTGCACTTTGCAGGATCCTTCCGGGTCGAGGAGTTCCGCGTGCCGTTCATGCGCGCGGTGATCCGCCCACCGTCTGCCCCCCTCGTCGCGCCCGCATCCGTACCCGTGGATCTTACCGTGAGCTATCTGAGCGGCGGCGGAGCCGGGAACCTGCCGGTAAAATTCCGTTACGATCTGAAACCGCGGTTCCTCTGGGGTTATGAAGGCTTTGACGATTTCGTTTTTTCCAATGGAGCCGTGAAAGAAGGCATCGTCCGCTATGATTCCGAAGACCGCGAGGAAAGCAAAACAGAACTGAAAAGCGTCGCGCTGACTCTCGATAAAAAGGGTTCGGTCCGCACGGCTATTTCCGGATTGCCCGCGATCGACAAACCCATGGAGATAACATCGGAATTGGAATTCCGCGATCCCAGCGGGGAGATCCAGACTGCGTCTTCGCGAATTCCGCTCTGGCCGGCGAGCATCCTGATCGGCATCCATCCCGATTCCTGGCTTCAGTCGAAGAATTTATTGAAATTCAGGGTTGCCGTATTGAATCTGAGCGGCAAGCCCCTGGCAAACGCTCCGGTGAAGGTTGACCTCTTCCAGAAAAAAACCTATTCGCACCGGAAAAGGCTGGTCGGCGGATTTTACGCCTACGAGCATTTCAGCGAGACCAAACGGCTGGGCCCGGCGTGCGAGGGAAGTACGGATAAGCGCGGACTGCTGCTCTGCGAAAAACCCACGACGGTTTCGGGAGAGCTGATCGTTCAGGCAACGACCAGCGACAATGCCGGCCGCGCCGCGATCGCAAACCTGTCGACATGGGTTGCCGGCGAAGATGAATGGTGGTTCGCGGCATCCGACGACGATCGCATCGATCTCCTGCCTGAAAAGAAGCGCTATGAACCGGGCGATCGCGCAAAGCTCCAGGTGCGCATGCCTTTCCGGAAAGCAACAGCCCTCATCACCGTCGAGCGGGAAGGTGTCGGAGATTTGTTTGTAAAAGAGATATCCGGCAAGCAGCCGGTCATTGAGCTCCCGATCAAGGGAAACTACGCGCCCAACGCCTTTGTTTCCGTTATGGTTGTGCGCGGCCGTGTAAGCGGCGTCCAACCCACGGCAACGGTCGACCTCGGCCGGCCTGCCTATAAATTGGGGATTGCCGAAATCAACGTAGGATGGAAAGCGCACGAACTCAAAGTAAAAGTCTCCTCAGACCGGCCTCAATATAAAGTGCGGGAAAAAGCGAAGGTGCAGATAACCGTTACGACTCCTGAAGGAACGCCTCCGCCCAAAGGTTCCGAAGTAGCCTTAGCTGCAGTCGATGAAGGATTGCTCGAGCTCATGCCGAACAACAGCTGGAAACTGCTCGACTCGATGATGGGCAGGCGGACGTACAGCGTGGAGACGTCCACGGCTCAAATGCACGTCATCGGCAAAAGACATTTCGGCATGAAGGCTCTGCCACAGGGAGGAGGAGGCGGCAATCAGTCGACGCGAGAGATGTTTGACACGTTGCTGCTCTGGAAAAGCCGCGTGCCTCTGAATGACAAAGGCATCGCCAGTGTTGAAGTTCCGCTCAACGATTCCATCACCAGTTTTCGCATCGTGGCGGTGGCGTCCGCGGGCGCGGACCGCTTCGGCACGGGCTCCACGTCGATCCGCACCAACAGGGATTTAATCATTCTCTCCGGCATCGCTCCGGTAGTGCGCCAGGGCGACAAGTTCCGTTCGACATTTACCCTCCGCAATACGACGGAGAAGGCTCTCGACGTTCGCGTCGCTGCCAGCGTCAGCGGCGTCGCGGAATCGCTATCACCACAGACCTTTTCTCTTGGATCGGGCGAATCCAGAGATATTGCCTGGGATCTGACTGCGCCGATGGGAAAGGACAATCTCAAATATCAAATTGAAGCAACCGCCGGCCCGGGAATCGATGATCGACTGTCTGTAGTTCAGAAAGTCGTGCCGGCCGTACCCGTGCGAACCTATCAGGCGACACTGACCCAGTTGTCCGGCGATTATCGCCTCGACGTGGAGCGTCCCAAAGACGCATTGCCAGGCTCGGGAGGCATCGACGTGGCATTGAAGCCGTCGCTCGTAGGAGGGATGTCGGGAGTAAAGAGTTACATGGAAAAGTACCCGTACACGTGTCTCGAACAATATGTTTCCAAAGCGGTTGCGCTGCGAGACTCTGCACTCTGGGACAGGATCGCCGCCGAGATGCCCGCCTACCTGGATTCCCAGGGATTGCTGAAATATTTTCCTTTGATGCGCACAGGCAGCGATGTCCTGACGTCCTATGTTCTGTCCATCGCACATGCGGCCGGATATCCGATACCCGAGGACACGAAGGGGAGAATGATTGAGGGATTGCGGGGATTCATTGAGGGGAGTGTCATCCGCCACTCATCCCTTCCCACGGTAGATCTAGCCATTCGCAAGCTTTCGGCCATCGAGGCGCTATCCGCTTCAGAGCAGGCAAATCCGTCGATGCTTTCGTCGATTGCTATCGAGCCGAACCTATGGCCGACCTCCGCGGTGATCGACTGGTACACCATTCTTCAGAGAATGACGGCGATCCGCGACAGAAATACACGGCTATCGGAAGCCGAACAGATTCTGAGAACGCGGCTGAGCTACCAGGGAACCACGATGAATTTTTCCACCGAACGGGGCGACTGCCTATGGTGGCTGATGATTTCCCCGGACGAAAATTCTGTCCGGCTGGCCTTGAGTATTCTGGAAGTTCCGAATTGGAAAGCGGATATTTCCAGGGTCGTCCGCGGCGCGCTGGCCCGGCAGAGAAGAGGACGGTGGGACACCACCGTCGCCAACGCCTGGGGAGTACTGGCCATGGAGAAGTTTTCACAGCTGTATGAAAAAACCCCAGTCACCGGAAGCAGCACGGCTTCCCTGGCAGATGCATCGCAGACGATGGAATGGTCTGCCGCGCCGAAAGGTAAGACCTTGTCGTTCCCATGGCCCGCGCAGAAATCCGCTTTAACGCTCCGCATGGCGGGGACAGGCCAACCCTGGGCGACGATCAGCAGCCTTGCCGCGATACCTCTTAAAGAGCCACTTATGAGCGGATACAAAATCAAAAAGACTATGACGCCTGTCGAACAAAAAGAGCGCGGGGCATGGAGCAGGGGCGATATCGTGCGCGTGAAGCTCGAAATCGAAGCGCAGTCCGACATGACCTGGACGGTCGTGAACGACCCGATCCCGGCCGGATCGACTATTCTCGGCAGTGGCCTGGGACGGGATTCATCGCTCGCGACGCGCGGCGAGGAAAAGACCGGCTGGGTCGAACCGGTATTCGAAGAGCGTTCCTTCGAAGCGTACCGCGCCTATTACGAGTATTTCCCCAAGGGGACATGGACCATCGAATACACGGTCCGCCTCAATAACGAAGGGACCATGAATCTGCCTCCGACGCGAGTCGAGGCGATGTATTCTCCTGAAATGTTCGGCGAACTGCCGAATGAGGCCGTAAATATAAGGTGATTCCGTGCAAAAAAACAGGCAGCCACGAATTACACTAAAAAAATTTGCCCTATATTTCGTGTGTTTCCTGGCTGGCAGCTTTTCATTGGCATGGGGATTCGCGTATTTCTTTTTGCTCAGGCCGTTGCCGGGATTGCCTTCGTACCGGCAGGCGCGCTTCGCCCATGTGAAGTCCGAAGCGGTGCTGCTGGATCGCAATGGCGCGGTCCTGCACGAAATGAGGATCGACAGGAGCGGACGGCGGCTGGACTGGATATCGCTGCGCGATGTTTCTCCGGCCATGCAATCCGCTATCGTTGCCGGTGAGGACCATCGGTTCTATAAACACGGCGGCGCGGATTGGATTTCTTTCGGCGGCGCCGGATTTGACAGGATGGTTCATTCTAGGACCCGAGGCGCCAGCACGATCTCCATGCAACTGGCCGCGATGCTGAGCAATGACCTGCGCTCCACCGGCGCGCAGCGTTCGCTATTTCAAAAATACAGGCAAATCCGGGCGGCGCGCGCACTTGAAAAATCCTGGTCCAAGGCAGAGATTCTCGAGGCCTATTTGAATGTCGTCACTTTTCGCGGCGAACTGCAGGGCATCGCCGCGGCTGCGCGCGGATTATTTGCCAAAGAACCCCAGGGTTTGAATGATTCTGAATCGGTGATCCTTACCGCTCTGGTGCGTTCTCCAAATGCAGCATTCGATGCCGTCAGCGCAAGAGCGTGCGCGCTCGCACGGTCCATGAGTCTTCCAGGAGGCTGCACGCAGATTAACGCAGTCGCAAAAGATAGCCTTTCCAAGCCCTATTCGGTGCAGCCCGCAGCATCGCTGGCGCCGCACGTGGCCCTCCGTCTGCTGGGAAACGACGCTGGTAACGGGAAGGACCGGGCGAGGAGCGTCGTTTGCACTCTGGACGGCAATCTGCAGGCTTTCACGCTGGACACGCTGCGCCATCACGTACTTTCGGCCCGATCCAAAAACATGCGCGACGGCGCAGCCCTGGTTGTAGACAACGCATCCGGTGAAATTCTCGCCTATGCCGGAAATATCGGAGAACAATCCAGCGCGCGTTTCGTGGACGGGGTCCGCGCCATGAGACAGGCGGGTTCCACACTCAAGCCGCTGATTTATGCCTTGGCCTTTGACCAGCGCCTATTGACTCCGGCTTCATTGATGGATGACAGCCCGATCGACATCCCCGTCGTCGGCGGCGTTTATAGGCCGAAAAACTACGACAATCGCTTTCACGGGATGGTGACGGTGAGAGTCGCCCTTGCTTCTTCCCTGAATGTCCCCGCGGTGAAGGCCCTGAATCTCATCGGCATCAATTCTTTTGTCGAAGCCATGCAGCGACTGGATTTCCGAAATATCCGCGAGCCGGACTATTACGGGTTATCGATCGCGCTCGGCTCGGCAGACATCACTCTCTGGGACCTTGTGGCTGCATATCGCGCCCTGGCAAACGGGGGTATCTGGACGCCTCTGCGACTCACCGCCGGGGAGACGGCGGCAACGCCGCGGCGCGTCGTCTCCATAGACGCCACCTTTCTTATTGCCGACATACTTTCCGACCGCGAAAGCCGCAGCCGGACATTTGCGCTCGAAAGCCCCTTGTCCACCCGCTACTGGACGGCAGTCAAGACGGGCACAAGCAAAGACATGCGCGACAACTGGTGCGTCGGCTTCTCTGACCGATACACAGTCGGTATCTGGGCAGGAAACTTTTCGGGAGAACCGATGTATAACGTCAGCGGAGTCACCGGCGCAGCTCCAGTCTGGATCGATATCATGAACTGGCTACACAGGAGACAAAGCAGCCACCCGCCCACGCCTCCCGCCGGAGTGGTGCGCTGTTCCGTCGAATTTGCATCCACCGCCGAAACCAAACAGGAGTGGTTCATACAGGGAACCGAAACATCCCTAGTGCAGAAAGCAGACGACGCCAACTTTCCTCGGATCATCTATCCTACTTCCGGATCGATCATCGCACTGGATCCCGACATACCGCCGGAAGATCAGAAAATGTTCTTTGAGGCAAGCCCCGATGGGACCAACCTGCAATGGGTTCTCGACGGCCAGGGCCTGGGAGTGTCTGCCGCGCCGGCGCCGTGGTCACCCCGCAAAGGCAAGCATGTGCTTCGACTCATGGACGCCGGGCAGCGCGAGCTTGATTCGGTTACTTTTGAGGTCCGGGGCGACGACAGGACGATTCGAGATTCGAGATTCGAAATTCGAGATTGAAGAGGCGAGATTGGTAGATTTGAATCTCGAGTTTGGTATCTGGAATCTGGAACCGGCGCCTGTAATTTTAAGCCTGCCGAGTCGGAAGACAGCTCTATTTGCGAAGTCAAAGGCAACTCACGCTGTCCGCGTCTTAGATGTAGCCAGGTTCATTTTGCACAAAAGTTTCGCAAACCGCGGGTCCTGCCGCAGAGGGTCGAAATGCGCATAACTCAGGATGGGCATCATCATCTGATCGCGCTCCTCGACAGCCCGGTCAAACCACTCGAAGGCTGCGTCGATTTCCCCAAGCCCGAGGTGCACATGGGCAAAGCTTGAAGGAAGCACGTATTGATCGGCCTGTCGCAACTTCTTCAGCACTTCACGGGCCTGTTTCTTCCTGCCGCAAATTCCCAGTGCCAGGCCGAGCCATCCGAGAAAGAAGTTAATTCCGGGAGCAAGTTCGATTGCCTTTAGGTGCCCACGAATAGCTTCCTCGGCAAAATCCGGTCTCCCCTGAACCTCAATCGCGCTTTGACCATCCGCGACATACCTGTCGTAGTACTTCTGTCGATATGCAATCCCGATGGTGTAGTGCGGCCAGCACGATGTCGGCTCCAATTCGAGAAAGCGCTGTGATTCGTCGATTGCGCGATCGTATTCGCGTCCCATGAGCAGCATGAGTCCAACCCAGGTGCGGACAGCGCCTGAAAGCGGGTCCAACTCTAGAGCGCGCTCGATTTCCCAGATGGCTTCGGGTATGCGGTTCTGCGGCATCAACAGCCCGACCGCATGCTGACTCCTTACGGAAGGGGAAGCGGGATCGAGATCCAGTGCTTTCTGAAATTCCTTTTCGGCGGCCGGCCAGTTATAGTCCCGCTGCTTGTGGTATACGGCGAGCAGGGCATGCCCTTCGGCCAGCGTGTCATCGATTTCGACGGCGCGGAGCGCGCTGGGAAATCCCTTTGCATACGCGTCCTTCGGGCGCATATATCCGACATATCCCAGCGTGGAGTATAGCTCGGCCAGCGCGCAGTGCGCTAACGCGAACTCAGGGTCAGACTCAATCGCATCTTCAAAGTGTTTTTTCGCCCTGGCTATCGATTCTGGAGTCAGTCTGCCGAGCAGGTAACGGCCTTGAATGTATTCATTGAAGGCAGCAAGGTGCTCGGTCGGATTTCTCCTGCTTTGAACCCAGGGAAACCGGTTTTGGGCTTCCCGGGCGACGGCGGCGGAGTCTATATTGGCGGCGATCGCCGCCGCAATTCGGGTCCGCATTTCGAAGAGATGCTTGATGGCAACTTCATATCTGTGTGCAAAAAGGTGCGTCTGGTCCTCAGCCCGGACCAGCTGAACGGTGATGGAAAAATTGTCTCCTTCGCGGCGGACACTGCCTTCGACCACGTAATTAATCTTCAGTTCGTGCGCGATCTGCGCAACGTCCATGTGGGAAGATTTGTAATGCATAGCCGTCGTTCGCGCGATGACGCCGAGGCTCTCGGGTGCCAGGGTGGCGATTTGCGTGATGATTTCTTCGGTTACTGCATCGCTGATGTACTCCTGCCCGGGATCGCCACTGAGATTCAGAAAAGGCAATACCACCAACCTGACTTTCGGGGGCGCCGCCGGCATGGTTTCACTGACCTTCGCCAAGAAACGATAGCCGTGCTTGTGCAGGGTCTCTACATAACGCGGTCGTTCCGCCGAATCGCCTAGAGCCTCGCGCAACCTGGCTACAGCGGCGTTCAGGTTGTTGTCAAAGTCAACAAACACGTCATCCGGCCAGAGACGTCGGCGCAGCTCTTCCCTCGTGACGACCTCTCCCGGACATTCAAGAAGCGAGAGGAGCACTCGGAAAGGTTTTTCGCGGAGGCTGATCTTCACACCCTGCCTGCTGAGCTGACCGGATGAAGGATCAACCTCATAAATGTCGAAATGAAGGCGTTTATGCATTTTAGTCCCCCCGCAAGTGCGCAGCCGGACTGTCGATACAGCCTTGTTCGGATATTCAGTATCCCCAAGTTTAGCAGCTTTTCGCCTTCACCGGAAAATAAGAATTAAGAAAATATTAATACTTTGTCTATTTGTTTACATGCGTCTTCTGCAGACAATACGCACAAAGCTTTTCAGGAGGATACTATGAAATCCAGAATGATTGCCGGAGCAGCTATACTGCTTCTGGTTTGCTGTTGTTTTGTGATCCCTGCGGCGCAGGCGCAGGAGAAATGCAGTATGAAGACATTCGCAGGAACCTATGCGTTTTATGACAAGGGATCCAGTCTGATTCTGAACCCGTCCGTAGAGCCATTCCCGCTTCATGTCGCAGGCGCGATGGCTTCCTTCATTGCTGTCGGCCAAGTCACGATTACGGCTGAAGGTGCCGGGAGCGGCTATTACTGGATCAGGGCCGGCACTCTGAATTCGGGGCCTGTCCCGGTTTCCCTGCAGACTACGGTCACCGAAATGAACGAGGATTGCACGGGGAAATTTCAGTACTTTTTCAGCCTGCCCGGAGTTCCTGGGGCGACCCTGATCGAGGAGCGTTTTGTCTTGTTTGACAACGGCCGCGAGTACCGCAGCATCCCCAGTTTCATTGATGAGAATGGCTTGCCCACCCTGGCATGGACCGGAGTCGGCCACCGCATCCGAAAGTCCGATGAGCCTATGATTTCCTGCGGCCCGCAGACAGCTCAGGGGGCTTACCTGGTCAGCGCCGAAAACATCGTTACTCCCACCCCCGACTTGGGATTCGCAGACACCGTCCTGTTGAACGCACATGTCTCTAAAACAGGCGCGTATACGGGCACACTCTACGAAAAATACGGGCCCTACACGGTGGAACTGCCAGCCTCGGGGAGTGTGAATGTGAAACCCGACTGCTCCTTCTCATCGACCCTCAATATTGTTATTGAAGGCGTTCCGGTCACAGTAGATACAAGCGGCGTCTATTTCGAGCCGGGTAAAAAGTATTACGGAATGCTCACCAATGAAGGGTTCGCACACGGGTTTGTCGAGGGAACTCGAACCGGTCCATAGCCGAACTGAAATGCGTTGGCGGCAAAGTGGGGATAGCACAGGGGGCATCTTGCCTCCTTGTGCCTCTCCTGCATTGTGCCTAGAAGCCAAGAAACGGGTGGAGAGGATACAGACAATTGAAACGGTATATAATTACGTATCGTTCATTTATCCTATCTGCAGTATTCGGAAGTGGTTTAGGCGAAATTCTCAACTGACACCTATCTCACGCAATCCAGCCCCTCCAGTCTCCCAAAAGCCTCGTTAAGAGCAGCTGTTAAGAAACGCTTGTCCAATGTTTTGGCAGATTCTAATAGCATGCTGTATTTTTGTAGTGGAATTTCGCATTTTGAAAAAAGCATTCGAGAGATCTGAATTGTGGCCAGCAGATTAGATAAACTAGGGTTATCGGAAGCTAAAAATGCCAATATCTAAAGCGGGACGCAGATTATTCGGCCTATCCGCTATTGGTGTATTGAGGGGCATTGGTGTAGGGTGTTCATGTGTCCCGAGCTTCTTTCTGAAGCATTCTTGCTTTCCCGGGAGCGTTGCCGGGTCGTCGACGTCGATATGTGATGTTTGTCTTCAGGGAGCATGCGGAGTTGCTTCGATAGTAAAAGGCTGAAATGATTTACTGGCATGATATGCTGGTGTCAGAAGCTGAAGGGGCCAATACGAGTATAGAATGGGCTCCAAATCCAGCATGGGAGATGGATTATGACTTCTGCGTTTTTAGGAAAGCAAAACCGGTCGCTAGAGGATATGTTTTTTTACGAGCAGGATCGCCGCAATATCGAGCAGCGTAAAAAGCTGCAGAAGATGCAGGAAACCAAGGAGAATCTTGCCAAGATTTCGGGCATTCAAGACGAATCGGTTCTTGAAAAATTGGTTGCTCTGGATATACGACCCGAAACGTTAGCCACGCTGATTGGCATTCCTCTTATCGAGATCGCCTGGGCCGATGGCAGGATGGATGAAAAGGAACGGAAAAAGCTGTTTGAGTATGCCGAGAAATCCGGCTTGAGACAGAAGGGCCTGGATCCCAAAATCATGTCTGCCTGGCTTAAAACCAAGCCTGACCCGGCATTATTAGATGCGTGGACCCAATACATGAAAACCCTTTCCGAACAGCTAACCGATGCCGAGCGGAAATCCTTCCGGGAGGAACTCATGGCCGATGCCCGATCCATTGCAGAGGCCGCGGGTGGCATCCTGGGATACGGCACGATTTCTGCCGAAGAGCAGGCTATGCTCAAAAAACTGGAATCGGCCTTCCAAGCCTAACCGCATTACCGGATTCCATAAGGGATGCTCTGTTAAAATGCCTAAATAAAGCATCCCTTATTCGGGAAGAAACAAATCGAACTGCGTCTGCGATACGGAAAAGGTGTGCCCAAAAAGCAATCCTCTATGCAAGGTTCGCGCAGTGAAATTCGCGTGCCGCCAAAACGCAACCCCCAGGGTCGACAGAATGCTTATTATCGGAGGCTAAAACCAAGATTTCCAAAGCGGGATGCAGATTATTCGGCCTATCCGCTATAACGAAGGACAGGGCTGGACGCGGTTTTTGCATCCAGTCCCGTGTGCTGAGGATGTCCCCTCAGATACATTACAAAGACATACACTTCAGAAGACGCAAGATTTCCAAAGCCTTCATGGGCAATGGTTGATAGATCCCTATCCTTTTTTCTGCCCAAGAATACATAACGCATCTTCACATTCGTGATAGGCCGGCATGCGAAGGGGCTTCTTATCAAGTTTGATCTCCGTTCTTGGGTACCCACTTGTCCACTGACGCAGTCTTGTAATAGACATAATCGGTCGTTTGAAAAATGGGATTGGTCTCACCGCCCACGACAACGAAATTAATGCCTTCGGGCTTGAGAAAAGGGGATCTTGATTTTTCAGCCAGCGATTTGCTCAGCGCGTCCGGATCACTCCATCCTTCGGCTTTCAAGGATTTCGCTGCCAGCGGGTCCATCACGAAAGTATAGGTGCCCATCGAATCAAATGTTTTGATTCTCTGCCGCAATCCGTCCGCAGTACCCGATCCCCAGTGTCATGACGTTCCAGCCGCGAAAGATGCTGACCGTACTCTCGGAGGCTTTGAATCCCTTGCGCACATGAAACGGTTTCCAGGGGCTTTTCCCCTCGTTTTCGGCGCAGCATTGGTTGGTAAAACTCAAACCGTTGCCAATAGTCGCCATAAAGGTGTCACCCGCTCGTGCGTCGCCAAAGTTAATGCTCAAAAGAGTCCAGGCTCTGCCGATGACGGAATTGGCATAATTGAACGGTCCGAGCGCGGCGACGCCGCTGTTCATTCCGATTGTTTTGGCGACCGGACCGTTCACCACCACCATGCTCCCATAGGATCCAGTAGAGCTGGGCATGGCAGGGATCTGCGTCGAAGCGATTGCCAGGATGACCGGCAGGTGTTCGGGTCTGGCGCCGGCCATAACAGCGTTTACAGCCACCCTTTCCACCGTGTATTCCTTCATTTCCTCATGGGTGGTGACGGACATCTTGCCAACCACCTCCTGGGGATCGTGGTCGGTTCCCGTAAGCATTTCAGCGACTCTTTCATCCGTCGGCAGCACAATGGGCAGACCATCGGTCCAACCGTTCCTCAGGAACTGCTGATGGAGATTTGCCTCAGTATCCGGCTCCAGCATGCGCGGCCTTTTGGGCCTTCTGGGGTATTTCTGGATTCTTCTCAGCCTCGGTTAATGGTTTGGTCAGCGCATCGACTATTTCCGTCGTTAACTTCACACCGGTTACGGGATCGTTCCCTTGAATATATTGACGCAGGGTTTCCCTGGAAACCCACCCAACGGGATAGGGAGGGAAAGACCAGCGCAGGTTCATTCCATGCGAGCGACCATCCCGAATGACATATTCCGCAAATCGCGCGGTAACAATGGGGGCTGCGGGCACACCATACTCACCTTCCATGGTTCGGGCAAATTCGGCGAGACTCGCCGAACAGCCGTCTCAACCACCAACGCCGAAGACTACAGCATTCGCTTTTTTCTTGATCTCCGCCCAGAGTTCAGGACTGTCCGAAAACGGAGTGCCGCTCTTGGTACGCAACACTGTTTTGACGGATGGCATATTTTTGGCGAACCACGCCTGCAGTTCTTCAAGGAACTCTTTGCCGCCGGCGAAACCTACATCCACCAGGTAGATCGTCTTATTATCCAGGCTATCCAGCCTGGGAGCCATCCGGAGGGGAACCAGTTCATCACGGGAAATAGTGGGGTGTGTATCGGGATTAAAAATTGCCATCATGTGCGAGTCCGGCGCGCCCCTCCGTCCAAATACTCCCGACGGTTGCCCTCGAGGGTCAAGCACCGTCATCTTTTTCCCTTCCGAATCGGCTGATCCAGCAAGGCGCTTGCAGCCAATACAGGACGCCAAAATGATCGCAACGACGACAACCAAGCCCCAATTCAATCTAGTCTTAAAACAAGATGACCTCATATTCTCCTCTGCTGGTCGCTGACAAAAGTGGAACATAGACTAGATATAACGCTATCGCAACAGGGGGTTTGTCAAGGCAAAACAGGGAATGCTGTTGGGTGAATTCCGTCTCCCTTCAGTCGATCATGCAGGGATTCGATAATCTCTCCGGCATCAGCATTGATAGATAAAGATTTGGATCTGATCCCGAGCGGAATTTCGGGCCGGGCGGTGTTGGCGAAGTTTCGATAATCGCTGTTGATTCGAAAGAATGAAACATCCTTGTGGACATTCACCAAGCGCTCAAAGGGCCAGCGGATGACCCCCGGCGTATTAAATCCCACGCCAATTTCGATCACCACCAGGTTTTTGTCCTGTACCCCATCCAGCCAACGCCGATAATTTGCAGCCTGGTGTGCGTATTCTTCCCGGGCCCTAAAGGCGACAAACAGCGGCGCCCCGCAATAGGGACAAGTGGGCAGAGCCGCAGGATCGGCTACTTGTAAGGTTTCGTAGTCGATATGAGCCAGGATCCGATCGATAAAGGGTTTCGTATCCCAGGTCTCCGGGGTGCATGACATCGTGCACGTCAAACGTTCGTAATTACCCTGGGCCTGAAATACCCGGTCAGCTTCGAAACCGCTCTTAATAAACAAACCATCAGCGTTGGAGGTGATGACATAAAAATCCTTATCCCGGATAATGGCATGGAGTTTGTGATAGAGCGGGCTTGGCGGAAATTTATAAAATACATAGTTTAGGTGGGTTGCCCAGTAAGCCCATTTCGCCGGTTCCTCCCAATCGTGAACCCCGACGAATTCATACTGCATACGATAACCTCGCTCTGCCCATTTGGGGAAAATCTTGGCGAAAGTGACCGTATCGGTATAATCGATGCCTGCGGCAGCCGACAGTCCGGCTCCAGCGCCAATTAACACCCGTTCACTTCTGTAAATCGCCCGGGCGAGTGCATCAATCGTTTCAGCGCTGGAATGCCTGGAGATATCCATCTAAATCCTCCTGAAGATAAACATTAAAGATGATCCGTTCAAAATGATGGCGATTGTTACTGAGCCATTCAGTCACGGTCAAAATGGCGATCTCCATAGCCATCTCTCTGGGAAAATTGAAAACACCCGTGGAAATACAAGGAAATGCCATAGTCCCAATATTGGGCAGCTGATCGGCCAGGGCAAGACAGCTGCGATAACACGACGCTAATTGGTGTCGCTGGAAATCACGTACACCCTCATTGCCGATGATAGGCCCGACAGTATGCAGAACAAATTTCGATGGAAGGTTGTAGGCACGGGTAATTTTAGCATCACCGGTTTGTTCCCGGTGTTGCTGGATATCCATAATCGACTGGCAATCCTGGCGAAGCAGGGGGCCGGCAGCGGTGTGAATAACATTATCGATGCAGTTGTGCAGCGGTTGGAAGCAGCCCAGCAGTTGATCGTTAGCGGCATTGACGATTGCGTCGACCCGCAATCGTGAAATATCCCCTTTCCATAAAACAAGCCGATCCAAATTTTTCAGGCTGCGCGGCGGCACGCTATCAGAGACAACTGGCAGGTCGCGTCCGTCTACAATCTCACTGCAGTTTGTTTCATCCTGCAATAACCGATTAATATCATTAAGAAAGGTGCTATCCAGTGGCTGAGGTGGACGGATATTGAGCAACCCGTGCAACAACCGTCGCTGGCTTTCATAGGTTGCCGGAAGCCTTCCCATATCAGCCAGATGCTCGCGGCGAATCAGCCGATCCAGTAAGCGGGTAACAATAGCGGCCTTTTCCTCCGCCGACAGCGGGCTTCCATATTCGTTTTGATAGGGCTCATCCAGTTTAATCTGTTGACGATACTGATCAAGTGCCAAACCTGGAACAATCCCGCCATTGCCCAAACCAGATGCCATCATTGTCACCCTTTAAAATTCAATAGTTAAAAGAAAAGTACCTGGAAACATGGGATCCCTATTCTGTTCTGCCTTGGCAAATATCTGTGTCCATACCCCCAAGATGTGCAGTAGAATCTTCAAGGCTTTGGGAATCAGTCGAAACAGCCATAGGGCGGTTCGACGATTTCGTAAGCTCCATCCTATCAGAAATTGGCTGTGCCGATTTTCAAAGCGTGAGGCAGATTGTTTCGCCTATCCACCGGAAATTCAAAGAATCAACATGAAACCATCCTAGGAGATATCTATGGCTGAAATGCCCAAAATTGAGAACGTTAAGCGGGAACCGACTGTATATGAATTGAAACCCTGGAAATCAATTCACGACACCATTAAAAAGCCGATGGTCACCGGCTTGGGCCCAATGGAAATCCCGGAATCTGCCCTGGCGATGGGATTCGCTCATATCACTGAACCCGACGTACTGGGTAGCCCTACGCATATACACCCATTTGACCAATGGATTTACCTTATCGGAGCGGAAAGTTTTTCTGAGTTCGACGCTGATATCGAGTTTACCCTGGGCGAAGAGGTTCTGAAGATCAACTATCCCTGCTATATTTTTGTTCCCAAGGGTACGAAACATTGCCCTTTAAATATCAAGCGCGTCGGCAAGCCGTTTATCTTCATCGACGCCAGCATTACTCAAGAGGCATCCGTCCGTCCGGAAAAAATCGCGAGTGTCAAGCGACCTACGTACCAGGCGTTAAATAACAAAGAATAGATCAATCGGTATCGCTATCGGAATCGCTGTCGGTCTTCGGCTTTTCTTCTCGATGATCTAATTCAACCGCCGATCCCCGATAGCGATTGCGATACCGATTCCGATTCCGACCCCGATTTTCATTCGGAGATTTTAGGAATAACGTGCTGCGCACAGTCAGCGGAGGAGCTGGCGCAAAACGTACGGCAGGATCCCCCCATGTTTGTAGTAATCCACTTCGATGGGAGTATCGATGCGCACGGTCAGTGGAACCGTTTCCGCCGTGCCGTCGTTCCGATGGATGACCAGCGAAACCTCCTGCCGCGGCCTTAACTCTTCGCCGATACCCAGCAGATCGTAGGTTTCCCCGCCGTCGAGTTTCAGCGTCGCAGCGTTTGTCCCTTCTCTGAACTGACAGGGGAGCACTCCCATGCCGACGAGGTTGCTCCGATGAATGCGCTCAAAACTCTGGGCAATCACAGCCCGGACTCCGAGCAAACGGGTTCCCTTCGCGGCCCAATCACGTGAGCTGCCGGTGCCATACTCCTGTCCGGCAAAAATGACCAGCGGCGTGCCCGACTCCATATATTTGCACGCGGCATCGTAAATGCTCATCTGATTCGCCGCCGGGATAGTGTTTCGTCACTCCGCCTTCCACGCCGGCAACCATCAGATTTCGAATGCGCACGTTCGCGAAAGTTCCGCGCACCATCACCTCGTGGTTTCCGCGCCGCGAACCGTAGCTGTTGAAATCCTGCACCGTGACACCCTTCTCCTGCAGATAGATCCCGGCCGGCGACTGGGGCTTGATCGAGCCCGCAGGGCTGATGTGATCCGTGGTGACCGAATTTCCCAGGATCGCCAGTGGACGTGCGCCGCGAATCTCGGCGATGCGCGCCGGCGTCATTTCAAATTTTTCAAAATAAGGGGGTTCCTGTATGTAGGTGGAGTTTTTGTCCCACTCATAAATCGCGCCAATGGCGGACGGGATTTCATCCCACAGCGGATTCTGCTGCGCGAAGCCGGAGTACATGCGCCGGTAGGCTTCCGGATCGAGTGAAAGGTTCATGCACTCGCGGATTTCCTCCAGGCGCGGCCAGATATCGCGCAGATAGATATCCCTGCCCTGGAGCATTCCTTCCCAACGGTTCGTTCGTCAGGTCGATATCGATACGCCCGGCCAGCGCAAAGGCGACAACCAGCGGAGGACTCATCAGGAAATTCGCTTTGACCGACTGGTGGACTCTTGCCTCAAAATTGCGGTTGCCGCTCAGGACACTGGCCAACACCAGATCGTTTTTCGCAATCAGATCTTCGATGGCCGGACTTAACGGCCCCGAATTTCCGATGCAGGTCGTGCAGCCATACCCAACGACGTTGAACCCGATTTTGTCCAGGTATTTCTGCAGGCCAGCCTTCTCCAGGTATTCGGTCACAACGCGCGAGCCGGGCGCCAGAGACGTTTTCACATACAGGGGCGGAGCAATTCCCGCTTCCACCGCTTTTTTCGCAATCAGGCCGGCAGCGATCATGACGTTCGGGTTCGAGGTGTTGGTGCAGGAGGTGATCGCAGCGATCACGACAGAACCGTGGCTCAGGCTGACAGCGTCCGTACGCAAGCTTCCCGAGGCGGCACGCACAGCATCGGGGGAGGGCCGATTGTTGATCATTTCAGTTTCAGTCCAGATGCTGGTGTTTTTGCCGCTGATGTCGCCGTGACCGCTTGGGATTGTTTCGGAAGCCTGCTCTCCACCGCCGGACATCTTCTGATCACCAGGTTCCTGGCTGCTCGCCATATCGAGCGGAAAGCGCTTTTCCATATCGGACGCTATCTTGCCATAGCCGCCTTCGTTCGGCGATTTCAGCAAAATCTGCCGGATATCCTGCTTGAGTCGGCTGAGCGGGATGCGGTCCTGCGGACGTTTGGGACCCGCTACGCTGGGCTCGATTTCTTCCAGGTTGAGGGTGAGGACGGAACTGTAAACGACGCGGCCATCTTCAGGCGCGCCGAACATCTGTTGTGCCTTGGTAGTAGTTCCGAACCGAATCCACCTGATCTTTATCTCTTCCTGTGTCCCTAAGGTAGGAACAGGTCTCTTCGTCTACGGGGAACAAAGCAAGCGTGGCGCCATACTCGGGCGCCATATTGCTGATAGTCGCCCTGTCCGTTACCGGCATCCCGGCGACGCCAGGCCCAAAGAACTCAACAAATTTTCCGACAACTTTTGTTTTGCGCAGCAACTCCGTAACGTGCAGGACCAGGTCCGTTGCGGTAACTCCTTCTTTCAGTTTTCCAACAATCTGAACGCCAATGACGTCCGGAGTTAAAAAATAAACAGGCTGGCCGAGCATGCCCGCCTCGGCCTCAATGCCGCCGACACCCCAGCCAAGGATGCCGAGGCCGTTGATCATCGTTGTATGCGAGTCCGTGCCGACGAGAGTGTCCGGGTAGTAGAGGCCGTCGTTCTGCTGAACAACTTTGGCGAGATACTCGAGGTTCACCTGGTGACAGATGCCTACGCCGGGCGGGATCACGTTGAATCCGCGGAAGCCCTGCATGCCCCATTTCAGGAATCGGTACCGGGCGTAATTGCGCTGGATTTCCATATCCAGGTTCTGCTGCAAGGATTCAGGGCTGCCGAAATAATCCACCTGCACGGAATGATCGATGATCAAGTCCACTGGAACCAGCGGCTCGATGATGCCGGCTTTGCCGCCCAGACGCTGAACGGCGGAGCGCATCGCGGCAAGGTCGACCAGCAGGGGAACGCCCGTAAAGTCCTGCAACAGGATACGCGCTACCACAAAAGGAATTTCATCCGTCCGCTCTGATTTCGGGCTCCAGTTCGCCAGTCTGGCGACATCCTCTTCGCGGATGCGCTTCCCGTCGCAATTGCGCAGGACGGATTCAAGCAGGATGCGGATGCTGAAGGGCAGCCGGGAAACCGGCCCTACGCCCTTTTTCTCAAGTTGCGGCAGTGAATACAACTCCCCCGTCTGTCCGCTCCCAACGGGAAATGTCTGCAGCGATTGAAATACATTATGTCTCATCGTTAACCTCGAACAACACGTTACCCGCAATACAACCTTTTCTACACGCCCAATCTAATAATACCGCGCCGCAAACCTTCAATTCGCAAAATAATTCAAGGCGCTGCGCGATAGCTGCGCCGGCTGCGCACAACCGCATCGGGAACTGAAACGCTGACCACCAGCGTGTGCGCGGCGCCGTCGAGTTTCGATTTTTCAGGATAGAAACCGAGCAGATACTGCGAGCGAAGTTCTTCGGAAATCTGCCGGAACACCTCGTCAAGGTTCTTGATGTCGCTGGTATACAGGCGACCGGCGGATAAATCCGAAATCTTATCCAAATATTGCGCGGCCTCCTTCTCCTGCTCTTTCCATGAATCCCCGGCACCTCCAAAGCGGGTGGGTATGCCAAACAATTCCTTCATCAATTCCCGCGGATCGACACTATAGAAGATGGAATAGATCGGCATATTGGACGAGGCCACCGTATCCAGCAGGTCCTTTGCGGCTATCCGGCTCCCCTGGTCGCGCCCATCGGTCAGAAGGATAATCGCCTTGCGGCCGGTGATGGATCGGGACCTTCCTTGCACAATTTCGTGGATGGCATCGCGCATCCTGGTATAAGCACCGCCTGATTTCGCCCCTTTGATAGCCTCCTTCAACTCACGGGCATCCGAACTGAGCGGGCACAACACCTGCATTTCCGAATCAAAACTCGCTACCATCGCAAGGTCCTGGGAGCGCATCTGTTTGAGAAATTGACCCGCGGCTTTTTTGATTTTCTTTAAAACTGTCGTCGCGCTCCGGCTGGTATCGATCAGGAGTGCGATCTTGATGGGATCTTCCGAAGCAAGAAAAAGCGAAACCGGCACCTGCCGGCCATCCTCGAAAAGCTTGAAAGAGCCGGGCGGCAATCCGTTCACAAATCGCCCCTGAGCGTCGCGCACGACCACAGGCACCGTAACCAGGGCGCTCTCCACCTGAAAATGCCGCGGATCGCCGGTCTCCTGCGTCGCACCGCTCGTCGCATGGCAAACGACCATGACTATCGCGGAACAAACCAGCCGCAAGAAATGGCGCCGAGAGTTATGCGGTCATTCCCGGAGTTTTCATGCCTTGGGTTTGACGGTTTGCATTTTCAACAGCCGCGCGCGCGTATAGGGGATCAGTCCGCCTGCTTCAATAATCGCCCGCCTCGCGGCAGGCAGAGGTTGCAGGTCATAGCGCGTATTCGTGGCTAAATTAAACACATGATCGCCGGCAACTTTCAGCTCATCCCCTTCATTCGCCTCAAGCGCAGGGCACACCAGAATTTTCAAGCCCAGGTTGACCGCGTTTTGCAAAAATATCCGCCCGAAGCCGCGGGCGATAATCACAAGATCGCAGCCCTTCAAAGCGGATGCGGCCTGTTCGCGGGACGATCCGCAGCCGAAATTCGATCCTGCGATCACGATGCTGCCCGGCACAACTTCCTTATTTCGGAGCCGCACGTTAAATTCCGGCAGATCCGCAAACGCGTACAGGGGAGTTTCGCTCGGCAGCACGGTGGCCATATATCTCCCGGGATAAATTGCGTCCGTAGATATATCGTCGCCCAGTTTTAAAACAACCTTGCCGAAAGTAATCGGTTCGTCTTTCTGATCCATTGCAGCCATCATTTCCCTCCCGGATCGGTAATCACACCTGCTGCGGCGCTGGCGGCCGCGACCTCGGGCGAGCACAAATAGATTTGCGAATTCGGATTCCCCATCCTTCCAGGGAAGTTCCGGTTAGTGGTCGAAAGCGCAACTTCCCCGTCGCCGAGAGCACCCTGATGCACACCGAGACAGCAGCCGCAGCCCGGATTCATGATGATAGCGCCGGACTGCGCCAGGTCTTCGAGAACGCCATCGCGCAGCAACCGCCGGTAGATTCTCCATGATGCCGGAAAAACCAGCACGCGCACATGGGGCGCGATTTTTTTGCCTTTCAGAATCGCAGCGGCGGCGACGATGTCGTCATAACGTCCATTGGTGCACGAACCGATGACGACCTGGTCTATTCTCGTCCCTTCCCTTTCGCGCACGGCGACCACATTGTCCACAGCATGCGGACAGGCAAGCTGCGGGGAAAGGTTCGAGACATCGACATCCAAGGTTTGAGCATAAACGGCGTCCGGATCGGGAGTAATCAGCGGGATCTCGTCCGCTACTCCGGCCTCATTCCGCAAATAGGAAACAGTCTCTTCGTCCGGAGGCACAATGCCGCACGTCGCCCCTGCCTCCACCGACATGTTGCAGAGGACCAGCCGTCCCGAGGTCGGCATGCGCCTGATGGTTTCTCCGTGAAACTCGATCACCTTGAAATTAGCGCCCTGCGACGACAGTCTCCCGATAACGTGAAGGATGAGGTCTTTGGCGGATACGAATTTTGCGAACTCTCCCCGGACAAACACTTTGATGGTTTCGGGGACTTCCACGTTCAGGGCCGCACCCAGAGCCCAGACGCTGGCCATTTCCGTAGCGCCGATGCCGAAGGAAAAAGCGCCCAAAGCGCCGTGCGTCGTTGTGTGGCTGTCCGCTCCGACCACTACATCGCCGGGACGCACGTAGCCGTTTTCCGGCAGTATCTGATGGCAGATGCCTCCCTGATCGCCCCGCACATCATGGAATTTCGTAATCCCCTGCTGTGCGACAAACTCCCGGACCTTCTTTTGGTTGGTTGCCGTCTTGCTGCTCTCGGCCGGAACCCGATGATCGAAGATCACCGCGACTTTTGCAGGGTCCCATATTTTGGCCGCCAGCCCCGTCCCTTTGAAAACCTCAGTGAACTGATTCACAACCAGCGCGGTATTTTCATGCGACATCGCCAGATCCACGGCCGGCTCCACAATATCGCCGACATTAACAAATGCCTTGCCGGAAGCCCGCGCCAGAATTTTCTGCGCTATCGTCATGCTCATAATCTACCTCTTGCCTTAGCTTAACAATAGCATACCCGATTTGAGTTCGCTCAAAATGCAGCAACGTATGGGATAATGTGCGTTTTGGAGTATGCCTATGATGCGCGACCGTCCCAAAATCCTGGGTGTTATTCCGGCCCGCCTGGATTCGCAAAGGCTGCCCGGCAAGGTATTGCTCAAGATCGGCCCAAAGCCAATGATCCATTGGGTCTATGAGAGGGCGCGCCAATCGCCGTTTCTGAGGACGTATATTGGTGGCCACCGACAGCGAAAAAGTTCAGGAGTACTGCGCAAGATCATGACATTCCGGTCATGCAAACCAGCCGGCATCCCTCGGGAAGCGACCGGCTGCACGAAGTCATGGAGAGAACCGATGCCGATATTTATGTGAACATTCAAGGGGATGAGCCCACGGTGCGGGCGGATCAGATCGAACTGCTGCTCCGGCCTCTGCTGCCGGAGAAAGCGAAGTGGCAACCTTGAAGGTGGCGATCGATGTGGCAGCCGCGCAAAATCCCAATATCGTAAAAGTGGTGACGGACACCCGCTGCCGCGCGCTCTATTTTTCGCGCATGCCTATCCCCTGCGACCGTGACGCCGCGAGGCGCGATCCGCTATTACAAGCATATCGGTCTGTACGGGTACACTCGGACGGCACTGGCTCTTTTTCACAGCCTGCCGCAATCCCCGCTGGAATTGGCCGAAAAGCTCGAGCAGTTGCGCTACCTGGAAAATGGCGTCGCCATCCACGTTGCGGAAACGCTGTTTGACACGGTAGGCGTCGACACCGCGGCGGACCTGGAACAGGCGGCCGCGCTATTAACAGGAGTCAGGAGTCAGGAGTCAGACAGTCAGGATTCCGGAATCCGGAATCCTGGAATCTGGAATCAGGAATCCGGAGGTTTTGAATGTATCTGCTGTACAGCATACTGCTGGTTTTCTGGGGCATCCTGTTGATCCCGGCCTTTCTTTACAAGGCCTGGAGGCGAGGGACCTATCTGCCGGGCATGTCCCAACGCCTGGGACGTCTGCCGGACAGCTTGCGATTCGACGGTCGTGCGACAATCTGGTTCCATTCCTGCTCCGTAGGGGAAACACTCAGCCTGCAGCCGCTCGTCCAGGTCCTTCACCGGCGTTTTCCCGATGCGCGCTTCGTCTTTTCAACAATCACCCGGACCGGACAACAAATCGCCATGCAGCGTTTCGCCCTATATGGCGAAGGAAATACCTTCTATTTCCCGATTGACTTCGCATCGGTCGTCAGGCGCGTGCTTGACTGGATTCAGCCGGCGATGATCGTCATCATCGACACGGAGATTTGGCCGAACACGCTGCACCAGGCGCATCGCCGCGCAATCCCGGTGATGCTCGTCAATGGCCGCATCTCGGCTGCTTCTTTCCGCTACTACCGCCGTGCGCGCCTGCTCCTGCGCAGGGTGTTTCAAAATTACCGAGCGCTGCTGATGCAGTCCGACGAAGATGCATCGCGTATCGCGCAGATGGGAGCTCCGTCCGACAAAGTCTTTGTAACAGGGAACATCAAGATCGACCGTGAGCGCACCGGACTCGAAATCCGAAGAGGCACTCCTCCACAGCCTCGATGAAGCTTTTGGCTTCAGCAAACTGGATGGCCCTTTGATTGTCGCCGGAAGCACGCACGCGGGTGAGGAAGAGATGCTGCTCGAAGCGCTCCGGCGCATCCGCCGGACATCGGGGCTGGAACAAACGAGACTGCTCCTGGCGCCCCGCCACCCGGAGCGATTCGACGAAGTGATTCGATTGACGGAGCAAAACGGATTCAAGGCGCGGCGCCGAACCGGCGGACCCGGCGGAGACGACGCGGCAGAAGTCCTCATCCTGGATACGATAGGAGAACTCGCCGCCGTCTATCGATTCGCCACGGTCGCATTCGTCGGCGGCACTCTGGTGCGGCATGGCGGCCACAGCATCATGGAACCGGCCCTTTACGCGAAAGCAATTGTGGTTGGACCTTCGGTTGAAAATTTTCGCCAGATCGTGGATGAGTTCATCGCACATGGCGGTGTGCGCCGGATCAGCGCCGGCCAGGAGGATCCGAAGCTGCAGCTTCAACAATTGTTGGATGTTTTTCTGCAACTGCTGCAGAATGCAAAGGAGCGCGAAGACCTGGGCAAAGCGGCATTCTCCATTCTCGAGAGGAATCGGGGCACAACGCGGCGCACGGGGGAAATGATCGCTGCCGTTTTTGAAGAAGTGAGCAGGAGATGAAGGACCGAATTCGCAACTGCCTGGCGGAACTGAAGCCCCGGATTCTGACCGATGGATTTGCGCGGCAGGCGGCCGTGCTCATGCCGGTGTTTCAATGGGAAAACGAATATCATTTCCTTCTCACCCGGCGCACGGAAGAGGTACAGACCCACAAGGGACAGATCTCATTTCCTGGCGGGATGCGCGAGGACAATGAAGACCTCGTGAAGACGGCTCTCCGGGAAACATTTGAAGAAGTGGGTATCGAAGCAAACAGGATCGAGATTTTGGGCGGTTTCATGATTACCTGTCCATCACAAGATTCCGTGTTACGCCCTTCGCCGGATTCATCAACGGCCCGTTTACGACCATGCCCCAGATCCGCGAAGTTGCGGAAATCCTGCAGGTTCCTTTCCGGGTATTCACGGATCCAAGCAGGCTGAGGATCGAAAAAAATATTCATTCGGATCTGGAACCCAATGTGTATTTCTATTCGTATGGCACGCATCAGATCTGGGGTCTCACGGCCCGCATCATCAAGGAGTTCATCGAGGCGTTGAACCTGGAAAAAAAATGATGCCGCAACCGGGCGAAACCAGCGAAAAGTCGGCATCGGCTATCGGGATCGCTATCGCTTTTCGGGCATCGGATCATCGGGCCATGAAAAGCCGAATACCGATCGCGATTGCGATCCCGATTCCGATAGCGATGCCAAGAGGTGTTGCAGTTGTTGACAGGAGATGCAGGCAGCATGGAGTATCGACCGATAGGCATATTCGATTCAGGGTTCGGCGGGCTGACCGTCCTGAAGGAGATCGAGCAGGCGCTCCCCCGATATGACTATCTTTATTTCGGCGACAACGCGCGCGCTCCCTATGGAAGCCGGTCGTTTGAGACCGTTTATGCCTATACGCTCGAAGCCGTGCAATGGCTGTTTAACCAGGGATGCCCGCTGGTCATTCTTGCCTGCAACACCGCATCCGCGAAAGCGCTGCGCACGATCCAGCAAAAAGACCTCGCTCGCATGGCACCCGAACGGCGCGTACTGGGAGTCATCCGGCCTGTGACCGAGATGGTCGGGAAAATGACACGCTCCCGGCACATCGGCATCCTGGCCACGGCAGGGACCGTGGCATCCCAATCCTACGTGATCGAGACCAATAAATATTTTCCCGATGTCACGGTCGTGCAGGAAGCATGTCCCATGTGGGTGCCGCTCGTCGAGAATAGCGAATTCGACGGCGATGGCGCCGATTATTTCGTCCGGCAGCATGTGGACCGGCTCCTCAGGGCGGACTCTCTCATAGACACGGTGGTGCTCGGATGCACGCACTATCCGTTGCTCGAAAAGAAAATCAGCCGCTATCTTTCAGCCGGAATTGCGGTCATCTCCCAGGGAGCCATCGTGGCGCAGAGTCTTGCGGATTATCTGCTCCGGCACACGGAGATAGCGGAACGCTGCACCACGCAGGGACGGCGCGATTTTTATTCATCGGAAACAGCCGCGGTCTTTGAACGATCCGCCATGCTTATTTTACGGCCGGCCCATTCATTGCCATCAGATAAATCCTAGACCAGGATTTATTTGATTCCGGATTCCGGATTCAGATTCCGGAATCTTGGATTCCGGAATCTGATTCCGAAAGATTGCCGGAATCTGGAATCTGGCAATCTGGAAATCTGGAATTCGTTTCACGGGAGGAGTTTCACTTGCGTAACAGTAGCATTTAGGTTAGAAACACTGTCGCTAAATTTGAGGTTTTTGATATGTATTCGTTTGAACCGACGGAAGAACAGAAGATCATTGTGGATGCGGCAAGGAAACTGGCCGCGAAAGAATTTCGCACCCGGATGAGCGACGCGGACGAAAAGAGCGAGCCCGCTCCCGAATGGATGCAGGCCGGCTGGGAATTGGGGTTGCTGCCCGCCAGCATTCCCGAGGGGTATGGCGGTTTCGGCGAGCATTCGGCGCTCACTTCGGTGCTGGCCGCGGAAGAACTGGCCTGGGGCGATCTCTCCGCTACCCTGGCGCTTGACGGCTCCAAACCTGGTTGCGCTCCCGGTGCTGCACTGCGGCACGGAGGAACAGAAAAAGGAATTATTGCCGCATTTCTGCACCGAATCGTACGTCCATGGATCCGCGGCCCTCATGGAACCGCGCTTTGATTTCGACCCCAACGCTTTGAAGACCACCGCGACAAAGAAGGACGGGAAATATATTTTATCCGGCACCAAATGCAACGTGCCTTTTGCCGCGGAATCCGACTGGATCCTGGTGTACGCCTCTTTCGAAGGGCAATGCCAGGGATTTCTCCTGCCCAAAGGAACACCCGGCCTGACGGTCAAAGAACGCGAGAAAAACATGGGCATGCGCGCATTCCCGATGTACGCCGTGGAACTGCAGGAATGCGAAGCGGCGGCGCTCGCAGCGTTTGGGCGGAGACGCAGGATGCGATTACCAGCTCCTCCTGAACTCTTCGCGCACAGCGCTGTCGGCAATGGCGGTAGGCGTTGCCCGCGCGGCCTATGAATTTGCCCTCGACTACGCCAAGAACCGGAAAGCTTTCGGCGAAATGATCGCGCAAAGGCAATCGATCGCTTTCACGCTCTCCGATATGATCACCGACATCGAAGCCGCGCGCATGATGGTTTGGGAAGCCGCATGGCGGCTGGACGAGAAAAAGGATGCAACGCATGAGGCCTATCTGGCAATGAACTTCGCCAGCGACATGTCGGTCATGGTCGCGGATCGTGCCGTCCAGATCCTCGGCGGCTATGGATATCGTCCGGGACTATCCGGTGGAACTCTACCTGCGCAATGCGCGGGGATTCGGAGTCATGGAAGGGATCGCCATCGCATAGCTTTTGGGAGACGTTTGCATGATCAGTTTTGAAAATTCCGAATGGATAACAAAAGCAGCAACAGTATGCCGAATACTTCGCCCGCGACATGATACGCCCGCAGGCGCGCCACTATGACGAATATGAGCATGAAATTCCCTGGGATTTCGCCAGATTTCATCTGGGACACGGCGCGCACAAACCCTGGACAGTCTGAGGCCGGATTCCGTCGTTCCGGCCGAGCGATTCATGCTGCAGATTCACATCAATGAGATGATTGCCTGGGGCGATCTCGGATTTTATCTGTGCCTTCCCTGGCAGGCGCTGGGAGGGAACTTTATCCGGGTCATCGGGACCGAGGAACAGAAGAAGCTTCTGATGAAGAAATTCAAGCAATCCCAAGCCTACGTGGGCCTGCATGGCGTTGACCGAAGCGCATTGCGGTTCGGATTCATCGGCAATCCGCATGCGAGCCGTGCAGGACGGAGACAGCTGGGTGCTCAACGGCGAGAAGCTGTTTGTGACCACCGCACAAATGTCGCTGATCGAATCGGATGGGCTCCTGGTTGTCTGGGCCACAACGGATCCCGTCTCTCGGCTTCAAGGGGATCAAAGCCTTTATCGTGGAGGCCAAATACTCCGGGAGTCAAAATCACCAAGCTGGAAAAGAAGCTGGGGCTCAGAGCCAGCGATACCGCGGTGGTGATTTTCGAGGACTGCCGCATTCCGCTGAAAAATCTTGCTGGGCGGCCCGGCCAGCACGGGATTCAAGGGCGCCATGACCACGTTCGATTCGGCGCGGCCCGCCGCCGCCGCCGCCGGCGATTGGCGTAGCTCGCGCGGTATGGATTTCCTGAAAGAGGAACTGGCGCGCAACGGCACGAAGATCCGCTATGGCGTTCCGCGCCGCCTCCTCACGGCGATGGAAAGAGACATCATCGACATGGAAGCGCAGCTTGCGGGCCGCCTGGCTGCTTGTACTGAAATCCGCATGGCTGATCGACCAGGGCAAAGCGAATACCCTGGAATCCTCCATGTGCAAGGCGAAGGCCGGAGAAGTCGTCACGAAGATAGCCCAAAAGGGCATCGAATTGATGGGCCCCTGGGCTACTCGCGCGAACTTGCTGCTGGAAAAATGGATGCGTGACGGCAAAGTCATGGACCTGTTTGAAGGGAACAGGGCAGATCAACCGTCTGGTGATCGCCCGGCGCATCCTCGGCTATTCCGGCAAAGAACTGAAATAGCAAGTTACAGGTTAGCAGGTTACAGGTTCATGAACTTGAACCTGAAACCTGTAACGTGCAGCCTGCAACATATAGCGGCGCATCCCTGGATTGCGTCTGCCACCAGCCTTGGTGTAAAAGCAAAGGAGGTGCGTGGATCCTCACGTTGTGATTGGCCTGAATGCGGTCATCATGGCGGTCACCGGGGGGATCTCCCCGAATCCTCACGGTCAGGAGAGCCCGGCACTCCCTGGCGGAGGAGCTGCAGCGCCTCCCGAATACGCTCAAGCCGGAAGCTTCCGATGCAATTCCCTTTGGCCCCTTCGATCCCGAGAGCGACCGCACGCTCGAACTGGGGTTGCGCCGCTGGGTACGCGAACAGACCGGCCTGGAACTGGGCTACGTCGAGCAGCTGTATACCTTCGGGGACAGGAACCGCGATCCATCCGAGGGCGCGGGCGGTCCTCGCGTTATTTCGGTGGCTTACCTGGCGCTGGTTCGCGAAGGCAAGCTGTCGGGCACGGCCGGCGCAGACTGGCGGGACTGGTATCTTTTTTTCCCTTGGGAGGACTGGCGCGCCGGCAAACCGGAAGTAATCGAAGAGTATATCGCCCCTGCGCTGGACCAGTGGACGAAGGCCGCGCCAAACAGGCGGATCCGGCAGGAAAGGCGAGAGCGCAGCGACATCAATTTCGGACTGGGCGGCGCTCCCTGGGTTCCGGAGCGCGTACTGGAGCGGTACGAACTGATTTATGAAATTGAGCTCGCCGTCGAAGCGCTGAGGGACAGGGACAAGAAAACCCTTTTCAGACGAAATCGAGCATGCCTTCCTGCGGCGCAGCAGATGGGCCATGCAATGACGCTGGATCACCGGCGGATGCTCGCGACTGCACTCGGAAGGCTTCGAGGCAAACTCAAATACCGCCCCGTAGTGTTCGAGCTTCTCCCCGGCTAGCTTTACTTTGCTGCAGCTGCAGCGCGTCGTCGAAGCGCTGGCCGG
This sequence comes from uncultured Acidobacteriota bacterium, assembly GCA_963761825.1. Taxonomy (GTDB): domain Bacteria; phylum Acidobacteriota; class UBA6911; order UBA6911; family UBA6911; genus UBA6911. The sequence goes on from CAVXIH010000005.1 coordinate 221,780, forward strand.
CGTTCATCTGCACAAGCAGAATCTACGGCGTCTCGTGGAAACAGGAGGGCTGGTTGAAGGCACCGGCCAGCTGGACCAGCGCACCGGCGGCCGGCCGGCCGAACTGTTCCGTTTTCGCCGAAACGTACTGCGCGAACGCCCCGCCCCCGGAGTCGGCATCCCCGGCATCCGTCATTCCGGATAAAGCTTGAATTCACATAAGATTCCGTGATTCGCTTCGGTCTCGCTGACTCAAAACGAAAACGTCGCTATAAAGAATCCGGAATTGACCATCATTCGATTGATAGTCGATCCGGAATCAGGAATCAGGAATCTGGAATCATTTGTAGGCCTTTACCAAACTTGCCACAACCTCCGCGGCAGGCAGAATTTCCTTGATCAATCCGACGGAGGAACCGGCATAGGCATCGCCATTTTCCAGGTCGCCCTCGATCTGCGCCTTTCGCCCGCGGCCGCGGCCGACAAACGTCTGAATGCTTTCGGCCGGAGCGCCCGATTTCTCCAGTACGGCAAGCTCCCGGGCAAACCCGCATTTGAGGCTTCTCGTGGGAACGTGCGCGCGTCTTGTCACGATGGTATCCGAATCCCGCGCATCGATGATCGCCTGCTTGTAGTTGGGATGCGCGATGCATTCTTCCGTCGCCACAAAGCGCGTGCCCAACTGCACGCCATGCGCCCCGAGAGCGAATCGCTGCCGCCAGTCCCCTCCCATCCACAATTCCGCCTGCCGCGATCACTGGAATGGAAATAGCATCCGCAACCAGAGGCACGAGGGACATCAGGGACAGTTCGTCCCGCCCGATGCGCCCTCCGGCTTCCATCCCCTCGGCGATCACGGCATCGACGCCGCACGATGCGGCACGCCTGGCCTGGATCACAGAACTGACGACATGCGCAACGCGGACACCCGCGGAATGAAGTAGCTCCGTGTAGAGCTTGGGATCTCCCGCGGCTGTTACCGCGATTTTGACTTGTTCCTGGAGCAGGATGTCGATCAGAAGCCCGCCCGCGGGCACATCGAGCGGGATATTGACGCCGAAAGGCTTCGGGGTTCGGTCTTGTGCGCCGAATCTGGAGGCGCAGATTCTGGAGAGGGTCCCCGTTTTCTTCCATCCCGGCATAGGGGCTGAGGACGCCCAGCGCACCGGCATTTGAAACCGCCGCCGCGAGTTCAGCGGAGGCAAGCCACAGCATCCCGCCTTGCAGGATCGGGTACTCAATGCCAAACAAGTCGCAGACGCTGTTTTTTGCCACGGCGTTTTAATCGGAGGAAGGCAACGGCTTCGGTTCCTGCAATTTCATTTCTTTGTCGCAGCACTTGAATACTCCCTCGCCCGTCTTGGTGCAGAGAACTTCCATGCCGCACGTCTTCACATTTATATCTTTTCCCGAGCTGACTCATGGGACATCCCCCCTATTTTTTGATTTCCATCGGCTGGTCACAGCACGTTACCGTCCCATTGCCGCCGCGGGTGACGATGACTTCAGCTCCGCATTTTGCGCATTTGTATCGTTTGCCAACCTGGTTTGCCATAGCTCATCCCTCTTTCTACAGTTCAATTTCTTTCAGGTCCGGGGCAATCAGAAGCCTTGGTTCCGTGACAGATTGTATATCTTCTACCGAGAGACCGGGAAAAATTTCCTTAAGCATCATTCCCTTGGGTGTGATTTCAATGACGGCCAAATCCGTGAAGATCATGTTGACCTTTTTCCTGGCCGTCGCGGGATAGGTCAGTTCCCGGACTATTTTGGACTTGCCGTCGTTTGTCGTGTGCTCCATTGCGATGAAAAGCTTCTTGGCGCCCGCGGCGAGGTCCATGGATCCGCCGATATTCCCGACGCCATTCAATCCTCTTGATGGATTCAGCCACGACGCGAAATCACCCCACTCGTTGACCTGGAACGCTCCCATGACCGTGACATCCACATGCCCGCCTCGAATCATGGAAAACGATTCGCAGATGTCAAAATAGACCGCTCCTTCCGCTTCCAGGACGGGCTGACAGCTGGCGTTGATGAGATCCTGGTCGACGTCATCCCCTTCCGCCAGGCTTCCGGTTTTCAGCATGCCTATCTCCGACTGAAGGATGACATCCCTGCCCTCCAGCCAGTTGCTCACGAGCGTGGGGATGCCGATGCCCAGGTTGACATAGGAATTATCTTCAATTTCTTTGCTCACCCTCAGCGCAATTATTTCGCGCGGGAGTCCTTCAAATTTTTTCAAAATCGCCTCCTGAAATTGCGGAGACAATTTCGGTGACAGTCTCCTTATTTCATCCGCTATTCCAGCGACGACTGAAGCGGATTCTCCGAAATAAGGCGACTGTCACCAAAATTATCTCCCGCCTAACTACAGATTCGTAATATCAAATTTGATCCTGGGGACCTGCAAGACCCTCTGAACAAAAATACCCGGAGTATGCACCGACTCCGGATCCAGACCTCCGGGCGCCGCCAGGTTCTCCACTTCCGCAATGGTGGTGCGGGCGGCCATCGCCATCACATGGTTAAAATTGCGGGCCGTCTTGCGATAGCGGAGGTTCCCTTCAGGATCGCCGGTGTGGGCATGAATAATGGCGAAATCGGGTTTGAGCGCGTATTCGAGTATGCAGGTTTTGCCGTCAATAACGCGCGTCTCCCTCTTCTTGCGATTTTCTTCTATATTGGTAATGGTTGCATCTTCCACCCATGATCCCGCGCCGACCGGGACGAAGAACGCGGGAATGCCGGCGCCGGCCATGCGGTATTTTTCGCAGAGGGTTCCCATGGGGAACACTTCCAGCTCGATCTCGCCCGACCGGATCTTTTGCTCGAACGGATGCTGGCCGCCCTTGGTGGCCGACCGGAACAGACCGTAGGAATCGATCATTTTCCGTATCTGTCCGTTATTCACCAGCTGGTTCAATTCCTCCTTGGCACCCAGCAGCGGGCCGGATCCGCAGGCCAGAGTAAGGTTCTTCACGCCTTTGGCAATAAGCGCTTTCAGCAGTATTCTCGGCACTCCCGCGGCAAAAAAGCCTCCGATGGCCACGCATGCGCCGTCCTCGATTCCTGAAAGGGCTTCTTCAACACTCTTTACAGTTTTATCCATAAACACCAATCCCTATAAAAATGCAGCGAATTACACACACTATGATTTGGATGCTTGTCTTGTTTCCCTGGTTTTTGCGGCAAGCCTCCATTCAAGGTCCAGGCCCTGATCCAATGTCATATCCATGCCCTTGATCAAAGCCTGCTTCGCGTTCCTCACAACAACCGGATCATAGGAAGCGATCTTCTGCGCCAACTCTTCTGCCGCACGCAGAAGATTTTCGCGCGGCACAATCTGATTCACCATTCCTTTGCTCAAAGCTTCCTGCGCGTTTAAGCGGCGTCCGGTCAGGAGCATGTCGAGCGCTCCCGACAAACCCAGGATGCGCGGCAGTGTCTGCGTTCCTCCGGCCGCCGGCAGAATGCCGAGGGTCACTTCCGGAAAGCCGAAGACTACGTCCGGCGCGGCGATCCGCAGATCGCAGAAAAGCGCGATCTCAATGCCCGAGCCCAGTACATACCCGTGGAGGGCGGCGATCAGCGGCTGCGGCATGCTCATGAAAAGCCGCCACAGGTCCCGCACCGAACGAATATGCCTGGCCTTAACTGCGGATGGCGCCGTCAGGAATTCCCTCAAATCGGCTCCGGCGCAAAAAGCTTTGTCCCCGGCGCCTTTGAGCAGAACGGCGCGCACTTCGTCGTCCACCTTGATAGCGCTAAGAATTTCAAACAGGTCGTCGCGCATCTGCACACTGAAGGCGTTGAGGGCTTGAGGCCTGTTCAGCGTCACGCAGGCGATGCTGCCGTTCTTCTCGTAAATAACGGTTTCAAATCCGCTCATGATGCCTTCAAACGCCTTCGAATTCCGGCTTCCTCTTTTCCTTAAAAGCCGTAATGCCTTCGACGCGATCCGTTGTCGAGAACAGGAGCAGATAGAGGTCCAGTTCCATCTTTATCCCCTGGTCCAGCGTGAGATCCAATCCCTTGTGGAGTGCTTCTTTGGCGTAGCTGAGCGACAAGGGGGATTTCTCCGCCATGTCGCGGGCCATTTCTGTCGCCGTTTGCATCAGGTTCGCGGGGGGAACGATCCTCTGAATCAGGCCCAACCGGCAGGCTTCCTCGGCATCCATCGGTTCGCCCGTCAGAACCATCTCCATCGCTTTGCCTCGTCCTACGAGACGAGACAGCCGCTGCGTCCCGCCATCGGCGGGCATGATTCCCTGACGGATCTGCGGCAAACCGAAAAAGGAATTTTGAGTTCCGATCCGGATATCACACGCAAGCGCCAGCTCGAGCCCCAGGCCCAGCGCGTCTCCACGAATAGCGGCAATAACCGGTTGCTTCAATCCGGCAACCGGCTCCGCCAGAGAGAGGCGTTCCGCCGCATCGATCGAATAGGCACCCGTCTGAAACCCTTTGTCCATCCCACCATGGAAACTGAGCACGACGACTCGCACCCGCTCGTCCCACGCGATCTGCTTGCACAGCTCCGCCATGTCCCTGGCCATCTGAGCTGCAGCCGCTTCCCCCGCAGGCTGATCGATCAGATCGAGGACCACATAATTGCCAAAACTTTTGCAGACCAGCGCACCGCACACCGCATCATCCACGAGCCCAGGCTCCTTTATCCGCTGCCATTATGATCTGTCGTGCACATTCTTACCATGATTGAAATCATGAAGACAAGAATACAGCTATCAGCAATCAGCATTCAGCTGTCAGCAGTCGGCGATCAGAGTCAGACAGATTACTGACTAACGACTCATGACCATCAACTGTATCGCTAGAAACGCTGAGCAGCTGATTCTGAGTGCTGACAGCTGACTGCTGTCTTCTGGCTGCTTGCTTCCGGCAGGGACAAGTGCAAATATGTTTCTTACATGCTTTCAAGCACATTCACCGGCGAGGGTGAAATATTTGAGGAATACTCGATCACGCATCGTGGAACTCGATCCGGGCGCCAGATTTGAATCGCTGCGGCAGTGCCGCATCTTCAAAGGCCTGAAGCCGGAAGAAATAAAAGAGCTGGTCCCGCTCGCAACGCCTGTCCTGTACGCGAAAGGCGCCTACATATTCCATGACGGAGATCCGGCGGAGTTTTTCTACTTTGCGCGGCAAGGCCTGATCAAGCTGCATAAAGGATCCTCTTCGGGCAAAAATGTTACCTTCGTCATTGCGACGATCGGTGACACGCTCAATGCCGCGGCACTGTCCGTAAAGAAGCATTTTCTTTCGGCGCAGGCGATGACAGAGGCTACGGTGCTCAGAATTCCCCGCAAGGCTTTCTGGGCGTTCGAGGCCAAGCATCCCGTGATTGCCCTGAATATCATCAACCTGGTGACAGAAGGACTCGACATCGAATACAACAGGATTGTGGACATCATCGGGGAGGAAGTGGAGCTTCGGGTCGTTCACTCACTGTTCATGCTGGCGAACAAATTCGGTCCGAACCTGCGATTGAAGCGGGAAGAGCTGGCCAATTATGCCGGCACAACCACGGAAACCACCATCCGGATTATAAGCAAACTCAGGAAAAAAGGGATCGTCAGCAGTTCTGCCGGCCGGGGATCCATCACCATATCCGATATATCCAAACTCCAGAACTACAGAAGATAAAGATGAAGTCCGGTAATTCTTTTGAGTCCTTCCAATGGTCGCCTCAGCCTGAGGCTTTCAGCTTCATCTGCGGACTGGCTGCGATTTTCTTGCGGCGTGCCCTGAGGCAGCGGCGTTTGCAAATCGGATGCGCGATGAAACCGGCACGCGCTTTATCG
>CAVXIH010000006.1:0-91246 GCA_963761825.1 uncultured Acidobacteriota bacterium
CCGCCTACGAAATAGGACTTTATCAGTGCAACGGCAGGGGGTTCATTGATACCTGCTCTCGTAAGGGATTCCAGCTGGAATCCTGATTTCCGTCAGCTAGTGACATTCTTCGCTGCCGAAACATATCGGCCCGAATTAACCACCGAGGCAGTATAGGAGTTTCAGAACTGCCTTTGAAACCGCCTGCCGAAATGCTAAATTAAGCGGCGTAACACCGCATATTCTGCGGCATACTTTTGCGAGGGTAGGCGGTGATGAGGGGAGCGGATCTTAGGACGGTTCAAGGGATTAGGCGGCTGGAAGAGCCCAAGCATGGTTCAGCGATATGCGCAACCCAGCAGGGAACATAAACGGAAAGGCGGAGGAACTTGCTGGCAGGCAGTCCCCACAAATATCCCCACAGCGAAAACCGCAAAACCCGTAAGTCCTTGTGCGCCCATAGCTCAGGTGGATAGAGCATCTGCCTTCTAAGCAGAGGGTCGCAGGTTCGAGTCCTGCTGGGCGTACCATCCACCACTAAAAATAACATTTAAAAAATAGGATCTCTGGCAAGCAGCCGAGGAGATGCCGCCCTCAGTTGCGGATAGGTTGCGGATTTCAGCAGGGGATGCTGTTAATTCTGACAGATCTCAAACCGTATCTTTCCAGCTATATTTATATTATATACATATTACAGCAGATGCTTTTGTCGCAGTCTGCTTCACAATGAAAGGAGAATTCCGATGAAGTTCAAGAAAATCTTTGTTGCATCTGCAATGGTCCTGCTGGTCGCTGCATTCGCCGGCGCCAAGGATTCCCCTGATAAACAACGGGAAAAGATACGCAAGATGGCGGGTGAAACACTCAAGGACCTGTATAAACTCCAACCTACGGCCGAGGGAGCGATCCAGAAGGCGGCCGGATACGCCGTGTTCAACAATATGGGCACGAACCTTTTGCTCGTAAGCACGGCGCGTGGCGCCGGCATCGCCGTCAACTCCAAGAGCAAGCAGGAAACCTTCATGAAGATGGTCTCAGCCGGCGCTGGCTTTGGCATCGGAGTGAAGGACTACCGGGTGATTTTCGTGTTCGAGAACGAAAAGGCATTTAACCAGTTCCTTGACTCCGGCTGGGCTGGCTCGGCGGAAGGAGATGCCGCGGCCAAGGCAGGCAAGTCGGGCGCTGCCTACTCGGGAGCCGTTCAGGTTAACCCGGGCGTCTGGGTTTATCAGATAACCAAGAATGGCCTCGCACTTCAGTTAACCCTGCAGGGCACGAAGTATTACAAGAACGACGACCTCAACAAGAAGTAGTTGCGGATTACTACGCGGGATCACGCCAGTCTTCTGGTGCTTTATTCCATTCCAGTCTGCAATGGCCAGAAGGGAACGCAATTGAAACTCGGCCTTCGGATGTCTTTTATGACCCCACTCCTCAGTGGCGGACTGGCTGTGATCTGCCTGGTTGCCTGTTCCTGGTTCTCTTTATGCTTGGAAGAAAAGTATAGGATCGCCGAACCCGGTTTGTTGTTGCACGGCGCCAGCATGGCGGCGGAAGCCTCGGCCAACCCGTCTTCTCACCATTTCCAGCGCATCAACGAAGATGCGGGTCAGATCTCAGCCGAATACGGTTTCCTCAATATCAACGGCGATGCACTGAGCATAAAATTTTCCACCTCGGCCCAGGAACTGGTCGCTTACAAGCTGGAGTACGGGTACACCAAAGCTGATCTGGACGCGCTCAAGGAGTGGCAGCAGAAGGCCTATCAAGAAGTCTACCAGAAGGCAGAGAACCAGGGTCTGTCGCAGTCGAAGTACAACGATATGATCAAGGCCCTCAATGCCGAATACAATGCCCGGTACCGGGAACTCTTTCTTTCACGTGGATTCACTTTTACAGACGACAGCAAAATCATGGTTGACGTCCCATCGATCGCCAGACGCAATGTTAAGAATCTGCGTCCCGTGGCCATGAGTTTCGCCGAGATCGCGAAAGACAAAGGCTATGATCCGGAGACACTCGTCAGTGCAATCGTTTCGCTGGTTCAGACCTCTATTCAATACGAGTCCGTCCCGCTTGAGATCGAAGGCAGAAAGAGCGGCGGGCTATATCCGCCTATGGAGGCGATGGCCAGGGGGCGGGGAGACTGCGATACCAAAACGACTCTCCTGGCATCGATTCTTCTGAACTGGGATAAAGTCCGGGCTGTGGGTGTGGCCATTCCCCAGCACTATCTAATGGGAATCCTGCACAGCCCGGCCAAAGGGGATGCTTTTATCGAATACCAAGGCTTGACGTATGTGCTCGTGGAAGCTACAGGACCGGCCTGGCTGCCGCCCGGCAGGGTGGGGCCGCTGACTACATCCGTTTTGACCCAAGGCCTGGATTTGAGAATTCAGCCCATGAGCGCCAACTGACATGAGGGGGAAGAAATGTTTTTAAAGCATCTGCTGGTGGGTTTGTTCGAACTGGTGCTGATGACTTTCATGTGCGGACTGCTTATCTACATCATCTACCGTGTGTTCATCAAAGCCACTCCCGAAATCGACATGGAGAAGGAACTCAAGAGCGGCAACGTCGCCGTGGGCATCCTGGTAGCCTCCATCATGGTTTCCGCCGGGATCATGGTGCAGAAGGGGTTGGTGGCCTCGGTAGGTATGTTCCAGATGTCGCTTTTGGCGCCCTCGGAATTCACCCTTCCGGTATGGCAGACGGCACTCCTGATCCTCGGCCATCTCATACTCTCGCTGGCCATTACCGTCTTCGTGCTTTCGGTGACGCTTCGGTTATTCGCCCGCTTGGTACGTAAAACCAATCCGGAACTGCGCGCCGGGAATCTGGGATTTCAATTGGTTCAGGGCAATATCGCGGTCGGCCTTGTCCTGTCCGCCGTGATGTTCATGGCAACCCTTTACGTAGGCGAAGGCGTGAGTGCCTTGACCAAGGCGCTGGTGGTTCAGCCTAGTATCGGCACCATCCAAATCATGAAATAGATATCGCTTTCTTAGGATATTGAAATGAAGAGGCGTATACTTATATTCTTGCGTCGAACCTCCCGATCAGCCACTTCATCCTGCGGCAAGAGCTTCGATATACCTTTAATCCCGTTGTTTCGGAAGGAAAGGACTGAATGTTTAAGGAGCTTGTTATGCAGCTGAGGTATCTCGGCGTAATACCCCAGTCCGGATACGTTGAATACGGATTTCGAATTGAGGACAAAGACAAAAATGCACGACAGGTCATCCTGACGATTACGGACGCTTTATTTCGTGAGAACAATTTGAAATTTCAGGAAGCGCCCGATCTCTGCTACCAGAAAGTTCTTGTGGAACTGGAAAAGGAAGATATTGACACGCGTATGCCTGAAAGCATGCCGATCACCGCTATGGATATTGCCCATTACCGGGGCCTGCATCCGAATTCAAAACTGCGCAAATTCGCGCAACGAGATCCTAAATAACATCAAAGTCTATTGAGAGCTGGGGCTAAAAGCTCCTGACTCACTGGCTGTCACTCCGGCTGCGGGCATCGGCAGGTCCGGGTGCGGTTTTGCGGCAAACAGCGCGCGACAAGGCTTTGCAATGATCCGGGCCCACTTCACGGCTCCCGCGTGGCTTGAGCTGTTGGCGGCGATGCCTGTATTGGCATACATCTGCCGATATAGCTTGGAGATGAACAGAAAAGCCAGCCGGGCGCGCATCTTTCGCACGCATCGCGAGCGACGCCATATCTTCCGCATGCTATAGAAAGAGTCCCATACCTGCTGGGTGTGACGGCGGATCTCCTCTGCGGACATGCTTGGGTGCGGCACGTATAATTTCGGCCTGCTGTGTGTCGGAATCAGCCAGGGTTTTACGCGGGAAATGTCTTTAGCGGGTGTCTTTGTCTTCCATTGTCCGCTTTTCCCATTTTTCGAAATCGACCGTGCCCGGGAAAAGTGTGAGCGGCAGGAATTGCGCAAACGTCAATCCGGCGCGGTCCGCAAGTTCGGCCGTAGCCTCAAAAGTGCCGTGAGCATCGCTGGGCAAGCCGAAAATAAATGATCCCAACACGTGAATGTCGAAATGACGGAACCGCTGCAGCCGCGCAACAAGGTCTTCGCCCGTTGCGTTGAAGCTCTTATAGGTGCTTTTCAATCCTTCAGCCGTAATCGATTCCACGCCGACAAGCGCCCCCATGATTCTGGCCGATCGCATCGCGAGCAGAAACTCGTCGTCTTCGGCAGCTTCCATCGTGATTTGCGTGTAGAAAACCATATCACTGGAGATCCGGGCAAGCTGCCGCATCAATTGAAACCGATCCTCGCGGAGCGACAGGAGTCGCTGATAATAGCTGTTTTGTCTTCGCGCTGTTGCTCCTTTTTTCAGGTCTTCAAGGCTGACGGAATAAAAATTGTCGTCCGCCAGGGCAATAAAGCGATATCCCAAACGCCGGAGGGCTACAACTTCCTGGATTACGTCCGCTGATGGGCCGCTGCCGAGGCAACTGGCCATCGGTCCGCCAGACCGAGCAGAAAGAGCAGTGCTTGGGACAGCCGCGAACGGTTTGAACGGAAGCCCACATGTAGGAGCCGCGTCGTAGCAAATCCCAGCGGGCTAGCGCAAAATGCTCCGCATCGATGGCACCCCCTTCATACAGGGGCTTGGTGATGCCTTGAGCGGTATCCGACAGCACCGAAGCCCAGACCAAATCGCCATCGCCGCTCACTACTCCTGCGGCAGCGCCATATTGAATGGGCTCGTCCGGATACAAGCTTGCGTGAATGCCGCCGAAAATCGGCACGCCGCCGCGCCGGCGCACCATTTGTCCCACCTCATACCCACGATGGGCGTTGCTGGTGTGGATGCCGATTCCAACTATGTCTCCGGGATGGACCTTCTCTGCATCAAACCGCTCAAGCGTTTCGTCAGTGATAATGGGATCCCCGTAGGATCGCGGCGTGGCCCCAGCCAATACATACAGCCATCGCGGCGTGAGGACGCCCACGCCGAAAGATACATCACTGGGATTCACTAAATGAATCTGCATGCAGTATTCTCCTGATAGGACAAATGCGTTTTAATAGCGCGAAGGGCGCCGGCCGCCTCGCCCGCCTGCTCCGGGACCGTTGCGGCGTTCCGGTTTTGGCCGGGCTTCATTAACCGTTAGATTCCGACCTTCCAGCGCAAACGCATTCAGCTCCGCAATTGCTTTCAGGGCGTCTTCTTCCGTTGCCATGTTAACGAAGGCAAAACCGCGGGATTTCCCGGTGTCGACCTCGCGCATCACCGTTACGGTATCCACGGATCCCTTCTGAGCGAAAAGCTCTTTTAACTGTTCTTCTCCAACAGACGCAGAGAGATTCCCTACAAAAATATTCTTCCCCATATTTATATTTCTCCTGAATGCCGGGATGCACTGCCCCCGGCTGTTTGCCAAATCCATTTGCCGTGCTAAATTGCTTGATACGATGGATTGCGGCTCAATGCAGGATTGAGTGGGAAGGATAGTCAGCGTAGCTGTAACGACTCTCCGTGCCGCGCAAGCAGAGGCAATCCTCCACCGCACAGATAAAAAGATACCATTATCGCACTATGTTGTGCAACGTCTAGAAGCAAGCCCTTCTCCTGCTCGGCTAGGCAAGGTGAAAGGCGTCGTGGATGGCCTGCACCGCCTTGCGTGCATCGGGCTGCTCCACAACCAGCGAAATATTCAATTCCGACGCGCCCTGCGCGATCGCGACGACATTGACGTTTGCCTGGGCGACGGCTGAAAACGTCTTGCCCGCGATTCCGGGCATGCCGCGCATCCCTTCTCCCACGACCGCCACGATGGATACGCCATCCTGCACTTTGATGGCGTCGACGATTTTTCGGGCAATGTCCGCCTCAAATTCGCTCTGCAGCTCCTGTACGGCCTTGGGGCGGTCCTTTTGAGGGATTACGACGCATACGTTGTGCTCCGACGAAGCCTGCGAGATCATCATGACGTTGACATGCATGCGCGCGAGAGCCGAAAAGATGCGCGCCGAGATTCCGGGAACACCCACCATCCCGTTCCCCTCGATCGCCACAAGGCTCAGGTGATCGATCGACGTGACGTTCTTTACGATGCGCTCGGTCGAATTCGCAGCGCGCGAGATCAGCGTTCCGGGATGCGATGGATTGAACGTGTTCTTGATCCGGATCGGGATGCTGTTTTCGATCGCGGGCAGCATGGTCTTCGGGTGTATGACCTTGGCGCCGAAATACGACATCTCCGCCGCTTCGCGATAGGAAATTTGCGGCAGGACCGTCGCTCCTTTCACGTGCCGCGGATCTGCGGTCATCACTCCATCGACATCCGTCCAGATCCAGATCTCTTCGCTGCCCAGCGCCGCGCCGACAATCGAGCCGGTGTAATCCGATCCGCTGCGGCCAAGCGTCGTCGTGAGGCCGTCGTGGGTGCTTCCGATAAATCCTGTAACCACGGGGACCACGTTCGCGTTTACCAGCGGCATAAGAAAGCTGCGTATGCTTTCGTTGGTCACGGCGAAGTCGACCGCCGCCTCGCCGAAATGCGCATCGGTGCGCACGAGCATCCGGGCATCGACGAACTGCGCGGGCACACCACTGTCGCTCAGAATCGCCGCGATCTGCATGCAGGAGAGAATTTCGCCGAATGACGCGATCGCATCAAGCGAGCGGACGCTCAACTCTCTCAAAAGGCCGACGCCGTTGTAAAGGTTCAGCAGTTCATCGAAGAGAAGGGAATGGCTGTGAATGAGCTCTTTCCTGTGGTTTTCATTCCGGACCAGGGCGCTGGCTGCATGGAGATGCCTCTCCCGCAGCGCGTCGACGTTGTTTTCGACCTGGTCGCTTTCGCGCTGGATGGCCAGCTGTGCCGTTTCCAGGAGAGTGTCTGTCACACCACCCATTGCGGAAGCGACAACCACCGGTTGCTTTGCCAGATGCGATTGAATGATCGAAATGACTTCCTGTAGTCGCGGAATGTCTCCGACGGATGTCCCGCCGAACTTCATCGTAATCATGTTGAATGGCCTCGTATGCAAACTCGTAGCTATTTTGGGAGAAATCGCATAAATTCGCAATGATTACCTGCTATCCAGAGGAGGCTTTTGTGAAGATCTTTGTTCCGGGGCGCGTGTGTTTGTTTGGTGAGCATTCCGATTGGGCTGGCGGGCATCGCCGCATTAATTCTGAGATTGAAAAAGGATACACGCTGCTGACTGGGACAAACCAGGGCATCTATGCCAATGTCGAACCGCACGCAACGTCGCTGATCCTGAGTTCCACCACTCCGGGAGGAGAGCGGAGCGGGCCTTACGAAATCCCGATGGAACCCGGAGCTCTCTTGGCGGAAGCCCAAAAGGGCGGCTTCTGGAGCTATATCGCCGGCGTCGCCTACCAGGTGCAGACTCATTATCATGTGCGCGGCCTGGTCATCGACAACTACAAAACGGATCTTCCGATGAGGAAAGGCCTCTCTTCCAGCGCTGCCGTCTGCGTGTTGACGGCGCGGGCCTTCAATCGCGTCTACGACCTGAAGATGACGACGCGCGGCGAGATGGAGCTTGCCTACAACGGTGAGATCACAACTCCTTCGCGCTGCGGGCGCATGGATCAGGGGTGCGCTTTTGGCAACCGGCCGATCCTGATGGCATATGACAGCGATCGCCTCGATGTGAAAGAGCTTCGTGTGCGCGAGGATATGTACCTGGTGCTGGTCGACCTCGGCGGTCAGAAGGACACGCTCGAAATCCTGTCCCGGCTAAACCGCGCGTATCCTTTTGCCGAAAGCGAAATGGAACGAGGCGTTCAGGAATTGTTCGGCCCGGTCAACAAGCGCATTGTGCATCAAGCGGTGGAGGCACTGGAAGCATCGGATGCGCGGCGCGTTGGCGAGATTATGGTCGAAGCGCAGGGATGGTTTGATCGCTATGCGGTTCCCGCCTGCCCCGAAGAACTGACCGCGCCACTGCTGCACCGCGTCTTGAACTACGAGCCAATCAAGCCGCACATCTGGGGCGGCAAAGGTGTCGGCTCGCAGGGAGATGGCACGGCTCAGTTCATTGCCCGCAGCGCTTCGGATCAGCAGGCCCTGATTGAGATTGTCGAACGGGATTTGAAAATGTCCTGCCTGCCGCTGACCCTCCAGGCGGGGCAGAAGGTGCGCAAGGCCGTAATCCCGGCCGCCGGATTCGGCACGCGTCTTTTCCCGGCCTCCAAAGCAACCAAGAAGGAACTGTTCCCGATCATCGACCGCGACGGCATCGCGAAGCCGGTTATTCTGCTGCTCGTGGAGGAGGCTCTGAGTGCAGGGATTGAAGAGGTCATACTCATCGTCCAGGAACAGGATCTGGACGATTTCCGCGTGTTCTTCCAGGAGCAGGTCACCATCGAGAACTACAACAAACTGCCCGGGCATTTCCAGGAGTACGCGCGGCGCATATTGGAAATCGGGCGCCGCGTTTCATTTGTGACGCAGACGACGCAGGAGGGATTCGGGCACGCGGTCTACTGCGCGCGCCAGGCGGTCGGCAACGAGCCTTTTCTGCTCATGCTGGGCGATCATTTGTATCGCTCAGCCACCGATGTGTCCTGCGCGCAGCAGTTGATTGCCGCCTACGACCAATACAGGGTGAGTACGCTGGGATTGCGCAGCACGCCGGAAGCGCAGTTGGCGAATTTCGGCACGGCAACAGGCGTATGGCTGGAAAGCAGTCGGCTGCTGAGCATCAGCGAATTTGCCGAAAAGCCGACCGCGGATTATGCGCGCAACAACCTGCGTGTGCCGGGGCTTCCGGAGGGAGAATACCTGACCGTTTTCGGCCAGTATATTATTAAGCCGGCGCTCTTCGATTACCTGGAGGAGCACATCAAAAACAATGTGCGCGAGCGGGGCGAATTTCAGCTGACTTCGGCGCTGGACCGGTTGCGTAAGGAAGACGGGTTTCTGGGTTTGATGGTCGATGGGCAGCGCTTCGATATCGGCCTGCCGGAATATTATCTCGATACCCTGCGCGCATTCTCGTCGCCTGCGTAGGTTTCGAGCGCCTTCGGCAGCTTGCTGCCGCTTTGGGTGCTTACAGGTTTCCTGTTTTTTGGTTTATTGAGATTCAAACACAAGATTTCAACGGGGCACTGGCAGCTGGGAACTGCAAGCGCCGGGTAAAATCGAGTTAAATCATGGCATGACCGGCGCGGTCATGCTATTATTTCGCCTGCATTTTTGACTGTGGTGAGCGTAGCTCAGCTGGTAGAGCTCTGGATTGTGGCTCCAGCGGTCGCGGGTTCGAACCCCGTCGCTCACCCCACCCCCTCATTTTTCGAGTACCCGCAGATGCCGCAGTCCACGGCTTTCAGCTATCGGCTGTCAGCATTCAGCTGACATTATCCAATGTTAAAACCCCGTTGCGATGCAATAAAACATCCTGCGTATTCCATGTGGTTCGAGGGTTCAGCCTCGACGCTTAGGAGCTGTCAATCATGGTTGAAAAGTGTCCGGGTTGAAGAGGTCGTCTCAAAACCTGGCACGATACTCGGGGTCGGGGTCGGAATCGGTATCGGAATCGGCTTTTATGGGCGTCACAACAAGAAGGCACTAATCTTTTTCAACCCCGATACCGACCCCGACCCCGATGTATACCGCGCATCGTCAGCACCCCATAGATTTGATCCCGCAAAAACAGTTTTGAGATAGTCTCTTCAGCCCGACCATGTGGTTAGGACTGCGCGGTCGTATCCTTGTTCGGTCTGAAGCCCCAAGCCACTTGTTGACGCGGTGGAAGAAGTGCCGCTAGCGCGACGTTTAGCTGATTCCTGATTTGGATAAGCGTCGCGCCAACGGCTCAGAACTACGCAGTTTGTGCTGAATTCGGGATTATCACAGGCGGTTGCTGGGCTGGTGCTGGAGTAAACCGCGGAGCTTTAGGCATAATCACCCAAGCCACAAAGTAACCGAGGGTAGCCGGCACAAGGGGAATGGGCAATAGGATCAACAGTACCCAGATCAGCCGGACAATGGTCGAATCGATATCGAAGTATTCGGCGATGCCGCCGCATACGCCTGCGATCTTGCTGTCAGATGTCGAACGCATCAGGCGTTTGGATGTCCGCGACGGCCCGCTGGTTGGGACGTGCAGCGGCGCGCCGCAGAAAGAACAAAAACTCGAATAAGCAGCAGCATCTCTCTGGCAGTTTTGGCAAATCATGGTCTGTATCCTCCCGCGGAGTTTTTATTCATCCTCCGCACATAAGAAGATACGATCCTGTTTGAAAAAAAGTTCCCGCAGCCGGTCGATTGTCAGAATGAAGCCACGCGGGATTGTCTCCAAGCGGACTATCTGTAATGGCAGCCTTGGTTGACGCCGTATTAGCGGCAGGCTTCACTTTGCCTTATCAGTCTTTCACTCTTTTGCCAGCCGTGGCGCTTCTCTTATTTACTGGGGCATCATTTTTCCGGCAAAGGAGAGTTGATTTTGGTGGCTGTGGCCAATATGTGATGTTGATGATTCGACGATTTAACGGTAAAGTATTGGCTCTACAGAGTGCACCCGTAGCTCAGTTGGATAGAGCGTCGGACTTCGAATCAGGCGCATGCCTCAGGATCAATCGCGTACTAATCAGCGACCAAACCGTTAATGATATATTTTTCAGTAGCCTAGACGGACCCTTCCTAATTTGCTTTAAACCGTTAGACAGCAAAAACTTACACTTTGGGCATCAATTTTGGTAGTAATTTTGGTAGTAGCGACACACTCCAAAACCATGAATTGGGATGGCTTTTAAAGTACGTTTTTATGGATTGGAATTTAGACTTAGGTCAGGAACATCACTAGCCAAGCAAACTTTCGGAAAGTCTTTCTTTTCACTGTAGGATATGCGTAATAAGTGGGGCACTATAATCCTATAGAATTTTCCTGACTGATTTTCTCTGCTTGAATATCTCCAGCTTTCTTTAAAATTACAGTTTCGGTGCTAAAAAAGTAGGCGGATTGATCGTTGGTTAGCGCAAACAGGTGTTTCCCATCTTTGCTGAACTTCACATAAGCAAGCGGATGTGCAAATACAAGTTTGCCTACCTCCTCCATTGATGGCAGGGAATAAATCGTGATAACACCGATCTTATTCTCCACGGCCAACAGCCGGTTAGCCGGAGAAATGCTGCCGTTCGATCCAAAAAGCTGGCCAATACGTTTGCCGTTCGAGATGGAATAAATCAGAAGGCGGTTTTTGCTATCATATAGGGTCAAATAGTCGCCTGCCGCTTCAGCCCAACGAGGGCGAAAAGATCCTCTGCCAGTTTCCACATATACCTTGCCGATTAGATTCCCTGTGGATGCTTGCGCGATATGAATGTAGAAGTCGCCCTCGCGTTCTTTTTCAGATTCAATTTTTTTCTTTAGCTCCGGATTAGCTTTGCTTTCATCTTTAACGAATTCTGACGAGGCACTCCATATGAGAACTGCCTTATCGTCCTCCGAGCTGCAATTTATCCAAGGCAAGCCTTTTGAGTAAGTGCGCGCCCAAAGCTCTTTGCCGGTTTCGGAGCTTGAAACCGCCAATACAGTATTGTAAGGAAGCTTGAGGGTCGGGTCTTTACGATACTCTATCAAGTAAAGGCCGTCCTGGCTAATTTCACCATTGGCAAGCGGAATGCTTCCCTTAACGCTTGAACCGGCGGGATCAAGTCGCAGAATCCTCCGGCTTCTCCTCTCCGGATTTAGGCAAATCCATGATAAGCGTATTGTCAGCCGCGAATTGTGCGCCCTGAAAGTTCCCAGCAAGAAAAACCCGTTCTCCCTTGCGTAGATCCCAGATTGCTCCCCGGCTAGTTTCGGAAACAGCCAACCAGTTCATATGGGAGAGAGAAACGGCAGTCGGCCGCGGTAACAACCCTTGTGGCAACTCTGCTTTCCCCAGGGCTACCTCTTTATCCGTTTGAAAAAGATACAGCACTCCATCCTGGCGCTCCGCAACAAATGTTTTATCGTACAGATCTATGGCCGGGTCGTTACTGGCCATGAATATTTTATTTTGTGCTAAATCCATAACACCTGCGGCATATTTTTGGATGGGCCTCATAATGAGGTAGTCTCCTTTGGTCGCCGGATACATTGTTGACAATCCGATCTGCAATTTGTGGAGCACCTCTCCAGAGGGGAAACGAACAACTGCGGAATCTACACCCAATTTGCCTGCAACACCGACAAAACGGTTTTCGCTCATAAAAGCAAAATTGTGGTTCATTCGACTGGTAATGGAATCGGGCAGCTTGATAGGTTTGTTCTCGATAAAGTCATAGGAATAAGTTTGGGTTCGTGCAGCATCTACTCCCAGAAAGTATCGCCCATCAGGACTGAATTCAAGCTGACTGGAGTTCAGCAGCAAGGATAAATAAAGTCCAAAAGCAGCGACTTGGTTCACTACACTTGTTACATTGGCATTTTTCTGAAAAACCTGGCTCCCTTCCGCAACGCTAAAAATGGTGAGTCTGCGCTCCGTATCCATACAGGCCAGATGCTTTGCATCGGGAGATAGTTTGGTGTTAACACAATCGTAACGTATGGCCAATTCCTGCAAATCCGTTCGCCGCTCTTCCGGAATATTCCAGGTTTCGACGCGCAATCCCTGCGTGTGGAAGACAATGGATCGAGAATCCGGAGTGAACTGCGCAGGGAAAGCGGCTTGCGCCTCGATTTGAAAAAGGAATTTAAAGGGTTCGCGCGAGAGCACAAAGATGCTGGAGGAGTCTTGGGCGAGAAGGTACTTGCCATCCCAGCTGAACCGCATGTGAGTAATGTTGCCGCGAAGGCGCGGCCTCAATTCCCGTTTCCATTCGGCATGAGGAAGCGATTCTTTGTGCCCAAGACCGGAGTACTCTATGACAGCTGTTTTCCATTCCTCAAACTGTTGAGCTGTGCTGTCAGGTCTCGGTCCGGAGCACGCGGCCGGGAGCTGCTCGATTAGGCGCTGCATTTCTCGCAGGCGCTTCTGTTCCGGTTTTGTAATGCCGAAAAAATCACTCAAGCTGCTCCCCGTTTTCCCTCCCAGTTCGTTCTGGCGATCCCACAACTGGACAACAGCTTCCGGCGCATATCCTGCGCGTTTGGCGAGATATAGTGACACGTGATCGGCAACAATCTGCTTATCTTCAATCGAAACGATATCTCTGAGAATCCCGGGATTCCGTGAAACGTTGTCATTGTATTGGTTAAATTTTTCAAAAATATCTTTGCGATCACCAACAGCAGTAATCCCAAGCACTTTTTTTAACCTAAAAGTAAAATCGATCGCAGAATGCCTTGTAATGACATGGCCAAGTTCATGCGCTACAACACCGGCAAGCTCATCCTCATTACGGCAAAATGCAACCATTTTTCGAGAGACATATACATGACCTCCGGGGAAGCTGAAAGCATTTGCTTCCGGATAATCCACCAGATAGAACTGGATACGAAGGTCGGACAGCGGCAGCTGCGACAATAATTTCTGTCCAATCCTTCGAAGGTTTGTTGTCACTTCATCGTCAATGACTCGATAACTGCGCTGCAATGCTTCCCCGACAGCATCTCCAAGATCATTCTCCTGCTGCTCACTGAAGATATTTGCCGTTCTTGCCGGCTGTGTATAGGCTGGAACCGGACAAGCTTCCTGAGATCTTACCTGCGCTACAGGCCACAAAGAGCTGAGAAGCACAAAACAGCAAAAGAGTCGAGTTGCCATGTCGTCGCTCCCGCAAGGTGCTAATTCAACAAATAGACTATTTGATTATGGAAGAGACTAGCATATCCACGGGAACTGACTACGACAAATTTATAAATTTATTGAATTCTCGAGTTCTACTCATTGTTTCAACTCAATTTCTGCGAGGTATCAAAGCAATACAGGAGCATGCAAATGGGGGGATTTCCTTCTGTATTAAGTGTCCGCCAATTGGCGGACACGCACACTGACCTGAAACCCGGAAATATCATGGTCACTGACGAAGGCACGGTGAAGCTGCTCGACTTCGGCTTGGCAAAGCTATACGAGCGGCTGGGTCCAGTACGTCTCGGCCTCAAGCAAGGGGACATGGAATATTGAATGCAATTATTGGCGACCCCGCCAGTAGAATGGACGCCTTTTCTGGTGAGCTATAGCCAATATCCTGATTTCATTTGAGTGGACGGAATAGATTACTAAGTATGGGAACTTCGCAACGGGTTTATTTCTGATTTGCCCTCGCGCGATCGGCGCCGCATCTGGAAATTCAGAGATTTTCCCGATTGTCCGCTGAACCTCATCGATAAAAACGCTGCCAAGATTCGGACAAGCTATGTCGTAAAAATCGGCAGCATCGTTGAGCTCAATCTCAGCAGCTTCGTGGATCGATATCCGTCGGCTCATTTGCGGCGAGCTCGGGCGCGGTTGAACACTTCATCTGGGGGATAGGATTGAGCTGTACCCTTATCCAGCTCCTCATCCCGATGCATGGCCTCCTGCAACCACAACTCTTCGATCTCGGCTTCGGACATTTCGTCTAAGCTTGCAAGCAACTCGCGGGCGAGATATGCACGGCCCTCCGGACCTAATCTAAGGGCCTCGTCCTTAAGCTCCTCAATACTCATATGCAAACCTCCAGATTGTTCCCATAACCATTCACTATTTTATACCATGGGCGCGCATAGCTTGTTAACTTCAAACCATTTAAGGATACTCCTTATCACGGTTAACCGGGAGCGCGGTCCATATACGGCACTCTGGAAAACTGGACAAAACACGGCCCGACGAGCCAGCCTGGCGGAGTGCGCAAAATGTCACTGAAAATCCCAAATTATCCTGTCCGCCAATTGGCGGGCACGCACACTGATTTGTCCGCCAAACTAAATCATTCTCCTCGCAGCAGATAAACCACGAAAATCGCTCAGCAATCCGCCACTCCTTTATGTTCCACTACAGGAACATGTGGATCTTAGAATTTTGGATTGTTTTTTGGTCATATAGGTCCGCACGGGAAGAGAGTACGGCTAGTCTATACCTATGCCTCATCAGGTATGGATATTTCCTATTATGAAAGGTAAGAATAAACGCAACCGCACCGCAGCTGAAAAATGGAGCAAAACTTGTGCAAAAGTGGAGCATTTCTTGAGCAAAAGTTGAGCAATCATGTAGCAGTACGCCCGCCTTCGCTATGTTCTCAACAGCTGAGGAAATTATGAATGGCATGATGATTGGACCATTTATGCCTCTTCCTTAAAAATGAATCAGGGGTCAGTACAAAAATAATTGCAGGCTCTGTCTGGTATTCGGAACACCTGTGAATAATCCACGTACACGATAGCGCCATGCAGATAAGGCATGGATTGGCATTGGAAATAGTCGGTTGAGGATATGACAAAGCGTGGGCAAAGTGAATGGATCCGAAAATAGAACTGAAACAAACAGAGGATAGAAAATCCGTTGCCGGTGTTTCCGTTCAACTGAAAGATCCGTATCTGAAAGCGCACGACAACTGGATCTCTATAAGCTGGGACTCAAGGAAAGATTATGAGCAGTGACTTCAAACTAACGCGCGAAGAAATGGAAACCATAATCCGCGGAAACGCCTCAAGCAAGGAATGGGACATCTGCACGGCTGATCCCCGGATGATAAGGAAGATGGAAAAGCAGGGGTACAAGCTCGACCAGCAGGAGAACCCGTGGGGCTATGTCTCATTCACAGTTCCGTGCGACCGAGTGAAGATCATGAAGGCAGAGAAGCGAAAAACCGGATTCGCACGACGCCTAGACAGCCCGAAATATCCTACGGGGAGACACAGACGAGGTGTGGTTTTCTCGGACGATATTAGAAAAAAGGCATCCCGATAAGGGGGGTGCGTCAATGGTCAATAATCACCCCAGATTTCCTGGCATGGAAGTTCATAGACGGCACGAAACGATGGATCTGATCAGCTTATCGCTGAGCTGGATGAAGATTAGCAGGTCGATAAGGCCTAATAACTGTTTTCCCAGCTCAATAGCGTAATCGGCAAGGAGCAAAATACCAGGCAAAGCATAGGCAAAGTCCTGACAAAGGTATTCCCAAGCATAAAGGGTTAGAGCGTTGAAAAAATGGCATTCATGCCGGCGGTCGATATGCGTGTACTGTACCGCTAGCGCAAGCTGTTATGTACGAAAAGACTGCTGCAAAATACGTGATGCTTTGGACTCATGAGTTCCGCAAGCTTGTGGAGGACGGAATAATTCCACGCCGATTTCATCCAGGCAGAACGAGGCGCCTTTCTCTCAAAACAGACTTGGATGAGTACCTACGAAACCTTCCTTGTGCTAACATGTCGTCAGGAAGGGTTCGTCTTGGTTCTGAAAGGAATTAAGATGGGCAATCACAAACACAATTCGGTAAGAATTACAATGCACGAAGGGAAGCTAGTTCTTGACATCAATTGGCCAGATTACTCTCGCAGTCGGGTAAGAGTAACCGACGAAAAGAATGGCAGGGAATTGGCGTTAAGAACAGAACTTGCGATTTTGGATGGTACTTGGCAACTTCTTCGCTCATTGCTTGTTGCAAAAGGGAAGTCAAAAGGTACTTTTCAGTACTTTTGCTGCTGTATGCGACGAGTATCTTGAGAAATGGGTAAAAATCCATAACAAGGATATCCGAGGCAAGCAGAGGTTTCTCAATGACTTTAAATCCAGATGGGGGACTCTCCCGATTAGCGCCCTGGGGATTTCCCATGCTGATAAATATGCAGCCAGTAGAAATGATGAAGTTAAGCCTGCAAGTATAAATAGGGGGCTTGCCTGTTTGTGTCATCTCATGGCATGGTCAAAAAAGCGAGGCTACTTAAAGGAGAATCCTCTCGACGAATATGAAAAACTAAAGGAAGAACCTTGTCCTCGGCAAGAAGCTACGTCTGAAATCATTAAAGCGATTTTTGCAAAGCTTCCTCCAATTTTTGTGCCAGTCTTTACATTGATTTGGCAAACGGCAGCAAGGCGAGGCGAAATCCTCAGTCTGACACATGTCCAAGTTAACCGTGAAAAAAGGCAAATCACATTTTTTATAACCAAGGGTAAGAAAGCTCGCATAGTCCCCATTTCTGATTTGGCGATGGAGGCGCTTGATGCTATTGCTCCACTGGCAGGGTGTCGGTATGTTTTTTACAATCCAGAGACAAAAAACCGTTGGCGGGATTGTCGAAAACCGTGGGAGAATGCCCGTAAAGAGGCAGGGTATCCTTGGGTTACAGTTAAGCATCTGCGGCCAGCGATGGCTACTCAATTAAGCACTCTGGGACTTGACGCTCAAGACATCAAGGAACTGCTGGGTCATTCAAGCATGGCGGTAACGGAAAAGTTCTACACCAAGCGTAAGCCGGATGAAGCGTGTCACAAAGCGCTCCAGGTATTAAAGAAGGCGAGTTAATTTTGGTAGTTAGAGGCAAATGTGCTGTTGCTGATTAAACGATTTAACGGTAAAGTATTGATTCTACAGAGCGCACCCGTAGCTCAGTTGGATAGAGCGTCGGACTTCGAATCCGCAGGTCGCCCGTTCGAGTCGGGCCGGGTGCACCATTCCTTAACTGCTGTTTTCTGCAAACATTTACAACTTCATATTATCTGTAGTAGCTCAACCAAACGTTCAGGCTTGTAGGAAGAGTGTCAGGAAAAGGGAAGGGAATCATGGCATTTTTGCCGCCTTCCACACTTCTCCCATTCCCCCGGAGCCAATGAGGGCGAGGATTTCGTATGGGCCGAGTTTGATTCCAGGTTCGAGCTTCATTTCTTCAGCTGTTTTTCCTGAGCTCGCGACAGAATGCTCGGAGGAAATGCTTTGAGATTCTTGATGAACTCGGGACTGTTTGGAGCCGTCATGTGATTCGCCCCTGGAATCACCACGAGCTTGAGATTGGTCATGAGACCGTTGAGCCGGTCCACTCCGGACTTCAGCGGATCTACTTCGCCGATCAATGCCAGTGCGGGAACCTTGTTGGCCCTGACTTGAGCTTCGGTCGGCGAGGCAGGGAAATTGCGTATCAGGGCAGCCAACGCCAGCGCGTCGTTCTTCGCGAGGAAGTATTTGTTGACCACTTCAATTTCTTCGGGAGTGGGCGGCTTTGCTCCAACAGGAGTAAGAGCCTGAACCAGCGGTCCAATTCCTTTGCCCTGCTCCAGGGAATCTGCCAGCATTCGCAGGCCCACCTCATCCTGTCCGGGCGGATTCCATCCGGCTCCGCCCAACACCGCTGTGAGCAAACGTTCCGGATGGTTTGCCAGGATTGCCATAGTAATGCGGCCCCCCATCGAATAGCCCACCACATGTGCTTTCCGAATCTTGAGGTGATCGAGCAGGCGTATGGGGTCCTCCACCATATTCATTCCATAAGAACTGCGATCGTGTGGCTTGTCACTTTTTCCGTGGCCGCGAATATCGATAGCGATAACCTGGAAAGTGTCCGAAAGCCCTTTGACGATACCGGGCGTAACCCACTGGTCTTGAATGTCGACGCCGAAACCGTGGATGAGCAACACCGGCTCCCCTTTGCCTTCCACAATGTAGCGGATTTTTACTCCGGCGGAATCGAAAAAGAAGTCCTCTGCCTGTAAGAACGGAATGGAGAAGACAAAGGAAAAAAGAATAAACAGAATGTGCTTTGTGACGATTGCCGTCAGATGCCTCATTGCAGTCCTCCTGCCTTCGACAATATTAAAAGCCAATAACATCTAACCGTTAGGTTTCGCCCATGCCTCCCCGGCCAAGTTTTTCACCTAACTACTTTTTATAAACGCTAGTGTCGGTGACATCCTGTCCCTTTGCATTCTTTGTGCTTGAAATGCGAGTTAAAGTCTTCCCGTCCTTGGATGCGACAAGACGCGCACTATAAACCTCCTTGCCCGCTTTTTTGAACAGCTCATAAAAGGTGAACGCGTCGATCTTGTTTATTACAATCATATCTGCATCTGTAAAGCCTTTCAGTGGGTAATCTTTTCCATCGAATTTCGCAGCGTACTCCCCATGGAAGGGCTTTCCATCAGCCTGCACGACATCAACTACAAGCTTGAGACCATTTTCTTGAGCTGTAAATGTGGCTACCTCGCTCTTAGGCGGAGGACCTGAATTGATCTTTGACTGAGCTAGGTTCAATTTCCATGTTCCGACAAAAGGATCGGCTGCCCACAGCGACCCTGCTAATGCAAACGCGGTGAGAAAAAGCATTACTTTACGCATGTGAAACGTTCCTCCCATAGGATGCTGGTTGAGGCCTAAAGGAAAATGCGGGAAGCGGAGCGAGGAACGGGAACTAGAGCAATATGTGGCTTGCGCGTGTTCCTGTGATTGTGCGTGTGACTATATTCCTACATCCAACACAGGGTTATAGTCAATAGTTCTCCTGCAACATTAAAGTATCGCCGTAATGCCTTATTGAATCTGGGCAATCAGCAGACAATTTCCTATCTCCACCCAGGCTACGGGACGATATGAATAATTGATAGCTCCATATATTTGAAATCCAGCTAGTTTCGCTTTCAAAAAATGGAGAGAAAACAGGGAGCAGAAGAAGGCCAACGGATCAAACTGCCTATGGACAGACAAGAAAAGGGACGACTTTTTATTATACTGACGAAGCTTCAGGTGCTGCAGGGAAAGTTGAAAGACGCAAGTGCAGACGCTCAAGGAAAGCTGAAGGAAGAAATTGCAGACCTAGGAGAGAAACTGGAGGAAATTTGCCGGGATCTCTATGAGCTTGGAGGCAAATTGAGCGCGCCGCAGGAGTCCACTGCGCATTATGATCTTAATCGCATTGTCAGGGAGCGATTGATTCGTGGCTGGACACAGCAGGTGCTTGCTAATAACTCCAAACTTCACCGGGCTACCGTGTCTGCAATTTTGAAGCGAGGGAGAGGGTCGCCGAAGAAGATCCAAGCTTTAGCCAAAGCGGTCGGCCTAGAGCTGGCTGACTTGATCGTGGACGAATAACGAAATTTGCTTTAGAGCCCTGCGCGATCCATTCCAGTCAGAGCATCCACCCCCACCCCCCTGGGATAATAATCAGAAGCGGACGTGAGGCCGCGGCCGCTACAAAATAGGTTATGAGGGTTATCCAACCTGCCAAAGTTGGATCCCCGATCGAGGGTCGCCAATTAATCTGCTGAAGAGAAAAGATGCTTCTGTTCTCCCTGGTTATTCCCAAAACATCTCAAGGAAAATTACATTACAATTTCGGGTCGAGTAGTGCCTCGATTTACAGTCTGTAGCTTGCCGCCCTGAGTTTGCCCGATCCCGCATCTCTTGAATTATTTGGAACGATCAGCCTGGAGGGCGCGTAATCAATCGGCAACTGGGAAGGCAATCACTTCTATCCATTATCCTCGAAGGGGCAGGGAATTATGAAATTCCTGCCCCTCTCCTTATTTGGGCTTGAAGAACTCCAGTAGCCCGAGAGGCTACTCCTCCCATTTGGCTAGCACTTCGCCTAAACCCAGCCCGCCACCACCCATAGCGCCGTCTATGACGCTCATTTTCGCATCGAGCACTTTGATCGGGCCAAAGAAGGTCAGCGGGTCATGGGGACCGTCAAAGAACTGAACCGTGGCGGAACCTTTTGTATCCTTCGGTCCGGCCGGGATAACCAAAGGAGTACTGACCTTTGGCTTTAGGGACATTGCATCCAAGGCATATAAGCTCGCCTATGGCCGGAGTCGAGAGCGAAGCGTTGGGAGTGCGCCTTACCAGGTAAATGGGGCCCATATCCGGCCATTTCACCGCCGGGGTGGATTTGGATATCTTGTATTCGATTTTCATCAGCGGAATGCTGCCCTGGTCTTTCAGCTTCTTTGCGGTGATCGTCCAACCCGTCGCAGTCTGAGTCCAGGTTATATCTGCCATCTTCTTCGGCCATCCATAGGGTTCCCGGCCGGCGAGCAGCCCCATATCGCTGTCGATATATTCGATCAGAGTTGTGTTGCCGCCCCTGCCTTTCCATTGAACCGGGGCATTAATCGCGATCTCGTGGACGTTATATCCGCCCTTCTCCACGTCGCCCGTCCAACCCAGCAGCAGGACAAACAGATCGGCGTCGCCACTCGGTTCCAGAGGCTGCATCAGCGCCCGTTTGATCGCCCCTTTGGGAGCCTGGCACAGGATTTAAATGGTTTTCACGTCGCTAAAATGGTGCGGCAGCGGCGGATAGGGTGGGGAAAACACGGGAGAAGGAATGAACTTACCCTTTGCCGGTTTCGCGTTTTTATCCTGAGCAACGCACAGCAGCAGCGCTGAGACCACAAGAACTGCACAGATACCAGCCACAACAATGA
Organism: uncultured Acidobacteriota bacterium; assembly: GCA_963761825.1. GTDB lineage: Bacteria > Acidobacteriota > UBA6911 > UBA6911 > UBA6911 > UBA6911. The sequence continues at coordinate 21,261 of CAVXIH010000006.1, forward strand.
ATAACGTACTTCGTTTCATCATTCCGCCCTCCGTTCCTTTCACAGGTTTAAGCCATTACTCTAATGATCGCGTCTGATACGACGCATTAGGTAAACTACGGATTTCTCCTAATGGTTCTAATCCCGTTCGGCGCGTCGTAATTGGAATTTATCCATGAAATACATCAGCGGAGAATATAATCCGTGCTACACCCTCCTGTCATTAGCAAAAACCCGAATTGGATTGAATGCGGCTAGGACAACTGAAGTTCTGCATGGGAAATAAACGCCGGTTTGGATAAAAGGCGAAGGACGGGTGCGCCAATAATTTATTGGACCGAAATTCCATGGCATACGCATTCATGCAGGAGTCTTGATTCTGGTTGCAGTGTCTTGCCCGAGGTTGTATTAAGCCTGTCGATTCTGTTTGGGAAAGATTTCACATCCGGACATATAATAATGCTTATGTTTAGACTGTATGTTGCGGGGGGGAAATGGTGTCAGGTTAGAATTTCACTTTTTCAATAAGCCGCAGCCATGGATATATTTGAGTTCCCATTATGGACATAGGCGATGGAAAAATGGTAGCTTATGCCCGCAACATATCTTCAGATGTTCATTGAGATTTCACGGTATGCGCCTGTAGCTCAGATGGATAGAGCGTCGGTCTCCGGAACCGAAGGTCGCAGGTTCGAATCCCGCCAGGCGTACCACTTCACAAGGGTCCATTCCGGACACAGGGGTCCTGTCACTAGCATCCAATAATGCTAATTTTGGATGTGGAGTGTTTTTCACTGTTGCCTTCAACCGCGAAAAAGCGTCCAGCTTCGCCGCAACGTTTGTAAGATCCATGACAGTTGTGTTGTAGCGATCGAAAATCGACCGAGTTATATGACTTGTCAGCATCATCGCCAAGCCGATTGCCCGGCCCGTCGGATTGATTCGAAATCCGGGGCGCTTCACAATGCCATGATTTAAAAAGAAACCTGTCTGCGCTTACTCATATACGATTGACTTGAGGAAGCGCCGGGGCTAAATTACCATCGCTCGCAACAAATAGGTCCGGTTTACTCCTCAAGTACTTCGAATCGCTATTCAGGCAGCCGGTATTCAGGGAATAATTTACCCTTGCAAAGGCAATCATGGCAGCCAGAACCGAAGTTGGTCGTGAGATTCAAAAAAACGCACCTGGAAACCCCAAACCGGCCGGCCTCAAGCCCGACGGTGTTGATGTTCTGGTATCTCGCTTTTTGAACGAACTCACGGACATTGCTACTGAAATGCAGCCGCGCGACGATTCTGCAGGCGCCGCCTCGATCCAGCAAATGCCTCCTCCGGCGAAGCGGAATGGAGCGTTCGACTCCGGATCGAAGCTCGATTCAGCGGGAGGGGAAGGCAAAGCTGAGAAACCCCTGAGCCAATTGGAGCACCTGAGATCCGCTGGGAGTCCGGCTGCAGAAAAAAAGAATTCTGGACCGGTGCTTCCGTTTGCGCCTGCCGCAGAAAAAGTGCAGACTACGACTGTAGCTGCATCGCCGCCCGCAGCGAAACCCGCCCGTGCCGGCGCTTCTCCCGCCGCTGGGGAATATGGTTGGAAAAATCTGGACGCTCTCCGAGCCACCGTTGTCTCTCAGCGAGGGGATCGTAGGCTAAAAATAACCTTTTTGGTTTTGCCGGCGGCCATGCTGGCGATAATTTGGGGAGTTCTCTACTTCTTCCAAACAGATAAGAAGATTCCGGCGCCGGAAGCCTATACCCAGGACCCGGCCGGTTCCGTAATTCAGCCCGGCGCTGTAATCGTAGGAGCTGTGCCGCGTAAGGAACAGGGAGAGTCCTCAGCAGTGTTTCCCAAGACGGAGATCCGGTCGACCCGTCCGGATAGCGCCGCGATTCAGACGCAGGCTGCTGCGAAATCCCCTTTGAACGCAGCTGTGCCGCCCAACGCGAAGAGTAATATCTCAAGGCCCGACCCTTCTCCGGGCATGCAAATCGAACGCCCGGCGGAGCCGACCAAAATGATTTCTGAGGCTCTCCCGCGGAAAATTCAGGAAGAGCCTCGCCCGCAAAACGACCCTGCCGCAGTCGTGCTCCCGCCCGTGACATCGTCACCGGAACGTGCGGCCACAGGTACAGGCTCTCCGCCGGCAGGCGGGCGGGAACTGCAGAATGCCGGGCAGCAGGCCGACAGCGCCGCGGTTGAGTTCGCCCGGGAAACGGCGCCGCGCGAGCCCGCGCAGAATGCGGACGCAAAAAATGCGGCGGCAAAACCGGAGAGCCCCCGTGCGCCGATAGCGCCCCCGGTTCCGTCGCAGGTTCTTGTCAAGGTGTTGCCGGAGTATCCGACGATTGCCCGCACACAAAAGGTGGACGGAACCGTGGAACTGGACGCCTATATCAATGAAAAGGGGGATGTGGTACGCGCGGATGTGGTTACAGGTCCCACGCTGTTTCGCGCGGCGGCCGAGGATGCCCTCCTGAAGTGGAAGTTCAGGCCGGCGTCCGTCAACGGCGTTCCTGTACCCAGCCGATCACGCGTATCCATTGTGTTTAAGTGGAAAAGCCTATGACAAATGATCAGAAGACCAGATACGAAACGATGCAAAAGGTGGCCAGGGATGAACTGGATCAACTGGATAAGCAGCTCAGCGAAGAGGTGATTCGGGCCAAACAGAGAATCGAAGAACTTCAAAAATCGAAAAAGATCGTCAAACAGATTTACGATAACGCCTGCACTCTACTGGGCATTCAAAGCGCCATCGAAATAAAGGAATATGATCTGTGAGAAACGCGGCCCTGCCTCATGATGGAGTCGGCGGCAGACACCATCTACGGCAGCGCACAGCCGGGACCCTCAACTGTCTGCGGGTTGGCTGGAGCCGCGCCCGAGAAGTTTTCGAATCCATGTTGTGACGGGCAGCCAGGAGATGGAGCAGCGCAGCCGGCACAAAGCCGGCCCCGCACGCAGGGTTTGACCGTGCCGAGGAGAAGCGGAGGCGAAGACATCCTGGAGGGCGCTCGCCATCCGGAAAAATTCATCCCGGTTTCGCTTCGCGCCTTCGTTATATCGGTTGTCCGTCATCAACAGGATATCGATGTTGCGGCGCGGCACGCCATTGGAAATCGCCGGGGATGGCGCTTCCCGGTCCGGGTTCGTGGCGGATTCGGCCTCTTCGGACGCAATTCCATTCGATTCGGGCGCCTGATCCTGAGCCTTGACGGATTGCCCATCGGCGGCTCTGTCGGGCATCAATCCCAGCGAGTCGGAGAGAGTGTCCAGCTCCGAAAGAAAACCGGATATCATCCTATCCACATCTGCAGGTCGGCTCATTTCACCTCTGGCAATACCTGGCAACTCTTTTAGCAATATTTCCAGGATCGGGCAAGATTAATGTGTTTGCACGCCACTCCACCGTCCGGAACCTGTCTCCGGATCATTGCGGCGGGATGTTTTCTCTCCGGCCGGCGCGCTGGCGCAGAACCGGCACCGCGCCAGTCGCCGCGCGTATCTCCGAATCGACGCGCTGCGCAGTCGCGAGGTCGCGAAACGGTCCAACAAAGACGCCGTACCAGCCTCTGCCTCCCTCGACAGCCCGGTATTCTACGTACGCGGACTGGTTCAGCGCCCTGAGTTCCTCTAAGGCCTGATCGGCAACGTCGCGCTCGTGAAAAGAGTGAACCTGCAGCAGGTACTCCGCTGTTGCCGTGCTTTTCGGCGGCGGCGCTGGATCCGACTGAGAAGGTTCGCTCATTTGCGGCGGCGTCTGCGGCGCCGGATCCATCGCCGGTTCTCGAGCCGGGGAATCGGTCGACTTCTGCGTGACAACCGCGGGAGATTCCACGACGGAGGTGCTGCGGTTCGCAATCCAGAACATCAATGATGAGGCTGCCAACAGGATCACGAGAATTGCGGCAGCCCATGGAACCCACCTCAACCGTGATTTCAGCGGGCCCTTGCGAGCGCCGGCAAGGCTGAGGGATGCCTTGCGAACCATCGGTTTGGTTACGACAAAGGATCGCTCATTGCAGGCCTCCCGCAGGCTCCGGTCGCAGATCAGATTGATGAGTCTCGGATATCCCCTGGAATGCTCGTGGATGGCATCGAGCGCTCCCGGCCCGAACTTTACCTTGTGGTTTTCTCCGGCGATCGCCAGCCTGTGGCGGATATATTTCCCCGTATCCTCCCGGGACAGGGGCCGGGTTTCGAACCGAACGGAAATGCGTTGATTCAACTGACGCAATCGGATCAGCTTCTGGTCCAGCTCGGGCTGTCCCAGGAATATGATCTGAAGTAGTTTTTCCTTGGTGGTCTCCAGGTTTGACAACAGCCGAAGTTGTTCGAGCATTTGGAGGGACAAGTTCTGCGACTCGTCGATGATTAAAACCGTAAAGATGTTATCTCGCGCGTTCTCGGACAGGAATGTGTTGAGGCAGTCGATCAGTTCCTTTTTGGTCATGTCGTGTTTCCACGCGGCGCCAACCCTCTGTGGAACTCCGAGGTCCTGCAGAATGGATCTCAGGATGTCCAGTTCCGACAGCATCGGGTTTTGTATCAGCACGGTGAAAATGTTCTTTTTGCCCTCGATTCTCTCCAGCAGCGAGCAGCATAGCGTGGTTTTGCCGGTACCCACATCTCCGATCACAACGGCGAAACCTTCACGGCGTTCAATGCCGTACAGAATATCCTCGAACGCTTTTTTTGTGCGGCTGTTGAGAAACAGGAAGTCAGGATCCGGTGTCAAATTGAAGGCCTTTTCTTTCAGGCCAAAGAAGCTTTCGTACATAAGGTTTCCTGTTTCGAAAATAACAAAAACTACACCATTCGGCATCGTGATCGGTATCAGCATCGCGACTGAATCATCATAGGCGGTCCATTTTCGTGCGTCACGAGGTGCGCCACAGACGCATGAGGGACTGCTTTGAGAACAGTGTTGCAGGTTCCAGGTTGCGCGCTATTTCGCCAATTTTCCGATCAATTCGGCATGCGTCTCGATGAGGCGGCGCAATTCTTCGGCCATCGCGTCCGCATGGTTCCGCAGTTCGCGGCGCTCATGTTCAAGCCTGCCGTTGGACTTTTCCATTAGCGCAATTCTCTCCTGGAGTTCACGGTCCCGTTGTTCCGTTGCCAGTCGTTGCGATTCCCATTGTGCCGTTTCCAACCGATGCTGTTCGAGGCCGTTTGCGATCCGGGCTTCCGCCGCCTGCAGTGCGTCCTTTAACCGTACGTTTTCTTCTGCCGCACCCCGATACCGTTCCTCCCATGCATGCCGGGTATTTTCAGAGCACAACATTTCCGCCGCATGCTCCTCCGCCAGTTTCAGCTTCTGCTGTTCTTCTTCGTGTACGGCCCGCTCGAGTCCAGCGTGCCTGTTTTCTATAGCCGTCAACTTCCTGTTCAACGCGAGGAGAAACTGGCTCCATTGCTCCCGTTTGCGCTGGAGTTCCTCGGTCTTACCGACATTCTGAATCTCGAGCTCGCGCAAAATTTGTAGTAACCGCGCATTTTCGTTTTCCACTGCCTGCAACTGCTGCTCGAGATTGTGCTCCCTCGGCCTCGGCGATTCTGTCTCGATGATCGGCTGCTCCAATGTCGATTCGGGCAGCGGGACGTCCAGGGAGAGAGCGTCCGTCTCCCGCAGAGCTTTTTCCATCAGATAACTCAATGCTTCTCCATCAGGCAGGTTCTCCTCCGCGTCCGCATCGGTTCGATCGGCATGTCTGCCGGTGGGACTTTCTTCGCCATTGCGGACCAGAACACGGGTTGCGGCGGCTGTAAGCGGCTTTGCCGAGCGCCGGTCCGGCCCTGCGGTGGAATCGACGTCGCCCATGGCGTAGAGAATCCGCGGCGCGCCGGAACATGCTCGGCGCAGAACCGCAGCGAGGCTGTTGACAAAGCCGGCGTTTCGGACGACATAATCGTCCGCCCCCGAGTTCACCAGCCGGGTTCCGGAGTCGGGATCGGTCGCAGCGACCAGGGCGATAACCGCGGTGGATCCGGCTTCCGCGTGCGCCGCTTGTATCAGGGCAATCGAATCGGCTTCGTGCGGTGCGGCATCCAGAAGCATTGCGCTGAAGCCGCCTGGGGATGCGAGCCGGCGGATGGCATGGGGAACATCCCGGGCTGTTTCGATGTGCAGTCCGGGTATCCGTTTCGCTAGTTCAGTTTCGATGATTCCGGCATCCCGCGGGTTCTTGGTAACGAGAAGTACGTTCATAGGAATGTTCTTTTGATGGAGCCATCCAAGAGACCCGCGGCCGTACCAACCAGAATACTCGATCCGCGGATTTTTCGGATGATCGTGCGCATAGCTTTCCCTTGTTCAAGAGCGACGAAGTGGCGCGAAGTACGGAATCTGAGGGTGAATCGGAGATCACTCTAGAAATCTCGCTCTAACAGTACCGGCATTTTGGTGCAATAACAATGGGGGATCTATACAGGATCGCAAAATACGGTGATAGCCAACGCGATCCCCGCGCCGAGCAACGCCCTGCCAGCCTGTGGTTTAAGGTTCTGTAAACTGAAGGGTTGTACGTTGGAGCCCGACCTGAGGAGCCAGGCAAATCACTGCTAGTGTTGTGCGTCAGAAGTCCCTTGACATATGATTTGCTGGATTGACAAGGGTTTTCGTCGATTTCATGCCCGTTATAAGTAAAGATCTGTTGGACGCACTACACTAGGATGCTGCATTGACGATATTGTTGATCGCGGCGCCGGAAATATCGACGATGGCTGTGCCCCCGTCTATGGGGAGCACAACTCCAGTCATATATGAAGAATCGTCGCTCGCGAGATAGCTGCAGATGCCGCCGATCTCATCCGTGGTTGCGACCCTGCGGAGCGGTACGTCCTTCGTGAAAAGTGCAAAAATCCCATCCAGGTCCGTCCCGAGTTTTTTGGCAAAAGAGGTCATCGCTCCCTCGATCATCTCCGTCCTCACGCCTCCGGGACAAATCACGTTGCAGCGCACGCGGGAAGGTCCAAAGTCCAGGGCAACCTGCTGCGTGAGCATGATCAGTCCGCCTTTGGATGAAACATAGGCGGGCATATTCGGAATCGAGCGTATTCCGGCGACGGAAGCCACATTTATAATCGATCCACCGCCGTCCCGGATCATATGGGGAATAGCGGCTTTCATGGTGAAGAACGGTCCGGTGAGATTGACCGCCAGCACTTTTTGCCAGTGCTCCGGATCAAGGTCGACAACGTTCGCCGGAGGGATCTGGTCTTTCGCTGCATTATTCACGAGGACGTTCAGTTTGCCGCCAAGATCCAACGCAGCCTGCACCATGCGCTCGACGTCTTCATAGCAGGAAACGTCTCCCGCGCAGGTTGCCACCGATTCCGGGGGCAGGGAAGCGGCGACCTGATCCAGCAATTCCTGGCGCCGGCCCGAGATACATACCTTTGCGCCGTCAGCGACAAAACGCCGCGCAATCGCTTCCCCAATGCCGGTGCCGCCCCCGGTGACAAGCGCAACCTTTCCGTCCAATCTCATAGGCAACTCCATACGCAAACCAATATATATTTGATTGTCCCGGCATCTTTCGGAGTTCGGCAGCAAACTGTCGCACTCCGAAAGGATATCCGAATGTGAACCCTTTACCCGTAAGAGCCGCCCATGCCCGAGGTGAAATGGAAGATGGGTCTGTCGACTCTACGGATCTTCATGGGACAATGCTTCGTTCCTGCCGGGAGAAAGGCGATGAAGCTCTTGGTCATGATATTCGGCTTTCCGTCGATCCACAGTTCGACCTCTCCGCCAAGGTTGTGGATGTCGTTCGGGTCGGTGCCGATGAAACCGAGCGCTTCGGGAAACGGGTGGCTGTGTTCCTTTACCGTACCCTCTTCCCCTTTGCTCTCCGTCCAGTTGCCCGGCCAGAACCACGCTGTCTCCATGTAAAACGCGCCTTTGAAAACGTCGCCGTCCAGAGCGAGTACTCGGCTGGCTTCCTTTTCTGAGAATACCGGGCTCCACGGTGCATCGCCCACGCCGGTCTTCAGCTCCGTTACGATGTATTTCGTGTCATAGCTTTCCATGGACTCACTTCTCCTTTTTGACTTTTTCATGTCCGCCCGGATCGGCCTCAGCCAGAGTGCTCGCGCCAATCATGATCGTAAACTCCAGATGCGGCTTCGTGAACTTCTTCCAGGTCAGCGGGCCGTGTTTCACGCCCTTAGGAACATAGATCGCCGAGGTGCTGTTGATCGTAACCGGCTCGCCATCCATCATGATTTCGATTTCGCCGCCGAGATCTTCGGGGTTGCCGGGATCCGTCCCCAGGTGAATGACGATCTCGTCAAAATCGTGCGTATGCTCCCCGATATGGGGATTAGGATCCGGCATGCCCAGAACCCATCCGGTCTCGATATACATCTTGGCCTCAGGCACCAGATTTCCACTCATGAGCGTCATCGCGGGAATTCGATTTTTGACTACTTCCTTCGGTATGACCTCGTACGCGGGTTTTGCGACCACATATTTTTCATATTTGAATCCAGCCATGTTTCCTCCTTAGTGCTGACCCTATAAATGTGATCCAGGATACCCTATTTAGCTATTTGTCGTGAATGATGTTTCGACTCCGGGCTCGCACCCGAAGATAGACCCCGGAGGGGGCCACAGATCGTAGCCGGGGGCGTAAGCCCCCGGAATCAATGGGCAGTTGAGGAGCCCCGGCAGGGGCGATGGTTTTTAATTTATGGTGTTTAATGTTTCACCCCTTCAGGGCTCATATTTACTGTTTCACAAACTCCGGGCTTGCGCCCGGAGCTACTATCTGCAGGCCTTCCGGGCCTGAAAATGCGTGTCTGGTACCAGATGTAAGAAATATAGTGAAAGCCTTAAAAAAGCAGCCGATTTTATTGCTCATTCTGGGATGTCTTCATTAGATAGCATGGGGGAGACAACGACCATGTCATCTACACACTCTTGCCTTCGCTATCATTTGGTATTCAGCACCAAAGGAAGACACCTTTGGATTCACGATTCTTGGGAAACACGGCTATATCGCTATTTGGGTGGAATAATTCGAGGATTTGGGGGAGTCGCGGAAGCTATTGGTGGTGTTGCTGATCACGTGCATCTGTTGGCTAATCTAAAACCTACTCACTGCCTCGCGGATGTTTTAAGGGATATTAAATCAGGCTCATCTCGATGGATTCACGAAGAGATTCAAAACAACATGTTTGGATGGCAAGATGGTTATGGCGCATTTACCGTTGGCAGTTCCGAGGTTGAAACAATAAAGCGATATATTCAAAATCAAAAAGAACATCATAGCGGGAAGACATTCCAGGAGGAATACGTCGATATTCTCATAAAGAGCGGCATTGAATTCGATGAGAGGTATCTTTGGTAACGAGAGCTGCAGAAACATGGGCATCGTTGTCGAATTCTCTTACCTCACGACGCGGGCGCCGGCTCCCTGCATTACTTTTTCGACTTCGGCTTTGGTGGCCATGGTTGTGTCGCCGGGTGTCGTCATTGCGAGCGCGCCGTGCGCGGCGCCATAATTCACCGCATCTTCCAGGCTCTTGCCTGCAAGAAAACCGTAGATGAAGCCAGAGGCAAAGGAATCCCCGCCACCCACACGGTCCCATATCTCCAGGTCTTCATACGTGCGTGCCTGCGCGAATTGCCCGTCCGCATACGCGATGGCGCTCCAGTCGTTGATGGAGGCGGATTTTGCGTTGCGGAGCGTCGTGGCAACAACTTTGAAGTTGGGGTATTCCCTGACTGCGGCCTGTATCATTTTTTTGAATTTGGCGGGATCCAGTTCCGATAGTTGCTCGTTTACGCCTTCAACCTTGAAACCGAGCGCTGCCGTAAAGTCTTCCTCGTTGCCCAGCATGACGTCCACGTATCGGGCGATTTCCCGGTTCACTTCGATGGCTTTGGCGGTGCCGCCGATGTCCTGCCAGAGCGAAGGCCGGAAATTCAGATCATAGGAGATGATCGTGCCGTGTTTGCGGGCCGCCTGCATGGCTTCGAGAATCACGTCCCTAGTAGTTTCTGAAAGGCCGGCAAAAATGCCGCCCGTGTGCATCCAGCGAACTCCTGCTCCGAAAATGCGATCCCAGTCGAAGTCGCCTTTTTTCAGCTGCGAGGCGGCGCTGTGTCCGCGGTCCGAACAACCAAGCGCGGCGCGCACGCCGAAGCCGCGTTCTGTGAAATTGAGCCCGACACGGCTCTTGCGTCCGATGCCGTCGAACTTCATCCACCGGACGTGGCTGATATCCACGCCGCCCTGCAGCAGGAGATCCTCGAGCAGGCGTCCCACCGGGTTGTCCACGATTGCGCTTACCAGCGCGGCGCGCAGGCCGAAACAGCGGCGCAGGCCGCGAGCCACGTTGTATTCTCCGCCGCCTTCCCATACCTTGAACGTGCGCGTCGTCCAGATGCGCTCCGCGCCGGGATCCAGACGGAGCATCACTTCGCCGAGCGAGAGAATGTCATAGTTGCATTGCTCTGCAGGTTTGATATTGAGCACGGACATTGTCTGATCTCCTTTATGAGCTGTCAGCTCTCGGCTTTCAGCTGTCAGCTTTCAGCTTTCAGCTATCAGCTCTCGGCTTTCTCCTGCTAATACCTAAGGGGCTATCGCTTTGATAGCCAATTACACAGCCAGTCCGATGCTGACCGCTGATAGCTGACAGCTGATAGCTGAAAGCCGAGAGCTGCCAGGAGGACCCTCGGGCGCTATTTCTTCCTGTTTATTTTCGCCGCTTGCACCAACGCGAGGGTGATGCGCACCTTGTCCTCGATGGCTTGCCAATCCTTTGCCTTGATGGCTGCCGCTGTAATAAGTTTGCTTCCAATGCCCATTGCAGCCACGCCGGCATTCACCCATTGACCGATCGATTCCGGTGTGGGATCTACTCCTCCCGTGGGCATCAGGCTGGTCCACGGCATGGGCGCCAGCACCGAAGAAACAAACGCAGGTCCGCCCACTTCCTCTCCAGGAAAGATCTTGCATATCTCGCAGCCGAGTTCCTCCGCCTGAGAAATTTCGGAAACGCTCCCGCATCCGGGGCAGTAGGGGATCTTGCGGCGATTGCAGAAACGCGCCACTTCCGGATTGAGCGTGGGACCAACGATAAAATTGGCGCCCGCGTTCACGTAAAGAGAAGCGGTGTACGGATCCAATATCGAACCGGCACCCAGCATGAGATCGGGTTCCGCTGCTCTAAAGTGGGTTTCGAGAGCACTGAAGATTTCGTATGCATGGTCACCCCGATTAACGAACTCCACCAGCTTGCCGCCGCCGCGGCGTATCGCCGCCATCACGTTCCTGGCCGTCTCGAAGTCCCCATGATAAAACACGGGAACCAGGCTGATTTCGTATATTGCATTCAGGACTTGCATCCGCGAAAAACGGGCCATTATCGCTTCCTTTCCTTTGTGCGCGTATCGTATGTGATTTGATAAAATATCATTGAAGTCTGCCGCCCGTCATCAATATTTGCCTCATGGAAAACAATAGAGTATCTTACTTATAGATAGGTAGGTCTACCTAGATTGCTTTCGAGCTTTACGCTTGGAGGTGTTCAATGAAATCATTTGGGTATTCACTAGGTATTGCCAGTTTGGTTTTGTTGATCCTTCTACGCTGCGCGGGCGCACAACAGACGACTCCGGGGGAAACTGGAACCGGCAGCAGCGGTGGTACTACGCAGCCCAAGATACCGCCCTCAACGCCGCCAATAATCCCCGCTCCGAAGGAGAACCGCGCGCCTCAAGCCCCAGCCATTTCCGAGACAGTGTATATTACGGGCTCTGTCATACAGGACGACGGAAATCCGCCTCCATTTGGCACGGTTATAGAACTCGATTGTGGGGATACGATCACCAGAGAAGCGACCGTGGATTCCACCGGGGGCTATGGATTTCAGGTTGGAAGCAAAAACAGGATTGGCCGCGTGATGCCGGATGCAAGCGATCGGATTGGTGAAGATATTTTTGAAACAGCGGACGTCTCGCAAAACATGGGACCAAGGGAACAGCTCATGTTAGCGCAGACAACGCCGCTCTCCGTGCGATTGCTGCGCTGTGAGGTGCGCGGTCAATACCCGGGCTACCGGTCCACTTCTGCGAGAATGAAAGCCGGTTCCATATGGGGATATACGGAAGTTGCGCCTATTCTGATGTACCCAATCACAAGAGTGCGCGGAACATCGGTGAGTTTGACCAGTCTGCTTGCTCCCAAGCAGGCGAAACGGTCTGTAGAACGGGCGACGAAAGCAGTGAGGAAGGAACAATTCAATGAAGCGGAAGCGCTGCTGAAATCAGCGATCGGCATATACCCTGCAAGCGCGGAAGCCTGGTTCCTGCTGGGGGACGTGTATCAATTGCAGAAGCGCAATCAGGAAGCGCGGGAAAGCTATTGGAGGGCGGTGCAGGTGGACGATCTTTATGTGCGTCCGTACCTGCGTCTTGCCCGGCTTTCAGTGAACGAGCAGGATTGGCAGAACGCCGCGGATCTTTCAAGCAAAGCGCTGGAACTCGACCCTGTCGATTTTCCCGAAGCCTACTATCTGAATGCGCTGGCTCTTTATAACCGGAAAGATATGGAAGCTGCGGAAAAAAGCGTGCGCAAAGGGCTGCTGCTGGATCTATCGCTGCAATTTCCGCAAATGCACCTGATCCTGGCAAATATCCTATCGATTAAGCAGGATGCTCTGGGATCGATTGAAGAAATGCGCAAATACCTCAAGGAAGCACCCAAAGCGGAGGATGCTCCCATGGTGCGTGCGAAGCTGGAGGAAAAAGTGAAGCTCGCAAAGACGGAGATTAAGTGAAACCGCGCGGGAACGAGCTGGAGCTATCAGCGTTCAGGCGTGCTGAAAGCTATTTGCGCGGCGGCAGCATAGCCCGGAATTTTTCCATCTCCGCGCGGTAGGCGGCTTTTATTTTTTCTATTCGATCCTCCGGCCAGTCGGGATCCCATCCCAATCCTAAATCATCGCCGGTGAGCACAATCGAGAAATCAACGGATGGCGGTTTTTTAAGCAGGATGGTCGTGGCATTGCATATCCGCTGGGGCGAATCACAATCACTGCATGTCTCGGTCAAGGCGCAGGGAGTGTTGAGTCCGATGTATTTGGCGTGATAGGGGGAAATTGTATGCTGAATCCTGTCGAGGGCTTCCTCGACATCCCGGACTATTTTGTTCGCGCCGATCAGCAGGATGACCTTTTTTACTCCGAAGATCATGCCGGTTACGCGATTGCCCATGCCGTCGGTGTTAACGAGTTTGCCGTCCAGAGTGACGGCGTTGGTGCTGACGAGCAGGACGTCCCGGCGCGTGGTTGGAAACTCTCCCGGCTTCGGAAAATCCAAGCCCTTGTTCCCGCGCCGTCGGAGAAGGTCCAGTATGCCAAGCTGTGAAACGGACGCGGCTCCGGCCATTTCGATGGAAGCGTCCGGAGGGATCATTTCGAGAATGATGGGGACGGCATCTTTGGCTTTGTCCACGTAGCTAACCGAATAATTGTTCTGCTTTAGCGCCTGGATGACGCTTTCCATTTCCTTTGTTGCAGCCATATCTTCCTCCACAATCTGCTATCTCAAGTAGGCCCGGGCTTCAGAGACCGTCTCAAAACCTGCTCATTGAGCGGGCTTACAGCCCTTTTCTTATTTGTTGTTTCATTCCTAGGGCTTCGCCCTAGGCTGATATAGAACGCGCCTTCGGCGCTTAAACAGTTGTAAGCATAGAGGCTTTAAGCGCCGAAGGCGCGGTCTATACCAGCCTGGGGCGAAGCCCCAGGAAAAGGTCGCAAAAGAAAATGAAGGGCTGTAAGCCTGCTCAATGAGCAGGTTTTGAGACAGTCTCTTCAGCCCGGACCCACTTGCATTTACTAGCGACGATTCTCCTATTTTTTGGCGAGGAGCTTGTCTACTTCCTTGAGCTCCTTCGGGATATTGATTTTTTGCGGGCACTTCTCCACGCAAATAAGACAGTCAAAACAGTTGGCAGCCCTTTCATCCGGTGTCAAAAAATTGTTATAGAAAAAGCTGCCCTGCTCTACGCTCTTAAACAAAAACGCGTCGTTATAGATAGCAAAGTTGTTCGGGATATTTACGCCGTTGGGACACTTCATGCAGTACCCGCAGCCCGTGCAATCGACGCGCAGCATTTTCCGGTACTCTGCGCGCACCTTGTCGAACAGGGCAAGCTCTGCGGCAGAGAGTGAATTCGCGGCAGCATCTTTGACGGCGCGCGTATGATCCATTAATTGCGCCAGGGAACTTGCGCCGGTGAGCACCGTAGATACGCTTTCGTGGTTATAGACCCAGCGCATGGCCCATTCTGCCGGGCTCTTCTTCGAAGCGGCACTGTCCCATATCACCTGGACCTCGGGTGGAATCGGGTCTACCAGCTTTCCTCCGCGCAGCGGTTCCATGATCACGATGCCGATGTTGCGCGCGGCGGCGTAATCGAGACCTTCCTTGCCGGCCTGGTACTCACGGTCATAGAAATTGTACTGGATCTGGCAGACGGACCAGTCGTATGCGTCGACAATCTCTTTGAAAACGTTTACTTCGTCGTGGAACGAAAAACCGGCGAACCGTATCTGCCCGCTGCGGCACAATCCGTCCATGAATTCCAGCACGCCCATTTTTTTCATCTTTTCCCAGGTGGCCGCGCCCAGCCCGTGCACATGATAAATATCGACGTAATCGGTCTGGAGCCGTTGAAGCTGTTCTTTGAATATCCTTGCCATATCTTCCGGTTTTTCTATATTCCACACCGGCAGCTTCGTCGCGATCATCACCTTCGAACGGTGTTCCCTGAGGGCTTTACCGACAAAAACCTCGCTCTGCCCCCCATGGTATCCGTAGGCCGTATCAAAATAATTGATCCCCTGCTCCAGCGCATGGTTGATCATTTTGGTTGCGTGGACTTCATCGATCGGGATGTCCGGATTGAACCCGTCCATGGGGCCATTGGATCCGATCATTGGCAGGCGCATGGCGCCAAAACTCAGGACCGATGTGTCTACATTTGCTTTACCCAACTTCCGGTAGCGCATGAAAAATCCTTTCTTCTGATGTTTTGCTCAAAACTTGATGTCTCTACTTTTTAATCTTTTTGATCTCCGCCTGGTACTGAGCGATTCTCGTCTTCTGCGCTTTTACCTGATCGTCCAGTTCTTCTTCCGTCGGATGAGGGTAGACGGACAGCAGCCGAAGTTTTAGCTGGTCCCTGGCTTCCTCCGCTTTCTGTGCCTCGGCTGCGTCGGCGATGCCGGTTTCGCATGCGAGCGCATACCACGTATACGCCTCCGAAAGATCCTCGACCACGCCGAGCCCGGTTTCATAGGCCTTTGCGACGCATGCCTGGGCTTTGGCATGGCCGAGATAGGCCAGCCCGGTGCAGAACATGAAATCCGACCGGGGTGTTTTGCTGCCGGCCTGGTTCGCCAGGATCTGATCGATTTTGCTGTTCTGCTGCGGTCCGGGTAAACGGTTCTGAACCATCAAATCCGAGATCTCCTGTTTATTGGGGCGGCTTTTCACATCCTCCGCTGCTGCCTGCGCCGCTAGCGCAGAGTGTGAGAAAAGAATGGGAAGCGCAATGATTGCAGTCAATATAAAACGTCGCACCATGAATCCTCCGGCAAAGCTCAAACATCATCGCTTGAAGCGTCTCTATCGTAGATGAAGGCATCCGCGACCTGCAAGCATCTTCTGTCATGCATGCATGCCGCCTCAATCTGTGATTTCGGTATCGGTATCGGAATCGGAATCGCTATCGGGATCGGATATCGGATTTGTTTATCCGGTGACAGAGCTTTAAAAGCCGATCGCGATCGCGATCTCGATTGCGATACCGATACCGATACCGATACCGATTATGTAGATATATGCGGATCCGATTTCTGACATAGAGAATGCCCGTTTGCCGGCGAGGTTTCTATTCCATGCCTTGACGCGTTTAGGGTAAGATCACAAGCGGAAAATCATAGGAGTTGGAAGGGTTGATGATCATGAAATGGAAACAGGAATACAATTTACTTATAAATTACATCAGCGATCACCCCGAAATAGTGATCAATCCTACGGAAATATCTATTCCGCAGAGCCTGCGCGATGAATTCTACAGGAGTTTTGACCAGCTGAGACTCAGTTTTGTTGAAGACCATTACTCTTCCATGTCGGTCGACTTCAACTCCCTCAGTGAAAATTATCTCAAGATTGAAAAAGAGATCACGGAGCTTCTTGGGCTGGAAGGAATTGCCATGCCGATGGATCTTTTCAGTTTTGTGCACACGCCGAAGGATGGATTGATGCGCATCCTCTATAACAGGACTTTCGACTTGCTGCAGGGGAAAACAGAAGCCGGGGCATTTGAACAGCAGGCTGTCAAGGACCTGGACTCGGTGGCGGCAGAGCTTTATCGGTTAGGATATGAGCAGTGGGCCGCGCTGGTATTGATCAAACTGCTCGAGCCGGACCAGGCATTTCTAGTCGATCTCGATGACGACTACGTCCCGTTTTTAACGGAGCTGAAAAGCATTTCCTTTGGCCGGCAGGCACACCATCCCACGATGCGCATCCCTGAGTTTGTTCTGCACTCGCAAAAGTTGAACAAATATGTTGCGGTCAAGATGGTGCTGGCGCGCGAAATCGAGGCTTACGTCACGCCCTTCAAGCCGGCGGTACGGCCCAAGAAGAAAACCGGGGACACGTCCTTTGCCCTGGATTCCCGTGTGATGCTGCTCTCTTTTATGACGTCCCCAAAGGATATACCTGTCATTGCGGACATCTATGAGCTCAAGCTCACGAGCCCGGATTGGATGATGGAATTTATCTCGGCAAGCGAGCTCGCCGACCCGGCTTCATTGGATCAGGTAAAACAGCGCGTGGATGGGATGAAACCGAAATTGGGGTCATGCCTGGTTCTTCTGGATGCCGGCGAGGAATTGTCGCCCGTAGATATTCCGGAAAAAATCCGCACGGTTTCAGTCGGCTTTGATCAGGCCAGGCTTCAATCCGTTGTTGACGCACTCGTAGTTTAACCTCGGCCAGGGCTTTAGAAACTGTCTTAAAACCCGGTACGATATTCGGTATCGGAATCGCTATCGGTATCGGGATCGCAATTGGATATCGGGTTTTGTGTTAGGTCGCTTTTAAAAGCCGATCGCGATTGCGATTGCGATACCGATACCGATACCGATTCCGACCCATATTTCTTTTTTGTATTTGTTATTTCTCGAGATCGGGAGGAAGACGCAGGCTGTTAACTCAGCAGGAGGGCCAGGTCTTCGGAGCGGAGGTTGCGCAGGAGGCTGTTGTCCTGGCTGATGATAGCGTCGGCTATTTCACGCTTGGTTTCCTGCAGCTCCAGCACTTTTTCCTCCACGGTGTCTTTGGCAATCAGGCGGTAGGCAAAGACGGATCGTGTTTGCCCGATCCGGTGCGTCCTGTCGATCGCCTGGGCTTCCACTGCCGGATTCCACCAGGGATCCAGAAGAAATACATACTCGGCCGCGGTAAGATTCAATCCCAATCCTCCTGCCTTGAGGCTGATCAGGAAGAGTTTTGATTCCGGATCATTCTGGAAGCGCTCGACGGGCGCCGCGCGGTCTTGCGTTTGTCCATCGAGATACTCATAGCGGATTTGCTGTTCATCCAGCCGGCTGCGCAGGATGCTGAGCATCGAAGTGAACTGCGAAAAAATCAGGGCTTTGTGTCCTTCTTCCAAGACCTCCGCCAGCTGCGGCAGCAGCATGTCCAGTTTCGCACTGGGTTCCAGGATGCGGGCGCGATCGATCAGCCCGGGATGAATGGCGGCCTGGCGCAGCCGGAGGAGCGCTTCCAGGATATGTATCTTGGATTTTTCCAGGCCATCCTGCTCGATGCGATTTAGGATTGCCTGCCGGTAATGATCGCGCAGTTCGTTGTACAGCGTCCGTTGCGCCGGCTCCAGTTGGCAGAAAAGCGTCTGCTCCACTTTCTCCGGCAAATCACGCGCTACCTGGGATTTGGTTCGTCTGAGGATGAAAGGGCGCAGAGCCCGGGCAAGCAATGCGCGCTGGTCGTCGTCGAGCTTTGCGCCGGGTCCTTTTCCAAGCTTGAAGACGTTTGCCGATCCGAGCATGCCGGGATTCAGAAATTCGAACAGGCTCCACAATTCACCCAGGTGATTTTCGATCGGCGTGCCGCTCAGCGCCAGGCGGTGACTTCCGCGCAGAAGGCGTGCGGCCTTCGCGGATTCTGTGGATGCGTTCTTGATGGCCTGCGCTTCGTCAAGAATCAGGTAGTCGAACATCTTATCCTTGAAGAAGGGGGCATCGCGCCGGAGGGTTCCGTAGGTTGTGAAAACTGCGTCGTATTCATCAAAATGTTTGTGCCCGCGAATACGCACGCCTCCGGTGTGTTCCAGGATGCGAAGGTCAGGCGTGAATCGCCCGGCCTCCTGTTTCCAGTTGAATACGAGCGAGCGCGGCATGACTACCAGCGACGGCGGCAGACGGTCGGCGGAAGCGCTTGAGGCCCGCAGCACGCGGCGCTCCTCGAGCAGCGCCAGGACCTGGATGGTTTTGCCGAGTCCCATGTCATCCGCCAGGCAGCCGCCGAAGCGGAACTGCTGCAGAAAGTGGAGCCATCCCAACCCCTCGCATTGATAGGGGCGCAGGCAGCCGTGAAACCCCGGCGGCGGTTCCACTGAGGATATTCCCCCGAAGGTCTGCAATTCGGTGCGCACGCGCTCAAACAGCGCGTCACAGCTCACCTCAGGCCGGGATGCCAGCAATGCATCCAGCAAGCCTGCCTGGTTGCGGTTGAAGCGCACATGATCTCCATGGGCGGTCCCGAGTCCTGCCAGTATTCCGTATTGTTCCAGCAATTCTTCCGGCAGCATGCCGTAGCTGCCGTCGTCGAGCAGGACGGTGCTTTCACGGCGCTTTAAGGCGGCGAGCAGCTTTGGCACGGTGATCCTGGACTCGCCGAATTCGATGGATCCGTGCAGTTCAAACCAGTCGATTCCCGAGGAAAGATGCATGTTGACCGAATTGGGACTGCGAAAGAGCTTGCCTTCGGCTTCAACATGCCATCCGGCGGTTACGAGATCTCTCACAGCCGCAGGCAGGCGGGATTGAGCCACCATCCAGTTCGTTCGGCCCCGGTAGTCAGGCCGGCGCTTGAATCCGGCTTCTTCAAATTTCTGCAGGGCCCGGTTTTCCGCATCACGATTCCGGCGTATCCGTTTTCTTTCCGAAATAAGCGCTATTCCAGTCGCCGGATCGCTTGCCCCGATAACATGGCCGAGATAATCAAAGAGCACTTCACCCAGGAGATTCGATGCATTCCAGGTTTCCTGGGTGGCACGAACGTGTGCGATCGGTTTTGGCTCTGCCTCGATCTCCTGCAGCTGCAATTCCTCCGGAAGCTCCAGGCGGGGCGAAGCCGGCATTTGCATCATCGTCTCGATCCACGTATCGGCCTCGTCGTAAGGCACAAAGAAGGAACCTTCTTTGCGAAACAGTGAAATCCAGCGAAAAGATCCTTGATACGGCGCTATAAATTCGCCCTGTACAAGGATGCCTTCGTCGAAAATGAATTCCGCCTGTTCGATGCTGAGGCGCGCGCCGGACCGGTGGAATGCGCCGCGGATCTCATACCGGCGGCTTGCCTCATCCGGATGCGCTTCTATGCAGAACTCCCACGGCCCTGCCTCATCCCATCGGGCTGCGCGTCCATCGCCGGATTCGGGCGTTTGGAAGTGAAAGCGGTTTGTCTTCGAAATCACCGGCAAAATTGTCAGCAGGTCTTGCCGTAGCGGCTGAAAACGGTATGTTGATTCATAGGGGCGGTAATACCATTTTTCGCGATTGACTCCGACAAGGCGGCCCAGGATATCGCGATCTGCCGCATCGGGAAGCTCTGCAATCAGGTTCTGCGGCAGTGTCAGGGGTTTTGGTTTTTTCCAGTCGCCATTCTTCCTGCGGTCCCGCACATCGATGCGGATGGACAGGCTGGCTCCGTAGGTGAGCCGGGTGTATTCGAGGATGTAAAGGATTTCGCGGTCTAAAGGCCACGAAGGAGGCCTTTCCTCCGAGGCTTCGGAGCGTTTTATTTTGCTCAGGAGCAGTTGCCACGAATCGGGCTGTGCGGCCGTACCATGCTTCTCTGCGGTTTTGGCGGCTAAAGGCAATCCGGGATCATCGATGAGTCCGAATTCTTCAGGATCGAGGTCGTCGATATAGTCGTCGTCCAGATCATCATCGGCATCTGTGGCGATAAGCTCTTCGGGAAAAGAAGAATTCCATACCTGCAGGTGCCCCAGCTTTTGCAGTTGCAGCAGGGTTGCCCAGACGTGTTTGCAGACTTCCCGGTGATCTTCAAAGTAGGGGCAATCGCAGGAAAATATTACGGCATTCCCCTCCCGCTCTAAATCGACTTCGTATTCTTGAGAGCCGGTAACTTTGGCGGACACAAAATCAGGATCCGAGAACACGATGCGAACGGCATTGCGCTCAAAATACTGTATGCCGCGGATTTTTATCTTCTGACTTACATTCCGGCCAAGCCTGTCAAGCTGTGACATGTTCCTGATTCCTGATTCCAGATTCCTGATTCCGGATTCCAAATTACTGATAACTGCAGCTGATAGCTGATAGCTGATAGCCGATAGCCGATAGCTGATAGCTGATAGCTGATAGCCGATAGCCGATAGCCGATAGCCGATAGCCGATAGCTGATACTGCTGATAGCTGATAGCTGATAGCTGATAGCTGATAGCTGACTGAATTCTGACTTCACTCCATCCGGGCAAACAATTATGATACAGGTACGTATGGCAAAAATGAATCACCAACCCCGTCCTTCATGGCTAAAAGTCAAACTTCCCAGCGGGGAGAGGTACTTCCGGCTCAAAGCCTTGATGCACGCGCAGAGGCTCAACACAGTCTGCGAGGGCGCGCATTGCCCGAATATCGGCGAGTGCTGGGGCAGAGGCACGGCGACTTTCCTGATTCTGGGAGACGTGTGCACGCGCGCGTGCAAGTTCTGTGCAGTTAAAACGGGATTGCCTCCGGAATATGACCTGGACGAACCGCGGCGGGTGGCGGATGCGATTCAGCAGCTGGAACTGCGCTACGCCGTGATTACTTCTGTAGACCGGGATGATCTCGATGACGGCGGCGCGTTTATATTTGCAGAAACGATCCGCCGGACCCGGGTAGCATGTCCCCAAATACAGCTTGAAGTCCTGATTCCGGATTTCCAGGGAAGCGTGGATGCTCTGCGAACAGTTGTTGAAGCCCGGCCGGATGTTTTGGGTCACAACATTGAGACGGTGCCAAGACTCTATCCCATGGCGCGCGCGGGTTCGCGGTATCGCCGGTCCCTGGATCACTTGCGCAACGCCAAGTCGTTCGGAATTCCGATGACGACCAAATCCGGACTTATGCTAGGACTGGGAGAAAACCAGGAAGAGGTTGTGGCCGTCCTGAGTGACTTGCGGGAAACCGGCGTCGACATCGTGACGCTCGGTCAATACCTTCAGCCGAGTCGGACGCACCTGCCGGTGGAGCGATTCTATACGCCGGAGGAGTTTGATGCATTTCGGGACCATGCGTATTCTCTCGGATTCCAGTATGTCGCCTCGGGCCCGCTCGTGCGGTCGTCCTACCGTGCAGAACAGTTTTCAGGCTGAAAGCTGAAAGTTGACAGCTGACAGCTGACATCTTGGCGCAGCCGGCTTTTCCTGTGCTATGATAGACATACAGGCGAATTGTAATATGTCCAGACTCCGATATCTTGCGATTGCGGCAATTATTCTATTCTCTGCGTTCCCGGCCAGAGGGGAGATCGCCCGTATCGATTTGAACAGCGCCATCGATCCGGTGACGGCGGAGTTTGTGGTGCGGAGCATCGAAAAGGCTGAAACCGAACATGCTAAATTCCTGCTTATGCGGCTTCAGACGCCCGGCGGATTCAGTTCGTCGATGGAAGAGATCATTAGCAAGATGCTGAGCAGCAAGATCCCAATTGTGGTTTATGTCGCGCCAAGCGGCGCGAAAGCCGCTTCCGCTGGCTTTTTTATACTTCTGGCTTCCGATGTCGCGGCCATGGCACCTGGGACCAATACGGGCGCTGCGCATCCACTCATGGCGATTGGGGGATTTCCCGTCGACGGCGGCCAGGCAGGTAAAACACTGACAGATAAGATTACGAGCAACGCGACCGCTTTTCTGCGGAGCATCGTGGGCAAGCGCAACCGGAATGTTGCGGAGGCGGAAAAGGGCGTTGTGGAAAGCAAATCCTTCACCGATACAGAAGCCCTCGATGCGCACCTCATAGATTTTATAGCAAAAAATGAATCCGAACTTCTTGCCAGGCTGCACGGTTTCAAAATGCGTACGTTTTCAGGCGAAGAGCGCGTGATTGAAGCGCAGGGCCAGGCCATTGTGGATTACCAGATGAGTGCGCGCGAAAAATTGCTGGCGGCCATTACGCAGCCGAATCTGGCTTTGTTTCTCGGCATCGTGGGCCTGATTTTGCTTTATTTCGAATTCACTCACCCCGGATTTATTGCACCGGGAGTGGTCGGTGGCATCTGTCTTCTGCTTTCAGTTCTGGGTTTTTCGTTTCTTCCCATCAACTATGTGGGCGTTCTTTTAATGCTGCTCGCCATCGGGCTCCTTGTTGCTGAGGTAAAGGTCGGGGGCTTTGGAGTTCTTGGAATAGGGGGATTAGTGGCTATGGTTTTCGGAATGCTGATCCTCGTCGATTCACCGGACCCTGCCGTCCGGATCGGATGGTTTACGGCGCTGTCGCTGGCCCTTCCGTTTGCCGCGATCTTTCTGATCATCCTGGTCGCTTTGCTAAGATCGTATAAACAGAAAGCCACAACGGGAGATGAAGGCATGATCGGACTCGTCGGTGTTGCGGACACCGATATAGGCGAAACAGGCCGCGTCCGGATACGCGGTGAATACTGGACCGCCCGTGCGTCCTCCCCAGTGCCCGCCGGAAAAACCGTCAGAGTTCTGGCGATCGAATATCTGACATTGATTGTTGAAGAAGTGAAGAAGTAGGATCACATCTTTTCGGGAGGCAGCTATGTCGCCACTTTTGCTTGGTATTGTGATTGTTGTGCTCTATCTGTGGAGCACCATCAACATACTGAAGGAATATGAGCGCGGAGTGATTTTCCGGCTGGGCCGCCTGGTGCCGAACGCCATGGGGCCGGGTTTGATATTCGTCTTCTGGCCAATATACAAGATGGTGCGCGTAAGTCTCCGCACGGTGACTCTTGAAGTTCCGCCGCAGGATATCATCTCGCGGGACAATGTCTCGGTAAAGGTAAATGCCATTATTTACTTCCGGGTAATGAATGCGCCCCGGGCCATCGTGGAGGTGGAAAACTACCTGTATGCGACATCGCAGCTGGCCCAGACCACGCTCCGCTCCGTGCTCGGCGAAGTCGATCTTGACGACCTTCTGAGCCGACGCGAAAAACTGAACGTCAAGCTCCAGGAGATCCTGGACAAGCACACGGATATCTGGGGCATCAAAGTGAGCCTGGTCGAAGTCAAACAAGTGGACCTGCCCCAGGAAATGCAGAGAGCGATGGCGAAGCAGGCGGAAGCCGAGCGCGAAAAGCGGGCCAAAATCATTCATGCCGAGGGAGAGTTCCAAGCTTCCGCCAAACTTGCGGAGGCCGCCGGCGTAATCAACAAGGAACCCATTGCGCTGCAGTTAAGGTATTTGCAGACTCTGACGGAAATAGGCGTGGAGAAGAACACTACGGTGGTTTTCCCCGTTCCCATCGACATCATCAAAGGTTGGATTGAATCCAAGAAATAGGTGCAGACATTTATGGTGGACAACTCTTCGGACTCCGGATACGAACTGGTACTGGATAACCGCAGGCTCATCGTTGCGTTTATCGTGCTTATCTTATTTTGCGGCTGTTTTTTCGTGATTGGATTTGTGGAAGGGAAACGCCAGGGATATCAGGCGGGTTCTCAGTCAGCAGCTGAATCTGCCGTTAAGCCGATTGCGGATGAGGTAAAAGAACCGGAGCGCCCGGCGGCTGTTGCGGATTCAGGAACGCCGGCGGTGCAGGAGAATGCCGAAAAACAGCGGCTGAACTGGTACAAGAGCGTCAGCGGGCAGGAGCAGAAAAGCGAGAGTATTCCGCCGGCCGAACCGGCCCCTGCTCCTAAGAAAGAAACGGCAAAACCGGCCGCGGTTTCCGCGCCTGCTGCTCCGGTGGGCTACACGGTTCAGGTGGGGGCGTTTCGCCAGCGGCAACAAGTAGAGGTCAAAGCGCAGCTGCTGCGATCCAAGGGCTTCGATTGCAGGATCGAGGTGCCGCAATCATCCGAAGACCTCTACCTTCTCAAAGTAGGCCAATTCAAATCCCGGGCAGAGGCCGTTGAGGTGCAGCTCCGCCTGAAGAAAAACGGTATCGGTTCGTTTATTAAGACCTATTAAAAATTTTTGGAGTGCGGCAGCTTGCTGCCGCTTTCGCGTTCCCCGTTTCCGGTTCCCAGTTTCCCGCTGAAAGCCTGTATTCGAAAACGAGAAACGGGAAACGGGAAACGCGTAAACGGCTGAAGCGGCAGCAAGCTGTCTCCGAAGGATATCCACTCTACTACCATGCTATTACTATTGCCGGTGCTGACCGGGATCCTGGTCGCGATATCTTTTCCTCGCGTCGGTCTGGGCTATCTGGCCTGGGTGGCCTATATCCCGCTGATCGCATTCGTTTTCAGAGCCGGGACGAGTGCGCGCGCGTTCCTGGGGGGTTTTATCGCAGGATTCGTTGCGCTGTTTGCGCTGTTGCTGTGGATTCCTGACGTGCTCATTCGACATGGCGGGTTTTCCACAGTTTTAGCCTGGTTCGCTTTCGGGCTTCTGGTCTCCGTGCTGGCATGCTATCCGGCCGCTGCCTGCGCTTTGACGAAGTATCTGGCCCGGCGCGGCGGCGCGGCGTGCTTCCTTTTATTTCCTGCCGTTTGGATTGTTTTGGAATACGCGCAAAGCCTGTCCCCGTTTGGCGGTTTGCCGTGGATTCTGGCGGGATACTCTCAGTCGGATTGCCTCAGCATAATACAGATCGCGGATATCACCGGCATTTTCGGTGTCTCATTTATCATTCTCTGGACTGGAACGGCTTTTGTCTGGATGGTGACATGCAAAGGGAACAAAATGATGGCGTGTGCGCCCATGCTGGGTGCCATCCTGCTTGTTTCAGCTTGTCTGATGTACGGCAGAATTTCACTCCGCCACTGGGAGAGTGTACCCGCAACCTTCCGGGTGGCAATGCTGCAGGGAAATCTATCGTTTGATGATCCGGAGCCTGTTCTGGCCGAAAAATATCGCAAAGGGTATGTGCGGATGGCCGACACGCTGAAGCCCGGAGAAACGGATCTGCTTGTCCTTCCGGAATCCCCGACTCCCATGTCCTTGCAGTATGATGATTCCTATAATCGGGTCCTCGCAGATCTTGCGCGGCGGTATTCGCTCGGACTTATTTTCAATACGATCCGCAGTACTGAAACGGCGGATGGTTCCGCATATTTTAATAGCGCCTATTTCCTGGATAATAGCGGAACGCTTACCGGCATATACGACAAAATTCATCTGGTCCCCTTCGGCGAGTATATACCGCTTTCAAAACTCTTCACGTTTGCGGAGACCATCACTAAAGATGTCGGCAACTTTTCTCCGGGGAAGGATGTTCGAGTGCTGAAGCTGGGCGATCACCCGGTGAACGCCCTTATCTGTTTCGAAGCGGTGTTTCCGGATCTCGCGCGCCGTTTCGTTCGGAAGGGCAGCCAGCTGATGGTTAATCTGACCAACGACGGGTGGTATGGCGACAGCGCCGCGCCGTATCAGCATCTGGCGATTGCGCGGGTTAGATCCGTTGAAAACAGGCGATATCTGCTCCGCGCCACAAACTCAGGCATATCCGCGATCATCGAGCCGAGCGGCAGAATGCAGGCCTCGACCCCACTGCTGCATGAAGCCATCGGCATGGGCCATTTTGCCTTTATTGAGGAGATGACGCTGTACTCGCGTTATGGGGATGTTTTCGTTTTTCTGTGTGCTATTATTTCGTGTGCGGTATGGATTTTTGTGGAATTCCATCGCGCCATTAATCTTAATCGACGAACTGCGGAGGATTAGATGCTCGAAGAACTTCATGAGAGGGTGAGTGCCATCGAGGAAAAGATACAGCAAGTTCGAGGGTATCTTTGATGCAGACCACAAACGCACGCAAGTTCTCGAGCTAGACAGAAAAGCAGCCCAGCCGGAGTTTTGGAATAATCAGGAAGAAGCGCAGTCTACCCTGCAAAAACGGAGCCGCCTGGAGCGAGATATCCAGCTGGATGCCAAGTTGACAAGGGATGTTGGCGACCTGAAGGCTCTTGTCGAGCTGGCGGATGAGGGAGAGGACGTCCAGGTCGAGCTCTCCCGCGAAGTGGAAAAGCTGGAACAGGAAGCCAAGCATACGGAAATCCGCATGCTGCTTTCCGGAGAACATGACGCTTCCAACGCGATTGTCACGATTCATCCCGGGGCAGGGGGCATCGATTCGCAGGATTGGGCGGAGATGCTGGTGCGCATGTACCTCCGATGGAGTGAAAGCTCCGGGTACAGCACCAAGATGCTGGACTACCAGCCGGGGGAAGAGGCGGGAATCAAATCGGCGACATTCATCGTGGAAGGCGATTTTGCTTTCGGCTACGTTTCATCCGAAAGCGGCATCCACCGCCTCGTTCGTATTTCTCCTTTCGGCGCCATGGGCAAGCGGCAGACCAGTTTCGCTTCCGTTTATGTTTATCCGCAACTGGACGAAAAGATCGAGGTCCTGATCGACGAGAAAGATCTCCGTATCGACACCTACCGGTCGTCCGGTGCAGGCGGACAGCACGTCAATGTGACGGACTCTGCCGTGCGGATTACCCACATCCCGTCAGGAATCGTGGTTTCCTGTCAGAATGAGCGTTCGCAAATCAGGAACCGCGAAATGGCCCGCACGGTTCTTCGCGCGCGTCTTTACGAGGCGGAGCTGGAAAAAAAACGGCAGCAACTCCAGGCTGTCGAAGATTCGAAGTTGGATATCGGGTGGGGGAATCAGATACGGTCCTACGTGCTTCATCCCTATCGTATGGTAAAAGACCACCGCACCAAATATGAAACATCCAATGCGGACCGTGTGCTCGATGGCGATATCGAGGATTTTATTTATGAATTTCTCGTGCATCGCGGCATGTCGAACCGCAGGAAATAATGCTCCTGGGCCGACCGCGGCACAAAGCGTGTAAACACGTTGCGTCAGAGGGAGAACGGAGTGATTTTGGAGGCAGGCAGCAAACAGAAGCAAGACGGATCTTCGCGCTTTTATATTACAAGGAGGCGCGTCTACGGCAGCCTGCTGTTTTTCGTGATCGTAGCGGGTTTGCCTATGGCGACCGTGCCGGCGTTGCGACATCGCCTGGCGGAGCGGATGCATGCACTGAAGACCGCATACGCCGGAGACACAAGCCCTGTGATGGCACAGGCGGGTGAAAATCACGAGCCGTTTCCGGCGGAATATGAAAGACCATCGCCGCCTTCGGTCGCGAACGTTCTCAAAATGCCTTCGGCGCCGATTATCTCTGGTGCGCCAAATAAGGAGGAGGCGCCGGCGCGCAGCGCTCCCCGCCGGACTCTTAAGATTCCCCCGCGTTGGCGAGCCTTCACCGTCAGCCGATAAAGGCGAAGCATCCGACGAGCAGAGCCAATCTGCTGCGGCAATCGATTCGGAGAATCAGCCAAAGTACCGGCAGGGAACCATTGAGCGGGAAGCGTATGACATGCTTCTCAAGTCCAATCCCGCCATCGCCGGACTGGCGCAGGGAAACAACCCGTCTCTGCAATTCCTTTCGTGGGATGCGGCAGGCAGGGGAGAAGACGTCTATTGGGTGCGGCTGAAGTTCCGATCGGAAGGGAAGTCGGACATAGAATACATATGGCAGGTGCAACTGCAGTCCAAGGGGATTACTCCTCTCAACTACAATGCGCGCACTCTCCCGTAAGAGAGTCCTGAAATTCCGCAAAATACAAATACGCACAATACCGCGTGGGTCCGGGCTTCAGAGGCCGTCCAACGGTTGTCGACCCGGAGCGCCGGCGTCCCGCCGGCCGATGGCTTAATGAAACAATTTATAGACAAAATACGCGATTTAAGCCCTCTATTCGCTTCTCCAACAAATAGCTGCCTGGACGCCGGGGCGCTCCCAGGGTAAGGTTTCCGAACGTTCACCAACCGTTGGACAGCATCTTCAGCGCGGACGTGTCAGCGTCAGGATTAATCCTTATCCTCTTTTAACACACTTGGACTTGGTCGTGGACCTCTGGGTTTTTAGCGGCTTGGTATTTGTACAAGCTGGGCTTCAGCCCGGACCCACTTGAAAAACCCGCCCACTTGAATAACGGGAAGGCGCCACGGAATTCGTGGCTGCCCTGCATTTTTTCACATATACTGATCCCGATGCGTCTGCGTACGGTTAAAATTATACGCCGATCCCTGATCGGCCTTGTCATTGTCGTTCTCCTGGCTGTAGCCTTTAATTATCTGCAGGTCTGGTACCGGCGCGCGCGCCTGGTGAAGAAGGTCGCGCAAATTCTCAATCCCGAAATGCTCCGATCGTTCGAAGGATTCGAGTATTCCTCCACTCCGAACGGCGTTCTTCGATTCCGGATCAAAGCCAGGCGTCTCGGCGAAAGTCGCGAGGGCAAAAGCTACATCGAGGGGATTGAGGCATACGATTTTAGTCCGGACGGGAGCATTCGCAACGAGATACACAGCGAGAAGGCGGTGTTTGACCGCGAGCACAATAGTGCCGAGTTTTCCGGGAATGTCCGGATGTTTTTGGGCGCTGCATTTGAGTTGAGGACGAATTCGCTGCACTACGATCTCAATGCCAAGCGGGGATATACGCTGGACCGGCTTCAGATCATCTCCAAAACAGCCAGCGGAACGGCAAAGGGCGTTGCCTTTGACCAGGAGCAGAAAACCCTGGAGCTCCAAAGCGAAGTTGATATTGTTTTAACGGCCCAAGGGAGCGCCGCGCACGGAGCAGCCGAATCCCGAACATTTCATGCAGCCGCGGATCGCGCGTTTTGTGCCGAAGAAATGCACCGGATTGTTTTCCAGGGGCGCGCTCGAATCGAATCCGGTGCGGATGCGCTTTCGGGCGACAGGATCGAGGCAGTTTTGAGTCCGGACCAAAAACGTATTGTGTCCCTGATCTCCGCCGGAAATGCCGCTTATAGATCGGAGAAGGCAAGCGAAAGCCGGTTGATCCAAGGCGATCGGATGGTTTTCGGTATAAGCAATTCTCAAACCCTGGAGAAAGTCAATGTGGCAGGGCATGCCATGTTTTCATCGGCGGCTCTTTCCGAAGCGCAGACTCTGAGCGGCCGGGAGATCGATTTGTTTTTTAATGCCGCCAGCGGGTATCCCTTGAAGATTGAGGGTCGCGGAAGCGTGCTTTTTCAAAGGAAGCGCGGCGATGAGCAGGTTCAGGTTTCGGGAAATACCTTTGTTGCTCTGTTTTCTACAGAATCGAAGAACCTGCAAAGCGTTTCTGTCCACGAGCAGGCCGCAATGTCCATCGAAGACTCGGAGCATTCGATGAACAATGAACTCAGGTCCGAAGAAATCCGTCTGAGATTTCAAGAAGCGGACGGACGCATCTATTTCGACAACCTTCTCGCCGAAGGCGCCGCGCGCTGGACATCTCAACCGAAGCCGAAAAGCAACGCAGTCCGCCGGGAGCCGGCGAGAACCCTGGAGGCGTCGTTGCTGGAGCTTTCCTTTTCCCGTGAAGGGAATTCATTCGAATCGGGCCGCGCGTCAGGCAACGTTGTGATCTCGGAAAACAGAAGTGAAGCGGGAGGCGCGGCCCGATTGGGCCGCCTGCTCGCCGATTCCGCTCAATTCCATTTTTTCCCCGGAAACAACAGGCCGCGAAATATGACGGCACAGGGTCATGTGCAGGCAAATTATGAAAAGCGCGGGAGTTCCAAGGAGAATCCGGCTTCCGAAAATTTTAGCGCTGCCAGCGACAATATGGAGGTGGTTTTTGCACTTCTGGGCGGCGAGAGTGCCGTTGAATCCGCGATGCAATGGGGGAATTTTCTCTTCAAGAGTGCCTCCATGACTGCGACAGCCGGAAGATGCGAATACGATGCGCGAAAAGAAATTCTGGTTTTGAAGGAATCTCCAAGGATCTCCGATGCCATGAGTTCCACGTCAGGGGAAAGAGCGGAATACCAGCTTAAACAAAAGGCTTTTGCCGTGTTCGGGCGAGTCCGTTCCCGCATGAACACAACGACCGGTTCAGGGTCGTTCCTGGCGTTTTCCTCATCTTCTCCGGCCATGGTGACGGCAGATGAAATGCATTATTGGATCGCGGAGAGGCGCGCGCGCTATGCGGGAAAAGTGCAGGTGCTTTCAGAAAACGGGCAGTTGCAGGCTGGCAGGCTGGATATTATCGAAGGCGGCGATCGCGTAGAGGCACAAGACTCGATCCGCCACTATATCCCCCAGAGAGAAGCGTCGAAAGACGCGGAGCCGGCCGATAAGATTAAAGCGAAGGGGAATACGTTCAACACGGATATGACCATTCAGAGCTCAACCCTGAAGTACGGAAAGCAGAATAACACGATCCTCTACGGGGGGCGCGTTACCGTCCGATCAGGGGACCTGACCCTTTCGTCCGACACCCTGGAGGCCGCGGTCACTGAAAAGGGCGGCGGGATCGATCGCGCAACCGCGCGCGGCAGGGTCGATATCCGGCAAAAAGGAAAAGAAGGCAAAGCGGATGTAGCAGAGTACTTTCTCAATCCGCACAAGTTCGTGCTGACGGGAAATCCCGCCGAGATCCGCGAACCGGGAAAGGTCCGGACATCCGCCCCTCAATTGACATACCTTATCGCCGATGATAGGATTCTGTTCGGAGATGTGCAGAAATAGCATAAGTACTTATATATCAAATATTTAAATATGGAAAACGGTACACTGCAGGCCATTAGGTTATGCAAGTCCTATAGGGGCAGGAAGGTTGTCAACGAGGTCAGCCTGGAGGTCCGGCGCGGCGAGGTTGTTGGTTTGCTTGGTCCCAATGGTGCGGGGAAGACCACCACTTTTTACCTGATTGTGGGGCTGATATCGCCCGGAAAAGGGACAGGTAAAGCTTTGCGGGGCAGAAATCGAGAGTTTGCCGATGTACCAGCGCGCCCGCATGGGGATTAGTTACCTCCCTCAAGAACCGTCCGTATTTCGCAAGCTCACAGTGCTCGACAACCTGCGGTGCATTGCGGAAACGTTGAACGTTTCGCCGGAGGAACGGGAGGAGATTATCTCCGGGCTGCTGGAAGAATTCGGCATCGAGCATCTCAGCAACCAGGGCGCGTATGCGCTCTCCGGGGGAGAGAGGCGGAGACTGGAGATTGCGCGCTCTCTCGTTCTCACTCCCCAGTTCATCCTATTGGATGAACCATTCGCCGGGATTGATCCTCTTGCCGTGCTGGATATACAGCGAATTATTGAAAGGCTGAAAGAAGCGGGGGATCGGAATTTTGATCACGGATCACAACGTGCGGGATACTTTGAATATCACGGATAGGGCCTATATAATAAACGACGGAAAGATATTACGCGAAGGAACGCCGGAGCAGCTGGCGGATGATAGCGAGGTTAAAAGAATTTACCTCGGTGAAAATTTCAGGCTGAGATAGTGTTATGAACCGTCGACCATTTTTGAGGCAGACTCTTGACTTACGTCTCAGCCAGAGGCTTGCCCTCACTCCCTCGCTACTGCAAAAAATCGAGTTGCTTCAGCTCAACAAGCTGGAACTCCAGGAGATGTTGACGCAGGAATTGGTGGAAAATCCGATCCTGGAGGATGTATTGGAGCAGGAAACGCCAATGGAAGCCGTCCTGGACGTCCGGGCGGAGGAGGATCCGCAGCTTTCCGAAAACTCTTTGCCGAAGGGCGAAAAAGACTCTTTTGATGAGATAGATTTCCGCTACTTTTTTGACGAATATCTCGATACCGGATATAAAAACCGCGAAGTCGAAGATTTTGAAAAACCTTCTTTCGAGACATTTCTAACCCAGGCGCCGTCCCTCGAAGAGCATTTGAACTGGCAGCTGGGCCTTTCGGATGCAAAGCCCCGGATCGCGGAAATTGCAGGTCAGATCATAGGCAATCTCAACGAAGACGGATACTTGAGCATCAGCCTCGAAGAGATATGCTCGGTAGTTGCCTGCACGATGGAAGAAGCGATAGAAGCTCTGGATCTTGTGCAAGCCATGGATCCGGTGGGAGTCGGTGCACGCGACCTTCGGGAATGTTTGTCGCTCCAGCTTCAAATCCTTGAGTTGAAGGACAGTCTTGCCTATCGGATTGTCCAGGAACATCTCCAGCTGCTCGAAGGACACAAGCTGAAGGAAATCGCCAGCCGCACAGGTGCGACCTTCGAGGAGGTTCTGCAGGCGGTAGATTACATCAAACACCTCATCCCGAAGCCGGGCGAGAAATACAACAATCAGAAAGTGACCTATGTGCAGCCGGAAGTCACGATCACAAAAGTGGATGACGAGTTTGTCATCCTCGTGAACGAGGAGGGTATGCCGCAGCTGCGCTTGAATGCCGGGTATAAAGAGCTGCTGCGCAGCAACGGCGTGAGTGGTGAAACCAAAACATTTTTGCGCGATAAGTTCCGGTCGGCGGTCGATCTGCTGCGAAGTGTGAACCAGCGGAAACAGACGATATACAGAGTCTGTGTCTGCGTCGTGAACAGGCAGAAGGAGTTTCTGGAAAATGGCCCCTCGTCTCTGCATCCGATGCTGATCAAGGATGTCGCCGCTGAGCTTGGAGTCCACAGCTCTACGATCAGCAGGGTCGTCACCAATAAATATATCGACACACCGCAGGGTGTGATCGAACTGCGCAAGTTCTTCACCATGGGAGTTGAAAGCCCTGATGGAGGGGAGCTCTCCATTGTTCAAATCAAACTTCGAATAAAGAAACTGCTTGAGGAGGAAAACAAGAAAAAGCCTTACTCGGATAATCAAATTGGCCAGTTATTGCGCCGCGACAACATATTCATCACCCGGCGCACGGTAGCCAAATACCGGGAGCAGATGCAGATCCCCGGCTCTCGCGAGCGAAAAATCGGGTATCTCTTCTGATCGATCGAGAGGTTCCGGTACGCGCCTCTCGGTTGTTTTGAGATGCCCCGGGTTGGATCCCGGGATGATGCCCGGGATATAATTATTCTTCCTGGAAGGGGAATTTACCATGAATGTGGAAATAACCGGCAGACATGTTGTTATTACGCCCGCAATTCGCACGTACATCCTGAAACGACTTCGCAAGTTTGTCAAAATCTTCGGCGAGGAGATCAATTTTCACGTCATTATCGATGTCGAAAAGGAAAGGCAGACGGCGGAAGTGCTGCTTAAATCCAAGCTTTTGGATTTGACGGGAAAAGGCGTTACGGGCGACATGTATTCCTCCATCATGCTTGCGATTGAGAAGCTCGAGCGGCAAGCTCTGAAGCATAAGAGCAAGGTGATTGAGGGAAAGCGTCAGCGAGCCAAGACGAAGTCGGTTGCGGTCAATCTGGGAGTCGCGGAAGTTTCCACGCGCATCCGGACTCAGAAAAGAAGCGGTATCCAGGAGGAAGAAGCGCAGCGCAAACCGATGGCGGTTGAAGAAGCGGTGTTGGAGCTGAACCAATCAGACTATCCGTTTGTGGTATTCAGGAACTCCGAATCGGGTGATGTGAATATCCTATATCGAAAGAAGGACGGAACTCTGGGGCTGATAACGGCCTGATCTGAAGAGCGCATCGACTGCCTGGTTATTGCGAGCTGCGGTCGTCGCGGAGAGAGACTGCTTTGCCAGATTATCATGACATTGCTTCGGACAATCCGAAGCCGGAAACGAGAGTCATTACTGTCCGCGATTTGCTGACGGATCCGTCTCTGGGACTGGATCTTGAAGTGATTCAGGGGCAGGGCAGCCTGGATAACGAAATCCGAACTCCGCGGATACAGAAGCTGGGCATGGCGCTCGCCGGATTCACCGACGATATTCATCCGGATCGGGTGCAGATTCTGGGCGGAAGCGAATCCTACTATCTTAAGTCTTTGCGTTTGGAGGATCGCATCGAGGCAATCCAGCGCCTGAAGAACCACAATATCTGCTGTATCCTGATTACCAGAAGCCTGGAAATTCCGGAGGAGCTTATTCAGGTATGCAGGGAGGAAAAGATCCCTTTGCTGCGGAGCAGCGCTCTCAGTTCAATTTCGATTGCCAGTTTGTCCGGCTATCTTGAAAAACGTCTGGCGCCGCGGATGACTATTCACGGTGTCTTGATCGAAATTTTCGGCCTGGGAGTTCTACTGATGGGGCCTTCCGGGATCGGGAAAAGCGAATGCGCCCTGGAGCTTGTTTTGAAAGGGCATCGCCTCATTACGGATGATTATGTGGAGCTTACCAGGCGCGGCACGGACAGGCTTTTGGGTTCGGGCGGCAAAGTGCTCAAACACCACATGGAGTTGCGTGGACTCGGGATCATCAATGTAAAAGAGCTTTT
Source organism: uncultured Acidobacteriota bacterium (assembly GCA_963761825.1). GTDB lineage: Bacteria > Acidobacteriota > UBA6911 > UBA6911 > UBA6911 > UBA6911. The sequence goes on from CAVXIH010000006.1 coordinate 55,862, forward strand.
TGGGATTTCCGCCACCCGTGTTTCCAAGGTCGTTGATTTTGCCGTGCGCCTGGAACGGTGGAATCCCGACGCGGACTACGACCGGCTCGGCCTGGAACGGGACGCCATCGAATTTCTGGGAGTTTCCATCCCGTTAGTTGCCATGCCGGTAGCTCCGGGAAGGAACGTCGCCACGTTGGTGGAAGTGGCGGCCCGGATTCATTTATTGCGCCAGCGCGGTTATCGACCATTAAAGATTGACGAATGACGATTGGACAACGAATGATGTTAGACGACTTAAGCGCTGCACGGTCTTGATCTTAGCATGTATGTTTCAATCGAATCGTAAATCGTCAATTCGTAAATTAATATGAGTCTTCAAGATCTTGTCGTGGTAACTGGAATGAGCGGTTCCGGAAAAGGGACCGTCTTAAAGGCATTCGAGGACATGGGATTTTTCTGCATCGACAATCTCCCAGTCCCGCTTATCCAGAAGTTTATCGAAGGCATCCATTCCTCCGGAAGCGATATTACGCATGTGGCCCTGGGCATTGACATACGTGTGGGCGACAGGCTGCATGATTTGGAAAAGGCGATCGGGGAGCTGAAAACAGTCCGGATTCCGTCTTTATGTCCTGTATCTTGAAGCCCAGGATGAAGTGCTGGTTCGCAGATTCAGCGAAACGCGCAGACCGCATCCGTTATCGGTCGATAAGCCGCTCCGCGAGGCGATCCGCATCGAGCGAAGGCGTTTGCGAAAGATCCGGGATGCTGCGGATATCACGATCGACACATCGGACTGCACCGTACACCGCGTAAAGGCGATGATCGTCGAGCGCTTTCAAAAGCAGCCCCAGGTGTCGATCCCAAATGTGAATTTGTTAAGCTTTGGATACAAGAATGGCATTCCCCTCGAGGCCGACCTGCTGTTCGATGCACGGTTTCTGCCCAATCCGTACTTTGTGCCCAAACTTAAGGCGTTGAGCGGCCGGGACAGAAAAGTGGCGGCGTATCTGCGCTCTTTCCCGGAAACCAAGGAGTTTGTCAAACGGGTGGGGGATCTCCTGGAATATTTGCTCCCGAAATATATGAAGGAGGGGAAGAGTTATCTCACCATAGCGGTTGGATGCACGGGAGGGCGGCATCGTTCCGTTTTTGTGGTTCAGGAACTTGCCAGGTTTTTGAAAAATAAGAAGCGGGCTATCCGCGTCCGCCATCGCGATGAAAACGTTTAGCCCGGAATTTTAGCGGGCTGGATTGGGGCAAGGCAGAATTTATGATCGGCGCACTAGTAGTGACTCATGGTCATCTGGGACAGGAGCTTGTTGCGGCGGCTGAAATGATCGTGGGAGAAATTTCTCACATCCAGGCCGTGACGATCGGCTGGCATGACGATGTCAACGATGCTCAAGCAGAAATAGAAAAACACATCTCCGAAGTAGAGAGCGGAAGCGGCGTGCTCATATTGACGGACATGTTCGGCGGTACGCCGTCGAATATCGCGCTCTCGTTCCACAACCCGGGTACTGTGGATGTTTTGACCGGCGTCAACCTGCCGATGATCATTAAAATAGCCAACCAGAAGGAAGGGGACACTCTGCAATCGCTTGCTCGAATCGTGCGTGATCAGGGACGCTCGAGCATCGCAATGGCCAGTGATTTATTAGGACCATGATTCGTCATACTATTCTTGTTTCCAATAGACTGGGCTTGCATGCCCGTGCCGCGGCGAAGCTGGTTCGACTTGCCTCACATTTCTCAAGCGATATCTTCCTGTCGCGCGCGGACGCGAATCAGCAGATCGATTCCAAAAGCATACTTGGAGTTTTGATGCTGGCCGCTTCGAAAGGGACGCACCTGGTGATTTCCATTTCAGGCCAGGACGAAGCCGAGGCGAAAGAAGCCATCTGTCAATTATTTGAAACCAGGTTTGGAGAAGAAAGCTGATGGCCGCGAAGCCTGAAAAAGTTTTCTATGGGAGCGGAGTTTCTGCCGGCGTGGTTCTAGGCCAGGCGCTCAAGTTCGAAAGCCATACCCGGCTCCTTCTCAAAGTGCATGTCGACGACATTGAAGCGGAAGTCCGCAGATATTTGCGCGCAATCGAAGCCTCCAAAGAACAGCTGAAAGCTCTCAAATCCCAACTGGAAGAGAAGGTGGGGAGCGAACATGGGATTATTCTGGATGCGCACCTTCTGATGCTGGAAGACAGATCTCTGAATTCCGAAATTCTGGAAAATATCCGGAACAGCCACGCCAATGCGGAATGGGTTTTGATGCAGGCAACAGACCGGCTGGTCCAGGCCTACCAGTCCCTGGAAGATGAATATTTCCGGGAAAGACACAGCGATATCGAGCATGTCGCCGATCGAATCCAGCTGAACCTTTCCGGAGACCGGCCGTTCAGCTGGGAGCATTTGTCCGGGGATCAGATTATCGTCTCGCGCGAATTCAGCCCATCGGATTTCGCGACGGTGGATTTGCCGAAAGTGCGCGGGCTTGTCCTGGAGTCGGGAGGGAGGACATCGCACACTTCCATTATTTGCAGAGGCCTTCTGCTCCCGGCCGTCACGGGCCTGCGTGACTTTCTTTCCCACGTTGCCACCGGGGATACTCTGCTGCTGAACGGCGACGACGGACAAGTAATTGTGAATCCAACGCCGGCGCGCATCGAAGCCGTGCGGCTGCGCCTGGAGGCATTCGGCGCCTATCCCGCCGATTCTTCGCCCGCCCAATTTGGCACGGCGGCTTTGACGAAAGACGGCACGGCGATTTCGCTGCGCGCCAACACGGAAATGCTGCACGAATTGAGTGCGGCCAAGAATTGCGGCGCAGCGGGAATCGGGCTTTTTCGCTCGGAGTTCCTGTATTTCGGACATCCCCAGGGGTACCCCGAAATGGAGGAACAGCTTGCCGTGTACCGCAGGCTGGCCCGGGAGATGAGTCCGTACCCGGTGGCTATTCGCACCCTGGATGCCGGATCGGAGAAAGTGGGGGGAAGTCCGGACTTGACGCAGCAGGAAAATCCGAGCATGGGATTGCGCGGCATCCGGCTGAGCCTGTATGCGCGGGATGCGTTCCTTATACAAATCGAGGCAATTTTCCGTGCCAGCTGCGACGGCAGGATTGAAATTGTCTTGCCGATGATTTCCACGATCGAAGAAATCTGGCAGGCAAAGATTCTGATCGATCAGGTGCGCTCGAAAGTCAGGGAAGCTGTGGGGCCGGCGATCCAGGCGGTCCCGCTTGGCGCGATGATCGAAGTTCCGGCCGCCGTTTTTTCGCTGGAAGTGCTGGCAAAAGAAGTCGATTTCCTGTGCGTCGGAACCAATGATCTGATCCAGTATATGCTGGCCGTGGACAGGGGTAATCCGCAGGTGGCCTATCTTTTCCAGCCGCTGCATCCTACGGTGCTGCATTGCCTGAATCATATTGCGAAAGTGGCCAAAGGTTTGAATAAGCCCGTGAGGATCTGCGGTGAGATCTCATCCAATCCGTTTTACGCGGTTTTGTTGCTGGGTATGGGATTCACGCAGCTGAGCATGAATCCGCTTTCGATTCCCACGATTCGAAGAGTCCTCCGGGAGATCCCGATAGATGTTTCGCGGCAAATCGCCCTCAAAGCACTTACATTTATTACTGCGCAGGAAGTCTACGAATATCTGACGAATGTTGTGGCGAAACTTGTGCCCTGGGATCTTTCATCCTACGCTAAAGAAATCGCTCCCCAAAACGGACGAAACGGGAAGTGATCGTCGTTTCGGTCTGCATTTTTTTGAAACATTACCGCAGCAATTGCATCTTCGAATGTGTGAGCAGATAACACCCACTGAACATGAAGGAGGGCATCCGCCATGACCCGCCGCCTTTATTTATCGCTTCTGGTTTATTCGCTCTTCACCAGCATCCGCATGGGCTGTCCCTAAGGAGGACGAATACATGCGGCTTGCGCGCCTGTCCTACATCGAGGGAAACGTCAGCTATCAGCATTCAGCCGATATTGATTGGTCCGCTGCCAGCGTGAACCTGCCGTTAGAGCCCGGGGACCGGATCTACACTGGGGATGACGGTAGAGCTGAGATTGAATTCGATGACGGCTCCGTCTATCGACTGGCTCGCAACACGGACATTGAAATCCTTTCTCTTAAGGAAGAACGCATTCAAATACGCGTCCTTGTCGGGCTTTCCACCCTGATGGTTGCCAGCGACACAGATTTCGAAATCAATACTCCGGTGGCGGCATTTACCGCGCTTCGCAAGGGTACCTATCGCTTTGGCGTGGATGAGGACGGCAACTGTGACGCCATAGTGCGAAAGGGTGAATTGGAGGCGGCCAACGACCATTTCTCGCGGCGCATCCAGGCGGGAGAAATGGTGCGTATCGCCATGAACGATGCCGACAAGCCCGAGTATGCCCGCTACGACAAACGGGACGAATGGGATGAGTGGAACGACCGCCGCAATGCGGATATGAATGCGTATGCCGGCAGGAGATATTTACCGGATAACGTTTATATCGGTGCAAGCGATCTGCATCGGCACGGCCGCTGGATCAATGTGGATAGCTATGGGCTTGCCTGGGTTCCTTACAGCGTAGGCGTTTCCTGGGCTCCCTATTCTGTGGGGCGCTGGTGTTACCGGCCATTCTACGGCTGGACCTGGGTGTCTTATGAGCCCTGGGGATGGTTGCCGTACCATTATGGTCGTTGGTATCGGAGTTCGTTGTATGGATGGTGCTGGTTGCCGGGGCCGTCTTTCGCCTTCAACTTCTGGTCTCCTGCGCTGGTTACTTTCTATAGCGGACCCAGCTGGATCTCATGGTGCCCGCTGGGTCCCGGAGATTACTACAACGTCAACCGCTACCATTACAACCGGGGGATCTACAGCCACCAGTTGGCGCAATTGCGCGGATTGCATACCCGGGCGCAGGGAAATCCCTTCTATCGTGGCGACCGGGATGCTTTCAGGACAGTGAATATCGATCAATTCAGGAACGGAAGTTTTGGACAAAGAGGCCGGGAAACCGGGCGGCGGGATATTGATCAACCCTGGAGGCAGGGAGAGATTGTCCGGGACCGCCTGCCGGTCCAGCCGACGACTGCAAGCTTCCGGCCGGATCCGGATCGTCGCGCCCACGGACCGGAGAGGATTGCCCGGCCATTGCCAACAGTCGTGCGCAATAGTCCTGGCGAGAATTTGAGAGGCCAGGAACAATTCCGGAGAATCACAAATCCCGCAATCCCCGCTCTCCCATCCAGAGTCGAGAGGAAATTGACCGAACCCCAGAGAGGACCGGAACAGGGAATCCATTCCATACCCAATGCGCGGATCAGGGAGACGCCGCAGCAAGAGGCCTGAGAATTCCGGTGCGGGCAATTCTCAAGCGAACTCGCCTACTGAAGGCGGGCGCAAAGTGAGGACGTACCGCTGGGCTGGCACAACGGAGAACAATCGGGAAGATGCAAAGTCTCGCGAGGGTTTCGCCACGGCAGCGCCTTCCGAAAACAATACGCCGCCCGAACCGCGCGGCTCTTCCGCCGTGCGTTCTGCAAAGGCCAACGCAAGAACAGAGAAAAGCGCAACCGCCTTCTTCGGGGATGAGTCCGCGCGTTGAGCCATACTACCGGCCGAACAATTACGTGGAACAAGGATCCGGAGCGACCGAACGCCCGAATACCAACAGTTCAGGCCTCGCCGAAACACCGCGGACGGAAAGCAATCGGACCTACCGCCCGCCGCAGCAGGAAAGCGCCCCATCCGACAGAGCGCCGGGTGTGGAACGTGTTCCCTCTCCTCAGGCGCCGCGCGTAGAACGCGCACCGGACCCTGTCCCTCCCCGGCAATCCGCTCCCTCTGTGAACAGGGATAGCGGGCCCGGTACCCATCCGACGCCATCCCAAAACAGGAGTGGTGGAAATCCGGGAGCCTCTTCTGCCGGAAAATCTGGCGAAAACAGACCCTCCGGCGCATCAGCGGGTGCCGAAGCCCACGGCCACAACAGAAAATAGATAGGATTCCAGATTTCAGATTCCAGATTCCAGATTCGACCAAATCAGATCAGGAATCCGGAATCTGGAATCACTTCTTGTTTGACGCTTCCTCCAATCTTCGCTAGTCTCTGGATCGCAGCGTGCTGATCGAGTCTTTATCCCTGACTCCACTGCATAATGCAAAGAAGTTTAGCTTTGTTATTGGAAGCTGAGAGCTGACCGCTGAAAGCTGAAAGCGCGCGGCCTCCATCAATCTCGCAACCTTGGTTACGGCCCTGGCCGCGCTAGGCTGCACATACAGAGTTGCGGCTAATGAACGATTTTAAAAGGCTATATCCCTTCATTCGGCCTTACCGGGCCAGTCTGGTCCTCTCGCTACTGCTTTTTTCTTTTGTCGGCATTCTTCAATCGACGACCACAACTCTGTCGCTCCCGTTATTCGATAATATTTTGATGGCAGGGAAGAGCGCAGCGCCCATCGAGGCGTCGAAGGAAGGCATGGTTCAAAAGTATGTTTCCTTCATCCTCTCCTTCATGCCCGGACATTTGATTACGCAGCTCTGCCTGGCGCTGCTCATTCTTACAATTTTCAAGGGAATCTGCGTTTATTATTCCAATTACTCCATGAATCGCATTGGCCAGAACGTTGTGACCGACCTGCGAAACGATCTCTTCCACCATGTACTGGGCCAATCGATGAGTTTTTTTTCCGTGAACTCGACCGGGCGGCTCATGTCGAAAATGAGCGGGGATGTCGAACAGATTCAGGAGGCGGTATCTGTCGTTTTGGCGGAATTGTTCCGGGAAGTCGTTACCCTAATTTTCCTGCTCATTACGGTTTTTGTGGCCGACTGGAAGCTCGCTCTGTTGTCTCTGTTGATTGCGCCGCTTGCGCTAAGCCTGACCCTCGGAATGGGCAAACGCATCCGCCAGGTCAGCCGCAAAGGCAGAGAAGATACCGCCAATTTAAACGACCATCTGCAGCAATCGATTACCGGGATGCGCATTATCAAGGCCTTCGGCATGGAGCGACATGAAGAAGAAGGTTTCCGGAAGACCGCCGCCCGGCTCTTGCGCAGCAACCTGAGGGCTGCGGCAATTTTGTTTGTCAATTCTCCGGTCATGGAGCTTCTCGGCGTCGTGGCGTTCATCCCGCTTTTATACTATGCCCACGCACGCATAAACGGCGGCACTCTCACGGCGGGATTGTACGGACTGGTGATGTTTGCGCTCTTCAGCATGTACGATCCGATTCGAAAGTTGAGCCGCATCCACGTTCAGATCCAGAGAGCCTTCGCGTCATCCACACGCATCGTGGAACTGCTGGATACGCACCGGGAAATTCAGGACAAGCCCGGGGCGAGATCCATGGATGGATTCAAGGATTCCGTGGAGTTTCAAAATGTATGTTTCGATTACTCCGACCAGAACGGGGAAACGCACATTCTAAGCGGCATCAACTTCAAGGCAAGCCGGAACCAGGTGATTGCGATCGTGGGAAGCAGCGGATCGGGAAAAACAACGCTGGTGGGATTGATCCCGCGGTTCTATGACCCTACCTCGGGAGTTGTGAGGATTGACGGGGTCGATATTCGGGACTGCACCCAGAATTCTCTGCGCAGCCAGATTGCGATTGTGACGCAGGAAACTTTTCTCTTCAACGATACCGTCCGCAACAACATAGCCTATGGAAACATCCACGCATCAGAGGAAAAAATAGTCGAAGCTTCCCGGGCCGCGCTGGCAGACGACTTCATCCTGAAATTCCCGATGAAGTACGACACCATGATCGGAGAAAGAGGGCAGAGGCTTTCCGGAGGCGAGCGCCAGCGTTTATCGATCGCGCGGGCGTTGTTGAAAGATGCCCCGATCCTGATTCTCGATGAAGCGACTTCCGCCCTGGATTCCGAATCGGAAAAGCTTGTACAGCAGGCTTTGGCGAATCTCATCCGGAATAGGACGACTTTTGTGATCGCCCACCGCTTATCTACAATCCGGAATGCGGACCGGATCCTGGTTCTCGATCACGGCAGGATCGTGGAATCCGGGACTCATGATACGCTGATGCTTAAGGACGGACCCTACCGCAAGTTTTTCCGCCTGCAAACAGAGGAATCACCTGATTTCGAATAGCTCGAAAGCTCCAAGGCTTGGAAAATCAAAGGTTAAGGCTTGACGGAGGGCCTTAAGGGGACTAAATTATATAGTTTTCTAAGACCGGGGTATATACGCATGATTCTGAGCATGACTGGCTATGGAACAGGTTCGGCTCAGAGGGAAAACACCGTTGTTTCCGTGGAAATCAGGACGGTCAACCACCGATTTCTGGATTTTCACGTCCGGATTCCGAGGGAATATCAGTTTCTGGAAGGTGAAATTCAGCAGCTGATTCGCGGTGCGCTCGACCGGGGCCGCGTCGATGTCAGTGTGACCCTCCAGAATTCCGCTTCGGCCGCATTTGAAGTCAACTCCAGCCTTTTAAAGGGTTACCTGGAAGCTGCCGGCAAGTTGAAGGATGAGTTTCATTTTCAGGACTCGCTGGATCTGAAGACGATCCTGCGGCTTCCGGGGATCATCCAGGTCAAAGAGGCTGTCCAGACGGAGCCGGCAGGTACGGTGTCCGAGTTGGTTGGGAGCAGCGTGCGGGAAGCGCTCGACGGCGTTTTGCGCATGCGCCGGCAGGAAGGTGACGCTCTCCGGGCGGATATGAAGAAAAATCTTGCCTGCGTTGAGGAGAGCGCCGAGTGCATTCGGGAACTGAGCGTGAATTTGGCTGCGGACCATTTGCAGAAATTGCGCGATCGCCTCAGCCAGCTTGTATCCCAGGGAGACATGGATCCGCAACGGCTGGCGCAGGAAGCGGCACTGATTGCGGACAAGAGTGATATCTCGGAAGAGATCGCCCGGCTGAAAAGCCATATCGAACAGTACCGTTTTCTGATGGATGCGAAGGAGAAGGCGGGGAAGAAGCTGGATTTTCTCCTGCAGGAACTGCAGCGCGAGGCGAACACGATTCTATCCAAATCCGGGGATCTGGAAGTATCGCGCTACGCCATCGCCATTAAAACGGATATTGAAAAGCTTCGCGAGCAGGTTCAGAACGTTGAATGAAAAGGTCGGCAGTGGGAATTTGATTATCGTTTCGGGGCCTTCCGGCGCCGGAAAATCCGTTCTGGCATCCAGAGTGCTGCAAGAGATGCCGCATTTGAAGTTTTCTGTTTCGTACACGACACGAGCGCCTCGGGGGGCAGAGCAGAACGGGGTGGAATACTTCTTTGTCAACCGCGAGGAGTTCCAGGCGCTTATCCAAGGAAATGACCTGCTGGAATGGGCTGAAGTATCACGGCAATTATTACGGGACTTCGAGGGCGTTTGTGGATGAACTGCTGCGGCAGGGAGAGGACGTCCTCCTGGATATCGATATCCAGGGTGCTTCGATTGTCCGTCAAAAGCGTCCGGATGCCGTCGGGATTTTTATCTTGCCGCCGTCCTTTCAGATTTTGCGGGACCGTCTCATGCGCCGCAGCCTCGATGCCGGTTTTGTGATCGAGCAGCGCCTGAAAATCGCCCGCAGAGAAATACGCCATTACAACGATTATGATTATTTGATCATTAATGAGGAAATCAACAGTTCCACGCTTGAGCTTCAGTCCATTATCCTCGGCGCTCGCTGCAGGACGGCTGCCAGAAGAGAGCGTGCCGAATCTGTTATCGCAACTTTTGGAGGAATAGATGCAGAAGATCCCTGAAAGCATAGGGTCGAAATATCGTTTTATCATCCTTGCGGCGGAAAGAGCCAAGCAGTTGCAGAATAATGCTAAGCCGAAAATAAAAACCCGCTCCACAAAGCCGGCCTACATCGCGATGAAGGAATTGGAGGCGGATGTGCTCAGTTTTGAGATTTTGCCGGTCGTTGAGCCGAAGAGCGCGCTATAGGAACGGTATCGTGAAAGTCGCGCTGGGCGTTACGGGATGCATTGCGGCATACAAAGCCATCGAAGTGATGCGAGGGCTGCAGAAGGCGGGCGTGTCGGTGCAGGTCATACTGACACGATCTGCGGCCGAATTCGTCACGCCGCTGACGTTTGAATCGCTTTCCGCGCAACAAGTCATCACGGATATGTTCCGGCCCGGTCAGAACTGGGATATCCAGCACATCAGCGTTGCGCAATCGATTCAATTGCTGGCTGTGGTGCCGGCAACAGCCAATATACTCGGCAAATTTGCGCACGGCATCGCGGATGATTTTCTGTCGACGCTCTATCTCTCGAATCCCGGGCCCGTTCTGATTGCCCCCGCCATGAATGTGGAGATGTGGCGCCATCCGGCAGTTCGGGCGAATGTGGAAATACTGAAAGCGCGGGGACATCATTTCGTCGATCCGGAACCCGGCATGCTCGCCTGCGGCATGGAGGGGGATGGGCGTTTGGCGACGGTGGACGTCATCGTTTCCCGAATTCTCGAAGTGCTGCGGGGCGGGCGAATCCCTTGCAGGTTTGAAGATCCTGGTTACGGCGGGGCCGACGGTTGAAGACATCGATCCCATCCGGTTTATCTCCAATCGGAGTTCAGGCAAGATGGGGTATGCCGTTGCGCAGATAGCGCAGCAGCGAGGTGCGGACGTGTTTCTTGTTTCCGGCCCGACGAGCCTCGAAACTCCTTCGGGTGTGCATTTTGTCCCGGTGCGTTCGGCCGCGCAAATGAAGGATGCCGTGCTGGGGCTCTATCCGGAAATGGATATCGTCGTGAAGGCGGCGGCCGTCTCCGACTTTCGTCCGGCCGATCCCTCCGCCCAGAAGGTCAAAAAAGGAAACGCCTCCTTGCAGCTCCCGTTGACGCAAACGGAGGATATTCTCGCGCTGCTTGGAAAACAAAAGAAGAACCAGGTGCTGGTTGGCTTCGCGGCGGAAACGGAACGCCTGATGGAGTCGGCGCAGAAGAAACTTGAAGAAAAAAAACTGGACTTGCTCGTGGCAAATGATGTTTCCCAGGGAGTTTTCGGATCGGATTCTTCCGCGGTGGTCGTGCTGAGCCGGTCGGCTGAGCCAGTAATGCTGCAAAAGCAATCGAAGCTATCGATCGCGGCTGCGATCCTGGATATGGCATTGGCGATACGAATGGGGCAAAAGCGATGACGTTTGGGACGAGGAGTCAGGAGTCAGGAGTCAGGAGTCAGAATCCAGAAGCCAGAATTCAGATCTGATGATTCGGAGCAGCCGTTGCACAAGATCCATCGGCGTGTTCGGACCTGTCAATCCTGTCTGCTCCTGCTGATCCTGACTCCTGACTCCTGATTCTCTGTCTTCTTCGGAGCCAGCATGAAGTGCGGAACTGCGGTCATTATCGGTCGACCTAATTCAGGGAAATCAACGCTGCTGAATGCATTCGTCGGCCAGAAGATTTCCATTGTTTCGCCGAAGCCGCAGACGACGCGTCACCGGATCCTCGGCATCACCACTGAAGCGCGCGGGCAAATCGTGTTCATGGATACGCCCGGAATCCATAAGCCCGCCTACAGCATGAACCGGCGCATGCTGCACACGGTGTATGACGGGTTGCGAGATGTCGATCTGGTGCTGCTTATCGTGGACGCCTCGATATCTTTCGGCGCAGGAGAAAGCTTTGTGCTGGAGATGGTGAAAAAGGCCCAGGCGCCGGCTTTTCTGCTGCTCAACAAGATTGACAAAATTTCGAAATCCGCACTCCTTCCGATCATGCAGCGTTACGCGGCGGCCTGCAATTTCCTGGAGATTATCCCTATTTCAGCCAGGACCGGCGAAAATCTCGGGCTGGTGCGTGACCGGATTTTTGAACATATGCCCGAAGGCGAACCGCTCTACGAGGCCGAACAGGTTACCGATCGCTCCGAGAGATTTCTGGCTGCGGAATTCATTCGAGAAAAGCTGCTGGAAAGAGTCCGTGAGGAGATGCCGTATGCCTGCGCGGTGCTGATACGGAGGTTCGATGAAAGCAAGAGAGAAACGCAGAATCTGGTGGTCATCGATGCGGACATAATTGTTGAGAGGAAATCGCAGCAGGGGATCGTTCTGGGCGCGGGCGCATCCCAATTGCGCGATCTCGGGATCGCCGCGCGGCGTGATCTGGAACTGCTTCTGAACTGCAAGCTCTATCTGGGATTGCAGGTGCGAACGGCGCGGAACTGGCGCAACGACGAATCCGTCCTGGATGAACTGGAACTTGGCAGATGAAGGATAAAACGTTCCTTCGCGAACAGATTCTGGGCCACCTGAAGCTCTACAGCGATCTGGGTGTCCGATACGTCGCGTCACCCCAGGCACAAGCCCGACCCGCAGCGCGCAAATCCGAAAAGCGAAGCAGCGAGGCTCCGCCCTATGCCTAGAACCGGCACTCCGTCTGCCGCGCCCGGCCTCCGGGTGAACACTTCGATGTTCGATGAAGCGCCCTCAGGCGAAGAATCGCTGGGCGCTATTCAGGCCGAGCTGAAAGAATGCCGGCGCTGCAAACTGGCGCCCGGCCGCACCAATCTCGTATTCGGTTCGGGAAACCCGCATGCGGATCTCATGTTTGTCGGCGAAGCGCCTGGAGCAGACGAAGATGCGCAAGGCTTGCCTTTTGTCGGCCGCGCCGGTCAACTGCTGACCAAGATCATCGAGGCAATCGGGATGCGCAGAGACGAGGTGTATATCTGCAACATTCTCAAATGCCGTCCTCCCGGCAACAGAAATCCGGAGCCAGACGAAATCGCTTCCTGCGAAAAATATCTGTTTCGTCAGATTGCTGCGGTGAAACCTAAGGTGATCTGTGCGCTGGGAGCTTTCGGCGCCCAGACTCTTCTCAAGACGACCGAAACGATCGGCCGGCTTCGGGGGCGGCTGGTGGATTACCGGGGATCGAAGTTGATGGCGACGTTTCATCCGGCCTACCTGTTGAGAAACCCGAACGAAAAGCGCAGGGTGTGGGAGGATATGCAGATTGTCCGCGACTATCTGCTTTCCATGAACAATCCTGATAAATCATAGCAATTTGCGATGGACGATTTAGCGATTGACGATTTGAAAATAAATCTTGAGGATCATCAATCGTCAGTCGTAAATCGTCAATCGTCAATCGTAAGTCGCCAAATACATGAATGAATTTGTCGATGTCGCCGTCCCGGTCGGAGTTCGCAAAACTTTCGCTTACTCGGTCCCGCCTGAATTCAGAGAGCGCATCACCACAGGCATGCGTGTGCTCGTCCCATTCGGCCGCAAACTTGTGACGGGATATGTGGTCGGGATTCTGGAAGAGGCGCAGCTCGGCGACTTCAAATTGCGTGCGGTTCGCGAACTGCTCGATCCGGAAGCGGTCGCCACCCCGTCTTTGGTGGAGACAGCTCTCTGGGTTGCACGGTATTACTTTGCGCCGCCGGGAGAAGTTTTTCGCGCGCTTTTCCCCACGGGGACGCAGGTTGGCGGGGAGCGAACCGTTGCGCTGACACCCAGGGCGGCCACGCTTCTCAGCGGCGGATTCCGTCCTCAGGGATTGCGCCCGCAGGAAGATGCGCTTCTCGATATCCTGGCGAGCGAAAAATCTCTGACAATCAAGGAACTGTCGGAGCGTTCGGGCATGCGGGGCGCCCAAACGTGGATTGAATCCCTTGCTGCGGCTCAATGGGTCCAAGTGGAGATGTCGCTGGATGCGCCTCGCATTAAAACAAAGGAACAGCTGGGCATCCGCTGCCTGGAAGTCGGCCCGGAAGCGGCTGCGTCGCTTACAGCGGCGCAGAAGCGTTTGTATGCGGCGTTAGAGGGAAGCCGTGCGCCCTTGATGCTGCAGGAAGTTCTCCGGAGTGCGGGATGCACCGCGAGCATCGCCAGGGTGCTCGAGCGGAAAGGGATGGTCGAGATTGCACCTGCAAAAATTCAGCGGGTGCCTCCGGATCTCAGCGAAATGCGGAATCCGCCGGCCCTGGTGCTCACGGCAGCGCAGAAAGAGATATTTGACCGTATCCTGGAAATGATCCTGCAGAAAAAGCTCGGCCATTGCCTGTTGCACGGCGTCACCGGCAGCGGCAAGACGGAAATTTATCTGCGGCTTATCGCGGAGGTGTTGAGTCGGGGTGAAACGGCCATGTTTCTCGTGCCTGAAATCGGACTGACCCCGCTCCTGAGCCGCCTGGTGGTCTCACGCTTCCCGGGCCAGGTATCGCTGCTGCACAGCGGGATGTCCGCGGGCGAACGGTTTGATCAATGGAACCGGATTTGCGAAGGAAAGTCCAGGGTTGTGGTCGGAACGCGTTCTGCGGTTTTTGCGCCGCTGAAAGATCTGAGGCTTATCGTGATCGACGAAGAGCAGGACTCTTCGTATAAACAGGACGAATCTCCCTGCTATAACGCGCGCGAGGTTGCATGGCACCGCATACAACAGTCGAACGGAGTCCTGCTGCTCGGCTCTGCGACGCCATGCATCGAGACCTATTACGCGGCAACTCAGACAGAGGGTGGTTTCTATTTCCATCTTCCGGAACGGATCCAGTCCAGGCCGATGCCGCATGTCATCATGGTGGACATGAGCGACGAGTTTAAGACGACACGGCAAGAACGTCGTCATATCCACTACGCTCCAGGAGGAACTGGAAGGCTGCATGCGGCGCGGGGAGCAGGCAATGGTACTGCTCAACAGACGAGGATACGCGCGCACTCTTCTGTGCCGCGGTTGCGGCCACGTCTACACCTGCCCGGATTGCAGTGTCAGCATGACGTATCACCAGCAGGAGAACCGGCTGGCGTGTCATTATTGCGGACGGGAAATGAATGTCCCTTCCGTGTGCATTAGTTGCGGGGGGCCGTACATTCACTATGCCGGCATCGGCACCGAACAGCTCGAAGGCATTCTGCGCACGCTGCTGCCGAAAGCCCGCATCGCGCGCCTGGACCGGGATACGGCGCGCAAGCGCGGAACTCTGCGCTCGGTGTTGTTCGGCTTTGCCGAACGCGAGCTGGATATTCTGGTCGGGACGCAAATTCTTGCGAAGGGGCACGATTTTCCGGATGTCACGATGGTCGGCGTCCTGGCGGCGGACGCGGGATTATCTTTCCCGGATTTTCGTTCCGCAGAGCGCACGTTTCAATTACTGACGCAGGTCGCCGGCCGCGCCGGCCGCGGATCATCGCCAGGGCGCGTCGTTATCCAGTCGTTCTATCCGGATAATTACGCCATGCACTTCGCGCAGAAGCAGGATTACCGCGGATTCTTCGAGAAGGAGATCGAATTCCGGAAACTGATGGGCTATCCGCCATTTCGCAGCCTGATCCAAATAGTGGTCAGCGACCCGGACAATTCCAAGGCTATGCGCAACGCGGAAAAGATTGCGGCCGCGCTGAAGCTGCACTCTGAAAAAATGGAATCGAAATCGAAGCCGCACATTCTCGGACCCGCGGCGGCTCCCCTGGAAAAGCTCCGCGGCAATTATCGCATGCAGATTCTGATCAAAGCGCGTTCCGGAGACGATAGCATGCCGGTCCTGCAGGATTGTTTCGCTGACCTCGACCGCCAGAAAATCTCATCCAAAGTCAACGTGGATGTCGATCCCCTATCCCTGCTCTAACCCGCGCCACAACCATCGCTATCGGAATCGCTATCGGTATCGCAATCGAGAATCGGTTTTCGGGCAGCTCTCACTGAAACAACAAACCCGAATTGCGATTGCGATGGCCGATTCCGATACCGATAGCGACATTTTTGGATGGAGGACGATCCGATTTGCATCTTAGTTGTTGTTTTGAAAACGGCTTTTGTGCTATCGATTCATTAGTTTTGAACAAGCCTAAGCCAATTGGAGGAATTATGGCATTCTGCTCAAAGTGCGGATCAGCAGTATCGGAAGGTGCTTCTTTTTGCAGTGTTTGCGGGTCCCCCGCTTCAGCAACCGGCGCCCAGGCAACGCCGCCCGTCCCGCCCATCCCTGCCGGGGCGGCCGGAGCCGGCCTGAGTTCCAACGTGGCGGCCGCGCTGTCCTATCTGGTGGGGTTCATTACCGGGATCATTTTCCTGGTCGTAGAGCCATACAGAAGAGATAAATTCGTCCGATTTCATGCCTTTCAGTCGATTGGCTTCAGTGTCGTGGTTGTGATTCTGCGAGATCGTCTGGAGCATGATTGTTTCGGTAGGATTCCTTGTCGTTTGGATTCCTGTTTGCGATCTTCGGCCTGATGAGCTTTGTGATCTGGCTGGCGATTTTTGTTTTCTGGCTATTCCTTATGTACAAAGCCTATAACAACGAAACCTATATGATCCCGGTCATCGGGGAGTGGGCTTCGAAACAGGCCGCTAAATAGGAATTGACGATTGACGATTTACGATTGAAAAACTGCATTCGTTCAATCGTCAATCGTCAATCGTCAATGATATGTGCTTTCCATGAGCCACTCCAATGCATCTCCCACTCCCACTCGCACGGGCAGAGAGGGAAAAATCGTCTCGTCCTGGCGCTCTGCATCACCGCGATCTGGTTCCTGATAGAACTTGCGGGCGGGCTATATGCCAACAGCCTGGCGCTGCTGGCTGATGCCGCTCATATGCTCACGGATCTGGGCGCGCTGGGCTTGAGCCTTTTTGCCTTGAGGATTGCCTCGCGCCCGGCCACACATGAAAAAACCTATGGCTATCTGAGGGCTGAAATATTGGCGGCATTCGCCAATGGAATATTTCTGATTCTGCTTAGCCTATATATTTTCTACGAATCCTATCACCGTTTCTGGGCGCCGCCGGAAGTGAAGAGCCTGCCGATGCTGATCGTTGCGTTTACGGGGCTTTGCGCAAATCTTGTGACGGCGGGATTGTTGTATGGGAGCCGGGGCGAAAATCTGAATTTGCGCGGAGCGTTTCTTCACGTTCTTGGCGACACGCTCGGGTCCATTGGGGCGATCCTTGCCGGTGTCCTGATTATGGCGCGGCAATGGCGCCTGGCGGATCCGGTTGTTTCGGCGCTGGTGGGATGCCTGGTGCTGTACAGCTCGTGGGAGCTTGTGAAGGAGAGCGTGGATATTTTGCTGGAGGGCACGCCGCGCCATTTAAATATTTCCCGGATATTGAAAGATCTCGGCGGCATACACGGCGTCGTTTCCGTTCACGATCTCCACGTGTGGGCGATCGCTTCAGGGCTGACGGCCATGAGCTGCCACATCGTCATGAAAACGGATGAAGATGCCAGTAGAGTGCTGGCGGAGTCGAGCCTTCTCATGCGGGAGAAATACCGGATCGGGCATACTACAATCCAGATAGAATTTGAAAACTGGGCTGCGCCGGCCGGCGATACGATATTGCAGTTACCGCTGCATCGCCCGTGAGAGGAGAACCCTTCGGAGATGGGCGGCTGTATCGCTGCCGCTTTTAAGCGAACGCTTGGAAAACCAGGCCTATTAGACCTGTTTTCGAAAGCGGCAGCGAGCTGCCGCACTCCAGAAGGCGCCCTGCGGGCGCGAAAACTAAATACCATTATCCGCGGGTGGCGGAGGCGGCGGAGGCAGATCTGCCGGCGGCTGATGTGGAGGCGGTTCAGGCAGACCGCTTCCGGTTTTGCGCTTCTCGAAAATAGCCACTCCGATCGCGCCGCCGATCATCGCGACCAGACTATAGAGCACGAGCGTAACAATAAATCCCACGATATAAATGAGAGTATTGACGCCGCCTTGCGCGGCCAGAGATGCAATGGCTTCTCGTGTTTGAGGCGGCATGTTCGGCACCTGCTCGGCGGCCTGCTTCAATTGTTCCATGATGCCGGAGCCCCCGCGGCTCATCAGGATCAGGGGGATCGAGAACAGGGCAAACACGATGGTGCCGATCACGCCTGTGAGAAGCCCAACGGCCAGGCCACGCCCCAGAGTTACCGGAACGGCGGAATCCTTTACATACAAGCGCGCTGCCATCACACCGCCGGCAATCACCCACGCGCAGCAGAAGCAGTTAAAGTAATTGATCAACGGCAGGGCTGAAAGAATTCCTAGAAGAACGCCTCCAATTAGAGCCGGTTTCAGCATGGTATCTTCATTCATAAGACGCCTTTCTAAAAGATGAACCGCCAAGAGCGAAGCGCTGCCATGGCGCTTCATTGAGAAACTCCTCGATACCGCGTACCAGCAGCGATGCGGTCGGAATGCCGAACCATAAACCCGTTATAAACCGGCTGAGGCCGGTATTGGCCCAAAGCCCGGCGTAGGGAAGCAGCGCATCAAGCGCGAGAGGAATTGTCGCAGCCAGGACCCAACGGCGCCGCGTCACGGGCGAGCGGTGCATCCACGGGTTTTTCATGAGCGAGCCCAGGAATAACCCGAGATATATTCCGCAACAGCGGTGGCACACAGCCAGGGGAAATCCAAGCAGCGCGAAAGACCGCTCCGGCATT
The DNA here is from genome assembly GCA_963761825.1 of uncultured Acidobacteriota bacterium. GTDB lineage: Bacteria > Acidobacteriota > UBA6911 > UBA6911 > UBA6911 > UBA6911. The sequence goes on from CAVXIH010000006.1 coordinate 74,192, forward strand.
TGATGGCAGACCGGAGAAAATAAAAAATAAATAATTGCGGCCGCTGCGGGACCGCCGCCCGATGCGAAGACCGGCGGCGCAAAAATAATCGCGCACAGAGTGCACCAGACTCCGGCCGCAACGGATCTCGCTGATACCAAATTGGATCTAGTTTTATGGTTCATAGGATGTTCCATACGGTTCCGATTCGAAAGCGCCGGAGCGGACGCCTATTATACCCGAAAGCTGTCCAATTCCTACCGACGGATGCAGTGCCAAAGCAAAAAAAGCCGCGTCCAAGCGCCGCTGCCAGCGGCTTTGGTGTGCGTCCCGGCTGGCGACTTTTTGCCCCTTCAATTATGAAAACCGTATTCATAATCAGATAATAATTTATTTTTGGTTTTTATGGCCACGAATTTGCATGTAGCCAAATGGAGTGGGACCAAGGCAAAAATCGCATACAAGATTTTGTTATGAAGGATGGTTGCGACCCATTATCTTGTGTGAAAAGTGAAATATGTCTTGACATGCAATTGCGATGCCCTTAAAAAATATGTGAAAGGTTATGCATAAATGCGAGTCGGCTTAACATTTAATATGAAACGGGGGGAGACGGAGGAAGCCCAGGAACCCCCGAGTAGCATCCGGACCGACAGTCAGGCGGAATGGGATGCCCCGGAAACGATCGCGGCCGTCCAGGCAGCCCTGGAAGAGCGGCACGAGGTCATCCCGATGGATGCTGGCGAGGACGCCTATGCGATGCTTCAGAAGGCCCGGCCTGACATAGTCTTCAACATGGCCGAAGGCGCTTCCGGTCCCTGCCGCGAAGGCTACATCCCCTCCATCCTCGAGCATCTGAAAATCCCGTACACCGCGAGTGATCCCCTCACCCTAAATATCTGTCTGGATAAATCGAGGACAAAAGAAATCCTCGCCTATTATGGTCTTCCGACTTCGCGCTTCCGGGTTGTCAGCGACAATAACTTTTCCTTTAACAGCCTGCACTATCCTCTGATGGTCAAGCCTCTCTATGAGGGCTCGAGCATCGGCATCCGCAACGATTCGCTGGTGCGCACGCGCCAGGAAATGCGGGAGCGCGTTTTGTGGCTGCTGAACAACTACCATGAGCCGGCGCTTGTGGAGGAGTTTCTGCCGGGACGGGAATTCACCGTTGCGATTCTCGGAAACGGGAGCGAGCGCCCGCGTTCTTCCCATGGTGGAAATTTTGTTTGACTCGCTGCCGCAGGGAGTCAATCCGATCTATTCCTACGAGGCCAAGTGGATCTGGGATCAAAGTTCGAATCCGCTGAAAATCTTCGAATGCCCGGCGCAGGTGAGTCCGGAGCTGCAGGCGGAGATTGAGAGCGCCTGTCTGCGGGCCTACAGCATCCTGCGGTGCCGCGACTGGTGCCGCATCGATGTGCGGTTGGATGCTGCGGGGCATCCGCATATCCTGGAGCTCAACCCGCTGCCGGGAATCCTGCCTCGTCCTGAAGACAATTCCTGTTTTCCGAAAGTCGGCTCGTGCTGCGGGCATGAGCTACAGCCAGCTGATCAATGAGGTCCTGGACATCGCCTGCAGGCGATATGGATTGTCGTAATGAAATCATACGACTGCGTTGTTCTCTATAATGCAGCGAACATCTCCGAACGTGAGGGCTGCGCAGAGAAACTCTATCCCGCCAATATCGTGCGCGAAGAAGTGAGCGCCATTGAAGAGAGTCTTCGGAGCGGAGGCTACCGTCCATACGTTTTTGCCATCGAAAATTTTTCGAGAGACCTGATCCGGACGCTCACGGAGATTTCTCCGCGGTTCGTGTTCAACCTGTGTGAAGAGATCAACGGAAAATGCGAGCTGGAAATGTGCGTGGCGGGCCTGCTGGAGCTGATGGGCATTCCATACACGGGCTCGGATCCCTATGCCCTGGGGCTGGCGCTGAACAAATTTCATGTCAAGCAGATTTTGCGCGCGGCCGGCATTCCCACCGCCCGAGGCTATCTGCGCTATCCGGGACAGGATCTGACAATCCCGCGCGGCACGCGGTTCCCGGTGATCGTCAAGCCGTCGCGCCAGGACGCCAGCCTCGGCATCAACAGCAACTCCGTCTGTCATGCGCCGGAGCAGCTGGAAAAGCAGATCCTTTATATTCATGAAGTCTATGGCCAGGAAGCGCTGGTCGAAGAATATCTCGACGGGAGAGAATTCAACGTTTCCGTCATGGGGGATCGGAATCCGGAAGTACTTGCCGTTTCCGAAATCGATTTTAGCGGACTGCCCGACGATGAGCCGCGGATTGTCAGTTACCGCGCCAAATGGGACGAGGATAGTTCTGTATTCAACTCCACCGTCCCGATTTGCCCCGCGCATATTTCAAAACGGCTCGAGAACCGGATACGGAATATTGCCATTCGAAGCTACCAATGCATCGGGTGCCGGGATTACGCGCGCATCGATATGCGCTCGGACGCTCGCGGCCGCATCTATGTGCTTGAAGTCAATCCGAATCCCGATATATCGCCCAACGCAGGATTTGCCAGGGCTGCGCGTGCTGCGGGGTATTCCTATTCCGAAATGATTCTGCGGATAAGTGAAGCGGCCGTGGAACGCGGAGCGAAGGTGGCTGCTGCTGTTTATGCATTCTGACGACGACCCAGCTGTTTCGATTCGACCGATGGCGCACACAGACCGCGCCACCATAGCAGATCTGGTCGTGTCTGCTGGTAATTTCAATCAAGCAGAAATCGATTGCGCTCTGGAGTTGGTGGACGTCTACCTCACCAACGAAAAACAGACGGACTACCACGTGGTTGTCGCGCAGGATGGCGGGGCGAAAGTATCCGCCTATGCCTGCTGGGGTCCGGTTCCGATGACGAAAGGCGCTTTCGATCTGTACTGGATAGCAACGCGTCCGGAGGCGCGCGGACGGGGTTTCGGTCGCGCGCTCATGGATTACGTTGAAAGCAAGGCGTTGGAGATGAGCGGCCGACTTCCAGTGGTCGAAACCTCATCGAAGGCGTCCTATGCCGATACCGTTGAATTCTATCGCCGTCTCGGATATGCGGAGATCTCCCGAATACGGGATTTCTACGACGTCGGGGACGATAAGATCATTTTTGTGAAGAGGCTGTCCTAACAAGGAGACGAGCTCACACATGGAACACATGGAGCAGTGGACTATTGATTTGCGCAACAGTGTTACGCAGGGTGCAAAAATTGACGACGACTTCGGAGGGAACGCCGAGGAGATCGATGCGGTATGCAAATCATATCCGATGCGGATCCCGCGGTATTATTACAATCTGATCCAGGAGAAAGGGGATCCCATCTGGAAGCAGTCGGTGGCATCCGTCAACGAGTTGCTGGACGATTGCTCGCCCGAAGACCCGCTGCATGAGGAGGAGGACAGTCCCGTTCCGCGGTTGACCCATCGCTATCCCGATCGGGTTCTCCTGCTGATCACGGACCGCTGCCCGATGTACTGCCGTTTTTGCACGCGCAAAAGAATGGTCGGGCAAACCAGCGCGATCAGTGAAAAAACCATTGCGATGGGCATCGACTATATCCGCGGCCACAAGGAAATTCGCGACGTCCTGCTGTCCGGGGGCGATCCCCTGATGGTGAGCGACCGCAAACTCGAACGCATCATCTCCAGCCTGCGCGCCATCCGCCATGTGGAGATCATTCGCATCGGAACGCGATTCCCCTGCGTGCTGCCGAGCCGGATCACCGATTCCCTCTGCGCCATGCTGAAGAAATATCACCCCATCTACATCAACACGCATTTCAATCATCCGAATGAAGTCACGCCGCAGGCAAAGGAGGCGTGCGAGAAGCTCGCAGGGGCGGGCATTCCGCTCGGGTGCCAGACGGTTCTCATGAAGGGCGTCAACGACGATCCGATGGTCCTGAAGGAGCTGATGCACAAGCTGCTGATGATGCGCGTGCGCCCCTATTATCTGTATCAGGCGGATCTTACCCGCGGGACGAATCACTTCCGGACGCGCGTTGAGACCGGGCTGGAGATCATGCAGGCTCTGCGCGGCTACACCACGGGTTTCGCCGTGCCGCAGTTCGTCATCGACGCTCCGGGCGGAGGAGGAAAGATCCCCCTGATGCCGGATTATGTGGTGAAGTTCGACGACAAGGAAATCGTGCTGCGAAATTTCGAAGGCAAGAAATATTGCTATCCGCAGACGAATCAGAACTATGTCAAGGATACGCGCGAGATCGAACTGATCAACTTTTAATCCGTATTACTCGTGGCCTTACAGGTTCCAGGTTAGTTCAGGTTGCAGCTCTATAGCCTACCAGCATGCCAACCTGCAACCTGCCAACTTGTAACCTAGGACTGATCTGAAAGCCGTGGATGATACGGTCAGGTGTCCGCCCGGATACTCGGGCGGCAAATAGCATCTCGAAAGCCTAAAATCGCGAGGACGGATCTTCGGAGCCGTCCTCGCGAAATGACGAATCACGGCGGCAGACGGATTAACGGAGCCGGCACAGAACACACACAAAGGCTCTTCTTGCACTGCCGTGCATGCACTGCTAATCTGAAAATTTAAATTTCATAGGGAGTCGGTGCGATGAAGTATATTTTTGTAACCGGCGGTGTTCTTTCATCCTTGGGAAAAGGACTCGCGAGCGCCTCGATCGGATGCCTGCTGGAAGCTCGCGGCTTCAAGATCAATTTTCTCAAACTGGATCCGTACATCAATGTGGATCCGGGCACGATGAGCCCGTTTCAGCACGGCGAAGTCTATGTTACCGACGATGGCGCGGAAACCGATTTGGATCTCGGGCACTACGAGCGGTTTACCAACGCCCGCCTGACACGCGACAACAATTCCACGACAGGCCGAATCTATCAGACGGTGATTGAAAAGGAGAGAAAAGGGGAGTTCCTCGGAAAGACGGTTCAGGTCATTCCGCACATCACCAACGAAATTAAATCGACCATCCGGCGCGTCGCGCAGGAAGTGGATGTCGCCATCATCGAAATCGGCGGCACGGTCGGAGACATCGAGAGCCAGCCTTTTCTGGAATCTATCCGGCAGATGCGCAACGAAGTCGGCAGGGAGAACTCGATTTTCGTGCACTTGACCCTTGTCCCGTTCATCGCCACATCCGGGGAGCTGAAAACGAAGCCGACGCAGCACAGCGTGAAAGAACTGCGCGAGATCGGTATCCAGCCCGATATCCTCCTCTGCCGGACCGATCGCCTTCTGGACAACGACATCAAAGGCAAGATCGCGTTGTTCTGCAACGTTTCGGAAAAGGATGTCATTACGGCGCTGGATGTCCATAACATCTATGAAGTGCCGCTCATCTATCACAGTGAGGGATTGGATGATGCCGTCGTGAACCACCTGAATCTTCCGAAACGCGAAGCGAACATGGGGCATTGGGAAAACATGATCCGGAAGATTCAAAATCCCACGGATTCCGTGCAGATCGGCATTGTCGGCAAGTACGTGGAATACGAGGACTCGTACAAGAGCCTCAACGAAGCCCTGTATCACGGGGGAGTGGCCAACCAGCTGCGCGTCGAACTCAAATGGGTGGAATCCGAGGGACTGCTGGATGAAATGCTGGACGAACAGCTTCGCCCCTATGACGGGATTCTGGTCCCCGGCGGATTCGGCAAGAGGGGAATCGACGGCATGATACGCGCGGCGAAATATGCCCGCACCAGAAAAGTTCCTTATTTTGGGATTTGCCTGGGCATGGAATGCGCCGTGATCGAATTTGCGCGCAACGTCTGCGGGCTTCAGGCCGACAGTTCCGAGTTCGATCCTTCCGCGCCGCACCGGGTTTTCTATATGCTGCGGGAATTGCTGGGGAGCGACATCATGGGCGGAAACATGCGATTGGGCGCCTATCCGTGCGAGATGGATCCCGATTCTCTGGCATTCAGGATTTATGGGAAAAAGGAGATTTCGGAACGCCATCGCCACCGCTACGAGTTCAACCGGGAATACGAAAAGATCATTGTCAGTTACGGGATGAGGTTTTCGGGAAATTCTCCCGATGGGAATTTCGTGGAAATCGCGGAGCTGCCGGATCACCCTTGGTATCTGGGCTGCCAGTTTCACCCGGAGTTCAAATCAAAGCCCATGCAACCGCATCCGCTGTTCGCGAGCTTCATTGCCGCTTCCTATCGTCACAAGATGGATCGAAGCGTCCAGGGGGCCTCCGCGACGGCAAGGGCTCCTCAAGCCGTAAGCGAAGCATAGTTATGGAGGATTGCTCCTGCCATGGTTTCCGTTAAGGTCGGCGCACACAGACTGGGGGCGAAATCGCAGCCCTTCTTTATCGCAGGCCCGTGCGTGATCGAGAGCGAAAAGCACTGCCTGAAGATGGCGGAGCGATTGGCGGAATATGCTGCGCGCTTGAGAGTGCCCGTGATCTTCAAAGCGTCCTACGACAAAGCGAACCGGACGTCGGTCAATTCCTTCCGTGGCCCCGGGATTCAGGAAGGATTGCGCATCCTCGAAAAAGCCCGCGAAGTCAGCGGACTTCCGGTGTCTGAGCGATGTCCACGAGACCACTCAGGTCGCCGCCGCCGCCGAAGTCCTCGACGTGATCCAGATCCCCGCGTTTCTCTGCCGTCAGACCGACCTGGTTCAGGCTGCCGCTGCCACGGGCCGCTGCGTCAACCTGAAAAAAGGGCAGTTCCTGTCGCCGCAGGAGATGGGCAAAGTTCTGGAGAAGGCGCGCGCTACCGGTAATCGCAATATCCTATTGACGGAAAGAGGCTCCTCGTTCGGATATAACAACCTCGTCGTCGACTTCCGTTCTTTCGTGGTCATGCGCTCTTTCGGCCAGCCGGTGGTTTTCGACGTGACGCACAGCGTGCAGTCGCCCGGGGGGCAGGGAGATAAATCCGGCGGCAATCCGCAGTATATCCCGTGTCTGGCCCGCGCGGGCGCCGCGGCCGGTGTGGACGGGTTTTTCTTCGAAGTGCACGATAACCCGGCCAAGGCTTTTTCGGACGGGCCTAATTCTCTGAACGTAAAAATGTTCCCTCGTCTGGTGGAGGAAATCCTTAGCATACGCAGCGCTCTCCGGAGGACGTCGTGAGCCTACGGGATCCGCGTGCGCCGCTGACCACGGCCATTCACGTTTTGGAAGCGGAAGCGGACGCGATCCGGAGCCTCGTGGACCGCATGGGCGAATCCTTCCTGCGCGCCATCGATCTCGCCGCCGCATGTTCCGGAAAAATCATCGTAACGGGATTGGGTAAGTCCGGGATTATCTGCAAAAAGATTGCGGCGACTCTCAGCAGCACCGGTTCCCCCGCGATTTTCCTGCATGCGTCGGATGCGCTTCACGGGGATTGCGGATTGATGGCCAAGAACGATATGGTTTTGGCCGTTTCGAAAAGCGGGGAAACGGCGGAGATTCTCCAGCTGCTGAACGTTTCCAAGCGATTGGGCTTGCCTATTGTTGCAATGGCCGGCGACTGCGACTCAACGCTTGCGCAGTATGCGGATGTCTTTCTCGACGTCAGCGTCGCCGAGGAGGCCTGCCCTCTCGGTCTGGCGCCCACGACGAGCACCGCAGCGGCGCTGGCAATGGGCGATGCGCTGGCCATGGCGCTGATGGAGAGAAAAGGATTCGGCAGAGAGGACTTCGCATCCGTTCATCCTGCCGGCAGCATCGGCAAAAAACTTCTCCGGGTCGGGGAATTGATGCATCGCGGCGAAGCCGTTCCCCGGGTCCTGGAATCCGCGCCGATGCACGATGTCATCTACGAGATGTCGCGCAAGAGCCTGGGCATGACCGTCGTGACGGACGGGCAGGGCATTCTGGCAGGAGTGATTTCCGATGGAGATCTGCGGCGCCTGCTGCAGAAATCCACCGATCCCCTCAAGCTGACCGCCGGCCAGGCGATGACGCGTCAGCCGCAAACAATTTCGGAAGATGCGCTGGCCACGGCTGCGCTGGCAAAGATGGAAGAGATGAAGATCACGAGTCTTGTCGTCATCGATGCCAAGAAGATTGTTCTCGGCGTCATCCACCTCCACAACCTCTGGCGCACCGAACTCATCTGATACTATTGTCATCCCGCCCAGGCGATCAGACCAAACGCAAACGGGTGCTTCGTGTTCGGGTGGCGTGGCACGGCGCGCGCTGTGTATCCATGCTGGCCGCTGCCGCAGCAGGGAACTGCTTTGATTTCGAAGATATACGCGTCCTTTTCTATTGTGACGGGCTGCATTTCGGTGATGATCGGCTTGATGATCTGGCCGTGCGCATTCAGCGGTCCCGCATAGAGTTCAATCCTGAGGTCTTCCGGAGTCAGGCTGCCCATAAAAACGCGCGCGGAAAAGTGTACGGACTCTCCGGCGTGGATTTCCTGGGGAATCTGGGAATCCAGCATCTCAACACGCACACTCGGCCATGCCCCGCGAATCCTTTTCTTAAGAGCGGCATGGGCTTTGGCCAGAGCGTCTCCGTCGGCGCTCAAGCTTTGATGATCGGCATGCGCCGCCAGGTAAAATTGCTCGGTGTATTCCCGGATCATTCGGTTGGTATTGTAGCGAGGGCATAGGGTGCTGATCGAAGACATCATGAGAGAAATCCACCGCCGCGGCAAGCCGTCGGCTCTACGGTCATAGAATGTTGGAATCACGTCGCGTTCCAGAATATCGTACAGGGCTTCCGCTTCGATCTGGTCCTGATAATCGCGGTCTGAATAGGATTCTCCCTGGCCGATAGCCCATCCGACGGGGCGGGTGTCCGTCCTGTCGGAGAGATAAGCTTCGTCCCACCAGCCGTCAGGGATGCTCAGATTGATCGCGCCGTTGGCGAGCGCCTTCATGCCGCTCGTTCCGCTGGCTTCGTTCGGGCGAAGCGGCGTGTTAAGCCAGACGTCCACGCCCTGAACCAGGTAGCGCGCCATACTCACGTCGTAATCTTCCAGGAAAACCATGCGCCGGCGGAACTGCGGATCCCGCACGAGCGTGGCAATCTGCTGAATGAGCGCTTTGCCGGCGTCGTCGAGCGGATGCGCTTTGCCGGCAAAAATGATTTGCACCGGGCGTTTTGCATCGTTCAGGATACCTGCCAACCGGGCTTTATCCCTGAGGAGCAGCGTGGCGCGCTTGTAGGTCGCGAAACGGCGCGCGAAACCTATGGTAAGGGCATCCGGATTGAGGGCGTCCTCGATGGACTCCAATTCTGCCTGGGAAGCGCTTCGTCGCCGCAGTTGTTCGTGCAGCCGTTTGCGCGTAAAGGAGACAAGCCGCTCTCGCCTTCTTTCATGCGTATGCCATAATTCCTCGGCTGCAATGGATTCGACGCGACGCCACACGCTTTGTTCGGCAGGCTGTTCTCTCCAGCTCGGGCCAAGGTAGCGCTCATAGAGCTGTTCCATCTCCTGGGAAATCCATGACTGAAAATGAACGCCGTTGGTAATGTGCGTGATGGGAATTTCATCCTCCGGCACCCCGGGCCACAGGTCATGCCACATCTGGCGGCTGATCTGGCCGTGCAGCCGGCTGACTCCGTTGCTGAAAGAAGACATGCGCAGGGCCAGGGTGGTCATGCAGAAGCTTTCTCCCGCGTCCTCGGAATTGCGCCGGCCGAGTGCCAGAAAGCGCTTGCGGTCGATGCCGAGTTTGGGGATGAATTCCGAAAAATAGCGGTCCATCATGTCTGGGGGGAAATAGTCATGCCCGGCGGTGACAGGCGTGTGGGTTGTGAAAACCAGGGACGCCGATGCAAGCTCGCGGGCTTCCGTAAATGTGAGGGAGCGTGTTTCCATGTAATTTCGAATCAGCTCGAGAGAAAGAAATGCCGAGTGCCCTTCGTTCATGTGATACACGGTCGGATGGATGCCCAGGGCTTCGAGCATTCTGCAGCCGCCGATGCCCAGCAGAATCTCCTGGCGAATGCGGTTTTCCAGGTTTCCACCATAGAGCTGATCGGTGATGTCGCGGTCTTCGCTGCGGGCGTTTTCGGATATGTTGGTGTCGAGGAGATAGAGGGAAACGCGTCCCGCCTGGATGCGCCAGACCTGGGCGAAGACTCTGTTGTTAGGATAGTTGATTTCAATTATCAACGGTTTTCCGTCCTGCATGCGCACAGGCGTGGCCGGGATGGAATGGAAGTCGTTGTCTTCATGGGCTTCCTGCTGCCATCCTGCCGCATTCAGGTATTGCCGGAAGTAGCCCTGCTGATAGAGCAGGCCGACGCCGACGAGGGGCAGGCCCAGATCGCTGGCGGATTTCAGGTGATCTCCGGACAGGATGCCGAGGCCGCCGGCAAATATGGAGATGCATTCGGTCAGGCCGAACTCAGCCGAGAAATAGGCGATAACCGGATTCTGCGCTCCGCCGTGAGTTTTGCGGAACCATGAGGTTTCGCTTTGCATATAGCCGTCGAAGTCTTCGAGCACTCGCTCGAGATGAGCGACAAAGGATTCGTTGGAGGCGGCGTCTTCCAGGTGTTTTTGGTCGATAATTCCCAGCATGCGCACGGGATTGTGGCCGCTTGCTTCCCAGAGGTCGCTGTCGAGGCGCCGAAATAGCCCGATCGTGTCGTGATTCCAGGACCAGCGCAGGTTGTAGGCCAGGTCCCGCAGGCGCTCCAGCGAAGGAGGAAGTTTTGGGATAATCGTGAAAGTATGAGCTGGTGTTATGGCCATTGCCGCCTCCTGATGGACTGACTGTTATCGGCTGCCGGGACGATGTTGGATCGACCGGTTCCGCTCTGCAAATACCGGGTTGCCATTCGTCTTCCCGGATACCATTATCTTTGAAAGTATTATAGAACTGTTGTGCACGAAAATTATCAAAAGACTTGAAGAAACGTTTTTCTTTTTCACTCGGACAGCAAATCCCTTGCAAAACCAGTGAATCAAAGATAAATTTACGCGACGAACGAGCGGGAGTAATTCAGCGGTAGAATGCCAGCTTCCCAAGCTGGACGTCGCGGGTTCGATCCCCGTCTCCCGCTCCATAAAATCAACAAGTTACAGCCAGCCGCTTAAATTCGTACTCCGATATACTCCATTAAGCCGCAGACACAGCTGATTCCATGGTATCCAGCGCTTTTTTGCGAAGACCGATCGCAGTCTTCGTATAGACATTGAGATTTACATCCACCGAGTGCCCAAGTTGATCTGCTACGATCTTGGGATCGACATCCAGTTCGCGCATCAGGGAAGCATGAGTGCGCCTCATTACCTGGAAGTTGACCCAGTCGAGGTTAATCTTCTTGAGCTTCGGCTTGATAAGACGGTGCCAACAATTATCTTTTGCCAGCGGAGTTTTCCGGTTTTCGGAAGGGAACACCCATTCTTCCGGTCCGGGATTTCCGGATTGTTCTCTCCATTGGGCTACAATTGCCTGTAATCCTTCTGAAAGAGCGACAATACGTTTGCCGGTTTTTGGCGAATCCATCGATCCCCGATAGATTCGCTGTTCGATATTCATGGAATCGGGTTCGATATTCTTCCACTTAAGCCCAAAGATCTCTCCAGGACGCATTCCGCCGGTTGTGGCCAGCATGCATATCAGAAGCTCTCTTGATTTAAGTGTCGAGAATAGCAGCTTCACCTCATCCCAGGTCATAACCGCTTTCAACCCGGGATTGACCTGTTTAGGGGTAAATAACAAAGCTGCAGGATTCTTACTCAGATACTCTTCGTGTACTGCCATGTTGAATATCTGCTTCAGGTCCCATCGAAGATGATCGACGGTACTGAACGACAGGCCCTCCGCCGCTTTTTTATCCAGGAATCCCTGCAACTCATCCCGGACAAACGCGCCCAGAGGACGTTCGGCGAATATAGGTGTAACGTGATGGTTCAACCGATCCACGTTGGTTCCGGCCGTGGATTTCTTCCATTTCCGGCAATAGAAGGGAAGATAGACTTGTTTCACGAAATCATCAAAGCTCATTTTGCTGCATGGTAATTCCAGATCTCCGTTGATGGGTGCAAGGATGTCCGCCAACTTGTCCTCAGCTTCCGATTTGGTTGTCTTCCGGATTTTGCCGAGCACTTTGTTGCGACGGTGTCCTTCCTGCCACCATTGGGCGATCCAGTTTCCGTTTCTGATTTTCAAACTGCCTTTTTGATGCCGCCTACGCATGAGGTCTCCTCTCATGGTCGCGCGGCGTCGATTTCCGATGATTTCGGCATCATACCATTAAAAGAACTTCTCTCGTTGGCAGTTTTCCATTGCTCCAGCGCACTTCGACGGATCAATTTCCGGCGGCCCATGTGAATTGCAGGAAGCTGGGAAACTCCTGCGACTTTTCCTTTAATTGCATTATGAACGTGAGTCTTTGAGCAGCGCAATTCCGTAGCGACATCCAAAACTGTGAGGATTTCGTCATTGAGCAGCATGAGACTCCTTATAGAAAATATGTTTTAAGCCATCGGAATCACTTTGACTTCATCTATATGCCATTTTCTCGGCTTAAGACGTTAACCCCTCAGGGATATTAGAGCCTAACTATTCGTCGATTCCTGAGCGAAAACTGCCCCATGGCGAGGCCCTTTGGGGAAAATTAATCGAACTCTGCGATTTGCCAAGGCGGGATTTTTCCCCATGCGGTAGGGCAAGAATGGACATCTGGTGTTCGAACACTCCTTGACCAGTTTCCAGCGTCCGCCCATGCAATACAGACAGAATTTCCGGATCAGCTTGACCGAAGGCCGCCCTGTGCCCATTCGGTATGGGAAGAGAATACATGGGCCATCGAACAATTCATCACCCTGGCAGTCTCTGACGGCAGAAGTGCTACCGACGCAATCGACACAATGCTCGCGGATCGCTCGTCTTGGTGTCATCCGCTTTCTTGGTGTTTCCGTGGCTTTATCGCTCAATTTTTATCTTCTCCAGCTTTTGTCCGCCGATATTGGATCCCCGATTCGGTTATTTTGGGGGAGGGATAGGACCGCCTTCAAACAAGAGTCCTGCTGATGAGAAGATCTAATTCGGCGACAAACAGGGGAAACCGGAAGCATTAATGCCCCTCCTCTTCCATCCCCTGCTACGTGGATATCTCAGAGATGTTCCAGATCGCGGGTGGCTGGTTCCATTATTTTTAAACCAACCCGCAGTTAATTCTTGCAGGCGATATGAATTGTTTTAGAAGGAATTCTGAAATAGGAAGATTTTGCTTCCATGGAAGGACGATCAAAAAACGTCACTGGCTGCGCAGATTCAACCGATCCTACACAAGATCCTTGATACGGGTCGAAAAAGGGTTGTGATCAAACTTGGTTTTCTTGGCGCGTTGCGCTCGTATGGCTGAGCCGGGATCATCGGAGTGGATGGGAACCGGCGCAATCACTGCTTCGGCAGAGTCGCTATCCGATTGCTTGCTCTCAACTATATCTTTTTTCTTTAGCCTCGCAATGCGGTTTCGGAATGTTGAATAGTTGATCTCCAATCCGTCCTTTTTAAGCGCACCCAATACTTCCGCAATCGTATGTCCCGTATTCAGGGCTTGCCTTATTTCGGGCCATAACATTCGAATCAGGCTGGCCTTGGTTTTTGGTCTTTCAGCCGCGAGTTGCCGGAGATATTTGAAATTGTCCTCATTCATTGCGTTTGCCTCAAAATGCCCAACAATGCGCATAGGTGCTGCTGTTTTGCTGCGCTTGTGGTGTTGATTACGACAAAAGTCTCAATCCTGTTCCAGAATTGCGCTTTTATGTTGTCAAAATGCTGTGCCTTTGCCCACCTATATGCACTTTTGCTTAGGAAAGGCTACAAATGCCTATCTTTTTGGACCGCTGTTTGGATGATCCGTATCGTACTGGACTAGGACATATCATGCCCTTGTCAAAGGATGTAAATTCCTATGCTCAGATTCTTCAATCAGCGCAATAAATAGTCCACCCGAAAAAATGAATTCCACGTATATCGGTAGTGGAACATAAAGGAGTGGCGGACTGCAGAGCGATTTTCGTGGCTTATCTGCTGCGAGAAGAATGATTTAGTTTGGCGGACAAATCAGTGTGCGTGTCCGCCAATTGGCGGACACGATGATTTGTGATTATTTGCGCTATTTGGAGCCCGCCAGCATGCTGGATTGTGCATCTGTGATCTATCCAGGTTTGCTGAACGCCGTAGGAATGCGACCCCGGTTGATGGTGGGAAGCGGATTGACGACAACTAAACCAGTACTTGGCTCCCTGTACCGTGGATAGTTTTTGATCCTTCTCGAGCGTTGCCTCTGAGAGAGCTATGACTACTAATCCTTCTTCAGCCGCTTCGCGCCTTCGACGATCGAGTGCCATCCGTATACAAGCGAGACCATGAAACGATCCATGCGAAGGTCCGTGGGAGCGCCGTCGTTAACGGTCGATCTGTAGCCGGCGGTGAGGCCCAGGTTGTCGTTGATCTGGTACCCTACCGTGAATCCAATGCCGCCGTTGTTGACCTTCTCCCCCGCAACGCCGTTGATGGTTGCCTTGCCGCCGGTGTACCAGGCCCCGTCGAGCGCAGCCCAGAAGTTTTCGGTGAAATCGCGCGTCAGGTGCGCGTCCAGTTGGAACATCGGATCGGTCTTCATCGTCCCCCCAACATAGTTGTCGTTGGTCCCGAACAACCAAACGGCTGGTAGGAATTCCAGAGTCGTGCGCCGGCCCGGCACCCACGGGCCGAGTTGCCAGATGATAGGCACGCCCACGCGCCCATACCAACGGTTCTGCCCGAGATTCAGGGGCTGGCTGCTGTTGTACTCGCCGATCGGAAACGCCAGATCCGCCAGGACGTCGACAGAGAACTTCGGCTCATAGCGCAGCAGGTCGACGAGGTTCGTCTGCGCCCGCGGGCCGATGATATTGAGATCGAATTCGAGCATCGGATCGCCGAACCCGCTCGTCGACTGATCGAACGACTTGCCTTTCACCGTGCCCCCGCCTGTGATCCGCCCCATGGGGAAGATGCCTGCAGCCATGGCAGAGCGATTGAACAATGTGAAGGTGCGCGCGTAACCCGCCATAACCAATGTGGCGTCGACATTCGCTCCGGCCAGCACGGAATGAGCCGGGTCGAACGGGTTCGTGTTGCCGCTCAGCGATTCGAAAATAACCGGCACCGCGTTGGCATTCGACAGTGTCTTCAAGTAGAAGCGCGCCGGCATCTGTGCCACAGCCTGCGGCGGACAGAGCGCACCCATGGCGAGCATTGTTGTGACGACCAACCGCAAGCAAATAACCGTTTTCATCGGACCTCCTTCAATTTTTAGAATCTCTCCATCCCGCTTCGTTAGTGCACGGGTCGGCGACGCTCAATGCTTCTTGGGTTCAGCCATCATGTCCTTAGGCGGCACGTACTGGCGCTTCAGGTTGAGCGGCGGGTAGCCGGCCTGGACCGGGACGCGCTGCGGGAGCTCCTTCTCCAGCGCCTCGTGAGGCGAGCGGTTCGGCAGGACCACGTTGTTCGTCCGGACGTAGTCTTCCCAGAGCGCGACCATCTCCTTCACCTTGTCGGGGCGCTCGGCGGCGAGGTCCTTCGTCTCGCCTTGGTCCGCCGCGAGGTCGTAGAGCTCCCAGTCACCCCTTCCGAAGGGCCTCCACTCCCAGCGCAGCTTCCAGCTCCCCTGCCGGACGGCGCGGTTGCCGAAGAGCTCCCAGGCGAGGACGTCCTGGTCAGTTCGCGGCGACTCGGCCCGGCCCTCCAGCACCGGGACCCAGGACTTGCCCAGGGCCGGGGGCACGTCCTTCCCCTTGTACGTCTTCGGGTAGCTCGTGCCGGCCACCTCGAGGAGCGTCGGCATGATGTCGGCCACGTGCATGGTCGCCCGGGTGTTGATGCTCCCCGCGGGACGCTTGACCCCGGGCCCGCTGACGACGAGCGCGTTCCGGATGCCGCCCTCCGCGAGCCATGCCTTGTACTGACTGAAGGGGGTCATGGAGACCTGCGCCCACATGGGCCCGTAGGCGAGCCAGGAGCCCGGGTCGCCCCACGCGTTGGGTTCGGTCTGCGACCAGTGCATGGCCGCCCAGAGAAAGTCGCGCGAACCGGGCGAGCCGGCGATCATTGCGTGGAGGTCGTTGCCCTCGGCGCCGTTGTCGCCGAAGACGATGAAGATCGTGTTGTCGTACTCGCCGATCTTCTTGAGGTGGTCGATGAGCCGTCCGACGTGGTAGTCCAGGTTCTCGACCAGGCCGGCGTAGATCTCCATCTTCTTTCCGAATAACCCGCGCGCCGCCGGCGCCAGCAGGGTGGAGTCGGGCACGAACCACATCCGCTCGGCGAGCCCGGTGCCGGCAGGCGTGATGCCGAGCTCGACCTGCCTCTTCAGCCGCTCCTGCCGCACCGCGTCCCAGCCCTTGTCGTATTCGCCGACGTGGCGGTTGCGCCACTCCTTCGGCAGGTGGTACGGCTCGTGCGGCGCCTGGTGGGAGACGTACGCGAAGAACGGCTTGCCGTCGCCGCGGTTGGCGTCGATGTAGGAGATCAGCTTGTCGGTGTAGGTCTTCGTCGCGTAGAAGTCCTTCGGCAGGCTCCTCAGGTAACGCCCGTCCTCGGTGTAGAGCGATTTGGGGTTGGCGGCCGAGAAGTTCCAGTCGTCCCAGTAGCTGCCCATCCCGTCGAGGAGGGTGAAGTCGCGCTCGAAGCCGCGCGCGGCAGGGATCTGTCCGGGCTCCTTCCCCAGGTGCCACTTGCCGACCATGTAGGTGTGGTAGCCGGCGTCCTTGAGGAGCTGCGGCAGCGTGGCGACGCGGTCGTTGAGGTTGCCCTCGTAGCCGTCCAGGCCCATCTGGTTCGGCGCCGTAAACTCGCTCATGTTGCCGAGGCCGTTGAGGTGCGTGTCCACGCCGGAGAGCAGCATCGACCGCGTCGGCGAGCTGCTCGCGTGCGTGTAGAAGTTCGTAAAGCGCACTCCGTCCCGCGCCAGCGAGTCGAGGTTCGGCGTCTTGATTTCACTGCCGAACGCGCCCATGTCGGAGAATCCCATGTCGTCGCCGAGAATAATGACGATGTTCGGCCGGCGTGGTGCGGCTGCGGCCTTCGCCTGGCCGGACTCGTTTCCAGCGGAGGGCTGCGGAGGTGGAGTTGCGCCGGAGGCAATGGCGGGTGCCACGACCATGCCGGCGA
>CAVXIH010000007.1:0-387901 GCA_963761825.1 uncultured Acidobacteriota bacterium
ATCATATTGTTCCTAGGGCTGGATTCATAATTAGTCTGACCGGATAATTGGGTGATGCTATGCGTTACCCGGAAGATATTTTAAATGAAGATCGCAGAGTTCGAATGGGACGACGGAAATATCCTGCACTTGGCACTGGGACGTGGTATCTGAGCCGGAGGAGGCCGAAGAGGTCTTTGCAATTTCTTCAATAATCCGGAAGACAAAAAAGGGCCATTATGCTGCCTTTGGTCAAACCATTTCGGGTCGTTTGCTGGTGATCGTGTTTGAAAGCAAAGGAAACGGCATTGTTCAAGTTATCACCGGTTGGGATATGGGCAATGCTGAAAGGCGGTTTTATATGACAAACAAGAAATGTCGGACTATCAAAAGGAAGGGGGACGGATAGGGGAAAGCCCGGCGGAGTATTATTCAAAGCACGGCATCCTTGGTGAAATTGAGGAAGCTCCAGTGGAATTGGCCCTGGATGAAAATTCTTCGGCAGCAAATCATCCAAGGAAAGAGGCTGCGCCGTCTGCAGAATATCTGTATTCAAGCTTGATCCCGGCTCCGTTGCTGCGCGCTAGAGAAGCTCGCGGCTCTAGAATCGATCCCCTACCAGACGCTGATCCGGCAATGGCTGGCCCGAAGGAATCCGAAAAGAAGCTTCAATTACAACTCAAAATAAGGCATCAATAACTAATTCTAGAGGCATTTTGGCGAGCTCTTTTTAGGCTAATTGTTCAGCAAGTAACACCTCTTGCGGGCAAGCACGATAATCCCCTTAATGCCCATCGAGTTACTGCATAACTATCGAGAAAAGAAATAAAATTGGGGAAATAAACGTGGACAGAGCCCACGCATTTCCCAAAATATTGATCGCGCCAAATAATGGGTTTCAACGTTTCTTACCATAGAAAAATGCCAACAAAAGAAAGACTCAAATAAATGAGTGTCAAAATCTACCCTTGGCCCGCGCCTCGCGTCGTTCGGCTTCAGAAATGATGGGTGCCCACGATTTCGCCAGGATTCACCAATTTCCCACGAATCTTTTTGCCTCTTTTTGCAAGAAATCCACGAGGTCTCGCAGCTGATCCCGAGTTTTTCTTCTACTAATGGACCTTAGAGGCTATACCTTATTTAGCATAAAAAGATAGTAAGTCTTCATACCCATGGCGCTGGCAGCCTTTTGGAATTGCTTGCCTCTTTTGGATTGTTCTTAAGTCGCTTTTTCCATCGTCTCAACTGCTGTTTCTCCAACATTTTTTGCCCGCAACTGTAACGTTCCGTCAACGGCAGCGAGAGTTACGCCTACGGCAATTGCCAACGCCGCCTTGGTGCAATACGAATACTGCTTGCCGTTCAAGCCCTATTCTTGCTGCATAGGTAACAATCTGTTCCTGTAAGGTTACCTCGCCACTTGGATCGATGTTCATCACGGGATTTGTCTCGGCATATACATACTTGTTATAACTTAGGGTGTCAAACTCATTCCCCGCTGCCGGATCGATTTTCTGCAAATCTGCCTGTGGACGGATCATAGTACCTGGCCCGGAGATTATACATCCCGAGTTCTGCGTAGTATTGCTCGCCAGCATAGCGGTGATCGTTTGTAGTCGTCCCCCGTGGACGCTACGAGGTTTCCAAATGCATCATAGTCGTATGTATCCGTTGCCGCGCCGGTTACGTCCGTCAGTTGGCGTACCCAGCCATGCCATCAAAGCGGGTCGTAGCGCATTCCGGTTTGCGGACATTTGCAGTACTGACCAGGCCCGAACCGTGCACATGACTGGCAGAACTCCGTACCAGTGCCGCTGTTCTCCTGTCAATCTGCGCGTACGGCAAACCTTATCGAGCAGGTGATTTATCGTTGTTGTTCCATTTTTAACCGACCGGATTCTTAGTCCATCCGGATCATACGTGTACGCCATCTCCGTCAGACCGTTGCTCATCCCAAGCAGCCGGTTCTCCGAATAGCTATAGACGGTGTCTATGCCGGTCTTGGCTTTTGCCGTGAGATTTAATTTCTAGGTCATAGGAGTAAGTTGCGGTTCCCCCGGAGCGGCTGAGTAGAAGACGATCGTTTTCGCCGTAAGCATAGCTCTCATCCCGTCGATCGAATCATCCTTCGTTAGCCTATTTCCAAAGGCGTCGTAGTATAGGAAATTTTTTTCGAACCCAACGAAGGATCCGCAAGCTCTTCCTGGAGAAGTCGCGACAGAGCATCATATGCATAATTCACAATCCTGCCGCTGCCCTCTTCCACCCTTGTGCAATTAGTACGGCGTCAGCGTGTATGCATAGCTCGCTACTAAGTCGCCACTCGTCTTCCAGCTATCAAATTTCGAAGCCTGTTCAGCCCTGTTCATACGTTCGGGTGGCCACAATCCCATTCGGCAATCTGGTGATCCGGAGGTTGCCTGCCGGGTCATATTCCTGTTCGGCAAGGCCGCTCGCGGGATCGGTAATGATACTCAGCCTGTTGAGAGGATCAAACGTATAGGCAACTGTACCGGACGAGGTTGTTAACGATGTCCGGTTCCTTTCACATCGTAAGTGTAAGTAATGGTTTGCCGCCGGATTTCAACAGAAATCAGGCGATCCCTTACATCGTAGCCATAGTTTATGGTTCCGCCGGCATCAGTGGCCGTTTTGCGTGTTCCGGTCGGATTCTAAGTGAAGGTTTTGTTGAACTGTCGGGGTATCCTATGCCGATAACTCGGTCATCAGTATTGTATGTGTAGGTAATACTTTCTCCTTTGAAGCTTGTCTTCGTCAAAGTGTTGCCGCGGCTGTAATCAGCGAAGGTCTCCTGCGTTCCAGCGGCAACGTCCGCTTGAGGACGCGTCCCAGATTATCAAACTGCCACCGGGTGATGTGGCCGATTCGATCAGTCTCGCAGTCTTGTTATGTATTCGTCGTATTCGTATGTAGTTGCTCCACCAGTGCATCGATCACCTTGAGCAGTCTCCCGATCAGATAATACTGGAAGATCGTGATGATGCCGCCTGATCAGTCTCGGAGATTTTTCGACCCAACAAGTCATAGCCGATTGTGGCATATCGTCCCATCAGGCAATGTGGTCTTTACCAGCTGATTCAGCGCGTTGTACTCAAAAACCGGGTTGTCTCATTTTTCGGATCGGCAACTGAAAGCTCGTTCAGCCTCCCCGTCGTATGCGAATAGTGTTTCATGGCCAGCTGCATCAAAATCTCGTGTTGATTTGCGGCACCGGCCTTGTCATACACATACTCGGTCCGGTTCCCGTTTCATCCACTTCCGCATGCACTCTTCCCGCACAGTCATCTCAACCTGCTTCAATGCGCGTCGGCAAAAAGCGTCTTTGTGCGACGGTTGTTCGCATCATACTCAAACTGTGTTGTCCTGCCCGCCCGATCTGTTTCCGATATCCTGTTGCCTTCAGCATCCACCGGAAAAAGTCCTTTTCCGTTCCCCACCCGGAAAGTGCACTTTCACAGGATGTCCATTCGCGTTGTATGTGAATTCATATCGTCGTGCCCATTCTCGGTCTACTTCTCCTGCAACTCGGCCGAGGGGATTGTATTCAAAAGCGATGCATTTCCTTCCGGATCATGCAGTCGGACAGGCCTACCGCTATTGTCATATTCGTAAGTGTAGGTGACGGCAAACAGGCCCGCTATCCGTGCTACGCGTCGTGGATTCGCCAGTGCGATTGCCGTTGCTGTCATACATAGGTCGTGACTTTGCCGAGAGGATCAATGCTTCCCGTGATATGGCCCAGCCCGTCATTTTGGATAGTCCTTGTCTGCCCATACGGATCAGCGACACCGGTCACGTTGCCCGCAGCGTCGTACGTAAACGTAAGCTTCGATCCTGAGGCGAAAGCTCTCTCGACCAGGTTCCTTTTGCATCGTAAGTGTTTGAATCCACTCGCCCGTTTATCTGTAGGCGGTGAGCGCTTTGACTTTTGTCGTTGTAGGTCCATAGCTTCGTGTTGCCTAAGGGATCCGTATCGGAGAGCTTGTTATGTTTATCGTCATAGGTCCACGTCCATGTGTTGCCCAGCGGATCGGTCTTGGTGAGTTGGTTTCCGTTAGCATCAAACGTGAATCGGGTTGTATTCCCGAGCGGATCCGTTTCCGAAATGATATTGCCGTCGGTGTCATACTCATATGATCGTGGTGAATCCGTTGCGGTCTTTGGACATATTCGGTTGCATTGGCAGTGTCGTGGGTAATTTCAGTCGTCTTTCCGAGCCCATCCACCGTGCCGATCATGCGGCCTTCGGGGTCATAGGCCACTTTCAGGATTTCGATGCCGCGCGGGTCGATGATGCTCGTCAGGTTGTGGTCGGTGTCGTAGCCGTACTTGGTGACATTGCCTGCCTGATCCGTGAACGAAGCAAGATCGTCGTTGGCGTTATACAAGTAGCTCACCGATTTGCCCATCGGATCGGTTATCTTGGTGATGCGGTTCTTGAAGTCTCTCTGCATGCTGATGCTCGAGTCCTGCAGAGTGCGCGATGCCGGTCGGGCTGAAAGTGACCGTGTTGCCGTTTCTGTCGGTGATGCTCTTAAGACCTTCAGTCTTAGAAATGATGAGCACCATGCCGTCAGATGTAGTCAGTTTGAATTCAACGGGATTGTAGACACCTACATCCTCACCCATGAGATCGAGGAGTTGGCCGTCCTGCAGATAGAGAGATGCTCCAGAAAGATCCTCAATTTTTGAGGTCGTTCCTTCCAGAGGCTTATATATCGGATTGACCCAATCGATGGCTATTGCGGGTTGCATCACAAAATCAGGCCGGAATTCAAAGCGGTCCTGCCGGCCGTCGGCGAATGTCACAAGCACTTTCGGCACTTTATCGGTTGTGAGTTTATATACCCACGAACCCTGGCCGGTCCCACCTGGATCCCAATAGTAGTCTTCTTCCGCTCTCCATTCCGTACCGAGAGTGCGCGTAACCTGGACCTTTACCCCGGTGCCCAGCGCCATATCCCAGCCGGTTCCGAAATCGCCCTGCTTCTTGTTGAAGCTGTTGTAGGAACGAATCACATTGATCGGGATACCCGATACAGGAATCGAGATATCCTGGAATGCCAGGGAGAACTGCCCGATCTTGAGCTTGCCCTTTGACCTCGATCGGATCGATGGAATTGAAGACCGACAGATTTCCGGCTTCGTCCCACGCGGTGAAACGCACGACATAAGTGCCGTTGGCAAGTCGGGTGGGATCAATAGTGCCGAGAACGCCGTTCTCAACGCACGAATTTCCCGATGCCATCAGGATAAAATTATCCGTCCCGGAAGCCGCGACCTCAATCGCATACCCTACAATGTGACTGTCGCAAATGGTCCCCGTCACCTGGTATGGGGTCGAAATAGTCAGTCCCAAAGGCAGAGATGGAGAAATCATCGGGAGGCACAATATCGATGAGCGGCTCTGTCAGGATGGTAAAGTTTTGCGAGCCATATAATCCCACCGGATCATAGGCTACAACGGTTACAACCTGGTTGCCCGTTTGTTGTGCCGTCGGCGTCCACGAGATCAGTCCTGCGGCATTGACAGTCATGCCTTCGGGTGCGAGAGCCAGTGAATAATGCAGCGGCTGGCCCTCCGGGTCACTTGCAATGACCTGGTAGCCGTAGGCTGTCTCGGTTGTCGCCGTGGTTGTCGGTGACGAACTGATTAGAGGCGGCAGGTTAGTGGAAGGAGAAGTTCCGGCCAGAGCGGCTGCAGAAAACTCGCTGGTGTTTGGCCTGCCCGTCATCAGAATTAGGGTAGCAGTTGCCGTGAGATACTTGCCGGAAAGATCCTGGGGAATGGTGGCACTGAAAGTCCCATCAGTCTGCGGATACAGTGCGGTTATCCACTGCTCTCCCTCACCGAAGCCGCTCGGATCGGCCGACCTGTTCGCGAAAATCTCAATCAGGCACCTTTCCGGATTGGGTGTGTCGAGGGTACCCTCTATCAGGGTTGCACCGTTTGTGACTTCCACGCTGCTCAAAATCGGGTAATTCTGGCGGTAAAGAGGCCAGACGGAATCAGCGTCACCCGGATCATTGGGGGTGCCGCGATATCGGATGATTCCGCGCCCCCCATTGTCATGGATGCGGTTGCCGAGTATCTGGCCAGGCCACCCGCGCCAATAATAATCATAGTCCTGTTCAGGCAGATAGACCCCATTGCCCTGATTAAAGGCGATTATGTTGCCGGCTCCGGGCTCGGTTCCGCCGATGATGTGAGGAATAGTGGTTCCCATCCAGATGCCATCTCCATTGGGGATTGGCGTCACTCCGTCCGCCCCCAGGCCGATCCGGTTACCCTTTACTTCAATGAATTGCGGGTTGAACTGCTGACCGGAAACGATACCGGAAATTCCTACGCCCCATTCCGCGAAGCCCCCGATCACATTGCCTTCTCCGGGCCCCGATCCTCCGATAAGGACGCGCCCTCCGTTGGCGCTTATACCACCGCTTCCCAATGATCCCGGGTTTAGAACCTTTGTGCCGGTCACGTCAGTACCAATCATGTTTCCCTGGATGCGGATCGGCGGATTGGTGGATTGCGGATCGTATGATGTTTATGCTCGGTCCGCCATATCTTGGACAAGAAGCGATGACGTTGCCCGCTCCCGGCATGCTGCCGCCTATGAGGAATTCCCGGGCATTGGCGATGGGTGAGCCAGCCGGATAGATAATTATTGCGCTAGAGCAATTAGGATTGAGGAATGCGCTCCCGCTGATGTCTGTCCCAAGGTAGTTGCCTTGAATGGTGATACTGCCAAGTTCCTCATTCCCCTGTATATTGATATGAGAGGCCATGCCTGCCATGACATTACGGCTGCCGGCGGTCACGCCGCCGATAAGAATGTCTTTCCCGGCATCAATCGTAATGGCATTACTCCAGATAGCCGGTGTGATATCTCCGATAGCCCAATCGAGGATGCGCGTGCCCGTCCGATCAATCCCGAAGGTATTGCCCTGGATGGTTATGGGCCCCGGAATGTCATGCGGAGGAAACGTATAGTAAGGATACATTGTGTTGATCGACTGAAAGGGGTGAAGACTGAACAAGTTTCCTTCACCCGGCCGGGACCCGCCGATCCTGAGGTTGCGAACGATAGACACCTTCATGTAGTCCAATGCGCCATGCTGGACTATAATTCCTCCCCCTCCCGAATTCACATCTCCGCCGCCCATATCGCCAGCGAAGATCGGTTGGGTCCCAGTGGCGTCAGTGCCGATATAATTCCCATAAACCACAACATTCTCGCCGGCACTTATGGCAATCTGCGGGTCCGAGCCGGTCAGCCCCGCATTTCTATTGAAGACAATCCCGCGCACGACAACGTTGCTGGCGTTAATCCGGAAAGGCTGAACAGAGATGCCAGACTCGTCGAGCTCGATCTCAGGACCATACGGATTGCGATCTCCCTGGTTTTCGGCTTGGCTGTTGCCATCAAAGAGGGTTCCCTCGCCCTGCAGAGGGATTCCGCACGAGTAAGCCCCGCAAAGCTGAGACGGAGTCCTGAGCGTCCATACTCCCGGTGTGTTCTTTTGGTAGCAGGATTCCGTATCGGGTATGCTGAAAGTGATCCTTGTGCCCGGATGAGTATTCGCATAATCCACCGCAGCCTTGAGCGATCCCGCCCCATCGAGGTTGCAGTTAATGACCATGCCGCTGCCATCAGGCCAGATATCCGTGTTCAATACCATCACGTTCACTTTGGCGGGTGCGCTGTTTACCGCCCCATCGTTTACGGTGACTTCAAAGGTCAGGACTGTGTTTTTGTCAACCTGCGGTGCAGTAAATTTGGGCTTCTGAACTGTCGTGCTGTCGAGCTGTACGGTCGGACCCGCAGTCTGTACCCAACTGTATGTCAACGGTTCACTGTCTGCATCAATGCTGTGAGAGCCGTCGAGCTGATCCTGCTTGCCTTCATCCATTGTGAAGTCATCGCCTGCATGGGCAATGGGAACGTGGTTAACTGCCGAGGAGTTGACGGCTCTGGTCTTGATCCAGTAGTTCTGAGTATCTATGCCACCGAAAGAATCTGTCACTTGAACCGAAACATGGAAGTCCGATGCCGCATTTGGAGTCCATCGAATAAGCCCCGTCGGATCGATGGTCATGCCGTCGGGTGCTATGGGAATACTGTAAGTTATGGGATCTCCCTCCGGATCACTGGCAACGACCCGATAGGAATACTCATGGCCTATTCCTCCGACGGTCAAGGGCATGGATATAATGCGAGGTGATTCATTCGTAGTTGTAGCTGCGCAGCAGCCTTGATATAGCTGCTGTATCTCATATTCGGAAATGACGCGATTGTAGATGCGGACATCGTCAATGTCGCCTTTCCAGGAATAATGGCCGGTACCACCCTCCCAGTCCCCAATGTAGTGGGGGCTTGTACGAATTGGTACGGTTAAATTGTAGGTGTTGGTTCCCTCCAATTTTCCATCCACATAGATTTTAAATATCGAGTTGCCGTAGTCATAAACACCGGCGACGTGGTGGTAGTTAGTATCAGGAAAAGTACTGGCGCTATATACGTCAATAGATCCCCTGTACGTTGACCACCCCATCTTGAGGAAATACTTGAAATTCTTGTCCAAGCCTATAGCCGTAGTGGGATCATTGAATGTGAAAATGTGGTTGCTGGAGCCGTCGCCAAAAGTGGCATCCAGATTTCTCACCCAAGCAGCAACCGTGAAGCTGTAGATAGAAGAAATGCTGGTGCTCGGAATGTTTATATAATCATTAACACCGTCAAATCGATACGCGCTGTAAAGCTTGCCCGTGGGATCTGCAACGGGCGTGACGCCATTTATCGTACCGTCATTGCTATTGCCGCTCTCATCCTTCGCGTTGTTGTTGAATGGGAAGTAGGCGGTCAGTCCGTTTGAACTCACGCAGATATTAATAGAGACGGTCGCAGTAGCCGTCCCCCCTTTGCCGTCGTCCACCTGGTATGTAAAGCTGTCCGGCCCCAAATACGCGGCCTGGGGCGTATACGTCAGGATAGGTGCGGTGCCTGATATGTTTCCATGCCCCGGATTTGCGAATGTGAAGGTCAGAGAATCTCCATCAGGGTCGGAACCTCTGAGGATAACGGTCGCCGGCGTGTCGCCCGCAATATTAATGAACAGGTCTTTTGCCAGAGGGGATTGGTTGACGGTAATAGCTTCTACATTTATCGTGTCCGGTGCGCTGTTAACTATGCCGTCGCTCACGGTCAGCCGTACTAGATACACTCCCGCCTTGTCAGCCACAAAAGTGGGATTCACAACGGTTGCGCTGGAAAGTGCAGCAGCGCTGCCCTCCGGTTTCGACGTCAGCGCCCACAGATATGTCAGTGCGTCTCCGTCGGGATCGCTCGATGCCGATCCATCGAGTTGCGCCGTTGCTCCTGTTGCCACATTCTGATTCCCGCCTGCATCGGCACTTGGGGCATTATTAACGGATTGGATCGTGATCGTAACCGTCGCTATGTTGCTTGCAAGCAAACCGTCCGTTGCCGAGTAGGTGAATGAGTCCACTCCGTGATAGTTTGGATCAGGCGTATACGTGAACGAACCGTTCGCGTTGAACGATAGCCCACCATGCACGACGTTGATCGCCAGTATTGCCGTCAGTCGCGTTCCCATCCGGATCAGCATCGTTGGCAAGCACTCCCATGCCGGCACCCACAATCAATGGCGTGTCTTCATTGGTTTGGTATCCGTCATTAACGGCTACAGGGGCCCGGTTGGGCTGAACCGACACTTCAATCGTAGCGCTATCCGGATCACTGCCTTCAATTCCGTCATGCACAATCAGCTGAATGACATAGGTCCCGATCAGGTCTGGGGTAAAGGATGCTTCCACAAATGCCGGATTCGTTAATGCTGCAGTGCTTCCCCCGGGCTTCACTATGATCGACCAGCTGTAAGTTAGCGAATCATTATCCGCATCCGACGACGCCGAACCATTCAGCGTCACTAATGCCCCCACTTTCACCGATTGATTCTCTCCCGCTTGAGCGACCGGCTTGCTGTTGGATGTCGTAATCGTCACGCTGTCTGGAGCGCTATTAGCCGTTCCGTCATTCACGATCAGCTGAATCACATAGTCGCCGCGAACATCGCTGACAAATGTAGGATTTACGACATGAATATCCGAAAGAGTCGCAGTGCTGCCCGGAGGTTTGCTGCTCATTGCCCATGTGTACATGAGCGTGTCGCCATCCACATCGCTTGAACCACTGCCATCCAATTGTACTGTTTGCGACTTGTTTACCGTTTGATCCGGGCCCGCATTCGCGACCGGCGCAGAGTTTTGCGTCGAAATGGTCACCGTATCCGGAGCACTGTCCACTGTCCCATCGCTCACGATCAGCTGCGCGACATACGTTCCGTTCTTGTCTGCCGTGAAGATCGGCTTCACGGCAGCGGGATCAGAAAGCGTCGCGGCGCTGCCGGGCGGCGTGGTCGTCAGCGACCAGGAGAATGTCAGAAGATTGCCATCCACATCACTGGACTTACTGCCATCCAGTGTTACCGTCTGCGTCACATACGTAGTCTGGTCGGGACCCGCATCCGCGACCGGCGCGGTGTTTTCCGTCGTGATCGTCACCGTATCCGGTGCACTATCCACCGTCCCGTCATTGACTATCAACTGCACTACGTACGTGCCGAACTTGTCCACATAGAACGTCGGCTTCACCGAAGTAGAATCGGACAGGACTGCACCACTGCCCGCAGGCGTGCTGGAAAATGACCACCGATGCGTCAGCGCATTGCCGTCCACATCGCTCGAGCCACTGCCATCCAACGTTATCGTCTGCGTTACATAGGTGGTCTGGTCGGCTCCCGCATCCGCAACTGGCGGAGAGTTCAGGGTCGTGATCGTTACCGTGTCCGGTACGCTATCCACCGTCCCATCATTGACGATAAGCTGTGCCACATAAGTGCCGGGCTTATCGGCCGTGAAGGTCGGCTTGACGGCATCAGGATTCGACAATGCGGCAGTGCTGCCTGCAGGACGGCTATTGAACGTCCATGTGTAGGTCAGAGCATCGCCATCCACATCGCTCGATTTGCTGCCGTCCAGCGTTACCGTTTGCGTCACATATGCCGTCTGATCTTCCCCCGCATTCGCCACCGGCGGCGAGTTCTCTGTCGTGACCGTTATCGTGTCGGGCTCGCTATTTACCTTGCCGTCATTCACAATCAGCTGCACCACGTACATGCCGAACTTGTCGACATAAAAGGTCGGCTTTGCGGCAGCAGGATCGGACAACGCGGCGGCGCTTTCTCCTGGACGGCTGACAAAAGACCAGAAGTACGTTATTGAATCACCGTCAGGATCATGGGAACCGCTGCCATCCAGCGTGACGATATTGCCGACAAACTTGCTCTGACCGGGTCCGGCTTCCGCCGTCGGAACAGAGTTAATCGTTGAGATAACAACGGTGTCCTGCCCACTGTCTGCCATCCCGTCATTCACAAATAAATGCGCAACATAGGTCCCCGGTTTGTCCGCCGTAAACGTAGGCTTCACTGCTGCCGTATCAGACAGCATCGCGGTGCTTCCTGCAGGCTTCTCCGTAATTGTCCAGAAATATGTCAGAGGATCCCCGTCCACATCCGAAGACGCGCTGCCGTCCAGTGTAACCAGCGCGCCCAGAGCCACCGATTGATCCGGACCGGCATTCGCTACCGGAGCAGAGTTAGTTGTTGTGACGGTGATCGAATCCGCCGCACTGTCGACATGCCCGTCATTGACGACAAGCTGCACGATATAATTGCCGGGAAGATCTGCGGTGAAGGCCGGATCCACTGTATTGCTGCCTGAAAGAAATGCTGCACTTCCATTCGGCTTTTCAATCAAAGACCAGTTGAAGGTCAGCGAGTCCCCGTCGACGTCGCTCGATCCACTGCCATTGAGTCTCACCAAGCTCCCGGCATGCACGCTCTGGTCTGGTCCCGCATAGGCTGTCGGCGGCGAATTAATCGTATTTATGGCTACAGTGTCCGGGGCGCTGTCGACCTCCCCGTCGTTTACTACCAACTGCACGACATAGTCTCCCGGCTTGTCCACCTCGAAAGTAGGATTGACGGATAAAGGATTTAGGAGAAAGGCTGCACTGCCGGAAGGGCGTGACACAAATGACCAGGAATAGGTCAGCGGATCCAAATCGGCGTCTGTAGACCGGCTACCGTCGAGGCGCACTGTGTCATGCACCAAAACAGTCTGATCGGGCCCCGCATTGGCTACTGGCGGCGTATTTATATCAACACCGATAATGTTGATCGAAATAAAATCTCCCGGCTTGCTGCGCAGCTCGACTTTGATCTCATTTACGGCTTTAAGGGTAATCGCCCGCGTGATCAGATCCACCTGATTGTTAAAATCGGACACGCCGATGATCTGCTTCCCATTGATCCAGATAAGGGCTGCGCTGACCCGGAAACTGCCGTTCTTGCCATTCTTGACCGTAAGAATGAAATCGTTGCCGGGCTGGGAGAACGTAAATCTGTCGGTGAATACCTGCGGCTTTCCAGTCTCCCGGATATAGGTCTTGTTGAAAACCGTGATATCGCTCGCCGAAGCATTGGGTGAAAATGCCGCTGGTCAATATAGCTACTGATATCAAAGTTGCTATTAGAATAGTTACCCAATGCCGGTTCATATCAACCTCCCGTCAGTTCTTCATCCCAAGGCAATGCCGGGCAAAACAGCGACAGCAGTTCGGTTTAAAAGGGCTTTGCAGGTTTCTAGAAAGATAGATGTGCGGTTGCGGTTTTGCAGATGCCAAAAACAGCGGATCAGCAGGCATAACCCCTGCCTCCCGATGATTTGAGCGAGCGTACGGCACGGATAGATCTATAGCTAAACTATGTCTTGGTACTATTTATAGCAATAACTAAACCATATCGCCATGTTTGGCGCCACTTCATTATTTTGATTTTTGTAAGTCTTTTATCCGCAATGTTTTAAGAGGAACGAAAAAATCTCATGCCGGTCCATATGGCATTCAAGCCCGTCCTTCCGGCTTTGGAAGAAATGTTAAATTATTTGCCAGAGAATTCTGCGGCTGCGCCCGTTGAAACGAGGATCACGCAAAGAATCAACAACTTATGGATTAGTACGCATCCATATAGATTGTAAAGTTTTCCGACACGAATTCCCTACGGCATTCTCATTGCCAAAGGGCACCAACGCGCAACTGATCGGGTCCGGCTTATTTTTGTGATTTACGGGAGGGTTTGGGGCCCTCCAGCCATTGCCTGATGCGGTTGGCGTCGCCCAGGCGCGTGTTCTTTCCGGTTGAGTTCAGCAGCACCATGAGCACCGGGCGCTGCGCCAGTTGCGTCTGCATGACAAGGCATCTTCCCGATTCCTCAATATACCCGGTCTTGGAAAGCCCTATTTGCCAGCGCGGATTGCGCACCAGAGCATTGGTATTTACGAATCGCAGCTGTTTTCGTCCTGTTCGAATTGTCGTTTCAGGCTGCGTGCTATACATGCCTATCAGAGGATAGCCGCAGGCGGTTTCCACAAGCTTGCTGAGATTGTGGGCCGATGAAACGTTGCCATCCGAAAGCCCGGCAGGATCTTCAAATCTTGTTTCGCTAAGCCCAAGGGCTTTGGCTTTCTCGTTCATCGCTCTGACCAAAGCCGGAACTCCGCCAGGAAAAGTGCGGCCCAGTGCTCGCGCCGCGCGGTTCTCCGAAGCCATAAGAGCCACGAGCAAAGCCTCGCGCCGAGTGAGCTGTGTGCCAATAAACAAGTGGGAGTGGCTATTTCGCAGCGTATCCTTGTCCGCCTCCTCAATGGTGATGACCTTGTCCATATCCAGATGCGCATCCAGAATGACCATCGCCGTCATCAGTTTGGTGAGGGACGCGATCGGCATCGCGACATCCGCCTGTTTGTATACCAGGAATTCACCGCTACGCTGGTCCTTTACAAGCACTGCGGCAGAATGGAGTTTGGGCAATCTGGTCGTTGGGATGGATCCGGCAGAAAGGCTGAGGGAAAAGCCTAAGAGAATCCATCCAAGCAGAACAGTTCTAAATCTCAAAGTCATGAAGCAGCAATACCCTTTCGTCAAACACGTTCAATCACAGAAAAGATATGAATCAAATTCATTGTGCCAAAAAGCGGAAAATAAATATACAAGGATTACGCTAATTGGAGACATAAATCACAAAAAACGGCTTTCAGCTGTCAGCGATCAGCTGTCAGCATTATTTCCGATACCGATACCGATACCGATACCGATACCGATACCGATACCGATTCCGACCCAGACTCTGATTTATTTTATAGCTGATAGCTGATAGCTGACAGCTGATGGCTGATTGCAATTGACATGAATGCATCATCTGTTACAAATAGCAATATCCCAGGAGGATGAGATGACGGGCGGATACACCGGAAAAATACTGCGTGTTAATTTGACGACGAAGGTCATCAGTACGCTCAACACGGCTAAATATGAGGAATTTGGCGGCGGTCATGGAATCGGCTCCGCCATTTTCTTTGAGCTTGTTGGAGATCAACTGCCCTTCGACGCCTTCGATCCCAGGAATGTGATAACCATCATGGCCGCGCCTTTTTCCGGCACATTTGTCCCCGGATCCGGGCGATGCGAAATTCAGGGATTGGCTCCGATGTATCATCCCGTCGAATGGTTCAACCGGAGCAATTGGGGCGGGCGTTTTACGGCCGAGCTTAAGTACGCCGGCTGGGATGGCATTGTCCTCGAAGGCGCTTCCGCTGATCCGGTCTGGATCAGCATCATCAACGACAAGGTCACAATTGAAAAAGCAAACGGAGGTTTGTGGGGATTGGATGTAGTCGATTCACAGCAGGAAATCGCAAGGCGCGTCATACCAAGCCTCCGCTATGGCGAATGGGCTGAATTGGACAGGACCTACACCACTCAGGTTCCAGCGATAGCCTGCATCGGATTAGCGGGAGAAAATAAAAGCCGTATCGCTTCCATCGTCCATGGCGCTGGCAGCAGCGCAGCGCAGGGCGGATTTGGCGGCGTCTGGGGATCTAAAAAGCTGAAGGCCATCAGCGTCATCGGCACGGGAAGCGTTCCCATCGCAGATCCCAAAGCGTTGATGGATGCCAGGCTGTGGTTCAATAAATTCCAATGGAATGTCGACACGCCGATCGATCCTAAAATGGAAACCAGGGCTTTTATGCTGTTCAACGGAGCGCCCAGCGGCGGAAACACACACAATATTGACGTTCCGCTCGAACCGGCGCGCGCCGCTGCCTGCGCGTCCTGTCCCAGAGGCTGCCGCATGCGCCTGGCCGGCGGGAAAAGCAACGAAGCTACGTGCGCCGGAACGGTTTCATTCATGAGCATGCAGGGCCCACGCGTCGACAAGATGCGGGCGACGGATCTGCTGCACGCGTACGGCATCAACCACTGGCACATAGCCGGCCCCATGGCTTACGTTTACGGTCTCTATACGCTGGGCGTTCTCGGCCCCGGCAAGAAGATTGAATGCGATTTGCCTTTCGATCAATACGGCAAGTTTGAATTTGCCCAAGCGCTCATGCGCCGCATTGCCATGCGCGAAGGAATCGGCGATGCACTGAGCGAGGGCCTTGCCAGAGCGGCCATTAAGTGGGGCAGATTTGAACAAGACACGGCCAGCGGACTCCTGCCTTTGGCGTACTGGGGTTCGATGGAGCACTATGATCCGCGGGTCGAAGTGGAGTGGGGTTACGGCTCTCTATTAGGAGAGAGGGATATCATGATGCACAGCTTCAACTATCCCTTGCACTGGATGCCCATGGCAATGATGAGAGCCGGAGTAGAGCCGTATCTGTCCGCGGAAAAGGCCGTGCAGATGGTAGCGGCCACAATGATTCCGTATCAGAACGACGTTTTCATGATGGATTATGGCGAAGGCCCCAGCGGGATCTATTCGGAACACAAAGTCAAACAGGTGGCCTGGCACAGGCACTACGAAAGGTTCTGGATAGATAGCACGGGATTCTGCGGCTGGCGCTGGCCGATGTTTTTTACCAACAACACAGTAGACAGAGTAGGTGCAACGCCCGAAGCTGAACCCAGGTTTTATAACGCCGTCACCGGTAAGGGGATCACTTTTGCTGACGGCATGGAAATTGGGCGCAAAATCTGGAATCTGGACAAAGCCATCTGGGTGCTGCAAGGCAGGCACCGCAATCAGGAAGTTTTTCCGGACTACGTATACAACAAGCCGTCAGAAGCTCATATCATGCCTGTTTACCAGAACGGCCAGTGGTCTTATGCCGCAAACGCCGGCCGCAAGCTGGACAAGGCCAAATTCGAAGAATGGAAAACCAAGTTCTATGATTTCGAAGGATGGAACACAGAAAACGGCTGGCCAAAGAGGAATACGCTCGAATCGCTAAAGCTGAAGACAGTCGCCGATACGCTTCAGAGCAAGAATAAGCTCGGCTAGCCCGCATTTCTCACGGATTTTCTACTGCGGCGGCGGATCCGGGCATGTCTACTGCGTTGCGCTCCGTCGTTGGGCGATATGTACGGCTTAAGAACGATCTTCCTGGTGGGAGCGATCAGCACGCCCATTGCATTTTTCGCCACCTTCGGCTTGACCGAAACCCGCCGCAATGGGGGTCAGGTCTGGAAAATTTAGTTTTCGTGTTTTGTGAAGGGGCGCAGAGCGCAAAAATCGAATTTTCCAGGCCTGACCCCCATTGCGGGCTAGGAGCCTGCCAGGACGGATCGGATTTTTCCTGTTATGAGATCGATGGCGACTTCGTTGAAGCCGCCCTCAGGGAGAATGATGTCGGCATAGCGCATGGTCGGCGCGACAAACTGCTGGTGCATGGGGCGCACGGTTGTGAGGTACTGCTCTATCACCGATTCTGCGCTGCGGCCGCGCGCATGAATATCCCGCTCCAGTCTGCGGATAAAACGGATGTCCGCATCGCAATCCACAAAAATCTTAAGGTCCATCAGGCTGCGCATCCCGGCGTCAAAGAAAACCAGAATTCCTTCGACAATGATCACGGGCAACGGATCGACGCGAATCGTCTCCCGTTTGCGGGAGTGCACAACAAAATCATAAATAGGCCGATCGATGCTTTTTCCGGCGCGCAACCCCTCCAGGTGGCTCAGCATCAGCCCGCCGTCAAACGCGTCCGGGTGATCGAAATTAGCCCGTTGCCGCTGATCCAAAGGCATGGCGTCCAGGTTGCGATAGTAAGAATCCTGCTGCAGATAAGCGGCGTAGGGCTCGCCTATGGATGCGATTATCTTTTGCGCTACGGTGGTCTTGCCGGAACCCGTGCCACCGCAGATTCCTATAATCATGGATTGGGCCATCAGGGTTATGCTTTCTTGAAATCTGAAGTCATCAATTCAGACTTCAGGATATGAATCCCCGGACAAACACCGCATCACTGTGGCATTTCGCCGGCAGATCCGGCGCCTTTAATGAAAGAGAGTACGTGGTCTCCCAGTTCCTGCAGCGATAACGACGCTTTAACCATGTATCCGGCCGCGCCCAGTTCCATCGCCCGCTGCATGTCCGTATCAAGGGATGAATTCGACAAAATCACAACGGGAATGCCGCGCGTCCGATCATCTTTCTTGAGCGCTTCGAGAGCTTCCAGCCCGGACAGCTTCGGCATCAGCATATCCATCAGGATGAGGTCAAAGGAATCCGTTTGCGCCTTTTGCAGCCCTTCCTCGCCATCGTTGGCGGTAACCACGGTAAACCCCCTTTTTTTCAGGCCGACTTCGCACGCACGCCGCAAAAACTTGTCATCTTCAATTAAAAGAATTCGAGTGTCGCTCATCTATTATTCCTCGCGGACTGAAAGCGGAAGGGTAAAAGCAAACGTAGAGCCGACGCCTTCCTCGGATGTGCACCAGACCTTGCCGCCGAACTGTTCCACAATCAGGCGCACCAGGTATAGCCCCAGCCCTGTGCCTTCAGTTTCGACCGCGTGGACATTCCCTGCCCGATAAAACTTTTCAAACAGTTTTCCCAAATCGGACTTCGGGATGCCGATCCCCGTATCCGTCACTTCCCAGCGCAAACCGTCTCCGACTCGACGCACGGTTATTTCAATCTTTCCTTCATGGGGAGTATATTTCATTGCATTGGAAATAAGGTTCAAGACTACCTGCCGGAGCATTTGCGAATCCGCCCATACCGGATTCAAATCATCCCCGATGTGAACCGATACCGTTTGCCCTTTTTCCTGCATGAGCGGCGTTATCTCGCCGGCCACGCTCCTGGTAAGCTCGGCCAGATCGACCGCATGGCAATTGATCTGCAGGATACCCCGTTCAAGGCGCGAAACATCCAGGAGGTCGTTCACCAGCCTGATGAGCCGGTCCGTCGAGGCGCGGGCATCCCGGACGAAGGACACCATTTCCTCGGGATTTTCGCTCTCACCGCTCGCCAATTCCAGCATCCATTTGATGCCTGAAAGCGGGGTTCGCAACTGGTGCGTGACGAAAGAGACAAAATCCGACTTCATTTTATCGGCTTTTTTGCGCTCCGAAATGTCGCTCACGACACCGATCATGCGAATCGGAACGCCTTCGGGATTACGGATTGCCGTCGCGCGATCCGAGATCTCAAGGCATGCGCCCCTGGAATCGATGATGCGGTATTCCTCGGAATAAGGCTCGCCCGCTTCCAGGTGCTTTTTGAGGGCGGCCCGGACATGCGCGCGATCATCCGGATGCACCATTTTCGAATATTCCGCGCGCGTTCTTGGGAGCACTTTATCTCCTCCCCAGTTTGTCCCGAAGAGGGTGCCGGAAAAAGCCACGCGATCGTCCAGCATATTCCAGTCATAGACGATGTCGCTGGCGCATTCCGCCGCAATTCGAAACCGCTCTTCTGAGTTTTTCAACGCATCCATCAATCGCGCGTTATAAACGGCTCCGGCGGCATTATCGGCAAAGAGAAACAGGAGCCGGGCATCCGCGTCGGTAAACGTGCGGCTGGTCCCGACAACTTCGTGCACGCCCAACACGCCGATCAACTCGCCCCGGCGGATCATGGGCACACACACGGTCGCACTGATTGGAAGTTGCATCAGTGCTTTCGACCGATAGGGCCAGTTGGGATAATCATTGACGATCAGAGGCTGCAGGGTTTCCGCCACGCGTCCAGCCAGTCCTTCCCGACCGGGCAAGCGGGTGCCGATGGGCATCCCCACGCCGGACTCAAAGGCTATCTGAAAATCATCCCGATCCGCTTCATAGAGGAAGACGGCGCATCCGGCACCGCCCAGCAATGTCGTTGCCCTCACCGCAATGGATTGCAGCAGCGCGGACAAATCGTGGTGCGCGGAAACATCCTGGGTAATATCGTACAGAGCGGCGATTTCGACGGTGCGCTGCTTCGCCTCCTGTAGAACCTCTGCATGCCTGCGGGCGTCGACGGCCGCCTGATTGGCTATTTTGAAACCATAGAAAATAGTGCCGACCAGTGTCAAAATCCCGAGCCAATTCAGAAAATAACTAAACCGGCTCAGATTGGATGGCGCCGGAAAGCCCTGTTCGCGAAAGCTCCGCCTGAAAAAAAGCAATCTCCTTTCCGAGCTGCATGTTGCGATAGATACAAGCCAAGAGGAACAGGACGGCACATACAGCCAGGATGCAGTAGCGGCGGTTTAGCCGCAGGACAGGTATTTCGCCTGATTCCGGCTGTTCGCGGGACAGAAAGCGAAAAGATTGAATACCCCTGGCAAACCTGGGAAAAGGATTCATTTTTGCCTGCCCTGTTCGCGGACCAGCAAAGTGAACTCCGGCAAGATGCCTTCCATTGCAGATTCAATCTCAGCCAATGCCTGGATGGAATTTGTGGAATTGCGCTCTCGCCCCATCATTTCCAATCCGAATGCCTTATCGCGCATTGCATTGAGGCCAAAAAAAGCAAGCCGCCCTTTCAGCGTGTGCGCTGCCCGCTCGAGGTCGGAATGATTGCTCAGCAGAATCGAATGGCGCATCTCGTCCATCAGGCGCGGATAATCCTGCAGGAAAAGCTCGGCGAGTTCAGCCAGGAACTGGATATCTCCGCCCACGTACGACAAGGCAACATCCAAATCCATTTCTTTTGTGGCTTTATTTGAATCCGTCATTTCGCAACCTTCGCCCTGCTGACGCAATAAATCAGCATTCCTGCGATATTAATGCAATTTGCAGGAAGATGAAATAACTTGTTCATATGCGGTCTTTGAGCCGTGAAGACTTCGAGTTAAACTCAAAGACTCAGAAAAATGGAGGATGCCGTGAATCAGAACCTGGCTGTGCTAGTCAACGAACTCAAAAACCGGGCAAGAATATATATCAACATCTACCGCGAGCTTTCCATGGAAGTAGGCACGGAAAAAGCCGCCGGCATTTTGAAGAGGGCTCTTTACGCAAGAGGCCGGGAGAAGGGCTTGCAGCTGGCCAGCAGAATCGCCGAACCGAACCTGCATGAACTGGCGCTTGCCTTCATGGAAGGCAATGCCGACATGGATGCGTTCGGCCATGAAGTTGTCGAGGAGCGTTCCGATTCCATCGTATTGCGGCTGAATCGCTGTCCCCTGGTTGAAGCATGGAAGGAAGCCGGGCTTTCTCCCGAGGAGCAGAAGACATTGTGCGATATCTCATACCAGGTTGATTTCGGAAAATTTGAAACCGCCGGGTACAAGCTCGCTTTCAGCTGCCGAGTCGCGGACGCGTGCAAAAGCTGCGACATGAAAGTCACGCTTTAGAACGCTCGGCATATTCCGGAAAAGGAAATCACTATTGTGCCTTGTGCGCGTTCTCTATCATAACCATGCCGGAACTCACGACTTCCGGTAGTTTCACAAAGGATCCGAGGTTATAGGCATCCCGGATTTTCCCTTTCACTACAATTTTCGCCCCCTCGCGCGGCACGCTCTTCTCGGACACGACCCAGAGCTTTCCGGTCCCATCCTCTATCTCATAGGCGCCTTTCCCGAGCACCGAATAGCTTCGTACCACGGTCCCAGAAACCGCAACCTCTTTATTGGCATAGCGGCCGGGATCGGCTTTAATTTGATTGATAGTTTTTTGCTCGCAACCCACCATGGCTAGAGCCAGCAAAAGGACAACGGCTATCGAACATAGTATCCATATTTTCTCATATTTATCTCATCTCCCGTACATAGATAGGAGGCAAATGTATCCCATTTGTTTCAAAAAACGATGGAATTGTTTGCTTGAAGCTATCCGCTATCAGCTCTCAAAGATCTGAAATCTTGGGGTGGGCATCGAATAATGGCCCTTAGCTAAGGGATCCGATTGAGACCCTGAAAGGGCGATGCAGCCTGCGCCGATGAACATGCGGTGTTATAATAAAGTATCTTGATCTGAAAAAGGTTAATCCGGAAGGAGAGAAATTCATGGAAGAAGGGCCAAACAAACAATCAGGCAGCAATTTTGGCTATGGATACGGCAGAACTCTGGATCTGCCGTTCGATGCGGCGGTCCAAAAAGCGCGAGCTTCCCTCAAAGCCGAAGGATTCGGCGTCCTGTGTGAGAT
Organism: uncultured Acidobacteriota bacterium; assembly: GCA_963761825.1. Taxonomy (GTDB): domain Bacteria; phylum Acidobacteriota; class UBA6911; order UBA6911; family UBA6911; genus UBA6911. The sequence goes on from CAVXIH010000007.1 coordinate 21,514, forward strand.
TGATATCAAGGAAAAACTTAAAGAGAAGCTCGGAGTGGAGTTCGTCAACTATCTGATTCTGGGCGCCTGCAATCCGCCTCTGGCCTATGGCGCTCTGCAGCAGGAAATGAACATCGGATTGCTGCTTCCCTGCAACGTGGTAGTGTATGAAAAAGGCTCGAAGGTTTTTGTGGGGGCCGTAGATGCCGCGAGGATGCTGTCGGTCGTAGGCAATCCTTCATTGGCGGCGACCGCGGATCAAGTGAACCAGAAACTGCGACGCGTGATCGACAACCTGTGATGGTAAGGAGTATGAAAATGCCCGGATGGCTGGTTTTCCTGCTGGTGTTTGCAGCCTACCTTATTCTGATGCGCTGGGTGCTGCCTGCGATCGGAGTACAAACCTGAATGTCCCAATCGTGCAGCGTCGAGTCTCGGCGCGACTCGGATGTGGAAAAGCAGTAAAGGAGAGTCTGAGATTGCAGCTGTCAGCTGTCGGCTCTCAGCTCTCAGCTTTCAGTGCAAAACAAATCGGGGTCGGGGTTGAAAAACTGTTTCGAGTGCGAATCGCGATACCGATAGCGATTCCGATACCGACCCCGAAAGATAGCTTGTAGAAATAGCCCATCCCGGGTTATTGATTCTGCTTGAATTGAGGGAATATCGAAACGGGCGGGATATTTGGTGCCGAAGGGGGGACTCGAACCCCCATGAGTTTCCCCACCACCCCCTCAAGATGGCGTGTCTGCCAATTCCACCACTTCGGCACTTAAAAAACTTTTGTCGCTAAACAGCCGGAATCCCGATTACATCTCCTGCCGGAATTCCTCTCGCAAATCCACTACTTGGAGGGCGGCTTAGATTCTGCCGGTTTGCCAGCCGGTTGCTCGGCCTCAGCCGGCAAGGTCACCGGGGCAGCCTGCTGCTTCGCTTTTGCTGCTTCTGCCGCTTCCTGTGCCTTCTGGATCTGTTCCCGCGTAGGCACAGGCGGGAAGATTTACCGGGGCCTCTTTTTTCCCCGGTTTTGAGGTCTGTCCTTTTTGGGTTTCGAGAATGGACTTGCCTCCCGTGCTGGCGCGCGTAGTCATCAGCGATAGCGAGACGCTGGTCAGCATGAAAACTATCGCCGCCACTGTCGTCATCTTCGACAGGAACGAAGCGGGCCCCCTGCTGCCAAAAGCTGTTTGCGTCGCGCCGCCGCCAAAAGCACCCGCTAAGTCCGCGCCCTTTCCCGACTGAAGGAGCACCACCAGCACCAGAATGACGCACACAAGAACATGCAGAGTTACGATCGAATAATAGAGAAGCATACGATTCTCAAACCTGCTTTCCGCCGGCCTTTATGATCTATAGTGGATGATGCGCAGGAAGCTCTCCGCTTCCAGGCATGCCCCACCGACCAGTGCGCCGTCGATATCCGGCTGCAGCATCAAGGCATCAATATTATCAGGCTTGACGCTGCCGCCATATAAAATGCGAACTTTCTGCGCCTCTTCCCCGAATTTCCCGGAAAGCCACTCGCGGATCAAGCCATGCATTTCCTGAGCGATTTCGGGCGACGCAGTACGGCCCGTTCCAATTGCCCAGACCGGTTCGTAGGCGAGAATAATACGCAAGAGACCCTGGCGTGTCAAGCCATCCAATCCACCTGCAAGTTGTTGTGCTACTACGCTATGATGCATCCCGGATTCCCGCTCGGCCAGGGTTTCCCCGATGCAGACGATCGGCTGAAGCGTAGAATTCAATACCGCCCGCACACGGCGGTTCACCGTCGCATCGGTTTCGCCGAAGTATTGGCGGCGCTCCGAATGGCCGACAATGACCATTCCGCACCCGATATCTTGCAGCATGGGAATGCTGATTTCTCCTGTAAAAGCTCCCTTGGGCTCCCAGTGCACATTCTGAGCAGCCAGGATCAGCGGAGTCCCTTTAATTTCGTCTGCCACGGCAGCCAATGCCGTAAAAGGCGGCGCCAGGACGACCTGGCAATGGATCCCATCCGCAATGCCCGTCCTAATGGCGCGGGCCAGTGAAACGGCTTCCTCGCCCGATTTGTGCATTTTCCAGTTTCCCGCAATAACCGGCATTCTCATACGCTCGTCCCATCCTAATGAGAATCATCCATTCGCGCAGGCAGTATGGGCATCGTCATTCGTAATTCGTAATTCGTCATTTATCGTTGAGGGCTGCGACTCCGGGCAGTGTCTGTCCTGCCAGGAATTCGAGCGAAGCTCCGCCTCCCGTCGAGATATGGGTGATCCGGTCCGCGACGCCTGCTTTTGCGACTGCAGCGGCAGAATCCCCGCCGCCGATCATGGAGACAGCCTGCGAATCTGCCACGGCCTTCGCCACAGCCATAGTGCCCGCGGAAAATGCATCTTTCTCAAACACGCCCATCGGCCCGTTCCACACAATGGTTTTTGCGGAGCGAATGATTTCGGAATATTCGGCCGATGTTTTGGGTCCGATATCCAGTCCCATTTCTCCTTCGGGGATTTGTCCCGCAGGCACTGCATGAGCCGAGGCTTCATCCTCTATGCCGCGTACTGGCGATCGCATCGACCGGGAGCACGATGCGGGACTGCGCCCGCTGCAAAAGCTCACGGGCCAAATCCAGCTTGTCACCCTCACATAAAGATTTGCCGATATTTTTTCCCTGGCTCTTCAGAAATGTAAACGCCATGGCTCCGCCAATGAGCAGGCGATCCACTTTCCCAAGCAGGTTTTCGATGACCTCGATTTTGTCGGAAATCTTAGCGCCTCCCAGGATGGCAACAAATGGGCGTTGCGGCGATTCCAGCGCGCCTCCCAGGTACCGCAACTCCTTTTCCATTAGAAATCCGCCGACGGCTTTCTGCACAAAATGGGTGATGCCTTCGGTGGAAGCATGCGCCCGATGCGCGCTGCCAAAGGCGTCGTTGACATACAGAGGAGTCTGCGCAGCCAGCTTCTTTGAAAACTCCGGATCATTGGCCTCCTCTTCCGGGTGGAAGCGGAGATTTTCGAGCAGGAGCACGTCTCCCGGTTTCGCCTCACGGACTGCCTTTTCAACTTCAGGGCCGATGCAGTCGGAGACAAATGTCACCTTCGTGCCCAAAAGCTCCGACAGCCGGGCGGCTGCGGGAGCCAAAGAGAATTCCGGCTTGGGCTTGCCTTTGGGACGGCCAAGATGCGAAGCCAGCACGAGTATCGCGCCATGCTCCATGCCGAACCGGATTGTCGGGAGCGCTTCCCGGATTCGCAGGTCATCTGTGACCTTCGAATCTTTGATCGGGACATTGAAATCCACGCGCACAAAGACACGCGCGCCCTTCAAGTCCAAATCCTGGATCATCAGTTTGTTCACGGCCATTCCCTCCCGAGTGCCTTATCGAGCCTTGTTGGATCGAGCTTCCCGAGACGGTCGACGCATTCCCGGATTGCTACTCGCATCCGCGATATAACCATCGAATACTAGCCCACGTATTTGATCAAGTCCCGCAACCGGCAGGAATATCCCCATTCGTTGTCATACCAGGCCAGCGTCTTCACAAGATTGCCCATGACCTTGGTTTCGAGCCCGTCCACGCAGCCGGAAAAGGAACTCTGCATGAAATCCGTCGATACCAGTTCTTCCTCGGTATACCCGAGAATTCCCTTCAATGCGCCTTCCGAGGCGTCTTTCAGAGCTTTGTTCACGTCTTCCTTCGTAACTTTTGCCTTCACGACGGTCACAAGATCCACGAGAGAAACATTCGGAGTGGGGACCCGGATCGCAATGCCATCCAGCTTTCCGACAAGCCTCGGCAGGACGAGACCGATGGCTTTGGCGGCGCCGGTCGAACTCGGAACCATGTTCACCGCCGCCGCACGCGCGCGCCGCAGATCTTTGTGCGGCAGATCCAGCAGATTCTGATCGTTGGTATAGCTGTGAATGGTCGTCATGAATCCCGACTCGATTTCAAACTTCTCGTCGAGTACTTTTGCCAGGGGCGCAAGACAGTTGGTCGTGCAGGATGCATTGGAGATCACATGATGCTTAGCCGGATCATACGCGTCCATGTTGATGCCGATGCAGAATGTTCCGTCCACGTTTTTTCCGGGAGCGGAGATGATCACTTTCTTAACCGTGCCCTTCATTTGGGCTTTGGCCTTCTCGCCATCAGTGAAAAGCCCCGTGGACTCGACAACAACCTGCGCGCCGAGCGAACTCCAGTCCAGTTTGGCCGGATCCTTTTCGCTGAATACCTTTATTGGCATTTTATCCACAAGAAGGTTGCCATCCTTAAGCTCCACGGTTCCATCAAATCTTCCCAGAACAGAGTCATATTTCAGCAAGTGCGCGAGGACTTCGGGCTTTGTGATGTCGTTGATCCCTACGATTTCGATCTTGGGATCTCCCTTGGAACACCGGACCAGGTTTCTACCAATTCGTCCAAATCCATTAATGGCAACTTTGATTGTCATGGCATATCCTCCAAAGTAATTCGTTAAGAAGAAAGATTATTATAGCGGGGAATTTCGGTGTCCGTCACCATAATTCCCCTGCGCGCAAACCTGCGTCGGTTTTTCTTCAGCCGGGAATTAATGCGTCTGTCCCTGAAATATCCAATGCTACACTAGGGCCATGGATCTCAAACAGGTACTTGCGATTGCTTCTTTGTTTCATTTGCCCGAGCCCATAGAAGTCTATCACTTTCCCGAGAAAGGCAACATCAACCGCGAAACATATCTGGTTGCTGCCGGGCCGAAGACGGAGAGTGCGGAATATATTCTCCAGCAACTCAATCCCGGCGTATTCAAAAAACCAGCAGATAGTATGCGCGCCATGATCTCCTGCATTGAAGCACAGCGGCAAGCCATATTGAAAGGAGCGCTTCAAGGCGACGAGGAGTGGGAAGTCCTCCGGTTGATCCCGACCAGGCAAGGCATGGCTTACCTCGAAACGACATGCGAAGGTAGCCCCTGTTGCTGGCGCATGATGGCCAGGATCGGGCAGGCGCGGTCTTACAAGAGTTTACAGGAAATCCCCGATTCAAGGGCTCGCCTGCGGGCAGCGGAGGAAGCCGGCCGGGGACTTGCGTTGTTTGGAGCTCTGACGGCAGGAATGAATCCGCTGCAAATCCACTGTCCGCTGCCCGGTTACCGGGACACCCGACTCTATTACGACCAACTGCTTTCTGTGCTGGCGGGCAACCGCACTCCGACTCAAGCCATGTCCTATCTGCCTGCAGATCCGGCCTTGCGGCAGAGCACGGAAGAGCATTTTCTAGTTCAAGTGGAGGATGAGGAATACCAGCGCAGACGGCAGGATCCGCTTGTTCGACGGTGCATCAACCTTGCTCTCGAACATAAATCCCATGCTCTCAAGCTGGCCAGGGGGCTGGAAACGGGGGATTTGAGAACGGTTTTGATCCACGGTGATACCAAGCTCGAGAATTTTCTTTTCAGCACTCGCACCGGCAAAGCAAAAGCCCTTGTCGACCTGGATACCATCATGCCGCACACGTGGTTGAGCGACTGGGGAGATATGGCTCGCTCACTCATAAATCCGGCAGGAGAAAGAGAAACTGATTTAGCAAAAGTCGCTGTGGACCTGGAGGTTTTCGAATCTGCGGCCTGTGGTTTTCTAAGCGCGGCACGGCATACTGCGGACCACGAAGTGGCCCTGATGACGGACGCCGTGCAGAGCATGTCCCTTGAGCTCGGAGTGCGTTTCCTGACCGATTATCTGAGGGGCGATAGTTATTTCCGGTTGGAATCTGCGGATCCGCCCGATCTCAACAGAATCCGGGCACTGGTGCAGTTCCATTTATTTGAAAATGTGCGCGTCCACTCGGGCCGCCTTGAACGCATCATTGCAGATTGCCTGGAGAAGAGACCTTATTCTTGTGGATCAGGATCGAAGAGCTAAACAGGCGTTGTCATTGGAAGATAGTTTATTATTGCTTAAAAGTTGGGAAGAATTTCTGGTGATCCTTTTTCGAGAAAAGGTGTACAAATCTACTGGCAGGATTTTTCAGAGTTGTTGAACATCCCGGGACGAGCATGATTTTGGCCTCTTTGTGGCGCCGGATTACAGAAATAGTGCACCCTGGCTGCTTGCGGTTTATGAAGCCGCAGATGCTCGTAGCCGCTGCATTGCTTATGCTATTGGCGGCGCCGGCGATAGGATTTCCGGAAGAGATTCAAGAGAATGCCGCAGGACAGGTGCACACCGAAATTCCCTACCGTGATGGAATCGTGAAACTGACTTCAGACTGGCAGGAAGAAATTGCCGGGAATCGCTTTCGCGCCCAGGGGCACGTTGTGATCGCGTTCAAGGACGTCGTTATTACGGCTGAAGCAGCCGAATACAACAAGGAAACGGGAGAAGGAAGCATGACCGGCCGGATCCGTTTCAGCCAGAAGGATCTTTGGCTGGTCTGTTCTCGCGCCGAATTTAATGTTCAGACCCAGACAGGCGTTTTTTACGACGCATCCGGCTATGCCGACCGGGAGTTTTTTGTTACAGGCAGAACAATTTACAAAACCGGTCGCGACACCTACAGGGTAGAAGAAGGGATCGCAACCACATGCCGGGACAAGCTGCCAAAATGGAGCTTTTCGGCATCCAGGACAAACATTCGGATCGACAGCACGGCCCGCATGCGTCATACGGTTTTCAAGATCAAAGGAGTTCCTGTCTTTTACGCTCCATATATGGTCTTACCAATGGCAAAAAAGGTCCGCAGCAGCGGATTCGTGCCGTTCCAAACAGGGAATTCGACATCCAAAGGGCGAGTCTTCAGCGAGGGATACTATCAAACGCTGGGTAATAGCGCCGATCTCAGGGTTTACGGCGACTACTTCAGTATGCGTGGACTGGCGGTGGGGGGCATTTTCAGAGCAAGGCCAAATCCGGAAACGCGTTTTTCCCTTCAAGCCTATGGGATCAACGACAAATTGGATCAAGGCGGCATACAGCTGATCGTTGATGGCGAGTCGATGCTGAAAGGCGATTGGCGCGCCGTAGCGCGGGTCAATATTTCGTCCAATTTCAGCTTTCGCCAGGCGTTCGCCGAAAGCTTTCAATCGGCAACAACCTCTCAAGAGCGAGCGACCGCCTTCCTGACCCGGAATCATGACAGCTTTTCCACCAACATCGCATTTGAGCGGCTGGAGGTTGTTTTCCCGGTCCGCAACCTGGTAATCAAGAAGCTTCCTTCGCTGGAATTCCATTCCCTGGGAACACCGCTGGGCCGTTCGCCTTTCATTTTCTCCCTCAGGGCTTCATTGGACGGCATATCCAGAATGGACGGCCTTATAGAAACGCAGCGACTGGTCCAGCGCCTGGACTTTCACCCGCGTCTCACAATGCGCCTGCCTTCTTTCTTTGGCTTCTCACTCATGCCTTCGTTGGGAGTCCGGGAGACCTATTACGGCGCCCAGTTATCGGATAGCTCCTCTTCCGGCACCGTTGAATCAAAGCCTGCACCGACGCTATGCAGACGTGAGCATCGATCTGCGCATGCCGGTCCTGGAAAAGGACTTTTCTTTCTCGCGGTTCGGGGGCTTCACGCACACGGTGGAGCCTTTTGCCACGTATCGACGCATATACGGGATACAGGATCTCGACAAAACCATCCGCTTTGACGAAGAGGATGCTATCGCCGACACGAATGAGGTCGAATACGGAATCACAAATCGCATTTTTCGAACTAGACAAACCGACGCAGGCACTCGGGAAAAATACGAATTCATGTCATTCAGTCTGATCCAGAAGTATTATTTCGATCCGACCTTCGGCGGGGCATTCCGGCCGGGCAAATCCAATGCTTTTTATCCCCTGGATACCGTGACAGGTTTCTACCAAACGATAACCTTGAGCAACCTGGCCCCAGTTAGCGGGATTTTCCAGTTGACGCCGCAAAAGGGCATCCATAGCGACATCCGGTTCGATTACGACACCAGGCTTCAGCGCTGGCGCAGCGGCGGCCTCTCCACGTCGTGGAAGCAGGGGAATATTCTCCTGGCAGGAACATATTTTAAAACCCGCGTGGTAGAACGGGGACTCCTCACCAGCAATCATGTCCAGGGCCGCATCGAATATGGGGATCTTAATCACGGGTTTTCATCAGGTGTGGCGGTAAGCTATAACCTCCGGACCTCCCAGTGGCTAAACAGCAGCACCCGCATATCCTACACCTGGGATTGCTGCGGCCTGGCCATAGCATTCAATCAGTTTGACCTCGGGCAGAGGATTGAATCGAGGTACAGTTTTTCATTCATGCTCAAGGGGATTGGCAGCTTCGGAAATATCAGGCGCCCGGAGAGTTTGTTTTAAAAAGACAGAATCAGCTATCAGAAGTCAGAAGTCAGAAGTCCGGAATCTGGAATCAGGAATCAGGAAATCGATGCCAAAGGCATACATTTTGGCCGGGACTAATCTGGAAGACCGGGAGGCGAATCTTGAATTTGCGCGGAGAGCGCTGGCAAGGGGAGGGAGTATCACAGCAATCAGTTCCTGTTTCGAAACTGAACCGGTTGGTTTCCTGGATCAACCGTGGTTCCTGAATCAGGCAATAGAGCTGGAAACACGGCTTGAGCCGCGCGAACTGCTTCTCTTCTGCCAAAGCATCGAAGCCTCCTGTGGGAGGATTCGAACATTTCCTAACGCGCCCAGAACGCTTGATCTGGATATTCTCCTTTACGGAGACGCCGTAATAAACCAGGAGGACCTGGTCGTCCCGCACCCGCGCCTGCATGAACGGAGGTTTGCATTGGAGCCGCTGGCACAGATTGCGCCGGAGGCGATACACCCGGTGTTAAAGAAGTCGATTCGATTGCTGCTCGAAGCCTGTCGCGATTCTTCTCAAGTTCAGATTGCAGGCGACCCACCCATAGCTGAGATTTCTGCGAATTGAAAAAAAATTTCAGTGTGTGTTATGATACCAACCGAAGTGAAGCAGATGAAAGTTTTGGCCGATAGAGTAAGCGTGAGATATATTTCCCCCAGAGGATTGATAGATTGTTGACTCGTCTGCATAGATCAGTAGTGATTGTCCTCCTGACATTTTTTCTTATTCCCGCATTTGGACTTGAGAGCAGGGCAAACTCTCTCGAGACAATCCAGACAAAGATTGCCCAGTACCTGAAACGCCCGGGAGTCCGGTCTGCGCAATGGGGAATTCAAATCCTGGATCCGGCAACCAGCAGCGTTGTGCTCGAAGTCAATCCCGACAAGACATTTCTCCCCGCCTCCGTTTTGAAAGTCTTAACGACATCCGCGGCTCTGGAAAAACTGGGGCCGGATTTCAGGTATCGCACCGGTGTTTATACCAACGGGACTATTGATTCAAATGGCACGTTGCAGGGAGACTTGGTGCTCGTGGGACGCGGAGATCCCAATCTGACGGATCCTTACGGAGAACTGTTCGAAAAGCCGGCATTGCTGGAATTGGCGCAGGAAGCTGAAGAGCCTTGGCATCAGCCGCATTCAAGGCGACATCATCGGCGACGACAGCTATTTCGACTCTGATAGCCCCGTAAAAGGCTGGACGGCGCTGGCACTCAGATCTTTGTACGGCGCCCCGATCAATGCGCTGAGCGTCAACAACAACGTGCTCTGGGTTTATGCGCGGCCGACGAAGTATAACCAGAAGGTAATTGTCGGCGTAGAGCCGCAAACTTCGTATTTCAAAATCCGAAACCTGGCAAAGACCGGCAGCCGGCGCGCCCGGCAGACCATCCACGTCCGGCTGATTCGCGGAACAAATACGATTGTGGTTTCCGGGATCCTGCCCGCCAATAAAACCGCCAGCCAACCCGTCCTGCTTGAGAGAGCCGCTGAAGTGGCGGCCGACATGCTTCAAGGAGGCGCTGCAGAGCGAAGGCATACCGTGCAGGGCAATGTCTATGCGACTCATTACGGTGACGTATCCGAAGAAGCAGCGGACAAAGCTGGAAACTGCTGGCGGAACACCAGTCCCCTCCTTTGATCCGCGCCCTGGAGATCATAAACAAAAAGAGCCAGAACCTTCATGCGGAGATGCTGCTCCGGACTTTGGGCGCTGAATTCAAAGGCACGGGACGAACGAAGCCGGGCTGCAGGTCGTAAAGGAATTCCTGGTGGACGCGGGCATCGACAGCGAAAGAATCAGACTGAACGATGGGTGCGGGCTGTCCAGGGAGAACCTGGTCACACCGCGGTTCCAGACTTCCCTGCTGCAATTTCCTTTCGCAGCGCTATTACTTTGATCTTTTTCGCAACACGCTGGCCATCAGCGGAACGGACGGCACGTCTGAAAAACCGACTCTCCGCTCGGATGTGCGCGGTTCCATCCACGCCAAGACCGGCACGTTGAACGGAGTCACCACTCTTGCCGGCTACATGACGACCAAGTCGGGCCGCAATCTCATTTTCAGTATTTTTGCCAACCGTGTCAATGCCGTCGCGCGCGTCAAAAAAACAATTGACGAAATTTGCTCCCTTTTTGTTGACCTTTACTGATGAGCCTCCATATCCTTTTTTTTGCTTCACTGGCAGATATCTCCGGAATGCGGGAAACGTATCTGGACGCAGCCGGGATTCACGGACGTGCAGTCTGTTTTTGAAAAATTCGCAAAGGATTTCCCGGCGCTGGCAACGTATCGCGCATCCCTTCTTTTCGCAGTAAATTCCGAATTTGCCCGGCCGGAATCTCCGGTCCAGGACGGCGATGAAATTGCCTTCTTTCCGCCGGTCAGTGGAGGGTAATGTGTTTCAACTCGTAAGAGAGCCCATCGACATCCGGAAGATAACAGACGGCATCCAGAAGTCCGGAGGATGGCGCGGTCGTCGTGTTCGAAGGAGTGGTCCGCAACAATGCCAAGGGCAAAGCGGTGCGTTTCCTCGAATACGACGCATACGAACCGATGGCGCTGAAGAAACTTGAGGAAATCGGGATTCTTGCCAAGACGCGAGTTCGAGATCCGGGAAATGGCAATCGTGCACAGGTTGGGCCATATGGAAATCGGGGAATGCAGCACGGTCATCGTCGTGGCCTCGGCGCACCGGGGCCCCGCATTTGATGCCTGCCGCTTTGCCATCGACAAAATCAAAGAGATCGTGCCCATCTGGAAAAAAGAATTCTACGAAGACGGCGAAGTCTGGATTGAGGGCGGCCACTGAATACGAATTACGAATTACGAATGACGAGTTACGAATAATTGGTCATGCGTCATTCGTAATTCGTCAATCGTCATTCGTAATTTGTTATAGTTCGTGGCGGTGTTCGAGGGCTTTGGACATGGTCATTTCGTCCGCAAATTCCAGATCGCTCCCCACCGGCAGTCCCAGCGCAATGCGGCTCACTTTCACGCCGATCGGCTTTAGAAGCTTGGCGAGGTAAATTGCCGTTGCTTCCCCCTCCACATTCGGATTAGTCGCCAGGATGATTTCCCGAACGTTACCTTCCCGCAATCGCTCCAGCAGGTTTTTGAGTTTGAGATCTTCGGGTCCTACGCCGTTGATCGGCGAAAGGACTCCGTGCAGACGTGATACTGTCCATGGTATTCCCGGGTTTTTTCGACGGCCAGGATATCGTTCGGCTCTTCAACGACGCAAATCGTCTCATTGGAGCGCGCAGCGTTGTTGCAGTAGTGGCAGGGGTCCCGGTCCGAAAAATTGTTGCAGCGGGAACAGTATCGGATTTTTTCCTTCACATCCAGGATCGCGCTGGCTCAAGCGCTCCGCATCTTCCCTGGACCGGCGCAATATGCTGTACGCCAGCCGCTGCGCGCTTTTGGCCCCGATTCCCGGAAGCTTGCGGAATTCGTCGATTAATTTCTCGATCGGTTCCGCGTAGTCGCTCATGAATCTATTTTTTCCGCCTTTACAGGGCCTGGAAAAACATCAAGAAAGGATTTTACGATTGGCTCGCGTTTGGCTTTTTCCAAAAGATCGCCGTCGCTCGATTGCGCGTTCTGCATCGCCTGAGGATTTGGCCTGGCTGGGACAGGGCTCTCCCAGGACAACAGCAACTTTGCTCCCGACGACGCGAATGGCAGCCTGCGTGATGTCCGGGAGGTTGTCCTTGATTTGCCGCCGGACAAATTCATTCGCCGATCCCGTCTGGAGCACTACCTGCTCTCCTTTCAAGCTGGCGCCCTCCAGGGTTTGCAGCAACGACTCCAGGGATTCTCTCCCTACGGCCGCCGCTATTTTGAACAGGAAATTTCTTGGATCCGCGATTGGAGCGGCCGTTTCGTTCGCTTTCTCAGCCGGAGGCATCGAAGGAGCTGTGCGTTCCGGCTCAGGCACTGCGAATTTTTCTTTTGCCGGAGCAATGGGGCGCCTTGGAACCGGATTGACTGCGGCCGGGCTTACACTCGAAGTCGCGGGCGCGGCAGGCGCGGGGACTGAGGAAGATCCGGGATTGCGCAGAGGACTGGCTCCCTCCGCGGCGGAAAATTCGGCGATCAAGTCCTCGATCGGGCGCAATCTGGCAATATGCGAAAGCTCAATCAATCCCATTTCAAGATGAAAACGCAGCTGGCTCGCATACCGCATCCCGGCTTCGATTTTCTGGAATGCATCGAAAAGCCGCAGGAGGTCTTCCCGTGAAAAAAGGTCCGCCTGCTGGCGCAAGTCGGGCAGAATGCTTTCCGGGATACCCAGAAGTGCAGGATCCGAGATTCCGGCCTTCAACACCATCAGGTTCCGGAATTGGCCGGAAAGACGGCGGCAGAAATTGTTCAGGTCTTGTCCGACCTCCACGAGATCCGCGACAATTTTCAGAAGCTCCGCCACATCGTTTCCCGCGATCGCCCGCACGGTTTGCCCCAAAACCTTCGGCTCGACCAATCCAAGCAGCGCCGTCACGTCCTCATCGCGCACGGTGGCTGCCGCTAAAGGCGATGACCTGATCGAGGGCGGACATGGCATCCCGCATGCTGCCTCCGCTGGAGAAGACAACCTGCTCGAGCGCCATGGTACTGATCTCGATGCCCTCCGCTTTCGCTATTTCGCGCAGACGTTCCAGGATCAAAGGATATTGGATAAGCTTGAAACTGTACTGCTGGCATCTGGATAGGATCGTCGCGGGAATCTTGTGATATTCCGTGGTCGCAAGTATGAAAACGACGTGTGGAGGCGGCTCTTCGAGAGTTTTCAAAAGCGCATTAAAGGCTTCCTGCGTGAGCATGTGCACTTCATCGATGATGAAGATCTTATTCCGGTCTCTGGCCGGGCTATAGCGGGTCTTCTCCTTTAGTTCCCGGATTTCATCGATGCCGCGATTGGAAGCCGCGTCAATTTCAAGAACATCCATGCAATTGCCCGCGGCGATCTCGAGACAGGAGGGGCATTCGCTGCAGGGCTCGCCTGGCTTGCCCTTGTGGCAGTTCAACGCCTTCGCCAGAATCCGCGCAGTCGTCGTTTTGCCGCTTCCCCGCGGTCCGGAGAAAAGAAATGCATGGGCGACCCGGCCGATCTGAAGGGCATTCATCAGAGTCCGGGAAACATGCTCCTGTCCTACCAGTTCATTGAAATTTTTGGGCCGCCATTTGCGGGCAAGAACCTGATATTGCATAGGGAAAAGGGTCGAGCCCCGGGGATCCTGTTGCACATATAATTGACCTCTTAATGCTGCTTCCTTCCGGACCTGACATGGTTCGAGGGTTATATTGCACAGGGCCCGAGGCCCGTCATGGCCTTTCAGCCGAAAGCCTCATGTTACGGCATCCCTTCAGCGGAGACAAGCGGTGAATTTCGGTGACAGTCACCATAACTCCCAAATTAGTGATGGTGCAGTCCTAATTCGTTCTCTTTCCAGCAATTTGGGAGTTATCGGGACTGTCACCGAAATTCTGGCAAGTCCGGAATCTGAATCTGTCTGAAATCAGTAAATAACACTAAACAACTGATATTGGCTGGCGTATTAGTATACGGTTGCATTTGGGGTAAATACTGCCGTCATTACGGTACTGTGAAGAGATGGTGATCATGAAACGTTTAGGCAAGAGTAGGGGCCAGACCTGGTCTTTTGCGGCGTGTGTAGCGTTTGTTTTAGTTCTGGGAATCAGTTGTGGCAGCGGCGGAGCCAACAATAGCAAGGGCGGACCGCCGGAAGGCATAGGCGCAGGAAAAGCTGGACGCAGAGGAGGCCCGGGTATGACTACCGTGGTTCCCGTCGCGACAACGAACGTACAGCGGATTTCAATCCAGCGCCAAGTGGATCTTGCCGGATCCCTGATTTCTCCCGACCAGGCCAAAGTCAGCAGCGAGGTTGCGGGCGTTGTGCGCAAGGTATTCGTTGAACTTGGCCAGGAAGTTGGCGTGGGTCAGGTTGTGGTCAAGCTCGACGCGCGCGAACTTGACCTGGCGTTGCAGCGAGCGCAAAGCCAGCTGAGACAAACGGAAGCGCAGCTTGGCATCGATGGAGTGCGCACCAAAGAACCCCTGCCGGACGAGCAGATCTCTTCTATCCGCATGGCAATAGCCAATCGCGACGACGCGATGGCACAGCTTCGTCGGGCTCAAAAATTAAAAGCCCAGAAACTTCTCTCTCAGGCCGATCTCGACACGGCCGAGACCAGAGGTGAAAGTCACCGAGGCAAATTATCAATCTGCGATTGAAACAGTGCAGAGCCTCAAAGCGACCCTGCAGGAACGCCGACAAGCGGTTGAGCTTGCAGAGAAAAAACTGAATGACACGGAGATTCGCGCTTCCGTCGCAGGGCAGGTGGCCGAACGATTCGTGCAGCAGGGCGAATATATCCGGGAAAACACTGCCAGTCGTCACCATCGTGCAGATGAATCCGCTCAAAGTGAAAACTGCCATTCAGGAACGCTATGCCGGCTTGGTGCGCCCAGGCTTGCCGGTTGAATTTTCGGTGGAATCCGCTCCCGGGCAGAAATTCATCGGCAAGGTTTCGAATGTGAGTCCATCCGTCGATCAGGCCACGCGCACTTTCCCGGTCGAGATCCTGGTGGACAATAGAGACCGCCGCCTCAAACCCGGATTTTTCGCCAAAGGAGTGATCTTCACACATCGCGATGAAAACGTGATGGTGATTTCTGAAGATGCAATATCCACGCTGGCCGGCGTCTCCAACGTTTACGTGATTGAAAATGGCAAAGCCCGTCAGCAGATGGTGACGCTTGGCATCCGTTTGGGCACTCTCTGCGAATTACCGGCGGACTGAAGGGGGATGAAATCCTGGCTGCCAGCAACCTGACATTGCTGGCCACCGGAGTCCCGGTCAAAATCGCGCAGGCAAGCAGCATGGACAATCGGAAAATGATGGCAGACCCTGTTCCAGGCGGCGCACGCGGCCGGAAGCGGGCGGGGAGGCCGGCCATGAAGCTTGCGGATGTCAGCATCAGGCGCCCGGTATTTGCTTTCATGATGACTGCAGCCATCGTGGTGCTGGGCATCGCTTCCTACAGTCAGCTTGGCCTGGACCTGATGCCAAAAACGGATTTTCCGATGGTTGTCGTCCAGACCAGCCTGCCCGGAGCAAGCGCCGAAGAGATTGAGACCCAGATCACCAAACCGATCGAGGAGATTGTAAATACTATCGCCGGAATCGATGAACTGCGGTCCACTTCCCAGCAGGGAAGCTCCAGGGTCATGATCACTTTCGTCCTCGAAAGAAAAATCGAGGACTGCAGTGCAGGATGTAAGGGACAAGGTCTCGACCATTACCAACCAGTTCCCGCAGAGACACGCTCCCGCCGGTCATTCAAAAAATGGATCCCGGATGCGAATCCCATTCTGACGATCGCCGTTTCCGGCGACCGTTCGCAGAAAGAGATCAGCCAGATCGTCGACAAGCAAATCAAGCAAGTCCTCGAAACCGTTCAGAACGTCGGCGAAGTCTCGTTCACAGGGGACCGGCACCGCGAAATCCAGCTGCTGCTGAATGAAGATCGAATGAACGCCTATGGTCTGACCGTCGATCAGGTCCGCAGCGCCGTTCAGAGACAGAATGTCGAAATCCCCGGAGGAAGTTTTCTGTCCGGACCCTCGGAAATCGCCCTGCGCACCATGGGGCGCATTCAGAACGTGGAAGATTTCAACAAGATCATCATCGCGTACAGCGGCGGCTCGGTCATCACATTCGGGGATATCGGCCGGGTGCTGGACACCGTTGAGGAACCGCGCAGCGTTGCAAGGCTGAACGGCCGCGAAGCAGTCTCCCTCAACATCCGCAAGCAGTCCGGCACCAATACCGTCGAAGTGGTGGATGCTGTCATGGCGCGACTTGAGCGCATCAAGCAAAGCCTGCCGCCCGACATCAAGGTTCAGACTACCCGCGACCAATCGCTCTTTATCCGCCGCTCTTTTACCGAGATTCAGCATCACCTCCTGCTTGGCGGACTGCTCGCCAGCATCGTCGTGCTTCTCTTTATGCGCAATTTCCGAAGCACGATCATTGCGGCGGTCGCGATCCCGGCATCGATTATCGGCACTTTCACGTTAATGAAAGCGTTCGGTTTCACATTAAACAACATGACGATGCTCGCGCTTTCTCTGGCAACCGGGATTGTGATTGATGATGCGATTGTGGTACTCGAAAACATCTTCCGCTACGTGGAGGAAAAGAAGCTCCCGCCCCGCGAAGCCGCATCCAAAGCAACCAGCGAGATCGGCTTGGCGGTAATGGCGACGACATTGTCTCTGGTCGTAATATTTTTGCCTGTCGCCTTCATGACGGGACAGATCGGACAATATTTTTACAGCTTCGGCATAGTCTCGGCCTCTGCGTTCCTGATTTCGATGTTCATTTCCTTCACCTTAACTCCGGCCCTTTGCGGCACTTGGCTGCGCTCCACGCACGCGCACCACAAAACCTCCAAGTCTCGAGGCTTCTACGTCTCCATCGACCGTGCGTATGGGAAGATGCTCGGCTGGAGTCTTCGGCACCGCCCGGTTATCATCCTTATCGGCGTCGCCGTGGCGGCTTCGGCGGCTTTGCTTTTTCCGCGCGTGGGCAAGGAGCTTGTGCCGGATGATGACCAGAGCGAATATAGCGTGAATGTCCGGCTGCCCCGCGGCACAAACTTCGCTCGGACCAACGAATATATAAGGCCGATCGAAGAAGGTCTCCGGAAGCTGCCCGAAGTTGAAACTGTTTTCGCGACGGTCAACGCCGGAAACGCAAATTTCTATGTCGGCCTTACCCCGCTCGAGAAAAGGAAGGTATCGCAGCAGCAATTGATGCGGGATGCGCGCGCTTTTGTGCGGCAGTTTCCCGATGCCAGGGCCAGCGTTTCGGGCGGCACCGACATATCCGGCAGTTCGACCGCAGGCGCAGGACGAGGAGGCGGAGGATCGAACCGCGTTCAGCTGCTGATTCAGGGACCGGATATCCAGCAGCTGCAGGTTTATGTTGCGGACTTGCTGGCCAAAGTGAAAACGATCCCCGGGATTGTGGATGCGGATACAAACTTTGAAGCGACGGCGCAGGAATTGCGCGTCCGCATCAACCGCACGCGGGCGGCAGACCTCGGAGTCTCCATCGATTCGCTTGCCACAAACCTCCGCTTGCTGGTCGGCGGAGATGAAGTGACCAAATTCAAGGAAGGGGACGACCAATTCGCCGTCAAACTGAGACTGGATGAACAGTTCCGAAACGATCCGGCACGGATGGGCGAACTGCTCGTGCCCGGCGCGGGCGGCCGCCCTCTCAAGGTGAACGACATCGCCAGTCTCGCGCTCGAACCGGGTCCGGCCAACATCGACCGCTACAACCGGCAGCGGCAGATATCTCTGAATGGCGGCCTCGACGGCCTTCCAATGCAATCTGCGATCAACGCAGTTCAGGAAAAGGTCGACGAAATGCATCTCAAGTCCGGCTATGCCGCCGTTTTCGGATTCAGCGCCAGAATGCTGAGTCAGGCATCGAATGACTTCCTCGTGGCCGTGATCCTGGCCGTGATATTCATCTACATGGTGCTGGCCTCGCAATTCAACAGCTTCATCCATCCGCTGACAATCATGACGGCCATCCCGTTAAGCGTTCCCTGCGGCTTGTTTGCCTTGATGATCTTCGGCATGACCGTGAACGTGTATAGCGCCATCGGGCTGATGATGTTGTTCGGAATCGTAAAGAAGAATTCCATTCTTCAGGTCGATTATACAAATACTCTCATCGCGCAAGGCATGGAGCGAAACGAAGCGATTATGACGGCAAATCACGTACGTCTCCGGCCTATCCTAATGACTACGATTGCTATCGTGGCAGGCATGCTGCCCATCGCTTTCGGGAAAGGCGCGGGATCGGGATCCCGCGCATCCATGGCGGTCACAATCATCGGCGGCCAGGCGATCTGCCTTCTGCTGACGCTGCTGGTCACTCCGGTCATCTATTCGCTCTTCGATGATGCGAAGGCATTTTTCCGGCGCGAACGCATGGCAGAAAACCAAGAAGAAGCTCCTGCCGCACCGCCGGCAGAAGAAAATGTCAGCTAATTTTCAACTCCGGGAGAGGGATGCGACCCTCCCGGAGTTCCCTTCCATCTACAAATGAATGCACGAAGATCTTCATGTTGTCTCGATGTGTGCCATGATGATATTGTTCCGCTTCGGCTTGTTCTGTCGCTGACGCCGAAAAAGCAGCGGGTCTGTTCAATTCATTCCGTGGCATAAAAGGAACCGTGCAACAAAGCATGCAAATACGAGTCGTTCGCCTTCTGCTGCCCCTGGTAATCCTTCTCGTGTGGGCATGCGGAATAAAGTCACAGTCCGTCCCCAATGCACAGAATCCTCCAAGGCCTGCAGCCGTCAAGGCCGCATCCATTCTGCCCTATAACACTTTGTTTACTGTTTACGGACGGGCGTTCAACCGCGCACCGATTCTGGGCCGACTGGGAGCCTATACGGGTTTCGCGGATATGGAAAAGGATATCCGTCCCTGGGTCGAGGGCATCAAAGAAAGAAATGACAAAAAGGGCGTGATCCCGGCAATCCACCTCATCTACGCCATGGCGACCCCCTGCAAGGATAGCCCTGATTGCCTGATCTACATTGAGGGCACCGTAAAAGACCTGGTAGGTAGCTATATCGAACCGGCGGCGAAACGCGGGTGGATGGTCGTGCTCGACACACAGATCGGGAAATCAACCCCTGTCCGGCAAATCAAACGCATACTGGACAAAGGATATTTGAAATACGAAAATGTGGCCGTGGCGCTCGATCCCGAGTTTCACGTCTACCCGGGCAAAGAGAATCCGGGCAGACCCATCGGCACCCTGCAGTCCTCCCAAATCAACGAAGCGCAGCAAATGCTCGACGATTATGTCCGGGACACAGAAGCTTCAGCATAAAAAAATCCTGATTGTGCACCAGTTCGGCGACGCCAATGTCGATGACGGAGTCCCTTTCATGATCAAGGACAAAGACAAAATCAAGACCTACGAGAACGTCGAACTGGTCTTCGACATGGACGGATTGGGACAAAAGACGATCAAGGCATTTAAGTATAATAAAATTACAGATGCCGGCGTTTACCCTTTCATCAAATTTCGAGGGATTAAGATCTTCTTTCGCAATCGCTGGGAGAAGCACGGCCACTTCGACAAACCGCCCATGACCCTGGACGAAATTTTCGGGCTCAAGAAAGTCAAAGGCGGCGTGAAGATGGAACCCAAGCCCGACGTCATCATCATCGCGTAGCCGCGGCTCAGCAGTAGCAGCGGGGCAAAGGATTAGGATTCGAGGATTAAAGGGGTAAAGGATTAAAGGATTAAAGGGATAGAGGGATGAAGATGGGGCAACTGATTGGCATTAGGGTTCTTTCCCTTTACCCCTTTACCCCTTTAACCCCTTTAACCCTTTACCCCTTTAATCCTTTGATCCTTCAATCCAGCCTCGCCGCAAGGATGCTTTGCAGTCGCTTCGGATTCCGCTTCAAGTGAATGGTTTTGCCCTTCCTCACATAAACAAGTCCGGGCTTGGCTCCCTTGGGTTTTTTTACATCTTTGATCGGGGCGACATGGATGTCCACGGTTCCGGCGTTCTTTAGTTTGGAAAAATGCGCGGCAAGTTCGCAGGCATCCAGTAGGGATTCGGTCGGTGGATCCGTTCGCCCTTCTGTACGCAGCACTACATGACTGCCTGGATAGCCTTCCAGATGGAAAAATAGATCGTTGCCGCGCGCCAGGCGCGTCGTAAGGTAATCGTTTCCCTCGTCGCTGCGTCCAACCCAGATTTCCAGGCCATCCTGGGCTTTATATCGTTTCGGGAGAAGTCGGGTTGGGATTTCCTTTTTCTGAGACGTATGCGCAGGCGGCGCTGCAGGCTTTCGTTTGGGCGAATGCCTGTGCAGGACCCGACGGACTTCCGGCAGCGCTTCGATGCCCTCCAGCCCTTGAAGATCCGGCGGCTCGCTCCGGAGGGCACGCTCCACATTCTGTTCGACTACATCAAGCCCGGATTGCATGGATTCCAGATCTTCGATCTGGCGTTGGATCACCAGCGCACCCCTGGACTGTTTTTGATAGCGGGCAAAGTACGATTCCAGATTCGCCGCCGGAGAGAGTTTCGGATCGAGAGGAATTTCAAGGAGCTCTCCCGTCTGATAATCCGTTACGGCAACCACGTCATCGCCGCGCCTGATGGTATGCAGCACATTCTTCAGCTGTTCCCCTTTTCTCTTGTATGATTCGGCCTGCATCGCTTCTCCAAGGTCTTCACGCAGGTTGATCGACTTGCGATCAAGGAAAGCTCGTTCCTTCTTAATAGCTTGTTGGATTCGTTTCGCAAGCAGGTCTGCCTTGGATCTCGACTCAAGCTGCTGGTAGGTCTTGTCCACGGCCTCGAGATACAGGTCGTCCGGCAGCTCTTCCCAGCGGTCTCCGCCGTCTGAAGGAACTGCGCCGCGAGGATCGACCCAGGCTTCCCCTATCTTCAGTTCGTGCCGTGTCTCGTCGAGAGGACGCATGGAATGGACAAGCTTCCCTTTGGCATCCAGGAGATAGATGTTGCTGCGCGCTCCCAGAATAGAAAGCACCAACCTGAAAGAGTCAGCGCGCGATTGCAGACTCATGCTGATCTGCCGGTTGTCCGACGAGCATTCGATTGCCGCAAAGATGCTTCCAATCAGGTGCGCATGCGCGTATTCATAAAACGAGCCCGAAGAAACGCCGGCTGCCATCCGATCCGTCATGCAAATCCGCGCATTTTCCGGACTGCAGGACAGCAGCAGATGCTGTTTTCCCGCCGACCCTTCAAAAGTCAGACTAATCTGCATCGCGTCCGGCTGAACAATCCGCCGGAGCGTTTTGCCCAGAGTCTTTTCATGAATTATTTGAGCCGCACGCCGCAATTCGCACAAACTTAACATCGAGCCTCACATCAAAGAATTCAGGAGTCAGAAGTCAGGAGCCAGAATAATTCACGACTTCTTTGGAAATATCGATGGCTCCGGTACTATAATGGCCCGCTCTAATTATACTCGCAAGGATTATGGGCATTTCATATCCTATTAACTCAGGTAAAACTTGTGATGACCTTAAGACACGGAATGCGGAAATGGGCATGGGCAGGCGCGCTGCTGGTAATTTGCGGCCTGCTGGTGAATCCGCTGAGTCATATCCTCTTTGCGGTGCGCATCGGACTATCGCTGCAGAAACTGGCATCAGGCGCACCGGAACAGAATCCCGCTGTCCTTGAGGCAAAGATCCATCGCCAGGCCGGGCCGCATAGCTATGACGCGTTGACCTACCGTCCCGCAAAATCATCCGCAACAAAAGCCATCGTTCTCGTCGCCGGCCTCAGCGAACTTGGGTGCTATCATCCGAGACTGATTGCGCTATCAAAAATCCTGGCGGGCAACGGCCTGTTCGTCATTACTCCCGACATCCGTGAATTTCGGGATTTTCAAATTACCGCCGAACCCATCGACCAGATCCTGTTCTGGTACAAGGAGGCGCCGAAACTGGAAGGAGGAGGAACAATACAAAAGACCGGCCTCGCCGGCGTTTCCTTTTCTGCAACCCTGGCATTGATGGCTGCGGCAAAACCGGAGATCCGCGACAATGTCGGATTTTTTGTGGGTATCGGTCCCTATTCCAACCTGGCTCGCTGCACCCGGGGCTGGTTCGCGGCCGACCCCGCAGCTGTGCCGAAGAGCTATTATCCCACCAGGTTCTACGCCAAGTGGATCGTAATGCGTTCGGCGCTGGAGATGGTTGTTTCCGAGAAAGACCGCCTGTTCCTGCGCAAGGTGCTCGACCAGCTTTTGCGGAAGAAAGAAGGTCTGCCCGCTGAACCAGGATTGACTGCAGAAGGAGCGCGCTGGTATGCGCTGGCCCTGATGAAGGAAAACCAGACGGATGCCGAACTTGTGGCGAAAATCGAGCAGCATCTGACCTTACGGATTTACCCGCAACTTAATCCCGATGACGCGGTGCTTCACTTGCGCTGCCCGGCATTCTTGATCCACGGCGCCTACGACGACTTGATCCCTCCCGAAGAGAGCATGGAGCTTCATCGCCGGCTCTCACATGCCTACCTACTCATCAGCCCATTTCTGACGCATACGCACCCGACCGATAAGCAACTATCTCTAGGACAGAAGGCCCGGGCTGCCATGGACATGGCGGTCTTTTGCTATCAACTGTCCCGGGCGATCCGGTAAATCTAGCCCGGAATACCCGGGTTACTTGGTGTCAACTACCTTTCCGGTGAATTCCACGGCCTGTACCCATGCCATTTCCGCTTTTCCTGTCTCCGGGTTTATGTACCAGTTGTTTTGCCAGATTCGTTTGTTGTTCAAATCCCAGCCTACCAATTGGCCGACCTGGTACTTTTTCCGGGCAGGCACACATTCCTGCACCTGGTGCTGTTGTTTGGGATCTTCACTCCGAAGTACAACGAGCCGTGCATCGTCCACCTGTCCCTTGCAATCAGGATCCGAATAAAAAGCCAGGTCCGCGTACAAAACCCTGTAAGGCCGGGCCGGCATGGTATTGGTTATTTCAGGATTTGGATCAAAAACTTCCACCACTTCAGCCTTCTTACGGCCGGAAAGCAAGGCCATTACGAATTCCTCCAATCGGTTAAACGTGTCAAACAGCACCAAATTTAATTTTATAGTTAAAAAAATGTCAACCGGCGTTTAGTGCCTACCGGCAAGGCACCAATATCCTATGTCAGAAAGTCTTGGCGGCAAAGATCGCATCTGTCTTGGCAGCCATAATAAAATCGTTTCGGTGCAATCCCCGGATTGCATGTGTCCACCAGGTTATGGTTACTCTGCCCCATTCAGTCAGGATTGCCGGATGATGGGATTCGAATTCCGCCAATTCGCCGACTTTAACGGTAAATGCCATAGCCTCCGCGAAGTTTTTAAACCGAAAAATCCGTCGGAGTTTCCTCTCATCTTCGTCCAGAAGTTTCCACTCCGGGACCAGCGGGCCAAGTTCCGCTATTTCCGAATCAGTAACCCCGGGAGCGCCGGCGCGGCATGCCTCGCATTTTTCACGGCTCAGTTCAGCCATAATGTCTCCCTCCAATTCCAAACATGTATACATCCGCTTTCCTCAGAACATCTTTTCCATAGGAAAAAGCGCCCGTCTCAATTAAAATTACCACCCCTTGAACATGGAAGCAGGTCCTAAAATGGCACTTTATACCATTGTGATGGCAGGCGGGCGCGGAGAACGGTTCTGGCCGCTCAGCACAAGCAAGATCCCGAAGCCTTTTATTCCGCTTCTGGGCTCGAATTCACTGCTCCAGGAAACGGTTGGGAGAATGCAGCCGCTTGTTCCGCTCGAAAGGATATTGATTTCCATCGGGAAAGAGCATGAGGAGATCGCCCGTCGGCAACTGCCTCAGGTTCCGGCCGATAATTTTATCATCGAGCCTGTGGGCCGCGACACTTCCGCGTGTCTCGGTTTTTGCGCGCTCCATATCGATCAGCGCGATCCGGATGCGACATTGCTCGCGCTGCCGGCCGATCACTTCATCGGCGACGGTGACGCCTATCTAAAAACCATCCAAAAAGGCATCGAGAATCTGGAAGGCGCAACGGCAGTCGTTTTCGGCATTACGCCTAGGCGGGCTGAAACCGGCTATGGATATATTCTGGCAGAAAAACCATCCATCCGGGCAGATGCATGGCCAGTGATCCGTTTTATCGAAAAGCCGGATGCTCCGACTGCGGAACGATACGTCGCCTCGGGAAATTATTTCTGGAACAGCGGAATGTTTCTATGGAACAACCGCACGCTGCTCGAGCTTTTTGCAGCGTTTATGCCGGAAACATACAAAGGCTTGTGCGCGCTGCGCCCGCTGATCGGCAAAAGAGCCGACGACGCGCGTATGACGGAGATTTTCGCGTCCTTGCCGCGCATATCCATCGATTACGGAATTATGGAAAAATCGTCGGGATTGCGGCTCATTCCCGCGGAATTCGCCTGGGACGACATCGGAAACTGGGCATCCCTGGAGCGGGCGCTTGCACCCGACGCGCTGGGCAATGTTGCGCAGGGCTCTCATGTCTCGCTGGATTCAAACGGTTGCATCATTTATGCGCAGTCCGAAACGATCGCGACCTTCGGCGTTTCGGATTTAGTAGTTGTACAAGCGTACGGCAAAGTTCTTGTCTGTTCCAAAGACAAGGCCGCAGATCTTAAACGGTTGGTCACCGCCTTGGGCCCGCAAGAGGGCTAATTGGAGATTGTATCCATGAGTGCAAAAGCAAAGAAAGTCGTACTGGCATACAGCGGAGGGTTGGATACCTCCATCATTATCCCATGGCTGAAAGATAACTATGGCGCAGAAGTCATCGCTTTCGCGGCAGATATCGGGCAGGGGAGCGAACTGAAGGGACTGGAAGAAAAAGCCATCAGGACGGGCGCCTCAAAGTGCATCATCGAGGATTTGCGGGAAGAGTTCATCTGCGAGTTTGCGCTGCCTACACTGCGAGCCGGAGCAATCTACGAAAGAAAATATCTGCTCGGAACTTCGTTCGCTCGCCCGCTCATCGCGCGGAGACAGGTGGAGATCGCGGAGCAGGAAGGCGCAGATGCCGTTGCACACGGATGTACCGGCAAGGGTAACGACCAGGTACGGTTTGAGCTGACCTATAAGGCGCTTAACCCGAAGCTGCGGATTATTGCACCGTGGCGCGAATGGGATCTCAAATCCCGTGAAGATGCCATTGATTACGCGCAAGACCGAAAGATCCCTATCACGGCAACGAAGACAAAGATCTACAGCGAGGACCGGAACCTCTGGCATCTTAGCCACGAGGGCGGCATCCTGGAAAATCCCTGGTCGGAGCCGGCAGAGGACATGTTTGTGTTGACGGTGTCACCTGAAAAGGCGCCGGACAAGCCTCAATACGTGGAAATAGAATTTGAGAACGGGAATCCGATCGCCGTAGACGGCAAAAAGCTCGGCGCCGTGCAAGTGGTCGAAACGCTGAATAGAGTCGGAGGAGAGCATGGTGTGGGACGCGTCGACCTCGTGGAAAACCGGCTTGTCGGCATGAAATCGAGAGGCGTCTATGAAACGCCCGGCGGCACGCTCCTTTTGGTTGCACATCGGGAACTGGAAAGTCTGACACTCGACAAAGCGACGCTTCATTACAAGGACATCCTCGCAGGCAAATATGCCGAACTGGTGTACAACGGCCAGTGGTTCGCGCCTCTGCGCTACGCGATGGACGCCTTCATCGATTCCATCCAGACCCGCGTCACCGGAACCGTCCGGCTGAAACTGTACAAAGGAAATATAATCATCGCCGGCAGAAAATCTCCCTACTCCTTGTACCGGGAAGATCTCGCCACTTTCGCCGAAGACTCTGTTTATAACCAAAAGGAAGCGGAAGGCTTCATCAACCTGTTCGGCTTGCCCAATAAGGTTGAAGCTCTCCTTGACTTGGCGGGAGTGCGTTCCACTATGTATCGAGAGAGAAAGTACAAGAAGTAGTCGTTAGTCGGCAGACAGCTGTCAGCTATCAGCGATCAGCGGTCAGCGATCGGCAACTGATAGTGATGCGCGGATAATGAGCAATGATTGATTATCGTGCAACCATAGCATTCACCGTATTCATGCTACCGACTAATGACTGCTGACTAAAGACTACTGAGAGCTGATAGCTGACTGCTGATAGCCAACCAGGCACCTATGACAACCGTCGAGGACATACCCTTTCGCAAAATTCCCCATCAGTCTTCACTGTTTTTAAACTACCTTGATTTTTCGCCTGATGCGCTTCGTTTCTACCGGAACGCTCCCACGATGGAAAATCTGGAACACGCGGCAAAAGACATTCTGGCGAACCTTCAGTATCCCCGCGCGGAAATGGCCGCCATCCTGCGCCGTCAGAACGAAAGTTTCGGAAGCGATCCCGAAACAATGCGCAATATTGACAGCCTGGAAGAACCGGGTTGCGTCGCTGTCCTGACAGGACAGCAGGTAGGGCTCTTTACCGGCCCGCTATATACGGTCTACAAAGCCCTTACTGCAATTCAGATCGCAGACGAATTAAAAAGGCGGGGAATCCGTGCGGTGCCTGTTTTTTGGATGGAAACAGAAGACCATGATTTGCCGGAAGCCACGCGTCGCACGCTCACGCTGGCCGATCACTCCCTGCGCGTCACCGATTATCAGGGTATGCTTTTTAAAGACGACGAAGTGCCGCGGGGTTCGGTCGGCCGCATGCAGTTTCCCGCAAATATCCGGCAGGTTGTCGAGGACTACCTCAACCATCTTCCTGACACCCCATGGAAGCCGGAGATCCGGGCCCAGCTTGAATCCTCATGCAAGCCCGGCGAAACATTCGCACAGTCTTTTGCACAACTCCTTTCCGCCATTCTCCACGGTTCGGGTTTGATCCTTTTCGATCCTCAGGACCCGGAAGCGAAACGGTTAACGCGAGGGATATTTCAAAAGGCTCTCCGCGATGCAGACATCCTGCGTGCGGCGCTTCTGGCAAGAAACAAAGATCTCGAAGCGGCCGGATTTCACGCGCAGGTCAGCATCTTGGAAAACTCGACGGTGCTTTTCTATTTTCAGGACGGGGCGCGGTACGGTCTGGAAAAAAAAGATGCGCGTATTTATTTAAAAGGCAGCGATGACCATTTCAGCCTGGATGCATTGCTGCGATGCGCCGAAGAAACTCCCGAAAAATTCAGCCCCAATGTTCTGCTTCGCCCGCTGATCCAGGATTGCCTGTTCCCTACTCTAGCCTATGTGGGCGGATCGGCTGAGGTGGCTTATTTTGCTCAGATAGAGGTTCTCTACGAAATGTGGAATCGCCCGATGCCCATCATCTGGCCCCGCAATAGTTTTACGCTGATCGAGCCTGAAATCAGCGCCGAAATGGATCAGATGGGCATCGATGTGCAGGACTGCTTCCGTGGAAGGCAATTCCTCATTGAAAAAGTGCTGCGCGGTTCGGGGCTTTCAGAAGCCGCATCGAACGTGGAGGCACTACAGGAGCATTTGGATCAAGGCTTAACCGAAATCCGACCTGAGATCCAGACAGTTGATCCGACACTAGCAACAGCGCTGGATACAGCCAAGAGAAAAATTCTTCATAATGTGCAGCGCCTGAAGTCTCAAGTCGTCCGATTGGAAACCACAAACAATTCCATGATCTCAAATAGGATCGATTTGGTAATGAATAGCTGTTACCCCAATCAAAAACTGCAGGAGCGCGAACTGGGCATCCAGCACTTCTGGATTCACCATGGCTCTTGTATTACGCATGCGATCCGCTCTGAGCTGGACGCTCGCTGTTTCTCACATCGGGTGATTCGCCTGCTTTAGGCGGCCACCGCTTTTGAGAAGGATGCAAGGATTAAAGGATTAAAGGATTAAAGGGGTAAAGTCATCCAGGCAAGAAGCTAGAATACAAATCAGTCACATCATCTTCTTCCCTTTAATCCTTTAATCCTTGAATCCTTGAATCCTTTGATCCCATATTCCTTTTTGCGGCTACAAACAGGGGGGGAAATGAAACGGTACTGGTTGATCAGCTCGGCTTTGGCGGTACTGCTGGCAATGGCGGGATTGAGAGCCGGCAATCGCAACGTGTATCCGCTGCCTGAAGAGCGAGGGACTGCAGGGATACTGGCAGCTTTGGAAAAGCTGCCGGTGTACGTTCGAGTGTTGCATACAACCGCGCATCCCGATGATGAAAGCGCTGGAACGCTGACATGGCTTTCTCGCAAATTCCATGCCCAAACAGCGTTGTTTTGCCTGACTCGAGGAGAGGGGGGGCAGAACATTCTCGGCAATGAAAAATATCAGGCACTGGGGCTGGTCCGCACGGGAGAACTCCTCGAAGCATGCAAGTACTACGGAGTGGACCTCTATTTCGGCTCCGTCCTGGATTTCGGCTTCTCTAAAACGGCGGAAGAAACGCTGGCAAAGTGGGGACACGAGGCCACGCTTGAAGAAATGGTCCGCTTCTTTCGCCGCTGGCGTCCCACTATCGTCATTTCAAAGTTCCAGGGCAATGCGGGCGATGGACACGGGCATCACCAGGCAGCTGGCATCCTTGCCAGAGAAGCCTTTCGCGCCGCGGGGGATCCGCAAAAATTCCCCGATCAGATTAAACAAGGGCTTCAACCCTGGCAGGCAAAGAAGCTGTATGCAGGCTCTCGCGTCTGGGCAAATCCGTCTCCCGGTGGAGGGAAATCTGAGGTTGTCCGAGTGCCTGTGGGAGACTACGACCCCGTGCTGGGCCGATCCTATCGAGAGATCGGAAGCGAAGGCTATAGCAAGCACCGAACGCAGGGAAACGGAACTACGTTCGCGCTGCCGGACCAAGCGTTTGAGAGTTATGAGCTGGTGGATTCGGCGACCGGAATGCAGCAGAACGGGAATTCATTTTTCGAATCGATCGATACCTCGTTAATGGCGATTCTGGAACTTGCCGGGGATAGCAAACAAAGCGTCTCCTTTCTCAAAGAGGACCTTGCCGAAGTTCAGGAGGCAGCAGCGGAAGCTCTCGATGCTTTTCAGGTCTCGCATCCTGAAAAGAGCGCCGCGAATGCAGCTAGAGGAGCCCGGATCCTCGGAGAATCCCTGAAAAAGATCGAGGCCAGTTCTCTTTCAAAGTCTGCAAAGGAAAGTCTTTCGGAAGCCCTCAGCGACAAGCTCCGGGATTTTCAGAAAGCGGTTCAAATGGTCTTGGGAATACATTTCATCGCCAGAGCCGACGATGCCACTGCAGTGCCCGGCGAACGAGTGCCGGTCAGTCTCAGTTTTTATAATCGGGGCACGGAAACAGTTTCCTTGAACGGCGCGTCCCTGCGCGCGCAAACGGGCAAAGGGAGTTTCGATGTTCCGGAAAACTGCCTGAAGGGCAATCCGCTGTCGGGCGGAGGTTCCGCGTCCTGCAGGCTTGCTTTCGATATCTCTCCGAAAGCAGGCTTTACCGAACCTTTCTGGCATCTCGAAAATCCTGCCGATGCGCGCTATGCGCTTTTGCCGGTGCACGATGCTTTCGCCCCGTTTGGCTTGCCTGAAATTGCAGCCGAAGCCCGATACCTGTTTCAGGGGATGGAGTTTCCCGTCCTTGCGTCAGCGATGACGCAGGCCGGAGATTCAACGCGAGGATCGGATTTTATTGATTTTCATATTGCGCCGGAGCTTTCTCTGGCTTTGAATCCGCAAATCGTGATTTCTCCAGCCGGTTCGGGCACAAAGGGCTACGAGTTTCAGGTTTTGCTCCTGGGCAATAACAAAAGCGGGGCACAAGGGAAATTGAAACTCATGGTTCCCGAAAAGTGGCGCGCAGAGCCTGCGGAATTGCCGTTCAGCCTCTCCCGCAAGGGCGAGACGTTCGCCGCCAAGTTTCTGCTGCATGTGCCGTCCGGAGTCAAACCGGGCAGCTATCCTATCGACGCAGTAGCCGCTAATTGGCAATCAAGTATTCCGCAGCGGATACCAGACAATTTCCTATCCCGAGAACTGGACCAGGAATATCTATAGCCGGGCTCAATCCAGAATTGAGAGTATTCGACATCAAGGTAGCTTCGAATCTGGCTGTCGGGTACATACCTGGAGCGGGAGACGAAATCCCGGCTGCGCTGGAGCAGCTGGGAATAAAGCCTCAGATTCTCTCGACGGCAGATCTGGCCTTCGGCGACCTCAACCGTTTCTCGACCATCATTACGGGAATCCGGGCATACAACGTAAATGACGATCTCAGTGCGCACAATCAGCGCCTCCTGAACTATGTTGCTCAAGGCGGAACTCTGATCGTGCAGTATGTCAGGCCGATGGGAAGGCCCTCGGGTGCAGGGGCCGGTTCTCCTTTTCTTTTTGGCCCCTATCCTATGAGCGTTTCGGATTCGGACAGAATCACGGTCGAGGATTCCCCGATCCGCATTCTTGACCCGACGAATCCAGTTTTCAATCAACCCAACAAAATCAGCGAAAGCGATTTCAGGGATTGGGTGCAGGAACGAGGATCGTACTTCATGAATTCGTGGGATCAGCGCTACACGCCGCTTCTGGCCGGCAACGATCCCGGCGAATCCGATAAAAAGGGCGGGATGCTGTATGCGCAGTACGGTAAGGGGCGCTACATTTATACGGGGTATTCATGGTTTCGCCAGTTGCCAGCGGGAAACCACGGGGCATTCCGGATCTTCGCAAACATGATCAGTATCGGACGGCCTTAATCAAGTTTGAGTGCGGAAGGATCGGCGTTATAGTTTCGCCAAATATCATGAGGTGCATTTATGGGTTCCCCTGACTTCATGCATTCCATCAATCCGGCCACAGAAGAGGTCCTGGGATCCTATCGGATCCTGTCCGAGCAACAGACGGAGGAGGCGCTGAACCGTTCCCAAACAGCATTTCGAACGTGGAGCTCCGAAAAGTTTCCCGCACGCGCCAGTCTTATGAAGAGAGCGGCAAACTATCTTCGCCAGCACAAGGCCAGATTCGCGCATCTCATGACGGCGGAGATGGGGAAACCGGTGGTCGAATCGGAAGCGGAGGTCGAAAAATGCGCATGGAACTGCGATTACTACGCCGACAACGCAGAGCGGTTCCTTTGCGACGAGCCCCGTATTTCGAATGCAGCCGAGAGCTATGTCCAATACGCACCATTAGGAGTGGTGCTCGCGGTCATGCCTTGGAATTACCCTTTCTGGCAAGTCTTCCGCTTTGCGGCGCCCGCGTTGATGGCCGGAAACACGGCAATCCTGAAACATGCATCGAATGTTCCGCAGTGCGCCCTGGCCATTGAAGAAATCTTCAGGGAAGCAGGATTTCCGAAGGGAGCGTTTCAATCTCTTCTGGTTCCTGGCTTCGCGGTCTCCAAATTGATCGAGCACCCGGCCGTCGCCGCAGTGACGCTTACAGGCAGCGAAGGCGCCGGCAGCCAGGTGGCTTCGTGTGCAGGGCGCGCCATAAAAAAGACGGTGATGGAACTTGGAGGTTCCGACCCGTTCATAGTGCTTGAAGATGCGGATATTGACGCTACCGTCAAGGCCGCCGTGCACGCACGCTACCAGAACACGGGGCAGAGCTGTATCGCGGCCAAGAGATTCATTGTCGCAACACCCGTCTTCCGGGATTTCCAGGATCGTTTTGTCGAAGGGGTTCGTGGCCTGAAGATGGGAAATCCGATGGACCGTGCTACTCAGGTCGGCCCCTTAGCCCGGCCTGAATTCGCGAGGGATCTGGAACGGCAGATCCAGGATTCGGTCCGCCAGGGCGCGGTCATTCTTCTGGGAGGAAAGCGTTGCGAAGGAACGGGCTATTTTTTTGAACCAACCGTATTGACGGATGTCCGGCCGGATATGTCGGCAGGATGCGAAGAAGTGTTTGGCCCGGTAGCCGCCTTGATGAGAGCCAAAGACACGGAGGAAGCAATCCGGCTTGCAAATCAAACTCCGTATGGCCTTGGTTCCAGTTTATGGACTTCCGATCTTGAAAATGCGAAGCGACTGGCCCGCAAAATTGAGGCTGGCCAAGTTTTTATCAACGGCATCGTCGCTTCGGATCCGCGTCTCCCGTTTGGCGGCATCAAGCGCTCAGGGTATGGCCGAGAGCTTTCCGAATTGGGCATCCGGGAATTCGTCAACATCCAAACCGTTTGGATCAGCCGGTAAATCAGGCCTGCTTTGCCCAATGGGTTGCTAGGGCGTCAGGGGCTGACCTGCGGGTATCAAAAGCTCTATCTTTGCGCTATCCCGGAGCTGGTTCACGAGTTTGGTCAACTCCTCCTGGGCTTTTTGATTCTTCAGGAAATCCGTAAGATCCTGTTTGACTTCTTCCAGCGTTGCCAGGCCTTCCTTCTTCTTTTCGGTTATTTTAAGGATGTGGTAGCCGAAGTCAGTCTTGATCAGTTTGAGGCTTCCCACCGGAAGAGAAAATGCTGCCTCGGCATACTCGGGAGCAATATTATTTTTGCTCATGAATCCAACATCTCCTCCCTGCGAAGCCGACGGGTCCACGGAATTCTCCCTTGCCAGTTTGGCAAAATCCTCCCCTTTATTCAAACGGGCCAGGAGCGCCTTCGCGCGTTCCTGGGCGACGGCGTCTTGTTGCGCAGTGTCACCCGCCGGCTGTATCAGAATATGGCTGATGCGCACAATATCAGGGTGGTTGAACTGAGTCGGGTTGCTGGAGTAAAACTTGGACAACTCTTCGGGAGTCACAACAATCTTTTTATTGATGGCCTCATCGATAAATTTTGCTATGGCCAGAGACTCATAAAGGTTTTTTTGGAGCGTGGCCCGGTCTGTATTCTGACTGGCCAGGGCTGCGTTCATTTCAGCATCGCTCTTATAGCTCTTCGCGATTTTGTCCAGCTCAGCCTGGACTTCCGCCTCGGTCACCTTCGTTCCGCTTGCGAGGGCTTTCTGATAAAGCAGCCTTGAATTAATCAGCGTCGTAATATGGCTGAGAACCAATTGGCCACGATAGTCTTCCCGGAGTTTATTCCATTCCGGATTTCCGATGGTGCTTAACTCGCGACGTATCCGATCCTCGAGATCCTTTCCCAGAATCGCCTTCCCGTTTACTCTGGCAACAACAGCGGGGAAAATCGCATTAGGCGCGGCCGGAGGGATTACTTCATCCTCCGTAGCCTTTGGCTGGGGATTGGCGTCCTGAGCCGGCGCCGGAGCGCTCGCAGCAGGGGCAGCTTTCGGAGCCTTCGGTTGAGTTTGCGGAAAACATAATCCGATTGACAGCAATAGAAAACCACAGAGGGTTATTTTTATTAGGGACTTCACGGTTATTGACATCTCCTTGTTTGAAATTGGAACATTTAGCGTAGCATGCAACCCCTACCAGCACGAATATGATTTTCAGGCAATTGACAGACACCTCCTATTCCTTTGAGTCTTTGGGTCTTTAGGTTACTATGGGAAACCATTTTCAGCGGAGTGTCCCATGGGATTCAACTGGCTGGACGGATTCATTGTCATTGCATATCTGATCGCCATCACCCTGTACGGCAGCCATTTTCGTAAGAAGCAGCAGTCCATTCACACGTATTTCCTCGGTGGAAAGACAACGCCGGCGTGGGCGCTCTCCCTGTCGATTGTCGCGACAGAAACGAGCACCCTCACCATCATCAGCACTCCCGGAATCGCCTATGCCGGGAACCTGTCTTTTCTTCAATTGATCATCGGATACATGGTCGGCCGGGTTTTTATTTCGCTCGTATTGATCCCTGCTTATTTTAAGGGGGAAATGTATACGGCGTACGAGTTGATGCAGCGCCGGTTTGGGCCTCGAACGAAGCATGCGACGGCCAGCATGTTTCTGGTGACACGAGCCCTTGCGGAGGGCGTGAGGGTTTTCGCCGTTTCCATCGTGGTCAGTATTGTCCTGGGCTCCGGAGACGTCTGGTCCATTCTGATCATCTCCGCGCTGACGCTTTTGTACACCTTTGAAGGAGGATTGACTGCGGTCATCTGGACCGACGTCGTCCAGCTGTTTATTTATCTAGGCTGCACGCTGGCGACTTTTTTTGTCATTCTGGGATTAATCCCAAATGGCTGGCAGGGAGTGATGGCAGTCGCGGGCCCCAAGATGGCGATCTGGGATTTCTCCCTGAATTTTCATCTGCCCTATACGTTCTGGGGCGGCGTCATCGGCGGCGCATTCCTGAATACCGCGAGCCACGGAGTCGATCAGCTGATCGTGCAGCGTCTTCTGGCGGCAAAAAACGAGCGCGACAGCAAGATCGCCCTCCTATCGAGCGGCGTCGTCATTTTCTTTCAATTCGCGCTGTTCCTGCTCATCGGAGTCATGCTGTACAGTTTTTATCACTACAACCCCGGACTGGTCCCGCCTTCCAACCGCGACAAAATTTTCCCTACCTTCGTCGTTTCCTTCCTCCCGCATGGAGTCCGCGGGATCATGGTGGCGGCGATCCTGGCAGCGGCGATGTCCAACCTCAGCAGCTCGCTCAATGCCCTGGCTTCGACAACTGTAGTGGATTTTTACCAGCCTTTCCTGAAGAAAAATGCCGGCGTAGCGGATCAATTACGCCTCTCCCGATGGATTACGGTTTTCTGGGGATTGGCACTCACGCTATTGGCGATTCTTTCTCGTGGGGTAAAATCCGTACTGGAAGCCGGACTGACGATCGCCTCTATAACGTATGGCAGCATGCTCGGAGTTTTTCTCCTCGGAGTGATGACCAAAAAGGCCAATGAAAAAGGATCCATCGTCGGTATGGCAGTGGGACTGGGTTCCATGATGGCGATCTGGTATTTCAGCACGATCGCATTCACGTGGTACGTTCTGATCGGCGCGACTATCACCTTCACAACCGGCTATGCGGCAAGCTTGTACTTCAGTCGGCAGTCGTTAGTCGGCGGCCAGCGGTAATTTGTCGGGGACCTTCAATCCGAATATGGGACGATGGTACGACGGTGTTGCCCTTCTCCGATAATCTTGTCCCCAGCCGTAACACGAACTTCGTATAGGAGCTTTCGTCCATCCGCTTCCAGCACCTTGCACCACGTCTTCACCTGCGTTCCTATGGGAGCCGCCGCTTTGTGTTTCACGTGAACTTCATACCCTACCGTGATGAATCCAGGAGGCAGCAGACTCTGCACAAGGTCTTTGCATACGCCCTCCATCAGGTCGATCATCTTGGGAGTTGAAAGCATGGGGATCTTGGTGTGGGTAATGGAAAGCGTCTCATCCACGGTTACGACACGTTCGGCAGTAAGTCCGGGTTTGATGGCATCGAAAGTAGACATAGCATCCTCGCTTAAATGAAAATAAGCAACCGCACTCTTCACTGTTCGGTATCGGTATCGCTATCGGTATCGCCAATCGCAATCGGCTTTTTGCAGTCAGCGCGGGAAATCGACCCGAAACCCGATCGCGATCTCGATTGCGATACCGATACCGATATATTAAAGGTATTTATTCTAATATAACTAACCTGACGGATATCTCCTTTTGTGATATTTTGTTATTTATATAGGTTGGTACATTTCGCTTTGCGCTCTGCACTGGAGATGGCACGAAATGCTGTATAGCGCTGGAACGTCGCTGCCGGAGTATCGAATCAAGGTTTCCATTGATATTGCCGACTCCAACAACAGGATCCAAGACGACGAATACGCCCGCCGCTTTGGATTTCGCGCGGGCCTGGTTCCCGGCATGTCCGTTTTCGCCTGCATGTCGCGCCCTTTGGTAGATCTACTGGGAAAGGACTGGCTCGAGCGCGGCTCAGCTGAAGTGCATTTCGTACGGCCGATCTATGAAGGCGAGGAGATCCGCGTTGGCGGATCCGTTTCTAACGTCGCCAGTGACGGGACGTTGTCCCTCGATTACAGGGCTTCCACCAATCAGGGAGTGACCTGCGGCGTCGGAGTCGCTAAATTGCCTCCGGCCAAACCCGCCTCTGAGCCATCGATGGATGATTATCCGCCCGGCCACGCAAAACTCCACCGTCTCATCTCCCTCGAGTCCCTGCCGGTCGGAGAATATCTCACTCCGCTGTCCTCAGAGTTCACATGGAATATCCATTGGCAGTATTGCAGGAAAACCATTCGGGACCATCATCCTCTTTACGAAAGGATTATGCATCCGGGGTGGCTGATGAGCAGGGCCGGTGAAATACTGGCAGCCAATTATGTCATCCCTGCGTGGATTGATGTGTCGAGCGAAATTCAGAATTTCCACGCACTGGAAGAAGAGTGCGCAATTGAAACCCGGGGCCGCGTCTACGACAAGTTCGAGCGCGACGGAGATCATTTCATCGTATTGGACCTGGCCGTCTTTGCCCCGACCTGTTGTCTTGCAACAATCCGTTACACCGCCATTTTCCGCATCGCACCCAATGCAGCGTAGCAATCGGCTATCAGCTTTCAGCCATCAGCTGTCAGTTATCAGCGGTCGTGAATGGGTAATGCTGTCTGCTTTATTGGATTGCCCGGCTACGACGACGTTTTTGCTGAAAGCTGACGGCTGATAGCTGAAAGCCGACTAACGACTGCCGACTATCTACTGCTTTATAAGTGCTCGCGCGCCGGCGCGCATGCCTTCCAGGGTCAGCTCGAACATGGGGAATATTTTCTGGACCATGCGGGTGGAAGGGACGGAATGCCACCAGGCGCTTGGCTCCGGATTCAGCCATATGACCTTCCGGAATCTCTTGCGGACATCGATCAGCCACTCGATACCAGGTCGATCGTTGCGATACCAGTAGTCGATCGCGCCGTTGGGGCTCATCAGCTCGCTTGGCGCCATGTAGGCATCTCCGACCAGAATGACTTTGTAGTCTCGGTGAGTCTGGTCCAGGATTTTGCGCGTGGACACGGCTTTCATCTGGGATATGTCCGTGTAAAGCTCCTGGTATATGCAGTTGTGGAAATAATAGAACTGCAGATCCTTGACAATGTCCTTGGCCGCTGAAAACAGGCGGCTGACAAGTTCCGCGTGCGGAGACATGGTTCCGCCGGCGTCCATCAGAAGCAGGAGTTTGATTCTTTTCTTTTTCGCGCGATCCCAGATGAATTCCAGTTCCCCGGCGTTGCGGCAAGTGGCATCGATGGTGCTCTCCACGTCAAGGCTGTCCTTGGGCCCCTCGCGCACAACCTGGCGGATGTAGCTGAGGGCTGTTTTCATCGAGCGTGTATCAAGCGCCAGGTCGTCGCGATAGTTTTTGAAGGTGCGCTTTTCCGCAATTTGAATGGCGCTTCGCAGGCGGCTCTCGTGCTGGCCGATCCGGACGCCGGCCGGATGATATCCCCATGCGCCAAAGGGCGAGCGACCGCGAACACCAATGGCTTTATTCCCTCCGACGTGAGGCTCGTCATCCTGGCTCCGCAGCTGATCCAGAAACCTTCGCCGGAGTTCTTCCAGGTCCAATGCCTCCACCATCCGCTTCTCCTCTTCGCTCAGTTCGAGAGGCGGCATGCGGAGCAGGTGTTCCTCAATAGCGCGGAGCAATTCATCACTGGACTCGATGTGGCCGAAGCATTCCAGAAATGCCTGGTCGAACTTGTCAAAATGCGCTTCGGTTTTTACCATAATGGCGCGCGCAAGATAGTAGAAGCGCGTCAGAGAACTGTCCGCCAGGTTCTCGGAAAGGGCTTGCTGCAGAGTAAGCCACTCGTTGAATGTGACGGAGACACCGTGCCGTCTCAATGAATGGAATAGATTAAGAAACATCCCGCTACTCCCCGACGCTAATGCACGGAAACCCTGGAAACATCGTCTTCCGTTTTCAGCAGCACGCCAAGAAAAGGCAGACGCTTATTCAGTTCCTGTTCGCTGATGCCTCCGGCGACGATGACCTGAACCCAGTCCAAGAGTTCGCTGGTGGACGGCCGCTTCTTTAGATCGTGTTTTTGACGAATAAAGTAAAATCTGGCGACTATCTGCGACAGCAGGGCCTGCCGCAGATTCGGGAAATGGACTAGCGCGATCTTTTCCATCATGGCAGGAGCGGGAAATTCGATGTAGTGAAACAGGCAACGCCGGAGAAACGCGTCCGGCAGTTCTTTTTCGCTGTTGCTGGTGATCACGACGATCGGGCGTCGTTTGGCCTTGAAATGCTCGCCCGTTTCCACAATGTCGAAGCTCATCTGGTCCAGTTCAAACAGCAGGTCATTCGGGAACTCTAGATCCGCCTTGTCGATCTCGTCGATGAGCAGCACGACCTGCTCTTCGGAACGGAGCGCCTCGCCCAATTTCCCCAGCTTGATGTATTGCTTGATGTCCGAGACATCCTTGTCGTGAAAACGCGAGTCGTTCAGACGTTGCACCGTATCGTAGACATACAGTCCATCCGTAGCTTTGGATGTCGACTTAATGTTCCAACGGATCAGGCGCAACTGAAGATCTTCGGCGATCACATGGGCGAGTTCGGTTTTGCCGGTTCCGGGTTCTCCCTTTAACAGCAAGGGCCTTTGAAGCACGATCGCGGCGTTGACGATTTCCCTCAGCGCATCGCTGAGAATATAGCGG
The DNA here is from genome assembly GCA_963761825.1 of uncultured Acidobacteriota bacterium. Taxonomy (GTDB): domain Bacteria; phylum Acidobacteriota; class UBA6911; order UBA6911; family UBA6911; genus UBA6911. The sequence goes on from CAVXIH010000007.1 coordinate 59,868, forward strand.
TCCGTTCCTTTGAATCTTTCCATTTGAACTAAGATGCCTCCTGACAAAATTCCTGAGCATACCCACAGGCAGCCCTCCAGCCGCCTGTTAACGCAGACGCATAGTGTACCATGCCGAAAGGCTTCTTGCGCGCAGGTCAGCTCTGTTTTTTAAGCTTGAGGATCCGTTCTGCAGCGGCTCTATGGGGGTTATCGATCAAGTTCCCGTCGATCGTCGTAAGTGCCTTTCCTCTGCGATCTGCTTCATTGAGTTCCGCAATGATGCGTTCCGCCCAGGCAATTTCTTCGGGAGTTACATCGAAGGTCTGATGAATGAGAGCAAGCTGATCCGGATGCAACGCGCTTTTTCCGGAAAATCCCAGGCGGCGGGCCTGCGCAGACTCCCTGGCCAACAGATCGTAATTGTGGACATCGAAGCAGGGCGCGTCGATAGCATCGATTCCGGCGGACCGGGCGGCAACGACTATCATTTGGAGAGCGAGCAATATTTCAAGGCGGTCTTCTCCCGGCCGACAGCGAACGTCGGCGGCATAATCCGCAGATCCGAAAATAAGCGAGGCCATCCTGGGCGAAGCAGAAGCGATTTCGGCCGCGCGCAGCACTCCTGCGGCGGATTCAATCATCGCATGCAGCTTGATGCTCCCTTCGGGCAGACCATGGGCAGTTTCGATTTTTCGGATCGCGGCATCTGCGGCATTTATTTCTTCAGCATTTTCGACCTTGGGCAGGCAAATGCCCTCAGGATGCGCAGGGACAATGGCCGCAAGATCGGCCAGCCCGATATCGCTGTCCGCGGGATTGATGCGGACCACGGTTTCGCGATCGCCGAAGTGGATAGTCTTCAGTGCGTCGACAATCTTTCGTCGAGCTTCGATTTTCTGCGACAAGGCCACGCCATCTTCGAGATTGAGAAGAAGAATATCCGCCAGGACTCCGGCAGATCTCTGCAGCATTTTGTCGCTGTCGCCGGGAACATAAAGTGCACTGCGCCGAAGGGTTGCTTTCATTAATATTTTCTCCTGCACATCTATACTAACACCCAATCAAAATCCCCCTCAACCCTTCAGTTCGGGATCGGTATTGGGATCGGGAACGGCTTTGGGAGACTACCGCCGATGGCGGGTTACGCTTAAAACCAATCCCGATACCAATACCGATACCGACCCCGATTTCAACTGAGCGATTAGGCAACACTGTGAATTCTGAAGAGCAGATACAGGTGATAGAAGCTAAGCAGGACATACGCCCATAACACAAGCCTGGCTGCGTATCTTGCGAGGGTCCACTCCTTGTGGATCAGAATGACGGAGATGGGAAGTATGGTCATTGCAGCTTTGGCGCTGTAGAACGCGGGAAGGCCTCCCCAATCAAGAATGACATTCAGGAGCGGATTGAGCTCTCGGGCCGATCCTTGCATCACGTGCAATCCCGTCAGGAGGGCATCCATAAAGGAAAGAAGCAGGATGGCGATGACAATGCACCATGTCCGGGGATCGTAAATATCAACGTATGCCCCCCTATCAGTTTTCCGGCGTCCTCGGCTTTTTCTTCGCCGTTGCCGGCTGGACAATAATGTCCAAATGGATGCCTCGCCCCTACGATCCGTTCGGGATCGCCTCTCAGCAAGCATCTGCCCAGTGGATGAGTTGCGGTAGAATTTTTCATTCATACTCAAGCAGGTATTATCGGCGCCAGAGGTTCAATCATTTAGGGTTATACTACATCTCCCAGAGCAAAAATTACCTTCTCAATCGTCATCGAGCAACACTGGACACCCACTTCTTTATCAGACACCAGGAGACCAAGGAGACCCTGGACACCCACTTATTTAGAATATTTTTTGGCTCATTCCATGAGTTCGCCATTAGTTATATGAAACGAGGTGAACCATGGCTCTCCCGCGCAGCAAATATGTCAAGGAAGGAAAAGAAGGCGTCTATCACTGCTTCAGCCGGTGCGTCCGCCGGGCGTTTCTTTGCGGCTACGACCCCCTCACGCAACGCGACTTCTCCCACCGCAAAACATGGCTGGTCGACAGGTTGCGGCATCTCGCCGCTATTTTCGCTATCGAAGTCTGCGCTTACGCCATCATGGAGACTCACTACCACTCCATTCTGCGCACGCGCCCCGACATTGTCGCTACCTGGTCCGATTGGGACGTGGCAATCCGCTGGCTGACCCTCTTCCCTCTCAAGGATGCCGCCGTGCCCCCTACCGACGAGCAAATCCGCGCCCTGGCTGATTGCCCGGAACGTATCGCCCAACTGCGTAAACGTTTGTGCAGCCTGAGCTGGTTCATGGGCCGGCTGAACGAATTCATCGCCCGCGCTGCAAACAAAGAAGATAGCGTCAAGGGCCGATTCTGGGAATCGCGCTTCAAATGCCAGAACCTGCTCGACGATGCGGCCATCGCCGCGTGCATGGTTTATGTCGATCTGAATCCTATCCGCGCCGCTCTCGCAGCCACTCCTGAAGAAAGCAACTTCACCAGCATCCAGCAACGAATCCGCGCATGGCATAAGCAAATGATGGCCGCAGGCTCCGTTCCCGGTGAACCCAATCAAAACTGTCCGTCTGGCTCTTTCAGCCAAGACCTGTTGACACTGGAAGATAGGGCCGACAGTTCCAACACGATCCCCGAATGCCTTCCTTTCAATTCCCCTGGTGCCCCTTCCTCTTGCTGGCTGTGTCCTATCCAATCGGATTCCCAACGCCGCGGCATCCTCCCGATGACGACAACCGAGTATTTCGATCTGGTGGATACATCAGGGCGCATACTGCGGTCCGATAAGCGCGGAGCCATCGATGCCAGTCTTGCCCCGATCCTCCTGCGGATCGGGGCCAATCCCAAAGCGTGGATTGACACCGTTTCTCTCTTCCCATCCAAATTCCGCCTCGCAGCCGGTCTGGTTTCCAGTCTGCGCAGTTTTGCAGATCAACTCGGCCAACGCTGGCTTACCGGCGTCGCCGCGGCTCGAGCCTCCTTTGCAGTCTCGCCACCGCAATCGGCCTGAACCCTATCCCTCCATCAGTCCTTCCTCTGCAGACTCCCGCGAGATCCTCTGATCCCATCGATCGTTTCCTGCATCATTGGACTATCTCCATGCCGGAGACTGAGCTAAAGTCCGCCACTCTGTCGATTTGTCTTATTCATTGGGCGCATCCGTTTCCTCTATCCCTTATAGCCCTTCCTTGAAGAGATCTGGATTCAGTGAACAAAAATCAAACATGGAGATAGTGGGTGTCCACGCTTTCTCAGGTAAATAGTGGGTGTCCACGTTTTCATTTTCCTCGCAGAAATCCGGATTTAGTTAATAAAAATCAGGCCTAGAAATAGTGGGTGTCCATGCTGTCCATGCTGTTCGATACGGAGGATTTCGGGCAAAGAGTTGACTTGGTTTAGCGGTCCCTTCGGCGGCCTTTCTTTTTAACTATATCTTCTTGCTTTTTTCCATGCAGACGGATGTCTTCTCTGCCGCTATCCAACCGGGAGATTTCCAGTTGCCGTCCTGATACCCAGACTTTTTTCAGTATATTAAAAATATCCTTCGGCATTCCTTCCGGCAGATCGACGGTACTGTACTCGTCATGGATTTTAATCTGGCCAATGTGCTCGCTGGACAAACCCGCTTCGTTAATAATGGCGCCGACAATATTTGCAGGCTTGACACCATGAGTATGCCCTACTTCGATGCTATATCGTTCCATTCCGGCTTTGACCGTGTCCTTTGAGGAGATTCTTTTGGCACGAGGTTTTTCTTTGTGCGGCCTATCCTCAAGCGCCGGCTCATGCCTTTTCGGCTTGTCCGTCAGCAGCAGGGGCTTGTTTCCCTGCAGCATTCTGGCAAGCGCCGCCGCAACATCCAGCGCCGGCACATTGTGGTCCCTGCAATACTGGTCCATAAGACTGAAATAATATTCAGTGTCGCCGGCTGCCAGCGTATCGGTAATGCTCTGCTTGAAACGGGCTATGCGCTGATTGTTGATCATTTCCGTGGACGGCAGCTTCATCATGTCGATCTTCTGGCGCGTTCCCTTCTCGATCGCCGAGAGCATGTGCCTTTCGCGGGGTGCCACAAAAAGTATTGCATCTCCGCTGCGGCCGGCCCGGCCAGTACGACCCACGCGGTGCACGTAAGATTCGGCATCATAGGGAATGTCATAATTGATCACATGACTGATGCGGTCCACATCAAGCCCGCGTGCTGCTACATCGGTGGCCACCAGTATGTCCAACTTGCCTGATTTCAGCTGTTCTATTGTTCGCTCGCGCGTTTTTTGAGGGATATCGCCATTGAGCGGCGCGCAGTTATAGCCGCGGGCTTCAAGCTTTTCCGCCAGCTCGACAGTAGCGGTTTTTGTCCGCACAAAAATAATAATGCCGTCAAACGGCTCCGATTCAAGTATCCGTGTCAGCGCATCAAGCTTGTGCATGCCATCAACCATCCAGAAGCGGTGCCGGATGGTGTCTGCCGTTGTCGTGCGCACTTTAATGGTGATCTCAAGCGGATCCTTCAGATACTTCTGCGCGATGCGCCTGATGGCAGAAGGGATCGTTGCAGAGAACAGAGTGATCTGCCGGCCTGCAGGCGTCTGCCCCAAAATCCATTCTACGTCGTCGATAAAGCCCATGCGCAGCATTTCATCGGCCTCATCAAGTACAAGACAGGTGATTGCCTGCAGATTCAGGGTCTTGCGGCGCATATGATCCATGATGCGCCCGGGCGTTCCCACGACAACGTGCACGCCCCGCTTGAGCTGCTTGAGCTGAATTTCGTAGCTCTGCCCGCCGTAGACGGGAAGGACATGAAATCCTTTCAGATGTGAGGCATAGCGTTGGAAAGCCTCAGCCACCTGGATGGCCAGTTCGCGCGTGGGCGCTAGCACAAGAACTTGCGGCTCAAGCCTTTTAAGATCAATTCGCGATAACAACGGCAAAGCAAATGCGGCGGTCTTGCCCGTGCCTGTCTGTGCCTGCCCCAGGACATCCCGGCCCATTAGCACAAGGGGAATTATTTGTGATTGAATTGGAGTGGGGATTTCATAACCCACATCGTCAAGGGCTTTCAGGACAGGTTTGATAAGATTAAATTCTTGAAAGCTCATTTGAGGCAGAGTCTCAGTGGACATAAATACTCCAGGCTTCTTGTTTGGTTTCTCGCTATTCAAAATGCACAGCTCGTCGCTGATACTTTGTCATGCGCAAGGCGACTACCTTATGGGACACATAGGATTCTCTGAACTAAAACGAACAGGCTGTTAAGAAAATTCCATCCAATTATTCCTCCTGGCCGCTAAAAGCTATCTCTTCGAGTACCATCGGGTGTGTCTCCTTCACCCGGACCGATTCAAGAATTCCGCGAATGCGCTTATCCGCCATTCGGCCCAGCGCCCATGCGGCGTGCGCTCGCACTAATGGGCTGGCATCCTGCAGACCTTTTTCTAAAGCCGGCACGGCCGCGCCACTACCGGAATTACCAAGCGCTACAACTACGTTCCGCACAAATCCATCCCGAGTCGTCTGGTAGATCGGGCTTTTTTTGAATCTCCGGGAAAATTCCTCCATTGACATGTCAACCAGCGGAGCAAGATCCGGCACGAGATTCTCTTCCCTGGGATGGAATTCCGGCTCGGATGTCTTGACTGCAAATCGATTCCAGGGACACACCTCCTGGCATGCATCGCATCCGAAGATTCGATTTCCCATCAGGGGACGCAAGGGACGCGGAATGGGTCCGCGCAGTTGCGTAAGATACGAAATACAGAATCGCGCGTCGACCACATAGGGAGCAATAATCGCTCCGGCAGGACACGCCTGAAGGCACCGGTCGCATCGCCCACAAAAATTCCGTTCGCCGGGATCATACTCCAGCTCGATATTAAGCAGGATGACGCCAATGAAAAACCAGGATCCGTGACTGCGTGAAATAAGCGTTGTGTTTTTTCCCATCCATCCGACGGCACTTAGAGCCCCCCATGCCTTTTCCATCACAGGCCCGGTATCCGCGTAGCAAAGCCCCCTAGCAGACGGTTCCAGTTTCTTAATGAAAGCGAGCAATGCTTCAAGGCGATCTTTGACGATAACATGGTAATCGTCGCCCCATGCATAACGGCTGATTTTCCCCTTTATAGGTGAGTCTGAAAATGTGCCTGCCGCATAGTAGTTCAAAGCCAGAACAAGAATAGAGCGCGCGCCATCAAGAACCAGGCCAGGATCAAGGCGCTTGGGAGCCTGGCGCTCCATGTAGCTCATCTCCCCATACATCCCCTCGCGCAGCCACTTCGTAAATCGTTCCCTGTCCGGCAAAGGACGCGCAGGCGTAATCCCGACTTTGAAGAATCCCAACCGCAGCGCTTCTTCCCGTATTCGAGCTGTCAGGTTAGTTGTGCAAGCCGAAGGCATTTCGAATCATCAGGCCCCGCATAACGCGCGAAACCGACTTTATCGCGAAAGAAAATTAAGGGCCGAGAGCTCCACCTGTTAGCAGTATTGAAGTGCTCAATCTCCAAGTGTCGGGGCTGAAGTCCCCGACCCACATGTTTTGTCTGTCCGCACTGTCACGAAAAACAAAATATCGAATCTCGAATCTCGAATTATTTCTTAAACGTCCCGCTGAGAAAAGGCAATGTCTCATCCAGATGAGCGGAGATCAAAGCCCAGCCGTGCGGTTCTCCGGGATGAATTTTGAATGTGTGGGGGACAAGTGCATCCGTCAGGATCCGGTCCAGAGCTTTGTTGCCTTCGTCCAGATGCGTCATCGGGATATAGCGGTCGTCGGTCCCATAATCAAAATAGATTTTCAGGCCGTCGAGTTTACGGTTCTTGGCCAGCACCAGCGGGTTGTTTGCATCCCAGAGATCCTGCCGGATCGGATCCCCGAATATGGGCGTCAGCATATTGATAAAAAATGAATAGAACCGCGACGACTTTGCCTCCTCGGAAAGTGCCAGCGGGTTGGCTCCCGGAAAAAGAATCGGCGACTGGCCAACCACGGCGGCATACAGTTCCGGATACTTCATGGCAATCTTCAGGGCGCCGTAGCCTCCCATGGATGTGCCTGCGATCGCCCTGTTTTCGCGCCCTTTAGCGGCGCGGTACTGCGTTTCCATATAGCGGATGAGTTCCTTTGTGATGAGGTCTTCATAGCGCTTGGAGCCGTCCATGGTGTTGCAGTAAAAACTGCTATCTCCGCGAGGGTGGACCATTATGAGTTCGGGGATTTTCCCCGAAGCGATCATCTGGTCCAGCGCATTTTGAATATTGCCATAGCGGTCCACAGTCCAGCTGGTTTCGTCGTTATTAAGGCCATGCAGGAAATAAATCACGGGATAGGTGCGCGCAGGCTCCTTTGAAAACGACGGCGGAAGAAAAACGCTATATCGCTCCGCGGCGCCAAGAGTCTGCGAATCAAAAGATTTGAACTCCACGGTGGAGCCTCCCGGGAGCGCTATGGGACCAAGGTCTGTCCGCCGGCGTTCATCATTGAACTGCGCCGGCAGAAACTGGATCACCCCGGCCGCAAGGACCGTGAAACCGAAAACTACAAGCAACACATACCCGAGCCTTGAGATTCGTACCTCATGAGCCATTCTATCTCTCCATGTAATGTTCGGGATCATAGCAATAATTGAGATGCCGCGGATTCAGGATTCCGCCTCGATCTCTACTTCAATACGGATAGTGCCGTTCGGATCTGCAAGTTTGAGATGGCGAACCATTCCTCGGATAGTGTCATGAATAATGATCCTGGAAAAGCCCTGGCTCATATTCAGAGGCACCGGATTTTGATTAACCTCGATTCGGACAGCCTCGCCTTCGATCTCACATTTGAGAGATTTGATAGGCTGCGGCGTTTTAAGGGATGAGGCGACACCAAAGCACACATTGCCCAGAAAGTTGCCGATAAAGCGAGAAAGGGGTGCTTCCACTTCGTTGCTAAAAATACGTATTCTCATGGTCGGTAATTCTATCACAGCCTTAGAATAATCTACTGTCCTCTAAAATACTGTCCGATACTACCGGTAGTCCGCAGTCGTAAATTGCCCAAACAGGGCATCTTTGCTACTATCGGTCGGGTGTTGCAGTTGAACAAGATACGGTCAGCAGAGGGACATTCGGTCATGGATAAGATGGGAAAGATGGCTGTAACCGGCGGCGCAGGATTCATAGGGTCCAATCTGGCGGAGCATCTGCTAAACATGGGGCACTCCGTGGTCGTCATCGATAATCTGAGCACAGGCAGGAAGCAGAATCTTGTCGGCTGGCCGGAAAAAGCCAGCAGCCGGTTCGAGTTTCTTCAAATGGACATCAACGAAACGGATCGGCTGCGCGAAGTTTTCAATGGCGTCGCCTATGTATTTCACCTTGCGGCCATTCCTTCGGTCGCCCGCTCAATCGAAAATCCTGCGGCGACGCAATTTTCAAACGTCAATGGAACGCTGTCCGTGCTGACTGCGGCGCGTGATGCCGGCGTGAAACGAGTTGTCGCAGCGTCATCCTCCTCGATTTATGGAGATGATCCCAACCTGCCTAAGAGGGAGGACCGCCGGGGACGATGCCTTTCTCCGTATGCGCTCAGCAAGTTTGTTACCGAAGAATACTGCAGGCTATTTTATCAATTGTATGGCCTGGAAACTGTCGCATTGAGATACTTCAACGTTTTCGGGCCGCGCCAGGATCCGAATTCCCACTATGCTGCCGTTATACCCCGGTTCAGTACGCTGCTGCTGGCAGGCAAGCAGCCGGTCGTGTTCGGCGACGGCGAGCAATCGAGAGATTTTACTTTCGTCGCGAATGTGATCGACGCCAACTGGAAGTCCGCCACAAGCCCGAATGTCGCGGGAGAGGCCTTTAATATCGGGTGCGGCGCACAGACGAGCCTGAATCAGTTGATTGAAAAGCTGAACGGGATCCTGGGCAGCCAGGTGAAACCGACCTATGAAGCGGCCCGCAAAGGCGATGTGCGCCATTCCGTGGCCGACGTCAGCAAAGCCGGAAAGATGCTGGGCTACACACCCGCGGTTTCACTGGAAGACGGCCTCCGGAAAGTCCTCGACTGGTATCGCGCTCTTAACTGAAAAATCGATATTTGAAGATAAAGTAGATGGCGGCGACGCCGTCTTTCCAGCCGATCTTTTTCCCTTCGGAATAATCGCGCCCGCTGTAGGAAATTGGCACCTCGTAAATCCGGCATCGCGCTTTGCTGACTTTCGCCGTGAACTCGGGTTCGAAACCAAAGCGGTTTTCGCGCAGAGTGATTTTCTTCAAAACCTCCGCCCGGAAAACCTTGTAGCAGGTTTCCATATCCGTCAGGTTCAGGTCGGTGAGCATGTTCGACAAGGTCGTCAAAATCCAGTTCCCGACGGAGTGCCAGAAGAGCAGGACGCGGTGCGGCCCGCCGAGAAATCGCGAGCCGAAAACAACATCGGCTTTATTGGCCAGGATCGGCTGGATAAGATTCCCATATTCGGCCGGATCGTATTCGAGGTCCGCATCCTGGATCACCACGATGTCTCCCGAAACAGCCGCAAATCCAGAGCGCAGGGCGGCCCCCTTCCCTGAGTTCCTGGGCAGAAGAATAATCTTCAAATCTGCCGACGTGGGGAGGGCCTGAAGAATTTCTCGCGTGCCGTCGGTGGAGCAGTCGTCCACGATAATGATTTCCTTAGGAAGATCCGCACGACGAACGCGTTCCAGCACTTCCATGATGGTGGTTTTTTCGTTATAGACTGGTATCACAACGGAAAGCTTCATAACTTTCTCTCAGCAAAGCCTCAGACCCGCAAAGGCATTCAACTCAAGGTCACTTGGGACTGCGCGCTCTAGTTTCGGTCTGCCTGCCGCAGCAATCATCGCGGCATTATCGGTCGTCAGAACCGGGCTGGGATAATAGACACGGACCGGTTCGCGCCCTTCGATGCGTTGAGGCTCCTCTTCGAACGTTTTTTTGAATGTACTCCGCAGCAAGCTGTTACATGCCACGCCGCCGACCAGCAATATGGAATGCGGATGAAGGCGGGATGCGGCCTTCCGTGTCTGCTGCACCAGCGTATCGATAATAACCTGCTGATAGCTGGTAACAAGATCCAGTGCGATTTTGGAAATTTTTGCACCGGGGCGGCGGGGCTTGATGCCGGCTAATTGTATATGGCGCAGCGCCGCAGTCTTGAATCCGCTGAAACTGAAATCAAGGCTGCCGTCGCTGATTTTCGGGATGGAAAAAGCGAAACGGCGCGGATCGCCATCTTTCGACAGCCGGTCGATCAGCGGCCCGCCGGGATAGCCCAGACCCAGGAATTTGGCAAGCTTATCCAGCGCTTCGCCCGCGGCATCGTCCCGTGCCCGCCCGATGGACTGGTAGCAACCGGGTTCCGGCGAAAAGACAAGGGATGTGTGTCCGCCGGAAACAACCAGTGCCAGCAGCGGGTATTCGATTCCGGGATTTTCTATAAATGCTGAATAAATGTGCCCTTCGATGTGATTGACGGGGACGAGGGGCTTTTTTAGCGAAAACGCCATTGCCTTGGCGAAAGAAACTCCGACAAGCAGGGATCCGATAAGGCCGGGGCCGTGTGTGACCGCGATCCCGTCGATGTCGGCGTAGGATTTTCCGGCATCCTTGAACGCCTGACGGACCACCCATCCGATATTGCGCAAATGCTCGCGGCTGGCCAGTTCCGGGACCACGCCTCCGAAACCCCGATGCGTATTTACCTGGGAAGCAACGACGCTGGAGAGCACAGCATTCCCATCCGCCAAAAGAGCGGCAGCTGTTTCATCACACGAAGATTCTATGCCTAATATCAGCATCGTCGTTCAGCTCTCAAAGCGGAACCGCATTCGTTTACGCATCGCCACGCGCAAGCTTCTGTAAAGATTCATGGAAAGGAGGCCGGGCGATTCCCCGCTCGGTTATGATGGCATGCACATACCGATTCGGCGTCACGTCAAATGCCGGATTGGCAACTTTGGCGTCAATCGGAGTGATCGGGACTCCCATGATCTTGCGTACTTCGTCGGGATCTCTTTCTTCAATCGGGATATGGCTCCCGTCCGGAATCGATAAATCCAGCGTGGAAATCGGAGCTGCAACGAAAAAAGGCACGCCATTTTCTTTCGCAAGAACCGCTACGGAATACGTCCCGATCTTGTTCGCCACATCCCCGTTGGCCGCAATGCGGTCGGCGCCCACGATGACACAGTCGATTTTTCCCTTCTGCATAAAGTGGCCGGCCATATTGTCGGTGATAATGGTGACGGGAATGCTGTCTTTCTGCAGTTCCCATGCCGTCAGCCTGGCTCCCTGAAGGAACGGGCGCGTTTCATCCGCATACACCTCGATTTGCTTGCCCGCTTCCACTGCCGCCCGAATCACGCCGAGCGCCGTTCCGTAGCCTGCAGTCGCCAGGGCACCGGCATTGCAGTGCGTCAGCACTCGCGCTTTGTTCGGAATCAGCTCCTGTCCAAAACGTCCCATAGCACGATTCGCTTCGATGTCCTCGGCATGCATTGCGATCGATTCATGGATCAGAGCGGAACGAATGGCCGGGATACCCTGGGGGCGAGTACTGCTATAGACAGCCTTCATTCTTTCCACGGCCCAGAATAAATTCACCGCCGTCGGTCGCGTGGACGCAATATCAGAGCAAATGCGTTCAAACAATACATCCAATTCGGCAAGGCTGCCGGGATTCGATGTATTAACCCCCAGCGCGATCCCCATGGCGGCAGCCACTCCAATAGCCGGAGCTCCGCGGACCACCATGCTGCGAATGGCTTCGGCGACTTCGCTATGGTTCGTGTATGTGCGGTAAATCTCCCGGGTCGGCAGCAATCGCTGATCCAGCATCACCACACCGGCATCGGTCCATTCGATCGTTCGTATCATGCAACTCCTCAAATAAAGCGGAAGTCTAGCCTACCCTGCCCTTTTTTTGAAGAAATAAGGGGGGAGAGCGGCCAATATTGACTTTCCGGATGGAAAAAGATGAAGATTGGAATTATGCGAACAAAATTTTCATTTTCAATTCTGGCTTGTTTTGCCATTGCCGTGCTTTTCGTCCCGTTTTCTAAGCCCGAGGAGTATATCAGCTACACAAAGGTCGGGCAGGATGTCCCTTCTTTTTCGGTTACGACTCTCGAGAGCAAAGAAGTCAGCACCGATTCGTTGAAAGGAAAGGTTGTGCTGCTGAATTTCTGGGCCACTTGGTGTCCCCCGTGCCAGACCGAAATGCCCAGGCTGGAGAAGGAGGTTTGGAAGAAATACCAGGGACGTGATTTTGAGATGATCGCCATAGCCCGCGAACAAACAAGCAAGGAGATACAGGAGTATCGGGCAAAGCACAACTACTCGTTCCCGATGGCTCCCGATCCCAAACGAGCGGTTTACGCCAAATTCGCCAACGCGGGAATCCCGCGCAATTATGTCATCAATCGCGAAGGCAAAATCCTCTACCAATCCTTAGGTTATTCACCGGAAGATTTTCAAAAAATGAAAAGTGTCCTGGAGAAGGAATTGAAGTGAAATTGGTGACAGGGTTGAATTTCACTTTTCGGATACGCTTGGCGCCGGTGCCCGTTTAGCTATCCATGAATTGGAGAAATTCTAACCTGACACCATTTTATTATGATTGTTTGACAAGGTTCCGAATTTGATGGTATATGTAATTTTTGTTTTTTGATCTCTGAAATGCGAACAGAGGTGCCCCACAAGGGGTAAAAGGGAAGTGGGTGAAAGTCCCACACGGTCCCGCCACTGTAATCGGAAAGCCGGCTTCTGCGGCATAAGCAGAGCAAACGCGCCCGCCACTCGTTGCAGCTAACGTACGGGGAAGGTGAGAAGCCCGGCGATGACCCGATAGTCAGGAAACCTGCCTCTTCGCCAGTTTCAGCCCACTCTTCGCGAGAAAGAGACTGAAATGCTTTTGAGCTTCCGCCAGCAGTACAGCTTCGTCAGAAATCCCCAAAATCCATTTGGATTCCGTTTGCTCCTGCTCATCGTCTGCCTGGCTGCCATCGGGTGCTCCAAACCTTCTACTGAAATCCTGGAAAAACAAAATCATCCATCGGCTGACCGCATTACCTGCACCGACGGCATCGGGCGACAGGTAGAGCTTCCCTCCCACCCGCAGCGGATTATTTCGCTGGCCCCGAATATCACCGAGACACTCTTCCTCCTGGGAGCGCAGGACCGGCTGATCGGCGTGACAATCCAATGCACGTGGCCGGAAGAGGCAAAAAAGAAGCTGAAAGTCGGCGACCTGCTCAATCCCAATTACGAGGTTATCCTGGCTGCAAAGCCCGACCTTGTCATCGCCTCAACCGCGGGAAACGACCGCGGCGCGATCATGAAGCTTGCCGGCCTTGGGCTGCCTGTATATGTCGCAGCCCAGCGCAACGTCGAAAAGATCCTCCAATCCGTCGAAGAAATCGGGCGCATCACCGACTGTGCTGAGCAGGGCCATCAGCTCGCCGCGCAGATGAAAGAGCGACTGGATAAAATCAAATCCCGTATCGCCGGGCTCCCTCCCGTGCGCGCATTTTTTATCACCTGGCTCGATCCTCTGCTGGCGCCCGGGAAAAACACTTTCGAAAATGATGTCCTGCGCTTTGCGGGAGTGGTTTCGATAACCGCGGACATTCCTCAATACTATCCCCGGTACAGTCTCGAGCAGATTCTCGTCAAAAATCCCGACGTCATTCTGACCGTCAAGCAGGAAGGAAACCCCATCCCGGACTTCAGGAAAATCGCCGGGCTGGCGCGACCTGCGGGCTGTGCGGCAGGGGAAGGTTTACGTTTTGACCGAATATCTCCAGCATCCCTCGCCTCTGTTTGTGGACGGCGTTGAAGAACTGGCGAAAAAACTTTATCCGGAGCGCTTTCAATGAACCGTCTATCCGGCAAAAAGATCCTGGCCGTAAGCCTCGTCCTGCTGGTGATCTGGTTCATCGCGGCCCTGGTCTCGTTGAATATCGGCAGCGTCCGCATCCCCGTCCGGACTGCGCTGCGTCTGCTCATCGGGCGGCTTTCGGGCAGCAGCACCGGTGAAGATCCGCTGGAATCCGTCCTCTTCTCGGTTCGCCTGCCGCGGGTGCTTCTGGGTTCTCTTGTAGGAGCGGCTCTGGCTTTGGCCGGCACGGCTTTCCAGTCGCTGCTGCGCAATCCCCTGGCCGATCCCTACGTCCTCGGCGTTTCTACAGGCGCATCCATGGGCACAATCCTCTATTCCCTCTTCACCGGGTGGATCGGATTTGCCGTCGTCAACAGCCACGTCGTTTATGGCCGTCCGCTTGCGGCATTCCTGGGCGCCGTCCTCACCGTCGGAGCCGTCTACGTAATTGCGGGAGGTTCATCGCGCTCCGGCGAGAGCTCGCAGAGGCTGCTGCTGGCCGGCATCGTGCTGGCCTCCTTTCTTTCTTCGATCAACGTCTTTCTTCTTACCAGCACCAACCAGGCGGACCTGCGCGGAATCTTTTACTGGCTCATCGGCGATCTCAGCCGGCCCGTAGACGCTTCGATCTACCCCGTAACCCTTCTGGTCCTCGTGGGATTCCTGGTGCTTTATTTCTTTTCGCACAGCCTGAACCTGATCGGGATGGGAGAGGATGACGCGATGATACTGGGGATCGAGGTCCGGCGCGTCAAAACCGGCGTGTACATCATGGCTTCCCTCATCACCGGAGCCGTGGTTTCGGTGAGCGGTCCCATCGCTTATATCGGACTCATATGCCCGCACATGGGACGCATGATGTTCGGCAGCGACAACCGCATCCTGTTCCCTACGGTTTTCATCTTCGGAGCTATTTTCACTTTATTGGCCGACACTCTGGCGAGGACCATTCTTTCGCCTGCCGAGCTTCCCGTGGGCATCGTGACCGCATTATGCGGCGCCCCTCTGTTTATTTATCTGCTGCACCGGAAAGGGGGCAGAGAATGAACAGGCCAGCCGTAATGCTTGAAGCCCGCAATTTGCGCTTCGATTATCACCGGCCCATCGTCGAGGACATTTCCCTGAGCATGAAGCCGGGCACCATTACCGGCATCATCGGGCCGAACGGTTCCGGTAAAACAACCGCGTTGCGCCTGATTGGCGGGATTCTGCCTCCTCTTTCGGGAGAAGTGCTTCTGGGAGGCGAGCGCTCCTTGTCGCGCATGAAGCGAAAAGAAATTGCGCGCCACATCGCCATTGTTCCGCAGAATGGCGGCATCTATCACTACCAGACGGTATTTCAGTTTGCGATCCAGGGCAGATCGCCGCACCTTTCGCTGTTGGGCTTCGAAAGCCCTGCGGACGAACAGATCACTCTCGAAGCTCTGGAGATGACTCGGCTGACGCGTTACCTGAAATCCCGCGTCACGGAAATATCCGGCGGCGAAAGACAGCGTCTGCTGCTGGCCCGCGCCCTGGTCCAGCAGACCGAGATCCTGCTGCTCGACGAATTCACTGCAAATCTCGACATTAACTACCAGGTGGAATTGCTGCGGCTGGTTCAGCGCATCACGCGTGAAAAGAACCTTGCGACGCTCGTGGTTTCGCATGAGATCAATCTGTTGGGAGCTTTCTGCGATCGCCTCGTTCTCATGTCCCAGGGCAAGATCCAGCACCAGGGGAACGTTCAGGAAGTATTGACGCAGGAGAATCTAAAAAAAATCTTCGGCCTGGACTTCACCATACGGCTAATCCCGGATGGTACCGTCGAGGTCCTTCCTGTGATTCCAAGGGAATCCTATTTATGCAATTGAGTCCGATAAACGAAATAAGGAAATCCAACATGAACAAATCGATTCTAAGAAACTGCACTTTTATTTTGCTTCTATTGGCGTGTGCGGAATACGCAGCGCTGGCTGCGACACTGGAAGGGACGGTTCTGGATCCGAGCGGCAAGCCAGTGCCTGGAGCCCGAATCAGCCTCCTGCGTTCTCTCACCGTCATTGAGGAACGCCAGGCCGATGCAAGGGGAGTTTATAAATTCGAAGGATTACAGGAGGGTCCGTACCAGCTCTCAGCAAGCGCCCGCGGCCTCGACTGCCCCGCTATGAGCATTGAAGTCGGCAAAGACGGAAATCAGAGGCAGGACATGAACCTCGCATTGAGCGCGCTCGAATCGCAGCGTCGTCGTCTCGGCTTCTTTGGGAGGCGCGCTGGTCCCGCAGATCGGATCCTCGGTAAGCCTGGTTTCAAAGCAGGACATCGACGATCGGAGCGCGCAGAATGCGCTGGAAGTCATTCGCGGCGTCCCGGGAATCGAGGTCAGCCAGTCAGGCAGGCGCGGCGGAGTAACCGGAGTCTATATCCGCGGAGGCGAAAGCAAGTACAACGCCGTAATGGTGGACGGCATCCCGTTAAACGAATTCGGCGGTTCCTTTGACATGGCTTCCCTTCCCACCGACGGCATCGAACGCGTGGAGATCACGCGCGGCCCGCAAAGCGCCCTGTATGGCTCCAACGCCTTGACCGGCGTCGTCAATATTATCAGCCGTCGAGGAGAAGGCCCGCCAACTTTCACCGCGCTGGCTGAAGGAGGCAGCAACTACACCCGGCGCTTTGCCACCGGCGGGAGCGGTCTCACACGCGGACTGAGCTGGTCCTATAACCTCTCGCGCCTCGATTCGGATGGAGTGGTCGAAAACGACCACTATCGCAACCAGAGCGCTTTTCTGAACGTTGGCTACAATCAGGCCCGCAGGCAACTGAGTTTTCAATTTTTCGGAAATGCAAACGACGCTGGAGCCCCAGGGCCTTATGGATCCGATCCGGCCGGCACGTTTACAGGTATTGATACCGTGTCGCGCGGCAAACAAAACTTGTTTGGCTATCAGGCAGGCTACACCGAGCAGTTTTCATCCCGTTGGCGTCAGGTTACGTCTGCCAACCTGTCCACCAACGACCTCAATTATCATTCAGCTGTGGGGCGATTATAATTCTGCAAACCCTGCGTGGAATTCTGAACACGCGAAGCGAAATCATGCTCTCACCCAGAGATACCCTCACCGCAGGCTTTGAATTCAATCGAGAACAAATAAGAAACAGCTACATCACCGACAGCCAATATTCGCCGTTTCTGCTTCCTCGCACAAGCCTTGCCTATTTCGCGGAAAATCGCTGGAGCCCTTCCAGTCGCCTGTTTTTGATCACCGGCATCCGTATAGATCATATTCAAACGCATTCCATTCCATCGGACGCATGGGGATCAAGGCCTTATATCCCGGAAAGTTCTGTGGTTAAGGTCAATCCGCGAGTTTCAGTGGCATACTTTCCTTACGACGGAGATCCCGACAGCATTTTAGGCAGGACGCGGATTCATGGAAGCTTCGGCACGGGCATCCGACCGCCGGACGGCTTTGAGCTGGCCTTTACAAACAATCCGGAATTGAAGCCGGAAAAAAGCGTCAGTTTCGACGCCGGCGTTGAACAGAGTCTCTTCGCCAACCTCGCCGTCGTGGATTTCACCTATTTCTTCAATCGCTTTGACGACCAGATAGTGACGCTCGGCGGTTCGATGCAAAATCTCAGCTCATACACTTCGGACAATCTGAAGAATTCAAGAGCACAGGGTTTTGAAGTATCGTTCCGAGTGAATCCCACACGATCGCTGGGATTGGCTGGCCAGTACTCATTCGTGGATTCCGAGGTTCTGGCACTTGACGGAAGCTCCGAGGCTAATTCTCCCTACCAGGTCGGACAGCCGCTGCTGCGGCGCCCGCGTCACTCCGCAAGCTACAGCGTTACCTATACCTATCGACGCCTGACGCTGAGCACTAACGCCTACATTCGCGGCGCGACCCTGGACGGCGAACCGGCGTACGGATACCCCTTCTATACAAACAAGGGATACACGCGCGCCGACGCCGGCATCTCTTATCGTCTGCCCAAAGGAGTGGAAATCTACGGCCGGCTCAACAACTTTTTGAATCAGAAATATGAGGAAGTCCTCGGATATCCCGCCCTACGCTTGAATTTCATGGCCGGCATGAAATTCAACTTCAATGTTGAATGAAAGCAGAATTTCGAATTACGAGTGACGAATTACGAATTGAACCATACGACAGGACATTCTGACTTCGGCCGGTAATCGCCACGACCGGAGCGTAGGTGTCAATTCGTAATTCGTCACTCGTAATTCGTAATTTTATTTGAGTGCGATGAGTTCCAGCTTCA
The DNA here is from genome assembly GCA_963761825.1 of uncultured Acidobacteriota bacterium. Classification (GTDB taxonomy): domain Bacteria; phylum Acidobacteriota; class UBA6911; order UBA6911; family UBA6911; genus UBA6911. The sequence continues at coordinate 78,026 of CAVXIH010000007.1, forward strand.
GCAGCTTGTCGAGCACCTGCAAAATTTCCAGCTCTCTCAGAGGTGAAAGCATCACGATGGATTTGACGTCCCACGTGCCATTGATGCGGGATGCGACGAAACCCTCCTCATGCGTCAGAGTATGGCGCGTAAGCGTCGATTCGGGAACCAGGTAATACGGAATTTTGCCGGGCAGGCACAGAGGTCCGGTAGTACTCCTGGCACATCGATTTCTCTGCCTTTTCAATCTGCTCTGAAGCCCACGTATTTTGAGGATCCAGCTTCAGAACTTCCTGGAATGCGGCAATCGCCTCCTGAAATTGACGGCTCTGCATCAACTCCAAGCCTTTGTTGAACAACTCCGCAGGACTTGCAGCTTCAACGGGGGGAGGCGGCGTTTCGATGATTTCAATAATCTGCTTTTCATACAACTGGAACAGCTCGAAGCAAACCAGAAAATCCGAACCATGGAGTTCCAGAATGATTTCCGAAAGAGGCTTTTTCAACGTGAGCAGGTACAGCAGCTTTTTCTGTAATGGGGTCAGCTCGAGGCTTTTCAGGTCCACGTCGGATCGAAGAGATAGCACGGCATCATTATTGGGAAACACAGCCCGGATCCGGGCCCACTCATCTTTGCGCCGAATTCCTTCGAACAGGAGCGCATTGATGCCCACATTGATCAGGATTAAATCATTTTCGTTATAATCGGCGGACGAGAAATGGAAGTAGCCGTCTTCCCACAAAAAGAGATCATAGATAACCTCTTCGGTTCTCGTGATCAGAGCTTTCTCGATATCCTCCGTGGATACAAGGTTTTCCTGAACGAGAATTTTCCCAAGAATCACCCGGGTCTGGAGGTGGATTTCAAAAGCTCTTTTAAGCTGGGGCTCGGTGACTTTTCCCTGAAACAGGAGGAACTGCCCGAGCTGCTTGGTCGGATCATTCGAAGCGGAGGATATGATCTTTCCCTCTTTCAGGAAAAGATGAACCTTCGATTTTTCTTTGACGAAGGAGAGCGAACCGGTTTTCCTGCCAATTGTCACCCATTGCAGGACTTCCGGCAAATCCATTGTATTCAGTCTTCCAGAAAGCGACATATGTCCCTGTTTCCCTCTTCGCTCGGACAGCAGGATTATCCAAATAGCTTATCGGCCAGCCGAAGGCATCTGTATATGAAATGGCAAAAATCCTGATAAGATAGGAGACGCGCTCTGGCAAGTTGGTGTATATACTTCGATTGGCTGTCCAAAGGAGCTGGCACGTGGTCTTGACTTACGCGAATCAATTGACGATTCTCAGAATGCTATTCGTTCCCTGTTTCGTCATTCTGCTTATCTACGGCCACCCCAGATCGGCAACATTTTTATTTTTGCTTGCGGCCGTCACCGATGGACTGGACGGGCTTATCGCCCGAAAACTGCAGCAGAAGACCGTGCTGGGATCCTTCCTGGACCCGATGGCGGATAAAATCCTGCTGACCGCCGCGTTTATTACGCTAACGCTTCCCTCCGTGCCTCTAATCCTGCATATACCCACATGGTTGACGATTTTAACGATCAGCCGCGACATCATAATCGCCATATCCGTGCTCATCATTCATCTCCAGACACGGCACACGCATTTTCCTCCCAGCATCCTCGGAAAATGCACTACGGCGGTTCAGCTTTTAACCGTGGGCGTATGCATGCTGGCCAATTTCCAGGCGACCTTGGCAATCACCATTTTCCCCGTGGTTCAGTACTCTACCTTGGCATTCACAATAGCCTCCGGACTGCACTACGCGTATACGTCGGTGCGAATCATTGCGTCATATCAGGTACAGGGGAATGATCCTAAAAGGGACCAGAATTCTTAAAGTAAAAAGAGGATCCGCGGCAGCGAAAGCGGGCCTGGCGCCGGGAGACAGCATCCTGACGGTTAATGGCCACGCGATCGATGACGAACTCGCGTTTCGATTCTACCTGTCCGAGAAGCGCCTTAAGCTCCGCATCCTGCAGTCAAACGGCTGCGAAAGCCGGGTTGTTTTGAAGCTGCCGGAAGGCGCCGATCCGGGCCTGCAGTTGGAGGAATTCAGGACGCAGACCTGCAACAACGCCTGCCTGTTCTGCTTTGTGGATCAGCTCCCTCCGGGCGTACGGCCGGGCCTGCGCGTCAAAGACGACGACTACCGCCTATCCTTTTTGCATGGCAACTACGTCACTTTGACAAACGTATCCGAAAAAGAGTTGAACCGCATCATCGAGCAGCGCCTTTCCCCGATGTATGTTTCCGTGCATGCAACGGAAGCCGATCTCCGGACGAAGATCCTGGGGCGGAAAAAGGCCGACAACTTGAACAGGAAGCTTAAAACACTCGTCCGGGAAGGGATTCAGATCCATGCCCAAGTTGTCCTGATGCCGGGAATCAATGACGGGACGCACCTGAAAGAAACGGTTTATGATCTGTACCGCCTGTATCCGGGCGTGCAGTCGGTCGCGATTGTGCCGCTGGGATTATCCGACTACGGGAAACCCCGGGAACGCCTGGTCCCCGTGACACCCGATTACTGCCGCGGTATCATTCGTTCGGCGGTTCCATGGCAGGAAGAATTTCGCGCAGCAATCGGCCGTACCTTCGCATGTCTTGCCGACGAGTTCTATATCCAGGGTGCAGTAGACATACCCGCGGAGGATTATTACGACGATTTTTCGCAAATCGAAGACGGCATAGGAATGGTCCGATCGTTCCTGGATGAATTTGCGGCGGCCATGGACCGGCGCCGCAAATCCCTCTCCGGTTTACAGGGAACGCTGGTGACGGGAAAACTCTTTGCCCCTACGCTGAGGCGCTGCCTCGCCCGATTCAATAATAGGTTCGGGTCGCGGCTCCGGGTATGCGCAGCGGAGAATCGCTTTTTAGGCAGGAGCATTACCGTTGCAGGTCTGCTCGGCGGACAGGACATCCTGGCTGCTTTGGCGGGACGAGACTTGGGGCAATTCCTGATTATCCCTAACGAAGCGGTTTCGCGTGTGGAGGGCATTCTGCTCGACAATTTTTCCCTGGAGGATTTATCCCGAGCGCCTGGGAAAGCCGGTCTATGCCAGCGGACGAACCATGCGCGATTTTTTCACTCTGCTATTTGAGCGTCTCTAACCACCATTCATGTCGGTATCGGAATCGGTATCGCTATCGGAATCGCGATCGATATCGAGATCCGCAGTGTTAGGAGCGTTTCATAGCAGAATCAACAACCGACTCACGATCGCGATACCGATACCGATAGCGATACCGATTCCGAAGGCTGTATACCTAGGGGCTGCTTATTGATTAGGCTTGTAATGAGGCCCTCTCTCTTGCAGAATCTAAAGCTTAAAATGGGAGAAAACTATAATGGCCAGAATTATCCAGGGCAAGCTGGACGCCAAAGGAAGTCGTTTTGCAATTGTTATCAGCCGGTTCAACTCGCTGATCAGCGACCGGTTGCTCTCCGGTGCACTCGATGCTTTGGAACGGCATGGAGCCTCGCAGGAGGACATCAGCATCGCATGGGTCCCCGGCAGCTTTGAAATTCCTCCGATCGCCGGGAAAATGGCTCTATCCAAGAAATATGACGCGGTAATCTGCCTTGGCGCCCTCTTGAGAGGGGAAACGCCCCACTTTGACTATCTTGCTTCAACTGTCACCAAAGAACTGGGCGCCATCGGTCTGGAGTCCGGGATTCCGGTGATCAACGGGGTCCTGACATGCAACACAATGGAACAGGCCGTAGATCGAGCCGGTCTCAAAACGGGCAACAAAGGGTTTGACGCAGCGGTTGCCGCAATCGAAATGGTTGAACTTATGAAGCAGCTGTAGCCGGCTGCGTATTGCACACTATCCCGGCGAATCAAATTATGGGACTTCGGAGAGTAGCGCGCGAATGCGCGCTTCAGATGCTGTATGAACTGGATGTTGGAAAACATTCAAAGGATGAAATTCTGCGCTCGTTCTGGAAGATGAATGAGCATCCGCAGAAAGTGCGGGAATTTGCCGACCAGCTTTTCGAAGGAACAATCCGTCAGCTGAAGGAAATAGACAAAGTAATCCAGCAGCATACGAAGCACTGGCGTCTGGTCCGGATGGCGGTGGTGGATCGGAATGTATTGAGGCTTGCCGTACACGAGTTCCTCTCGGGAAGCAAGACGCCCGAAACCGTTGTGATCAATGAAGCGCTCGACATCGCGCGCAAGTTCTCCACGCAGGAGTCGGCGCAGTTTGTAAACGGCATTCTGGATAGCATCAAAAATGAATTAATGGACAAGAGGCTGAGGAGCAATGGAAAGCCAGACTAATCTTCTGGAACAACGCCGTTTCAAGTTGGCGGAACTGAAGCGCCTGGGCTACGATCCGTACCCCCACAAATTTGAATACACGCACACCATCGGCCAGCTCAGGACAAAGTTTGAACTCGATCAGCGGCGCCGAACTCCAGGAGAGAAAAGAATCCGTGCGCATCTGCGGCCGCATCGTTTCTTTGCGTCCTCAAGGAAAAGCCGGATTTATGGACGTTTCCGACGGTGAGCACCGGTTCCAGGTGTATGTGCGCCGGGATTTCGTCGGGCCTGAAAATTTCGAGCTGTTTCAGTTGTTCGATCTCGGCGATATCATCGGGGCGGAAGGGACCGTATTCCGCACGCGTACGGACGAACTTACGATCTCCGCAACCCGGGTCTTCCACCTAGCCAAGAATCTGCTGCCCTTGCCGGAAAAATGGCACGGGCTCACGGATGTAGAGACACGGTTTCGACAGCGATATGTGGATCTGATTGTGAATCCGGACGTCCGCTCGGTTTTCGTCAAGCGCAGCAAGATCATCCGCGAAATCCGCAACTTTCTGGATGAGCGGGGATACCTCGAGGTGGAAACGCCCGTCCTGCAAACGCTCGCCGGTGGCGCGTTGGCCCGTCCGTTTCAAACGCACCACAACGCCCTGGATATCGAGCTCTACTTGAGAATCGCGCTGGAACTGTACCTCAAGCGCCTGATCGTCGGCGGAATAAACCGGGTCTATGAATTAAGCCGCATCTTTAGGAACGAAGGGATTTCCAGCCATCACAACCCCGAATTTACGATGCTGGAGTTCTATCAGGCATACAGCGATTACAGCGACCTGATGGACCTGTCGCAGGAACTGATCACACGCGTTGCCGAGACGGTTACCGGATCGCGGCAAGTGCCTTTCGGCGAGCATATCCTGGATTTCGATCGGTGGCAGCGGCTTTCCATGAAGGAAGCTATCTTTAAATTCTGGCCTGATTCAATACCCGCACCCTTGGAAGAAGATATACGCTCCCTGGAAAAACTCCGGTCTCTGGCCACATCGATTCACGCGCGTTACGAACCGTCGGACGGCCCGGGAAAGTTGCAGGCAATTTTGTTCGAAACGGTTGCCGAAAAACACCTCATCCAGCCGACGATCATCTACGATTATCCGGCTGAAGTTTCGCCGCTCTCCAAGACAAAAGCAGAGGATCCTTCTACCGTCGAGCGCTTCGAGCTCTATATCGCCGGCATGGAAATAGCAAACGCCTATTCGGAGCTGAACGATCCGCAGGAACAGAAAGCCAGATTCCAGGAGCAGCTCAACGCGCGCGACCGCGGAGACGATGAGGCGCATGGCATGGATTTGGATTATGTTCGTGCCCTCAGCTACGGCATGCCTCCGACCGCTGGAGAAGGCATCGGCATCGACCGGCTGACTATGGTCCTGACAAATTCGGCAGTCAATTCGTGACGTGATCCTGTTCCCATTGCTTCGACCAGAGCCAATGAATGATGAATGACGAATTGCCATATTTTTTAATTCGTAATTCGTCATTTTCCGCATGCCTCCTAATATGAAATTTGAAGCATTCATTGCACTTCGATATCTCCGGGCAAAACGCAAACAGACGATGGTGTCGGTGATTTCGGTGATTTCGATAGTGGGGATTGCTGCAGGCGTCATGGCACTGGTGATTGCGCTGGCTTTCTCCACGGGCTTCAAAGAAGACGTGCAGGGGAAAATCCTTGGAGCGACATCGGCGATTAACCTTCTCCGGATTGACCGGACTCCCATGCCTAAGTTCGAAGAGGTCCTGCGCAAAGTCAGCGGCGTACCGCATGTGACCGGAAGCGCTCCTGCCATCTTCAACCCGGTTTTTATTGCCAGTGCCTCGCACAACCAGGGCGCGGCCCTTAAGGGGATTAATCCGGCATGGGAAAGCCAGGTCTCGGATTTTCTCTCGCATGTCGTCGAAGGAGATCGACACGCCCTCGATACTAGGTATGCGGGCTCGGAGAGCTTCGCGGAGAATATCCCGCCTCCCCTCGACAAGATCATCATCGGGAAAGAGATGTCCAGGGCTATAGGGGTGCCGCGTGGGCGACACACTCAAGGTCCTGTACCCCATGGGGAGACTAACGCCCATGGGAATGACTGCTTCACAAATGACGTTTCGCGTTGCGGCAATTTTCGAATCCGGGCTTTGGGACATTGATGCAAACTGGACTTACGTCCATATTGATGCGGCACGCCGGCTGTTCTCCTACCCGGAAGGATCCGCCCTCGTGCTCCAGTTCAAAATAGACGACCTGGAAAATGCGGAGGCCATTGCGGAAAATATCCGTGCCCGGGCAGGCAATGGTTTCATCACTACGACCTGGATTGAACTCAATAAACCGCTCTTCTCCGCCCTCAAGCTCGAAAAGCTTGTGCTGTTTCTCACCATCGGTCTGATCGTTTTCGTGGCATCCCTCAACATTGTGACAACGCTCATCATGATGGTGCTGGAAAAGCAGAGAGACATCGCCATTCTCACAGCCATGGGAGCGACAGAGAAAACTATTCAGCGGGTCTTTATGCTGCAGGGGCTGATCATCGGATTAATCGGGACTGTGATCGGCGATGTCTTGGGCATCGGCCTCAGCTGGATCCTGGACACGTACAAGCTGATCAGGCTGGAAGCGGAGATTTACAGCATTCCCTACGTCCCCTTCCACGTCCGGGGGTGGGATGCCGTTCTGATTTCAGTGACGGCTCTTGTGATCAGTTATCTGGCGACAATCTATCCAGCGCGAAGTGCCGCCAAACTGGATCCGGTCGAGGCCCTGCGCTATGAGTAGGCTCCTTGAGGTGCGTGAGCTTTGCAAAAGCTATAGCTCCGGCGATCAACGTCTGGAGATCCTCTCCGCTCTATCCTTGTCGTTGGATGAAGGAGAAATGATCGGCATCACGGGCGTTTCCGGATCGGGGAAAAGCACGCTGCTCCACTTGATTGGCGGGATGGATCGGCCCGATCGCGGATCGATTCGAATATTGGACAGAGAGATTTCCAGCCTGACTCCATTGGAGCTCTCCGGCTTTCGCAACCGGACGGTAGGATTTGTCTTCCAGTCCCATCATCTTCTGCCCGAATTTACAGCGTTGGAAAACGTCATGATGCCTTTGCTTCTCAGGGATGCATCCCCAACGGTAGCGGCTGAATCGGCCGAAATGCTGCTGCACGAGGTCGGGCTGGAAAAGCGCCGCCATCATCGCCCGGGGGAATTGTCGGGAGGCGAGCAACAAAGGGTGGCACTGGCCCGGGCCTTGATCGGCAAACCCCGCCTTTTATTGGCCGATGAACCGACGGGCAATGTGGACCCGCATACCGGAGAAGCCATCGGCGCCCTCTTTCGCAAGGTGCACGAAAGGCACGACCTATCCTCCATCATCGTCACCCACAACGAAAAGCTCGCCCGGATCTGTTCAAAAGTCTATCGGCTCGAAAACGGAGTGCTGACAGACAATTAAGCCTAGAATGTCTTCTTGAGCAGCCCTCCCAGCCCCTTTGTTGACTCGCCTTTCGTGCCCGCGCTCCCGCTGATTGCTTTCAGCGCTGCGGCACCGGCCATGCCGCCTACATCGGGGACGAATTTCGGGTTTGATGTGGTCCCCTCGATCCTAAACGCGATACCGCCGCTCCCGGTTGCCCTTTGCGTCACTCCGCCTGCCCCCGTCAATTCAGCCGCCATTTTGAAGTTGAGATTGCCGGCGGGACTCACGTTTCCCGCACCCGTTAGAACTCCCAACGAAGGGACTGTCACGTTAATGGAATCCAGCCTGGTCCCCTCGGGCGCCACGCGCGTGTTGGCGCTGGCGTTCTGAATCGTTGTATCTCCGCTCGGCGCCGCCTTTCCGCTGAACGCGGACAACACAGAAAGCTTGGAACCGAGGTCAAATCCATCGAGCTTGCTGTTTTCAAGTTTCACCGGCCCGCTAATTACCAGCTTTTCGATCGGTCCCGAAATGACAAGCGAAGCAGAAAGCGTTCCACCCTTAAGTCCAGAGCCTTTGGGAAGCGTCACACCCAGTGCAGGGAGCAACGATTCCACCTCTTCGACAGGGAGCCCTGGAGCATTGAGTTTCATGTCCAGCATTGTTGCATTACCTGCCGTCTGATAATTGCCGGTAAGATGAGCCACGGCCTTCCCCACCGAGACATCCCCCAATGAGATCTTCCCGGTTTGTTTCACCAGGTCGTAATCAGTGGCAATTTTCACTTGGATTGGCCGACCAGCCGGCGAACCTTTGGGCGACATCTTCAGCTTGTCCAGCGATAGCTCACCTTTGACTTTTGCCATCTTTCCATCGGAATCCAGCGTCCCGTCCAAATTGACGGTACCGCCGAGGCCTACGCTGGGATCAGCTCCGAGCGAGGCCAGGTCCAGCTTTCCGATCTTCAGGTTGGCTTGAAGTGGCGTTCCCTCGGGAGCGATCGGACCGGCCTTACCCTCCAGCTCGAGTTTCCCAGAGTTCGGCAGATCAGCAGTCAAGGTGAAAGGAAACTGCTCAGTCGCCGAGAAATTCTTCACCTCGATGCTCAAATTGTCGATCACAAGCGGTTTGGCCGGCGAATTCACCTTGCCTATTAGCAGCTTGCCGTCGGTTACTCTCAACTCCGCTATCGCAAGATTTTTTGGCTGCTCCCCGCCGGATGCCGGTGCGGGCTCGGAACTGGTTGTCGCCAGGCTGGAGATGTTCCACTTCCCACCCGGGGTGCTGAGCAGCGTGATTGATGGCTCATCCAGGGTGATTCCGGTTATGCTGACCCGTTTCGAGAAAATCAGCGGAATCAGTTCTACGCCGATCTTCAGGCTTTTTGCGGTGAGGAACGGGGCCTTGCTGAAGGCCGGGTCGTCCGCAATGCTGATTTCTGCCGCTGACACCCTGCCTCTCAGGATGGACAAGCTCAGATCCCCTACCCCCACTTTCCGTCCCAACGCCTTAGTCAGTTCCGACTCGATTTTTGGCCGGAAACTATTCACGTTTATGAGCTGGGGGAGCACAAGCAGGATGACAACAATCACCGCTACTGCAATTCCAACATTCCGGTATGACTTCTTCATGAACTGCCTCCCTATAAACCCTCGCGTCAGTGTCGCCGGATACACTCAAAAACAGATGCCGGCTACCATTTGTTGCCTTGGTTCTTCGACCGATATGCCGTTGCCTCGGCGACTGGCTTGATTCGCCTTAGTGATCCGCAAAAACGTCTTGTTGAGGTCACCGTTCTTATAATACTTTATGCCCTTTAGGGTATATCTAACAAGACATTGCTGGAATCTGTCAAAACTAACAGCATATCAGCCCGCATTTCTTTAGAGATTTCAACTGCTGCGATGCGATATTCTACGCCCTGCTGATAATGACAGTTGCTCGGCATGAACAAGAGGTGCAAGAATTAGAAAGTGATAATTGGATTAGCGCGGATTGTAACAACCGGCATTCGATAGCTTTTATGGAACCTCGCGTGACGGGCGTTGTGCCGATACAGGCCGAAGCCGGTCCGGCACCCGTTGTAAGCTGCGACAATTTATTAAGGAGAACAAATTAATGGAAAAAAAGAATCTAACAAAAAGAACTCTCACGATTACCTGCGCAGTTTTCGCTGTGATTTTGCCGTTCGCAATCGCCTTGAGCTATAGCCAGAGCGAGCCTGCACAGGCAGGACCTGAAACCATCCAGTGCTCTGCCCAAGGGACAAGTACGCAGTCCGGACAGCTTGTCAGCTTAACGATTAGACTTGAAAAATACAGCACGGCCGAAGAACGAAAAGCCCTGATTGACGCCTTTCAAAAATCCGGCAGCCAGGGTCTCTACGAAGCAATGAAAAGCATGCCCTCCATCGGGCGCATTGAAATCGCGGGCCGGCCGGGCTGCGACTTGAAGTTCATTCGGCTACTTCCGAGTAGCCGCCCGGGCATCCGCAAAATCCGCATTGCGACGGATCGCCCCATCTCGGTCGTCGAATCAATGGCAGCCACCCGTTCACAAAGCTACAATTTGGCCGCTCTCGACATCGAGCTTGACTCGAGCAATTTGAAAGACAAGAGCAAGGGTGTCCTGGTGCCGGCTTGCGAACTTAAGGTCGATAAAAAAACCAAAGAACTCAATATCAGAGCCTACAACAATCCATGGAAGCTCTTTAACTTCTTCGGAGTAAAAGAAGCAAAGTAATAATTTGCGAAACGGGAAGGCCGAATACGCGGCATCCTGTTTTGGAAATTGAATTAATGCCAATTTCCAAAACAGGATGCCGCCTATTTGGCCTTCTCGCATTATGGAGCCTATTATGAGACGGAGTTTCGCACAGGTTGCTGTTTTTGTCAGCTTAATCGCCGGCATTTCGGTGCGCGTCGGATCGCAGTCGAAAGCACCTGATCTGAATGCTTTTTTTACGCAGAACATCGGGCTGAAGAAGGATCAGATTGCGGATATCCGCAACGGGAAGCCGGTTGCCTTGGATCTAAAATCCCGCATCCCCGACGAAATTTTCGTATTTGGCGCTGTATATATCAATGCGGAACCTGAGAAATACATCAAATTCATAACGGATATCGAACGCCTGAGCAAGCTGCCCGAGTATCCAGGCATCGGAAAATTCAGCAGTCCGCCACAAGTCTCTGACCTGAAGAATTTTGAATTGGACAGTGATGATATAGCCGCACTGAAGAAATGCAAACCCGGAGACTGCATGCTCCAAATGCCTTCCAAGAGCATGGAGCTGATTCAAAAATCGGTCAACTGGTCGGCCCCGGACGTGGCCCGTCAGGTGAATGATCTCCTAAAGAAAGGCGCCGTGCAGCGCCTGAGCGATTATCAAAAAGGAGGCAATCAGATTCTGGGAGAGTACAACGACAAGAGCAACCCCAGAAAGGTGGCGGAGCAGTTTAAGTATATGATCAGCTATTCTAAAACACTGCCATCGTATCTGCCCGGCTTTTACAATTATCTGCTCAATTATCCTGATGGGAAACCGGCGAACGTCGAGAACACGTTCCAGTGGGCAAAAGTGAAGTTCGGCCTGAAACCGACGCTGCGAATACTGCATATCGTAACCATGCGCGGGAGCAGCCCAAATGAACCCGCATATGTGATCGCCGAGAAACAGCTCTACTCGAGTCACTACTTCGCAACAGCTCTGGACCTTACTTTCTGCATGCGGGACAGCCAGGATCCCAAGAAACCGGGCTTCTATCTCCTCCGGGCCATGGGATCTGAACAGGCGGGCCTGACGGGTTTTAAAGGTTCCATCGTGAGAAGATCCGCAGTGGGACGGTCGGTCAACGCACTGGAAAAATCGCTGGCCTCCATCAAGGCTACCCTAGAAGGTCAAAAGTAAACTGCATGGCCGTAGCGTAAGAAGGCCCCATCTGCCGACCAGATACGCATCATGGCCGCAATTCCATCTGTCTGTTTTCATTCGTAATTCGTCATTCGCAATTCTCAAATTGATCCGTATAATACTGAAGGGAGGATGAGCGTTGTTTTATGTTTGAAAAGTACACGGAAAAGGCTCGAAGAGTAATTTTTTTCGCACGTTACGAGGCGAGCCAGTTCGGCAGCCCGTCGATCGAAACTGAGCATCTACTGCTTGGGCTGATTCGCGAAGACCGGAATTTGACCGCCCGTTTCATCCCAAGAGCCAGCGCAACCATTCAGGATATCCGCAAAGAAATCGAGGGCCGCACACTGATCCGCGGCAAAGTATCCACTTCTGTAGACTTGCCCTTCTCTGAGGAATGCAAGCGGGCTTTGAACACCGCCGCCGAAGAATCGGAACGCCTTTCTCACAAACACATCGGAACCGAGCACATCCTCCTGGGACTGCTGCACGAGGAAAAATCTGTTGCAGCTGAAATCCTTAGAGAGCATGGATTCCGCCCCAAAATTGTCCGCGAGGAGTTGAGCCGCGGCTTGTCTGAAAAGCACGCTCCCAACCGGGCTAAAGAGCCTTTGAGCCTGGCCGAGTTTTCCAGGGACTTGACGGAGGCTGCCAGCATCGACGCCCTGGATCCGTTGATCGGAAGAGAGACGGAAATCGAGCGTATGATCCAGATTCTCTGTCGCAGGACCAAAAACAATCCGGTGCTCATCGGAGAACCGGGCGTTGGCAAAACATCCATTGTGGAAGGCCTGGCCCAGAGAATCGTAGGCGGCCAGGTACCACCACCCCTTCTGGACAAAAAAATTCTCGCTCTCGACATCTCTCTCATCGTTGCAGGAACGAAATATCGCGGCCAGTTTGAAGAGCGATTGAAAGCGATCATGAAGGAGCTGCTGGAGAACCGGGACCTGATCATCTTTATCGATGAGCTCCACACGCTGGTGGGTGCCGGATCGGCGGAAGGCTCCCTGGATGCCGCCAATATACTGAAGCCATCGCTGTCCCGTGGCGAAATCCAGTGCATAGGATCTACGACGCCCTATGAATATCGCCGTTCCATCGAAAAGGACCGTTCTCTGGAGCGCCGGTTCCAATCCATAAAAGTCGCCCCTCCATCCGAACAGGAAAGCCTCTCGATCCTGAACGGCATTAAAGAAAAATATGAGAGCTTCCATCAAGTGGAATACACCGACGAAGCTCTGGAAGCGTCGGTCTATCTTTCAAACCGCTACATTTCCGACCGGTTCCTGCCCGACAAGGCTATCGACCTCATCGATGAAGCCGGGGCCAGAGTCAAATTGAGAAGGGCCTCTGCCCCTGATGACAGGGATACAATTCAGCGGAGAATCCGGACCATTGAAGATCGGGTCGAGAATGCGATTTCCGCCCATGAATTTGAGCAGGCAGCGCGCTATCGGCTTGAAGAAGAACTGGAGCAGGAGAATCTGCAGGTCATCCGGGAGCGATGGCAACTAAAAACCGTGCCCCCTCTCAAGGTTGTCCGTGAAGATATTGAAGAAGTCATAGCCAAATGGACAGGCATCCCGGCAGCGTCGATCCACGAAGAGGAGATGGCCAAGCTCCTCCGCATGGAAGAGGAGTTGCACACGCGAATCATCAGCCAGGACAAGGCAATAGCCGCTCTGAGCAAGGCTATCCGGAGATCCCGGGCAGGACTGAAGTCGCCCAAACGACCGGTCGGCTCTTTCCTTTTCCTTGGCCCTACGGGAGTGGGCAAAACGGAAATGGCACGATCGCTGGCCGCTTTCCTCTTCGGAAGCGAAAGCGCGATGATCCGTCTCGACATGTCGGAATACATGGAAAAGCATTCGGTTTCCAAGCTGATCGGATCGCCGCCGGGGTACGTCGGCTATGAAGAAGGCGGTCAACTAACGGAGAGGGTCAAGCGCAATCCTTATTCAGTGTTGTTGCTGGATGAGATCGAAAAGGCGCACCCCGATGTTTACAATATCCTGCTGCAGGTTTTTGAGGACGGGCAGCTCACAGACTCCCTGGGTAGCACGATCGATTTTAAAAACACGACAATCATCATGACATCCAATATCGGAGCTCGCTTTCTTGAAAAGCGCGGACTGATGGGATTTCAAACCGGGAAAGACGCCGATGCCCAGCGGACCGAAGCGTTGATCCAAAGCGAGGTCAAACGAATTTTCAATCCGGAATTCCTCAACCGGCTGGACGAAATCATACTCTTTGAGGCCCTTACAGATGACGACCTGGTAAAGATCGTGGATCTCCTCATTTGCGCGGTCAATGAGGTTATGAAGCAGAAGAAGCTGTTTATTGTGCTACGTCCCGAAGTGAGCAAGTGGATCGTAGACAAGACCTGCCATGACCGTTCGTACGGCGCGCGACCTCTTCGCAGGGCGATTCAGAAATATATCGAAGACCCGCTTTCGGAAGCGATCATCCAGAATCGAATCCTTCCGGATTCTAGGATTGAGATCTATCTCCACGATGACAGTCTCTTCTATATTCCCAGCGGAGATCAGAATGCTTCCGGCGTAAAGCTCGGGTGAACGGGGATTCTCTCTGGCTTTGCTGTGGCAGAGAAACGCTGGAAGCCCGGCTTTTACAGGCCTTTCCCGCCGGAAAAATAATTGAACACTTTGCCCTCAGTGGAGTCTATAACGGAGTTTAACGGTTACAGGCTTCGAGTTACAGGCTACAGGTTCCACGTTGCCGGTTCCGAGCGTTAGTCTGCGACTTGCGACTTGTAACCTGTAACCTGTAACGTGTAACCTGAATGGACGTTTCAGGATCCGACCCTGCAATCGAAGCTTAATGAATAATGTTGGTTAACAAGACTCATGCTGGATTTCGCGGTTTTTTTTATCTAAGATACAGGTTTAATTTTTCGCATAGTGCCAGCTGACGGGAGGATGGATGGCTATATCGGCAAAATTGGGAGTTTGTTTTCTCGGATTCCTTTTGGCAGGCTCCGCGGTCTTCGCACAGACCCTTGGAGAGACTACCATCGAGCGAATCGATATCCGGGGCAACAGGCGAATCCCTGAAGAGACGATTCGATTCTACATTCAATCCCGACCCGGCGATGTATACAGCGAAGAACGCCTGGAATCTGACCTGCGTGCTGTTCATAAAGCTGGTTTTTTCGAAAACATCGAAATCCAGGAGCGGGATGGGGACGCGGGCAAGATCGTCATATTTATCTTAAAAGAAAAACCGCTCATCCGGGCACTCGAGTACATTGGCAACAAATCTTTTACCGAGTCCAACATTCTTGATGAATTCAAGGAAAGGAAGGTGGGGCTCACCATCGACAGCCAGTTCGATCCTTCGAAGATCGAGGCTGCAAAACGTGCATTGAAGGGATTGCTACTGCAAAACGGAAGGCCGCTGGGAACCGTTCGATCGGAGGTCGACAATCTGCCTCCGTCCGGCGTGCGGGTGCGCTTTATTACAGAAGAAGGCCCCAAGGTCCGCATCGGCGAGATACGGTTTGTCGGAAACAAGATATTTAGCGATGCAGAACTGCGAGACTCCCTGAAGCTCAATAAGCAGCGAAGCATGATGACGATGTTCAAGGGCACCGACAAGTACCATAAAGAAAAGCTCGACTACGATATTGAAATGAATTTGAAGGCCTATTACAAAGAACGCGGGTACCAGTATGTCCAAGTGGGAGAGCCGCTGACTCGTATCTTTGAAGGGCCACGCGGCGCGATTCCCCTGCTGGGGAAAACGAAACAGCAATTTTATATCGAAATACCGATTGATGCGGGAGAGCAGTTCCGGATCGGGAAGCTTGAGCTGAAGAACTGCGATCCTTTCAAGTGCGAAGTTCTTGTGAATATGTTTGGATTGAAAGCGGGCGATATAGTAAATAACACAAAAATCAAGGACACGCTCGATCAGATCAAAAAGCTTTACGGCGCTTACGGCTATATCAACTGGACCTACCTCTCCGAAATGTCGGCCGAGCCCAAAGACAAAACCGTTAATCTGGCATTCGAATTTCAGCTGGATAAGCAGTTTTTTGTGCGATTTATCCAGTTTCTGGGAAACACCAAGACGCGAGACAAGGTAATTCGCCGGGAGCTTGTCCTGGAAGAAGGCAGGATTTTCAGCAGCCAGGCACTGGAGCATTCGATTTTGCGATTGAATCAATTGGGCTTTTTCGAAAAGATCGAAGAAAAGGATTATGAAGTCAAACCTGACGATAAAACCGGCCTCGTCGATGTCGATGTCACGGTGAAAGAAAAGAGCCAGAGATCCATAGGCTTTACAGGAGGCATCAGCGGAATTTCGGGCAGCTTCATTGGGGTTAACTACTCGGACAACAACTTTATGGGCAGGGGAGAAGCGGTACAAATCAACATTACCGCAGGCTCCCGGGCCAAAGATTTCGTATTCTCGTTTACGGAGCCTTATCTTCTGGATACCAGGTGGAGCTTGGGGGCATCGATCTACAACAGGATCTATCGTTACGACACCTATACCACCTACGGTGTGACAAACCCAAGCGGCGATGCAGCGACACTGTTCTCACAGAAAACTCTGGGCGCCACAATCTCACTGAGCCGTCGCTTGGGCCGTTCTCTATGGACATTCGGCACGAGCTATAGCCGTCAGAGAATTGCAGTAGACGATATTGCTCCAGGTTATGAGTATTATGCTTTAAGCCAGTTCTACGGGTACTATCCCGCCGGGGACACTTCGGGGGGAATAAGTGGAATTATCCGAAGCGAAATTACACCGAGTTTGAGCTACAACTCAACGGACCAATATTACTCCCCCTCCCGAGGCCGCAGTCTCCAGATTTCAACTGCAGTCTCGGGAGGATTGCTCGGCGGTGATTTCCAGATGATTCGCCCGCTCGTTGAATATCGGCATTTTTTCCGGGACAAATGGCTGAGTGGCGGGCGTAACATATTCGCATTCAATGTGCAGGCGCAAACCGTCAAAGCCTATGGCGGCTCGTTCGTTCCATTTTTTGAGCGTTTATTCACCGGCGGAGAAAATACGATTCGTGGTTTTGACTCTCGATCCATCAGTCCTCTCGCCATAGGCTCAACTCCACTATACGACCCAAGAGGGAATCCTATCATTGATCCTAAAACGGGACTGCCCAAGGTGGTTGAAACTCTCATACCGGTAGGCGGCGATACAGTTGGCATTTTCAATTTCGAATATCGCATCCCTATTGCCGGTCCTCTGACCGTGTCTGCCTTTTACGATATGGGTATAAACAGAGCCACATTTGACATAGCCAAGGGAACTCTTTCGGCGGGCAGCGTTGACGTCATCGATTCAACAAACAACGCGATTCGCGGCTCTACAGGGGTGGAAATTGGATTCGTGCTCCCGGTTGTCAGCGCGCCATTCCGTCTGATATTTGCCTATAATCCTCAGCGCCTCACGGAGACTATCTCTGTAAACAATCGCCTCTTGCATATAAGCGAGCCCTCGAGAGACTTCAAGTTTACGGTTGGACGCAGTTTTTGATTCCTCTTTGTTGTTTCGAGAAACTGTAGTAAATTTCGAGGTTTTAAGCCATGGCCCTGCATGCTTGGGGCATTTCCGATAATTCAGCCCCGGCCGCCCGGGCCGAATTTCAAAGGAGAACAGAATCAATGAATCGATTAATGCTTCCCATTCTTATCGCAGCACTCTGGGTGCCGGGCGCTTAGCCTGGCACAGGCTCCCGCCGAATCCCAGGCCGCTCCGACCGCTGCCGCTATTCAACCGACCAAAATGGCGTATATTAATCTTGAACAGGTCATTTTCACGTGTGATGAGGGGAAGGCCCGGTTCTCTGAGGTCCAGAAATTCGTAGACGAAAAAAATGCCGAACTGGACACTATTCGAAAAGATCTGGAAAAGCTGCGGAATCAGCTGAGCGTTCAGGGCTCCAAATTGACGGATGATGCGCGAGCAGACCTAGAAAGCCAGATTGCAGAGAAACAGACAACCATGCAGCGTTTCCAGGAAGACACGCAGAAGGAAATCGAAAACCGACGCATGCGCGTAACCAATTATCTCGGGAAACGAATGCAGGCAGCCATTGAGAAGATCGCCAAAGAAAAGGGGATCAGCGCAGTCCTTTTCTTCGACCCAGCCCGCGACGCCTACGTCGATCAGGCGCTCAATCTCTCGGAAGAGGTCGTAAAAAATTATAATCAGTTGTATCCGATCAGTGCCGCGAAAGCGCCAGTAGCTGCGGCTCCTGCAGCGCCGGCCAAAAAACAGTAGGCGAAAACGCCGGCAGGGCAGATTGCCTCCATTTCCGGAAGAATCATGGTAAGCGGCTTTTCGACCCAAAAGATCCAGGAGATCTTAAAAGTACTGCCTCAGCGATACCCATTCCTGCTGGTTGATCGCATTCTGGAAACCGATGGTTCCACGCACATGGTGGGGCTGAAGAATGTGACCATTAATGAGCCTTTCTTTCAGGGCCATTTCCCGGATCACCCCGTTATGCCTGGCGTGCTCCTCGTTGAGGCGCTCGCCCAGGTAGGCGTGGCCCTATTGCTGTTCGGAGACCAGAGCAGAGATGCCAAGTTGATCTATTTTTCGGCCATTGATAAATGCCGTTTCCGCCAGCCGGTCATCCCCGGAGACCAACTCAGAATTAAGGTCACTGTCCTAAAGCAGCGGGATCGCTACTTTAAAATGAAGGGCGAGGCAACGGTCGATGGCAACATCGTAGTGGAAGCAGAGCTTTCCTGCTCTGTGGTGGATCGCCCATGAACTAAAGCATAGGGACGATTCCCTATTTCTCTCGATTCAGGAACAACCGTCCTCTTTTCAAATACTATGCCCACACACCCAACCGCGATTATTGATGGTTCCTGTCAGGTCTCCCCGGAAGCTCATGTCGGACCGTACTGCGTTATCGGACCAAACACCCAGATAGGCGCCGGAACCCGGCTTGATTCCCATGTTTCGATAAACGGGTGGACAACAATCGGCGAAAGATGCCACTTCTATAGCCATAGCTCCATCGGTACGGATCCCCAGGATTTAAAGTACAGAGGAGAGGCTACCTACCTGAAAATAGGGAGCGACAACGTCTTCAGGGAATTTGTCACTTTAAATCGTGGCACTCAGGGAGGAAGAGGCATCACAACGATCGGCAGCCACAACTTCTTCATGGCCTACAGCCATGTCGCTCATGATTGCGTGGTGGGGGATTATGTCATCATGGCAAATGCGGCGACCCTGGCGGGTCATGTCACCATAGGCGACCACGCAACGGTCGGCGCCTTTTCTGCCGTTCATCAATTCTGCCGGGTCGGCCCGCATGCATTTATCGGGGGTTTTTCAGTCATTACACGGGATGCACTTCCCTACATCAAGAGCGTCGGAGAACGCAATCAGGCCAAGATATATGGCATAAATTCGATAGGCCTGCAGCGCAAAGGTTTTACCGAAGAGTGCATCGCAGAATTAAAGCAAGCGTATCGGATCTGTTTTCGCTCCAGGATGAATACAAGCGACGCACTAGCCCAAATAAAAGAAAAGCAATGGTCGGCCCCAGAAGTTGCAGTGCTTGTTGAATTCATGGAAAGCTCCGAGCGAGGATTCATTCGATAATTGATTCCTGATTCCTGATTCCGAGATTCCGGATTCCGGATTGCAGACAACTGACATTCTTTAAATCTAAATCTGGAATCGATCAGAATCTCGGAATCAGGAATCAGGAATCTAGGAATCTCAATGAATGAAAGAGAGCGCTATGGCCTGATTGCAGGAAACGGCCGTTTCCCTTTCCTGGTTCTGCAATCCGCCCGGCAGCAGAATATTGACGTCGTAGTTGCCGCTATTAAAGAAGAGACTTTCGCCGAAATCGAATCCTGCGGATATCCGGTTCATTGGCTTGGCCTCGGACAGTTGGGCAAGCTGATAAAGCTGTTTCAAAAGTCGGGTGTCCGCAAAGCGATTATGGCAGGCCAGGTGAAGCATGCTCAAATTTTTGGCTCTGCGTTCCCGGACCTGACTATGATTCGCATGCTTGCCGGATTGAAGCAGAAAAACACGGACTCGCTCATCGGGGGGATCGCACGGATCCTTGAAGAATCCGGCATTGCCCTTGTGGATTCCACTACACTGTTAAAACCTTACCTCGCCCCCCAGGGGACATTAACCCGCAGAGGACTCACCTCCTCCGAAAAAGGCGATGTGGATTATGGACGCCCGATTGCTCGGCAGGTAGCGGCGCTGGATATAGGGCAAACCATTGTAGTGAGGGATCGCGCGGTCCTGGCGGTGGAAGCGATGGAAGGCACCGACGCCGTGATTCGACGAGCGGGGAAGTTGGGTAATCAAAAAGGCCTGACGGTCATAAAAGTAAGCAAGCCCAAACAGGATATGCGCTTCGATATCCCTGTAATCGGCATCCAGACGCTGAATCATATGATCGATTGCGGCGCAACCGCGCTAATCATCGATGCGCAGCGCACATTGATATTCGACAAAGAAGAAGTTGTGGAAGCAGCAGATAAAAACGATATCGCCATAGTCGCGCTGCCTCCGCTCATTGACGACTGACGTTGGGACGGATTCAGGATTTTGTTTTTCAATCGTCAATCGTAAATCAAAAATAGGAGCGAATGATGGATAAGGTGCGCGTGGGAGTCGTGGGAGTGGGAGCTTTGGGCCAGCACCACGCAAGAGTGTATGCTTCGCTGCCCGAAACAACCCTGGTCGGAGTGGTGGATATAGTTCCGGGCAGGGCGGAACAGGTGGCCGGTCCTTTGGGCACCAGGGCATTATCAAATTATGCGGATCTGTTCGGTCAGGTCGACGCGGTCAGCATCGCAACTCCCACAACCCTGCATGCGGAAATCGGCGAACAGTTTCTAAATAGAGGCGTTCATGTCCTGGTCGAGAAGCCGATTGCACATACGCTTGAGGATGCAGATCGGCTGATACAGGCTGCGCGCGCGAATGATCGAGTCCTGCAGGTCGGGCACCTGGAACGCTTTAATCCGGCAGTGAAGCAACTACGCGAAATCGTTCGCAAACCCCGGTTTTTCGAGGCGCACCGGATGGGCTTGTTTTCACCGCGCAGCCTCGATATCGACGTCATCCTGGATCTGATGATTCACGACATCGATATCATCTGCCTATTGGCACCCTCTCCCGTGGCCAGTGTACATGCGGTAGGCATCGCCATCCTGACGAACCGGATCGACATCGCAAACGCCCGCCTTCACTTCGAAGACGGATGTGTGGCCAATATCACCGCCAGCCGCGTATCTATGGAAAAGATACGAAAGCTTCGATTGTTTCAAAAGCAGGAGTACTTGTCGCTGGACTACACGCGGCAGGACATAGCGGTTTTTAGCCTGAACCATAAGACAGGCGGCATGCCGGAAATCCTGAACAGGAAACTGACGCCCGAAAAAAAAGAACCGCTCCAGCTGGAACTTCATGCGTTTTTGAGGGCAACTCAAGGGCTGGAACCGGTAGAATGCAGCGGGGAGGACGGACGCAAAGCCCTGGCACTGGCGCTTGAAATACTTGGCCAGGCTGAAAAGGCTCAAGCGCTTGAAATTGACAGGGATTAACCGGCTTTTTATACTTCAGTAAAGGCTTTTTGCGGAGCGCGTTGATGTTTGAGTATGCTATATCCCGGAATCAGAGGCAGCGGCCGACGAATCGCATTCTGGCCGCTTGCGTCGCAAGCTCCGTCAGTGCACATAATCCTGCTCCTAACGATCGTTCAATTTCCGCAATTGCTGCAGGGAGGCAGGCTTAGCCGGTTCCGTGTCATATCCATGATCGCCGACAGCCTGACGCAAAAAACAGACGACCAGGAAAACGACTGGAGGACCGTTGCGGTCCTCAGGCCCCAGTCCAAAATGCAGGCGCCGTCCGCGGAACAGCTCAAAAAGCTTTTATACGATTGGAGTAAAAAAGGGACCGGAAAAGAAGCACCCCCAATCCGCATTCGGTGGGGGGACGAACAGAAGGCTGCGTTGAAAGAAAATGCGCTCCCGGCTCCAAAAATCAAGCAGGAATCCAGAATGCCCACCCTATCGCCGCCGGCTAACGAGTCGATCAGCACCGCTGCGGGTTCAGCCGCAGAAACGCAGTCTCCGGCCGGAAAATCCACGGACACCGCTTCAGGATCTCCCGTAACGGTGCGGACGGAATCCTCTGCGGGCAAAAAAGACGTGATAAATTTGCCTGCCTCCGGGATCACCGGCAAAAAGCGAGACAGCCGGCAACGCCCCGCCGCGCTCGGTTCCTGAAGGGATTAAACAGCCGCCAGAAACCTACAAAGTATTTGAAGACGAACAAAAGGCTATTCACAGCACCGAAAGCGGGTTCTTCGACACCAAGGGATTTCCCCTGGGGGAATATGCCAATCAGATCAAGGAACGCATCAAAGGAAAGTGGAACATCCCTTCGCATCTCCAGAAATTTCAAGGCCATACAACTGTTGTCTTTTATATAGACACGAACGGCCGTTATGGAAATGCCAGAATCACCACATCATCGGGCAACAGTTCTTTTGATAGCGCCGCCCTGCTGGCCATCATTGAATCCGATCCATTCCCTCCTCTGCCAAGAGGCTTCCCCGGAAACCACATCGGAGCCAAGTTTGTTCTTTCCTGGAATGAGCCTTAGGAGCCTGCTAGTGACTTTTGCAAGCATTCAATCGGTAGAGTCCCTGCGCAAACACAGAACGAAAAGGCTCAAAGGCGCAGAGAGTCAGGGACTGTTTTTAGTAATTCTTATTTTGCTTCTATCCGCTGCCTGCGGCGGGCATAAGACGCGTGTGAAATCCCCGCTTCCCGCACCGGCGGCAACAACTCCAGCGAAGAAGGCAGCCTCCGCGAAAGCGCAGATTCCCGGCCACTCCGCCACCGCCTGTCCAGAAAAGTGTTCCAGCGGCACCTGCGGCCATCACCGCACCCGCACCAACGGACTATGCGCCAGGCCCCCCGATAAGAATTGGGCTGACCACAGCCGCAAAGGAAATTCGTATTTCTTCGTCCGGCGATTATTTCATCACGGAAAAGGTTCCGGAAGCCGCACAACAACTGGCGCGGGGCGAGATTCAGATTCGTGTCGACCTGGGAACCGAGGAGGCGGCCGCCGCATATCGAATCCAGGTCGCGTCCCTTTCAAACGCCGAAGCAGCCGAGGATTTGAAAGCCAAACTGACGGAGCTATTTTCTTCTCCGGTTGTCCTGCGCGAAAATGCGGAAACAGGCACAACGCAGGTGCGAATAGGCGAGTTCCCCGCAAAAGAGGATGCGCAGCCTTTGCTAAAAAACCTGAGCGAATCCGGATATCGCGATGCTTTTCTGGTTAAGGAAACCATTGCCACAAAGGGAGGCAAAATCACACTGGCCCTCCGCGGCTCAAACGATCTGTTTCGCCTAAGCCCTGCAGGATTCCTGATTCAGCCGTCCTCCAATACAAGCTTTCTTTCCGTGGACGGGAAACCCTACCGCGGCCTGTTGGATATCTTTCTCAATAAGAGCGGGAAGATCACCGTAGTCAACCAGTTGGGGACGGAGGAATACCTGCTGGGCGTGATTCCTGCCGAGATTCCTCCATCCCGGTATCCGGAGTTTGACGCGCTGGCGGCATTATCCATCGCCGCGAGGACGTACGCTCTCTATCATATGGGAAGGTACCGCGCTGAAGGGTTTGATCTTACGGCGGATACGCGGACACAGGTCTATGGCGGAATTAGCATCGAAGAAGATGCCACCAACGAAGCCGTGCACCGGACAGCAAGCCTCGCCGTTTATTACCAGGACAAACCGATTGATGCCATGTATATGTCCACATGCGGCGGCAGGACCGAAGATTTTTCCAGCGTATATGATGCGCCCGAAGTTCCCTATTTAAAAAGTACGGTCTGTGCCATTGAAAGCGGGCCTGAAAAGGGAGCTACAATTCTTGAAGGAAAGCATGAACTGGAACAGTCCATTGTTTCCGACGATGGCAGCGTTGCCAATCGCAGCATCGAGCTGGCACAAATTGTTGGCATCCTTGAATCCCGTGCGGAAATTTCGCCGCAATCTCTGGCAAGTCCTGCCGGCAAAGACGAAATCATCCGTTGGGTCGGAAACGCCAGAAAACTCGCCCGCAGAAACCGATCCAACGATTCATCCGACACCAAGGGCATAGAAACACGGGCCGGATTCCTCAGGTACGCAGCCGAATCCATTTTTGGTGCCGGTGAAATCCAGCGAAAACTGTCAACCCGGGATTTAGGATATTACATGGACAACCTCAAGGACGGCGATACCGTCCCCGAGGAGGCTCGCTATGCGCTAACCTATCTTATGCAGAGCGGGCTATGGAGACCCAATGCCGACAATAGGATCCGGCCGGGCGATCCCATCCTCAGGCGCGACGCACTGTTTCTGCTCCTGAACTGGACCGAATCTGTCCGCCCGGATATCCTGAGCAAGGGCACATTCGTCACAGCCAAAGAAAACGATGCGGACGGTGTTTCCAATGCTGCAATAAGCGTGAAACGTGGAAAACAAACCCAGGAGCTGCGACTCTCCGAAAAGCCGCGTTTATTCCGAATCGATGCCGGGCGGCCCATCCCTGTAAGCAGCATCAAAATTCTGGGAAATGAAAAACTTTCCTTTTATATCGGGCCCTCCGGGACAATTGATTTTCTCGAAATTGAGCTCAGTCCCAGCGGGGCGTCCAGCGATCGCTACTCTCCCGCTGCAAACTGGGATGTCACTATCGACAAATCCGCCGTCGCCGAGAAACTGCGCAATCTGACGGGCAACATCGGGCAGTTCAAAGACATGGAACCTTCACGCCTGGGAAATTCGGGCAGGGCGGTGCGAGTTCAAGTCAGCGGCAGCCGAAGTTCCGTCGAAATAAACGGATACAAAGTCAGAAACGCGCTGGGGCTCAGGGACACACTGTACACCCTGACCCGCACATACAATTCCGACGGCAGCGTCTCCAGCTTTACTTTCCACGGGCGCGGTTTCGGCCACGGTGTCGGATTGTGCCAGGTTGGAGCCTTCGGCATGGCCCGGGCCGGCCACAGCTATGAAGAGATACTCAAAACCTATTACCGGGACGTCGAAATCAAAAAAGCCTATTGACCCGCTTTTCTCTCCCGGCAACGAAAGCAAAAAATCGTGAACATCCAGAAGGTTCCGACTATCTAACAATACAGCTATTTGAGATCAGGAGGGCACAGGTATATGATAGGGACGTCTGTTGAAAATATATCGGGAGAGAAGCAGCTATGAAACGCTTAACTGCATTCATCGGCATGTGCCTGGCAATCATTCTTATTCTGCCTTTGCACGAGGCACAGAGCAAAGACGGAGTCGTGAGGGGCGGCGGACCTACCGTACCGGACGTCAGACCCTCTCCAAATACCTCTGCAGGCGCCGGCGGTGGGGGACATGCCTCCACAGGCATCGCTTCCGCATCTAGCAGTTCCACGTCCAATGCGGGAACGGCCGTATATCAGCCGGACCTTCGAGGAAGTTCCTTTCGAACTTTTAATTCCTACTACATGTGGAACAACTATTACTCGTATCTTTCCACGAGCTTTGATGTAAATCCCGTATACTTTAACCGTTTTTATCGCAACACAGAGCCCCTCATCACACCGGTGATGCTGAAGCTGACATTGCGCGAACCGATCAATCTGAGTTCGGAAATACTGGCTTCGATCGATCGGCTTCAGGAAATGCTAGAAGCCGGCCTTTCCGGAGCATCAACAGACAGGCAGGCGTTGATGGAAAAATCCCGGCACATCCGCGAGCTCGCCAAACGGATCCGGCAAAACCAGACCCTTTCTTACATCGATCTCCGGGAAAACAGGAAACTTTTTAATGACGGCGAACACAACGCCTTCAGCCCCGAAGCGATGCAAAAGTTGCGCGGCATGGCCACGGACCTGGACAGGCAATTGAGGAACATGTATCGCCAAGCCTCTACGTCCACGGTTTCGATAGAAAGCTACAAAGAGCCCTCTCTGGGATCTCTCACAAAAGGGATTGAAAAGATCTGCAAAGTGATTGAGACCTACTCAAAGCGCTTGTGACACTCTAAATTTTGATTCCAGATTCCAGATTCCAGATTCCAGATTGAGAATTAAGCCTTGGCCCTTTAAATCTGGAATCTCGAATCTCGAATCTCGAATCATTGTATGCACCGCCTGCGTTCGCAGTTACTGGGAATCATCGTGTTGGCTTTAGCGTTTCTGCTGATTGCCTGCATCCGCTATTACCTCAAGTTTGGATAAACACATGTCGACCGAAAATCCGGGGATCGTCATTCTTGGACCCACGGCGTCGGGAAAAAGCCGGCTGGCAATTTCTCTCGCCCTTCGGTTTCAGGGAGAGATCGTAAACTGCGACGCCTTCCAGATCTACAGAGGTATGGACATAGGAACAGCCAAAGTCTCGAGAGCGGAGCAGGAGCAGGTGCGGCACCATATGCTGGACTTGCAGGATCCGGACCGCGATTTCTCCGCCGGAGACTACCAGCGCCAGGCGCGAGAAGTAATCCGCATCATCGGGGATCGAGGGAGGATTCCCTTTATCGTCGGAGGCACGGGTTTCTATCTTCGAGCCCTGATCGACGGGCTTTTCGAGGGTCCTGCGCGATCGGAAGAACTGAGAGCACGGATGCGGAAGGTCATCCAACGGAAGGGGCCACAGATTCTGCATCGGGCATTGCAGGCGCGTCGACCCGGAATGTGCGGAGAGGATCGCGCAAATGGATGCGGAGCGTATCGTTCGAGCCTATGAAGTCTACCTGGTCAGCGGGAAATCCATGACTTGGTGGCAGCAGCAACCCAGAGATGCCTTCAGAGGATACCGGTGGCTAAAACTCG
This sequence comes from uncultured Acidobacteriota bacterium, assembly GCA_963761825.1. Lineage (GTDB taxonomy): Bacteria > Acidobacteriota > UBA6911 > UBA6911 > UBA6911 > UBA6911. The sequence continues at coordinate 104,555 of CAVXIH010000007.1, forward strand.
GGATAAATCTCCCCCGGGAGCGGCTCTATGAAAGGATCAATCAACGCGTAGATGAGATGTTTCAGCGTGGCCTGATTGGGGAAACGCGGGAGCTTTTAAAAAAATTCAACCGAGATTCCCAGGCCTTCAAAGCCATTGGATACAGGCAGGCAGCCGCAAGCCTTGAAGGCAAGATGACCGAGAGCGAAGCTATCGAGGAAACAAAGAAGCAGAGCCGGCATTATGCCAAACGGCAACTCACATGGTTTCGGACCGACCCCTCTATTCTTTGGCTGGATGGTAAGCTGGGACCGCAAGAGTTACAGAAACAAGCCGAAGACCATGTGACCGTCTTTCTGCAGACACCTGAACAGGGTGGGGTTTGAGCGCTGCTACAGTTCCCAAACCGGAGATCCCTCGAATCTCTTGCCCCAAACCCGGCCCGAATTGAAACAGCGCTCGGCAGCTATATGGCAACTTCTGTGCCAGGCGCATGAATCACAGGCTAAGTGATTGAAGGAGTGAAGCTTCGAGGAATTCTAAGCAGTTCCCCAATGACGCTTTACAGTCAGAAATGTCGCTTTAAACTCACTTTTTCTGTGGATTTTGAAAACTTTGGAAGTCGGTTTTGCGCTTTATCGTAACTCCCCTGTAGTGATGGGATAGTTGACCCAGTTTGGGGAACGGGGCCTCCCTAATTTAATCCAGTAGAATCCGGCGGAGCTCCGAATACGGATCATTTTGCACTCGGCTATCGAGATTGAAAATCATCGTTGCACGATTTTTGACATCATAGGCCGGCCAATGGGGCAGCATGTCGGTATTCGGATTGCCGGTCCGCGCAAAAGCGATCCAGGCGGAGCTCATCAGATCGGCAACGCGCTGCGGTTCGGAGCCGGGTCCGACCATATTCCGCGTGCTTTCGACATTGTCGAAGACCAGCGGAACGTCGAGCGCGTGATGCGCGCGCAGCCGTCCGCCGTTGACAGGAGTTTCCCAGGCCAGCAGGTACCCATAAACCGGCGCAGCGCTCTGTGCCGATTTGCGTTCAGCCTGGAGCACGGTCGCAATCCAGTATCCTTTCATGGTCTCCGCCGCAGCCATCAAATGGCTGGGAGAATAGCCCGGGAAAGCCTTGCGCAATGCAGGGATCAGCGCCTCTGTTTTGGCGGGCAATTGTTTCCGCATATATGCGATGAAATCCTCGTCGGTAAAGCCACCGAATTTGGGATCGCTGGACCGGAAGATGGTCATCTCGTCCTTGTTGGAGCCAATAAGCAGCGGAATCCGCGCGGAAATTTGCGGTGCGTCCGGAATAAATGGTTTTCGCGGCAAGGCAATTCCCTCTACGCAAGGAACAAATCCTCCTGTCGGCATCATCAGCTGCCCCGGAGGAGAGGCGCTCCCCGACGCCGGCGGCTGGGCGTCGAAGATCGATTTTGCGTCAGCGCCCGCTAGAGCCTGAACATCCCCTTCAGCAATGCCCAGCTTCTTCAGAAGCTCGCGACCCCTCGCGACCGACTCCGCAAGGGACGGCGCGTCAAGGCCGGAACCGCTTTGAATGATTGCTTTGTGGAACAGGCCTTTTGCCGCGGGCATCGCCATCAGCATGGCAACTTTGCGTCCTCCGCCGCTCTCGCCGAAGATCGTTATGTTTGCGGGATTGCCGCCGAAGCGGGCAATGTTGTCACGCACCCATTCGAGGCTCAAGACGATGTCGAGCATGCCGGCCTGGCCCGACGAAGCATACTCGGGCCCCCACTCCTTGCTCAGCTGGAGAAAGCCGAAAACGTTCAGCCGGTGGTTGACAGAGACTACCACCAGATTGCCCTTGCGAGCCAGATTGCTGCCTTCACTGAATGAATCCCCGCCCGAACCGGACGAGAATCCACCGCCGTGCAGCCACACCATGACGGGGCGTTTCTTCGTATCGAGGCCCGGCGTCCAGACATTGAGGAACAGACAGTCTTCGCTCGTCTTCGGCGCGTCAACCTCTGGCGCAATCCCGCCCTCAGCCTGGATCGCCCGCGCACCATATTTGGAGGCATCCGCGACTTCGGTCCAAAGAGCAGGTTTTCGGGGCGGCTTGAAGCGGAGGTCCCCGACCGGAGGCGCGCCATAGCGGATGCCTTTGAAAACAAAGAGTCCGCGATCATTCATGCGGCCGCGCACTGGTCCATTGGATGTTTTAATAATTGGAGCAGGCGACTCGGCCTGCGGCGTTAAAGCAAATCCTGATAGCGCGATCGCCAGGCATGCTGCAGCCCAATAAATTCTCTGTCGATGATGAAGACCCAAACGGCTCATTTCAGAACCTCCGCATTAAAATCCGGGACGTCCCCGATTTTTGACTTTTATTTCCCAGGCAGAAAATCTGATGTTATGGTCATAGGCCAGAAATGCTCGAAAAGAAACGGCCAATCCAATTTCGAATCACTTCACCGGGACCCGTTGTTTAAGCTCTTCTAGCCAGTTCACGACGATGTTGATTTTGCGAGGAGCTTCGCGCGGCTTCCTGACTACTCCTTCATCATCAGGAACCGCTTGCCGTCGGGGCTGATGTCCCATGCCATTCTATCTCGCTATAGAAATAGTAACATACGTCCCTCGAAAAAGAGGCACGGGTTTCCCGAGTTAAGGTCGGTGCTGTTTGCACCGAAACTGCAGTCACGGAATTACCGCTGCGATAGAACAACTCCCGGCCATCCCGCGACCAAAGTGGGCTATCGCCGCCGCTCGGTGGAAACCTGCCACTGCCCCTTGTTCACATCCGGGAACGGACGCACATAGATCTCCTACCTTCCCGACTCATTGGACGTATATGCCATCCATCGCCCATCAGGTGAAATCTTCCGAGCTTCCGGTCTTTCGCCTGATACACTTCCCCCATACCGCCCTTGCCAAGCTGACTGGTAATTTCATAATGTGCGATTGTTTTCCCGATCATGGACATAAGTCCCTCCGGGCAGAATTGACTTCTATGATGTCTGGTAAATTGCTTGACCAATTATATGCGGGTAATGCTGGTGTCGGAAGGGAAATCCTATCCTTGAGAAATGCGGGCTAGCCCTTACTTCTCACAAACCCTATAATAACTCCATGGAATTTGAACCTGTAATTGGACTTGAAGTACATGCACAGCTGCTCACGCGCAGCAAATTATTCTGTTCCTGCAGCACGCAGTTCGGATCCCCCTCGAATTCAAATACGTGCCCGGTTTGCCTGGGCCTCCCCGGGGCGCTTCCGGTTCTGAACCGGGAAGCAGTCACGATGGCAGTCAAGGCTGCGATGGCGCTCGGATGCCGCATCAATCCGGTTTCGATTTTCGCCCGGAAGAACTACTTCTACCCGGATTTGCCAAAAGGGTATCAAATCTCCCAATTTGACCGCCCGGTTGGAGAATCCGGACGAGTGCTGGTTTTTACAGGCGAGAGGACGGACGGCGGCAAGATCGTGAACCGGCAGGAAAAAGCATTCGGCATTACGCGCCTTCACATGGAGGACGACGCCGGCAAATCAATCCATGAAGGTTTGCCGGAAACCGCCTCGAAGTCGTACGTGAACTTGAATCGCACCGGCGTGCCTCTGGCGGAAATAGTCAGCGAACCCGATCTGCGCAGCAGCCAGGAAGCGTATGACTATATGACACATCTCCGCAAGACGCTCCTGTATCTCGGGGTTTGCGACGGCAATATGGAAGAGGGGAGCCTGCGCTGCGACGCCAATGTCTCTATCCGGCCTAAAGGTTCGGAAAAGCTGGGGACGAAAGTCGAAATCAAGAACCTCAACTCTTTCCGCTTTTTGCAAAAGGCCCTCGATTATGAGATCGAGCGACAGAGCCGTGTTTTGTCCGAAGGGGGCCGGATCACACAGGAAACGCGGTTGTGGAACGATGCGGAAGGCCGCACTTTCACGATGCGCAGCAAGGAAGAAGCCCACGATTACCGCTATTTTCCCGAACCCGACCTGTTGCCGCTGAAACTGGATCCGGCATGGATCGAGGAGATGCAGGCAGAGCTCCCGGAACTGCCCGGCCCCCGTATGAACCGATTCATGGCGGAGTACGGCCTTTCCGTCGACGATGCCCTGCTCCTGACCGCGACGCGCGCTTCAGCGGATTATTTTGAGGAGTGCGCAAAACAATCAGGAAACCCGCGCGCATCCGCTAATTGGGTCGTGGGAGATCTTGCGTACGCCCTGAAAAATGCCGGCAAGGACATTGAGGACTGCCCTATACCGCCCGGCAATTTAGCGGCTTTGATCCGAACCATCGACTCTGGAGAAATTTCCGGAAAAATCGCCAAAACCGTCTTCGAAGAAATGTGCCGGACCCTGGAAACGCCGGCAGCCGTCATCCAGCGGATGGGACTGGCGCAGGTGAGCGATGAAGCCAGCCTGGGTGGCGTGATCGATGCGATCCTAGCGTCGAATCCAAAACAAGTGGCCGAATACCGCTCAGGAAAAACAAAGGTGATGGGTTTTCTCGTCGGTCAGGTAATGCGGGAGACCAAAGGCCAGGCCAATCCGCAAGTTGTTAACGATTTGCTGCAAAAGAAACTGGCGGAAGGCTAATCCGCATGTCTCACGAGGTTTTGTAGCGAGGAGCTTGAGTTGAAAAGCGCACTATCTGCCGGATTCCTTGTTGTTTGTCTGGTCTTCATTATCGCCCTGCCGGTACCCGCGCCGGCGCAGACGCCGGGATCCGTGCCGAGCCTTGCCGCCCCTGCGGGCGTCACTCTTACCGACATCGTGGAGTGCGGGGAGGGATACACGTCGCACGATCTGTACGACATGAAGATCGCGCTGCTCGAGGTGATCCGCGGGGAGGAAGCGTGGAAACGGATCCGCGAGGCCAGCGCGGCAAACAAACCCGCAGAATCCGGCAGCGAATTCGTCCTCGCCCGCATACGATTTGAATACAAGGCGAGAGAGCTTCCGGGACTCTGTGTCCACCCGCTGCTTCCCGAACAGTTCATGGCCTATTCCGCCGGCGGTGAAGACTACAGGCCGGCATCCGTAGTGCCCCCAAACCGGAAATGCGCAAAGAACTCAAATCGGGGGAATCTTTCGAAGGCTGGCTCGTCTTCATGGTCGCCCAACAGGACAAGGCGCCGTTGATGTCCTATTCCGCAGGAACGGGCGGCGCCGTCCAACACGGCGGAAACAAATGGTTCATATTGCGCTAAAAACACCGCTTATCCCACGGTTCCTTCAATCCGATCGGAATCCGGAATCTCGGAATCTCGAATCTAACTAATGCTGACCCCGTCACAAAAAGATCAGGTTCTTAATTTCATTCAATCGCTCACAAAAGGCAGTTTTGAGTTCCGGGACGTCGTACGCCTGCTGGACCTTGACAGCGATGATCGCCGGAGCCTGCAGCATTTCCTGGACGAGCTGGATGAGGACGGAGTCATTCGCCGGGTAAAAAAGGGGCGCTACGCACTTCCAGAGCGCGAGAATCTGGTACCGGGAGTGTTAAGCTGCCATCGGGACGGCTACGGATTCCTGATCCCCGACGACCGGACACGCCACCGAGAGGACATCTTCATTCCCGCGCGGAACATGGCGGATGCCCTGCACGAAGACCGGATTCTGGTGAAAATCATTCGCAAAAAATATCCGCCCAGAAATATTTTTCGTGGGCGCCGCGTTCACCCACAAAAAGAGAAGGAAAGGTTGGAAGGCGCGGTTGTCCGGGTACTGGAGCGAAAGCGTTCCATTATTGTCGGACGGTATTACTCGCATCCGCGCTTCCCTTATGTCGTGCCACTGGACACCCGGATCATTCACGATATACGGATTCCATACCAGTCAAGCAAGGAAGCCAGAGACGGCCAGATCGTCGTCGTTACCATGATACTGCCTCCCGGCAGGAATCAGGCAGCGCAAGGGAAGGTCGTTGAAATTCTGGGAAATCCGGGAGATCCGGGGATTGAATACAGGATCGTAGAGCACAAGTTCGGGTTGCCGGTTGCCTTTACTCCGGGAGCTCTTCGAGAGGCAGAAGTGCTTCCCGATCATGTTCTGGACGAAGAGTATGCCGGGCGGGAGGACTTTCGCAGCGAAATAGCCATTACCATCGACGGGGAAACTGCCCGGGATTTTGACGATGCGGTGAGCTTGAAGAAACTCCCTTCCGGAAATTTTTTGCTGGGCGTACACATCGCGGACGTGTCTCACTACGTACGCGAAAACACTGCGCTGGACGAGGAGGCCTATGCCCGCGGCACATCGGTTTATTTCCCCGATCGCGCCATCCCCATGCTTCCGCCAAAGCTCTCCAGCGGCATTTGCAGTCTCATGCCGGGAGTGGACAGGCTTGTTCTTTCGGCGCTGATTGAAATCGATCCCAAAGGAAAAGTTTTGGGGAAACGATTCACCAGGGGGGTGTTGCGCAGCTGCGAGAGAATGACCTACACATCCGTGGCAAAAATCCTGGTCGACCGCGATCCCGACGAAAGAGCACGCTATGCGGGACTGGTCCCGCTCTTCGAAATGATGGAAGAGCTATGCCTGACTCTATCGAAGAAGAGGTATCGCCGCGGTGCCGTGGATTTCGATTTGCCGGAAGCGGAAATGCAGTTTGACGAAGGCGGGAAAGTGATAAGCGTTGTACCTGCGGAACGCAGCATCGCGCATCGCATTATCGAAGAATTCATGCTGCTGGCCAACGAATGCGTCGCCGAGAAACTTTTCTCTTCGGGCGGCCCGGCGCTGTACCGTGTGCACGAGGCTCCGGATCCGCTGAAGGTGGAAGAGTTCGCGGAATTCGCTCTCACCCTTGGATACAAACTCGAAAAACACGACGGGCCGTATCGACCCAAGGACTTTCAGAAGTTTATCCTGCAGCTGGAAGGAAAAGCGGAACAGAGATTTCTTATCTACTTGATGCTGCGGTCCTTCATGCAGGCACGCTACTCCGAACGCAATCTGGGACATTTTGGTTTGGCGGCCGCCGAATACACGCACTTCACTTCGCCGATCCGGAGATATCCGGATCTCCTGGTCCATCGCTTGTTGAAGGAATGCCTGGCAACGCAGCCCTCCCCCGCCTGGCGCGACACAATGCAAGCGCGGCTCCCCGAGTTCGCCCTTCACACATCGTCCCGCGAGCGCACTGCGAACGAAGCCGAACGGGAAATCGAGAAGATCAAGAAGGTGCAGTTCATGGCCGGCAAAATCGGGGAGGAATTCGAGGCAATCGTTTTCTCGGCTACGCGCCAGGGGTTCTTCGTCGAATTGCTGGAGCATTATGTCGAAGGCTTTGTTCCCCTGGGCACCCTGATAGATGACGAGTACCTATACAAGGAAGCTACGCGATCCTTTGTGGGTAAACGGCGCCGCGGCCGTTTTCAGCTGGGCTCGAAAGTGCACGTCCGCCTCGACAGCGCCGACATGGAAACCGCCCGCCTTTCCTTTTCAGTCGTAGGTCGATAGTGCACACTATAGGTGCTTTCAGGTGAATTCAAAATCCCTATCATAATTCCAAAATCTTTCATAAAATGCGTTCGTTAGCAGGCTTCTGGGTAATTAGTTTACATAACAGCCGGCTATCCGAAAGGGGTCAGGTCTGGAAAATTCGATTTTGCAGATGTCGCGAGGGGATTTTGTCTGCAAAATCGAATTTTCCGGACCTGACCCCTTTCCGTCCTTCCTATCCTTCCCGGGTTTTTAATAATTCTTCTAGTACTGAGCCGGCCTTTGCCTGATTGGGCGCAGACAACACATATATTCCAACATATATTGAGCGGATTCCCGATATTTCCCTGTTTCAACATAACTGGCTGCAACTAAAGAGATTCAGGGTATAATAGTAGCCATCGTGAAAAAAATAGGCAGATACGATGTGCTTAAAGAGTTGGGGCGCGGTGCCATGGGCGTCGTCTATGCCGCCGAGGATCCTTTTATTGGCCGCGCAGTCGCAATAAAGACTATCCGGTTTGGTACTCCAGAGGCTGGGGATGATCGTGAACAGCTAATCCAACGGCTACGTCGTGAGGCCCAGGCGGCGGGCGTCCTATCCCATCCAGGAATCGTTACCGTCTATGATATAGGAGAACAGGAAGACGAAGCCTATATAGTCATGGAATTTGTCGACGGCGAAAGCGTCGAACAAATACTCGGATCCGGCGCGACGGAGCCCATCGATACTTATATTTCGATATTGATGGGAACCGCGGTTGCTCTCGACTATGCGCATGGCAAAGGCATCATTCACCGGGATGTCAAACCTTCGAATATCATACGATGCCGCGACGGTACGGTGAAAATTGCGGATTTTGGCATCGCTAAGCTCACCGCATCGAATTCACTGACCCAGGCTGGATTTGTTGTGGGCACTCCCAGTTACATGTCTCCCGAGCAGGCGCAAGGTCGCCCGGTGGATGGACGCTCCGACCAATTCTCGCTTGCGGTAGTGGCGTTCCGCATGCTGACCGGAAAGCTCCCATTTGAAGAGCCGACTCTGACAGCGCTTCTTGCCAAGATTCTATGGGAAGAACCGGAATATGAAAACGCCGGGATAAGCCCGACGATCCAGCCGGTATTAAAAAAAGCCCTGTCAAAAGACCCGAAACTACGTTATCCAAGCTGCAGGGACTTTGTGCGCGAGCTGGAAGAAGCATACGGCAGAAGCAAATCGGAATCTTTCAATGCCATTCATTCGACACAAAAGGCGGCGGCTCCCGCTGTTTCCAAAACAGTCTTCCCTGGCTCGAGTTTGGCAGACGGGGAACCCAAACCTCTGGATGCAGCAGAACTCGTAAAACAAGGCACGCCCCTGCCGGCGTCATGGGCAGCGCCGTCCAGGGAGACACCGGGCACAGGAGAGCATAAAGAAAATTCCCTGCCCTCTTCCTCTGTCATTCCGGAAACCGCCGCGCAAACGCCCAGAAGAAAATCCAAATGGATTGTCTGGGCGGCCAGTGTGGGAATTGTGGCGTTGGCAGTGATAGTATTTTTTGTAATAAGGGAAACCAAAACGCCTGACGCCTCAGTTCAAAAAGAATCTGCGGATAGCATTGCAGCTTCGAAAAGCAGATCAACCGATATTGTTCCTTCAGCTGATCCTTTGGGCCAGGCAGCAAATCAGGAAAGAACAGTGACGCCTCCATCTTCAGAGGCTCAATCGGATTTGGAAAAGATTGTTTCAGCGGAAATTTCTGCCTCCAAACCAAAACAAGCAGATGCTTCCGCTAGTCCTCCTTCTCCCATCTCAGGAGTTTCTGCAGGCTCGGGAGAGCGGAAGAAAGCCGCAATGCCTATCATTGCGGAACAAAAGCTCCCAAAAGCATCTACCTCCGGGCCAAAACGAGTAGAAATGCCAGCCAGTCAGCCTGAAGCTACCTCAGGAGTCCTTGAGTGGTCAGGAGAATTGCAGAGGAACTCTATTCTCGTCATAACGGAGCAAGGATCTTCGATAGGGAGCCTTGCGGGACAATTACCAGGGAAGCCGATAAAGATTGAGTTAGAGCCAAAGAGTCTGACTATTCGTCAAATGCCCGGCAAAACCAACCAATGGAAGCAGATCATCCTCTACAGCGGAAATCAGAAGTACTCCTCGATTACCATACGCTGGAAGATCGTCGAGTAACTCAACTGTGTGCGGCGCAGCGGGCATGCCGGGATGCACGGCTGCAATAGAAACAAGAAATGGGGACTGGGCCCGAGACAGTCCGTGCCTTTGGGGGTCAGCGATCCAAGTTCGTAGCAGGAAAGGAAGACTTTTAGGGGCCGAAAAATCTGAAGGGCGGCAATTCACCGCCGCTTTGATGAAAACTTGCGGGAAATGCAGGTGAACGTTCCCTAATTTTCCCTTGACATTAACAGAATGGCATAAACATATTTAATCATTCATATCGGTTCAGGAAAGAACAGAAAACGGATTTGCGTTGAGTCTTTTAGGAGAAACTACAGCGAAATCGTCCATCTTGGCGGGCGATAGCAGCCGGCATTGCGGGTTGGTAAGGGCACTTCATGCTAACGCCGCTGAATCAGGTGAAAACCTTGATGTGTGCAATGTTAACTAAAACCAGGGGGATATATCGCATGCATCGAATCTCGATCATACTCGTTTTTCTTCTCCTGGTCGCGGGTGCGGTTTTCGCCCAGAACAATCGGGGTTCCATAACCGGAAGTATTACGGATTCTGCCGGCGCCCTCATGCCGGGCGTAAGAGTCGAGGCCAGGAACACGGAGACAGATGCCTTGCTCCAGGTGGCGAGCAATTCGACTGGTACGTATACGATCGCTCAACTGCCCGCGGGCACCTATCAGATATCGGTTTCTCTTCCGGGATTCAAGCAATACGTTCGGACGGGGATTGCAGTTGTGGAAGCTCAGGTGATGCGCATTGACATTGTCATGGCAATGCTTTCCTCTGATGAAATCCTGACCAATGATTCGGTCATCCAACTTCTTAAAGCCGGAATCGAAGAAGACTTGATCATTTCCAAAATAAGGGAAAATCAGCATAATTTTGATCTTTCCGTTCAAGGCATGGTTGCTCTAAAGGAAGGCGGAGTCAGCAACCGCTTGATGCGGATTATTATGGATCCGACAAAGGCCTCCGAGGCCAAGGCAGCGCCGGCGGCCAAAACCGCTGCTGCACCGGAGCAGCCGGCACCCCCCTCCGTAACGCCGGCACCCCCTTCCGCAACGCCGGCCGCCCCGAAGGAACCGCCTAAAACAGCCGAAGCCTCCACTGCCGGAACTGATCCGGGTTTCCCAACAGAAATAGGCGTGCATGTGAAGAGCGGCAAGCAGTGGGTGCAAATCCAACCGGAGGTTATAATCTGGCAGACCGGCGGGATGTTCAAGCGTTTCGCTACCGCCGGGATCGTGCAGGGCGACGTGAACGGCCGGATTAAGGGAGCCACCAGCAGCAACGTAGTGAAGACTCCCCTGGAATTCATTATTGTCGCTCCCGAAGGGGTGGATATATCGGAATATCAGCTAATCCATATGCGGGAACTACGCGATGCCCGTGAATTCCGCACGGTTACCGGCGGTATTTTTAGCTCTTCCGGAGGAGCAACCAGGGATGCGATCCAATTCGAGGGGACAAAGGTTCTCAGCCGAACTTTCTCCGTAAAGTTGACAAAACTGGATGTCGGGGAATACGGATTCATGCCTACAAGCAGCGCCGCCGCCGGTTCATCCGCGAACGTTGGGAAAATGTACACGTTTCAGGTGAGCGACATAATTAATCGCTAGGCTGCGCTCCTATGCTCCTTAGCGATGAATAATCGGGAGAGCATCAGGTAGCTAGTCTTTCCTATTCTATCCTTTACTGCCGACTGCTTTTTTGACTCCCTCCAAAAGCGTCGCTTCTTGTGCGGGAAACACTGTGCGCAGGTCGATCAGGGCTTTGTCTTCTTCCAGCCGGAGAATAATCGCCGGATCCTGGGAACGAAGCCGGGATTCGATAGTGTTCGGACTTACGCCTTTTGATTCAAGGGCGATAAGAGTCGTAGGAATTTGATATTCGGGGCACGAACCTCCTCCTACCAGAGAATCCCCCGGCAGCAATTGGACATGGACCGTTGCCGGAAGGCTCGCACGCAGCCTGCGCGCGAAGCGTTGCGCCCGCTTCATCAGTTCGTCCCCCGTCATGGCGATCATGCGCACTACCGGAATTTCCCGGGCTGCCCTGCCGAAACGGTAGCTTTGGAGTGTAGCCTCCAGTGCGCCATAGATCAGCTTTTCAACCCTGTAGGTGCGCATCAATGGATTCTTGCGAATAGGCTCCACCAGGGTCCGCGCGCCCGCGATAATCCCGGCTTGAGGACCGCCCAGAAGCTTGTCTCCGCTGAAACAGATCAGATCCGCACCCGTCGACAGGCTTTCCGTCGCAAGGGGCTCGTCCGAGAGTCCATACGATCGAAGATCCAGCAGGCAACCGCTGCCGACATCCTCCACCAGCGGTATCTTCGAAGCGCGCGCCAGCGCGACAAGCTCTTTCAGCTCGGGCCTTTCGGTGAAGCCAAGCATCCGGAAGTTGCTCGGATGCACCCGGAGCAGCATGGCTGTATTCGGCCCGATAGCGTCCTGATAATCCGTCATCCGCGTCTTATTGGTTGTGCCCACTTCGCGCAGGATGGCGCCGCTGCGCGCCATGATATCGGGAATCCGGAAGGACCCGCCGATCTCGACAAGCTCCCCTCGGGAAACGACAACTTCTTTGCCATGCGCCAGGGTATTCAGGATTAGGAACACAGCGGCCGCGTTGTTATTCACGACCGTTGCCGCTTCACACCCCAGCACTTCCTGCAACAGGGGCTCGATCAGCTTGTCCCGATGGGATCTCCGGCCAGTAAGAATTTCATATTCCAAATTTGTGTAATTGACCGAAAATGCCGATAAACTCTCTTGGGCCGCCGAAGAAAGGGGCGCGCGACCCAGGTTTGTATGCAAAATAACGCCTGTGGCGTTGATTACAGCATGCAGGTGCGGCCGGACGCGGCCTTGAAGGGTTTCGATCAGCGTCGATTCCAGATGCTCAGCGCTGATGTCGGTGTCCGCATCAGCGCCGCCGGAGCGAATTCGATTGCGTGCACCCTGAAGCAGTTTCTGGATCTCGGCAACGACAAATTCGCGGCTGGTTCTGTCGACCCAGGAAGCGATGGGGGCGCGCAACAACAGCTGGTCCACGGCCGGTATTTTTCTAAGGATGCTTTGCAGATTAGGCTTATTCATTCGGGCATTTCAGCACAGCGATGGGAAGGCTGTCAATCGACGATTCGTTATTCCGTGGCCTTGACTGCCGATTAACAATTGAGGGAAGAACTCTGTGTACGATGAAGATCTGGAAAATCTTGAAGCGGGACTGCGCCGCCTGAAAGTGGAGTACCACATATTTCTGTCCGGCAGCCGGAAAAAGCCCCCTGATGACCTCAGGATCCGGGTAGAGCGGATCGTCAAAAAGCTGTCGGAATCCTCAGACATGAGCTTTTCGCAGCGTTTCCGCTTCAGCACACTGGTTACTCGATACTATGTCTACAAAGATCTCTGGCGGCGGGAGGTTCAGAACTCGCGAGATGGACTTGGGTGGCAGGAGCGAACCAATGCCCAAGGTCGTCGCCCCCACCCCATCCTCCCAAGCCCCGGCAGAAGCAATCCGCATCTCCATATCGGATCCAAAGGCCGAGGAGGAAAAGGTGCGGCAGCTTTATGATGTGCTGATACACCTAAAGAGAAAGGAAACCCAGGAGACACCCCTGTCCTACGCGCAGTTTGCCAAATATATCGCGACCCAGACCCTGGGCCTGCAAAAAAAATACGGCTGCGCTCGAGTCGCGTTTACTATTGCGCTGGACGACGATGCGCTGCGATTTACCGCTACAAAGGATGATCTCTAGCCCGCCATTTTCACGGGCTAACTTGCAGCCTGATCTTCCTGTTCGATCCGCACGACATTTTCGGCTTGAGGGCCACGCGGTCCGGCCTTGACGTCGAACTCAACCTGTTCGCCTTCCCGAAGCGTTCGGTACCCCGTTTCCTGAATCGAACTGTAGTGGACGAAAACGTCCGCTCCTGAAGGCTGGGAAATAAAACCATATCCCTTGGTATTGTTAAACCACTTCACTGTGCCCGAAATTCTACTCATCTATATTCCCTCGAAAAACCTGTACTAGCTGTGCGCGCTTTGCCATACACGGACAGTGCCCGGTCCCCGGGCAAACGCATTCCCCGCAATCAAATTCTGTAATCCCTGTGAATTTTGCAAAAGCCTATGCGACCGGATTTGCGCTTGTCAAGAATAAAATTGATTCCGAATTCCTGATATCCGGATTCACGCTCTGTGCCCTGAATCCTGAATCCGGAATCTGAATGCTCTGCCTGATCCGCCGCCGCAGCAAAAATGCGGTTAACCTGCCGCTGGTTTTCAGAACGGCAATGCGTATACTATCTTTTTGCATACGCATTCCCCAGGAGGTGGCACATGGTCCGAATTGATCGAGCGCTGGTTAGCGTTTCGGATAAAACAGGTCTGGCTGAACTATCGCAGGCTCTTCACGCCATGGGAGTCCAACTGATTTCGACCGGAGGCACCGCGATTTTTTTGCGGGAGCGCAAAATACCGGTCATCGATGTCTCCGAATTCACCGGATTTCCGGAGATTCTGGACGGCAGGGTAAAGACACTCCATCCTAAAATCCATGGAGGATTGCTGGGGATGCGGGATAAACCTTCCCACCTGGCTCAGATGAAGGAGCAGAGCATCCAGCCGATCGACATGGTGATCGTCAACCTGTATCCATTCCGCGAGACAGCGGCAAAAGAGGGCGCGTCGTATCCTGAGGTCATCGAACAAATCGATATAGGTGGCCCCAGCATGATCCGCTCCGCGGCCAAGAATCATGCCAGTGTCGCCGTAGTCACAGACCCGCGCGATTATGGCTGGATCGTGGAGGAGATGAAATCTCACGGCGGCGCCTTGAGCGACGCCACGCGATTCATCCTGGCGCAGAAAGCGTTTGCCTCAACGGCGTCCTATGACAGCGCCATCGCCGCGTATTTTTCGGAAAGGGTCTGGTCTGCCGAGGGCGCCAGGAAGCAGAGCGGAGCGCTTCCGGGCTCGGAAGTGCTGTCATTGGAGAAGATCACAGATCTGCGCTACGGCGAGAATCCGCACCAACGTGCCGCGTTGTACCGCAAAACGTCCGAACCTTCCTTTGGCGTGGCCGGAGCAGAGTTCCTTCACGGGAAGGAACTGAGCTACAACAACCTCCTGGATTCCGACGGCGCATGGAACCTCGTGCTTGAATTCGATAAACCCGCGGCTACAGTGATAAAACACACCAATCCCTGCGGCGTCGCCCAGGCCGACAGGCTTGTGGATGCCTATACACTTGCAAGGGATTGCGACCCTGTGTCGGCCTTCGGTTCTGTCATTGCATTTAACAGGTCCGTGGACGCGGAGACTGCGGCGGAAATCAACAAAACTTTCGTCGAGGTGGTTCTCGCGCCGGATTTCGCCGGCGACGCGCTGGCCATTCTGCAACAGAAGAAAAACATCCGCCTGCTGAAAGTACGGTCAAATGAGCCGCTGGCCTTGCAGCATCGCCAGATCGGCGGCGGCTTCCTTGTCCAGGATAAGGACATGCACTATCTCCGTCCCGAGGAAATCAAGACCGTCACCAAGCGCGCGCCTACACCTGAAGAGTTGGAAGCGCTTCTGTTCGGATGGCGCGTGGTAAAGCACGTGAAGTCCAATGCCATCGTCTTTGCCAACGCCTCGCGGATGCTGGGAATCGGAGCGGGACAGACAAGCCGTGTCGATGCCGTCAAATGGGGAGCCTTAAAAGCAACTCTTCCTCTGCAGGGTTGCGCCCTGGCCTCGGATGCGTTTTTCCCGTTTTCCGACGGACTGCTGGTTGCCGCAAGCCATGGCGTGCGGGCTATCATTCAGCCGGGCGGGTCCGTGCGCGACCAGGAAGTTATCGATGCCGCCAATGAACACGACATCACAATGATCTTTACGGGTATTCGCCATTTCAAGCATTAACCCTCATGAATACCATCGATTCCGGATTTCAGATTCCAAATTCCAGATTAGACGCAATTCGGAATTCGGAATCCGGAATCCGGAATCCGGAATCTGCCAGGAATGGACCAAACACCACAGCCGGTAATTTCTGAATCTGAAAAATCCGCACCAACCTCGCTGCGCGGCAAAACAAAAGCCAAGATTGCAGAGCTGTACGAGAAACATGAGAAGTATGTCGCCATCGCCATATTCGTCATCGGATTCCTCTGGGATTCATTGACGATGACGCGCGTCGACAACCCGATCGACAATATCATCCTGCTCTTTTACCTGATCCTCATCGGCACCCTGATCGTTTTCACCCTGCGGCGGCAATGCGGCATAGCTCCACCGGGGTGGCTGCTCAAAATGGAACCGTACTTCCCATGGGCTATGCAGTTCTGTTTTGGAGGCCTGTTCTCGAGCTATGTCGTCTTTTATTTCAAAAGCGCTTCCTTCACACGTACCCAGTTCTTCTTCCTGATCCTGGTTTTTCTCTTGTTCGCCAATGAATTTCTGCAGCGCCGGCTGCAAAACCATGTGCTCCTTGCTATCCTCTACAGCTTCTGCTTTCTTTCCTTTCTCGCCTTCTTCCTCCCGGTCCTCCTGGCGGACGTGAATGAGAAAATTTTTCTGCTTGCGGGATTGACCAGTCTCCTCGTCAGCCTGTTCGTGTTTTTCTTAGGATTTCTCTTTCACCCGGACGGCTGGAAGCACCGCATGAAACCGATCGCCGGATGGATGCTGTCCGTAGTGCTGATAGTAAACGTATTATATTTTGCCAACCTGATTCCTCCGGTCCCGCTGGCATTGAAAGACGTAGGCATATTCCACAAAGTCAACAATAACACCGGCAGGCTATGAAGTGAAATATGTGGCCCCTTCGGCGTGGCGATTCTGGATTGACTGGGAATCTCCTTTTTATCTGTCTCCGGGAGACAGGGTTTTTTGCTATACGTCGATTTTTGCACCCGGCAAATTGCGTGTCCGCGTGCGCCATGTTTGGAGCCACAAAACAGCGGACGGCTGGGTGCAAACCGATCAATTGCCATTTGAAATCTCGGCGGGGCGCGAAAACGGATATCGCGGATACACATTCAAGCGCGGAATTACTCCGGGAACATGGCGCGTTGCGGTGGAAACCATGCGGGGTCAAACGCTCGGCGTGATCACTTTTGACGTTGTGCCCAGTCCGATGCCTCCGCCTCCCTTGAAAACGGACCTGAAGCGCTGATCCGTAGTTATTCTGTTTTCTGACTCCTGACTTCTGGCTCCTGTTTATGGCACAATCAGTTTTTTAACAGGACAGAATGAACTACTACAACTATTTCACTGAAATCGAAGAGCATTTTGTGAGAAGGCGCGGCAAGCACCTGCTCATTTCTCCCATGGATTGGGGATTGATTGCCACATGGCGCGACGCCGGCGTTCCGCTGCATGTAGCGTTGCGCGGCATTGATATCGCCATGGACGGATTCTTTGCCCGGCAGGGACGCGGTAGTTCGAAGGTCAGCAGTCTCTGCTATTGCCACGACAGCGTCATGGCGGAATATGCCGGACACCTGGAATCCCGCGTGGGGGAACACCCGGAAGAGGCCGAGGATGCGTCCGCCGCCGGCGAGCGTGCATCCGATAACAAACAGGGACCGGACTTGCAGGAATTATTCGAATTTATTTCTGCAAGAATTGGTGAAATAAAAAGCCTGATCGCGAAACAATATCCTGTAGAGACTCCGGAAGGAATGAGCCGGGTGCTGGAGCGCCTCGAAGAACTGCGGCGCAACCTGGAATCCGGCACCAGGATGGATTCGGAATCCCTGGAACGGGATTTCGTTCTCATTGACCGGCTGCTCGTCGAGGAATTGCGCGCGTGCGTCGCTCCGGAAGAGGCTCTGGAGTGGGAGAAGGAAGCAAAGAAGGAACTCAAGGTCTATAAAAAGAGATTGCCGAAGGAAACCTACGACAAAATTTATGGCAATTTCATGTGCGACAAAGCACACAAAAAATTCGGCATCGGCGAATTCAGTCTCTTTCATTTATAGCCGAACAAATCCGATGTGTGCGTCGGGGCCGAAGAAACTGACTCAAAACCTGCTCATTGAGCGGGCTTACAGCCCTTTTCTTATATGTCGTTTCATTCCTAGGGCTTCGCCCTAGGCTGATATAGAACGCGCCTTCGGCGCTTAAACAGCTGTAAGATTAGAGGCTTTAAGCGCCGAAGGCGTGGTCTATACCAGCCTGGGGCGAAGTCCCAGGAAAAGAGCGCAAAAGCAAGTGAAGGGCTGTAAGCCCGCGCAATGCGAGTTTTTGAGACGGACGCTGAAGCCCGGCCCCACATGAAAACAGCGGGAAAATTTGTTTATGAACAAACCAGCGAAATCACCCAAAACATTTGACGTTACAATCGAGAAACTCGTCTACGGAGGCATGGGTCTTGGCAAACACCTGGGCAAGGTGATCTTTGTGCCCTTCTCTGTTCCCGGCGATCGTCTGCGCGTGCACCCGGTCGAAGAAAAAAAGACGTTCATTCGAGCAGAAATAGCGCAGATCCTGAAGCCCGGAGACGGGCGTGTGGCGCCGGCATGCCCTCATTTTGGAAAATGCGGCGGATGCCACTTGCAGCAACTGGAATATCTGCGACAGGTAGAAGCCAAACGACGGATCCTCGAAGAAACAATGCATCACCGGTTCCCTGAAACCCGCGAATTGCCGATTATCATGAATGCGTGCATGCAACCGCTGGGCTATAGATCGCGCGCGCGGGTCCAGACGCGCGGAACCGGGGAAAGAGCTTCCGTCGGCTTTTTTCGGCACCGATCCCATGTTGTTGAAGACATAGATAATTGCCCTTTGCTGCGACCTTCTCTCAACGAAGCACTGAGTGCCCTGAAGCAATTCAAAATCAAAGTCGATCTCGATGCGAGTCCGCAGGAAATGGATATGGCCTGCTCCCACGAGGAGGGCACATGGGCAACAGCCCGCGTCGGCGCCGAACCGGGCGACGGAGGACTGCCCCTGCTTGGGACCCGAAGAGCGGAGGACGTGATCCTCAGGAGAAAAGTGGGCGGCTTCCATTATTCCGTTACCGCATCGGTATTCTTTCAGGCCAACGACTTCATGGTTTTGGAGCTTGCTGCGCTCGTCCATGAATTATCGGCGAACAAGGGTCGCGACTCCGCCCTCGATCTCTTCTCGGGAGTCGGTTTATTTTCGCTGCCGCTTGCACGCCAGTTCGCAAAAATCGTGGCAGTGGAGAGTTCGCCGGAGGCGTGCCGTTTGTGCTCATCGAATGCTTCGGCAGCCGGATTCCGCAACATTCAGACCGTCTGCACAGACGCCGCTGCCTGGATGAAATCGGAAGGATCCTCCGCATCAAACAAATTTGATCTCATTGTGCTCGACCCTCCCCGGTCTGGAGCCGGAACAGACGTCATGGAGCAAATCAACAAACTGGCGCCTGCAACCATTATCTATGTTTCCTGCGATCCTCAAACCCTCAGCAGGGACCTTGCCTGCATTTCATCTCGCGATTACAGGATCGATTTAGTGCAAGGCCTGGATATGTTCCCTCAAACATTTCATTTCGAGACGGTAGTACGACTTAGTAGGAATTGACGATTTACCATTGACGATTGGAAACATACTCCCCGGATTTATCTCTGCATCGATGGGTTGGGCAAATAGGGCGAGCACTACTCAGCCGGCCAGTTCTGATCATTTTCGGATATGCGCGAGCATCTCAAGAAGGTTTTCAATCGTAAATCGTCAATCTTAAATCGTCAATCCGCTCGCCCTGCAGCCGCTATAGCGCTTTTCTTCGCTGCCGGCATAGCCGCGTCTCCACTCTGCCGGGCATACTCGTTTGGCGACACTTGCGGCCGCAGGCGTTTTGTTGGCTTGCGCCTCCTTTCTGGCCTTGCGCAGGGACCGGATTGCTCTATCGCTGGTCGCCGGTCTTGCTGCGATCGCCATAAGCGGATTGTTGATGGCGCTCGCGCAGCGCGACGGGTATTCCGACAAAGACCTGCGTTATCTGCTTGCCCGGCAGGCATTCTCTTTGAACGAACCCGTTTCGTTTGAAGGATGCGTGGTCGAAGATAGCGTAAGACATGGGCAGGACAGTGTTACCACCGTCGAGCTGAATGCATTTCTTCAAAGGGATCGATGGGTTGCCTGCACAGGTAAAGGGATTTTGAGAGTTGCACAGCCCAGCGGTGACGGATCCACGGAACGGTCGGCGGATCTGATTCGCGGCGACAGAATCCGGGGCTGGGCCGTCTGGCAGGTGCCCCGCAATTATGAAAATCCGGGATCGTCAGACAGGGCCGGACTGCTTGCGCGACGAGGGATCTTTGTACTCGGCAGGATAAAATCCACCCGCTTGCTGGAAAGGATATCCGGCGGCTGCTCCAATCCATGGACTAAGCTGGCAGCGGCAACAAGCTCGCATGTGCATAGGAGCCTGGATCCCATTGCGAACCTTGAAAACGGCCAGCCGGCGGCAGTGCTGGCAAGTCTCGTTATAGGAGATTATTCCGGCCTCAATAAAGCCACCCGAGAGACATTCCAGAATTCGGGAACCTATCATGTCCTGGTCATTTCGGGACTGCATGTCGCATGGATTGCTGGGCTGCTCCTTCATTTTTTCAAATGCATCGGTCTACCGGAACGTCTCCGCTATCTCATGGCCGCCTTCGTGATCCTTCTCTACACATGCGTCGTCGGCTTCCAGGCAAGCATCACGCGCTGTCTCTGGATGTTTCTGCTGTATTTGACCGCAAGAATGATCTTCCGCCGCGCGGACGCCGTAAACATTCTGCTGGCCGCAGCGCTCATTCTGCTTGTCGCGCAGCCCAACTGGCTGTTTGAGACCGGATTCCAGCTTTCATTTCTATCCGTCATGGCAATCGCCATGACGGCAATCCCTGCGATGCAAAAATATCTGAAACCTCTCTGGGATCCGTTGATGCATGCGGGCAAAGCGGAACGTCTCTTTCTGCAACCAGGGCCATGGCACCGCCGCGGCCGATGGTTGCGCACGCGCTGCGAAATCCTTGTCGAAGAGATACTGGATTCGCGGCCACGCTTGCCCTCGCAAACGCTCCTGTGGATTTGCCGTACCATCGGCGGCGCGGGATTGGCGATCACAGGCATGCTCCTCACATCCGTTTCCGTGCAGCTCTGGCTCGAACCGCTCCTTGCGTTTAGCTTCAACCGAATGAGCTGGATCTCGCCGCTGGCGAATCTGGTGATCGTTCCCTTCTCTTCTGTGGTTCTGGCTGCCGGCATCACCGCGTCGCTGGCGAACGGCCTGCCCATTTTTCGGGCCGGCGCTGATTGCGTTGGCCGGATCACTGGCATCGCATCTTCTTCATTGGGCCGCTCTTATCACAACCATGCACGGCGCCTGGCAGCGCTGCCCGACTCCCTCGCCAGCATGGGTATTGGGCGGCATCCTGCTCCTGTTGATCTGGAGCTTTTTCGAATGGCGCAGGTTCTGGATCCCTTGCGTGTACATCGTCGCGCTGCTTGCGTTCTTAGCGTGCAGCTCAATGCCGCTATTGAACGGCCTATACAGAGAGGGCAGAGACATGCTTCGCAATCCGTATGCGCCCGTATGGGAGAGGAATGCATCGATCCTCAGCTTCACTTTTCTCGATGTGGGCGAAGGGGATTCCATCGTCATTTGTTTTCCCGACAAACGGACATGGCTCCTGGATGCCGGCGGCCTTCGGCTTGCCCCCGCATACGAAGAGAACTCCTATGCATTCGACATCGGGGAAGCGGTTGTGAGCCGGTATTTGTGGCAGAAATGGATTCCGCGGCTTGACAGGTTAATCCTTTCGCATGCAGACCAGGACCATGCCGGAGGCATTCCCGCTGTGGTGAAAAATTTCCGTGTTTTGAAATTGGGCTATGCGCGGAACAAGCCCGATGCGGTTCTTGAGGGGATTTTTAAAATTGCCCGGGAACGACGCGTTCCTGTCATCCTTTTGCGCGCGGGGATGGAGGAACAGGTTGGAGCGGTCTCGGTGCGCGTGCTCCATCCGCGCTCTGATTCCACACTCGTCTCATCAAACGAAAATTCTATCGTACTTAAATTTTCATATGGAAATTTTTCGGCTCTGCTGACGGGCGACCTGGAAAAAGCGGGAGAACGGGAGGTCCTGGCAAAAGAGGAGGACCTGCATAGCTATCTTCTGAAAGTTGCGCATCACGGCAGCCGTTGGGGAACAACGCAGGCATTGCTGGATCGTGCGCAGCCCCGTTGGGCTGTTGTATCCGTGGGGCGCAATAATCCGTTCGGCCACCCCTCGCGCGAGACAATGGCACGGTTACTGCAGCACAGGGTGCAGCCATTTCTTACTCTGGATGAAGGGGCCATAACCTTCGAAACCGACGGCAGCCGGTATGCGATCAAGAGCCATGTCGAGGGATTCTGGAAGGCAAATTCGTAATCGAGGGCAACACAAGCCGCTTATTCTCATTGGGTCGGGGTTGAAGAGACTGTCTCAAACCTGGCATGACATTCGGATGGGTCGTATCGGGATCGAGTGTCACAGCGATAGAGCCAGCTTTTTCGACCAGACCGACCAGGCACTACATGTCACGGCCATAGACTGTAGTTTTGAGATAGCTCTGAAGCCCCGATCACATACGCTGAGACTATGCCGGTTTGTAGGACATGATGGCGCGCATATACAGCGCCCGTTCGAAGGCCGCGGGATCGGCGCAATATTTCTGGCTCATCGTCCCCTGCAGTTGACGCACGGACTGGTAATCGTGCTCCACCATCCAGTCACACATGGCTGATTCAATTTCCTTGATGGCGCCCAAACCCTTGCGGAATAGGACGGAGCAGAGCATCGTCACATCAGCGCCTACCATCAGCATCTTGATGGCATCCTCGGCGGTGTGAATCCCGCTGGTCGCAGCCATGTCCGCTTTGATGCGCCCGTACAGGATGGCAAGCCACCGCAAGGGCAACCGCATTTCGTGCGAAGTGCTGAGGTGCAGATTTGGCTGCACTTCCAGCACGTCCAGGTTCACATCCGGCTGATAAAAGCGGTTAAACAGCACCAAACCGTTTGCTCCCGCCTGATCCAGCCGTTTTGCCATGTTGGCCATATTGCTGAAAAACGGGCTCAACTTAACCGCAACCGGGATGCTGGTCACCGATTTTACGGCTTTGACGATATCGACATACGTCTGTTCAACCTCCGCTGCAGACCGGTCCAGTTCCGTAGGAATATAGTAAATATTAAGTTCAAGCGCATCCGCTCCAGCCTGCTGGATATTTTTAGCGTAATCCACCCAACCGCCAATCGCGGAGCCATTCAGGCTTGCGATCACGGGGATGCGGACCGCCTCTTTGGCTTTTCGGATCTTGCCGAGATATTCCTCCGGACCGGCGATAAACTCGGCCGGTTTGGGAAAAAATGTGAGCGACTCCGGGAAACTGTCGGTACCGTACATCAAGTGATATTGAACCGTTTCCTGCTCGCTCCGGACCTGCTCTTCGAAGAGCGAATGCATCACAACCGCAGCGGCTCCGGCATCCTCCAGGCGTTTGATGTCGTCGACTTCATCCGAAAGCGGCGAGGCCGATGGCACCAGCGGCGTGCGCAGGTTCAATCCCAGGTATCTCGTGGTCAAGTCCATAAAACATCTCCGATAATAATGAATTCATAAAGCGGCAGGGCTATTTTGCTGCGTCCCTGCGAACAGAATCACTATAGCGCAATTTCGGCTCTGACGACACGCTCCTCCGCCGAATATTTGTGGCGGAAACCAAGCTTGTCGCAGACTCTCAGCATATCGTGATTTTCCGGCAGGATGTCCCCAAATATTCGAATCAGCTTTTCGTCGCGCCCTATATCCACGAGACGCTTCAGCAGTTCGACTCCCAACCCGTGATGATGCCAGTTGTCGCTGACGAGGATGGCAAACTCCCCTTCACCGGAACCCTGGATTTTGGTCAAACGGCCCACGCCGAGGATTTCGGATTCCGCCGTTTGCGCAGTGTTTCGCAGCACGACGAGCGCCATTTCCCGCTCGTAATCGATGAAGCAGATGCGGGTGAGCCGGTCGTGCGCGATGCGCTGCGTGAGTTGCATGGCGTGAAAGTAGCGGAAGTACACGCTGCGTTCCGAAAGCGTCTCATGGAACTTTACCATCAACGGTTCATCTTCCGGCCGAATGGGACGAATGGTCACCCGAGTTCCGTCCTGCATTGTCCATGGGGCCACATACCTGGTCGGATAGGGACGTATGGCGAGTTCCGGTAGCGACTCCAGCGTGGCCTCCGGCCCATGCAAAACAACGCGCGCATCCAGGGCCACGACCCGCTCCGATGTTACCAGGAGAGGATTGACATCGATCTCCTTGATCCACCGCTGTTCGACAACGAGAAGGCTGAAATTGACCAGGATCTGCTCCAATACAGTCAGGTCGAAATTCCGGCGCATTTTTTCAAGCGCCGTATATACATTCGTCTGCTCCATGGCCCGGCGCGCCAGCGTCATGTTCAGCGGCGGGAGCGCGAGCGCACGATCCTGGTAGAAGTCAAGGAGGCGCCCTCCGGACCCGAACAGGAGGACCGGGCCGAACTGCGGATCCAGACTGCTCCCCAGGATAAGATCGTACCCGTCGAGCGGGACCATCGGCTGCACGGTGACGCCCTGGAAATGCTCCGGGCCGTGCGATTCCTTTATGGTCGTAAGAATTTTGCGAAACGCTTTCCGGACCGCCGCCGCGTTGGCGAGGTTAAGCAATACACCGCCCGCTTGGGATTTATGCGCGATAGTTCCGGATGCAAGTTTCAATACTACAGGGTAGCCGATCTGTTCCGCCGCCTGCACCGCTTCCTCTTCGTCCGCCGCCATCCTGGTTTCGACGACCGGAATGCCATACGCCTCCATGATCCGCTTGGATTCGAATTCGTTCAGAAGAGTCCGGCCGGATGCGCGCGCGCCGCGAATCATATCTTCGGCCAGCGCGCGATCGCCCACGGAATCCGGGGCCTGGGGCAATGCGGGAGTTTCATAAAGCCCGCGCAGATTATAGGTATAGCGCCACATATAATTGAAAGCGCGCACAGCGGTATCAGGATATGGGAACGTCGGGATATTGCTGCGATTGAGAATTGCCTCGCCTGCCGCCACTTCAACGCCGCCCATCCAGCTCGCAAGGATCGGCTTGCCGTCCAGCCTGGCCAACGGTCTCAATTGTTCGGCGGTCCTGGTGGGATCCGTATTCGCCTGGGGCGCCAGGATCACAAGAACTCCGTCCGTATTCGGATCTTTGGCCGCGATCTCGATAGACCGGACATAACGCTCCGGAGAAGCGTCTCCGAGGATATCGATTGGATTGTTGTGGCTCCAGTGCCGCGGCAAGAGCTGATCGAGGGCAAGCAGGGATTTTTGCGAAAGACTTGCCAGTTCCCCTCCGCTGCGGATCAGAGCGTCGGTCGCAAGCACGCCCGGCCCTCCGGCATTGGAAATAATCGCCAGGCGGGGCCCCTTTGGTTTGGGCTGCTTCGCCAGCACTTCCGCCATATCAAACAGGTCGGAAATATTATTGACGCGCAGCACTCCCCCGCGCCGAAAAGCCGCATCCAGCACCTCATCCGATCCCGTCAGTGCGCCGGTGTGGGACGCTGCAGCTCTTACGGCCGCTTCCGTGCGTCCCGCTTTGATCACGATAATAGGCTTGGTAAGCGCCACTTCCCGCGCCGCAGAAAGAAAGGACCGCGCGTCGCCGATGGATTCCATGTACATCACGATGCTGCGGGTGCTCTGATCGTCTCCCAGATAATCGATAAGGTCGCCCCAGCCAACATCGATCATGGAACCGATCGAAATAAAGCAGCTGAAACCCACCATTTCCCGAAGGCTCCAATCCAGCACGGAAGTGCACAGTGCTCCGCTCTGGCTGATAAAGGCCACGTTGCCGGGCCTCGCCATTCCGACCGCGAATGTGGCGTTCAGCCCGGTTAAGGGGCTCATGACTCCCAGGCAGTTGGGGCCGATGATGCGCAGGCTGCCGCGCCTGGCATTCTCCAGGATCTGCTCCTCCAGCCTGAGACCGTCGGGACCGATTTCCTTGAATCCGGCTGAAACGATAATCGCGCCCTGCACGCCCGCGTCGACGCATTCCGTGATAAGCCGGGGAACCGTTTCCGGAGGAGTTGCAATGACGGCCAACTCGACTTTTTCGGGGACGGCAGAGATGCTCGGGTACGCCTTGATGCCGAGAACGCTGGTGCGTTCCGGATTTACAGGGAAGACCGTGCCGCCGAAAGGATTGGTGACCAGGTTCCACAATACCGTGCGTCCCATGCTTCCGGCGCTTTCAGTGGCGCCGAGCACTGCGACCGTCTTGGGCGAAAAGAAAACGCTGAGCGGCTGATTCCTGCGCCGGAGCAGACTGTTGGCCGCATCCATCCGTGGAGGCAGGGGGTGCACAATTCCTGATCCTGCATCATTGTCTGAAGTCATACTTCGCCTCGGGAATTCCTCACCATCTTACCAGTCATGCGCAAATCTATCCAGAGCGGCGGCACACGATTTGATCTTTCAACCGATCAGAACCAATGCAGGATATCCCAAAATAAACGGACAAATTCGCAAGGAGCGTGTCCGGAAACCTAAATTTAGTGCCGTTGACCCATTGCCGGAGCAGGAGCGCTGAATTTACAGGTTGATTCTCGGCCCTACCTCGGTAAGAATATCGCCCATGGATGCTGCTATTATAGGTAGAATTGTTCAGGAAACGTCAATACCGGAAAACTCCGTCGCCGCTACCATCGCGCTTTTTGAGAAGGGCGCCACGGGGCCCTTCATCGTCCATTACCGCAAAGAAGCTACGGGCGGACTGGATGAGGCCAAGGTTCGCTCGATTCACGAGCGCATGGTGCATTACCGAGAAGTTCTGGATCAGCGGGTTGCTCTGCTCAAGCTTCTTAATGAACAGGGCAAGCTGACCGAAGCACTCCGGGAAACCATCGAAAGCTGCTTCTCCAGAGTCGAACTGGATGATTTGCACCACCAGTTCCGCCCGCGCAAGAAAACCCGCGCTGCGGAAGCTCTCGAAAAGGGTCTGGAACCTCTGGCCGAGTATTTCTGGAACCAGGACGCCGATGCCTGGGGTCTCGAAGAACACGTAAATGTAACCGTGGACCCGACCAAGGGAGTCACAACCCAGGAACAGGCGCTCCAGGGCGCGATCGACATCATCGCGGAATGGATCTGGGGGAATTTTGAATACCGCAAGGTCCTGCGCGAAATGCTTTGGAACGAAGGATCCCTGATCTCCAACGTCGTGCCCGCAAAAGTCGGCCAGAAGACGAAGTACACGATGTATTACGAGCGCAGGGAACCGGTCACGACCATTCCCTCGCACCGCGTTCTGGCGATCCGCCGGGGATGCAAAGAGGGGATCCTCATTTCATCTATTGAAGGAGACAACGCGAAGGCTCTGGATTATCTCCTGAATTCGATCATCAAGGACAAGGACTCCATTTTCGCTCCCATCCTCGAGATCGCGGCGCGAGAATGTTATAGCCGCATCCTACGCCCGTTGATCGAAACCGAGGTCCGCACACAGCTGAAGGAACGGGCGGATCGGGAAGCAATCCGTGTGTTCCAGGAAAACCTGGCAAACCTGCTGCTCTCGCCTCCCGCCGGTCCCATCGTTGTCATGGGGGTGGATTGGGGTAAGGGCGATGATTGCAGCATCGCGGTCGTAAACGAAACCGGCCAGTTCCTCGAAGGAGCAAAAATCCGGTTCAAACCTGCACCGGAACGTCCGGCACAGAAAGCTCCGCAAACCGTGGCGGTTACGCTACCGGAACCCGTGCAGGTTGAAGAACAGCCTTCCGTGGAAGCAGCGACGGCGCCTTCCGACGAAGCTGCTGTCCCAGCCGAACCGGATATCCAGGAAGCGCCTGCCGAGGAAACACCCTCCACCGATACGTTCGCTGCTCCAGTAGCAGAGGAAGCTATCGCAGAGGAGTTGCCGTCAGAGGCAATACCCGAATCGTCGGCCTTGCCTATCCCTCCCGTCGAATCAGAACAAGCGATCATCGAGTTTTCTCCCGAGCCCGTGATTTCCGATCCACCACCCGTCGAGTCCGCCGAAGCTGAAAGCGCCGTCATCACCGAAGTTCCGGCAATCGAGCCGTTGACTGCACCGGTAGCCGTGGATCCAGAACCCGGGACGGAGGAGAAAGCACCGGAGCCGGTTGACGAACCCGCGAGAGCCCGCACCGTTCTCCGGGATTTGATTGCCAAACACAAAGTCCAGGCTATTTCCATCGGAGCGGGAACAAGCTCGCGCGAGCTTGAAACCGCTTTGCGGCAGATCATTGCAGAGGAAGGATTGGGCGACATCCTGATTGCCGCAGTCAACGATGCCGGCATCGCCATTTATTCCTCGTCCCGTCTTGCGCGCGAGGAATTCCCCGACTGGAGCGCTTCCGCGCGTTGTGCCGTCAGTCTCGCCCGCCGTCTGCAGGATCCGCTTGCGGAACTCGTAAAAATTGATCCGAAATTAATCGGCGTCGGTCAATATCAGCACGACGTGGATCAGAAGGAACTGCACCGCGGCCTGCTGCAGACCGTGCAATATTGCATCAACAAAGTCGGAGTCAATGTCAATAGCGGCGGGGAATCGCTGCTTCGCTACGTATCCGGCTTGAACGATAAACTGGCGCGCAAGCTGGTCGCCAGCCGAACAGCCCAGGGTCCATTTGCGTCTCGCACTGCGATGATGCAGGCCGTGGGAATGGATAAAGCTACTTTTGAACAGTGCGCCGCATTTCTGCGAATCCCCGGTGCAGAGAATGCGCTGGACCGCACTGCCGTGCATCCTGAATCCTATCCGATCGTGGAGAAAATGGCCGCGGCTCTGTCCGTCCAGGTCAACGATCTCGTCGGGAACAGGGATTTGATTTCTTCGCTGAAGCTTGAGGATTTCACTACGGAGACAGCCGGAATTCCGACGCTTCGTGACGTCCGTGAAGAGCTGCTACGGCCAGGCAGAGATCCTCGAAGGACTTTCAAGATTCCAAAGTTCCGTGCGGATGTGAAGGAAATGTCCGATCTTACTCCGGGGATGGAGCTCGAAGGGACAGTAACCAACGTCACGAATTTCGGCGCCTTCGTCGATATCGGCGTCCGCCAGGACGGGCTCGTACACCTCAGCCAGATGTCCAACCGGTTCATCCGCGACCCGCGGGAAGCGGTGAAAGTCGGAGATGTCGTCCAAGTCAAAGTAATCTCCATCGAACCGGAAACGAAGCGGATAGGGTTATCCATGAAAGCATTGCTGCCCGCCCTGCAACGGCGGAAAAAGAAGCAGCCGCAGCAGCGCCGCGGACCGAAACCTCAGAGCGCCAGCCGCGGGCCGGAAGGAGTTGCACCGGACAGTGCGGCGGGTGTCGACACGACATCCCCTGCAGCGCCTGCGGAAAAGCCTTCTTCCGCTGGTGCCCAACAGAGACCCGGCAGGATGAGGGACAGCCGCCGTCCATTCCGTAGAAATGAGCCGCGAAAACCCGAAAAAAGCGAGGAAGTGCGCGAGAAAAGAGAACCTGTGCCCAAGGGGCCCGAACCTTCGCTCCAGGAAAAGATCGCAATCCTGCAATCCAAGTTTCGCGGGATCCAGTAACAGCCCGAATGACTGACCGTTTCTTGCTGCACGGATATCTTCGTGATTATCGGCGACCGAAGTTTTTGCAGCCGTATGATCATGCGGAAGCCGGGAGGCATTGTTCTCATGCGTGAAAAAGAATACTTTGACACACTTTGCAACACGGCGGACGGAGTCTTCATCGTGGATGCAGAAAAGCGCATTCTCCGATGGAACAAGGGAGCCGAAAAAATCCTGGGATGCGCGGAAGCGGACGTTTTGAACCACGAATGCTATCAAGTAATTTCGGGAAAATTGCGGCAGGACAGGGCCCTCTGCAGCAAAAACTGCAAAATCCACAGCAACGCACTCAACGGCACGCCTCAAGAGAACTTTGACGTATTGCTCCAGGGAAAAGATAACAAGCCCCTCTGGCTGAACGTCAGTGTCCTCTCGCCCGCAGACGGAGGAGAACCTTTCCTGGCCCACATTCTGCGCGACGTGACGCAGGAGAAAACCAAAGAGCTGGCGCTGGAGCAGTTTCTAATTTACATGGAAGCCCACGATCTCCTCTCGAAGGAGAATTCCGCTGGCAAGGCACTGCCGAGAAATGCTGCTGCCGCCAAATTTGCAGCTATGGATAAAACGGCTGCTTCCCTGTCCGACAGGGAGATCGAAGTGTTGACTCTGCTGGCGGAAGGCCTTTCCACGAAAAGCCTGGCTCAAAAACTCAGTATCAGCCATTTCACAGCCAGAAATCACATCCAAAATATCCTTGTGAAACTGGATTTGCACAGCAAAGCGCAGGCAGTTTCCTACGCCTTCAAAAGAGGAATTTTGTAGCTTCCTCAATTTAACTCCATGCCGGCAAAATCATCGAAGAACCTGTTGACTGAACTGCATAGAATGGTGGCCTGGCAGCCGGACCCCCTGCGAACGCCCATCGAACACCTGATGGATTACCTTCTCACCGGATCCCTGGCATTCAACGCGCCCCCGGATATCAAGCGTCTGGCAGAACAGGTCCTGCGCTTCAATCACCAGGACACCCGCGTGGTCATTCTTGGAGGAGGCACGGGGTTGTCGACTGTTGCGGGCGGAAACTCGCAAATGCCTGATTGGGCGGATCAGCCCATGGTAGGGATGAAACGGGAGTTTCCGCAATTGAGTTTTGTTGTGTGCACGACCGATGACGGGGGATCGACAGGCCGGCTTTTGAAATCTCTCAGGATGATTGGCGTGGGCGACATAAGGAAGCTGCTGCTCTCATCGATTCTCATAGAAAATCTGGAGCGTAAATACAAACTCCATCAGCGGGCAGCGCTGGATCTGATCAAAATGATCCACAGCCTGTTTAATCATCGCTTCCCCGAGGAAGAGCGGAGTTTCAAATGCGTCGCAAATCCGCTGCTTGCAGTTCTTCCGGATCTGCGGCGTGCCTGTCCAAAAGCGCTAGCCGATGCTTTCTGCGAACTTGGGACCTATCTCTCTCCCCGAGGATCGGGTCCGGCCATTTCTCCCGGCGGACACGCGCTGGGCAATCTGCTGCTCACGTCCGCCATTTTCAAAGCGGCGGGTGGAAAGACAAACCGCTCCCCCGGTTTGAGGGAAATACAGAGCGGCATTGACACCATCGCCGATCTCATTGGAGCGCCCACTGGACGCATCCACGCCGCGACCGACGCGCCCGGCCAGTTGAAAATTCGCTACATCAACGGAGTGGAAGTCTATGGGCAGAGCAAATCGGCCCAGTCGCGGCGCAATTCTCCGGTGGACCGGGTGTTTGTCGAATTTGCGGGCAGGCCGGTTGTGGGCGCCGCCGTTCAAACTGCGATCAGAAATGCCGACTTGATTGTCTATGCCCCGGGCAGCCTGTATACGAGCATTATCCCTATCCTTCAGCTGGAGCCGATTGTAGCCGCTATTCGCGCCAATCGCCGTGCGTTGAAAGTGCTGGGCGCAAACTCCTGGGTGCAGGAAGGAGAAACAGACATTTCGCCCAAAAACCAGCGGCGGGGCTTTCTGGTTTCGGAGCTGATCGAGGCCTATGATCGAAACATACCGCATGGAATCGAGGGAATGTTCGACGTTGTATTAAGCGCCAATCTGGACCCTATCCCCGTAAGTATCCTGCGCAACTACACGCTGGAAGGCAAAAGCCCTATTCTCCTGGACCGGCCCCAGGTTGAGGCGATGGGCGTCCAGCCCGTCGAGGCTACGCTCTTTTCGCCGGAATACCAGACTAAGACCCGCGTCATTCATCACGACCCCGTCAGATTCAGCTCTGGCCATACGTACGCTGCTCTTTGCCGACAAACACCTGAAAAAACGGAAGGGGTACGCCCTGAAGCGTCCCGCAGCGCAAAAAACAGCCCACGCCCGTGACGTGAAGGCGAGCACGCGCCGTACATTCAGCTGGAGCCGAGGCCCGTCGCTTTGCGACTATCTGAAATCCATGACAGATGTCCTGAGCGGCAAGGACTTTCGCCCTTCGGTGCTAAAGGATTTCCTGCTGGAGATTGTCTGGGAAAACCGCGATATCCGTCCTTCCCACATGAGATTTTTCCGGGGAGCGGTAGTCATTCCGGATAAAGAATGGAACCGCAGCACGGAGCTTGACAATATCCTCGGATATTATGATCCTGACGACCGGTATCTCAAGCTGCATGAAGATCTGCTCGGCAATCCCTCGAGGCTCCGCGAAGATTTTCTTGTCGCGCTGGGAGAATCTCTGCTGGGACAGTATATCGAGGCGCGCCGATGGACCGAACAACATGGCGCCCGCTGTTACGAGATTGTCCTCAAACCCGCCTCCTCAAGGCAATGCTTTCTTGCCGATTCCCAGCTCAGAGCGTATCTTCGGATGGCCCGGATGACTGAGGACCCCGCAGATGCCCGGACTTACAGGATTACGATCAATAAGGGAGAAGGATTCCTGCCGCCCGGCCTGCTGTTCGGGCTCCTGTATTCCTGGTACTTGTGCGGCAGCGGATTTACCATGGAATATGAAATGACTCTTCTTCGTTGGCCTTTGAAAAGTCTCATCCCGCTGCATGCACGAGACCGCATTCGCAAAAAGGCCCTAGTGACGTTTTTTCGCACCGTGATTTTCGGCCACCCGAAATGAAGGAAAGGTAGAAATGGAAATACGAATTGCACACAGTCCGGATTCTGATGACGCGTTTATGTTCTACGCGCTGGCCAAAGACAAACTCGACACCGGCAAGTTTCATTTCAGTCACACGCTGCAGGATATCGAGACGCTCAATCGCAAAGCGCTGAACGGGGAATACGAAATCACGGCGATTTCCTTCCACGCGTACGTCTATATCGCAGACAAATACATGCTGCTTCCCTCGGGAGCCAGCATGGGGGACCGGTACGGCCCGATGGTGGTCGCCCGCGAACCCTGGAGCCAGGAGGCGCTCTGCGGTAAAAGAATCGCGATTCCCGGCACCATGACAACGGCGTATCTGACGCTCAAACTGTTCCAGCCGGATTTCGAGGCGGTGGTCATTCCTTTCGATCAGATTATGAACGAGGTCCAGAAGGGATCCGTCGATGCCGGCCTCATCATACACGAAGGACAACTGACTTATGCCAGTCAGCAGTTGCATAAGATTGTGGATTTGGGCGAATGGTGGTATCAGCAAACCCGACTTCCGCTCCCGCTCGGAGGCAACGTCATCCGAAGAGATCTCGGGATGGAAGACATCAGAGACCTCTCGCGTCTTTTAAAAGAAAGTATTCAGTACGCGCTCGACCACCGGGAAGAAGCCCTGGACCATGCGATGCAGTTTGCGCGCGACCTGGACACGAAGACGGCGGACCGCTTCGTCGGCATGTATGTCAACGAGAGAACACTGGATTACGGGACTGAAGGGCGGCAGGCGGTGCAGCAGCTCTTCGATCGTGCCTACGAAGCAAAAATTATCCCGAAACCCATTCGCGCCGAATTCGCAGATTGATCCAGTTGAATCCATCCGTGGGGAAACATGGAACACAAGTGGGTCCGGGCTCAAGACTCGGCATGTCTCAGAGTCGGATCGAGTCGGAATCGCCTTTTCTAGATTGCGTCACCAAGCGGCTTAATCTTGGCTGATCCTGAACCGCGCCATTCGATGGGTTAGACAACTGTCACGCTTCAGAGTTTCAATCGCCGAAGATAGTCGAGGTTCATGCCGCCTCGGTGGCTAGGCCCAGTAATCGGTTGCAGGCGAAAATAGGGCTGAATCCCATCAAATGCGAGTTCTTGAAACAGATTCAGCCCGTCAGTGGAGAACCGCACTTTTCAGCCGGGCATTTGACTTTGGTTCCTTCGGGATTATATTTGGCTACGTCATTCATAGTATGGAGGTGTAGCCAGTGCCGATTTACGAGTACCAATGCTCCAAATGCGGCGAGGTGTTTGAGGCGTTTCAGAAAATTACCGATGAACCCTTGTCCAAATGCAAGTTCTGCCAGGGAAAGGTGGAAAAATTGATCAGCCAGTCCAGTTTTCAGCTGAAGGGAACGGGCTGGTACCTTACCGATTACGCCAAGCGCTCTTCAAGCGCCCCGAGTGAGAAACCCAAAGCCGACGCTTCTCCTGAAAAGGCGGCAGAAACCAAGACTTCAACCAAGACTTCAACGGATGCGCCGAGCACTGCATCCGGTTCTGAAAACAAATCCTGATTTTTTGGGGGGGACTTGTGCCCTTTTCAGCCCCGCAGACGATACCTGGTATTCCGAGCTCTTGTTGAAGCGGAAGACCGCACTGCGGCCTATTACTGCATCCCCCCTTTTCGCTGGGAACAGCTCCGCTATGATTTGCTCACGCAGGTGGATCATGGGTGGGAACCACTGCCCGATCCCACGTTTGCACGCGTCCGGCTCCTGGAGCGCATCCACGCCAGCCAGCCTTTCAATTTCTACCGCATCGAGCTTAACGATAGGAGCATACTTGCCGCCGCCAAGAGGGAAAACCTGCTCCGGGATCTACACCCGTTTCTGGTTTACATTTTGACTCACGAAATGGTGCACATGGTCCGGCTCAGCAGCATTTTGGACAGCCGGGCGGAAACACTTCCCTATACTGATGAATCGGAAGAGGAAAGGGTCCAGGGCATTTCGCGGCGGATTTTAGCCGGCTCTGCGAATTTCCATCCGGTTCTTGAGAGGTTTTGCAGCTGATTCCAAAAATTGTTTTTCTTAACATGATCGGAGCGATCCCATGGAACTTCGGCAGAAGCCTAGAATAGGCGTAGTGGGTCCCGCATTATGCTTGCCTGAGGTATACAACCTCGCCCGCGAAGTCGGGCACCTGATTGGCAGCAAGGGAGCTATCCTGATTTGCGGAGGGAGAGGTGGAGTCATGGAAGCGTCCGCAAAGGGCGCCCAGGAAGCCGGCGGGATCACGATCGGCATTTTGCCGGGCGCCAGCGCGAGCGAAGCTAATCCGTACATCGACATTCCGATAGTCACCGATATTGGAAACGCCCGGAATGCCATCAACGTTTTGACCAGCCAAGTAATTATTGCCATCCATGGATCATTCGGGACGCTTTCCGAAATAGCTCTCGCGCTGAAATGCCACACGCCTGTGGTCGGCCTGGATACGTGGGATTTGACGGCGCCCGATGGAGCGGCTCTCCCCATCACGTACGCCAGAACCGCGGAAGAAGCCGTAACGACGGCAATGGCATTAATTGCAGCGATCTAAACCGCTTCAATCCGCATTTCTCAAGGGACTTCGTGGCAGAGGCGGACAAATTCGCCTTTGAAAAATTTTCTGCAGCATGGCATCATGCCCCACAATTTTAGTGGAATCCGGGAGGTATGTGTTATGGCTGGTCGGAAACTTGCAGATTCTGTTGCAGAGCATCGAAAGAAATCGGATCGTGCGGCCGGGGTCGCCGTCATCACGCTTTCCATGTCCCGTTCTCTTGATACCGACAAGTCGGGAGATGTCATCCAGAAATTGCTGGAAGAAAACGGGCATCAGGTCCTCATCCGGAAAGTTATTCCCGACAGCCGCAGCATCCTCAGGGCCACTGTGCGTGAGCTTGTGCGGGACAAGAAAATTCAGGCGATTATAACTACAGGCGGAACTGGCCTGGCTCCGCTGGACGTCACGGTAGAAGCCGTCCGCGGCATGCTGGAAAAGGAACTCCCGGGCTTCAATTCGCTTTTCATGCTGCTCAGCTATGCCGAGGTAAAAAGCGCTGCGATGCTGTCCCGAGCGTTAGCCGGCACGATCAAGGGCAGGATTATTTTTTGTCTGCCCGGCAGTCCCCGGGCATGCAAGCTGGCTATGGAATCCCTGATACTGCCGGAATTGAGCCATATCCTAATGCTTCTGGGGAGCTAGTGTCCCGTCCCGGAAGTTCGTTGTATATATCGGCGAGCCATCGGCGGGGATGGCAAGGCGGGCCGACGATGGAATATCGGGAATATTCAGAGGAGGCCCAACGCCGCCAGCGTCGTCGAGGGCCGACGAGATATGTAACGAACTTCTGGGACGGGACACTAGATGATGCCGCCCAACACGCGCCCTTGCAGCCTTTTTCTCTTTGACCTTGACGGAACCCTGATTGACTCCAAGGCTGATATTACCTCTACGCTCAACCTTGTGCTTGCACGCATGAAGATGCCGCAGTTGCCGGAAACTCTTGTCGCCGACTTTGTCGGGGAAGGCATGCAAAAATTGATCGAACGCTCCTTGCGCGCGTCCAATAGCCGAAAGCCGGAAAGTGATCAGGTTCAACAGGCCATCGCATTGTTCCAGGAGGAATACGAGATTCATCTGCTGGACCGCACGCAACTGTTTCCTCTCGTAAAGGAGGGACTGGATCGCCTTCCGTGGGCAAGATTCGCGGTCGTGAGCAATAAGCCTGAAAGATTTTCCCGGCGCATCCTGGAAGGATTGGGCGTCGGGAGCCGATTCCGCATCATTTTGGGCGGGGACAGCACGCAGAAGCGCAAGCCGGACCCGGAAGCGCTTTATATGGCCATGGATTTCTGCAAAGCCGCGGCTTCCGAAACGGCGATAGTCGGAGACAGCCCTGTGGATATACAGGCCGGGAAATCGGCAGGCGTGACCACGTGCGGCGTGCTGGGAGGCTTCCGCCCGCAAGAAGAACTGGAGGCAGCCGGATGCGATTTCATCATCCGGAACCTGCTCGAACTCGCCGACCACTTTCACCAGCCAGAGGTCTGAGCATCAGCAGCACCGGTTGGGGCGCGAATACTTTTCGTTCAGCCGGCTGACATAGAATTCCTCGGGCGTAGGGATCATTCTTTCCGGATGCTTTGCTTTGAGGTGCTCGCAATATCGCAGGTATTCCCCTTCTCCCAGTACTTGCCCCAACAAATGCCAACACTTTCGCAAGAGTCTCATTGGCATCCTTCGGATTCGAGATTCGAGATTCGAGATTCGAGATTTGAGTTGTCAATCATAGGTTGTAGGCTGATATTCCGCTTCACATAAGACCGGGACTTTGCGGCGGCTCAGAATTGCCAACCAGTTCCGGGCGCAGTCGATAAGAATCACAAGCACCATAGCGAGAAAAAGCCCGGTGACAAAAGCATCCAGTCGGTTGTTGAAAATTTGTCTTTGAACGGTGACGATTTGTTCCGGCGACACCATGCCCGCCGCTATCCTGTTTTCTAATCGACCGGCTTCGGAAAGAAATCCGATACGCGGGTCGGAGTGGAAGATCTTCTGGTACCCGGCCGTCAAGGTCACCAGGACCAGCCAGAGCATCGGCAAGATCGTCACCCAGCAGTACCGCGCTTTTTTCATTTTGATCAGAATGCTGGTCGCCACACAGAGTGCGACCACGGCCAGCAGTTGATTTGCGATTCCAAAAAGAGGCCAGAGGCTGTTGATTCCTCCCAGCGGATCCATGACTCCCTGATATAGGAAATAGCCCCAACCGGCCACAATTAGAAAGCTGGTCAGAATCACGCTTGGATACCAGCTCGTTCGGCCCAATGGCTTCCAGACGTGCCCCAGCAAGTCCTGCAGGAGAAACCGGCCGACGCGGCTGCCTGCATCGAGGACCGTCAGTATGAAAAGCGCTTCGAACATGATGGCGAAGTGATACCAGATCGCCGTGAAGGTGTGCCCGCCGAGAGTCCGGGAAAAAATATGTGCCATGCCGACGGCGAGAGAGGGTGCACCTCCCGTCCGGGAAAACATGGTCTGCTCGCCCACGATCTTGGTCAATTGCTGCATATCCGCCGGAGTTACAGGGTACCCCCAGGAAGAGATCATGGCCGTTGCCGCAGCCGGAGCCGCTCCGACAATTCCGGCAGGGCTGTTGATGGCGAAGTAGATTCCGGGCTGCAGGACGCAGGCTGCGATCATAGCCATGATTCCGACGAACGATTCCATAAGCATCGAGCCATAGCCAATGAGCCGCGCCTGCCCTTCCTTTGTGATCAGCTTCGGAGTCGTGCCGGAGGAGATCAATGCATGGAAACCGGAAATTGCGCCGCAGGCGATTGTGATGAATGCGAAAGGAAAGATCTTGCCGGAGAAAACCGGCCCGGTGCCGTCAATGAAGCGCGATAGCGCAGGCATCGCCAGGGTGGGCCGAACAGCCAGTATGCCCAGGGCGAGAAGCAAGATCGTACCAAGTTTGATAAAAGTGCTCAGATAATCGCGCGGCGCCAGGAGCAGCCATACGGGCAGAACGGAAGCCGCAAATCCATAGGCGATAATCATCCACGCCAGATGGCGCGCGTCAAAAGTGAAGAGCGCGGCCAGCCAGGGCACTTGAGCTATATATTGGCCGCCAACGACAG
Organism: uncultured Acidobacteriota bacterium; assembly: GCA_963761825.1. Lineage (GTDB taxonomy): Bacteria > Acidobacteriota > UBA6911 > UBA6911 > UBA6911 > UBA6911. Next base: position 142,488 of record CAVXIH010000007.1, read on the forward strand.
CTGCCATGACCAGGATGAATCCCATGAGAGAGGTCTCGAGAACTTTGCCCGGGCGCAGGAAGCGCAGATAGATTCCCATCAATAGCGCGATCGGTATGGTCATCGCCAGAGTGAAGGTCCCCCAGGGGCTTGCCTTGAGGGCATTCGTAACCACCAGCGCAATCACGGCCAGCAGGATCACCAGGATCGAGATAATCGCGCACAGCGCGGTAAAGCCGGCGACAGGACCGATCTCCTCTTTCGCTATCTGGCCCAGCGATTTTCCGTTCCGGCGGATCGACGCAAACAGGATCACAAAATCCTGCACGCACCCTCCCAGCACCGCGCCGATAATCAGCCAGAGAGTTCCGGGCAAATAGCCCAACTGGGCGGCCAGCGTGGGGCCCACCAGGGGACCGGGTCCCGCGATGGCCGCGAAATGATGCCCCAGCAGAATCCACTTGTTGGTCGGCACGAAATCCCGTCCATCCTCGAGCCTTTCCGCCGGCGTCGCGCGGGTATCATCCAGTTGCAGCACCTTCAAGGCGATGAATCGGCTATAAAAGCGGTACGCCACCACATAAACGCAAACCGCTGCGACAATGATCCACATCGCGTTGATCGGTTCATCTCTGCGCAAAGCGACCGCACTCAGGGCGCCGGCTCCCAAAAGGCTGATCAGGATCCACATTCCTGTGCGCGCGCTTTGACGCCACGCAATGCCGGGGAAAGAGACCATACATTCTCCTCGCAATAGGTTGACGGAATCTTGCTGCCGCGAATAACTTCAAGAGCCTAGTGGCTTCCGGCAAATTTTTCAATGGTGTTCCATCTCTTCCCTCTTCGTAACCAGGTCGGGCGCTTTGTGTCCCGGGGATTTCGGTGATAGAGTAAATACATGAAGTCACGCGTCAGTGCCGGCCTGCTGATGTATCGCGTCAGAGAGGGGGACTTGCAGATCTTCCTCGCTCATCCGGGAGGGCCCCTATTTCAAAAGAAAGACGAGGGGTACTGGACAATTCCCAAAGGAGAACCTCCTGCAGGCGAGAAGCTCCAGGATGCTGCCGTTCGTGAATTCGAGGAAGAAACAGGCATTAAGCCACGCGGCCCCTATGTCGAGCTCGGATCCATCACTCAAAAAGGAGGCAAGGTCGTATACGGCTGGGCATTCGAAGGCGATTACGATTCCTCCCAGCCCATTCGCAGCAATCTATTTGAAATGGAATGGCCGCCCGGGTCGGGACGCAACCAGAGTTTCCCCGAAGTGGATCGGGCTGAATTCTTTTCGCTGCCTGAGGGAAACAAAAAGCTCAAGGATACGCAGTGGCCGCTGGTCGAGCGGTTGGTCTCAACCTTGCAGCCCAATGCAAAGAAGGATTAAAGACGGATATGCGAGTGCTTCTGATCTCCGGGAACCGAGAAGACGTGGATATACGAGTCCCTCCGCTGGGACTTGCCTGTATTGCGGCGTCAGCGGAAAAATCCGGCCATGAAGTGCGCCTGCTGGATTTCCTCGTCGAAAAGGATCCCCGGGCGGCTGTCGCGCAGGCAATTCAGAGCTTCAATCCTGAAGCGATCGGCGTGTCCGTGCGGAATATCGACGACCAGCGAATGCGCAATACGAAATTCCTGCTGGACCAGGCCCGCGAAGCCGTGGCCTGGTGCAAGGAAGAAAGCACAGCACCCATCATCCTGGGCGGCGCCGGATTCAGCATCCTACCCCGGGCGGTTTTGAATTACGTGGACGCCGAAATGGGAATTCAAGGCGAGGGGGAAACGATCTTTCCCGAACTGCTGCGGCGGATGCATGCGGGGGAAAAGCTTGATTCTTTGCCTGGGCTCTTTCGTAAGGGAGATTCCGCACCGGTGCGGCGCACATTCGTCAAGGAAATGGATGCGTTGCCGTTGCCCGATCCGGCGCTCCTGGCGCGAACTCTCTCCGGAACCGGGGACGCGCCCGTCCCAGTTCAGTCGAGGCGCGGATGCCCGATGTCCTGCAGTTACTGCTCCACGCCCACGATTGAAGGCAAATCGGTGCGCTGGCGATCCCCTGAATCCGTAGTATCCTGGATTACACGCTGGGTCGAAGAAGGTTTCCGCAACTTTTACTTTGTGGACAATACATTTAACCTTCCGCCCTTTTACGCAACACAGCTGTGTTCGCAAATCATCGCCGCTGGTCTCAATATCCGCTGGAGATGCATTCTCTTTCCCGGAGGCCTTACGCCGAACCTGATTGAGATGCTGGCTAAAGCAGGATGCACCGAAGTGAGCATCGGTTTCGAAAGCGGCTCGGAACGAATGCTGCAGCGCATGCACAAACACTTCCAAACTGGAGAAGTGCGGCGCGCTTCGGAATTGCTCCACCAGCACCATATCCGCAGAATGGGATTCCTCCTGCTCGGTGGGCCGGGAGAGACCAAAGATACGGCGGAAGCGAGCCTTGATTTCGCAGAATCTCTTGAGCTTGATATTTTAAGAATAAGTGTCGGCATTCGGATCTATCCCCATACGGATTTGTCGCGGGCTGCAATGGAAGAAGGACTGATTTCGTCCGAGGAGAATCTGCTGTTTCCGCAATTCTATATGGCAAACGGTATTGAAGACTGGTTGTTTGCCGAAGTGAATCGCCGCATGGCCTCCAGGCCAAATTGGATTCATTAGCCGAAGACAAAAAGCTGCCGGCAGAAGACTGCTGCGGCCGGAGCATCCGGCTCTGGCAATTTTTCCCTTACCCTTGGAGACCTAGCCCCGACCGCAACATTTTGTTGACTGCATCTATCAATCGACGCTATAGGCTGATTCACCGTGTTGGGAGAGATCCAACCCCATTTCTTCTTCTTCCGGTGTCACGCGCAGTCCCATAACCCAATCGATAATCTTCAGCAGAACCACCGACATCACAAAACCCCAGATGGCCGTAGCCGCAACCGCGGCGATTTGGATGAGAACCTGTTTGGGATTGCCATAGAGCCATCCATCCGCGCCTGCTGGGTTGATCAGCTTTTGCGCAAAGACTCCGGTAATGATCGCCCCGAAAATACCGCCCATGCCGTGGCATGCAAAAACATCCAGGGTGTCATCCAGTCCCGTGCGATCGAGCAAAACTACCATCATATTGCAGATCACGCCAACCAGCAGTCCGATGATAATAGCGGCCATGGAATCTACATATCCGGCTGCCGGTGTAATCGCTACCAGTCCGCACACAGCTCCCGTGGCCGCGCCTGTTGCCGATGGCTTCCCCCAAAGCACCCAATCCACCGTCATCCAGCTCAGAGAGGCGAAAGCAGCCGCAATATTGGTGGTCACCAGCGCATTCACCGCTATGCCGTTAATTGCCAGCGCGCTCCCTGCGTTGAAGCCGAACCAGCCGAACCAAAGCAGGGCGGCTCCTAGAATAACAAATGGGACATTGCTCGGCCGCGCCGAATGGCTGCCTTTGCTCCTGCGGCCGATCACCATGGCCGATCCGAGAGCGGAGACTCCGGCCAGAACATGCACGACCGTCCCGCCCGCAAAATCCAATGCACCCAGGTTGCGCAACCAACCGCCTACGCCCCAGACCCAGTGTGCAGCCGGCGCATACACCACCACTGTCCAAAGGGTGATAAACACTAGCAGCGAACGGAAACGAATGCGCTCCGCAAAGGCGCCAATGATGAGGGCCGGCGTTATAGCCGCGAACTTGAGCTGGAAGAAATAAAATAGCGATCCGGGAATGGTTGGGGCGTACGCCTCATTCGGCGCCGCACCTACGCCGTGAAGAAAGGCATATTTCAAACCACCGATAAAGCCGCCGTGTGTCGGCCCGAACGCCAGAGTATAGCCAATGATAGTCCAGACGCCGGTGGACAAAGCAAATATGATCAAGCATTGCATGATCGTCGAAACCACGTTTTTTTGCCGCACCAATCCGCCATAGAAAAATCCCAATGCCGGGGTCATCAGCATCACCAGCGCCGCGGAGATCGACACCCAGGCCGTATCGGCGGAATCCAGTTTCACGGGGGCTCCGCTTACGACGGAGGATATGTGAAAGCGGGCCAGAATAGTCAGAAGGCCCACCAACGCGATCATGATCGCCGAAAGGGTAATAATCTTCTTTTTCATTGCACACCATCTCCTTTGACAGACAGGACTACAGCAAATGCCGTGCCAATATTCGGATAGGGGAGGCAATCGCCACGAATTGGAATGTATGTTTAATTTAAACAGCGGTTTAGATTAATTCCAGGCGGGAGACAGTGCGAAGCGAGGGTAGCGCTATTTCGACAATCTAGTAGTATTTAAAACCATATTATACATATTTGTATTATTTAGTTCTACCTCCAGCCCGCACTCCCAAGGCAACTCATCGCTCCAGGCATGCGCGTCAAACTAAGGGGAATAAAGCGCTGAAAGCGCGGAGCAGCACAGCCCAGGGTGGAAGAGCGCACGAAAGCGGGCTCTGGAGCCCTGGGTTACGGATAGGAATTAGGTTAAGCCCTGCAAGGGCGATGCAGGCTGTGCCGCCCTTACAGGGCCTGTATCTTTTTGATGCTAACCCAGGGTTTCGGCCGTCTTGCGGCCTTCGCGCTGGGCTGCGCTGCATCGTCCCTGCGGGACTGGATCTATCGGGTCGCCAATATCCTGGGTTCTGTTGCCTCGCGCTTTTGGCCCTGGTTTCCCTTAGCTTGACGCGTAGGCCCCCCGAGCATCGACATCGGCTTTTATTTGCGGAAGCGGCGGCAGTCGATGCTGTATTTTTTTACCTTATAATTCAGGATCCGCTCCGTCGCGTTGAGCTGGCGCGCAGCTTTGCTGCGATTGCCGCGCGTCATTTTAAGCGCATCCTGGATCAGGTCTTTTTCGTAGGAAGCGATCGCCTCGGCGAGCGACATGCGTACGGCTGTACCGGAAGCTTCTGCCGTCTGCAGCGTGGGCGGCAGATGATGCCCATAGATGACGTTGCCGTCGCATACCAGCACGGCGCGCTCCATGCTGTTTTCCAGCTCGCGCACGTTCCCGGGCCAGTGGTAGCTCATGAGCATGTCGATAGCCGGCGTGGAAATGCGCCGGATGTTTTTCCCGTGTTCCTTGGAATATTTTTCCAGAAAGAAATCCGCAAGGGCCATTACGTCGGGCTTGCGCTCCCGCAGAGGCGGCACAAAAATAGCGAAAACGTTCAGGCGATAGTAGAGGTCTTCCCGAAAGCTTCCCTCCGCGATCGCCTTTTCCAGATCTTTATTTGTGGCCGTAATCAATCGCACGTTGATTTTTATGGTGTCGGTGCTCCCCAGTCTCTCGAATTCCCTTGCTTGAATAACCCGGAGCAGCTTCACCTGCGTGGTCAGGTTCAGATCGCCCACTTCATCAAGGAACAGCGTGCCTCCTTCGGCCATTTCAAGGCGTCCCGGCTTGCGTGTCTGCGCTCCGGTAAAGGCCCCCTTTTCATACCCAAACAGCTCCGATTCGATAAGCGTTTCAGGCAATGCGGCGCAACTGACCTTCACGAAAGGCTTCTTGGCCCTCGGAGAGTTATAGTGGAGCGCATGCGCGATGAGTTCTTTGCCGGTGCCCGATTCGCCGCGGATCAGCACTGTCGTGTTCGTGCTGGCGACCTGCGAAATTGCCTCATAGACCTGGCGCATGCCGCCGCTGCTGCCTATCATGTTGGAAAAATCGTAGCGCTCGCGCAATTCTTCGCGCAGGTGGATATTCTCCTGCACCAGACGCTGGGTTTCCGCCTCCACCAGCCGCTCCACTCTCACCGCCTGGCCGATGATGCAGGCTGCAACGCGGAGGAACTTGACGATCGGCTCATATTCCCGGTCTTTTTTGAAGCGCAGATCCACTCCGAGCGCCCCGATAATTTTGCGCCCGGTGATGATGGGCACGCAGATGTAAGTCAATTCCTCATTGAGTCCCTTCCGCTGAGCGGCGCGGTTCAACAGCAACGGCTCCTTGCTTGCCTGCGGGATAACGATCGATTTCCCGCTTTCGACTACGCGGCCGTTGATTCCCTCTCCAAGGGAGTAATGAGCGCGCTGCCCTTCGGCCGAAATCCCGTTGGACGCTTCGATGTGCAGCTCCGAATCCCCGCGCATCAGCATGACAGTGCTCATGAACATCCCGTGGCGCTGCTCCAGAATCTCAAGGACTCGAGCCAGGGAATGCTTGAGGTTGAGGGTGCCGGTAAGAGCTTTATTGAGTTCAAGCAAGGTGGAAAGTTTTTTGGTTTCGCGCGATTCTTCGGCTTGCATGGAGTCCCGTCCTGTCTTTTATTCTACAAAGATGTATTCACAAGCCATGAAATTACAAAATTGTTCAGTCGCATGCAAGCGAAAAATCTTCCGCCGGCGTCTTGCCGTGGAGCGCATGGGGCATTTGTTCGCATCAAAGGTTCTCAGGCGGGAAAATGGGACGCTCATCCAGCAAGCGGTCCATCAGGGCGCGCTCCTCCGCATTCACCGATGCCAGGATGCGGACCTGGCCTCCTTCAGAGGCCGCGACCGGCACACCATCCCGATAGACGATCCGGTTCCCTAGAACCGCGGCGATCCTGGGACCCGGGGTCAAAATGCCCACCAGGTTCAGGGGATCGCAGGCGGACACCATTGCATAGTGTCCATTGGATTCCCTGCGGCGCAGAGCGCGCAGGGCATCGAGCGCTTCGGGCAAAGCGAACTGCTCCCCATTCAAACCTGCGACAAACCGCCCGCCACGGATTTCTCCGCGGGCCTCAGACCGGCGGAGAACCGCAAGAAGCTCCCGCCAGAGCGGAGCCGAAGTTTCCCGCACGAGCAGTTCCCGGCAAAGCACCCCATAGCGGCGCAGGTATTGTTGCGCCCAGAAATCCGTCCTGCTGCCCTGGCCGTCGCCTGTGGCTTCAAGAAGCGACCATCGCCCTGCGCGCGTCCGCCGCGGCTGTCGCCTGCGCCGGCGGGAGTTTTCCATTCTCCTGGTTTCGCCGGTTACCAGGGATCGAAGGGCTGTGAAGGAATCGGCCGTTACCAAACCGGCCGCCACAAGCTGCCAGAGCGCGTCTTCCACTTCTGACGCCAGATGCCGTGTTGCAGAACCTATCTCCGCGAAAAAAGAAGCGCCGCGGCGGCGCAGGAAATCCAGAACATCCCGTGCGGGCACAGACAATGCCGATTCGTCGGCAGGCATCGGGTCGAGCAGCCAGGGCAGATCCTCGCGCAAACCCAGGCCGAGCGGCGCGCTGCGCGTGAGGCCGGGGCGCCGCGCAGGCACTTCCGCCTGCGTCATACGACGTCTCCATCTGCCCCAGACAACGTCCCCTCCAAGACAGAGGCTGTCGAGAAAAGCAGGCTGATAATCCGCCACTCTCCTGCGAAGGATCTCATCCTCCCACGCGGCCCCGGCAGTTTCGAAGCCCTGGAGTTGATCGACAACTTCCAGTACTCCCTGTTCTCCCATCAGTTGGGCGCCGTCAGCAATATGCTGCCATTCCAGAAGATGTTTGAGAAACATCGATGGAGGCACAGGTTCTATTTCCCGGCGCAGATGAGCGATCGTGGCGCGATGGATCCGGGCTAATATACGACGATCACAGAACTCCTCCTCGACGCCCGAAAATAACCCTCGCAGGACTTGGCCGTCGCGTTCCAGTTGAACCAGAGCGGCGGCCGTATCCTCCAGCGGGAAACCCAGCATGCCGGCTAATCCCCTGGCCGTCAACGGGCCGCTTGCTTCCATCCATCCCCTAACCGTCCGAAGGAGCAACGAATCCTCCGGCACCGAGTTCAGCTGTAATTTCCCTCCGGCATGGACCCATTCCCCTGTTCCCGCACCAGCCCAATACACGCGGGCATTCGCCTCCAAACGAAAAGCCCGGCCATCCCGGACGAGAGAATCCATCCAGTCGGAAGCCTCTCGCGGGAATCTAGCCGACTTCGCCTTCAGGAAACAGCACTAATCCAAGCAGAGCGTCATGCAACTCCTCCGCATCCCGCACCACCGGCCACGCATCTTCTGAGGCGCTGCGAATCGCCTCGGGATTGAGAACCCCCAGGTCATCCGCATTTTCAGGGAGCGCCCGACGCAGGATCACGGCACGCGCCCGACGCTCCTCAAGAGGCGCATCATCAAGAAATGCGTAAGGCATGGCATTGAGGATCTGATGGGCGAACACAGAAGGCATGGGAGTGTCTTTGCCCGAGAATGCTATCTCTCCATATTCGATCTTGCGAATCACCTGGCGGAGCCCCTCGAGATCCATTGCTTCATGGAAACAGTCCCGCAAAGTTTCAAACACAAGCGGATGATCGGGCGCAGGCTCGCCGGGAAAAGTTCCGCCATCCAAAAAGCGGGACTGCTCCGGGAATACGAGCGCCAACAAATCATCGGAACGCATGCGCTGGATCGGATGGGGGACGCGCCTTCCTCCTGTAAAGCGGAGCAGCGCCAGCGACCGTGTAACCGTCCATCGCCAGCGGGTCACAAATACCGGCGAGGCCAGGACAGCCTGAAGCAGCGCCTCATCGACATTCTGCGAACGCAGTAAAAGCAGGAAGTCGCTCAGCGGGAAAGAATGCTCGGGGCTCAAAGAAAAATTGATGCCGTCATCGGTCGCGGAAGCTTGCAGATCAGAACCGAATGTTTGAGACAAGCGGTTGCGCAGCGATAATCCCCAGGCTTTATTGATCCTCGCGCCGAAGGGAGCGTGTACTACCAGCTGCGTACCCCCGGCTTCATCAAAGAACCGCTCCGCAACAACGTGTGCAGCCGTGGGCACTGTTCCCAGGACGCGCTTCCCTTCCACGAGATACGCCCAGGCCTGTTCCGCGGCATTCGAGGATACTCCGACATTCTCCATGAGCCAGCGCATGCACGGCTCGCGGTCCGGCAGCCGCAGATCCATTGCCTCACGCACTTCAGACACGAGGCGTGACAGTTCCTTTGTTCTTGCGGGAGCCTCGCCTATCCAGAATGGGATGTTAGGCGCCTGACCATGCGCGTCCTCAACCAGGACTTTGCCTTTTTCAATGCGGCGTATGCGCCATGACGTGTTGCCGAGAAGAAACACATCGCCGGCCATACTCTCGACGGCAAAGTCCTCATAGACGCTGCCGACATAGGTGCCGTCGGGATCCGCAATCACATCATAATTGGCATTATCCGGAATTGCTCCGCCACTGGTTATCGCTGCCAGTCGGGAGCCGCGCCGGCCCCGCAGTATGCCGTGGATAGTGTCATGATGGAGGTAGGCCGACCTGCGTCCGAGTTTCCCCGCAAACCCTTCCGAAAGCATCGTCACAACACGATCGTAAAACGCGCGCGGAAGGCTGGCATACGGATATGCATTGCGGACAACCTGGAACAGATCCTCAACTTTCCATTCCTCCGCCGCGCACATGGCCACGATCTGCTGTGCAAGAATATCCAGGGGCCAGGGCGGAACAGCGAGCGCATCCAGTACTCCCTTCCTGTTCGCATAGAGGAGAGCGGTACATTCGATCAGTTCATCGCGCGTTAGCGGAAAGACGCGGCCCCTGGGCAACCCACCCAGTCTGTGGCCGGATCTTCCCACGCGCTGCAGGAGCACGCCGATTGATCGGGGAGACCCTATCTGGCAGACGAGATCCACGGCTCCGATGTCGATCCCCAGCTCGAGCGACGCGGTCGCGACGCACACCCGGACATCGCCGCTCTTCAGGCGCTCTTCGGCCTGCAGCCTGGTTTTGCGCGACAGGCTTCCGTGGTGCGCTACGATGTTTTCCTCGCCGATCTTCTGCGACAGCTGATGCGCCACGCGTTCCACGAGGCGGCGCGTATTGACAAAGACCAAAGTCGTCCGCTGCTCGCGGATAAGACTCGCGATGCGTGCAATCGTCTCCTCCCATAGCTCGAGCGTTGCGATCGGCCCAAGCTCCATATCGGGCATCTCCACCTGCAAATCCATTGAGCGCGAGTGGCCCGTATCGATAACAGCGCAGTGCGGCGTTCCATCCGAATCTATACCGGAGGTCCCCACAAGAAAGCGTGCAGCCTCGCCTATAGGATGTATGGTGGCGCTCAAACCGATCCGCGTGATGGGCTTTCCGGTCAGAGCGCATAGCCGTTCCACGGAAAGCGCCAGATGGGAACCTCGCTTGTTTCCTGCTATGGAATGGATTTCATCCAATATGAGCGTATGCACTCCGGACAGGCCGCGCCGCCCGCTTTCGGAGGTTAAAAGGATATAGAGAGACTCGGGTGTCGTGATCCAGATGTGAGGCGGCTTCCGCGCGCGTGCCTGCCGCTCGTGCGCAGGCGTATCGCCGGTTCGAACTGCAATCCTGATGTCCGGAAGCGTCAAGCCCCGCTCCTTGGCAATCAGAGAAATTTCTTCGAGCGGCTGTGAGAGATTCCGATGAATATCGTTGGACAAAGCCTTCAGGGGAGAAACGTACGCTACCTGAGCGGCATCGGGCAACTCCCCCTGGAGGCCCGCGCGCATTAATCGGTCGATGCACAAAAGAAAAGCAGCCAGCGTTTTCCCGGAACCCGTGGGCGCCGCAATCAGAGTATGTTTCCCCTGGGCAATTGCAGGCCACCCTAGAGCTTGAGCCTCGGTCGGAGCCGTAAACCGGCGCTCAAACCATTCCCGGACGATGGGATGGAAAATGGCTAGCGGATCCATAGCGTTTATCATAGTCCCATAGCCTCCCCGGAAACACGGGAGAAGTTTTGGTGTCCCCCAAAATTCATAGCCCATATCCCCGCGGCGAAACGGATAATTCTCGGAGTCGGCAATAGAAAGGACGTTAGAAGCTCTAATTCTGTGTAGGCTTTGGCGAATTTCTATATCCACACCGCTTTTATGCAGTAAAATCTCAACTCTGAAGCTTCGGACGCACTCGAAACATCCGTAAGGCGGTTGGTGGATGACATAAGCCTTGCATATCAGAATGCAGAAACGTCGATTCCCTAAACACGATGCAGCCTATTCTATTCGCCGAAGGAGAAATACAATGAGGATGAAATTGTTTGCCATTGCTGTTATCTCACTTTTGCTGTTTACGGGCGTGGCCTGTCAAAAGCCTGCACCCGAGAGTACGGCGCCCCAGACGACTGCCGTTCCCCGGAGCACTTGCGACCGTGCATGCCTGGAGAAATACGTCGATCGGTATATGGATGCGATGCTCGCCCATGAGCCGAGTAAGACTCTTTTTGCCGATAACGTTAGATTTACCGAGAATGGAGTGCAGCTGCCGTTCGGGAATGAAGGGCTTTGGGCAAGCATGGTCGGAAAGGGATCCTATAAATTTTACATTCCGGATGTTGAGACCCAGCAAATTGCTTTTATCGGGACGGCCCGGGAAGAAACTCAAACTCCCGGAGTAGGCAACCCCGTCGCTATTGCGCTTCGTCTGAAAATACAAAACGGGCTGATCGCTGAAGCAGAGCAGCTGGTAATCCGGCCGGAGAGCAATCTGTTGGATCCGACGCGTAAGCCTGCACCATCGGCTGCCGAAAGTATCGAAAAAATGGGCGCGCCGCATGCCGTATACATGGAAGTGATCCCTGAGGCCGAGCGGCCGTCCCGCGAGGAAATGATCAAGACCGCGAACTACTACTTCTCGGGATTGCAGAGGAATGACGGCAAAGGCTATTATCCCTTTACTGATGACTGCGATCGTTATGAAAATGGCAACCGGGCTACCAACGTTCCGCTAAAACCCGGGGAGAAAAGACCGGATCCACTCAAGGAGATGGTGTATTCAAGCGCATGGGGCTGCAAAGAGCAGTTTCAGTCCGGCCTCATGCATTTTGTTTCCCGGATTCGCGATCGCCGTTTTGTGGCGGTGGACCGCGAACGTGGAATCGTATTCACCTTCAACTTCTTCGATCATGGCGCCGGCAAAACGAGACATTGGAAAACACCCGCTGGCCGCGACATGGTTGCAGGGCCTACCGAGCCATGGACATGGCAACAAGTGGAGTTATTCAAGATAGAGAAGGGCAATATCCGACGCATTGAAGCCGTTTTGCAGCGATGCCCCTACGGGATGAACTCCGGCTGGAGCACGTATGAGCAAGGAATGTCGGAGGATATACAAATCATAAACTAATTGACGAATGACGATTGACGATTGACGATTGTTTTAGCTCGTCAATCGTAAATCGTAAATCCACCATCCCGAAGGCTGTGTGTCGCCAATACCACATCATATCAACTGAGCGCCAAAACCAAGGTTGACTGCCAGCGCGCGAAACTGGATTGTTTCGTTTTTCAGGGACACAAGAATCTGAGGAGTTTCAATAATGCTCCAGCTGCGCGCTCCAGATCACGACCTCGATAAATGTCGGGGATTTCGCTTCCACGGTTAGCGCGTTATACAACCACTGGAATTGGTTACTTCCCAGAAGGCCGTTTCTCGTTCTTTTTGATGAATCGCTGATCCGAAGACATTGAAATGCAGCAATTTGCATCCTCTGCATCTGCTCGATCTCTATTGCTCTGCGTTATCCAATTTCGTTACAATAATCCCATCTTCTGACCTGCTTTTCATTGCATTGCACGGCTGTCGACATGGAGGAACAAATCCACATGATAAGCGGATCACTGAGCAGCCCTGCCACAGGCATTATGGAAAGGGGCTTTCCGGCAAAAAACCGCAGCCCCAAATCGGATGTTCTGGCAAAAGTCCTGATTTGGGTTGCAACCGCTGTCGCAATGACCCTATTCGGAGTTGGGTTTGGGATTATCAGAGCAGCGGCCTCGGGGGAGGTATCACACGGAGTTGCAGCACCTTCCGGCAAAATTCTGGTCTGGGTAGATCGGGAGGGCAAGGAAGATCCAATTTCAGCCCCGGCAAACGAATATCGGCACCCCAGAATATCTCCTGATGGAACTCGGGTGGCGATGACTCATAACTCGAATAATAGCCGTGAGATCTGGATCTGGGACTTGGCTCGCAAGACTATGGCTTATTTTGTGACTGATGGTTGGTCTCCTCTCTGGACTCCGGATGGGAAACAAATTGTATTTGCGTCGAGTCGCAATGGAAAATTTGTTGTCCTTCGAAAGGCAGTCGACGGTAGTGGAGAGGCTGAATTGCTTTTTTCTGTAGCAGACCGATTAGTAACGCCCTGGTGCTGGTCGAAGGATGGTAGAAGCCTGATTCTCTACGAAGCTCCTCTGAATATAGAAGCCCCCACTAATATTGGAATTGTATCCTTCGAAGGGAATCACAGCCACAGGCTTCTAATAAGTGACAAACATTTCAATAGCCAGCCAAGGATTTCACCTGATGGAGGTTGGATTGCTTATACATCCGATGAATCAGGGCAGAATGAAGTTTATGTGAGCCCCTACCCCCAAGTGCTAAAAAGCAAGCGGCAGGTTTCCACAAACGGTGGAGATGCTCCTATATGGTCGCCAAACGGCCGAGAGTTGTTCTTTCGTAGTGGCCGTGCGGTCGTGGCCGTCCATGTCACGACTGGGCCAACCTTCAGCTTTGAGAAACAGCGGGGTCTTTTTCGAGGAAACTATCTTGCGATAGAAGGACATAATTACCAGACATTGGAAATCAGCCCAGACGGGAAACGTTTCCTGATGCTAAAAATCGTTCGATGATCTTCTGCAGTGATTAATCCCCCAAAGTCCCGTGCTTTGAATGGCCGAAAATATTTATATTGAAAAGCCACCCAGGGATCCGTAATCTCCGTTGGGAATTTTGTTTTGGGGAAGTCTTGATATGATGCGAAGTATGCGTTGCCTTTTGTTCATCGGGATCATTGCGTTGCCTTGCGCGCGGCCGATATACGCCTCAGGCCCGCCGTGGAAGTTCACGCTAAACGAGGGAAAGACTTCAGTGTCCTTCGGCTTTCTGCTTCAACCCCAGTTTGAATCACTCGAAAACATTGCAGGCACAGATAGCTCCGAAAGTGTTTTCTTTCGCAGAATACGATTTATTGCGGGTGGTAAAATTGCGCCAAAGCTTTCTTTTTTCGTCGAAAGCGATAATCCCTTATGGGCAAGAAGGCCCCCAACGGGGATAGAATAAACGAATTCTTCCTTCAGGATGCGTATGTTAGTTATGCATTCCGCCCGGAATTCCAGCTGGACGGCGGCATGATTCTTGTCCCTGTTTCTCACAACGCCGGGCAATCGGCGGCATCCCTGCTGGCAATCGACTACGGAACTTATTCCTTTTTGGCTTCCGTTCCCACGCGGTCAAAAACCGGCCGCGATTATGGGCTGCAGGCGCGGGGTTATATAAATAAGCATTTCGAATACCGCGTGGGGCTCTATCGCGGCAACACAGATCACGACGGAGGAATTCCCCTATCGCTACATGGCTCGCTTCGTCTGGTATCCGCTGGAAGCGGACACCGGTTTCTTCATACGGGCACCACGCACGGCCAGAAAAAGATCATCGCTCTCGGCACGAGCTTCGACCGACAAGGCAATTACAGCGCAAACTCCGTGGACTTCTTTTTGGACCATCCAGTCAAAACGGCGACGCAGTGACGATCCAGGCGGATTTTACCCGTTACGATGGGGGCACTACTTTTACATCGCTTCCGAAACAAAATGACTGGATGCTGGAGGGCTCGTACTATTTCAAGAAAGCCAGGCTCGGACCTTTCGTGCAATTCGCTTCGAGGGACCTGAGCAATCCGAGCTCATTGGATGACAGCAAGATCCAGGGTGGGGTCGCATACTGGATTCAGAAACACAAACTGAATATCAAAGCCGGATACGGAAAGTTCCTGAAGGATCACTCGCCCGATCGTTCACAATTCGTCGTACAAACTCAGTTTTTCTACTATTGACCCGGGCCGAAGACTCAGGAGCGAAAGCCGGAATGCATTCAGAACCTGGCTGGGAGTCCATCCATTGCCCTGGAAAATTTGTTTGAGTTTGCCGTCGGGCCCGATCAGAGCGGTCACCAGTGAGTGCGTGATTTGACCTGATTCCTTGCGATAAATAAGCCCGAAGTAGCCGGTAATTTTTTAATGTCTTCCGGGGATCCCGTGGCAAATTCCCATGCACCGAAATCCGGAGGATTCATATAGCGGCGCGCATACTCCCGCAGAACCGCAGGCGTGTCGTATTCGGTGTCGAAACTAACGGTGAGGAGATGCGGTTTCTGGCCGGCTTTGGCGACTGATTTCAGCCCTCGATAAACCTCCGAAAAATTACGGCTCGTCCGCGGACAGTAGTCCGGAAGCGGGCACCGTGTATAGATGAAGGTGAGCAGCAGAGGACGGCCGCGATACTGCGTAAGGCGGATTTGTTATCATCCTGATTTAGAAGTTTGAAGTCGGGAACCTCCTCGCCTATCCCGGGCATTGAGCGCCGTTTCGGCGGCCGCCGGCCGCGCTCTGGCTGATCCTGATTCCTTCAATCCAGGAACGGTCGCCTTGCACGACCAACGTCGCCTGAATGGCCTGTCCCGGCGCAAGCGCCTCCAGGCCCAGTCCTCCCCGACACTAAAGGGCATCGTCATGGCATCCATGAATCCGGGGATCTGTTCATGGTCGATCGTGACCTGGCGTTGCGCCTTGTCGACCGAAACAACCTTGCCTTTCAGCTCGAAGCGCTTTTCAGGAGCCCGCCCGCAGCTCATCATGAAAAAACAAGTGCTGAACACGGCAAATAAAACGCAGCATTTTCGAATTGTCATAAGCCTCATTCTATCGGTCGGATTAAATTATGGTCGGTAGGGCTGCCACCTCAAGCCAGAAATGCTCAATCGCCCGCAAAACACTCACAAATTGCTCGAAATCGACGGGCTTGGCTATATAGCAGTTTGCCTGCAGCTGATACGCCTGGTATATATCCCTGTCATCCTTAGAAGTAGTCAAGACCACGACAGGGATAGTTCGCAGATCCGGATCCGATTTCAGTTCCGCCAAAACTTCCCTGCCATCTTTGCGCGGGAGATTCAGATCCAGCAATATCAGGTCCGGCCTCGGAGCCCCTGCATACGAGTTTTTTCTGTTCAGAAACTCCATCGCTTCCACACCATCTTCAACATGGCTCAGGTTGCTCGGAATATCACCAGCCTGAAAAGCCTCAATGGTGAGATCCGTATCGCTCGGACTGTCTTCGACAAGGAGAATTTCAACGGGTCTGTTTCTCTTGCCATATCGATAATACCTATGACACTCACAAAAGCTTAATCGGCTCCATTCAGCCCATTCTTAATTCTCTATGAAACCGGTCCTGCTCGTCAACCAGGCAGTTGTCAGTCGTTTCCCTCTCGAGCCACCATCCGCTGCAAAATGTGCTGGCCGAAGCGGCTTTAATGAGGTAATGATTATTGGCTGTTTTGTAGGCCATGCAGTGTGGATTTCGAAGGATGAATACCATGTATCGTCAGGTCAGGCAGTTTTTAGATGAAGGCGAGACGCTGGCTGTCGCCACGATTGTCTCGACGCTGGGCTCGACTCCCCGTGAAGTGGGAGCCCAGATGGTCATAACCTCATCGGGAGAAATCCTGGGAACCGTCGGAGGGGGCTGCGGGGAGGCGGAGGTGCGTCGTGAAGCGGTCCAGGCAATTCGCTCGCGAAAACCCGCGATGGTGAGGGTCGAGCTCATGGATGACATCGAGTCCAACAGCCCTGCCGTTTGCGGCGGAATCCTGAACGTTTTTATCGATCCATGGTGGGGTGCCCCTGCCGCATTCGCCACGAAATTGGCGGATGCATTCCTGCAGGTACAAAAGGACGGTGCGGCGGCAGTCGTTGCGACTGTCGTAAATGCGGGAAATTGCCCGGATGCTGCTGCAGGCGACAAGTGCTTCATCCGCGACGGCGCCGTCAAGGTCTGCAATATCCGCAACAAACACCTGCTAAAAATGGTCTTGCATGAAGCGGAAACCAGGCTGTGCAAAGAAAAATGCCGCCAGGTGGCTCTGACACTGCCGGGGACGGACTGCAGGGCGGAAGTCTTTTTCGAAGTGAATACTGCGATGCGAAAAGTGATCATCGTGGGCGCCGGACACCTGGCAATCCCGCTGGTCAAATTTGCCAAAATCCTGGGATTTCATATCACGGTCCTCGACGACCGCGTGATGTATGCAAACCGCGAACGGTTCCCTGACGTTGATGAAGTTCTGGTAGGGGACATGGCGGAAACCCTGCGCAGCATCGAAATCACTCCTCAGACTTACATTGTTCTCATTACGCGCGGCCACCAGTTCGACGAGCCGTGTCTGAGGGAAATAATCCACAGCCCCGCAAAATACATCGGCATGATCGGAAGCAGGAGACGGATCAAGGCATGCTTTATCCGATTCAGGGACGAAGATGGAATTCCCGAAGAGCTTCTTAAAAGAGTTCATGCCCCAATCGGCCTGGATATAAAAGCGGAATCCCCCGAAGAAATTGCCCTGTCCATCATTTCCGAAATGGTCAAGGTGCGCCGCGGCGGAACCGCCCAGTCCCTCTCCTCTCATTAGTTTTAGGATTAGGGATCAAAGGAGGAAAGGATAAAGGGAAGAAGGGATAAAGGGATAAGGCGCCGGAAACCGATTTGTCGATTATCTCCCATGAATCCTGGATCCACGACATTTATCCGTGAGGAGGCGGTATGGAAAGAAGAAATATTGTCACGATGCCGGGAGACGGCATAGGCAAGACCTTGCTGCCTGAAGCGCTCAGGGTTCTTGATGCCGTGGGTTTTAAGGCCAACTACATTCCCGCGGATATCGGCTGGGAATACTGGCGCAGCGAAGGAGATCCACTACCACGGCGCACGCTAAATCTCCTGGAAAAGCACAAAATCGGCTTGTTCGGTTCAATCACATCAAAACCTAAGGACCTGGCCGACAGGAACTGAATCCGGAACTGAAAAACAAAGGGTTTGTGTATTACAGCCCCATCGTCGGGCTGCGCCAGCATTTCAACCTCGACGTCTGCATCCGGCCATGCCGAACGTTCAAGGGAAATCCGCTCAATTTCGTCAAGCAGCTGGACGGCAGGATGATTGAGCCCGACATCAACGTTGTCGTTTTCCGGCAAAACACCGAAGGACTGTACAGCGGCGTGGAATGGTTGAATCCGCCGGAAAAGATCCGTTCTGCCCTCGAGACACATCCCAAAATGGCTGCATTCAAATCCACATCCAATGAGGACATGGCGATTTCGTGCCGCATCATCACGCGCAAAGCATGCCGCAGAATCATCACCGCCGCTTTTCGGTATGCCCGCCGCTGGGGATATAAAAGCGTTACCATATGCGAAAAGCCCAATATCCTGAGGGAAACATCGGGATGATGCGGGAGGAAGCCATCGGGATTGCCCGTGAATTTCCGGCAATCCCCCTCTGGGAAACCAACATTGACGCGCAAATGATGTGGCTCAATAAAAATCCGGAAGACTATGGCGTCATCGTCACCAGCAACATGTTCGGCGACATCATCAGCGACGCTTTTTCCGGGCTCGTCGGAGGACTGGGATTCGCCAACAGCGCAAATATCGGGACGACTGCGCCATTTTTGAACCGACGCACGGCTCCGCGCCAAAATACGAAAATCTCAGGCCGTCCATCGTCAATCCGATCGCCATGATCCTGAGTGCATGTCTTCTGCTGGATTATCTCAATGAAACCGAAAAGGCGGAGAGGATCCGCGCAGCGATCGCATCCGTTATCGCCGAGGGAAAGGTGCGCACCTACGATATGCTTCGGATGGTCGGAGGCCCCGGCGTCATCGCCGCGGCGCTGCCAGCACGGAAGCCATGACCGACGCCATCATGGAACGACTATAGATTCCGATTCAGGATTCCGTGATTCCGGATTATAAACAGCCAAACCGGAATCCGGAATTCGGAATCTATATTGCTCCGGCTTTCCTGAGTGCTGCTATCTGTTCTTCGGCATATCCGAGGCCGCTGAGAATTTCGTGTGTATGCTCGGACAACCTGGGGGGAGACGATTCGATTTCCGCCGGCGTCTTATCGAAGTGTGCGGTCAGATTGAACAGCTTCAAATCGCCGATTCCCTCGGCATGAATGGTTTTCAGTGTTTTGCGATGCAGGATCTGCTCCTGGTTCAAAGCCTGCTCCAGCTCAAGGATCGCGCCGGAAGGAATGCTGCGGCTGTTCAACAAATCGACCCAGTACGTTGTCTCCTGTTTCTTTAATCTGGCTTCAATCAGCGGAGTGAGCTCTTTGCGATTTTTCTTGCGCGCGTCGCGCTGCTGAAAGCGGGGATCGATTTTCAGTTCCGAGAGGCCAAGGAGATCGGCAAGAGATTCCCATTGTTCCTGTTTGTTGGCGGCAATATTGATATACCCGTCTTTTGTGGTAAAAGTACCCGAGGGGGCAGCCGTAAAGTTGTCGTTGCCCAACAGACTCGGCGGCTGTTTGCCAATCAATAGATTCGCAACCACCCAGCCCATCAGGGGCATGATGGAATCAAGCAGCGCTATATCAATAAACTGGCCTTGGCCGGTCCTCTCCCGATGAAACAAAGCAGCCAGTATGGCGAAGGCGGCGTTTAATCCTCCAACCGTGTCACATGCCGGGAAACCGCACCGTAGAGGATTCAAACGCTCATCGCCATTAATAGCCATGGCGCCGCTTAATCCCTGGATAATTTGATCGTAGGCGGGTTTCATTGCATCCGGGCCGGTCTGGCCGAAACCGGAGATCGCACAATATACAAGCCGCGGATTGATTTCGGCGAGCGATTTATAGGAAAGGCCGAAACGGTCCATGACACCCGGGCGGAAGTTTTCTACCACCACATCCGAACTCTGCGCCAGCGTTCGGAATATCCGCCGGGCTTCTTCATGTTTGAGGTTCAGCGTGAGCGATTTTTTATTGGCGTTTTGCGCGAGGAAACTCGTCCCCATCAGTTCGTCGTTCAGTTTCGGCACATTTCCCAGCTTGCGCGCCAGATCGCCGGAACCCGGAGGCTCGATTTTAATCACCTCAGCGCCCAGTAGCGCCAGGTGGAGCGTAGCGAACGGCCCCGACAGAACCATTGTCAGGTCCAACACTTTGATGCCCTCAAGGAGCTTCATAGGCGCACCTCCTGTCTTCAGGCAATTGCCGAAGCTACTTCATTTCGCGCGGGGGCGGACCGTCATATATCACCGGAATCCGGACGCGCATCGGCTTCTCGCGCGTGTGTTCTTCCATCACTTGCGCCGTCACACCGGCCACACGCCCGATGATAAAAATAAGTTTACCCACCGGCGGAAGGAATCCCAGGTCGTACAATACTGCCGACAATGCGCCGTCGATGTTGATAGGCATCGGGCGGATCTGGGCGCACGCGGCTGCTTCGAGCGCCTGCATGAATGCGACACCGTCCCGCGCCACGCCGCAGGCGCGCGCCATTTCAAAGAGGACCCGTGTGCGCGGATCTTCCGTGTGCACCCGGTGGCCGATTCCGGGCAGGCGCCGCTTCCCGGTTCGCGCATCCGCGACCGCGCGGCGCGCGGCATCCTCCAGTGAAAGGCCTTCGCGGCGGGCGACCGCGACGCCGTCACATATCATCTGCATGCAATCGAATGCGGCACCGCCATGCGCATCCCCCATTGCCAGCACACCCGCCGCCACGGCAGCTTCCAGCGAGCGGCGGTTTCCGGAAGCGACGATCCTCGCGGCCGCCGCCGACGGCGCCGCCGGGCCGTGGTCGGAGACGCCGATCAAAATCGCATCCAAGAGCGCGCGCTCCTCTTTCGCCGGCAAGCGGCCCTGGTGCAGCAAAAAGATTGTTTCAGTGAATGTGGCCTGCTGCATCAACGATGTCACATCGTATCCGCGGATGAAAATGCTCTTCTCGTCGGAAGTGGTAATTCCGGTACGCCAGGGTTCCATGGTTCGCCTCCATTGCCTGTTTGCCTCTAAGATACCACGGTTTAATTGACGATTGACGATTGACGATTGACGATTAATGATAGACGACGTCGAGGCGAGGTCATGACGGAAGAAGAAAAGCGGAACATTTTTTTATGCGGATTCATGGCGACGGGCAAATCGTCAGTAGGGAAACAACTGGCCGCAGCATTGCATTGGGAATTTCTTGATATGGACGCACTGATAGAGTCCGAAGCGGGAACGTCCATCTCGGAGATTTTCTCTTCCCGGGGCGAGGCGGCTTTCCGGGCGATGGAGTCCCGCATGGTCGAACGCCTTGCCGAGCGCACCCACTGCGTCGTTGCGACCGGCGGCGGCGCTATCGTCAATCCAGAAATCTCAAAATAATGAAGCTCTGCGGTGTGGTGATCACGCTGACCGCCGATATTCAGACAATTCTCCAGCGCTCCGCCAAAGAAGACACGCGGCCATTGCTGCAGACAACGGACAGGCTGGAGCGAATTCGCACACTGATGGAACAGCGGGCGCCCTTCTACGCGCAGGCCGATATAGTCCTGGACACTTCGTCGCTCGCCATCGATGAGGTTGTGAAGCCCTACTGGATCGACTGCGGGCGGAGGGCTTCACGCGGTAGCGCAAAATCAGAAATCCGAGACACAAGAAATACTCAGACTATTTAGGAATCAGAATCGCTATAGGTTCACCGTTTTGATTCAATCATCGATACGCAAAACCGAAAACGATTGCGATCTCGCTACCGATACCGATACCGATTCCGAGGTTTCTGGGCTGTGGTTATTTTGTTCAGGAATCGCGGCATTATCCTGCTGCTTCCGTTACTTGGCAGCCTGCCGGTCTTGCAGAATCGCAATCATCGCCTGAATGCCGCAGGCATAACTGCGCCAGCCGAGGCCTGAGATGCAGCCCACGACAACGGGAGAGACGACCGAGTGCTGGCGGAATTCTTCGCGCGCATAAATGTTTGAAAGGTGGACCTCGATTGCAGGCAATGGGATCGAGGCCAGTGCATCCCGGATTGCATGAGAGTAGTGGGCGTAGGCGCCCGGATTAATGACGATGCCGTCCGCCCAATTCGCCGCATCATGAATCGCGTCGATCAAAGACCCTTCGCTGTTGGACTGAAACACGCGCAGCTCGGCGCCGCCCTCTTCGGCGATGCCGTGCATTCGGGCGTTAATTTCATCGAGGCCGGTCGTCCCGTAAACCTCCGGCGAGCGCTTTCCCAGCAAATTCAAATTCGGTCCGTGGATGAGCAGAATTTTAATCACAGTCGACCCTCCTTCCGGCTATTGGCTATGTCATCGCAATGTGGATTTTACCGGCCTCTCCGGTTCCGGCATGGGCAAGCGCACGGCCCAGCGATTCCAGGGGATACGTGTGCGTCACGACACAGGAGGGATGAAGCGCTCCCCGGGCGACCTGGTCGATGACGTGCGCAAAATCCTTCGGGTGATCGTAAATCATGGACGTGCGGATATCGATCCCTTCGCGCACAAACCGCAACGGGACAAAACTTGCAGGCTCGGAGGAAAGCCCCAGGAGCATCACCTGAGAAGCTCTGGGCGCCGCCTTCAAAGCAAGATCGATTGTGGCGGGCGAACCGGCGCATTCGAATATGGAAGTTACGTTCTCCTGCTGCCACAGCCGGGAAGTATCCGTATCTTGCGCAGCCGACTCGGCTCCGAGAGAACGGGCCATCTCCAGCTTGTTGGCGAACCTGTCATGGGCGATTACCCGCACGCCTGCCGCCACGGCGGCATGAATCAGCAATAGCCCGACCACGCCGCATCCCAACACCGCCACAGTGTCTCCTGCTTTAGCGCCGGAGCGAACAAACCCGTGCAGGGAAACAGCCAGTGGTTCAATGGTCGCGGCATCCTGATCGGAAATGGCGTCCGGCAGCGGCCAGACAAATTCGGCGGGTGCGGCGAAATATTCCGAAAAACATCCCGGCAGGCTTACGCCGGGACTCCCCTTCTGCGCGCACACCGCCCCGCGGCCGGCAAGACATAACCGGCATGAACCGCAGGGATAATTCGGCTCGACGAGGACGCGCTGCCCTACGGCAAACCTCGTGACATCATCACCAACGGCCGCCACACATCCTATCACTTCATGGCCAAGCACAAAGGGATACGGCACAATCCGATGCCCTAGATAAAAGGAGACATCCGTTCCGCAGATACCTGCGAGTTCTGTTTGGAGCAGCACCTCTCCCGCCGCCGGACGCGGTTGCGGCGCATCGTGGACTGCAATATTTCCAGGGCCAAGAAGCCAGGCAGTTTTCATTCAGACTCCAGAGGATTGCATTGACACATTTAGACTAACACAGGAACCGCTTTTTCCCACATGCATGAATGAAAGTGCGGGCAGCCCAAAAAGAGGAATCTGCAACAAAAACCATGGGCGGACAAACTGAACCGTGCTAAGATTCAGTCGGCAAAATCTATAGTGTCTGCTAAATCTGTTGGAGGAAACTGAAAATGTCTTTTAAGATCTCGGATGAATGCATTAATTGCGGTGCCTGCCAGCCGGAGTGCCCGAATGAGGCGATTTATGCCAGCGGCGAAGACTTTGAATTGAATGGCAATAGCAATCCAGCCCTCTCCCAGGATTTCTCTTACATCGTGCCTGATAAGTGCACGGAATGTGCGGGATTCCACGATGAACCGATGTGCGCGTCCGTATGCCCGACCGATGCCTGCGTTAAGGATAAGGAAGAGTCAAAAGACGTCCTGCTTGCAAGAGCAAAAGCACTGCATCCCGAAAAAAGCTTCTAATTAATCAAAAACATCCGGAAGCCCGCAGATTTCAGGCCCATGGCCTGTTCTTGCGGGCTTCTTGCCTTTTCACCCCCCCCCGGCTAAAAGCAGAAGTGTGCCCAGAACCCCGAAGGGTTTGGGTTTCTTCGGCTCCCACGCATGGATGAGGCAATACAAAAACCAAGTGGGTCGGGGCTTCAGCCCGGACAATGCAACCGGAACCGCCATCATATCCTTGTCCGGGCTAAAGCCTGGACGCACATGGTTTTTGCCTCCCAGCAGGCGATTCTCATTTAAACCTGATTGTTCTCGCAACCCACGTTAAGTTAACACGTATGTGCTAAAGCCCGGACTCACTTGTGAGGATTGGGAGAAACCGACGACAGACTGAATATTTTATTCATTTGCCTATGAAAATATGCCGATACATACAAATACGTAGCGGGATTACCGGCAAGCACTCATCCCGTTTTGAGTGCTTTGCTGGATTGATGCTCAAGCCGAATCACGATCGAAATTGCAGCACACTGATTGAAATAGTAAATCTCGCTCATCAAAACAGTGCATATCTGAGAGGCAATATGAGCGCATGCAGTTTTCAAAAGCTGGTGCAATTGTTGGATAAAAAGCTGGATCTGGACGAGAAACTGGAAGTTTTAGACCATCTGCAATCGTGCACGATTTGCCGCGATGCGGTGTACCAGCTATCTCGCGACAAGGACGATTCCTTTTTCGTCCGCCGGCCCTATAACGTGGAAAAGCACATTGCCTAGCGGCTTCACGTCTCTGTAAAAAAAGGGGGATGTCCTACTCGTCCACCTTCTTGTGTGAATTCTTCAGTGGCGGCGAATTATTTCTTATTGCCGCCCAATTGGAATAGGGGACGCTGCCCTATTTCTAGTATTGGCGCTTATTCGCAGTTTCGCAGGAGGCCGCTAACGGAGAGATCTTCATCAATCAATGGCCAATGAATTCCATATCCGCCAGGGGATAGTTCCGCGCTCAAGCGCTCCCTCTCGGTGGCGGAGGCCAGCTTGTTCGAGCACCTATCCCAGGAAACATGAACCTTCCGTTTGCCAATCACCAAAACAAGCCATTCCGGCGTCGCTTCAATGGCTGTTACGGTAATCGTCTCAATTGCCCGCATTGTCTCTGCCTCCAAAATTCTCCCCCGATTCTCCCACGATCAGCTCAAAATGGTCAAAAATGAATTTGCGCACTTCCCGCCGCAATCGCGGAGTCAAGTTGTAAGCCCAGGCTTCCTCTATTTCATAGAGCTCAGGCCTCAGCCAATACTTACATTCCGCTTCCCCTCTTGAAGCATGAACGTGCACTGGTTCATTGCCTTCGTTTGAATAAAAAAAGAATCGCCATCCCAAAACAAAAAGTATGGTTGGCATGCAGACATGCTCCGCTGGCAATTCTCTCGATGTAGCGAGTATTGCCTACTATTCACTACTGCCAGTAGGTGCGGTCGAGGGTGCGGTACTGGATGGCTTCGGCAACATGACGGGCCTGGATTTTCTCGCCCTTTTCCAGGTCGGCCATCGTGCGGGAAACGCGCAATATCCTATCATAGGCCCGGGCCGACAGGCCGATGCGCGTAATGGCATGTTCCATCTGCTTCTCGGATTCCGAATCGAGCTTGCAGAAGCGGCGCAGCGTGCGCGGAGTCATCTGGGCGTTGCAGTAGATGCCGAAAGATTCGAGGCGTTTGCTCTGGATGTAGCGCGCGGCAAGAATGCGCTCGCGGATCACGGCGGATTCCTCCGACTTTTCATCCTGGGCCAGCTCCTTATATTTCACGGCCGGGACCTGGATATGCAGATCGATCCGATCCAGCAGCGGACCGGATACCCGCGCCAGGTAGCGCTGAATCAGCGGCGGCGTGCACGTACAGTCGTGCAGCATGTCTCCATAATACCCGCACTGGCAGGGATTCATAGCCGCCGCAAGCATGAAGCGAGCAGGAAACGTCAATGACATGGAGGCGCGCGCAATCGTAACTTCCCCGTCCTCGAGCGGCTGGCGCAGCACATCCAGCACATGCCGATGAAATTCCGGGCAATTCATCCAGGAACAGCACACCATTATGGGCCAGGCTGACTTCTCCGGGCCGGGTATCGTCCCGCCGCCAATCAAACCGGCATCCGAAATTGTATGGTGGGGAGCCCGGAAAGGACGCGCGGCAATCAGTCCTGCCTTGTTTGAAAGCAGGCCGGCAACCGAGTGGATCTTGGTGGTTTCAATCGCCTCGTTGAAACCCATCGGAGGCAGGATAGTCGGAAGCCGCCGCGCCAGCATGGTCTTGCCCGAACCGGGCGGCCCGATAAGAATGATGTTGTGCCCGCCGGCAACCGCCACTTCCATGGCGCGCTTCGCCTGATACTGCCCTTTGACGTCTTTGAAATCGACATCATACCTGCTTTGCTGCGCAAGCAGTTGCTCGCGGTCGACCGCCAGAGGGATCCAGGGCTCCTTGCCATTGAGCAGCTCCACTACCTGCGACAGGTTTCGCACAGGGAATGCCCGAACCCCGTCCACTACAGCGGCCTCGCGCGCATTGGCTTCCGGAACAATCAAATGATGCAATCCCCTTTCCCGGGCCATCGCCGCCATAGAGAGCGTCCCCTTGATCGGCCGGATCGATCCGTCCAGCGACAACTCTCCCATAAACAGGTAAGCCAGACAGGTTCTGCGTGCGCACACAGCCGGATGCACCCAGAATTCCGACGGCCATCGGCAGATCAAAAGCCGAGCCCTCTTTCTTCAGATCTGCGGGAGCCAGGTTGATCGTGATGTGCTGCGCAGGCAAGAACAAATCCGCAGTTCCGCAGCGCCGCTTTCACCCGTTCACTGCTTTCGCGCACCGCGGTATCCGGCAAACCCGACCGTCATGAGATTCAGCTTCTGCCCGGAACTGAGATCGACTTCGACGGATATCGGGTGCGCCTTGATGCCGAAAACTGCCGCGGATTGCACTCGAAAAAGCATTCCGTTTCCTTTCCCTATATCCGACAGTTCTCCGCCAATTTGAGCGAAAACTTTTTGCTGCCGTTGATTTTCACCTCCTCGACAAGAAAAGCATGGCCACAGATTCCTCGGATTTCCACAAAAGAAATCTGCGAAATCGGTGGAATCTGTGGCCGCTTTTCAGTTCTTCGCTTTGAATCTAACTTCCAAACAGGCAGTGGCCGCACAGGCTGGATTATGCGGATTGTGCATTCGACTTCTTGTGTACAAACCAGCAGCAGAGGGCGGCAGCGGCTATAGATGCCGGCGCCGCAACCATGAAAATAAAGTTGAGGAATTTCCACTCGGAGAAAAATATGCCGTTCAGCCGGGTCCCGGGCACATCAAAGCCTGCGGGACCCAAAAGAAAGGCAATCAGCGACAAGGACAAAAACATTGCCGCGCAGCACATCACGGCGTTCAACAAAAGAGACTCCTTAAACGCAGACAGGCAAAGACCCGTGGTGATTGCCGCTATTGCCGCAACGATGACCGCTGCCAACAAATACGACGCAAGAGTAATACCCTTGCCGAAATTGAAGGCGGCATAAGAGCTCCAGGGATACTCGATCTGGAGCAGAAGCTGCGCAACAGCGAATACAACAACACCGGAAAGGCTCACGCAGGTATGTGTCTTCATTTTTTTATCTCTGGTGCAACAATTTTGTCCCAGGTTCCCGGTTTTGTCCACAATTCTGAATGCCCGCCTGCCTGTGATGTGGCATCCAAGTTTATCACCCCGGGAAGATTCACTTTCCGTGATGCGGGAATGAATCCCGGCATCAGCGATCCGCCGAAATCATAGGTCATGCCGCCTGCCGGCTGGACCATGTCTTTGCGCGAGAAGACATTGAAGTGTGTTCCTATCTTCGACTCGTTAAATTGATAATCCGGCCTGATTGGAGTCCCCATGGTGACGAGCGTGTCAATCTTGTGCGAAAGCCCTTTTTGAGTGGCTTCGGCCACTACATTGCCCCCATGGCTGTGTGCGACAATGTTCAGTTTTTCCCCGGGAGCGAATTTGTGGGCGGCAATTATGGAATTCAATTGTTGTGCGGCGGCGGATCGGGCCTGTACGGACAGCTTCATGTGATCGTTGGACAATAGTACGGCTGTTTCGCCAAACGTCTTTTCCACCTGCGCGCGGAAAGGTGAGTTCTGCCATTCCTTCTGGTTATTCCACGCGCCGGCCACAATAATGGTCAGGAATCCGTCCGGATCCACTTTCTTCAACGGATTGTTATGCGCATAGGCATATCCATTCCAGTTCTGTGGATTCGCAATAATGGCGGCAAACTGCTTCGGGTTGGATCTCTGCAATGCCGGAATATTCAAAGGATCCGCCGAGGTGAACCTTCCCTGTGATCCTGAGTAGTAGCGCGCAAGGGAATAATCCAAGCCTGTTGAAGCATCCCGTTCTTTGCCGGCAAATTTAATTTTATTGTCACTAGCGGCAAAGCAGGTAGAACGGCCGCCGGAACCCGCCGGTATCTCTTCGCCAAATGGCAGATAGTCGCTGCATTTGACAGGCTGGCCGGCCGTGTCCGTCTCCAAGCGTGTGGATCCTATGTGGTCTGAAGTGAAATAGCTTGTGCCCGAATTACCGGAAGCAGGACCATATTCCGCTGCAAGTTTCCCGAATGCATCGTACACATAAACGGTTGTGCTTGCTTCCGGTCCGGGAGCGCATACGGACAGGCTTGCACACGTATGCATGCGCACCCGCCTTCCTTCTGCGTCGTATTCGTATCGCACCGACGGAGCCGCGCCGCTCGCGGAAGAGATGAGATCATTGCCGTCGTACGTCAGGGCGTAGACCCCATACAATTTGAGATTCCCCCGCATATCATAGTTATCTGTTCCCGCCAGCCGGTTGGTCCCATTAGAAAACGCGCTCGCGCCGGAGGGAACCAGGGGATTGGCCGGCAAACCACTTGCGCTGGAAACCCAACGATTCCCGAACGGATCATATCCATAATTCTGCTGCCAGCCGCCTGTTTCCAAAGCAGAGCTCAGCCGGTTCATGGCATCATACGTAAACTTCTGCGCCCAGCTTTGGTTGCCTCGCATGATCTTCTGCCCTTGAATCTCACCGCTGTTTACCGGCGTTGCTATGAGTGAAGGACAGCTCGCATCATCTCCGGCCTGATAGCAATTCCACAGTGTCAGAAACCCTCCCGCTTGAATCCTGGTCGGCTGCAACCGGCTGTTATAGTTGCGCGTCTCCTCGATACCATTGCCCAGAGTCATCGACTGGATGGCGCCATGAGCCGCATACCGGATCCAATTGCCCGCGCTGCCGGCATAGTCTTTGAACGACGCTCCATTTTGGCCCCACAGCCGGTTTATGCGTCCCGCGTCGTCATACTCCGCAACAATCTTTCGCCCGCTCGGAAGGGTTACTGAAACCGGGTCCGACGCTGCGTTGTAGGTATAGCCGAATGAAAAGGATCTTCCGGCTGTCGTTTGAGTGCTTTCAATAATTTGCCCCGCCGTGTTGTACACATACGATGTGCGCGAAACCGCGGACCCTGCTTCAGTCAAATGTCCTTTTGAGGGCGCTGCGGGGAATCCATTGCATCCACCGAAACTTCCGCTCCAGCTTGCGCCGTCGTAGCAATAGGTCACGGGCGGTGTCGTCCCATCGCTGTAATCCCGCGTCTTCACCCGGTTCAACGCATCATAGGTAAAGCTCACCAGCAGGGCGGCACTTCCGGAGCCTGACTTGGTGGTGATATTGCCGTTCTCATCATACCCATAGCGGAGCGTATTCCCATCCAGTTCCGGATTTGTGGCCGCCGACAAACGCTTAAGAGAATCGTATACAAAGGACCGCGTCTGCCCACCGCCGCAGGGCGATGCAACCGGATTGGAAACGGCGCAAGAACCTGCCTGCCGGCTTACCGTCAAGTTATCCAGCAGATCATATTGATAGTAGGTATCGTATTTTGCCGATGCCGGATCCTCTCGCACGGCGATGAGCCTGCCCAGAACATCGCGATACATCTGTACTGTCCTACCCGCGGCATCCGCGATTTCTTCCACGGTTGAATTAGACAGTGAATTGTATTTATAGGTAATCGCGCCTGTGGATCCGGATGAAGGCGCACAATTGGCCGCAAGCGCCGGCGTGGCCGCGCCGGCGAACCACTCCTCGGCGCACACGCGTCCCATCCTGTTCAGGCGCTTCACGGTCCAACCGCGCGTCGGAGCGTTCGTCTCGTCCGCACGATAGGGATTCGATATCCATGTTTCGTTGTGATTCAGACTGAAATCATATTTCGTATCGGTCCTTATTCCCGTGGACTCATCCGCCGCGGCGGCAGCCGGATCGGCCACGGCCGCTTCCAGGCGGCGCGAAAGACGAATGCGGCCGAGCCGGTCATAGTGCAGTACCGCTACGTTGCGCAGATCATTAAAAGTACTGACATCTCTTTGCGTAACGATCCAGAGCAAAGCGTCATTATAGGTATGCACCGTTTTTCGATAGCCGCCGTCGATGATTGTTGTCGGTCGGCCATAATTGTCATAGTTCACGCTGGTCACCAGATAATTCGGATCCGTCGATGACGTGCGCTTTCCCGAATTGCAGTTGTAGCTGTAGGACCAGTCCAGCAATGCCCCACTTCCGTTTTGTCCCTGATGAGCGCCGGTTCGATAAAGGTCCGAGAACGTTGCGCTGCCCGAAGGACACGCCGTGATATCGCCATAGTCATAGGTTGTGGCTATGTTCCGGGCGTCTGTTTCCTTCCTGAGATTTCCCCTTGCCGTATATTCATATCTTTTCACCAGCGAATTGGCCGCGGTCAGTTCTGTTCCTGAACCAAGACTTGCATATCCGGGTTTCGTTGAATCCCAGTGAAATTCGGCTGTCAGGTTTCCCGCAGTGCGCGCCGGATTTGTTTCCACATAACTAAACTGGCTGCGGGATTTCACAGCGCCGCCGCCGTCTCGGATCTCCGTAGAAGTCGGCAAATTGCGCGGGGTCGCAGACCTGACTGAGAGAAGCATAAGAATAGGCTTTTGTGTCAACAGTTGCGCCGTTGGCGGAATCGTCGGCGCCGTTCAGATATGTGTTTACGGTCTTTCTTATGAGAGCGGCGTTGGAGGGATCCCACAAAGACGTGCTGTATGGCAGCCATCCTCGTTCTTCAATGGAAGTAGTATTGCCGTTTCTATCGACCGTGAACACCTTGACCGAAGTGGATACCGGATTTCCGGATGAATTGGCAGTGGTAGTATATTCCCTTCGGACCCAGAGATTTTCCTTCATCAAGCTCAATGGCGCTTCTCGAGGAGAATTGATCTGCCAGTCCCGGTTTATGATTGAACCATCCGGGTTCACAATCTTTGTAATGAGTCCGGAATCCGGCTGAAGGCCCAGCCTATAGGAAACGGTCTTAAACTCGTGGCTTGTGATGCCCCCATCGGGAGCCTTGTGAGTATTGCGGGAATAGGCTCCGGTCGACGCCATCACATCATAGCTGAATTCCCATTTTTCAATCACTCCGCCGTCTGACGATATCGTTTTGGACGTGAGCGGATTGGCCAGGACATGGTAGTAGTTCGTCGGTTTGGAGTTGCCATCCAGCCTGTATCCGTAATCGATCTGAGCCCCGGTCGGCATCGTCAGCGTGCGCAGCTCACGGTAATTCGAGGCAAACGGCGCCGATCGTTCATATCCGAATGTGTAGGATAGGCCATTGGGCAATTCAAGCCTGGTTGCCATGCGCGGCGGACTCTCAAACGCGCAATTCGTTACTAAGGAATGGTCGCAAATGTAGGACGAGGGAATGATAGCGCCTGCGCTGCCATAATAGATCTTCCAAACCAGCGGCGTTCCATTATGACCGGTCTGGCTGACTTCATCTCTGGCATAGCCGAAATGGTCCAACCGTATCGTGCGGCCGAATTCATCCGCCATAACTTCATAGGAATGCGCCGGACTCAAAGAATCCACGGCTCGTGTGACAGTAATTTTATTTCCATTCCGGTCCCTTAAATAAACGATCTTGGAAGTCACTTCATAGCGGACAGACGATCCATCCTGCCGGTACAGCGTCCAGGACGAATTGCCCGGCCAATTGCCGCTTCCGGTGGGTGCGTCAATTTCCAGCCGTAAATATGTTCCATCGGCCGTGTACCAGACGCTTGGCGCATTTTCATTCTTCAATTGGGACATGCGGTAAGTGCCTGCTTCGCATGATCCTCGGCATTTGCCGGACGGGCTTGCTGAGCAGCATGGTATTCCGGCTGCCATCGGGATTTGTCAATTTCATTTGAAAAAGCTCGGCGGTCAGAAAATAGCCGCAGGGATCGGTTTCGCCGCTGCTTTGGATGTATTGCACGCCTAGACTGGGCATCATGGATAGCCGCCATCCGCCGGAAAATGACTCCCGCAGCCCATAGGTATAGGACATCGGTTCCACTTCCCAATACTTGTTGTTATAAACAAGCGTCAAGCCGCCGGTGAAGCCGGCAGGACCGGCGGGAAGCTGCGCGAGGGGTATGTGAAGAGACAGCGAACCGGTTGCTTTGTCGATGGATTCTATCCCGGATATGGCGTAGGCATGCGCGGGCTGAAAACCGAGAGTGGGCGAAATGACACGGTCCTCAGCCTGTCCCATCGCTGCATACGCGCAGATAAAAGCAGCAAGCATCGATCTGACCATAATGCATTTTGCAGTCATATCAGTTTTCTCCAAACGAACCGTCATTGCTACCGGCCGTAAAAGCAGCCGAGTCAAGGATCAGCCGCATTGTTAGTTTGTTGTCTTCCCAGCGCTCGATGCAGAACGGGAATTTTTCTCCCGCGACATCGCGCCAATCATCGATCACACTATGCGTTACAGCGCCAGAAGAAGAGGTGTACGCCACAACGCCGAGTAGCTTGGTGCTGCTGTCAAACCAGTAGGATTTGAGTATGGGTTCTTTGTCCCGGAAATTATCCGGAAAGGTCATCAGGACGACGTCCATGCCCGAATCCGATTTCTTTGCCCCTTCCAGTTTGAACCCGGAGCCCAGATAGCGCCTGGAAATGCGGTCTTTTTGCAGAGCAAAGAAGCCTTCCACCGAATCCTCAAGCAGCGTCTGGATTGTATCTGCCGCCTTCCGAACCGCGGGCATTGCCTGCGCAGGATTATTTCCGTCAAACGCCAGCCGGCTGCCGTTCTTATCCAAACGTATTTTCAAAGGAAATTGCCACGTAATCCGAACCGCTTCCGTTCGTGGAGGATCCTCGCCAAAATATGTGATAGCGCCTTCAGCTGCAATTTTCTCTTTGCCCGGCAGCTGCAGCCTTTGTCCCGGCGCAATTGCATAGGGTTTTAGTTCCGATGGCGTTTGACTGAGCAGGACAGAGGGCTCAGCCGGAGGAGTTGCCAGTACCGGAGCGGATAGCATCAGACATATCCCCAATGCTCCAGAGCCCAGTCTTGTCCGGCAATGGTCCTTCGGTTTTGATACAATATTCCCTGTTTATAGTCCGTCATGGTTCCCTCCGTTTTTATGCTCAAAGATTCCCGCAACCTTCCAATGCCGGCGATATGCGCCGTATCGCAGTTTGAAGTCTTCACTCCCCACAAAGCGGCTTTGTCCCTCGCCTGGACATGGAAACTGGGCAAGAACCGGGCTATGAAATGCACGCATCTCCTGCATGCCGGTAATTCCCGGTATTCCTGGATTTGCAGCTGTTGTCTGGGCGGAGTCAATCCATGGATACCGGAAGGCGAGTATTGTGCAAATTTCATTTCATTGCCTGAATCACTGGCCGGCTGCTGCGCGGCCTGCGTCAGCACCTGACGCTCAACGGCCAGCAGCTTTCCATCGAGATAGATATATTCCTTAAGAAGCAGGTCCTGAGCGTACAGTGGGGCGCCAAACAGCAGCGCACAGCTTCCCAGAAAAACCGCCGCAGGCGCGCGGCGGATCCAAATTTTGAGTTGGAGTGGCTTTAAAATCCGGCCCATTATCATCCGGCCGTTCTTGATCAGCATTTTCCCTCCTCAAATCAAATTGCCCATAAAATGAAGGACACTCAAAAGCACCGCTTCTCGCGGTGCGGTTGCTTTTTCTGGTCCCGACAACTTCATCCAATGGTCTTTCGAGTTTTTGAGCGAAAATATTTTTCAGGAAGGCAGAAATATTATTATAACGCAGCCGCAACTAAGACAATTCGGCATCGGAATCGCTATCGGAATCGCAATCGGTGTCGGCGTTTGGATTGCTGTGACGGAAAGAAAATCCGTATCCCGATCTCGATTCTCGATACCGATAGCGATTCCGATGCCGACTGTTGCATGTTTTTGAGGCAGGATTGGGGCGCAGGCAGGAGTATAATCGCCGTCAGTTCGTGCGCTACAGCACCATAGAACGAACAGAAGGGAGTACAATTTATTCATCAGATAGACGGAAACATCCTGGGAATCAAGCAATCCCAGCGGAGTGCCCTGGAACGGACGTTCAGGCGGCGCGTTCTGCCGCAGCAGGTTGTTTCACCTGAACTCGCCAAATATCTATGCACACTCTCGCGTGAACTGGGAAGGCAGATCGGCGTTCTGATTTCCCGAGACGGGATTATTCGAAAGGTGATCCTGGGAGACGCCACCCATCTCGAACTCCCCGACATAGGAAGGCTCCGCGGAGGAACGGGACGGTTTCGCGGGCTTCGTCTCGTACACACGCATCTGCGCGGGGAGCCTACCACTCAAGACGACTTGAACGACCTGGCGTTGCTGCGTCTGGACCTCGTTGCCACGATCCAGGCTGAAGAAGACGGCAATGCCGGCCGGATTGAGCTTGCCCACATCCTTCCCGGCATGGACGGCGATCTGAAGCAAAGCGAACCGTTTCGCAGAATCGAAGCCAGAGACATTTACACCCTCCACTTCGATTTTGAAGAAGAGATCCGCGCGCTGGAGAGTGAATTTTCCAGGCTGACCGAGCGGCGGGCCGGAGAAACGCAAAAAGAGCGCGCACTGATCCTGTCTATCACGCCAGGAGCGACGGCTCTGTCCGAAATTACCGAACTTGTGCGCGCCGCAGGAGTCGAAATCGCGGAAGTGTTACCGTTTTCGGGTGGCAGGATCCATCCGCGCACAGTAGTCGGCTTGGGGCGTCTCCAGCGCGTCGCACTTGCCGCCATGCGCAGGGGCGCCGATATCGCGATCTTCGACATCGACCTGAAACCGGCTCAAGCGCGTGCGTTCGAGGATATGACCGGATTGAAGGCCATTGACCGCACGCAGCTGATACTCGACATCTTCGCTCAGCGGGCGCGCAGCCGCGACGGCAAACTCCAGGTTGAACTGGCCCAGCTCAAATATTCGCTTCCCAGGCTGACGGAAGAAGACGCGGGCCTGTCGCGCCTGGTAGGCGGCATCGGAGGACGAGGCCCGGGCGAAACCGTTCTTGAAATCGGACGGCGCCGGGCGCGCAGCCGGATCCGCCATCTGGAAAATGAAATCGAAAAGCTTTCCAGGCAGCGCAGCGTCCGAAGACGCCGCCGGGTCCGGCAAGGGCTACCGGTTCTTTCCATCATCGGTTATACCAATGCGGGCAAAAGCACTCTGCTGAACGCGTTGACGCAAAGCAAGATCGACACCGCCGATCAAATGTTCGTCACGCTGGATACGACATCGCGCCGCCTTCGTTTCCCGAAGCAGGGGGACGTGATCATCACCGATACCGTCGGCTTTATCCGTGATTTGCCGCCGGACCTCGTCGCCGCTTTCAAAGCCACGCTCGAGGAGCTTTCCGAAGCGGACATGCTCCTTCACGTCGTGGATGCATCCGATCCTTCTATGGAAAGGAAAATGGATGCGGTCGGCCGCATCCTGACGGATCTGGAACTGGAATCGATTCCACGGCTGGTGGTACTCAACAAAGCGGACGTCGTTGAGAAACCGTTCCTTGAAAATCTCTGCCATCGCTTGGACGGGATTGCCGTCAGCGCTCTCAAACGCGAAGGCCTTGACCGGCTAATGGAAGCGGCAGAAGCACGATTGGGGTCAGGTCTGGAAAATTTAGTTTCTACAGCATGGGAGACACCAAAATGATGTTGCAGCCGCTTGAATGTGCTCGTTGAATCTTCAGCGGTTTCGCTTCTGGGGCAATCTAACCGATTCTTTTTCCTAAGAGCCGGGCCACATTTCCCTATTTGCTTCTGGAACTCTATGTTCTTCATCCGTTGTATTTGCATCTCTTGCCAAACGTGTGTAACCATCGAAGGGCATCGTCCGACGACAGCAGCAATGTCCCTTCCTGTCATTTGTGTAAAAAGCCTTAACCCATAAACGAGCATCCTGGTGCGCTGGCATTGAGTAAGGCGGGGAAAGATCTGGCTTATCGCCGCTTCCACTTCATCCATTGAGGGATCGCTAGTTACATCCAAGTCTTCGACACCCGGCATATCTTCAGTCAGATGCGGTTTTTTAACGAGGGGTCGGAGTTGGTTAGCGAAAGTCACGACTGCCGAAAATCACGCCGCCGATGGCTTCTTCAAAAGGATTTTTTAAATCTTGCTGAATCCCCTCGACAACAAAAGTCGCATAATCCAGTTTATTCTGGAATGAACGTAATGTCCTAGAGGTAGTGACCCATTTGAGGTCTTCATCACCCTGTAGATAGTGGCGATAGCTAGACCAGGCATATTCTTCCGGCCGTGAACAGATCCTTGCTTTTACAGGATTGAGGTGAATATAGCGTGAGCATTGAAGAAAGTAATCACCATCCTCCACTAGCACTGCCTTATAGCGTGCCCGCCAAAGGTGGCCACGTCGATGATGGCGCTTGTTGAAGAGATTCGTATATTTCACCAGCAGGCGTTGCATGTGTCGGGAAAGCCCTGACTTCGGAGTCTCACAAAGCAAATGAAAATGATTAATCATGAGGCAAAAGGCATGGACCAGTAGGTTTCCCGCGCCAACGATTTCCCGAAGATAGTCCAGAAAACGCTTCCTTTCAAAATCGTCGCTAAAGGTTGCCGCTCCGTCAACGCCATGAGACATGACGTGGTACATTGCGTGTGGATATTCAATTCGTATAGGGCGTGTCAATTGAGCACCTCCATCTGTGTCTAATAGGCAACCGGCCATATGAGCCAAAAATATCTAATCTGCGAGACGACAATTTCAAACAGAGGCGACTGAATACAGTCTCAGTAAATCGAATTTTCCAGACCTGACCCCGATGTGTTTCTGCTTGTGCCGCACGTTGGGATTGTGCAAAAATCATCCGAATTTGTGACGTGTAGAACCGGTTACATTGAATCGGAAGGAAGGAAAACGTGAGAAGAAAGCAACTACTAACAAGCTTATTATTATTGATGCTAGCAGCCATGGCGTTCGCCGGATTAACGCCATCCCAGGCTCAGCAACGCAAAGCGAAAGCCGCTGCTCAACCGTTGATCACGGTCCTGAATCCGGCCATCGAAAACCAGATGGTGGACCGCATGCCTCTGTCTCCGCGTCTGGATACGCTGGACGGAAAAACGATTTACCTGGTCGACATCAACTGGGGTGGACCGGAAGCTGCCTACAGCGTGTTCGAGGAAATTCAATCCTGGTTCGCTCAGAACAAACCCAGCGTGAAGATCGTCATCAAGAGAAAAACCGGAATGTATACCACGGACGATCCCGGACTTTGGAAAGAAATTGCCAAGAATGGAAATGCCGCCATCATCGGCATATCTGGTTGAGATGGCTGCACGTCGGCCGTGAGCCAACACTGCAGAACTCTCGAGAAAATGAATATCCCCACCGTGGGCGCCGCTGGTGCCAACGTCGTGAAATATGCGGTTGGGTACGATTTCGAATATACCAACGGCATGCCGATACGCTATGTCGGTTTTACATTCCCCGTAGCGGGACAGCCAAAATCGGTCCACCATCGCTATGTTTTTGAAAGCAAGGACCAGCTAAGCGGCAAACCGATGATGCAGGCCATCGTGGATGCCCTGACCAGCCCTCTAACAGAAAAAGAAAAGTATGCGGGGAAACCGTTGGAGGCGAAGGTCGAACCGAGATTGCTGAAGCCGGACACAGAAGACAACCTGCAGCAGTATTTCAAGGACAACGACCTGACGGACTATTTGCCCATCATCCTGCCAACGGAAGCAAGAGTTGCCGCGATGCTCAAGGGGACCAGTCAGAAGCCTGACAAAGTAATCAAGGTTGTCAACTGGCCGGGCGGAAAACGCTCGATGACCGTCGAGAAAGTAGCCGTCTGTGCCGTTATGGCGGGCGCAAAACCAGAGCATTTTCCCTTGATTCTTGCGCTCTCTACGTACGTCCCCTTCGGCAATTCCACCAGCTCCATGGCAAACATGATCCTGGTTAACGGCCCTATCCGCAACCAGGTAAAGATGAATTCCGGGCTCAACGTCATGGGCCCGCACAACGAAGTCAACGCCGTGCTGGGAAGATCTTTCGCCATTTTGTCGAAAACGGCTGGAGGTCTCCACGCAGGAAAGACGACATTCAGCGCTCTGGGAAGCACTATCCAGTACAACAGCCTGTGCATTGCGGAAAATGAGGAAGCTCTTCCCGCCGGATGGGATCCCGTCCACGTACAGATGGGCTTCAAACCGACCGACAGCGTCCTTTCGGTATCGACAGGATGGAGCTACATCTCCAGCGTCGGCGAAGTGCAGAGAGGATATCCACCTCAGTATCTGATACGCGACTATATGCGGTCTCTCAGCGGCATGGGCGCCAGCGTGATCATGGCTCCCGAAGTAGCTGCTATTCTTAAGGATTCGCAGGGCTTTAACACGAAACAGGACTTGGCCACATGGCTGGCTAACAACGTCGAGAAAACCGTCGGATCCTATTGGGGCAATGGCGTTGTTTCGACGATGTGGGCTTCTATGGCCATTCAGGGTCTTGAACCGTATGCATCCCAAAGAAAGGCTCCGCCAGAATCCATGATGAAGCCTTTCCAACCCAGGGGCATCGGCGTGATCGTGACAGGCGCCGGACAAACCACCTGGTTCGCCACAGATTTCGGCGTCGGCCGCGGTGTTCTGGTCGACGAGTGGAAGTAGTCGGCAGTCGTTAGTCGACAGTCGGCAGTGTTTAACCGCGGATTTGCATGGATAAAGGTCCCTGCAGGTCCGCGGTTATTTTTTTACCCCCCCCCTAACGGACCGGTACCTGGTTATAGTGTCCCCAGGAACCGTGTCTGGCTAAGTGCCCCTG
This sequence comes from uncultured Acidobacteriota bacterium, assembly GCA_963761825.1. GTDB lineage: Bacteria > Acidobacteriota > UBA6911 > UBA6911 > UBA6911 > UBA6911. The sequence goes on from CAVXIH010000007.1 coordinate 181,234, forward strand.
ATTCAAAACTTGGACACCCATTTTGTCCAAGAAATAAGCGAACACATGGGTGTCCAATACTTTTTCGTCGGCCTTGCATAAGCCTGCCCCATCACGTATATAAAATAGCTGCTGGCAATGGAGTTTGCCTCTTCACCATGGGTGAGAAACCGCCTGAAATATCTCTGGGCCGATAACTCCTGCCAAGGCTATTCCTTTCGGCTGGGGTATTATGTTCAATTATCTATTGGTCGCTCTGGGTAGTGCAGCGGGCGGCATCACTCGATACTGGGCTTCGGGTGTTATCGCAAATCGCATAGGCCAAAGCTTTCCATGGGACACCCTTGTCGTTAACGCCACCGGATCCTTTATCATTGGCTTCCTGGCAACACTGAATTCGCCAGAAGGCCACTGGCTGCTTAGTCCCAATGCACGCAATCTTTTAATGATTGGTTTTTGCGGCGGCTATACGACATTTTCTTCTTTTAGTCTTCAAACTATAGGCCTCCTCCAGGAAAGGGAATGGCTGTATGCATTTGGAAATGTTGTGTTAAGTATAGTCGTGTGCCTTATTTCGGTCTGGCTGGGACATAGTCTTGCGGAGTTACTGAATCCAGCTAAAGGAGCCTAACGTGCATCTGCCAAGTGAAGCCATGTTGTTGAGAGTTTTTATCGGCGAAAGCGACCGATGGAAGCACCAACCTCTCTATGAGGCAATTGTCCTCAAAGCACGCGAGATGCACATGGCTGGCGCGACAGTGTTGCGCGGTCCGATGGGCTATGGAAAGTCCAGCCGCCTCCACACTACGAAAATTCTTAGATTGTCGTTGGACCTGCCGCTCGTGATTGAAATCGTTGATAGTGAAGAAAAGATCAATGCATTCCTCCCTTATCTGGATGAGGTAATGAAGGGAGGCCTGGTCACCCTGGAAAAGGTGAAAGTTATCGATTACCGAGCAGGCGATGCCTATCAAAGATCTATGCCGACGGCTTGAACGGCCAACACTTCATATTCCGAGACAAAAAAAGTCGGCAGCAGGCTAAAGCACAACCCACTGCCGACCAATGACTGCCGACTAATGACGAACTACCGCCACTTGTCGATCTGGACGCTCTGCGAATACCGCATGCCGCCTATACTGTAATAGTTGTTGTTCGTTCCACCGGTGACGATAATTGCCGTGCTGGAACCCATGCCCGGCATTTTCGCTTTGGGCGCAGCTTTCGCCTGAGCCCCGGCTTCCGGCTTTGCCTCCGGAGGAGCCATCTTCGCCATGGGGAACTGCGGCGGAGCAGGCGCTAAATATTTCTCAAAATCCTGCACCGTCGCGTAGCCTGCATTCTTAACAAAATTGGCTATCGGCGGACTGAGGATTGCGGCTGCCCCAAACAAGAATCCCTGTTGATCGAAGATGTCTTTAATGATCTTGGGGTAGTCCATTTCTTTGCCCCAGGACGCGGCCTTCCAGTTCGCCGCGGAAAGAACGCCCCAGCCTTCAAACATGCTGAGAATGTTTTCGTTCTTCTTGAAGCCCTTGCGAACAGAGAAGGGTTCCCATGGAGACTCTTTTTCATTCTCGGCTATGACGATGTTGATCAGGTTCATGGGATTTCCAACAACGCCCATGTAGGTCGTGCCCACTTTTCCGCAATTCCCGAGATTGATGGCGATCAGGCTCCAGGCCCTTCCGATGGTGGTATTGGCATGGGCAAACGGGCCCATAGCGCCTACTCCAGAGTTAAGACCGATTTCATCGCGGATAGGCCCATTGATCACCATCATATCCACGAAGGAATTATCGGAAACCGAAATTGCTTCTTTCCCCGTGGCTGCCGCAGCCAGCAGTACAGGCAGATATTCCGGCTTGCATCCGGCCATGACCGCGTTCACTGCGACATCTTTAACGGTGAAACGTCCAATACTCGAAGTAGTTCCCGGTGTTGGTGGGCGACATTTTGCCGACTATCTCATCCGGAGCGTGGCTGGTTCCTTTCAACATATCATTGACCAGCGCTTCTGTCGGGAGAACTACGGGCAGGAAGTCCGTCCAGCGATTATCCAGAAACAGCTTCTGCAGTTTTTCCGGAGTATCGGTAAATGTTGCCGGACCTTTATCGCGAATGATTTCCCCAGTCTTCTTTTCTTCTGCCGTCAACGGCTTGGTGAATTTATCGACGATCTCCTGCATCACAGGTTTGCCGGTGATCGGGTTATTGCCGTTGATGACATCTCTGCGCAACTCCTCGCGCGTTTTTGCCCATACAGGGCCACGGATCCACTGGGTCCGCAGACCTGGCAATCCTTCATTCCGGGCTTTTTCTGTTTCCTGCTGGTAAAATTCCGAAAGAACAATCGGAACGGAAGGGATGTTCATTTTGGTTTCAAAATTGATGGAGTGGCCGACAACTGCCGGCGCACACTGGCTTCAATGGCCCAACGCGATGATGATGCCATTGGCCTTTTCTTTCATCTCCGCCCACAGGGCCGGATCTTCAGCTTCAAATCCCCCGCCGCCTTTTCTCTTATAAATAGTGGTGGTTTTGGGATGATTCGCCTTGAACCAATCTTGAATTTCGTACAGGAGGTTATCGCCTCCGATATACCCGTCATCGACGAGATAGATGGTTTTGCCATCGAGCGTATCCAAACGTGGTGCCATGTTTTTCAGCTTAATCGGGGGCGGTGTGCCCAATGGATTAACCACGGTAATCTTTGGCATCGGTGGATCGACGGGCGCCTTCTTCCCCTGAGCCAATGTATTCAATGCGGGAAAGCTGCAATACAGGCTGATGCACAGCACTGCTATTGCAGCCGCACTTAAGCGACACTTCATCCCTAATTCCTCCCTGAAAAAGTACGGTCCGGAACGCAAAGAGCCTAAAAGCTGCAAAAGATTTCCGATCCCAAACAAATTCAGGAGCCGGAATGGCTCCGGCTCCTGAATTCTGAATCTGAGTTCTGACTTTTAGCCTAGACTAGCGCCACTTGTCAATTGCGATCGCCTGGCCAGGTCTCAGTCCGCCAGCCATCCAGTAGTTATTGTTGGATGCTCCGGTAACGATGAGGTCAATGCCGCCGCCGCCCATCATGCCAAAGCCGCCGCGGCCTCCGGGCTTCGCTGCTGGAGTTGCAGCCGGCGGGGCTGCCGGATCCGGCTGGGTAATATATTTGTTTAGTTTTTCAACCGTATCGTATCCGGCGTCCTTGACAAAATTGGCGATCGGCGGACTCAGGATTATAAAAGTCCCGAACAAGCCAGGATTTTGTTGTTCATAGATACCCTTGATAATCTTAGGGTAGTCCATAAGGGACTGCCAAGCGTTGACTTTCCAGTTCGCCGCAGAAAGAACGCCCCATCCGGTAAGCAAGGTGACAACATTATCGCCTTTCTTGTACTTGGGAGAGGCGCCGCCCGGGGCGTTGCCAAAACCATAGCCGCTGCCGGCCGGAGCATTGGATCTCCTTACCGCGAGCGGCTCAAATGGAGATGCTTCTTCATTTTCGGCAATGATGGTGGCGAGTGCGTTCTGGGCGTTGCCTACGGTGCCCATATAGGTCGTCCCGATTTTTCCGCAGTTTCCGCCATTTATGGAAATAAGGTTCCAGGCTCTTCCAATCGCGACATTGGCGTGGGCATAGGGTCCCACGGCGCCGACATCGTAGTTGAGCCCGATTTCATCGCGGATTTTGCCATTCACCACGGCAGCAGCCGCGAAACCATTATCGGAGATATTGATGGATGTCATGATTGCCCGATGCTATGGCCAGAATGAGCGGGAAATATTCCGGCTTGGCGCCTGCCATAACGGCATTAACAGCACAATCCTTAACCGTGTAGCTCCATGTATCGCCGGCATCAGATCCGGGATTCATACGGCCGACTACTTCATCGGGAGCGTGGCTGGTGCCCTTCAGCATCTCGTTGACCTTTTCTTCGGTCGGAAGAATTATCGGCATGAAATCGGTGAATCTCTTTTCCAGAAACAATTTCTGCAGTTCATCCGGAGTGCCGGTAAAAGTAGCCGGGCCTTTATCTCTCTTGATTTCTCCCGTTTTCTTTTCTTCGGCAGTCAAGGGTTTGGTAAGTTTGTCTACGATTTCCTGCATAACCGGTTTCCCGGTAACTGGATTGTTTCCTTCAATGACCTGCTTTTTGATCTGTTCATTCGTTTTGGCCCAGATCGGACCACGGATATACTGAATCCGAACCTTGGGCATGCCGGCCAGTATGGCTACTTCAGTTTCCTGTTTTTCAAACTCAGACAAAAGAATAGGCACTGCAGGTTTTTTCAAGTCTGCTTGGACTTCGATTGCGAGGCGAACCGCCCCGGGCGCGCAGACACTTCAATGCCCGAGGGCGAAGATCACGCCATCCGCCTTTTCCTGCAGTTCCTTCTTCAACGCTGCAGGGAGGTTACTCATGCCAGTTCTTTGATCGACAATAGTGGTTTTGGGGTAATTAGCCTGGAACCACTTCTTGAACTCTTCCATAAGACGTTCGGTATTGACAAAACCCGTGTTGACCAGGTAAATCGTTTTGCCGTCCAGCGTGGACAGCGGTTCCGCCATCGGTTTGACTGTTACCGGCGGCGCAGTGCCCAATGGGTTGAGCACAGTGATCTTTGCCGCGGCCGGGGCCGCAGCTTTTTTCGCCTGCGCCTGAGCTTGATTCAAAACCTGAAAGCTGCAAAACAGGCCGATACACAGCACTGCTATCACAGCCATATTGAGATGTCTCTTCATTCTTTCGTCCTCCTTCGAATAAACAATCAAATTCAAAATTCGAGAAATTGTCGAGCCCCAAAACAATCGGAAATGAGAGGCTGAGATTAAAATAAAATTACGGCAGTTTTTGCCAAAAAGGCTTTCGCGATTTTCAGGCACACGCACCAAAACCAAGGCATCCACTCTGATCGTATTCCGGGCGAAGCACGCAGCAAATTTCGGCCACTTCTTGCTCAGCAAACAACTGAAAACCATTGAAAAAGTGGCTGTTCTTCACTCTAGGCGGCAACTCCCTCCCCTGTCAAGCATAATGCTGATAGCTCATAGGTTGATTACTCCTCTCTCCCCCACACCGTTTCACAAATCAGAATTTCGGTGACAGTCACCATAACCTCGAAATTCCACCAGATGGTAATTCGAGGTTATGGTGACTGTCACCGAATTACCACCTGGTGGAATTATGGTATCTGATACCGAAATTTTGTAATAATAGGCTTGCTGGCGCGTTATGAGGTCGAGGGCACCGGATATGGGAACAGCCAGGAATCTCGTAAGCGCGCAACCTACTGTTATGACTTCTTCACCAGAATTTTCGGGATTTGCCGAACTGTACGAAAACCACTATGCTGCGGTGTACCGCACGGCCCTACGCGTCACGGGCAATCCCGCCGACGCCGAGGACGCCATGCAAACCGTTTTCCTTCGGATTTTAAACCGGGCAGACCGGCTGGAATTCTCTGAAATGCCGGAAGCGTACTTCCGGCGAGCGGCGGCCAATGCCGCAGTAGATCTGCTGCGCCGCAGGGTCACGCACGCTGAAATCCAGCTCGAAGACGCCCCTTCGCCCATCGCAAGGGAAACGGAGACACTCCTCAAGGAGCGTCTGCGCCGCGCAATAGCCACGCTGGAACAGGATGACGCGCTTATATTTCTGCTGCGGCATGTTGAAGGATTGACCAATGGGGAATTGGCCGAAATGTTCGGCCAGGAGAAGAACAGCATAGCCGTTCGGCTGCACCGTATCCGGCAGACTCTACAGGATGAAATGGAGCGCTAAACAGGAGGTCGGCGATGTCAGAGGACCGTTTGGACAAGGCTTTGGAAGCAATAACAAATGAAAAGGTAGATGCCGGGGAGCTTGCCGGTGCGCACGATCGCGTTTGGGAAAAGCTGGCAGGCCCAGGCGAAGCTCTGTGCGTTGAATTTCAGACACAATTCCGCGGTTACCTGGACGGAAAGCTAGACGGAAACCGCCGGCTGCTGATGGAAGATCACCTGAGTCGTTGTCCCAAATGCCGCACGGCGCTCGCCTCACAGAAAGGCGAGCGGACAACCACAGTCATGCCGATGCGCCGCGCTTCCCGCTGGCCGCGATGGGGAACGTGGGCAGCCGCAGCGGCGATTTTGATGGGAGTGCTCTATTTCGGTCGCTCCTATATGGATACGCTGCTTGCACTGGGAAGCCCCCGAGCTACGGTAGCATCCGTGAGCGGGAAGCTGTATCGCGTTCCGCAAGGCGTCCTGGAACCCGGAGCCGCGATCGGTGAGAATGAGGTTGTCCGCACCGGCCCAGGCTCTCGAGCCGTTTTAACGCTGGCCGATGGTTCACGGATGGACGTCAACGAACGCACGGAACTCTCTGTACACGCCGCATGGAGCGGCCGCGTCGTGAACCTGCAGCGCGGCGACGTTATCATCCATGCAGCCAAGCAGCATCACGGGTACCTGCGCGTGCAGACACGCGATTCGCTGGCGTCTGTCAAAGGAACGATTTTCGCTGTCTCCTCTGGACTCAGCGGAACCCTGGTCTCTGTAGTCGAAGGTTCGGTGGCCGTAGCTCAGCTCGGGTCGGAAACCCTCTTGAGCCCGGGTGAACAGGCCGCCTCGAACCAATCCTTGATCAGCTCGGTCCCGGAGGCGATTGCATGGAGCCCCGATGCCGAAACGTATCTGGGGATACTGGCTTCCCTGGCCCACATCGAAAAGCAGATCGCCGGGCTGCCTTCTCCTGCCCTGCGCACGCAATCGCAGCTGCTCCGATACCTGCCCCCCAATACGGTCGTTTACGGCGCAGTCCCGAACTTCGGCAACACCATCAGCCAGGCAATGGGATTTGCAGACCAGCAGTCCGCAGAAAATCCCGCTTTCGGACAGTGGTGGAATTCCAGCGCCGGCCGGTCCCTGAAACAGCTCCTCGCCCAGGTTGAAACGGTGACGCATCTATTCGGGGATGAGATTGTCTACGGATACTCGCAGGGGGTACCGGGTTCGAGTGAAAAGCTCCCGATGATCTTTGCGGAAGTGCAAACTGGCAAGCAGGCGGATGTAACGGCGGCCTTGAATACACTGGCCGGCCAAATGGGCGCGTCGGCACTGCCCTATCAACTGACCGACACGCTGCTGGTTTTATCCGATTCCCCAAAACACCTGCAGTTATTGCTTGGCAATCTGGGCCAGGGCGGGGAGACTCCCTTCGCCCGGGAGATCGCAGCGCGCTATCAACGCGGTGCAGGCTGGCTGCTCGGCATGGACATCGAATCCATTTTTTCTCAGGCCGGCACGCCCGGTGCAGCCGGGAGCGATTTCGTCGGTGCGCACCAGACAAAGCACCTTTTCCTGGAACGGCGGGACACGCAGGGCGCCGAAGAAAATGCGATGACAGTCACATTTAAAGGTCCGCGCATGGGCATGGCGTCGTTTCTTGCGAATTCGGGTTCCGGTGGAGCAGCCGAATATATGCCCGGCGAGGTGATCGCAGCGGGTTACGTTTCCACGCGCGAGCCGAAGCAGATGTTCGAGGAGATGCTGGCGCTTGCGACACGGTCTGACCCATCAGTTCTGAGCCGCCTCGCCCAGGCAGAATCGGCATTGGGTGTCAGTCTTTCCAACGATCTCGCCGCTTCCATCGGGACAGAATCCGCCCTCGGCGTGGAAAGCCTATCAACGAAAGGGCCCGTCTGGGTAATGGCTACGCTGGTCAACAACCCCGCGATGCTCGACACTTCCATTCGCAGACTCGTGCAAGGATTGAATGCGGAAAGTGAAAAAGCGGGCCAGACGCAGGGCATCACGATCGAACAGGAAACCACGAACGGGCGAACATGGATGTCCATGAAATCCTCCGCAGCGCCTCTAACCATGGTCTGGACCTATGACCGCGGCTACATGGTGGCGGGATCCGATCGCGCCGCCGCTCTGCGCGCGATTGCGACGCGCAACGGCGGATCGCCGTTGGTCTGGTCGCAGGAGTTTCAGCAGCAATTGTCCGGGTCAGGCCGGGCTGCATCCATCCGGCTTCGCGTGGCTGAACACAAAGGGCGCGTTCCAGAGCTACGCCGCTCTCGTGCCAAATCCGGCGATCCGCAACCTGATCACAGAGCGCGACCCGATCCTCGTAGTATTCAGCGCGACCGAGGAACAAATCCGCGCAGTTAGTCGTACTAAGTTGTCAGGCCTGATAATGGATATGATGCTGCTGCAAGGTCTGGGCCGGTTACAGGCAGGAACTTAGTCGGCAACGATTGCTTTTTTTAGGACGGCTGATGGCTGAATGCTGACAGCTGAAAGCTCTTAATGACATCGACGGTCGTCGAGCTGGACAATCTAAAAGTGAAACTGGGACGGCGGGAGATTCTGCGCGGGATCTCCTGCCGTCTTGGCGTCTCCGGCGTCGGAAAAGTCATAGGGCTCCTGGGGCCCAATGGCGCAGGGAAATCGACGCTGATCCTCACGCTGCTCGGATTCCACAAGCCAATTGCAGGGAGCGCCCGGGTGCTGGGCTTCGACTGCCGGCATCAGGCGCGCGAAGTGCGAACTCGCATCGGCTACATGCCGGAAACCGATTCTTTCATCGCAAACATGTCGGCCGTTTCATTCCTGAGCCTGATGGCCCAGCTGTCCGGCCTGCCGGAGGCGATTGCCCTCGAAAAGGCGCACCAGGCATTGTTTCACGTGGGGCTTGGTGAAGCGCGCTATCGCGAACTGAGAACCTATTCGCTGGGAATGAAGCAGATGACCAAGCTGGCCCAGGCCATCATTCACGGTCCGGAACTGGTTGTCCTTGATGAGCCGACCAACGGACTTGGACCCTTCCGCCCGCCGGCGCATGCTGCGCCTGGTCCGCGAAATGAAAGAAGAACAGGGCATGAACGTGCTCATGTGCTCGCATCTTCTCCGCGACGTCGAACAGGTCTGCGACGAGGTAGTCATCATGCGGGACGGCATGATCGTGCACGAGTGCAACCTTGAAGAAGAGCGCCGCTCGAACAAATGCTTCGTCGAACTGGAAGTTTCGGGAAATGACAGGAACTTGCGCGGCGCTCTGCCGTCAGTCGGCGCCGATGGCGTCACGGAAGGAAACGGAAGATGGCGCATCGTCCTGCCTCCGGGAGTTGAAGTCGAAGCGTTGTGGGGATTGCTGGCGCAGCAGAACCTGCTGGTCCGAAAACTGACGCACCGGCGCGATACGCTGGAGGAGATCTTTTTGAGGGCGATGGGCCATATTGCGCATACGCCTGGAGAGGCAGTCGAACGGCAACGTGCCGCCCATTATCTAAAATCGGGGGTAGATCGGAATCGGGGTCGGTTTTCGAAACTCGATTTTCGATTGCGATACCGATAGCGATTCCGATACCGACGGGGTCTGAGCTAGGGAGCGTTTTGATGGCAGTCTATAGGAGAGGATATCAACGCTATCAGGGACCGATCACGAGCCGCCGGGCGCGGTTTCTGGTGTTGCCCCGATTCGCCTGGAAGCGTCTGTTCCAGCAGCGCCTGATCGCTTTGCTCATGCTAGTCGCCCTGATATGGCCTTTGCTGTGTGCCATCTTCATCTATATCAGCAATCATGCGGATCTGCTGAAAGGGATGGGCAAGCAGTTCCAGAATTTCGTCGAGGTCAAAGGAAATTTCTTCATCATCTTCATGCAGGTCCAGGCGTACTTTGCCATCCTTCTCGCGGCGCTTGCCGGACCCGGGCTCATCGCGCCCGACCTCGCGAACAATGCTTTGCCCCTGTATTTCAGCCGGCCGTTGTCCCGCGCGGAATACGCGCTTGGCCGGCTTACGACCCTCTTCGGCATGCTTTCTTTGATTACCTGGGTCCCCGGATTGTTGCTATTCAGCATACAAGTTGGTATGGCCGACAAGTCGTGGTTCGGCGCAAACTGGAGGATAGGTCTTGGAATTATCGCCGGATTTGCAGTCTGGATTCTGCTGGTGAGCCTTGTGGCTCTGGCCGGTTCGGCCTACGCAAAACTGAGAGTCGTGGCGGGCGGCATCGTGCTCGGCTTTTTTTTCATCCTGGGCGGCGCCTCCACGATGATCAACGCCGTATTCCGATCGACTTGGGGCAGCCTATTGAATCCGACCTGGGCCACCCGCCGGTTGTGGTATGCCATGTTTGCCGTAGATCCCCCGGCCGGCCCGGGCGTCTGGGCCTGCATCCTGGCCCTTGCGGCAATCCTGTTTCTTCTCCTCCTGGTGCTTGAGCGCAAACTGCGCCCCGTGGAGGTGATTTCGTGACCGAGCCTGCAGTGATTTTCGAGGAGGTCTCGAAATTCTACGGCGAGGTGCTCGGCGTAAACCGCGTCACGCTGCACATCCCACCGGGGATCACCAGCCTCGTGGGCCCCAACGGTTCCGGCAAAACCACTCTGATGAATTTGATGACGGGAATGATCTTCCCCGACAACGGATCGATACGAATGCGCGGCATCTCACCGCAGGATCCCGAGCAGCTGATGCGCATCACGGGATACGCCACCCAGTACGATGCGGCGCCGCGCTGGGCGACCGGATTCAGTTTCATCACTACCGGATTGCTTCTTTTCGGATACGGTCGGAACGCAGCGGAAGAAAAAGCATGGAAAGCGCTCGAGCGCCTGGGGCTGACCGAGGCAGCGCATCGCAAGATGGCAGCCTATTCCAAGGGCATGAGGCAACGAGTCCGCCTGGCGCAGGCGATCGCCCATGAGCCCGATCTGCTGTTGCTGGACGAACCGCTGAATGGGCTGGATCCGCTGGTTCGCGCTGAAACGATCGCTCTCTTCCGGTCCTGGGCGGCGATGGGACGGCATGTGATTTTGTCGAGCCATGTGCTGCAGGAAGTGGATTTGATCAGCGACCAGGTCATTCTAATCGCGAACGGCATGATCATTGCCGAAGGCACCATCCGCGATGTGCGGGAGGAAATCCACGAGCACCCAAGCCAGTTCATCGTTCGTTGCCGGAATGCGTCGCAGGTAGCGGCGCTGTTGTTTGCGGAAGGCCACATCACTGAGATCCGGCTGAATGAAGACAGGATGGGCCTGCTGGTCATGACCAGGGACCCCGAGCAGTTCTCGCGCTCCATTAGCCGCATAGCCCTGGAAGGACACAAGATCGACAGCGTCATTCCTGCGGACGAGAACGTGGACGCTCTTTATGAATATTTGATCGGCGAAGGGAACTAGATCCGAGCCATGAATAACCGATCCCGGCTGAAACAAGCGTGGACGATCGCCAAGATAGAGTTGCGGCGCGCCTTCTTCTCCAAACGCGCATTCTGGGTTTACGGATTGGCTTTATTCCCGTCGCTCATCTTTTTTGGCAACAGCATTCAGGCGAAATTCCGGCGCGCGAACCTCTCGGCAAACGGCCTGATAAAGCCTGCCTTGATGGAAAGCATCCGGACGGGAGAATCGGCGGAGGCGGTGCTGCAGCGGATCGGGAAGCCGGCATCGGATGTTCCATGGGTAAGAACCAGGCGAGTCCGCGACAAATCGGAAGAGAACGGAATCACAACGCATACGATCGAACCCGGCGTTGAAGCGCGTTTCATCCGGTTGCATGTCATCGTTCCCTCCTATGTGAATGATCCCGCAGCAAGGATTTATGAGCTTGAAGTTTATGGAGACGGTCCGGGCAACCTTGCGCTCCACCGCCCGGCGACAAGCAGTGTGCCTTGCAGCGCCGACGAGGGTCCGGAAAAAGCCTTCAACGGCAGCGTCACAGGGCGGAAAAAAGGACCGCTGGTGCTCCACGTGCATGGCAGAAATTTCTGCAGGTAGATCTGGGGAGCGAGGTATTGGTAAAACGCGTGGTGATAAAGCACGCCAGCGCGGGGGGCGAACGGGAAGAGCTCAACACCAGCATGTTCAACGTACAGGCGAGCAAGGACAATAAGTCGTTTGTGACGATCGTGAATGGGACAGGCGCTCGGCTGGTGGACGAGATCACGTCGCGCCGCACGATCGCGTATTTCGACGGACGGCGCGAAGCACGGCTGGAGTTCACGGACGGCAAACTCACGTCCATGGAAATGCGAACGCTGCTGAACTTTGAAGAGGACCGCAAGATATTTGCCGGAGTGTTTCAGTTTTTCTACCTGCGGCTGGCGATATTTTTCGGCTGCCTCGGCATTTTCATGAATCTCTTCCGGGGCGAAATGCTGGATAAAACATTGCATTTCTGGTTCCTCGCGCCCGCGCGGCGCGAGGTTCTCCTGGCCGGGAAATACGGCGCCGGGCTGATTGCGTCGACCGTGATTTTTGCCGGCGGCGCGTTGCTGTGTTTTCTGGTGCTGCTCTGGACGCACGATCCCGTGGAGGTTCAGGCGTACTGGCAAAGCAATGGGGCGGCGCACGCCTTCTGGTATGTCCTGTCGGCCGCTCTGGGATGCATCGGCTATGGCAGCGTCTTCCTTGCCACGGGATTGCTGCTGCGCAACCCGATCATTCCTGCAGCCGTGCTGCTCGCATGGGAAGGCATCAACGGGTTCCTTCCGGAGATCCTGCAGAAGCTGAGTGTGCTGTATTATCTGCAGTCGCTGTGTCCCGTTCCTGCTCCGATCGACCAGGACACTCCGGCGATCCTGCGATTGCTGCTCGCGCCCGCAGAGCCCGCATCCCGCCTGGGCGCAATCCTGGGCCTGCTCGCACTCACGGCTGTGGTGCTGTGGATCGCCCGCCGCGCCATCCTCCGCATGGAAGTCTCCTACAGCACCGAGACGTAGTAAAAAGCAGATAAATCCACGCAGATCCGCAATTCCCATATGCTATGATCGGCGCGGAGACCCCACCATGAGCGAAAATCGGTTAACGAGGCGGCAGTTTATTCAGGGAGCGGCAGTCACGGCAGGCGTCGCCCTGGCATCCCGCACTGCGGCGTTCCCTGTTCAAACGAGAAAAACAGCGATAGACCAAATCACCCTGGGCAATACCGGGATCAAGCTGAGCCGACTCGGCATCGGGTCCGGCACAATCGGCGGCAGCGTGCAGCGCAATCTCGGGCATGAAAAATTCAATGCGCTTATCCGCTATGCCTATGACCGCGGCATCACCTATATCGACACAGGCGAGTCCTACCAGACACATCCATGGGTGCGCGAGGCGATCAAGGGCTTGCCCAGAGAAAAACTCTACATTCAATCCAAGATGCTTCACATGGGTGGATTTGCAGGCGGTGGAGGCTTCGCAAATGAAGCCCCTGCCCTGGAGAGGCTGGATCGTTTTCGCAAGGAATTGAACGTCGACTATATCGACACAGTGCTTATTCATTGCCAGATAGATGCCAACTGGGAAGAACACAGCAAATCCCTGATGGATGGATTGGAGGAGGCAAAGCAAAAGAAAATCATCCGTGCACACGGCGTCTCCTGCCATTCACTCCCGGCGCTGAAGAAGGCGGCCGGACTTCAATGGGTGGACGTCAATCTCGTGCGCATCAATCCCCAGGGAGTCAACATCGACACACCCGAACTGTCCGTCTTCACGACGAGCGATGAATCGCATGTGCCCGCGGTTGTAGAACAGCTCAGGATCATGCGCAAAAACGGCCACGGCATCATCGGCATGAAGCTGGTCGGTCAAGGCCAACTGACGGATATCGCAGACCGCAGGAAATCCCTGAAATGGGTAATGCAGAACAATCTTGTGGATGCTGTTGTCCTCGGCATGAAGAGCAAAGAGGAAATCGACGAGGCGATCGCCAGCATCAACAGTGCATTTAGTGCATAGAGACCGTCTCAACAGCAAAATAATTCGAAGCTTGGCCACGGATGTCACTGAGTTCACGGAATCATTTTTCTGTGAAGATTCAGTGCAATTCGTGGCTGCTCTTTAATAGGTCAGCCCGTAGCCGAGGCGGAACAGAGGATCGTAACGGTCTTTGGGGCCGTTGGCATTCAGCGGCAATTGATCCATCGACTTCGGCCAGGAAAACGACAGCTTTCCTGTCGGCTTGAAATCCCCGAAAAGTACATCGGCGACTCCCTGCCCTTCCGTGCCCGGCAGGAAAGCGGCGACAAATGCATCCGCCTGCGGCAGCGCTTCACCGATGATCATGGGACGGCCCGCAATCAGAACCACGGCAACCGGAATCCCGGCTTTTTTCACATTGGCGATCGCCGCGAGGTCCTCCTTGTCGAGCGACAGATCGGATCGATCGCCGACTCCTTCCGCATACGGCCGTTCGCCTATGACAACGATTCCCATCGCAGCGCCTTCCGCTCCCGTCCCGTCCAGCGAATACGTCACTTGGGTATTCTTGGACACCGCGCCCTTGATCGCTTCGAGAATGGTGGTTCCGCCAGGAGTCACATTGCCGGTCTGCCCCTGCCATCGAATTGTCCAGCCGCCGCACTGGTTGCCGATATTGTCGGCACTCTTGCCTGAAACGTGGATGCGGGCCAACTGTTTGGATAGCGGCAGCGTCTTGTGATCATTTTTCAGAAGCACCAGAGATTTTCGCACCGCTTCGCGCGCCACAGCCCGGTGCTCCGGAGACCCGAAAGTCGAGTGCAGTTTCCTGTCGGCCAATTGCGACCTGTTTTTATCCATCAGACCCATGGCGAATTTCACCCGCAGGATGCGCGTGACCGCATCGTCGATGCGCGACATCGGCACTTTGCCTTCCGTCACGAGCTCTTTGAGTGTATTAAAGAAGCTGCGGTAATTTGTGGGCTCCATCGCCATATCCATGCCGGCATTGATGGAAATCTCCACGGAGGTCTTATAATCGCCCGGCTTGATCTGCCCGATCGCATTCCAGTCCGAAATCAGAAATCCTTCAAATCCAAGTTCCTGTTTAAGAATTTCCGTGAGCAGCCGCTTGCTGGCGGAGCACTTGACGCCGTTCCAGCTGCTATAGGAGGGCATGATGCTTCCTACGCCGGCCTTAATGGCGGAGACGTATCCCGGCAGATGAATGCGGCGCAGCGTGGCTTCATCAACTTTCGTGTCTCCCTGGTCTAGCCAGAGCCGCGCGGCGGCATTGGCCGGAACCGGTCCCGGACGCGGAGCCGTGCTCGCCGTCGTTCCCCCGTCTCCGACATAATGCTTCGCGCACGCCAGGATCGAAAGCGGTCCGGACAAGTCGAATCCCTGCATCCCGCGCACGGCCGCTTCTCCCAGACTTTTCACTACCCTCGGATCTTCGGAAAAGCCTTCATACGTTCGTCCCCAGCGGATGTCCTGCGGGACCGTGACGCAGGGCCCGAAAGTCCACTGAATTCCGGTGGCGCGGACCTCTTCGGCCGTGATCCGGCCGATCTTCTCAACCAGTCTGGCATCCCGGGTGCAGCCCAAGGCGATGTTGTGCGGGAACATGACCGCTCCCAGCACGTTGCTGTGCCCGTGCACTGCGTCGATGCCGTACAGAATCGGGATCGCCAGGCGGGTCTTTAAAGCTTCCGATTGAACTTTGTCGTAGACGTCCGTCCATGCCTGGAGACTGTTTCCCTCCTTGGGATCGGAATCCCCGCCGCTTAGCACCGATCCGATGAAATATTTCTGCATGTCGCCCGGTTCGTTGAGAATCGGCGTCAGTTCGGGCTGGATCATCTGCCCTATTTTTTCGTCAACAGTCATCTTCGACAGCAGCTCCGTCACCTGCGGATCAAACGAAGACAGCCGCTTTGAAGCCGGAGAAACAAACGCCAATGAAAGGCTGGTCAAAAGGACACAAACTATCGCAACAAATACATAGGATTTCATAAAATATCCATCCCTTCCTGGAGTCTTTGAGCCTTTGAGACTTGGAGTTCAAGCACAAAGGCTCAAAGGCACCAAGCCTCAAAGGATAAAGAAAAAATGATGACACGGGGCCGTAGCGAAATGTAAGCTAGCAGTTACAGCTTGATCAAGGAGAAAATTATGTCCAAGCCCTACACCCGCAGAAACATATTCCAGATGGCAGGAGTTGCAGCCGCTGCAATGCTCGGCAGCCGTACTGCGCCAGCGCAACAGGCGAAACCCGACGCGGCCGCTATGAAGGGATTCTTCGCCACCCACCCTGACCCGTTCCCGGCTCTGGAGAGGCGCTCGACGGTATCGATTGTCCAGGGAGACAACCGCCGCAAGATGATCTATGAGTCCCTGCTCGCAATCGACGAACAGATCCGGCCAATCCTGAAAAAGAAGAAAAGCGTCGTTATCAAGCCGAACAACGTCTCCACAAACATTCAGCTTGCCGCTACGCATCCGGACGCGCTCAGGGGAATCCTGGATTACCTCGCCCCGCGCTTCAAAGGCCCTATTTACTTTGCGGAGTCTTCTGCTGGCAACACCATGGAGGGATTCGAGAATTTCAAGTACACGCAGGTCGCCGCAGAACACAAATCGCAGAAGGTGAATCTGATCGACCTCAACGAGGAAGCCAGGTATGTGCTGCTGCCGCTGATCGACTTCGACATGCACGTCGTTCCTGTGCGTCTTGCCGCGCGCCTGCTGGATCCGGACGCTTTCATCATCTCCGCTGCGATGCTCAAGACACACAACATGGCTATCGCGACTCTTTCGATGAAGAACATGATCCTGGGAGCGCCTCTGCACCAGGCGCCGAAGGAAACCAAGCGATGGAACGATAAGCGCAGATACCATGTTGGAATTCGCCAGAGCCTTTACAATTTTTTCCTGACGGCCCAGAAGATGCAGCCCTACTGGGGCGCGGCGGTCATCGACGGGTTTGAAGGCATGGAGGGCAATGGGCCTTCCATGGGGACGCCCGTCGCCTCAAGGATCGCCATTGCTTCAACGGACTTCATCGCCGCCGATCGGGTGGGAGCCGAAACTATGGGCATCGATCCCAATTGGCTCGGCTGGCTGAAATATTCCGGCGAAGTCGGATTGGGACAGTGGGATCTTTCGCAGATCGACGTCCAGGGCGCTCAGATCGCCGCCGTTCAGAAAAAGTATCGCCTGCACGCCGACGTCGACCGCATGTTGAAATGGAGGGGTCCGTTGGAAGAATTGCCGCCGAACCTGGGCTGGGTACGGCCGGTCGGGGACATCTATCCAGCGTAATTACGATTTACGATTGCGAATGACGAATTGAAATCTACCTATGGGGGCGGGCTGAAGCCCGCCCGGTTAGGCAATTTTAAAGACTGGAACCAACTAATCTGGGAGAAAGAATGATGGAAACATCGCGCAGGAATTTCTTGTTGACCGGGCTCGCGCTTCCGGCCGCTTTGGATGCAGCAAACTTTGGGCCGGGGGTGCCGCAGGCAAAGTCGCCCGTCAAGTTGACATACAGGAATTTAGGCAAGACCGGCTTGAAACCAACAAGCGTCGGGTGTGGCTGCATGATCACATCGGACCAAAGCGTGGTCGAGAAGGCCGCGGACCTGGGCATCAACTACTTCGACACCGCGCGCGGCTATCAAAACGGGAACAACGAGCGCATGGTCGGCGCCGCCCTGAAATCCAGGCGGAAGGATCTGATCGTTTCCACAAAAACCATGTCAAAGACGAAGGAAGAGGCCCTGCAGCACATCGATACCAGCCTCAAGGAACTGGGCATGGATTATGTCGACATCTGGCACCTGCATCTTAAAAACAAGCCCGAGGATCTTACCGATGGATTGCTGGAAGCCCAGCAAATCGCCAAGCAGGCGGGCAAGGTCCGATTCCTCGGCGTCAGCACGCATGCGCTCCCTGATCTTCTCCCCGGCATTCTCAGCAAAGCGCCGCATTTCGACGTCGTTCTTTCCATGTACAACTTCACCATGGGACCTGAGCTGACTGCCGCATTCGAATCCGCCGCGAAGGCCGGATTGGGGACCATTGCCATGAAGGTCATGGCCGGCGGCGCCGGCATGGGCAGGCCGGGACAGAAACCGAATCCGGTCATGCAGCGTGAAGGCGCTGCACTCGCCGCATTGAAGTGGGTGCTGAAAAATCCAAATGTCAATACCACCATTCCGAGCATCACGGACATGGAACAGCTCGACGAAAACATGCGGGCCTGCTCCGAACAATTCTCGAGCACGGACGAAAAGATCCTGGCAGCGCGGCTTGAAATTCTCCGCCCGCTCTATTGCCGCACCTGCGGCAGCTGCGAAGGCAAGTGCCCGCGGGGCATCCCTGTAGCCGATGTGCTGCGCTATCTCAGCTACTCCGAGGGGTATGGCGAATTCCAGCTCGCGCGTGAAAACTACCTGTCCCTGCCGTCGGCAATCAGGAACGCCCGCTGCGAGGACTGCGCAGTCTGCGCCATCCAGTGCCCCAACGGCGTCCACGTAGCCCAGCGAGTGAGACGAGCCCAGGAGCTTTTTGCATGAAGATCCTTGTTTTGGTTTCCGCGATTATGGCTTTCGCCGGCGCCGCATTCGCGCAACTGCCTCAGTGCAGCACCGTTGCCGGATGGCAGCAGCAGGGCAAGGAGCGCGCCTACACGACGGACGACCTCTTCGAATATATGAACGGCAACTCCGAAGGATATTTCATCTACCGGTTCGTCAGCATGAAGGGGATCACATGCCAGTCCGGCGACAGCACCATCGTGATCGACATATCGGAGTTTGAAGACCCGGAATACGCCTATGGCATGTTCACTTCGGCGCGCGATCTCCGGCTCCCGGTGGAAAAGCTGGGAACTGCGGGTCAAGCGACCCCGAGACGCCTGGTCTTCGCGAAAGATAAATATTACGTGGAACTGGGAGCGAATCCGGATAAGGATTTTTCAGCGGAACTCCGGACCTACGCGAATAGTATCGAAAAAAGTCTTTCCGGGCAGACTGCTTTGCCTGAAGCGCTGGACTGGTTTCCCAAGGAAAACCTCGCTTCCGCGCGACTGGTTCCCGAAAGTGTCTTGGGATTGCGCCTGCTCAAGCGCGGCTACGTCGGCCAGTACGATTTCGGCAAGGGATTCATCGTAAAGGAATCTTCGCCGGAGGCGGCCGCGCAGTTGATGCAAAAGCTGAGAGAGCGCTTCGGACAAACGAATCCGGCAACAATCGCGGACGAAGCGTTCAAAGCGACAGACAAATATTTGAACGGCCTGTGCGTGTTCCGCAAAGGAAACTACGTCGCGGGCTTTGCAGATCTGAAAGACGGCCGTGACGGCGCAGCCGAAGCGGCAAGGCTTGCGGCCCGCATAAAATAAAAACGATCTGTGCTATTATCCAATCAATAGAAAGGAAGGTTGATATGGCAAGCAAGGAATTATTGGAGCTGTTGAATAAGGGAATTGCGAGAGAGATACAAGTGTCGGTCCAGTACATATGGCAACACGTCCAGTGGGCGGGAGTTGCCCACTACGCCATCAAAGATGAGCTGAAGAAGATTGCCATCGCGGAAATGAAGCACGCGGAAGCGATCGCCGAGAGGTTGTTTTATCTGGGCGGCGTCCCAACCACAAAGCCGGACCCTATTTTTGTTGGCAAAGAACTGAAAGAAATGCTTACCAAAGATATGAACGACGAGGCGGACGCCGTGAAGCTTTATAAGAAAATTATCGCCCTCGCCGAGAAGGAAGGCGATATAACAACCGCACAGATTTTTAAAAAGATCCTTCAGGACGAAGAGGAACACCACGATTTCTTCCAAGGCCTCCTGGAAGGAATGAAGTAGAACAATAGCAGATACCACATGTGGATCGGGGCTTCAGAAGTCGGCTCAAAACTTGGCACACATCGGGGTCGGGGTCGGTATCGGAATCGGCTTTTATGGGCGTCACAACAAGCAGGCACTAATCTTTTTCGATCCCGATTCCGACCCCGACCCCGATGTGTGCCGCGCAACGTCAGCGACGCATAAATTCTGCTAACAAGAACCATTTTTGAGACATTCTCTTTAGCCCCGACCGACATGGGCGTATTTTTCTGCATCCGAGGCTAAAAGATCTTCTCCAGAGCCTGGTATCTGGAGTGGACCGTTTCTACTGCGTCCCTGATCGTCTTTTCGTCACCCGACTGAATTCCGGCTTCCAGGGCTGCAACCGATTGCGCAAGCATGCCGCGCGCGACCTGAAAATCGTGGTCTTTGTCGATCAACCGTTCGGGCAATTTTGCCTGGCTCAGACCCGCCATTTTTTGCTTCAGCTCCGCCGCCGATTTCCGGATATTCGCCAGATCATTTTTTGGCATATAGTGATGATAGAGCATATAAAGGACGGCATGAAATTCGTCGAGTTCCTTTAAGGCAGGCCGGATGGCGCGCATGAGTCCTTCAAACCGGCTGTGCAGCACTTCCGCCGAGGCAAGCAGTTTGGCGTCGTCCTTCGCTGTTGCCGCCGCTTTATACTCCGCCCCCGCGCTTTGAAGCTTTCGGACACCTTCGTCCCACGCGTCCTTTTTATCCCTCAGGATGCCCGGCAGCGGAGCCGCCGCAACGGACGCAATTCCCTTCTCCACATCGGGGAGCAGTTTTTGCAGCATCGCGGTGTCCTTCTTGGGCCACGCCTCATGCCAGATCTTAAAGATGACTTCGTGAAAGGTGTCCAGGGCAGGCACGCTTGCGACCGTTTCTGCAGGCCTTTGCGCAAAACCGTAAGAGACCGAAAATCCGATCATCAACCCTAAAGCGGCATATACAAAATATGTTTTCTTGTTCACTCCATATCCTCCTGCAATACACTGCAATTGCTATTTTATGGCAAGGCCATCCGGCATTTTACCAAAATCATAATAGCGATGCCGGACGCCGGCGGTAGTAACCTCAGCCATTCGCATGCCGGAGCCGGCTTCGCCAAACGGCATGGATACCGGCCCGGTCACAGTCATTTCCAGATCTCCGTCTTTCCTGACGAAACTCTGGTGGACATGCCCGGCAAAAACATAGCGCACATTATATTGATGCAACAGCTCCAGCATCGGTTTCCGGCGCTCCAGCGAAATATTCATATATTGGTTGGGCTCCTGTGCTTCGCTGAGGAAATAGGGGTGATGCTGGAAAACAAGGATGTGGCGCGCATCCGAACTCTTCGCCTTTTCCAGTTCCGCTTTAAGCCATGAAAGCTGTTCCTGATATTCCGATTCGGCCTTTTGGGGTGCTTGAATCAGATTGGAATCCAGCACGATGCCGTAGATGGGACCTGCGCGAAAGGAGTAATAGTCGCGCCCGAAGATTTTCCGGTATGCCGCCAACGTTTCCGGCGTCGGTTCCTGGCCGACATCATGGTTGCCCGCCACATAATAGATTGGGATAGCCGGATCTATCTTTTGCGTTATGCGCTGAAATTCGCGGATCTGGTTGGCATCTCCCTCCTTATTGACAAGGTCACCCAACACAATGACGAATCCCGGCTTAAGCCGGTTTACCGTGGCTGCGGCGAATTCATAGTTGGCCGTCTCCCGCACAAAGCCCCGGTTGTTTTCATACATCCCCAATTGCGTGTCCGTGAGCATCACGAAGTAGAAGGGCTGTTCCTGTGCCGAGGCGGGAATGACGCAGATGACAAAAAATGCGAGCAGAAAAGCCTGTCTGATTTTCACCGCAACCTCCACATCTTGTAGAATGCAAATTTGCCCAGGCTGAAGCCCGGACCCACTCTTAGGCCTTCAGCGCATCCTTGAGCGCTTTATCCCAGGGAGCGCGATATGGCTTGATACACATGGCCGAAGCTTCCTTGTCGCCGATGACCTGTTCCTTCTCCGGATCCCAACGGATGGAGCGACCCAGCTTCAGCGACATGTTGGCAAGCAGGCACGCTACCGACACGCGGTGTCCGTCCTCAACCTCACAAAACGGGCGTTTGCGCGTCCGTATCGAATTGAGCCAATCCTGCTTATTCATCGCGAGAGTATCTTCGCCTCCGAATCCGTAGCGCGCATCTGACTCCATGCCTTTGCCTTTGGATGCCTCGATCCAGGGCGTCTGCTTCGTATCCGAATACACTGGCCCCCCTGTTGGATGCCCGGAAAAGCGCGGGATGTCGTTGACCGGATCGCCTTTCATTTCCGGAAGAACTTCCCAATTCCCTGCCAAAACCATCGTGCCCTTGGTTCCAAGATAGAGCTGTCCGCGTGCTTCGGCATCAGGGATGGAACGGCTGGCGTTCGCCTCGCGAATGGCGGCGTTCATCGTAAAGCCAGGAGTTTTAGGATCGGATCCGGGGAATGCCCACATAGCATCTTGCAGATCCGGCGTTTCCCCATCATCTTCCAGTGCATACCGCCCGCCAAAAGAAGACACCAGCGTCGGCCCTTTGACGTTCATGACATACAAAACCTGGTCGATGATATGCGCGCCCAGGTTTGTCATCTGGCCGCCCGAATAATCCCAGAACCAACGAAAATGATAAATCCCGCGGTGCTTGGTATAGGGTTTCTTCTCCGCCGGGCCAAGCCACATATCATAGTCTAGACCCGCGGGCGGCTCTGAAACCGGAGTCCGGCCAAAGCCTGGATAAATATTGCGATAGGATGACCATCGAACGGAATGAATCTTCCCTAATACTCCGCTTTCGATCACCTTTTTTGAATCTATAACGCCTTTGCCATGGCGCCGCTGCGTTCCTACAACCACAACGCGGTTGTATTTGCGGGCGGCTTGAATCATCCATTTGCCTTCGTCGATGAACAGCGTCATTGGCTTTTCGACATAGACGTCCTTGCCCGCCGCGCAAGCCAGGATAGTATGCAGAGCGTGCCAGTGGTCTGGCGTCGCCACCAATACGCCTTGGATATCCTTGTTCTCATACATCTTTCGGAAATCGCTGTAGGCCTTGGCATTGGGACTTTCCATATATGTAAGTCCCTCCTCCAGCCGCGGTCTATAGGCGTCGCACATGCCCAGCATTTCAACGTCTTTGAACTTTTTGAGGTCCGTGATGTGCTGCTTGCCGATCAGTCCGAACCCGATAACGCCTATGCCGATCCGGTCATTGGCGCCAAGTATGCGAACATACGATGCCGCCGTCATGACAGCCGCGCCTGCTGCGCCCAGAAATACTCGTCGAGTGGTTTTCCTGGCTTCGACAGAACCATCGATCGCCGGAGTTGGAGATTCTTGCATATCCGTATCCTTTCATGGCAGATCTGGCTGTGAAATGTTTTTACCGATCAGGAGTGTACGTGGAATTTACAAAACTGTCACCGAATTTCTGCCTTTGAATTCCTTTACCGATAGCTTGCAGATCGGGTATATTGGGCTGCCTATCTCCCCGGTCGAGAGTATAAAAGGAGGATCGTATGATCTCGCGCAGACAGATGCTGGCACTTGCCGGCGCCGCGCCTTTCTGGTCCGTGCTGAAGCCCTCCGCTCGAGCACAGGGCACGTCGCAAGCCACTCGCAATCCCATCACTACAAAGGATTATCCGCGCATGGGAGGGACTCCCACCGCCTTTATGTTGCGCTCCATGGCATCGAAAGGAAGCGCAACATCCTTTGATATGATCGAGCACTGTCATAGCATCGGCCTGAGCGGCGTGCAGATGAATCCTCCGACTACCGAACCGGAAGAAATCAAAAAATTCCGGCAGCGGCTGGAAAGCTACAGCATGCACCTCGTCTGCGATCCCAGACTGCCCAGGCAGGAAAGCGATCTCGCCGCCTTCGATGCGCAGGTAAAAGCTTACAAAGAAGCAGGCGCCTCCGCCTTTCATGCTGCCATGACCGGCAGGCGCTACGAAGATTTCGACCGGCTGGAACCTTTTAAACAGATGTTCGAACAGTGTCAGAAGCAAGTGGAACTGGCGGAACCGGTGCTCCGCAAATACAAGATCAAACTCGGTATCGAGAACCATAAAGGCTGGCGCTCCGGCGAGCAGGTGGCGTGGCTGAAGCGCCTCGGCAGCGAATGGGTGGGCGTTTGTTTTGACTTCGGCAACAACATCTCCCTCTGCGAAGATCCCATGGACGCCGCGCGCACCCTCATCCCCTACACATGCTTTGCACACATCAAAGATATGGCGGTGGAGGAATACGAAGATGGATTTCTCCTCTCCGAGGTACCGATGGGAGAGGGGATTCTGGATCTCAAGCAGATGGTCCAGATGCTGCGCGCCGTAAACCCGAACATGATCATCGACCTGGAGATGATCACTCGAGACCCGCTGAAGATTCCCGTGTTCACGACCAAGTACTGGGCGACATTCGATGACGCCTATAGCCCGTTGCCGGCAAGGGATCTGGCAAAAGTGCTTGCCTTGGTCAAAAAGAATCGTCCCAAAATGCCCTTGCCACGAACCAGCGGATTAAGCAGGGAGCAACAGGTTAAGCTGGAAGACGAATACAACCTGAAGTGCATCGCGTATGCGCGTCAAAACCTTGATCTGTAACTTCGGCAATGGTCACCACAGCCTTGAAATTCCACCTGGTGGTAATTCGGTGACAGTCACCATAACCTCGAAATTCCATCGGAGGCGAAATTAGGGTAAATTTAGCAAATTGAATAAATTAAAGAAAAAGAAGTTACTAGATGTCAATATCTATAAAATCTATGTTTACCAATAGAAAGCCTTTATTTTGGGGGGGATAGAATTTGGGGGTTATGGTGACTGTCACCGAATTACCACCAGGCGGAATTTCAAGGCTGTGGTGACTATCACTGAGATTAAAAGGAGTGAATGATGAAAGTCGGATTTATCGGTCTGGGAATCATGGGCAAGCCCATGAGCCGCAACCTGATCAAAGCAGGACACCAAGTTGTCGTTTATGACATTGTTCCCGAATCGGTCGCTGCAATGGCTGCAGCGGGCGCATCCGCGGGCAAATCGGCCAAAGACGTTGCTGCCCGCTCGGACATAACCATCACAATGGTGCCCGACGGACCGGAAGTCGAAGCGGCCATACTGGGGCCGGAAGGTGCGCTGGAAGGAGCAAAGCCGGGCGCGATTATTGTGGACATGAGTTCGATCAGTCCCCTCGTAGCGCAGAAAGTCGGAGCCGCATGCACCGCCAAGGGGATTGAATTCCTGGATGCGCCCGTGAGCGGCGGCGAACCCAAGGCCATCGACGGCACACTAGCCATCATGGTGGGTGGCAAACAGGGAGTGTTCGATAAGGTTCTGCCGCTTTTCCAGGCCATGGGCTCCAGTGCGACCTTGACCGGACCCATCGGCGCGGGCAACGTGACGAAACTGGCCAACCAGATGATGGTAGCGGTCAACATCGCCGCCATGGGAGAAGCCCTGGTCCTCGCAACGAAAGCCGGCCTCGATCCGGAAGTCGTATTCAACGCCGTAAAGGGCGGATTGGCGGGAAGCACCGTTTTAAATGCGAAAGCTCCGATGGTAATTGCGCGCAATTTCACGCCTGGCTTCCGCATTCGTCTGCACCAGAAAGACCTGCGCAACGCGCTCCTGGTGGCGGAATCGATGAAAGTTTCTCTGCCTTTCACCAGCCTGGCGCAGCAGGTCCTGATGTCGCTGATGAATTCCGGGCGCGGCGAACTGGATCATTCGGCAATTGCGACATTCGTCGAGGATATGGCGAAGGTTGAGGTCAAGAAGCCTATTTAGGAGACAGAAGTCAGAATTCAGAAGCCAGGAGTCAGAAGAGGAATGCGGGCAAATACATATTTGAGTTGGCTTACGCAAAATACACCGACGGTGTGGTGGAATGATTCGGGGGATCCGGCTGAGCTGCAGCGGGCGCTGGATCGTGGGGCCGTCGGAGTTACAACGAATCCGTTTCTGTCGAGCATTGCGCTGGCCCAAAACAGGGCGGTGTGGGCAGCGGATATCGAGCCTGTGCTGGCCAAAAATCTCGATACCGAAATGAAAGCCGAGGAGTTGCTATACGGGATCGTCACTCGCGCCGCGACGATGTATCAGCACCATTTCGAAAAGAGCGGCGGCACGCAGGGTTATGTCTGTGCACAGGTCAATCCGTCGCGCGCGGGCGAGCGCGATGCGATGCTGGCAATGGCCCGGAGATTCCACGCCTGGGCCCCGAACATCGCCGTGAAATTGCCCGCTGTATCCGCCGGCCTCGATGTCCTCGAGGAGTGCATCGCGGAAGGGATTTCCGCCGCCGCGACCATCAGCTTCACCGTACCCCAGGTCATCGCCACCGCGGAACGGTGCCGCGCCGGGCGCCGTCGGGCGGAGAGCAAAGGCATCAAGCCAGGCCAATGCTATTCGGTTATCATGATCGGCCGGCTTGATGATTACCTGCGCGAAGTTGCGCTCGACAATAAAACGCCGGTGCGCGAATCGGACATCCGCCAAGCCGGTCTTGCGGTTACAAAGCGGGCTTACCGGATATACCGCGAGCGCAATTATGAGGCGGTTCTGATGATCGCAGCCCTGCGCGGCAGTTATCACCTGACCGAACTGGCCGGCGCGAAACTAGTGATGTCCATCGCTCCGGCACCGCAGGAATGGTTTGTTGCCGACGATCATCCGCGGGAAGAACGGATCGCAAAAGAAATTGCACCGGATGTTGTGGAGAGGCTTTCCGCAATGCCGGAATTTGCCAAAGCATACGAACCGGACGGGATGGCGCCGAAAGATTTTATTTCTTATGGAGCAACGCAGCGCACCCTTTGCCAATATGTGGAAGCCGGCTGGAAACTGATGGAAAGCCTCAGGTAACACAAAAACTCTCGAGATTGAGAAATGCCCGTTCGCAAATCTCGAATCTCGAATCTCGAATCTGGAATCATATATGTACGATCTAATTGTCATTGGGGCTGGCCCGGGCGGTTACGAAGCCGCGGCTCTCGCCGGGAAAATGGGCGTAAATACCGCCTTGATCGAAAAGGAATTCATCGGCGGTTCCTGCCTGAATGTCGGATGCATTCCGACCAAGACATTCCTGCGATCCTCGAGGCTTTTTGCGGAATGCCGGAATGGTGACGCGTACGGAGTGGAAATCCCGTCGGCGGTGTTTAATCTGGAAGCAGTCGTCCGGCGCAAAAACAAAGTTGTGGCGACATTGACCAGGGGTGTCGAAGGCCTGCTCAAGCGCAATGGCGTGAAAGTCATCCGGGGCCAAGCCCGGCTTGTATCCAGGCAGTCGGTTCGAGTCGGCGAAGAGACGTATGAGGCTAAGAATATTTTAATTGCCACCGGCTCGCGCCCCGCCGTTCCCCCGATCCCCGGCATCGACTCTAAATGTGTTCTCGATTCCACTGCCGTCCTCAACCTTATCGAATTGCCGGAGAAAGCCGTCATTATCGGCGGGGGGTATGTCGGTCTCGAGTTTGCGGGATTTTTTGCCGCGACCGGCGTAGAGGTGACGGTCATTGAAATGCTGCCGCAAATCGCGTCGGGATTTGATGCGGATCTTTCCGGCCGTCTTCAGCAAGCCCTGAAAAGGAGCGGAGTCGTCTTTAAAATGTCTCACAAGGTGACGGCAGTCGAGAATGGCACCGTTCATTACGAGGATCCCGGCGGCGCGCCGGGATCGATCAGCGCCGACTGCATCCTCAACGCAACGGGAAGAGTCCCCGTGGTTGAGGGACTCGGATTGGAAACGGTTGGCGTCGAGTTCGGCCGGAAAGGCATCAAGACATCGGACGAGGGAAAGACGAATGTGCCCGGGATCTGGGCGTGCGGCGACGTAACCGGGCGGCTCATGCTCGCGCATGTGGCGACACGGGAAGGAGTCGCCGCCGTGCATAATATCGTCGGCAAAGAAGACCGTATTCGTTACGATGCGATCCCTGCCGTGATTTACACGGATCCCGAAGCGGCGAGCGTCGGGAAAACGGAAAGCGAATTGCAGGCTCTGGGCGTTGATTATCAAAAGGCGATTGTGCCGATGGGCGTATCCGGACGTTTCCTGGTAGAGAACGAGGGAGGCTCGGGAATGGTCAAAGTGCTGGTCAGGACCGCCGACAGAAAAATATTGGGTGTGCACTTGCTGGGCAACCTGTCGAGCGAGTTCATCGTCACGGCCGCGCAGATGATCGAAGATCAAATGTGCATCGCCGATGCAATCAAAGTCGTATACCCGCACCCGACCGTCAGCGAAGCCTTGAAACAGGGACTGCTGGAATTGGCCACGAAGTAGCATCAACATCGAGGCACCCGGGAAACTAAAATGAAATTCAACAACTTCTGTATGACCACGGTTCTGGCTGTCGCGTGCTGTTTGGTTCTGTCCGGATGCAAGAAGTGGAGTGAGACCGGCAATGGTCCCATTAAAACCGTTGTCAACAAAGGCGGGCAAACGCTCCGCTATGCGACAACGTCCGGTGTAAAGCTGGTTTTGGACAAGGGCTTTGCCTTCAAGGACCTGAACCGCAACGGGAAACTCGATCCATACGAAAACTGGCGCTTATCCGCCGACGAAAGAGCCAAAGACCTCGCCTCGAAGATGAGCATCGAACAAATTGCCGGCCTCATGCTCTACAGCGGCCACCAGGCCATACCGGCAACTGGAGGAAGATTCGCCTCCACCTATCGTGGCAAACCGTTTGCCGAAAGTGGGGCCAAAGCCTCGGACCTTACCGACGCCCAGATAAAATTTCTTACGGACGACAACCTGCGTCATATCCTGATCACCTCCGTAGAAAGCCCGGAAGTCGCTGCCCAGTGGAACAACAACGTGCAAGCGCTGTGCGAAAGTCTCGGGCTCGGAATTCCCGCGAACAACAGCTCGGATCCCCGCCATCGCACCCTCGCCGACGCGGAATACAACGCCGGCTCGGGCGGACAGATTTCCATGTGGCCCGGTTCGCTCGGGATGGCTGCGACCTTCGATCCGAAAATAGTCGAGCGATTCGGACAAATCGCCGCCCGGGAATACCGTGCGCTCGGCATCACAACGGCGCTGTCTCCGCAGATTGACCTGGCAACGGAACCGCGCTGGAGCCGTGTCAATGGCACTTTTGGCGAAAGCCCGCGCCTTTCGGCTGAAATGGCACGGGCCTATATCGATGGGTTCCAGACCTCCTCAAATGAAAAGGAAATTTCGGGTGGATGGGGCTACACAAGTGTGAATGCGATGGCCAAACACTGGCCAGGCGGCGGACCGGAAGAAGGCGGCCGTGACGCGCACTTCTCTTACGGCAAATATGCCGTCTATCCCGGAAATAATCTTGCAGATCACCTGATACCGTTTACCGAAGGGGCTTTCAAGCTGGAAGGCAAAACAAAGATGACTTCGGCCATCATGCCCTACTACACTATCTCTTATGGCATCGACAGGACGAACGGCGAAAACGTCGGCAACAGCTACAGCAAACATCTCATCGGCGGCTTGCTGCGCGACACCTATGGATTTGACGGCGTGGCCTGCACCGACTGGGGCGTCACCAAAAATGTCACAGCCATCAACGGATTTGGCACAACGCCCTGGGGAGCCGAGACGCTCACGGTTGCGGAAAGACATTACAAAATACTCATAGCCGGAGTCGATCAGTTCGGCGGCAACAATGAAGCCGGCCCTGTGATCGAAGCCTACAATATGGGCGTTAAAGAGCACGGCGAGAAGTTCATGCGCGCCCGGATGGAGCAGTCTGCCGTTCGCCTGCTGAAAAACATTTTCCGCGTGGGATTGTTCGAAAATCCTTACCTGAATATCCAGGAGAGCAAGGCCGCTGTCGGCAATCCGGATTTCATGAAGGAAGGGTATGCAGCCCAGCTGAAATCGCTCGTGATGCTCAAAAACCGCAACAAGGCACTTCCTGTTCAGAAAAATAAAACCGTTTACGTGCCCAAGAGATTCACGCCCGCAGGACGAAATTTCTTCGGCGAAGAAACTCCCGCCTCCCTCGAGTACCCGGTCAACATCAATATCGTGAAGAAGCTCTTCAGAGTCACAGACAATCCAACAGAGGCGGACTTCGCTCTTGCTGTGATCCGCAACCCCGCGAGCGGCAGCGGCTATGATCCCGCCGATGTAAAGAAGGGCGGAACCGGTTACGTGCCGATCAGCCTGCAGTACGGTCCCTACAAAGCGATGGATGCGCGCGACCCGAGCATTGCCGGAGGGGACCCGCTGGAGAAATTCACCAACCGCACCTACAAAGGGCAAATCCACGGTAGCCACAAATATCGGCGACCTGAAAATGGTTCTCGACGCCAAAAAAGCGATGAAGAGCAAACCCGTGATCGTCGTCATTCAAATGTCCAACCCGATGATCTTCAGCGAGTTTGAAAAAGATGCCGACGCGATCGTGGCTGCGTTCGACGTTCAGGACCAGGCGCTGCTGGATGTCCTTTCGGGAAGCGCCGAACCTTCCGGCTTGCTGCCCCTGCAAATGCCGGCGGAGCATGAAGACAGTGGAAGAACAGAAGGAAGATGTCCCCTTTGACATGAAATGCCACGTGGATTCCGAAGGCAACGCCTACGATTTTGGCTTCGGCATGAATTGGAGCGGAGTGATCCAGGATGGCAGGGCGGCGAAGTATCGGAAATGAGAAGACAGAATACAGAAGTCAGAAGTCAGAAGTCAGAATAAAAAACGCGCCTGGATATTGCACGAATTCAAGATTTTTTGGGCAGGTTTTGTCAGCCCGATGTCGAGGCTAATCTCGAATTTCGAATCTCGAATTATCTCTTATTCATAGCGGAGGGATTCGACGGGATCGAGGCGCGCGGCTTTTGCAGCCGGGTAGATGCCGAAGATCAGACCTACTGAGACCGAAACAAGAAACGCGAGCAGGATGGAATTCAGCGTGACGATTGTGGACCAGCCGGCCATCATGGCAACAAGGCGTGACATCCCGAAACCGCACGCGACTCCCAGCAGGCCTCCGGCAAACGAAATCAGCATGGCTTCAACGAGAAATTGACGCAATATGTCGCGTTTGCGCGCGCCAACAGCCCGCCGCACGCCGATCTCATGCGTCCGCTCGAGGATGCTGGCCAGCATGATGTTCATGATGCCGATCCCGCCCACGAGCAGAGAGATCGATGCGATCGCAACCATGACCATTTCGAATATTTGCTGCGTCCGTTTCCGCTCGGCAAGCAATTCGGCAGGAACGATCATGCTGAAGTCATTCGCGTTTCGATGCGAGGCATCCAAAATGCCGCGGACAATGTCGCCAACGACGCTGATGTTTGCCGTTGGGCTGAGCTGCAGATAAATGCCGTCAATCTCGTCTCTCAGAGCGGCGATGGTCTTGTTATCATCGAGGCGGTAAATCGCGCTGTCGATGGGCATATAAATAAGGTTATTCAAATCCTTTGTCCGAATACCGGACAGTTCACTTCCGATCGTCAACTGACTCCCGAGAACTCCGATGACGCGCAACCACTGCTCATTGACCTTCACATATTCGCCTATGGCCGGCTTCTGCGGGAAAAGGTTCGATTTCGCGCCCTCACCTAGGACACAGACCGCTGCCTTGCGATCATTGTCGTCCTTGTTAAAAAAGCGCCCTGCGATAATCCGAAGGCCGGCGATATCGTAGTATTCGGGTGAAACCCCATAAACCCCCGGATTGTCTTGCCGCGGCTTAGGGAAAATGCCGCTCGGAGCGAAGGATTTTCGCGGCACGGACGATTTCAGGTTTGCGACATTCGCGCGAATCACCCGTAGGTCTTTGAAGGACAAGCCGGCTGAAGTCTTGCGTATTTTGCGCAACTCCGCGAGATCCGGCACATCCTTAGCCTCGATAATCAGGTTGTGGACACCCAATTGCTCTATAAAGGCCAGCACCTGTTGCTGTGCGCCGGCGCCAATCGAGAGCATGGAGACGACGGCGGCGACACCGAAAACAATGCCCATCATGGTGAGCAAGGCACGCAGCTTGCGCGCGCCAAGATTTTGCATGGCAAGGCTCACGTCGGGCAGCCACTGTTTGCCGCCCGCTGAGAATCCTGTCGTCTTTTCACGCACTTGACCCGTCACTGCGTCGCTCCTCCAAGAACCGAGGCCAGAGGGCCCGCTTTCCCGGCAGTCTTGCTTTTCTCCTGTTCGGGATTTACCAGCGCAACCTCCGTCCCCTCCGGAAGTCCCTCGATAATCGCGCGGCTTTCCGTCAGATATTTGATGAGCACGTCGCGGGGTTCCCACTCTTTGCCGCGACGCACATACACGACTGTTTTCCCTTCCTTCTGATGCAGCGCCTGGCGCGGAAGCGAAAGTGCATCGCGCACGTCCTTTCCCGTGACCGTTATCCGTGCCGACACGCCCATGTTCAGAGGATCGCCATTGCGTATCGACCCGGAAAACAGCGGCAAAACTCCGGGTCGAAAGCCCTTCCAGATAGTCTACCGTCGTGCCTTCATAGGAGGGATTGGACGCAGATTGAGCCAATGATTTGATCTTTCCCTTATACGTTTTCAGCGGATTGGAATCCGCAATCACCTCAATGCTCTGCCCCGATTCAATATTGGCTCGATCCGTCTCAATCACTTTCGACGCTAATTCCATCTCATCGGTGGCCTGAATCTGTGCGATAAGACTGCCCGGATACGTTTGGGCTCCCGGGCGATATTCGGGGATGTCATCCTCTGATGAAATGGAGATAGTGCCACCGGCCGAAATCAGGGATTCTATGCTCCTCGCGACCACGACCACACCGTTGATCGGCGCGCGAACCGTCATGTTGTCGATGAACTGCTGGGCGAGTTTCATTCCCATCATCGCCTTGGTTCGGGCTACGTTCTGCACCATGAGATCCGCGGCATCGGAACTCGCATGCGACTTGAGATCACGCTGTAGTTGTTCCAGTCTGCGTTTGGCCTCCTCCAGATCGATCACATTTTTTCTGGCCTCGATCCCGCTCAATAGATCGTTCCCTTTCACTTTCAACTCGGCGCGTTTCACGTCATATTGCGCCTTTAAAAGAGTCACCTGTTCCTGCGCGACGCGGACTGCCTGGTCGGCTTTCATTTTTCTTGTCTGCTGTTCCGCCTCCTCCAGTTGCGACTTGCTTTGCTCCAGATTGTATTCCTGCTCGCTGGGATCGAATTGGACGACGACATCCCCCTGTTTCACAAGCGTGCCGGTCTTAGCGAGGCTGACAATCTGAAGAACGCCACCCGCCGGAGGGGCAACAACCATTGCGGTCTTGGAAGGACCGAGTTCGCCGATAAGGTAAATTTTCGTCTCGACGGGTTCGCGCGCGACCCGAACCACCGGAATATTTATTTCCGGTTTCCGAAGCCCGGAAAGTCTTGTCACTGTGGCGCAGGAGGCGGCCGTTACAGCCGCCAATAGCAGCCCAGCGATTTTCAGGTATGCCTTGGTTCGACGCTTCGTGGCTGGCATCAAATTCTCGATTCCAGATTGGAAACCCTTGCCATTATTGCTGCTCCTGGTTGTTTGGTAGAGTCGGATCTTTCAGCGCTACCCGTTCTCCTTTTTTCAGTCCGGCTGCAATCAGCACTTGCCCGCTGCTGCGGCGCGCAATCTCCAGCTTTCGTTCCTGATAGCTGCCGTTTGTGAGCACATAGGCCACCATCCGGCCGCCTTTGTCAAAAACCGCTTCCGCCGGAATCACTATAGAATTGGGCACGCGTTCCACCTCCACTCGCATAGCTACGGCCATTCCGGCTCTCAGTCTCGGGTCCGGTTGCTCCAGTTGCACTCTCAGGTTAAAACTCTTCCTGTATGGATAGGTGGAATAGTCTGTTTTCGCAAGTGGACTGATTTCACTGACGCGGCCTTTATGCGCCTTGTCCGGAACAGCTTCGATGTTCAACGCAACCGCTTGTCCCAGTTCCACGCGGCCTCGATCGGCTTCATAGACAGGAGCGATGGAATGGATGGTGGACATATCGGGCAACTCGGCGATGGCGGCGCCCGCCCATGCGCGGTCGCCTTCTTTAAAAACGGGAGTTGAGCCGCTGACGATGCTTATGCGCGCGCCGGAGTTAGGCAGCAGCGTAATAATTCCATCGGCCGGAGACGTCAGCGTGAGCTGCCGCCATGTTTCGTTCCGCCTGTTCCAGATCTTCCTTCGCTTTGTTGCGCTTTCGAATCACCCCGGCAAGATCTGCCTCTGCGCCCGTATGGCTGGAGACGAGTTTTGTGTCCAACTCGCGCAGCTTCTGTTCGGCCTTGGCCAGGGCGAGCACATGTTTCTCGTGCTCGATTGCAGGAACAACGTCCTGCGTTTTCACATCGAGCTGTGCCCGCTCCAGGCCGAATTGGGCGCTCACAACTTCGGTTTTGTTCTGTTCATCCGAAAGCAGTCTTTGGGCATTCGTGCGGGCGATCTCAGCCTCCGCCTGATTCAATGTTTGACGATACTGATCTGCGTTGCGCTTTACCGTGGTCGGGTCAAACTCAACCACAAGATCCCCTTTTTTCACGTGCGCGCCGTTCTGAACAAGTTTCAATATCTGCAGATCCCCGGCATTGTAGGGAGCCGTGATCACCTTGGAAGATCGCACGGCGATTTCGCCGCGAAGCTCCACGTAGTCAATAAATTCGTCAAACTTCACTTCCGCATTGGGGATCGTCGTTGCCAGGCTTTTCTTTCGCGAGCCCCAGACATAGATCGCCGCAGCCGCTACAAGAAGCACCAGCAGCAGCAAAACAATGCGACGAATCCATGACGCCGTGCGCGATTTCGTATGATTCATGGCAAAGAATGCCGCTATAAACTACATTTGCCCCGACGCTTGATTTTTAGCATTAGCCGCAGTCCCGGGATTGAGCGATACCATCACTCCCTCCCTGATCCCGGATTCCACGATTGCCTCGTACTCGTTCATTGCCCCGAGCTTCACCGGCTGCAATTTTGCCTTCCCATTTTCAAGAACTGCCACCATCGCCTGACCATTTTGGATGGTTATCGCTTCCCGGGGAAGGATCAACGCATCCTTTGTGTTTTCCATTTGGAGATCGACGATCGCCGTCAAATCGGGGAGCAATTTCGGATTGCTGCCCTGGATCGAGATAAGGATTGTGAAATATCGAATTCTTTTTATATAGTCGCTGCGCGTGCCAATAGCGGCGATACTCGCGACCTTGCCGGGAAAAATGAGAGTCGGATAGGCTTCGAGTCGGATTTCCGCAGATTGGCCGATGTGAACCTGTGTAATATCCACCTGATTGACGCGGGCCGACACCTGCATCTGCGACGGATTCACAACCATCATGATGCCTTGTCCGGGGCGGACTTGATCCCCTTCCTGCAGCTCGGAGGTGCGACCTCCCCTCGAAATTGTGGACAGAACCGCCAGCCCATCCATCGGGGATTTGACCGTCATCTTTTCTATATTGCCTTGCGCATATTCCACGGCCATCTGGGCGCGATCGCGCTGGATCTCAAGAATACGAAGTTCCGCGGCCTGCGCCTCGCGCTTCAGGGCGAACGTGTCGTTGAGCTGCTTCAATTTCGCTTCCGCTTCGGCCAGATTTGCCTTGTTGATCTCCGCCTGGTAGCCGGGAACCAGGTCATTTTTGCGCATCTCAACCCTGGCGGTCTGGGCGTCCACCTCCGCGCCTTTCAGCTCCGTTTCACTGGCGGCCCGTGCCGAAGCATGATCGGCCTGTTTCCGTTTGATCTGTTGAACGAGATTGTCGTATTCGGCCTGTTTATCGAGGATATTCTTCGTCTGGGTCTGTCGGTCAAATTCAGCCAGAACCTCGCCTTCCCGAACCCGGGTACCGTTGCTCACAATCTTGGTAATCACCATGCTGTTGGACATTTGACCGGAAAGACGCGGGACCTGAACACCGTAGTATTCAACGGGACTCACCGTGCCGCTCAGACGGAGATTGCGACGGAAAATGCCGCGCTTGACCGTAACGGAATGCGCCGGCGCTGCAGGATTCGTTTCGCCAGCTTGGGATGCAGGACGGCTACATGCATTCAGACCCAAGAGTGAAATCGCGGCTATGAAGCAAAGAAAGGATATCTTTGAGACGGACACACCGGTTTTCAGAAACAAGCCGATGCCGACATGAAGAGTACAAGACTGCACCCCAGCAAAGAATTGACGCGATCGTTACAGACTGTGATTCGATGATTCTGTTATTAGACGCCAAAGTGCCAAGAAAAGTTTACATTTTTTTCGAAGAACTAACATTGTAGGATTCTCCGCTCATTTCCGCCGAACGACCTAAAACCCCTTGGCGCGGATCCAGAAGCTTTCGGTCCACTTGCCGTTCGCGGGGACCGTCTGCAGATCAGGATAACTGCCGGCGTGATGAAGGTTGATGGCATTGGTGACTCCTGCCATGGGCTCGATGCAGATAAAACCAAGAGTCTGTCCCGGAGGCAACGCGGGTTCCCATATAACGGCCACGGGATAGCGGGGCCAAAGAAAATTTCAATTTGCTTTTCGCCGGATTCGATCGAAAACCGACGCGCGTCCGTCGGCCTCGCGTTCCAGATCGGTAAAGCCGTCGTCCAGGGTGCGATCCTTCAGGGGCAAAGGATTAGGAAGATCCATAGCCTTAAGCTCGCCGGTTGGAATCCTGCGATCGTCGGCCACGACCGCCTTGCGGGCGGGCAAGCTCAAAATCCACTGGTCGCGCGGAATATCCGGGATCCGGTAATACGGATGGAAGCCGATGGCAAGCGGCATGGCCTCTGCGCTCAGATTGGATACGGTGGTGATTACTTCCAGGGCGCCGTCCGCCAGTTTATAGGTCATTTCATATTCGTGGGCAAAAGGCCATTGCGCCATCATGTCGGGATATTTCCAGAATTCGAATTTGCTCGTCACATGCGCCGACTTTTTGTCTGCCCCGATACTTGTGATGCGCCAGAGTGCTGAAGTGCCCAGCAATCCGTGAATAGGCAATCCCCGGCCGTCCTTGCGGTAGTTTCCCAGAGCCGCGTCGAAATTGTATCTTTTTCCGTTAGCCCAAAACCCATCGCCGTCCATCCGATTGGCCCACGGAGCCAGGAAAGGGATTCCGGTCTGCATTGGCTTTTTCTGGAAGTCGGACAGCTTCCCGTCGGGAAAGTAGAGGATATTTTTCCCGTGAATCTTCATTTCGGAAGCGATATTTCCCAGCGACGGGAGGATAGAGACTTCGATTCCGCGCGCGGCGTCGGCGAGGCGGACAACCGGCACGCCATCAACAGAAATCTGCTGCGCGGTGAAGCTAGCTTTTGGAAAAGCTTCGGATTGTTTTAGATTTGCCGGAGACATGCTCAGCAATAATAAAACACCCTGGCAACAACAATGTGGATTTTTTCATGCCGCGCATTATACATCTTTTTGCCCAAATCCTGATCTCTGCCTTACCCACACACAAGTGGATTCGGGCTTCAGCGCGAACAACGAGACAAAGATGTCAATTGCCAGGCTTGATAACGGAAGGACCTTTTGACCCTATGCGGGGCAGTGGGTCTCAGCCGCCAATGCTACAAAAAAGCGGACGCCATGCTGTTTCCAGTATGCTGTGACATCCTGAAGAATAGTGCGCGCCATCGCCATTTCTGCCGGAGCGTTTTTGTGGAAAGGTTCCAGGTTTTGAATCAACAAGACATAGCCTTTGGCCTCAAACCAGGATAAATCCGTCAGGCAGTCCTCGAATGCATCCCAATTTGATCCGAAGTAGCTCGGAAATTGCAGAGCCTTAGCCGCTGCATTCAGAAAGCCAACCTTCTCGTTGATGCCGGCAAGATTCAAATGGAAGACAGCCAGACCTGATTGAGCAGCTGCCTTACGGACCTCCGGGCAGGTCGCTTCCTCTACTGAATAGACGCCCGAGTTTTTCACTTTGGCAAAAAGCTGCTCCCAATTTCTCATTTATTACTCCCGGATGCGCTTAAAGCTGCGGTAATGGTCGTCCGTGTAATAATATTCCTCATTCATGCCGACGATGATCCGGCGCGCGCCGCGATCCCGTGCCCCAGGTGTAATTACCGTATATTCGTGGTAGTACCCGTGGGGTTTGGCGAGCAGCATCGCCTCCCGATTGCCGAACACGGCCCCATCTTTTGCGAAAGGAAACGGCCCGCCACTCTTGATACGCTGAAGCGTGTTGCGCGCTTCGGGCGGCAAATCCGAGGTGTCGATCCCATCCGCCTTAATGCCTTTTCTCTCATGAGGCGCGTCGGAAGTTGCCGCAGTGGTGACACGCTGGGAAAATGATTCGGACCACGTCCACAGCTGCATGCCGCAAGCATCAAAGCAGCGACGGATAGCAGGAGCATGGTTTTCGAAAAGACCGACGAGGCGGATGAATAATGATTCCTCATTTTATCGAGCATACTACAGGGGGAGCGTTTCCGCCATTGACTGTTGCGGGAGAGCTGCCATCTCCCTTTAAAAGGTTTTCGCGGTCTGGAAATGGCACCCTACGTTGCGCGGTTATTGCGTCTTTGTTTCATGGTTGGTACGTCGTTAATTTTCAAGCCTGCCGTCAGACAGCTTTTTGCGGCTGGTACTACAAAACCAATAGCTGGCTCTCTTTCAACGCCAGACTGGCAAATGCGCGCCCGTCATTGTCCGTGAACTCGACCTCTAACACACACGGATCCAGCCACTCCACCACCGTTCCCACCTGCCCGCAGCGGAGTTTTCTATCGGGCAGATTCTCAGTCAACACCACAACGTCCAGAAGTTTGATTTCTTGTCTCATTTCCTTATGCCGCGGCTTTGCTTCAAGCTTTGCCGGATGCGTTGCCGAGTGGATTAGTTTCAACTGCCGGATCGAGACATGGGTGTAAATCTGCGTTGTCTTCAGGTCCGCATGGATGATGCGCTTCTGAGTAGTACCTCGCCCCGAAGTAATCCAGCCCTGTCTCGGCATCCCGTTCTTTGGAGCTAGAATGGTTCATACAATTGGACGCTGCGCTAACAAGCATGCAACAGAGCCCATCATATCCATAGGCGCCGTGTCATATGCACATTCTACGATAATATTCATACTGCGGCGCCCCTAGCAGGTTGGTATTACTCTTATGCAGCCTCGCGTGGCTTAATCTGCTTCTCGATCTTCCGCAAGGATTGGCGGCGGATAATTTCGAGGTCATACTGAGTTTGCATATTCAGCCAGTATTCAGATGAAAATCCGAAGTAACGCGCCAGACGCAATGATGTATCCGGAGAAATCCCACGCTTCCCGCTAATTATCTGACTTAACCGGTTGGCAGGCACATGGAGTTCCTTTGCCAGCTTGTTAACACTCATCCCGTGCGGATCAAGCAGGTCCGTCTTTAAAATCACTCCCGGATGTATCGGAGCTCGATATTTAGCTGCCCTCTTCACCTATTTTCCTCCTAATGATAATCAACGATCTCAACTTCGAAAACATCTCCATCCCGCCATACGAAGCATATGCGATACTGATCATTGATCCGTATGCTGTGTTGTCCCGAACGGCTTCCTTTCAATGCTTCCAGGCGATTGCCTGGAAAAATTGAAATATCGGAGAGTGCCATGGCAGCATGGATTTGCACCAGCTTTCTTTCAATGACCGAGGCCAATCGGTTGAATCGATTGGAATATCGCCCTTGGAAAATCAGTTCAGCCTCTTTTGACCGGAACGAGCGAATCACAATGCCATCTTAGTACGTTATACGTCTGACGTCAAGAAAGCGAAAGCGTCTGCCCCGAAGTAATCCAGCCCCGTTTCCGCATCCCGTTCTTTGCCGGGGGAACTGGGTCATCTGGTTGGACGCTGCACTAATGTACATGGGCGGCGGCTCATCACACGCATGGGTTTTATGTCATACCCATAGGTTGGGAGCGGATATGGCTAGAACTTGGGAACTATCCCAGACTTTGCACCATCCTCGCTACCAGAAATCGCTTAAACAAAAAAAAGGCCCGCAAAAATTATATCTAAGGCCGATTATTTACCCCTCATAAAACCCATCTTTGGGTATTTCAATCCTTTATCCTGGTCCGACCCCATCCGCAGTCGCAGTAGTACCTCTCCCCGAAGTAATCAAGCCCCGTCTCGGCATCCCGTTCTTTGGAGGTGATCTGGGGCATCAGCGTTAAACGCTGCGCTAAAGTGCATGGGCTGTGGTTCGTCATACGCATAGGTAGTAGTCATACGTCAAAATCATACGCTGAGCTTGGCGAAACAATATCGCTGCTTGTTCGTTTCTTCCGGGCTGCGATCAGAATCATGATGGCTGTCACCAGCTGGGCGCCGCACAGGGCCAGCAGGGCGGGAATCATGCTGTGCGTATGATCGCGGATCAGACCGACGGCGTGCGGACTGGCATAGCCGGCCAGATTCCCGATGGAGTTTATCCAGGCGATCCCCGCGGCCGCAGCCGTGCCCGAAAGTATGGCTGTGGGCAATGCCCAGAAAACCGCGA
This sequence comes from uncultured Acidobacteriota bacterium, assembly GCA_963761825.1. Classification (GTDB taxonomy): domain Bacteria; phylum Acidobacteriota; class UBA6911; order UBA6911; family UBA6911; genus UBA6911. The sequence continues at coordinate 221,235 of CAVXIH010000007.1, forward strand.
ACTGGCACATCAGGAAAGCCGACGCTACAGTCAGCGCCGCTATGCCCGCCGCCCCGGACATTCCTGGAATAGCGCTTACGCCAAAAGCCGCAGCGCCAATGATCGCAGCCAAAGCCATGTGCCAGCGCCTCTCCCGGGTTTTGTCGGAATGATGTCCCCAGGCAAACATCGCAACGATGCTTGCAACTCCCGGGATTGCCGATATCCAGCCGATACGGATCGGATCTTGCGTGATGGTCTCTTTAATGACCTGCGGCAGCCAGAAGGTAATGCCGTAGTTGCCCGCAGTCATACCGAAATACGCAAGGCTGAGCAGCCACACAGGCGCGCTGCGGAATGCGTCCCTCAAACGATGCCTGGTCTGGCCCGCTTGCCTTTTCAGAGTTTCTTCCTCTTCCAGGCGCAGGATGACCAGTTTTTTCTCGTTTTCTTTCAGCCACTTCGCCTTGGACGGCCGGTCGGTCAAAAAAAATAAAGTGATCATCCCTACCGCAACGGACGGGATGCCTTCCACGACAAACAGCCATTGCCATGCGGCAAGATGCCCCACATCACTCATCCTGCCCAATATCCACCCGGAAATCGGGCCCGCAACGATAGTCGAAACGGGGACGGCACTCATGAATAGGGCCATCATTCGTGCGCGGTGCTTCTGCGTATACCAATACGTCAGGTACAAAATGACTCCGGGGAAAAATCCGCATTCCACGATGCCGAGAAGGAAGCGGATGGCGTAGAAACTCCATGCGCCCTTCACAAAAAGCGTGCAGGTGGAAACGATGCCCCATGTCATCATGATCGGGCCTATCCAGAGCCGGGCGCCGATTCTCTGCAGCATCATGTTCGCAGGCACTTCGAACAGGAAATACCCGATAAAGAAAACGCCCGCTCCCATCCCATACACGGCGTCGCTCATGCCCAGCGACTGCTGCATCTGCAGCTTGGCGAACCCGACATTCACCCTGTCCACATACGCAAGCACGTAGCAGAAGAAGAGAAACGGCATGATTCGCCAAGTAATTTTCCGATAAACGGCCGTTTCCATTTCCAAGGCTGAAATAATGTTTGCATAGCTTTTTGATTCCGGATTCCCGATTCCGGATTCCGGAATTTGAAAACAAAAGACGCTATCCCAAACCACAAATCCGGAATTTGGAATCCGGAATCCGGAATCATTAGCCCGGCACAAAAACCACGCACACAGGACTGGGGACTTTGAGAACAACATCCGTAGCAGTCAGCTTCCCTGTCGTGCGATCGATGCGAAACACGACAATCTCCCCTGAATTTTGATTGGCCGCGAAAAGATAATTCCCCGTCGGATCGATGGCGAAATGGCGCGGCGTCTTTCCCCGGGTGGAAACATATTCCACCGGCTCCAGGATGCATTTGTCTCCCTTGACCGCAAACACTGCGATGCTGTCATGCCCGCGATTGGAGCCATACACAAATGTCCCGTCGGGGTGGACTGCAACTTCAGCCGTGGTGCTATTTCCCGAAAAACCCTGCGGCAGCGTGGATATCGTTTCAACTTCCCGCAGACTGCCGCCATCCGCATCGTAGGCAAAGGCAGTCAGCGTGGAGCTCAGTTCGTTGATCTGATACACAAACCGGCCGTTGGGGTGAAACGAAATGTGGCGCGGGCCGGAGCCTGCACTAAGCTTCACAAACGGCGGATCGTTCGCCGCCAGCGATCCTTTGGCACTATCGAAGCGATAAACCAGGATCTTATCCAGACCAAGATCGGAAACCAGCAGAAAGCGGCCGTCCGGCGACAGGTTGACCGAATGAGCATGCGGCCCCTCCTGGCGCCGCGGATCTTTGCCGGATCCGCTGTGCTGTACGAACGCGGACGCTGCGCCCAATCTGCCGTCCTCTTTTATTGGAAAAACCGAGACGCTGCCCGAACTGTAGTTTGCAGCCAGCAGCCATTTGCCATAGTCGATCGATGGTGAGATGGCAGGGGTCCCGGCCTCCCGAAGACATTTTGTTGAGAAATGTCAAACGCCCGGTTTTGGCATCGATAGCGAAGGCGCTTATCGAACCATTCCCCCCGTCGGATACCAGAGCTTCATTGACGGCATACAGCGTCCGTCGGTCCGGATGCACGGCAAGAAAAGACGGGTTTGCCGATTCGACCGCCAGTCCGATGGAAACCGTTTTCCCCGTTGAAGGCTGAAAACGAAATGCGTAGATACCCTTGCTGGCGCCTCCCGTATAGGTGCCTGCATACATAAGATAGTCGTCTGTTTCGGCAGTTCGCACTGTGGGAGCAGTAGACAAAACAGCAACCATCGCAATCGAGGAGCAGCATCTTCTTGGCATTCATAGTGTGTCGCCTGAAAGCTGCTCGGTTATCTTTTTGCAGGCATCCGGACCTTGGAACCTTTTTCTTCGGCGTACTTGTTGAACTCTTCAATCATTTGCGGCGTCCATTGGCCATCCACCTGTCCCGGAGAATACTTCTGCTCGCGCAGCATTTTGTGCCCCCAGTCGTCGCGGAGCCGGGTCATTTCGCTCTCGTTGGCCACGGCTTCAGCCAGATGCGCCGGGATAAACACGATTCCGTCGGGGTCGCTCAGCACGATATCGCCGGGCAGCACCGTGACGTCGCCGATGCGGATCGGAAGATTCCATCCCATCAGGGTGGTTTCGGCGAGGTAACTCGGGTGGAAATCGCGCGCGAAGACCTTGAAGCCCTCGATTTCGGAAAGGCCGGTGACGTCGCGCACCGATCCGTCCACGACAATTCCCGTGCCGGTCTTCGTCATGATGGAATTGCCGAGGTTATCGCCGATGATGGTGCCGTCCTTGATCTTGCCAAAGAGGTCGATCACCATGACATCGCCTTTCACCAGAGTATCGATCACCCAGGAATTCTGTCCGGTTCCGATCCGCCCTTCCTTTTTGGCGTGATCGTTGATGACGGCGTTCATATCCGGCCGCTGCGGCATGAATGCAGCCGTCACAACGCGTCCGACCAGTCGTTCGCCCGGCTTCACATTCACCGTCTTCCAGCCGCCTTCGAACTGGTGTTTGTAACCGCGCATACTGAGCGATCCCCAGGCTTCTTCGGCAGACGTGTTCTTGAGCCGTTCCAGCACTTCATCCGGCACTTTCGGCCGGCCATCCGGAAACCGCTCCCCTTTCCACTCGCGCGTGATATCGATCCGCTGCTCATTGGTAAACATTCCCAACTGCGCAAACAATATCACCGGCGCCAAAATAAGCAGCGCCGCCGAGAGCCCGATCCATCGTTTCATATTCAAACTCCTTCGGATGTGGTGGAACTACCACCAGTACAAATCGGAATCGGAATCGCTATCGCTATCGGTATCGGCTTTGATATTGCGAATTTTCGGAGAAAAAGCCGAAAACCGATGGCGATTGCGATACCGATTCCGATAGCGATACCGACAACTGTTTGTGCTTCATTAGAGTCATCAGCTCCAAAGCATGTCGTTGGAACGTTCCTTATCCCACTCGTTTGTCGGCTCGAAATATCCGGGCTCGGCCAGGTGCTGCCTGATCACATCTTCATTCACGGAAGTGAAGCCAAGCCCCGGATCTTCGGGCACCTTAATGAAGCCTTTATTGACGAGCGGCTTTTCCACGCCGGTCACCACGTCGTTCCACCACGGGATATCCACCGCGTGGTTTTCCATAACCAGAAAGTTCTCGGTTGCCGCTGCGCAGTGCACGTTGGCCAGGCATGAGATCGGGCTTCCGGCCATATGCAAAGCCATCGGCACGCCGTATTCCTGGCAAGCATCGCCGATTTTTTTGGTTTCCAGGATGCCGCCGGCTGTTGCCAGGTCGGGCTGAATCATATCCACGGCGTGTTCCCGCGCCAGTTTGATGAAATCTTCCTTGAGATAAATGTCTTCGCCCGTCAGGGTGGGGACATCGATCGCATCCGTGATTTTTTTCAATAGATCCGAATACTGCCACGGGATCATGTCCTCGAGCCATGCCATGTTGTACTTCTCGAGCGCCTTGCCCAGCTTGATGCAGGCATTCACACCGATATGACCGAAATGGTCGGCGGCAAGAGGGATTTCCATCCCTATGGCTTCGCGCACCTGCGCAACATAATCCGCCATGATCTCGATGCCTTTAGGCGTAATGTCGGTCCCGGTAAACATGTGTTCGGTTTTATTCATTTCTTCCATGGTTCGGCCGGACAGTTGCGTAACCGTTCCCGGAGTCTTGTTCAGCAGCCAGATGCTGAGGTCCATTTTTAAAAAGGTGAATCCCTGATCCATGCGGGCTTTGAGGCGGCCGGCAAACACTTTGGGATCCGGAGATGTGTCCGTATCGGCATAGCAGCGGATCCTGTCGCGGAATTTGCCGCCCAGCATCTGGTACACCGGCACGCCGTAGGCTTTTCCGGCAAGGTCCCACAGCGCCATTTCGATGCCCGAGACTCCGCCGCCCTGGCGCGCGTGAAAACCAAACTGCTTGATCTTCCGGAAGATCTTATCGATATTGCAGGGGTTCTCGCCCAAAATTCGGCTCTTGAGCATCAATGCATACGTCTTGCTCGCACCGTCGCGCACTTCTCCATAGCCGGAAATGCCCTGATTGGTATCGATCCGCAGAATCGGCACGGTAAAGGGCGCCCTGGCGATTGTAGCCACGCGCATATCGGTGATTTTCAGATCGGATGGTTTGGAATTGGTCTTTGTGTTCTGCAGGACCGATCCAAGCGTCTCGTCGGCCCAGAACGATGCGCCCATCACTGCCGCAGAAGAAAGCAGGAATTTTCGCCGCCCGGTCCGCTGCTTCGAAGAATCTTTCATGGAGATATCCTTAATATAGTTATTGCCGTGAAATTAAAACCGCGTGGCTCGATTCTATTCTGGCCTTCCCCTAATTCCAATTGGAATTTGGCGTGTTCAAGTGCTTGAAAGCTCTTTCGTCCTCACTTTTCACCACACGGACCGATTGGACTGGTCCGAACTTGGTCTTGGACATCCAAAGTCGCGATTTTTTATGATTATATTTGGTAGGAAAGCAGGTCCAGCATCGGACTCGAGATTCAGACTACGTCCAAGTCCAGATTTTGACCGCATTGAAATTTGCCGGGCATGGATATTCAAGCTTGTAATTTCCGGAGACACACGGACGAATTGCCATGATTCCAGATTCGAGAATCTGGAATCTGGAATCTGGAATCAGGAATTAGCGGAGCTACCATGCCCTGGAGCCAAAACTACGATCCTTTGCATTTCTGGCCGCTGTCGACTTTTATAGCGGCATTGCCGGTGCTGACCCTGTTTTTTGTGTTGCTGGTGCTAAAAAAGAAAGTCTGGATTTCGGCGCTTTGCGGTTTCATCGTGGCGGTAACGCTGGCAGCATCGGTGCTCCGCATGCCGCCGCGGATGATCTCCAATGCCGCGATGCATGGATTCGTTTTCGGATTTTTCCAGATTGCCTGGATTATCATCGCTTCTATTTTCCTTTACAACATTTCGCTGGAAACCGGGCAGTTCGAGGTTATGAAGCAATCGATTGCTTCCCTTTCGCGGGATGTGCGCGTGCAGACAGTTTTGATCGCTTTCTGTTTCGGGGCGTTTCTTGAAGGAACGGGAGGAGGAGGCGCGCCGGTGGCTATTGCCGGATCTTTTCTCATCGGTCTGGGATTCCCCCCGTTTCAGGCGGCCGTCATTTGCCTGATCGCCAACACGGCGCCGGTAGCCTGGGGTGGAGTCGGCAACCCGGTCCGCGTGCTCGCCGGAGTCACCGGACTGCCGGAGCACGCCTTCAACGCCATGCTGGGGCGGATCCTGCCGCCTTTCGCCCTGATCCTGCCGCTGTATATGATGCTCACCTGTTTCAAATGGAAGAAAACCCGCGAGGTCTTGCCGGCTCTGCTCGTAAGCGGCGCTTCGTTCGCAGCCATGCAGTTTGCCTGGTCCAACTATGGCGAGACAAGCCTGGTTGATATCATGGCGGCGGTTTTTTCATTGCTCGTGATGGTGATCTTCCTGAAGTTTTGGGAGCCGAAAAATATTCTTGCCGCAAACAGCTCCGAACCGGAAGCGATCCAAAAGCATTCCGTCAAAGCCGTACTTAAAGGATGGTCGCCCTTTATCCTGGCTTCGCTCCTGATTTTTCTATTCGCGATTCCAGCATTCAACAGTCATTTAAAATTCAAGAGCCTGAATTTTCCCATCCCGGGACTGCACAACCAGGTGATCCGCATCCCTCCGATTGTTCCTCAGCCTTCTCCGGAGGAGGCAAAGATGAACCTGAATGTTCTGGCGTTGCCGGGCACGGCGGTATTCATAGCCGCCTTCGTCGCATCCCGGCTCCTCGGGCTATCGTTTCGCAAGGCGTGGGAGATCCTCTATCGGAGCATCGTGCAACTGGCGCCTTCGCTCTTTGCCATAATGCTCATGCTGGGCATGGCGTATACGACGCGCTATGCGGGAATGGACACCATCATCGGGCTGAGTCTTACACGCACAGGCTGGATCTATCCGTTGTTCGGGACGCTGCTGGGCTGGATCGGCGTTGCATTGACCGGAACCGATGCCGGGTCCAATGCACTGTTCGGCAATCTTCAGAAAATAACCGCGGAGCAGCTGCACATCAGTCCCATATTGATGGGCGCAGCCAACAGCGCCGGCGGCGTGATGGGGAAAATGATTTCGCCTCAAAGCCTGGTGGTGGCTGCGGCCGCTACAAAACAGACAGGCAAAGAAGCGGAAATGTTCAAAACGATTTTCAAGCATAGCATCCTGCTCGCCATCCTTGTCGGCCTGCTGGTCCTGTTCTATGCTTACGTAATTCCAGGCTTTGTTGCCATTCCCTGAGGGTGCGGAGGCAGGCAGATGATCGGAATCGATTGGATTCATGAATTCCCCGGTGCAGTGACGCTCTGCGACCTGCACGGCATCGTGCTGGAGATGAACCAGAAAGCGGCGGAGACTTTTCAGAAATATGGGGGCAAAGATTTGATCGGCAAAAACCTGCTCGACTGCCATCCGGAACCTGCGCGCAGCAAGCTCGTGCAGCTGCTGGGAACAGGCGAGCGCAACATCTATACGATAGAAAAAAACGGGATCAGGAAACTCATATATCAGGTCCCCTGGTATCTTGAGGGTCAAAGATGCGGCATGGTCGAACTGGCACTCGAGATCCCCGCCGTCATGCCGCATTTCCTTCGCTAATGCTACGCCCCAGAATACAGAATCCTGTATTCTGACTCCTGTTTTCTGTATTCTATATTTTTTAATCAACCAGGAGATCCGCGATGCCGGAGACAACAAGTTCCAACTTTATCACTGACGCTGTCCGCGCCGACCTGGCGGAAGGCCGGTTTTCGAAGGTCATCACGCGCTTTCCGCCGGAGCCCAACGGCTACCTGCACATCGGCCACGCCAAGGCGATCTGCATCGATTTCGGGGTCGCCCGGGAATTTGGCGGCGCATGCAATCTGCGGTTCGACGACACGAACCCGACGAAGGAGGAGCAGGAATATATCGACGCCATCCAGGACGGTGTACGCTGGCTGGGCTTCGATTGGGGATCGAACCTGTATTACGCATCCGATTATTTCGACCGCATGTATGCATGGGCCATCGAGCTGATCAAAGCGGGCAAAGCGTATGTGGACGATCAGACGGCCGATCAGATTCGCGAGAACCGGGGCACCCTGACGGAACCCGGGAAACCAGGCCCGTACCGCGATCGAAGCATCGAAGAAAACCTGGACCTGTTCGAACGGATGCAGGCGGGTGAATTTCCCGACGGCGCGCGCGTGTTGCGCGCCAAAATCGATATGGCATCGCCCAACCTGAACATGCGCGATCCGGTGATGTACCGCATTCTCGCGACATCGCATCACCGCACCGGCGATCGATGGAAGGTTTATCCGATGTACGACTGGGCCCACGGGCTGGAGGATTCCATCGAGGAAATCAGCCACTCCCTGTGCACACTGGAATTTGAAGATCACCGTCCGCTGTACGACTGGTTTCTGGATCAGCTCGGCATTCATCATCCCCGGCAGATCGAATTCGCCCGCCTGGAGCTCAACTACACGGTAATGAGCAAACGCAAGTTCCTTCAGCTGGTGGATGGCAACCTGGTCAGCGGCTGGGACGATCCCCGCATGCCGACGCTGGCCGGATTGCGCCGCCGCGGATTTACGCCGGAGTCCATCCGCAACTTCTGTGATCGCATCGGAGTTTCAAAGGCAAAAAGCGTGGTGGAGTATGCCCTGCTGGAGCATTGCCTGCGCGAGGATCTCAACAAGCGCGCCCCGCGGACCATGGCCGTCTTGCGGCCGCTCAAGGTCGTGCTGACGAATTATCCGGAAGGCAAGACGGAAGAAGTGGAGGCCGATGTAAACCCCGAAGACCTGGCGGCCGGGAAACGCAAGATTCCTTTCGGCCGCGAGCTCTGGATTGAGCAGGAGGACTTCCGCGAGGATCCGCCCAAGAAATTCTTTCGCCTGTCGCCTGGCCGCGAAGTGCGGCTCAAATATGCCTACTACATCACCTGCACCAACGTCATCAAGGATCCCAATACCGGCGCAATCACGGAGCTGCACTGCACGTATGATCCGGACTCCAAAGGCGGTTGGTCGAAGGACGGCCGCAGGGTGAAAGGCACGTCGCACTGGATTTCGACCGCCAATGCTGTCCCGGCGGAGTTCCGGCTGTACGACCGCCTTTTCACAAAACCGGATCCGGACGACGGCGAAGGATTCCTGTCCAATCTGAATCCGCAGTCGCTGGAGAAGATTTCGGGATTCATAGAATCCGGGATGGCGGGAGCGCCCGTCGGCAGCCATTATCAGTTTGAGCGGCAGGGATACTTTTGCACGGACCCCGACTCAGCGAAAGGGACAATGGTTTTCAACCGCAGCGTTTCCCTAAAAGATTCCTGGTCCAAAATCGAGGAGAAACCGCAGAAGTAAATTGAGTGAATATTTGATTCCGTGTGGTCGGGGCTTCAGCCCGGACAACGGTTGAAACTCAGAAGCGTCCTGCCGCATTTAGGATAGCCCTGTGCGGCGGCGCTCCCAGACCCAGCATGCGTTGACACTCTGATGCCGCCACAAGAGCAAAAGACTTATAAATGAGGCGGTGGGAGTGGAATCACAGGACATAGTAAATATCATCAACGAAACGGGACCGCTGACGGGGTGGCAACTGCTGGAGAAATCAGGCATGGAAGCGCTGCCTCTGTGGCAAATCTGCAGGCAAACGCCGGAAATTCGCGCCGAATGCGCCGGCCGAAGATATCTGCGCCTGGACCGCAACGTCGAGGGATATGCGAGGCTTTCTCCGTCAATCCGCAGGGAATTCCTGACATACACGGTGCTCGGGCTCGAGAATCAGGGACCAAGCATAGAAGCAAGGGCTCAAAAACTGAGCGAGGAAGTGCAACAGATCAGCCGGGCGAAATTCGATCTGGCGCGAGAATCGATGATATCCGTCGTGCAATCGCTCCCCGTTTGGGAATCCATTCAGGACGCAAGTCTGCTTCATCATCGCAGGCGATGTCACCTATGGCATGGCTCATGCGGTTCCGCGTCCGGAGGTCAGCACGGGCAAAATGGTTCGCGGATCGGATCTCGACATCATAGTAATCGCCGAGGATGACGTATCCAAAGATGCCCTCAAGGATTTGGACCAGGCAATTTTCAGGAAGAAGCATTACCTTCTCGTTCACCCGAATTACCACGAAGAAATCGACTACCTGGTGAAGGATATTGCCAAGGTAGGCCAGCAGCTGGCGTTCGATTCCTTCCAGCACATGATCGCAAGCAAGATCATCCATGAAGGGGAGCTTTTATACGGGAGCGTCGCGGTTTTCCGGAAAATCAAAGCCATGGTCGAGGAAATGAAGGTGCCTGAAAAGATTGCCGCCATGGAAAAACAAGCCGCTGAAGACCGGAAGCAGGCAGAAATCAGTCTCCTCGAGGCGGACTCGGCGCAAGCGGACGCCCCGTTCCTTAATCTTTTCTACACGCATGAAGAAGGCGACGAGATCTATTAGCCACCGATGTATTGGACGACGACATCCGCGAGCATGCGGGCCAGGCGTTCCGTCATCTCTTCGGTCGGCCCTTCCACCATTACGCGGCACATGGACTGAGTGCCGGAATATCGGACCAGGACTCTTCCGCTGTCTCCTAATTCGGCTTCCGCCGTTCGAATGGATTTTTGAAGCTCGGGTATTGCTTCAAGCGGCGGTTTGTTCTTCACATTCACATTGAGGATCTTCTGCGGCGAGGGTGTCATGACCTTCGCCAGTTCGGAAAGAGGCTGGCGGTAGTATCGCATGGCCCACAGCAATTGCAGGCCGGCGATGATGCCGTCGCCTGTCGTATGGTGGTTCAAGAAAATGACATGGCCCGATTCTTCGCCTCCCAAGACGCCGCCCTTTTCCTGCAACATCTCCAGCACATACCGGTCTCCGACCTTGCTGACTCCCTCCCGGATTCCCAGCGTCTTCAGAGCGGCAAAAAAACCGAAATTGCTCATGACCGTCGCCACAACCAGGTTGTTTTTGAGAAGCCCCAGCTCCTTGTACATCTTGCCGCAGATCGCCAGGACATGATCGCCGGTCAACCGGTCTCCTTTCTCATCCACTGCGATAAGCCGGTCCCCGTCGCCGTCAAAGGCAAGGCCCACATCGGCTCCGATCTCGCGCACCTTCGCAATCAGGTCCTCCGTATGCTGCGACCCGCAGCGGTCATTGATGTTCGTCCCATTGGGATTGCAGTGAATCGCGGTCACGGTCGCTCCGAGTTCGGTGAAAATGGTGGGAGCTATTTTGTAGGTGGCGCCGTTTGCGCAATCGAGCACAATTTTCATGCCTTCCAGGCTCTGGTCTTCGGGGAAAGTATTTTTGCAGAAAACGATGTAACGGCCGCTCGCATCCTCGATGCGGTGCGCTTTCCCAATTTCACTGGCGGTCGGCCGGATATCCTTGATGCGCCCGGAGGTGATCAGATCTTCTATTTCATCTTCCTCGGCATCGGGAAGCTTGAACCCGCTGCGCGAGAAAATTTTGATGCCGTTGTCCTGGTAGGGATTGTGGGAAGCGGATAGCACCATGCCGGCATCCGCTCTCATGCTGCGCGTGATGAAGGCAATGCCCGGAGTGCTCATCGGGCCCAGAAGAAGAACATCCACGCCCATGGAGCAGATGCCCGCCGTCAGGGCGGATTCCAGCATGTACCCGCTCACTCGCGTGTCTTTCCCGATCGCAATGGCATGCCTTTGCTTGGCATGTTTCTTGCAGACATAGGCGGTGGCGCGGCCGATCTCCAGCGCCATTTCTGCCGTCATGGGATGAACATTCGCGATGCCTCGTACGCCATCCGTTCCAAACATGCGTCCCATTGAATCTTCTCCGCCTTATAGGTTCGTCCAAAGTGCCGACGCCGACTCCACGATCTCCTGCAGCCAGGCAGTGCCTGCTTTGCGGGCTGAAGGGTTGAGGCCTCGTACCGCTTCGCTGTGACCGGATGCAGAGTCTGCATGCTCCCATGCCTGCAGAAAAGCGTCGCGGTTCTCAGATCCGGCAGCTGCCGGCGGTCCCGCTATCAAGCGTGCCTCCATATCCGGCCAATGATCCTCCAGTGCCTGCTGCCGGGTCTTTAATGCGCTCGGCAGATCTTCTCCGGTTTCTGCACGCGCATTTTTTGCCGAGTACGCTATTTTATCGGCCAATTCGCTCATGCGTTTTATTCGTTCCTTCAGGCAATCTTCGATGCGCACCAAGGCTCCCGCGTGGCAGGCCTGGCTGAAAACATCCCCCGACATGGTGCGCTCTCGGGCAAATCGATACCAGGCTTTCAACGCCCACAGATTCCCGATGTAAATCAGGTTGTTTGCAACAATTCTGTCGATGCCCCGGTAGATTCGCGCGGCAAAAACCCGGGGCGCTTTCGGCGCTTCAGATGCGGCAGAAGATTTTCCCCTCCTCCAGGATATCCTGGCGGCAGATCGTTCCGGCCGGAATAACCGTGCCGTAAGCGATCCGGGCGGGTCCCACCAAGCCGCCCTGGCCTCCCAGGAAAATCGGCGGCTGATCCAGGAAAACACCGCGCGGCACATCGCCGATCAGGGAAGGCGTCGCCTTGTCCTGGTGCGGCGTAAAGTTGAAATGGATATAGGAAGAACCGATCTCGCTGTGGTTTTTCCGGCTGGTGCCGCCCGCCATCAGCGCATCGCAGAAATTGATCAGGCTGCCCGCGGTCACGTAGGAAAGGAAAATGGTCTGTTTGAACCCGACTGCATGAGCGCCGCCGGCCTCTTCCTCCAGGAGAGTAGCCGGCCGCACATGCGCGGCGCTCCCCATATCGACGCCGTCCAGGAAAGTCGCGCCGGAGAAATAGCCGCCCTTCAGTGCAACGTTGTGGCCGAGCTGGCAGTCTTCAATCACGGCCGGGGCTTCCCTGCCGAGCTCCGAACCGGGGCCGATCGAGGTCTGAGCGCCGGCGATCCGGCATCCTGTGTGGATGATCACGCCCGGCGCAATGCGCTCGGGAACAACGGCATCGTCCACTTCCACAGAATACGGACACGGGATCAGGACACCTCTGTGAAGCAGGCTCTGAACAGGCTGCGAAATTTTCAATGCATCACTCATGCCAATACTCCTTCGTGGATTTGCAGGACTCATCGTACTTCAGGCGAGTCAGGATTTGAAAGCGGAGAATACCGAATATGCGGATCCGATCAAAGGGAAAAATGGCCGCGCAAGTTTGTTTCTTTTAACCCTGGCTTTCGGTAGTACAATACGGCAAATAGATGAGGTGAATATGATTAAGCGAACGTTGATCGTATGTATTGTTTTGGTTTTGGCTGTGAGCTGTCTTTCAGGAAGCGTCTGGAGCAAAGAAACCGCGGCTAAAACCGCCCCAAAGGTGGCGGCAAAAATCGCGCCACAAACCACCGCTTTGGTTGACATCAATAGTGCAACCAAGGAACAGTTGGCCCGATTGCCCGGTATTGGCACCGCCTACTCCGAAAAGATAATCAAAGGGCGCCCATACGCAAAGAAGGACCAGTTGCTCAGCAAAAACATCGTCCCTAAGGCCACGTACGAAAAGATCAAAGATTTGATCATCGCAAAACAGAAGTAAGGTGGCGCGGCGCAGCTTATCTGGAGCGCTTAAGCCCGATTTTGGGCAGTGTCGCGCGACGGGACATTTGCTGCACCAGGGAGACACCGGGACACAAAGGTTCTGGCCGAAGGTTACGAGAATGTCGTTGTAGGTTTTCCAGTGCCGCTGCGGGAGTTTCTTGCGCAATGCGAATTCGGTTTCTTCGGGCGTTTTTGTGCGGACATATCCCCAGATATTCGAAATGCGATGCACATGCGTGTCCACGCATATCCCGTAGTCGCCAAAGCCTATCGTGAGCACCAGGTTTGCCGTCTTCCGCCCGACGCCGGGCAGATTAAGAAGCTCCTCCATGGACCGCGGAACGATGCCGCCATGGTCTTTAAGGAGACTCTGGCAGGTCTCCCGCAGGTGCTTCGCCTTGGTGTGATAAAACCCAACTGGAAAAATCAACGTCTCGACTTCCTGGATCGGCAACGAGGCCAGGCTTTTCGGCGTCGGGGCACGGGCCAGCAATCGGCTGCGAAGCGGCTTCCGTCACCGCGTCTTTTGTGCGCAGCGACAGAATCGTGCTCACCAGCGTTTCGAACGGACGGTCGATTGCCCGCTCGGCAACCGCTCCCACTGCAGGGACTTTCCATTTTTTAATTTCTTTTCTCAGGACAGAAAGGATCTTGTTGATTGTCGGGGTATCCATGCACTTGAAATCAGCGGAAAAGTTTTTTAAACCAGCTTCGAGCACGTTCAATCATCGGGGGATTTGAGACGGATTGTACTTCCCCGCGTTCTCCTAAAACCACTGTCTGTCCCTCGTCAAGAGAGCGTCCTTCAATCACTATATCACGAGCCAGCGTTAGCTGTTTGAGGTTGCCGTTTTCATAGAGGGACACCGGACCAAATGGGGTCGCTCGGCACGGGATCCCCTGGATCTCGATATCCTTCGGCGGGAAGAATGACTGAAGCCGCCCGCTGGGATAAAAGCCGGTAGTGACACCTTCGGATCCTCCGAAACCGCCGCGACAGAGATATCCCTGGATATTCGTGTTCTCCGGGAAAGAACAGAACCTGAGCGTTAGGTCGGGATTTAAGCGGATCCAGGTGCCTTTTGGAATCTCGTTGCCCCCAATAGTGACGGTTTCACCCAGGTAGAAAGCCTGCAGTTGGCCCGACTCGGCAAAATGGACCCAGCCGGCTGCACACGGGAAACCGTCGATCTGGACGGGGCTTTGCAGTTGCGCAATCGTAACGGCGCCTTGTTGGCGCATCTTCGTAAGCGGCAGATTTTCCGGCAGCTTTGGCTTGTCGCGCGTTACAGTGCCGCGGGTTTCCGTCGTATCCCCTGGCCGCAGAATCCACAGACAGAATGCGCCAATAAAAATGACAATGACTATGCCGAGGAGCCATGACTTTTTCATTGATCCATACATTAAGCCTGATCCTCGCTGGTTGTCGAGGGCGATCCAATTAGCTCCGGATTAATTGCGGACAAAACAAACCGGAGGGACTGTTGGAAAGCTGTCCGGGCTGAAGCCCGGACCCACCTGAAAAATGAGCGGGAAAATAGAAAGCAATCACACTTAAGATCGGGTCGGTATCGGAGTCGCTTTTGTTTTGACGATCTCGATCCCGATTCCGACCCCGACCCCGACTTTTGTTGAGCATTCGTCGATCTGGGCTAATAGAGGCGGAAAGAGACCTCCATCACAACAGAGACATCGACAGGTTCGTCATTCAAAGTGCCGGGCTTAAATTTCCATTGCCTCGAGAGGGTATTTACCACACTCTCGTCCAGTCCATAGCCGAGTCCTTTTAATATCTTGATTTGCCCGACACTTCCATTCTTCTGGATGACTGCACTTACCATCACAATCCCTTCTATTTTGGCTTCTCTCGCTTCCTCCGTATAGGAGGGTTTGGGCTGTTGGAGGACCTGCGGGGGTTTCACGGAATCACCGACAGAATAGACTTTGTGGCTGAATTGCATCGCTTTTAGCCCGGCCGGCAGATTCCCGGCTCGCAGCGCTCTTGGGTGACGGGACCATTTGCGAGTTTTGTATTGTGTCCAGTTTATTCCATTGTTCTTTCGAAAGAATTTTCCGGATGGAAAGCATCATGAAAGCATTCGCCTTCTCCAGTTCCGCCCGCGCCATAGCAACTTGCTCTATCGCATTCTGGGCCTGAGCTTCCTGCATGGGATCCGCCTGCATCAGAGTCTTCAGCTGTAGTTCTCGTTTTTCAAGCTCCACCTTTGCCGAAACAGCATGTCTTGATGGCCCATGAATATCTGTTCGATTTGAGCCACCTGGGATTCCTTGAGCTGCAATTGCTTAACGATCTGGGAATTTTTCCACCATTTGCCAGGCGCAACATTTGACGGCAGCGTCTGCGCCCGGGCGGTCAGTCCGCACAACAGAACCAACAGCAGCAATGCCAGATATAATCGCATTCGCATACGCATCTCCTGTTCGATGAAAATTTGGAGGCGGCTAGCCGCCGCTTTGTCGGGCATCCCGTAAAGTTCAGCGGTTGAAACCCGAATGCTACCGAGCAAGCTGTCCGTCCAAAGGACTATCTAATTTCCTGTATCAGCGTTGCCGCCGGGGCCAGCGCCTCAGGGCAATCCCGAAACAAGGCCTGTTCCACCTCGACGAGCAGGTTTTGATCCGCACCCACGGCGAAGTCGGGAGCAGGAAGTTTTTTTTTTTCCGTGAATAGGAGAAGACACATCAAGACAGCGATGGATGCGGGCGCCCAGAGCAACGCCGGCTTCCACTTCGATTTGTGCGCGGGATGCCGCAAGCCTTCCGAAATGGCTTCGCGCTGGCGCGCCCAAAAAGTGTCCGGCCTTTCGGCAGCAGCGCGGAAGGATTCCCGGAAAATCCTGATACCCTCTTTGAACTGTTCGGACTCCCTTCCCGGCACTGCGCCATCTTCGGTGCGATTTTGCGATGCGCTCCTTTTGCCGTTCGTCGCTCAAAACGTGTCTTCATTTCTTTACTCCAAAATTTCTTTTCACATGTCTCTTATTACAGCAAGCTTTCACAGCCTCGATGCCGCGGAAAAGGTGCGACTTGACCGTCCCGAGTTTCAACCCCATCGCCTCGGCGATCGCCTCCAGCGGCATGTCCTCGACATACCGCAGCAAAAACACAGTCTTTTGCCGGTCCGGGAGCTTTTCTACTGCGGATCGGATCGCATTCACCGACTCTCTCTTCATAAGGGATTGCTCGGGCGACTGGTGCGCATCCGCCGCTGGTATAGCATCCATCTGCTCCGGGCATTCCAGCTTGCGCCAGAAAGCCCAGCGTCGGCTTCGGTTCTGGTCATGCGCAAGATTAATGGCGATGCGTACGAGCCAAGTCGACAAACTCGATTCGCCTCGAAAACTGCCGCGTTTTTTAAATGCGCGCAAAAAGCATTCTTGCGTCAAAGTATCCGCGACATCCGCATCCCGGACCATGCACAGAAGTATCCGATAAATTTGCTTTTGATGCCGCGTCACGATGCCGTCGAAATCCTCCGTTTCGATCCGGCGAATTTCCATGTCTCCGTCGGCAATGCCCGTCAAAGCTATATCCAAGGCACAGAATCCTTTCGTATATCTATATTGGACGCATACCGCCGACAAAGGTTTACAAATAAATTTTCCGCCGCTAATCGCGGGTTTCGCCACTGCATCATTTCCTTTGCGCATGCTTTTGTCTTAATATCATGGCAGCAAGTCATCGGAGGACAAAACCATGAAACCAGGGTTGAAACAGGCATTTGCACAACGCTGGAGCAAATATTTTCCGGGAGCCGACTTGCCGATCGCTTTTTTTTACACCGACAACGGCGGGCAGGCGCCGGTCCACAGGATTACGGAAGGCCAGCACTGTTTCGTCGACGACCTTGCCGCAATTCGTCAGGGCAGGAATTTGAGTTTCGACACCAAATCGATCGCCTGCTTCGGAGGGAAGCGCTATCTGGGATTCAGCCAGGACCTGATGCCGGGCTTCGAGTATTTTCTGTCGTGCGGCATTCCCGGAAAGCTCGAGGGCGAGAGATACAAAAAGTCGCCCGAGCTTGTAAAGGAATTGCTCCAGCATATTCCCACATTCACAGCGTCCGGGAAAATACATCGTATTTAAGAGGTGGGATCTGCTGGAGGAGGCGGACCAGCCGCAGGTCGTAATTTTCTTTGCCCCGCCGGACGTTCTTTCGGGCCTGTTCACGCTCGCAAACTTCGACGAGCCCACCAATGCGGGCGTCTTCTGCCCGATGGGCGCGGGGTGCGCCACGATCGTTCAGTATCCGCTGGTGGAATGCAGATCGAATCGTCCGAGCGCCGTTCTAGGCATGTTCGACGTTTCGGCCCGGCCGGGCGTGCATGCAAATACCCTTACATTCTCCATACCCATGCAGAAGTTCGAACGCATGGTGGATAATATGGACGAAAGCTTCCTGATCACCGGGTCGTGGGAAAAGTAAAAGGCCGTTTCTCCAAATCCCTGTAATGTATATTCGATTCTTTAGTCCCAGGAGCCTTTGAGCTATAAATTTGAATTGCCAATACCTTGAAAGGAGATTTTGCCCATGAAGTATTTATTCGCAGTTGTTGCACTTGTGTTGTCGACGATGGTCGTATGCGCGGCCTCCATTGATGGAACATGGAAAGGCACCATGGAAACTCCGATGGGAGCCATGGAAAATACGATTACGCTCAAGGCGGACGGCGCCAATCTTGCAGGTTCGGTCAAGACCGATTTCTTTGAATCGAAGATCGAAAATGCCACGCTGAAAGGCGACAAAGTTTCCTTCGTCATCACCATGGATTTTGGGACCTTGAAATACGATGGAACACTGGCCGGAGACGACTTGAATTTTACGGTAACCGGCCCTGATGGCAGCCCAACCGAACTGAAAGCCAAGAGACAAAAGTAAACAAAACACAAATTATCCAAAGTACACGATAGCGGTGCGTGCAAATCTGTGTAATTCGTGGCGGCTTTCTACCTAAACCTCCATAGGCAGTGCGCCCTATCCAGTCGATTTCTGGGGATCAACCGCGTCAAATTGAATTCCACTGCCGACTAACGACTGCAGACTGCCGACTTCATTCCTTCGCCCGCATTGAAGGTTCGGGCAGAAGCGATGCAGATTTTATTTCGGAAGCCGGGACCGTAGGGCCGTCCCATGTGATAAATCCACCGGCGTCATACACGCGCGTATACCCCTCGGCGTTCAGATGCGCCGCCGCGTTACGGGAACGTCCGCCGCTCCGGCAGTAGACGATGACCACCTGATCCTTGGGAATCTTGACGATTTCATCTTTGAATTGCACCGGCCAGGCAAGGTTATACGGTTTGCATGCCTCATTGCCAATCGCCGTCGACGCTTCCTCACTGCTGCGCACATCGATGAGAATAAAATCGAAAGGCGCGCCGTTTGCCAGATAATCTTTCAGAGTCGCCTGATCCAATGTATTCACCGCAGCCAGGCAGGTTCCAACGGCGAGCGCGACAAACAGAACTGTTCTTCTCATAAGGTTTCCTTTAAATAAATGGCAGTCAAAGCTTCGCATAGCAGGCGCCTAATTCAAAATAATTCCAACAGGAGTCCGTCCGAGCCATAGAAGGAGTTTCTTCCTGGACTCGGACAAACTCCTGGAAACTTTTTGCTTTTCTTGACTTGAATCAAGGATCCCCGTTTGGATCCCGAATATTATGAATCTCGTTGATGGCAAACGAACCGAGGAAAAAGAGAGAGACCCTATGAAGCGACAGATTATTATTATCGACCAGGAAAAATGCAACGGATGCGGCTTATGTGTTTCAGACTGCCCGGAGGGCGCCCTCCGGATCATCGACGGCAAAGCCCGGCTTGTCGGCGATCTGCTTTGCGACGGTCTTGGCGCCTGCATGAAGTCATGCCCCGAAGACGCCATTTCCGTAGAAGAACGCGAAGCGGAACCCTATGACGAAATCCGCGTTCTGGAAAATATCGTTCCACAGGGGCGCAATGTTCTCCAGGCGCACCTCGAACACCTCAGGAATCATGGGCAATCGGCCTATCTCCAGCAAGCTATGACGTATCTCGGCGAGCATCGGATCGCCGTCGATCTACCTCAGGAAAACACGCCGTGTCAAACTTCCGGACGACAGTGTCCGGGCTCGCAAAGCCAGACATTTGTTGCGCCTCCGGTGGAGGAAGAAGACGGCTCGACGCGGCCGTCCCGGCTCACACACTGGCCGATTCAACTGCATCTGATCTCCCCGGCGGCGCCGCACTTTCGCAATTCGGATTTGCTGGTTGCGGCCGACTGTGCCGCCTTCTCCTATGGGGATTTTCACAAGGACTTTCTGAAAGGCAAGACCCTCACAATCGCCTGCCCCAAACTCGACTCGGGACAGGAAGTCTACCAGGAAAAGCTGACAGCCCTGATCGATCAGGGCGAACTCAAATCGATCAGCGTCGTAATCATGCAGGTCCCCTGTTGCAGCGGACTCCTCAGGATTGTTGTGGACGCAGCCAGCCGGGCTAAACGACGGATTCCCGTCCGCTGCGCTGTGGTAGGACTTCAAGGAGAAATTCTGCGCGAGTCCGTAGTTCCGATTGAGTAAACGAAGACAGAATTAAAGGATTAAGGAGTCAGAAGTCAGAATCAACGGTGGGGTAAGTATGGCATGATAGCGGACGGTTTTCTGTTCAATTAGAAGCCCCCTAAGCTCCTGAAAAAGCTTGATCGGGGCTCGTTGACTCATGCCGGCTGACTCCTGACTCCTGACATCTGACTACTGACTCCTGATTCCTAACTCCTGACTCCTGACTCCTGACTCCTGACTCCTGAATCCTTAATCCTTACTCCTTAATCCTTAATCCTTTAATCCTTTAATCCTTTAATTAGCCTCTCCCCCAATTCACAAATGCCACGCTTGACTTCCGCACGGTGTCATTGGAGAATTTGCCGTTCTTGCTTTGGATCTTCAATGCAGGTTTCACCGCATAATTCAAACTGATCAGGCAAGACTTCTCAGGAGAAGGAGTGGCTTTCCCATGATTCGACGCAATCTAATCTTTCTATTGCCCCTTATTGCCGCGTTATGCCTTACAGCGCCAGCCCAGCAACAAACGCCTCCAGCTTCAAAGACCGCTCCGCCGGCGGTTGCCACGGGATCTGATCTTGTCGTTATAAGAGTCGCAGGAGAACCCATAACCGAAAAGCAGGTCCTTACGGTAATCGCCGTTCTTGCACGGCAGAAGCAGTCTCCAACAGACACGAAGCAGGAACGCAATATGAATCTGCTCAAGGGCGCCATAGATAATCTCATCATCGAAGCCCTCCTGAGGAACGAAGCCCGCAGGCAGAATCTTGAATCCGACCAGGCGAAGGTAGAACAACAATGGCAGCAGCTTTTAAAAAATTTCCCTTCGCAGGCGGATTTCCAAAAAGCTTTGGCGGCCCAAGGCCTCACGGATGCCCAATTGCGAAAAAATATCGAAGAGAACCTGAAAATGCAGCAGGTGCTGGACCGGGCCCTAAAAGATGTCCCGCCGGCAACGGATGCCGAAGTCCAAAAGTTCTATGATGACAATCTGCAAAAACTCTCGAGGCCCGAGCAGGTTCACGCGGCGCACATACTGTTGCTGGTGGACAAAAACATCACACCGGAGCAAGAAGCGGAAACCAAAAAGAAGCTCGAAGGAATTCGCGCGGAGATTGAGTCGAACAAAATTACTTTTGCCGAAGCGGCCACGAAGTATTCCCAGGATACGACCGCCAAGGAAGGCGGCGATCTGGGGTTCTTCCCGCGCGGAGTGATGGTAAAACCATTTGAGGAGGCGGCTTTCAACACTGAACCGGGATCTCTGTCGCAGGTTGTCCAGACCCAGTTCGGTTTTCACATAGTCCGTGTAATCGAAAAGAAGCCGGCCGGCATACCACCTCTGGAAGAGGTGAAATCGGGCATCAAGCAGCAGTTGGATCAAGCGAACCTGAGAAAAGCAAGGCAGCAATACGTGAACGATCTCAGGGCCAAGTCCACGATCGAAAACTTTATGACGCCTGATGAATTCATAAAGCGCCACATGGCGAGCCCATAACGCCTTACTTGATATTGAATTCGGGTCAAATGCTCTCAGGAATGATGCGCACAGCGCCTTTGTCGGCCGATGCCGCGAACAAAGCATAGGCGCGCAGCGCTTGTGGTATTTGCCGTTGCCGCTGCGGCTTGAATGCCGCCATACCCCTGGAACGCTCTTCAGCGCGCCGCACTTCGAGTTCCTGCTCACTTACGATCACATTGATGGTCCTATTGGGAATATCGATAGCGATGGTGTCCCCGTTTCGAACCAGCGCGATTGTACCTCCAGCGGCGGCTTCCGGCGAGACGTGCCCGATGGATAGACCGGAAGTCCCTCCTGAAAACCTTCCATCCGTTATAAGCGCGCACTGCTTGCCCAAATGCATCGACTTGATGTACGACGTGGGATAGAGCATTTCCTGCATGCCGGGCCCGCCTTTGGGACCCTCATAGCGGATAACGACCACATTGCCCGCTTTCACTTCTCCGCTCAAAATGGCTTCGCAGGCGGCTTCCTGCGAATCGTACACGCACGCACTGCCGGAGAAGCTGAAAATGGATTCATCCACTCCCGCCGTCTTTACGATGCATCCCTGCAGCGCGATGTTGCCCAAAAGCACCGCCAGCCCACCTTCCGTGGAATAACAATGCGCGGCATCGCGGATGCATCCCGATGTCCGGTCAAGATCCAGTTCCGGGTAATACGTTTCCTGAGAGGCGAGAACCAGGTTGCGGCCCTTCGCGCCGGGTGCGCTCCGGTACAGCATGCGCGCTTCTTCGGTGACAGTCGGGCTTGCGATGTCATAGCGTTCCAGAACGGATCGCAGGTTCGGCGCATCCACTCGCTTCACGGATGGATCGATCAAACCGGCGCGCATAAGCTCTCCGAGGATCGCCATGATTCCTCCCGCTCTGCTGACATCTTCCAGGTGGAACGACGAGCTGGGAGCGACTTTGCAGAGTACCGGGATTTTCCGCGACAGTTTGTCGATGTCGGACATGGAGAAGTCAACTTCGGCTTCCCGCGCAATTGCCAGCAGATGCAGGACCGTATTCGTGGAACCGCCCATCGCAATATCCAACGCCATGGCGTTCAAGAACGCTTCGCGCGTCGCAACAGACCGGGAAGAACCGAAATATCGTCCTGCTCGTACCTGGCGCGCGCTATTTCCACAATCCTCTGCGCGGCTTTTTCAAAGAGCGTCATCCTGTTCTTATGTGTCGCCAACGTGGTGCCGTTGCCAGGCAGCGCCAACCCCAGAGCCTCGGTAAGACAATTCATGGAATTCGCCGTAAACATTCCGGAGCAGGACCCGCAGGTCGGGCACGCCGCCATTTCCAGCTCGGCGACTTCCTTGTCGGAAACCGACGAATCCGCGGCCATAACCATGGCGTCGATCAAGTCGTAGCGTTTTGCCCCGACGACGCCCGCTTCCATGGGGCCACCGGAGACGAAAATGGCGGGAACATTCAGCCGCATGGCCGCCATGAGCATTCCCGGCGTGATCTTGTCGCAGTTGGTGATGCAGATCATCGCATCGGCCATGTGCGCGTTCATCATGTATTCCACACTGTCGGCAATGAGTTCCCGGGAAGGAAGCGAGTAAAGCATGCCGTCATGACCCATCGCGATGCCGTCATCAATGGCGATGGTGTTGAACTCCGCCGCGAAACAGCCCTGCGCCTCGATGAGCTTCTTTACGTGCTGTCCGATTTCATGCAAATGCACATGCCCGGGAACGAATTGGGTGAATGAATTGACAATAGCAATCACCGGCTTTCCAATCTGTTCTTCGCGCATGCCGTTTGCGCGCCACAAGCTGCGGGCACCGGCCATTCGCCGTCCTTCGGTTGTAGTCGCGCTTCTGAGTCTGGTTGGCATAATCTCCCTTTCAATTCTGGCAAGAAGCCAAAATAGCGGATACCCGCGATTTAATCAACTTATTCGGACTTGTCATCCTCGGCGTGGACGATGGTTTTGACGATCAGCAGGGCGAAAACCAGCAGAACGAAGCCAAGCACAAAACGGTCATTGGAGGTCCGAACCGGCAAGAGTTCATACAGTGCGATCAGGATGAGGACGAAATAGCAGGCCAGCGCAATGAACAGCCTGGGGCTTGCGCCTTTCAGCTTTGCGCGCAGAGATACCAGTGGCGGGAATTGGGTCATAGATAAACTCAAACTTTTCAGGACTCAAAGACTCGAAAGAGTTTATTTCTTCCGCGTCTCCAGGCTTTCGGCTGTGAGCGATGCCACGTCGATGACGCGCATGGTCTCGTCGTAATTAAGAAATTTCAGCGAATCCTGCAGCATGTGCAGGCAGTAGGCGCACCCAGTCACAATCGTGTCGGCTCCCGCCTCCTGGGCCTGCTTCACCCGAAGGTTGTTGATCCGCTCGCCGCGCTTGAGGTCCATAAAATAGTGCCCGCCGCCGCCACCGCAGCACAGGCTTTTCGCGTGGTGGCTCTTCATCTCCATCTCGGCCCCCGGGAGCGCCCGGATCACCTCGCGCGGGGCATCGTAGACCTCCTGATAGCGGCCCAGGTAGCAGGGGTCGTGATACACCATAGTTGTGTTCTCGCCCAGCATCGGTTTGAGCTCGCCGGCCCACAGCATGTCGTGAAGAAATTCGCTGTGGTGCACAACGTTGAAGTCCCCGCCGAATTGCTTGTACTCGTTCTTGAGGACGTTGTAGCAGTGCGGGCACCGGCCAGCAGGACCTTGAACTTGCGCTGCTTGAGCGGCTCGACCTGCGCCTTGGCGGTCTCCTGGAACAGCCGCTCGTCCCCGAGCACCCGCGCCGGATCGCCGCAGCATTTCTCATCCCCGCCGAGGACGCCGAACTCGATGCCGCAGCGGCGCAGCAGCTCGCAGAAATCCGACGCAATCGACTGCTTCTGCGGGTCGTAGGTGGTGCAGCACCAATCCAGTAGATGACGTCCACTTTCTCCCCCGCCACCACGAGGCCTGAGGCTCTCGACCCAGGCGAGCCGGTCCGCCTGGACGCCGAAAGGGTTCCCCTTGGTCTCAGATGCGCAGCGCGCGGCCGGCCTCGTCCGGCATGCGCCCCTGGATAAGGACCTCGTTGCGGCGCATTTCCAGCAGGGTATCGACATGGTCGATCGTCGCCGGGCACACCTCCATGCACGCCGTGCACGTGCGGCAGTACCAGATGAACTCCTCGTCGAAAGCGTTGCCGACGATGTCGCTCAGTTCGGCTGTCTTGTCTCCAGCCGCCTTCGCACCGGGATCGAACTCATCCAGAGATTTTTTTATACGGGCGATGAGCTGCCGGGGCGTGAAGTAATCCTTGTCCGCCATGTAAGCCGGGCAAACCTCATCGCAGCGGCCGCAGGAAACGCAGACATCCACATCCATGCGCTGCTTCCAGGTCAGCTCGTCGGCTTTCTGAAGGCCGATCTTGAGGTCGTCGCTTTCGGCGCTCTCCATCAGCTTTTCGATATCGTCGCGCTGGAGCTCACCGCGCGGTTTGATCTTGGAAAAGAAAGCGTTGGTGGGAAGCGAAAGCAAGTGAACAAACTTGGTATAGGGAATGAGAGCAATCCACCCCATGGCGAAAACCGTGTGTATCCACCAGAGAGAAGCATGAATGGTCTTTCCGGAGCTTTCGGTTACTCCGGCAAACAGGGAGGAGACACCCCAGCCCACAGGGGAGAGCATCTTCCACGGATCGCCGATTACGGCGATCCTCAGGCCCTCGACAAAATAACCGGTAATCACCATGCCGGCGATCAAGAGCAGGACCAGACCGTCCTCGCGCGGTGTTGGGGACTGTTTCAGGTTTCAGGAAGTATCGGCGATACCCCGCCATCGCAATGCCCGCAAGCACCAGGACACCGGCCAGTTCGGAGGCTACGGAAAAAAAGACGTAGATGAATCCTGTAAAAATATTCAGCTCGATGCCGAGAAGATGCCCGGCGTCGTACTGGATCATGACCAGCAGCGTGGTGATCACCAGCACGATGAATGAATAGAAAATGAGGCAATGAAAAATAGCGGGGTAGCCGGAATTGCGGATCTGTTTCTGAAAAAAGATTTCGCGCAGGAGAATTGCCAGGCGTTTTCCCCAGTCCGCGAACTGTTCTTTTTCGGTCTTTCCTCTGCGCCAGAATTCAATGCGTTTAACCATGCCCCATGCGAATATCGCCAGCGCGACTGCAAAAAGGCCATACATCAGCCAGGCGGGGGAAATATTCCACATCAAAGGCCGGGTTGCTTCAGAAAGTGGGGGCATCGTTATTACCTCGCTCCATCTCCTCTATTTCTGCCAAAAAGCTTTTTAATATAGCTTTATATTAAACAAATTGGGAACTCTGCTGTAAATGTAACCGTGGATAAAGTTTTTCCCGCTAAATTCGTGAGAAAATTCTTTTTCTACCAGGTCTTCCCAGTTGCGTTGCTCCCGGTGCCCCAATTTTTAACTTTTCTTAGCATTTCCTCTTTGGTCCGGACCCAACTGTAATGATGGAAAAATACTTCATCGATCTTCTCACTGGGTTTAATTCGATAGTCATTTCTTTCGTGCTGCATATTTATGAACCGCAAAGGATCTTTGCGAAATAAAGCCTCCAAATTGCTGTTGCGCACCAAAGTGGGAGAATATTCCAGACTGTCGGCCTGATAAACAGGTTCTCTGAAATAATAATAGTTCGCCAGCATTAGACTATTCGCTTTGGTCCTGTATTCGTTCTTCCAGCGAAGGAGCTTCTGCGGTTCAGCGACTTCATCTCCATCAATAAACAAGGTATATTCCGAAGTATCCTTGACTAGGTCAAAACCCACCTTCCGAATAAAATTTAAAAATATGCGTGTGTTGGCTATAAGTTTGGGATTGACGGGGAAGATCTGCACCATTTCATACACCAAAGGGATGACTCTAAACTCTATTTTCTTGCCTGCATGCCTGCGCATTACATCGTTCAGAAAACCAGTCTGCTCCTGGCCATCCAGAAGCCTATCGTAAGCCACAAGTACAACTTTGTCAGAAGCGTTCAGGATGCCATCGATGCATACGTCAATGAATGGAGCGTCAAGGCTTGAAAACAATATAACAGTGGAAAAATTCATCGATGCTGCTTTACTAAACCCCTTAAGCATATTTATTAGCGCCCACTAATCGCTTCCCGATTTATTATTTTGGGGCCTTCTTTACCCGCATCCACCATCCACTCATCATCATCGGGTGGATTGTAATAGGATTGATTCGTTTATAGGGAAAAATTATTATAGCTCGATTCAAAAAGCCAGAACAAGCTGTAACCTGGCGCGTGTTCCGAACTATCCTTTTTGCCTGTGACAGTTATGCGTAAAGAATTGTGCATCATTATTGTCAACTACCGTTCATGGAATTGTCTTAAGGCTTGCCTCAAAAGCCTCGAACCTCTGCAGGATAGATATGACGTCCTGGTTGTTGATAATTTTTCCGATGATGATCAATTCGATAAGTTTACGAAAATCATCCCCATGTGAGGTTTGTCAAAAGCCAAACCAATCTGGGATTTGGCGGCGGATGCCATTTAGGCGCCATTCATTCGGACCCAGATTACATCCTATTTTTAAATCCCGACACACTGGCAAAACATGAAGCAATCGATTCAATGCTGCAATTTTTAAAATCACAGAATAAATACGGAATCGTATCGTGCAAACAACATGCCAACTTAGCCAGGCACTATTTGTTGTTTCCAAGTTTTCGGAGGTTATTTGCTTTTTTGAAAAGCTTGGAAGTTCGAATGCGCGCCCGAAAGCATGCAATACAACGCTGGCGGAGTTTCGAATTTATAGTGCCCGACTGGGTTTCCGCGTCGGTATTGATGATTTCCAGAAAGGATTACGAAAGAATTGGCGGCTGGAATCGAATATTTTGGATGTATTACGAAGATCCCGATCTCTGCAAGCGATTTGCGGATCAGGGGGGCAGAGTAGCGCTTCTGACCAACTGCAGCATCATCCACAAACATGGCGGCGCCACAAGGCTTGATTTGGAGACAACGGCTTTGACCAAAGTCGAGGTAACTATTTCAAGACATGTTTACATCCACAAGCATTTCTCCAAAACAGACCGGATTCTTTCCCACTCTATCCTTATAGCCGGTTTTCTGCTTTTCGGCAGCTTATTGGCGCTTCTAGGCACCATCGCATTTTTCATACCTGAAATGAGGCTGCAACGCATGATATGGCAACGCCGATGGAAGTATTACGCAAAAGTATTTAGGACCAGATCATGGCTAAGTCCAAGGCTGGCAATGGACCCGTAGGATCCAGCTTCGAGCTCTGCGCCCGAAAAATTGGGTTTCAACGGCGGGATGTGCCCCTATAGCAGCCAAAAAAATATTGTCGCCACCGAGGAGAATCTATGTCACAGGAACAACGATATCGCTGGGCGCAGTGGGGCGATTTGAACGCCTTTTTTGGACTGATGCTGGACAACGTTACCAACCTTGTGGTCCTCACCGGGATTCTCGTGGGCGTATTCGGATATCCGATCGACAAGGTTTACAGCCTCATGATACCCGGCACGGCACTCGGGGTCCTCTTCGGCGACGCAGTCTACACCTGGCTTGCCTTCCGGCTCGCAAAACGGACAGGCAGGACCGACGTCACCGCCATGCCGCTTGGCCTCGACACTCCATCCACTATCGGAATTGCGACCGCCGTGCTCGGTCCCGTATATCTCGAAACAAAGGACGCCGTACTGACCTGGCAAGTGGGCATGGCCACGCTCATGATCATCGGCATTTTCAAGATCGTGCTTTCGTTTTTCGGAGATTGGGTGCGCCGCCACATCCCGCAGGCGGGGCTTCTCGGATCGCTGGCCGGGCTCGGGATCACACTGCTCGCCTTCTTTCCTGTGATGAAAATCTTTTCCGCCCCCGTGGCCGGGCTGGTTTCGCTCGGAATTATTTTGTATTCCCTCACGGCCGCTCGGCGCCTGCCTTTCCGCATTCCCGGGAGCATTCCTTGCGGTGGCCGTCGGTTGCCTGATCTACTATCTGATGGGCGGATTCGGTCTTTTGGGCGCTCACGCCGTGGCGCCGGTCTTGAATTTCATCCCGCATTCCCGGGCCGACCTTCGGCTTCATCTCCGGGTTTGGGAAGGCAATTGCCTATCTGCCGATCGCTTTCCCGTTTGCCCTGCTGACAATCATCGGCGGGATCAACATTACCGAGAGCGCGCGCGTTGCGGGCGACGAATACAGGACGCGGGACATCCTGCTCACGGAAGCGGTCGCGACCGTGGTCGCCGCGCTGTTCGGCGGCGTCGCACAGTCCACTCCGTACATCGGCCATCCTGCCTATAAAGCGATGGGCGGACGCGCCGCCTACACTCTGGCCGCCGGGCTCTTCATCGGGATCGGCGGAGCGCTCGGCGCGATGTCTATCGTGGTGCAGGCAATCCCCGAAGCGGTCATCACGCCCATCCTTCTCTTCGTCGGGATCGAGATCGTGTCGCAAGCCTTCATCGAGTCGCCGCGAAAGCACATTCCCGCGGTCGCCTTCTCGATAGTGCCCGTGGTTGCGTATCTCGTGCTCACATACGCCGACAGTCTCATCGGGAAACTGGATCCGTCGGTATCTCCCAAGAGCGCTGACCGACGATCAGAATATCCTGCGCGCCATAGGACATGGATTCATCCTAACCGCAATCCTGTGGGGAGGGTTTCTCGCCCATCTCATCGACGGCAGACTCCGTCGCGCGGCGTCTTCGTGATTCTCTGCGCCGTATTGACCATGTTCGGCTTCATCCACTCGGTGACGCCTGCCGGTGGAGATCTATTTTCCGTGGCAGCTTGGCAATAACCTGGTATGGCAGATTACCCTGGGGTACGGCCTGATCGGCGCGCTGCTTCTTTTCCGCTCACGCGCGGATAAAGTCCGACAAGGGCCTGAGCACGAATGATTGCGGATTGACCTTGCGTCGTTTAGCCCCCGAAGACAGAATAAAGGCAAAGGAGAGTGGGACTATGAAAGTGGTGGCGATAAATGGCAGCGGAAGGAAAGATGGCAATACGTATCTGCTGTTGAAAACCGTTCTGGACGAATTGAAGGACGAAGGATTCGAAACCGAGATCATTCAACTGGCGGACGGGAAACCGCTCCAGGGCTGCGTGTCCTGCTATAAATGCATGGCGCAGAAAAACATGAAGTGCGTGATCGAAACGGACCCGTTCAATGAATATTTCGCCCAAATAAGCCAGGCGGACGGAATTTTATTGGGATCTCCCGTTTATTTTTCGGATGTCACCGCCGGGATGAGGGCATTCATCGAACGCTGCGGTTTTGTGCGGAAGGGCCAACGGCGGCGTGCTGAAACGCAAGGTCGGCGCCGGAGTGATAGCCGTGCGCCGCGCAGGCTCCAATTTTGCCCTCGCGAGCCTGAACTATCTCTTCCTGATCAGCGAAATGATCATCCCCGGATCGAGCTACTGGAACATGGCGCTGGGGAGGAATCCGGGCGAAGTTCTAAACGATGCCGAGGGCATCGAGACCATGAAGACGCTCGGCAGAGAACATGGCATGGCTGATTAAGAAGATTAAACGCAAACACAATAAGCGCCGCGAATTTCACGAATAGACAAATCCGTGAAATCCGTGGCGTTTTATTTTGATTCCATAGGCTATTTCTTAAATTGGGCTATGGTCTGAGTCAGAAGGACTTTCTGGTCCGGCCCCAGTTTAAGGGTCTTGGCCACCTGAACCTCATCGAGCATCGCCCGGACAATGCATGCCAGGCCTTCGGAGGCGCAAAACAGGTATACATTTTGCGCGATCGCGCCCGCTCCGGTGTAAGTCCAGGGGAGGCCGACATCCTGTCCCTGATATTTCATTCCTTTGGTCTTGGCCATATCGGCGACATAGACCAGACTCAAAGGCGCCGTCTTGGCAAAATCCTGTTTCATCTGCGCCGGAACCGTCAAGCCCTGCGGTAGCCCGCACATCCTCTTTGGTAACAACCTTCAGGGCATTGTTTATCGCGTCATAAACAAAAACACCGTCCGCGGTTGCGAGATAGATCTCGATGTTCTGCCAATCCACCGCCGAAGGAGCGGTGCGATGCCCGCCCGGCCGGTTTACGCCATCCGCAGCCCATAGCAGGTTCGAAAGAACCTGCATCGAAAGCTTTTCCTCCGGGCCGAAATTGCCCCGTGTGCTCTGTCGCAGTTTCAGAGCATTCATCAACGGCATCCCGCCTTCCATCTGAGGCGGCGGAAGCTTGATCACTTCGGCGTCTTGCGCCAAAGAAACGGACGGAACTATCATTAAGAGTGAACCAACAATCAAACATGCAAGTATTTTTCTCATCTCATTCTCCTCCCGGCTGTGCGGGTTCCTGATCTTACTATGGCCTAGAAAAATATCACTTACAATTTCACTGCCTTCAAAAATCCGGCGTGGATTATGGACGAGCATGACAGAGATCTGTTCGTCCGTCACTCCACAATGCTTTCAATGCCGGGACCACATCGTTTATAACATGCAGATAATGCCAATTGGGAGCCGCCTTCGCCAGCGAATCCTCCGGATAGTTGTCATTATAGCAAGCAGCGTCCTGCGAAAGGACTATTTTCCCCGCATATCCTTTCCGGCATAAGTCGGCGACCGTATCCACGCGGCGCTTAAAAGGAAGTATCGTATCGATACCGAAGCGGTCCATTCCGATAAAGGAGCCCTTCTCCATCAGCGCTTCCAGATACTCCACATCGGTGGTGTCGCCGCAGTGGCCTATAATCACGCGCGCCAGATTGACCCCTTCTTCTTCGAAAATCCGCTGCTGCTCAAGGCCGCATCGATTCCGGACGTGCGCATGCGTCGAAATCGGCACTCCGGTCTCCCTATGGGCTTTCGCCACCGCGCGCAGCACCCGCTCCACGCCGGGAGTCACACCCTGGGAATCGGTTGCGCATTTCAATATGGCGGCCTTCACGCCCGTATCCGCAATCCCTTCGCGGATATCTCTCAAAAACATTTCCACCAGGAGATCGGAGCCGGGAAATCGCTTGCCGGATTTGCGAAAGCGAAAGTACGGCGGAAGATCGTTGAATGTGTATACGCCGGTGGCCACGATAATATTGAGGTCGACTTGCGCAGCAATTCGCTGAATGCGCGGGATGTAGCGGCCCAGCCCGATCACGGTCATGTCGACGAGTGTGTCCACGCCGCCCGACTTCAGATTCCGCAGCCGCCCCACGGCCTCCTCAACCCGGGCATCCTCGTCCCCCCAGCTCTCCGGATAGTTTTGATTGATTTCCGGCGACAGCACGAAGATATGCTCATGCATCAGCGTCACGCCGAGCAACGAGGAGTCGATGAAACCCTTTACCGTATTTACCTGTGCCATCGCTTTGCGAAAAAATTACGCATAATTCTAATATGATCCCAAGCTTGCTGGCTATCCATACTTTGAATTACAGTCTAAATCTGCTCACTAATTTGCTAAAACTGAGAGAAATCGGTGACTGGCGGACATTTTTTCGCTAGACTCCTCATCTGCGAGGACTTTCATGGAAGATAGATATGTCAAAGAGCGGGAGCGGGAGCGCATTCCCGATCAATACAAATGGGATCTGAACGACATCTGCTCCAGCGATGAAGCATGGGCAGAGGCGAAGCGAAAGCTGACGGCCGAGTTGAACCGCATTTCAGCCTTCGGCGGAAAGCTGGCAAAGTCGCCGGATCAGCTCCTGGGCTGCCTTCAACTGCTGGACACCCTGCAGAAGGAATGCACGCGGCTTGCCTGCTACGCCAGCATGATGTCCGATCTCGATACCCGCAATTCCAAATATCTCGCCATGGACCAGGAGATGGGACAGATTGCATCGGACCTCTCTTCGCTGAGTTCCTTCATCGAGCCGGAGATCCTGAAAATCGGCAAAAAAGCCGTTGCTCGTTTCATAGAACAGGAGCCGAAACTCGCCATCTATCGCCACATATTCGACGACGTGCTCCGAAAAAAGAAGCACACCGGGACCAAAGGCGAAGAAAGGATCATCGCCGAGGCCAACCTGATGGCGGATTCGCCCGTCAGTATCAACAACGTTTTTACAAATGCGGATTTTCCCTACCCGGAAATAAAGCTCGAGGAAGGAACGACTGTCCGCCTCGATCCGGCGGCGTTCAGCTTGCACCGGCGATCGCCCTCGCGGGAAAACAGGAAAAACGTTTTTGCCGCCTACATGGGGAAAATGAGCGAGTTCCGCAGGACGTTCGGCGCGCAGCTGGCTGCGGAAGTTCGGAAAAATATCTTTTTCACCAGAGCGCGATCCTATCATTCCTGCCTGGAACGCGCCCTCGATGCCTCCAATATCCCGGTCGCCGTATATGAAAGCCTGATTACCGGCGCTCGCGCGCATCTGGATACGCTGCACCGATACATGCGGCTGCGCAGGAATTTGCTGGGCCTGGAAGAACTGCATTACTACGATCTCTATGCGCCCATCGTGAAAGATCTCGAATTGAACTATTCGTACGAAGAAGCGGTCGAGCTGGTGCTGGCCTCGCTGCATCCGCTGGGAAAGGAATACCAGAGCGTCGCGCGCCGCGCGCTTTCAAATCGCTGGATCGACGTCTACCACAACGACGGGAAACGGTCGGGCGCGTATTCGAACGGAGCGGTGTACGACACGCATCCCTTCATTCTCCTGAACTACAACGGCAAATACGACGACGTAAGCACGCTGGCGCATGAACTGGGACACACGATGCACAGCTACCTCGCAAACAAAGCCCAGCCCTATGCCCTGTCGCATTATTCAATTTTTGTCGCAGAGGTCGCTTCGACCTTCAATGAATCGCTGCTGCTCGAGCATATGCTGGAGATGGAAACCCGGGACGAGATCCGGCTTTCGCTGCTGGGCAACTATCTGGACAACGCGCGGGCAACCGTTTTCCGCCAGGTGCAGTTTGCGGAATTCGAGCTGAATATTCACAAAACCGCCGAGCAAGGCACGGCGCTTACCGGAGATTTGCTGCACTCCATGTATGCCGCCATCACCCGCGAGTATTGCGGCCACGACAAAGGCGTCTGCATCGTGGACGACGAAATCCAGGCAGAGTGGACCTATATTCCCCATTTTTATTACAACTTCTACGTGTACCAGTATGCCACGTCGTTCACCGCTTCCACGGCAATCCTGGAACGAGTGCTGGCCGGAGAAGACGGCGCTATCGCAAACTATCTGGATCTTCTTGCATCCGGCGGATCGGACTATCCGATGGCGCTGCTGAAAAAGATTGGCGTGGACATGACCACGTCCCATCCGCTCGACGCTACCATGGCTCGCATGAACAGGATCATGGACGAAATTGAAATACTCGCGCGCCGTCTCGGCATCTTCCAATAACACGCATTAATAGGAACTGTCCCCATTCATAATTTGGACCGTCCTTATTTTCAATACGGCATCTTACATCGTCCAGGTCGAAACTGCTAGTATCCTAGAATGCTCAAATATGCGTGGCGTATTATAATTTTTATTGTCGGCATGAGCGTGCTGCTATTCGGTGTTGCCCTGCTCGTTTTGCCGGGACCCGCGTTTATAGTGATTCCGGTCGGCCTGGCTATTCTGGCCACGGAATATGCGTGGGCGCGCCGCTGGCTTCATGCTATTAAAGAATCCGCCGAAAAGGGAGCTGAGAAGCTGAATTTGCGTTCCCTCTTTTCCCGCAAGCCGAAACCCAATGCGCCGGATGCCACCCCGGAATAGAAGACATCGACTTCGCTCAATTCGCCAAATGGGATAAAATCAAAGCAGTCATATATAAGGAGGCACATTCATGTCCGATTCGCAGCAATGGTATATGTCGATTGGAGGCCATCAGGTAGGGCCTGTCAGCGCGCAGGAAATTATTTCCCAGATTCGCAACGGCAGTATTCAGCCGGCCACGTTTCTCTTCACACCCGGCATGTCCGACTGGGTTCCCGCAAACAAAGTGGAGTTTTTCCGCGGGTACTTTGGCGAAAACGCGCCGCCGGTCATCATTCCGAAAGCGCCGGGACGAATGGCGCACGAAATTGATTTCAAAATCTACGGCGAAGAGCTTCAATTCGTCGAAGTGGAACTGGATCCCGGAGAAAGCGCCGTCGCCGAAGCCGGTGCGATGATGTATATGACTTCCGGCATCGAAATAAATACCGTGTTTGGGGACGGCTCTTCCACCGCCGCCTCGGGCGGCATCATGGACAAGCTTCTGGGAGCGGGCAAACGGCTGCTCATCGGCGAGAGCCTGTTCATGACGCTTTTTACCAATGTGGGAGACGGGAAACAGCAAGTGGCTTTTGCCGCGCCCTATGCCGGCCACATCATCCCGATGGACCTGGCCAGCATGGGCGGGACGCTGATTTGCCAGAAGGATGCATTTCTCTGCGCGGCGCGCGGCGTATCCATCGGCATCGCATTCCAGCGCAAGCTGGGCGTCGGCCTGTTTGGCGGCGAAGGTTTTATCATGCAGCGTCTCGAAGGGGACGGCATCTGCTTCGTTCACGCAGGCGGAACCATTCAAAGCTTCGAGTTATCGCCCGGGCAAACACTGCGCGTGGACACAGGATGCCTCGTGGCTCTGCAGCCGAGTGTGAACTATGACATTCAGTTCATCGGGAAAATCAAATCCGCCCTGTTCAGCGGCGAGGGTCTATTCTTCGCGACGCTGACCGGCCCGGGCAAGGTCTGGCTGCAATCGCTGCCTCTAAGCCGGCTGGCAAACCGCATCTACAAGGCGATTCCTTCAATCGGCGGGTCGCGTAAAGAAGAAGGAAGCTTTTTGGGAATCACCAATATGCTGAGCGGAGAATAAATCAGCCCCCATGAAAAAGCGCTGGCTGAAGCGTATGCTGATCTTACCGGCAGCGGCAATTTTCCTTTTGCTGCTAGGCATCAGCCTGCTTCACACGCCGCCTGCAAGACGATTTGTCTATGAACAGGTGCGCGCCCGCCTCCTGAAAAAGCTCTCAGTGGACGTACGCGCGAGCAGGTTCCACTACAATCTGTTTACGCGGGAAATAACGCTGGAGGATCTCATCGTCCGGTCCGTTTCCGCGCCGGATCTGCCCCCGATATTCCGCGCAGAGCGGATTTATCTCAAGCCGGCACTCCTCAGCATCACTTAAGGGATCCTGGGATTTTGAAGATCTTCTGTTCGCAGCGCCGAAGATCCACTACTTCATCGGACAGGACGGAAAAAACAATCTACCCCAAACAGCACCCGATTCCGGATCGGCTCCCGAATTTCTAATCGCCCATGCCAAAGCAGCGAGCGGCTCATTTCAGTTCGATGATCTTCGCAAGAACTTCACCATGACGGTTCCTCAATGGCAGCTGCAGGTAGACGGCAAAAGGAGCACGCGCACGCACAAAATTGTTTTCTCCATTCTGCGGCCGGCCTCCATTCAATATCAGGCGCAAACGATCCCCGTTGAGCAGATTAAAATATCAGGAACACTGCAAGGAAGCACTTTTCGCACTGACACCGCATATTTGAGCGCCGCCGATTCGCAAATTTCCATCACAGGATCCATGCGCGGCTTCTCCAATCCCCAGATCGACCTGCAACTCCAGCCAAACATGGGCTTGCAGGGGATCGCCCGAGCCCTGAATTCGCGCGCGACACTTGAAGGAAATATCGGGGGCACAATTCAGCTTAGAGGCGCATTGGACGATCTCCATATGGATGTCCGGCTCCAGGGAACAGGCATCCGTGCCCTGGGTTATCGCAAAACCAATTTCGAACTGACCAGTCGCGCAGACTGGAGTTCCAGCCGCCTGCGGGTGCACCATATGGAGATGAACTCCGCGGACGGCCACCTCACTGGCAGCGCAGAATGGTTTGCGAAGCCCGGCCAGGGCACCAATACCGTCCATGCAGAACTCCGCAATTTCAACCTGTCCCCTGTCTGGAAACTGCTTCGGCCGCCCTTCGAACTCGCGAGCCGGTCTACAGGCAGGTTTTCCCTGAGTTGGAAAGGTGCATTCGATCCTCTGAAAATCACTGGAAGCGCGCGCCTGAGCCTGGTCGCTACCCGACAGGATCCGGGCCCGAGTGTTCTGCCTGTATCCGGAAAGCTCGACGCACAGCTGCGCCCCGGCCGGACGCTCGTGAACCTGGAGTCAGTATCGGCTCTCGGCTCGCACTTGAATGGGCAGTTTTCTTTGCGCTCTTTCCGGGAAATTGAGGGAGACTTCCGCGGCGACACGACCGACGTGGACGCTCTGATAACGCAGCTCTCCCGGTTTCTTGGAGGATCGGACAATCCCACCGGCGCCATAAAATTAAAAGGGCCGCTTCAATTCAATGCCCACGCAAGCGGAAAACTAAAAAGCCCGACCGTATCCATCACTTCGGATGTTCCGGAATTGCAGGCAGGCGTGTTGAAGCACCTGAGTGCCCGTGCCGACGGAAAAATTGAAGGCTCGCAGATAACCTTTCAGGGCACGATCACGCTGCCCGAAAGCGCAACCGTTCATGCGCAGGGCGGCCTGGATATCAGCGGCCATACGCCTGTGCTGAATCTGGACGCCCATGGCCGCGGAATTCCGGCAATTGCCGTCGCTAAAATGTTCGACAGCACTCTGCCGGTATCGGGGGATTTAAATGCGCAACTGCACCTGGAAGGCACGCCGGATGAGCTCGCCGGCCATGCTTCGATCGAAGGAGGCGATCTTTCGCTTTATCATGAGCCGCTGGGGCGCCTCGACATCGATCTTCGCCTCGTGGATAAAGAGATTCAGTCCACGCAATGCACGCTGCTCAAAGACCCTCTCAATCCGACTTCGAATCGCATAGATGCACAGTTCACCTATGCGCTCGATTCGGATCGGTTCCAATTCCAAGCAGCCGGCAAAGGCCTGCAATTGAAGCGGCTCGCTTTGCCGAATGGCTCTCCCATTCAAGGCACGTGGAATCTTACCGCTTCCGGTTCCGGCACAATCGAGCAGCCTGCCATCGATATCAAAATGGGGACTGCCGATTTCCAAGTACGGCAGCGCTCGCTCGGACCCATTGACCTGCATGCCGTTTTAAAAAATAACGACCTCAAGCTCGAAGCAACCGCCCCCCGGCTCGAGACCGATTTCACTGCGCTTGTGGCCGACGAAACTCCATACGCTTTCAGTGGCGAACTGCACATTAAAAATTCCGATATTGCGCTGCTCGGATTTAAAGCAGCGAACGGTCAGCCGTTGACGGGAACCGTCGAAGCGGACGTAACAGGTTCCGGCAATCTTAAAGATTTCGCTCAATCCCATTTTTCGGCGCAGATAAAAAACCTGCGCCTGCAGGCAGGAAGCCTGGAACTGCACACTGCGGAGCTTACGCACGCGGAATACCGGGACAACTCGCTTGAAATTCCAGCCGCTACGGTCATCAGCGGAAATTCCCGGCTGAGAGTGTCCGGCAGAGTGCCGCTCCATCAGCCGGCTCCGCCCGGCGAGCTGAGCCTCAAGGGCCAGATGGATCTTGCGCAGGCTGCCGGTTTTGCCCTGCTGCCTGAAGGGTACACCGCCGCAGGCCTCGTGAACCTGGATCTTGCTCTTGCGGGCACGCCGCAAAAGCCGGTCGGCTCAGGAACCATCACGTTGAACGGCGGAGTATTGAATCTCCCCGGCACACAGATTCCGCTGACCGATATTGCCCTCCGCGCTGCTGTGAACGACGGCTCGGTGATTCTCCAGCAGGCCGATGCATCCTGGGACCAGGGTAAGATCGCGCTCACCGGCGAGTTCCCCTTGGGTCTGCTGCCGAAAAATATGCCAGTGCAAATTCCCCGGAAGGAAGGCCCGGCGGTTTTTTCTCTCGACATAGCGAATTTCAGACCGGAAGCAACCGGGAAATTGCCATGGGGAATGAGCGGGCTGGTTTCTCTGCACGCCGAGGGCAACGCGGCACAGATGGACTGGCGCGCGCTGAACGCCCGGCTCGATTTCCGCGATTTGCGCTTTCGGGCAAACGAGATTACGCTCGAACAGAAACAACCCTCCACCATCCTGTTGCACGACGGGATCGCTTCAATCTCCCGCCTGTCCTTCGGCGGCGCGGATACACGCATCCAGATGAGCGGATCCGCAGGGCTTTTCCCCGGCAGCCCCCTGGACCTCCGGCTCACCGGAGATTTGAACGCAGCCCTCCTCACGTATATGAGCCGGGACCTGAAAGCCACCGGCAGATTGAAGGTCTGGATTGTAGCAACCGGCGATCGCAAAGCGCCCCGCCTGTCCGGATTGGCTGAGATGAATGGAGGCAAACTGAGCCTTCGGAACCCGCGCGTAGTAGCCGATAGTCTGACCGTGCGTCTGGCGCTCGATCCAAAACAAATCACGGTTCGGGAATTCAAGGGCACTCTCAACGGCGGGCCGATGAATGTGGCAGGAACCATCGGGTATCGCAACGGCATTTTAAATAATCTGAATCTCACAGCGACGATGCAGGACTTCTTCTTCAACTTCCCGGAGGGATTGAAATCCTCCTCCAGCGGAACCCTGGCCATCACTTCCGCAGAAGACGCGATTGTCGTCAGCGGAAACGTCCGTGTTCAGGAGAGTTCCTACCGGGAGTCCTTCGAAATCACCAGCCAGCTGATGAGCTATTTGAAAGCGCAACAGATCGTTGTGACAAATCGGGAAGCGGATCCGCTGCTCGACCGGGTGCGGCTAAATATCGCATTGCGCACCGAAACGCCTCTGCTGGTTCAAAACAACATCGCCAAAGTAGAAGGAAATGTCAATGTCAGGCTCGTGGGTCCTTTTAAAGAACCTTCGATGGTGGGCAGAATCACACTGGAGGATGGCGGCGAAATCATTTTGAACCGGCAGAAATACTACATCAACAGGGGCACTATCATTCTCGCAAATCAAACGCGCCTCGAGCCCGAACTGGATATCCGGGCACAGG
The DNA here is from genome assembly GCA_963761825.1 of uncultured Acidobacteriota bacterium. Taxonomy (GTDB): domain Bacteria; phylum Acidobacteriota; class UBA6911; order UBA6911; family UBA6911; genus UBA6911. Next base: position 260,295 of record CAVXIH010000007.1, read on the forward strand.
CGAAGACCAGCAACTACGATATCACTCTTCAGTTAACGGGAAGGCTTGAGCGGCTTACGACAACGCTTACATCCGAACCACCCCTATCCCAGGCGGACATCACGTCGTTGCTCCTGACAGGCAAGACAGCTTCGGAAACGCAGGGTCGTGAAATGCAGGCGGCCAGCAGCCAGGCCCTGGCATTGATCGCCGGGCAGGCAGGCGGAGAACTTACCGATGAGGCGCGCCGGGCGCTCCGTCTCAGCATGCTTCGCATAGACCCCGGCCTGATCGCTTCGGAGTCAGACCCGGGCGCACGACTGACGCTTGGCCAGGATATTACCAGGAAACTCCAGCTCATGTATTCCATGAACCTTACCAACGGGGGCGATCAGATCTGGTCCGCCGAATACAGCATTGCCCGAAGATTTACCACCCAGGCGACAAAGCAGCAGGACAACAGTTACCGGTTTGAGCTTAACCATAACCTGCTCTTTGGCGGGCCTTCCAGTACTCGCCAAACCAGGGCAACGGAGCATACCTTTAAAATCGGAGAGATAAAATTTGAGGGTGGAGAGCCTTTCCCGGACAAGACTCTGCTGGATGGTTTCAAGCTCAAGACCGGCCAAAAATACGATTTTCAAAAAGTTCAAAAGGGATTGGATCGTCTGCACGATTTCTACGCCAGAGAGCGAAGATTGGAAACAAACATACACCTGCACCGGGAAACCCTGGAAAAAACCGTCAACCTGAACTTGAGCATCGAGCGCGGCCCCGTGGTCGATTTCTCTTTCGAGGGCTTGCCGCTGAACGAAAATACGCGGGAAGCGGTTCGGAATGCCTGGAGAGAAGGGGCTTTCGACATCGAACGAATCGATGAAGCGCTCCGAGCCATTCGCCTGCCGTTGCTTCAGGCAGGATTCCTGCAAGCGGAGATCGTTCACAAAACGGAATCAGAAAACGATCAAAAAACAATCCACTTTAAAATAACTCCCGGAGTGCGCTATGCAAAGATCCCGATCGTCTTTGAAGGAGCGTCGGGGATTTCCGCGGCGGAACTGAGCACTGCATTAAATCAGGCCAATCTCCTTCTGGATCTGTATGCAAACCCGCAGAAGGTCGCTGACTATCTAAACCGGCTTTATCGCGAACGCGGATATCTCCAGGCAAACGTCAGTTTGCCTTCCGCGAAGCTTGACCCACAAACCGGCACGGGCAAAACCATTCTCCAGATCCGGGAGGGCCCGCTTTTCACCATAGGAGATTTGGGATTCAGCGGCCATCACGCATTCAATTATGACGAACTCTGGAGCGCAATCCCGACATCGAGCGGCAGCAGCTATGACCCAAACACGCTGCAGAATTCGATCAAAGATCTGGAAAACCTGTATCGAGGCAAAGGATACAATGACGTTTCGGTCACGTTCCGCGTTGTCCTCGATCCCACGGCCGCCCGCGCAAATCTCACTTTTTATATCGTCGAGCGCCGGCAGTCCATCATCCGCGACATCGCAATCGAGGGGAACCAGAAAACCAGTCAGGATTTTGTGTGGCGTCAGCTGGCCTTTGGAACCGGAGATGCTCTCGATTTCGCGAAGATCGATGAAACACGCAGACGGCTATACAGCAGCGGTGTCTATTCATCTGTCGACCTCCAAACAGAGGAGATGCCTGCCACTGAGCCCGATCCGCGAAAAAAAGATGTGCGCGTCAAGATCAGAGTCCGCGAAACCAGGCCGTACCGGCTGCAATATGGACTGTTTTACGATACCGAACGCGGCCCCGGAGGCATCCTGGAGTTGGAAAATCGCAATTTCCTGGGCCGTGCGCTGAATCTGGGATTCAAGGGCCGTTACGATTCGGATCTCCAGGAAGCGCGCCTGTATTTCTCCCAGCCTTTTGTCACCAAGATTCATCTCAAGACCGACGCCAGCGCTTTCATTCAAAGTGAAAACCGACCGGCGTTCTCAGCCAACCGAATAGGATTTTCGCTTTTTCAGCAGAGAAATCTCCCGAAAGACTTCCGGCTGGATTACGGGTATCGCTACGATCATGTCCGATGGAACGGCATTCCGCCAGACCCGACGCTATTTCAGGCAAGCGTCCCGGTTGCCCGTTTGGTTTTGACGCTATCCCGCGACAAACGGGACAGCGTCCTGGATGCAACGCGCGGGGAGTTTTCATCACACAGCCTGGAGTTCGGGCCGGGATTCCTGGGATCGGAAATTGGATTCATCCGATACTACGGCCAGTATTTTCGATATGTGGCGCTGGACAAATTCCTACTGAAAAAGCCGAGCGAAAAAGACAAGAAATCCGCTCCGAAGAAGCTGATCTACGCCGGCGCGATTCGACTCGGATTAACGTCGGCGTTCGAGGGCGGATCCGTGATCTCGCCTGAACGATTTTTTGCAGGGGGCGGGACAACAATGAGAGGCTTTGAGCAGGACATGCTTGGTCCGACGGAAACACTGGAGGATGGGACCGTGCGGCCAACTGGCGGAGAAGCTCTATTTCTGTTCAATAACGAAATCCGGTTCCCGATCTTCGGCATCCTGCACGGGGTCGGATTCGTCGACATCGGCAACGTCTATCAGAGAATCTCCGATTTCGATTTCACCATGCGCAAATCCGCAGGCGTCGGTCTGCGCCTCAAAATCAAATTCATACCGCTCCGTTTCGACTACGGACTCAAGCTAGACCGCAAGCCCGGCGAGAGCCGGGGAGCATTCTTCTTCAGCATCGGGCAAGCGTTCTAATGATTCCAGATTCCTGATTCCTGATTCCTGACTAAAACCGCAATTTCGGATATTGATACTCCTCAATCCCTGCGCTGAAGCTGCGCTAACGCGGAGCTACATCATATTCAGATTGCGGATATAAAAACTTAATGAACAACTTCGAATTTTGACAATCAGGAATCAGGAATCAGGAATCAGGAATCAGGAATCAGGAATCAGGAATCAGGAATCGGAATCGGAATCCGGAATCCGGAATCTGGAATCTGGAATCTGGAATCTGGAATCACGAAGAGTAAATCACGTTTGCGTGCATACCAGGTTGCGGTCGCCGTACACGTTGTCGATGCGTCCGACGCTGGGCCAGAATTTTCGCTCGCGTGTCCATGGGAGCGGGAAGGCTGCTTCTTCGCGCGAGTATGGGTGACGCCACTCCGCAATCAAGAGCGCCTCTACCGTGTGCGGCGCGTTCTTCAACAGGTTGTCCTGCGGATCGACCCTTCCCTCTTCAATTGCGGAGATCTCCTTCCGGATAGCGATCATCGCATCGCAGAACCGATCCAGTTCCTCGAGAGATTCGCTCTCGGTCGGCTCGATCATAAGCGTGCCCGGGACCGGGAAAGAGACTGTGGGCGCGTGAAAGCCATAGTCCATCAATCTCTTGGCAACATCCTCCACATCGATGCCGGCGCTCTTTTTCAGGGTTCGCAGGTCCAGGATGCATTCGTGGGCGACGAAACCCTGGGCGCCTTTGTACAGAACCGGGTAATAGGAATCGAGTTTTTTCGCAATATAGTTTGCATTCAATATAGCGTAGCAGGCGGCTTCGCGCAGCGCCTCTGCTCCCATCAGGCGAATGTAAGCCCAGGAAATCGGCAGAATGCTCGCCGAACCCCAGGGAGCGGATGAGACAGAACCAATAGCGTCGCTGCCTCCTGTAGGGACAAGGGGGTGTCCCGGCAGGTATTCCGCTAAATGAGCAGCGACCGCTATAGGGCCAATGCCTGGACCGCCGCCGCCATGCGGAATGCAAAATGTCTTATGCAGGTTCAGATGGCACACATCCGCGCCGATTTCAGCGGGCCGGCAGATCCCCACTTGCGCATTCAGATTCGCGCCATCCATATACACCTGGCCGCCGCAGGCGTGAATGATCCCGCAGATCTCCTTGATCGATTCCTCGAAAACGCCATGCGTGGACGGGTAGGTCACCATAAGCGCGGCCAATCGATCTTTGCGCTGCTCGGCCTTTTGTCTCAGGTCGGCTACATCGATATCGCCGTTTTCATCGCAGGCAACCGCGACAACCTTCAATCCGGCCATCACGGCGCTCGCCGGATTAGTGCCGTGCGCCGATTCCGGGATCAGGCAGATATCGCGATTCCCCTGTCCATGGCTTTCATGGTATTTGCGGATCACCAGCAAGCCGGAAAACTCTCCCTGCGAACCGGCGTTAGGCTGAAGCGACACCGCAGCCAGACCGGTAATTTCCGCGAGCCAATCTTGAAGCTGCCGGATTAGGGTGTGATACCCGCGCACCTGCTCCAGCGGAACAAAAGGATGGATTCCGCTAAACTCCGGCCAGGTGATGGGCAACATCTCCGCGGCGGCATTCAGCTTCATGGTGCACGATCCGAGAGGAATCATCGACGTGTTCAAAGCCAGGTCCTTGTTCTCCAATCGGTGCATATACCTCAGGAATTCGGTTTCCGAACGGTATCGGTGAAAAACCGGATGCGTGAGATAAGGGCGCTGGCGCGCCAATGGCGCTGGATACTCGCAGGAAACAGATTCGATCAGCTCTTCAAATCTGAAAGGAATGGCGTCCTGGAAGGTGAAGAGCGAAATCAGATCCATGAGGTCATCCACCGTCGTCGTCTCGCTGAGGCTGATGCCGAGTGCGGTTTCGCTCAAGCGGCGCAGGTTGATCCCACGCGTGGCGGCGAGGGCTATTATTTCAGATGCCTGCGCCGCATCACAGTCGACGCGGAGAGTATCGAAAAACAGGTCCGGACCGGCATTGCAGCCGATCCGCTTCAATCCCGCGCGGAAAGCACAGGTCAGCAAATGCACGCGCTGCGCGATATCCTTGAGCCCGTCCGGTCCGTGATATACAGCATACATGGCGGCCATAATTGCCGGCAGGACTTGCGCCGTACAGATGTTGCTGGTGGCTCTGTCGCGTCGAATATGCTGTTCGCGGGTTTGCATGGCAAGGCGATACGCCTGTTTCCCCGCAGCGTCTTTGGAAACTCCGACGATGCGGCCGGGCATCTGCCGCTTGAAATCATCGCGCGTTGCGAAAAATGCGGCATGTGGACCACCGTATCCCATGGGGACGCCAAACCGCTGCGAGTTGCCCACGGCAATATCGGCCCCGAATTCTCCGGGCGGCCGAAGCAGCGTCAGGGCAAGAAGATCGGTTGCCACCGTAACCAGAGCTCCGGCCTGATGGGCGCGCTGCACAAAATTGGCATAGTCGTGGATGGCGCCGTCGCTCGCGGGGTATTGAACAAGAGCACCGAACACGGCTTCAGAGAACTCGAACGTCTCGTGGTTTCCGATTGCCACTTCAATCCCCCGGGCTTCCGCCCGTGTTTTGACTACCGCAATCGTCTGGGGGTGGCAGCCTTCGGAAACAAAAAAGACTTTGGCGTCGGTCTTGCAGAGGCTATGGCTCATGTTCATGGCTTCCGCCGCCGCGGTCCCTTCATCCAGAAGAGATGCGTTTGCAATTTCCAATCCGGTCAAATCCGCGACCACTGTCTGGAAATTCAGGAGCACTTCGAGGCGTCCCTGTGAAATTTCTGACTGGTACGGGGTGTACTGCGTATACCAGCCGGGATTTTCCAGAATATTGCGCTGGATTACCGCAGGTGTGATGCAGTCGTGATATCCCATCCCTATGAAAGAGCGGAAAATCATGTTCCGTGAGGCAAGCTCCCGCATCTGCCGAAGGACGGCGTATTCGCTATGCGCCTGTCCGATCTTGAGCGGACCCGACATCCGGATCGAGTCGGGCACCGTCTTGTCAATCAGAGCGTCCATTCCGGCAAGCCCCAGAGCCTCGAGCATCTTCCGGCCGTCCTCGGGCCGCGGGCCGATGTGCCGGCGAACAAAATGATCCGAATTGTCGAGCACCGTTGCTGGGCTGTTGTTTGATGGCATAACTCACCCACCTTTTATTTTTCAATGTCCTGCATTGGAGTGGATCCAGCGGAACACGGCATCCTGGTGTTCTTCCCCGACCTGCCTTCTGCTGCGGATATCCTCGAGGTTACGGTTCATGATCTGAAAGACATCTTCCATGAGGCGGTGTCTATCCGCTTTTGTATACACGGATAAATCAATGGGACGATCGATCTTGATGCGTAGGATCACACCTGGATTGACTCGCGACGTCATGGGAACGATCACGCGATAGCTGCCGTCGAGGCTTATGGGAACCAGGGGCACACCGGTGCGCAGGGCAAGAGAAAACGCGCCGCTTTGGAATTTCTTAAGAACTCCATCGACGCTCCGGCTTCCTTCTGGAAATACGATGGCATTCATTCCATTTTGAATCGACTTGGCTGCTGCGCCGATGGTCTTTGCCGTACCCCTGGGATTTTCGTAGTCAATGGCGAAGTAGCCCGCGCGCCGCATATGCCATCCCATAAAGGGAACACTAAAAAGGGATTTTTTGGCTACCCAGCGAAACTGGACCGGGAGGGTTGCGGCCAGCGAAAGAATGTCGTGAAATCCGCTGTGGTTCGCGACGAAGATCTGAGGACGATCGGAATCGATGTTTTCCAGCCCTTCAATCTGGACGCGGGCACGGCTCAACCAAAGGTTGTCTTTAGACCATCGGCGCATGCAGAAATGCTGGAGCCTGCCGCTACCGGACACAAGGCTGCCCAGAATGGAAACGGTAGCCCAGAAAGCCGTGCTGAATGCGCAAGAAATCCAGCACCAAATCGTAAAAAGCTTCGCCCTAAACTCTTCCATAGGGTGATTTTGTCTTTTTGCTCTCCAGAAAAAGTAAACAGGGACGCCTGTAAGCACGATGATCAATCCCGGCCAGGTGAACCGGGGCTTCACCCACAACAGGTCCAGCATCACGAGAGAAGCCAGGAAAACGTAAATTGCAGGCAGCACCGGGTAGCCGAACGCTTTGTACGGCCGATCCAGATCCGGACGCTTTTTCCTCAACACAAAAAGACCGCACACTGTCAGGACATAAAAAAGGAGTGCGGCGAAGATCACGTAATCCAGCAGTTCGCTGTAAGTGCCGCTGAGCACCAGGATCGAAGTCCAGATCGCCTGAATGATGAGCGAGAAAACCGGAGTTTGCTTGCGCGGGGAAATCTGCGCGACCTTCTTAAAAAATAATCCGTCCGATGCCATCGCATAATAGACGCGGGATCCTGCCAGGATCATGCCGTTTGCGCACCCGAAGGTTGCGACAAGGATGGCAAGATTAATGAAGGTCAGCCCCCAGGGCCCCATCAGGCTCTGCGCGGCAAGGGTGCCGACACGGTCCTCAGGTGCCGAGGCGATAGCCGCCAGAGGCAAGACCTTCAGATATACAATATTTGTGCAAATGTAAATCAGCGATACCATCCCCGTGCCTATCAATAAAGCCAGCGGAAGATTGCGCTTTGGATTCACGACTTCGCTGCCGGTAAACGTCACGTTGTTCCATGCGTCGGAAGCGAAGAGCGAGCCGACTAGCGTTCCGCCCAGTATTGCCAGCATTGCAAGGTTGATCGAGCCGGGGAACAAGTGGTCAAAGTTGGCTTTCGCCGCAGCCGGATTGGCGGGGAGTAGGATTCCCATGACGAGCAGCACGAGCAGTCCACCCACTTTTGCCACCGTGAAAATATTCTGAACGGTCGCACCCTCCCGCAATCCTCTGCAGTTCACCCATGTCAGAATGGCAAGAACGACAATGGCCGTCAGGTGCTGGCTCGACAGGTGATACCCAAGGGGCAAGGGCACGATGACTCTGGATGCGGAGATCCAGGGCACAAACAATCCGGAAAATTTGGCGAAGGCGACGACAACAGCCGCGATAGTTCCAGTCTGGATGACAAGAAACAAGGTCCAACCGTACAGGAAACCGAACATCGGCCCGAAGGCTTCGCGGAGGAAAACATACTGGCCGCCCGCATGTGGCATAGCCGCAGCCAGTTCGCCATAGCTCAGCGCCGCAAGAATAGTCATTGCGGCCGCGATGAGCCAGGAGACCAGGAGCAATCCCGGAGATCCAAGCGCGCGGGCCATGTCCGCCGAAACTATGAAAATACCGGACCCGATCATGCTGCCGATAATGATTGTAGTGGCATCAAAGAGCTTCAGACCGCGCGCCAGTTGTCCGCCTCCGCTTGAGGCCGGGACACTATCCGGACTATCTCCCATGAGCTTTCCTTCTTGCGTTACTAACAACTTTTAAAAGTCATGATTTTAGCTTGCGCCTTCGGAGTCGGTATCGGCATCGGTATCGCGTATCGGTATCGCGTATATCGCAATCGAGAATCGGTTCTTTGTTTCATCTAGTTACATCATAAAAGCCGATGCCCGACAGCGAATCTCGATCCCGATACCGATACCGATTCCGATTCCGAAATCATTCTGACTCCTGGCTTCTGACTTCTGGCTCCTAACTCTCGATCTTAAATCCTACTTTCAGCACTACCTGGTATTCCGCAACCTTGCCGTCTTTGACATTGCCACGCTGCTCAATTACTTCGAACCAGGTAATATGCCGGACCGTCTTCGAGGCATCGGCGATCGCCGCTTGTACGGCTTCTGAAAAACTTACGGGTGAAGTTCCCACAATTTCTATTTTCTTGTATGTTCCAGCCATCTCAAATTCCTCCCTAGTTAGTACCCATCATACGGAAAACAGTATCACTCATCAACAAGCTCCTCTGATTCGAGATTCGAGATTCGAGATTAAAGACCGGGAGGCTGTGGATCTGATTTAGGGGTTAGTGTGTGTATCACCTGCCAGATTCTTTGTTGGACCTTCCTGTAGTCGATTTGCGCCCAAGCCTCGAGCAGCGGAATGTACTTGGGCAATCCGGTATTTTCAACCTTATCAAGTAGCAGGAAAATCATTCCCCGGTTCCGGTCTTTCAGGAAACTCATGTCATACGGCGGCTGGGTCGTCTCGAGGAGTTGGTCGAACTGCTGTAGAAACTCCACCGCACGCGTTTCCTTTTCGATCTCCCAGCCCGCGTCCGTGTAAACGAGGACCGGCAGCCGATGCTCGTATTCGATGCGCAGATAGCGGTCGAGTATGACACGATCGATTTTTGCCAGGACCTCCTCTTCGGGCACCCCCCGATAGTGTCCATAGACAGGACATTTATCGAGTTGATATTCCAGGACATCCTTCCCCCGCGAGCCTCTCAACACCTTGGTAAGCAGGGTGCGTCCGCCGCTCATGATCATCGCATCGGCTCCGCGAAGGATCGCTTTGACCTCCTCAAACGGCAAATGCCCGATCCCTTTCGGATCAAGATGATATGGAAACAGTCGATCTCTTCGACGCATATCCTCCTATCCTAATAGTTCGCCCGGTTCTTTCAATCTCGAATATCGAATCATTTATTGCTTTTTTTCCGCTTCCTCCAACCAGCCGCGCCGTAACTTCTCTAACGGAATACTGGACGTGTACGGCTTAATGTCGAGCACCGGAGTTCCGTCGAGCATGTCGATGCCACGCAGATACAAATCTGCTCCTTCACGCCTTATCAGTTCGACGGTGGTCAACCCGATTGGGTTGGGACGGCGCGGGGATCGCGTAGAAAACACGCCGTGGATTTGATTGTCTGTCGGGACTCTTCCCACAAGTTCGCAGTCCTGCGCCTGGTGAAACACCCAGAGGATCATCAGGTGCGAATAGCCCTCGATGTCCTGAAGCCCTGCTGCGAACTCAGGCCGGACTTCCAGGATTCCCTCCATCGAATGGGTAGTACCCAGTCCCTTGGGAACCTGATCTGTATTTGTATAAGAGCTTCGAATATACCCTATGGGTCGCATCGTCCATTCATCCATCGCACACCCTCGCTTAAGTCGTTTCGAAAAATCAGCTGGATGTATTATAACCAGATCCGGGAATAGAAAGAATTGGGCAACAGGATTAATCTTATTCCTCTTGTAGCACACTTGGACCTAGTCTTGAACCTGGACGTAGTCGTGGACCGCTTTGAAGCAGGGATTTTTAAGTGAACTATCTTGAGAGGCCATAATTGGTCCAGGACCACGTCCAGGTCGAAGTCCATGTCCAGGTTTTTAGCTGCTTCCTATTTGGACAAGATTGGGCTTTTTGTGTATGAGAAATAACTGAGGCCTTTTAGGGAATTCCGATGAAAATTCAGGTGGTCGGACACAGGGGAGCATCGGGATATGCGCCGGAGACGACGATTGCGTCCTACCGGATGGCTATTCAGATGGGAGCGGACTTTGTCGAAGCAGATGTGCATAGGTCAAAGGATGGAGTTTGGGTGGCAATCCATGATGCGGATGTAAGTCGCACAACAAACGGGAAAGGATTTGTGGCGGATCACACACTGGCGGAATTGAAGACGCTCGATGCCGGAAGCTGGTTCAACAAAGCCTTTCCGGAAAAAGCGCGGCCGGATTACATCGGACTGCGAATCCCCGCTCTCCAGGAAGTCATGGACGTGGTACAAGAAACCCACGCAGGTCTATTCGTCGAAATCAAAGAGCCTGAACGCTATGAGCAGTCAGCTGTCAGCCCTCAGCTGTCAGCCATCAGCCGTCCACCGGACCTGGAATCTACATTGCTTTCTCTAATTCACAGCCGTCATATGGAGAATCGCACGCACATTCTTTCATTCAGCGCCGACTCTCTCCGCAAGATCAAAAGACTGGATGCATCGGTTCCAACCGTATTCCTGGTCGCCAAACCCAATGGTAATCCGGTGCAGGCCACGCTGGATATTCCCGCCGATGAACTGGGGATTCTGCATACCCAGTGCCACGCCCGCCCTCGTTGAAGAAGCTCACCGGAGCGGAATTCTGATCTCCGTCTGGACAGTCGATCAACCGGAGGATATGAAGCGCATGATCGCAATGGGAGTGGACCGCATCACAACGAATTATCCCGATCGACTAATCCGACTGTTGCGATAAACCGACTCCCGTCGGAATCGGTATCGCTATCGGAATCGGTCATCGCAATCGGATATCGGCTTTTTGGCTGTAGCCGTGTGAAATGAAAAACCGATTCCCGATCGCGATTGCGATACCGATTCCGATAGCGATACCGATCCCGAATTTTCAGCTGATAGCTGAAAGCTGATACAGCTGACAGCTGTCAGCAATTCTGTGGCGGTTGCATTGAGGTAATGAATTCTCTATGATGTGCCTTTTTAAGATACAGGAGTTACGGTGTCCCCTGAACAAAAGAAAGCCCGCGTCACGGCGGAAAGCATGGCAGAACGCCAGCGCGAAATCTCCGTTTCCGAATTTTTCAGCAAGAACCGTCACCTTCTCGGTTTTGACAATCCTCAAAAGGCGCTTCTCACGGCCATCAAAGAAGCGGTCGACAATTCACTGGACGCCTGCGAGGAAGCGGGGATCCTGCCTGCGCTGAAAGTCGAGATCCGGCAGCTGGCGGAAGACCGTTTCCGCATCGCCGTCGAAGACAACGGTCCCGGGATCGTCAAAGCGCAGATCCCCAAAATATTCGGGAAACTGCTCTATGGATCGAAGTTCCACACCCTGAAGCAGGCCCGGGGACAACAAGGCATCGGGATCTCCGCGGCCGGGATGTACGGACTGCTGACCACGGGAAAATCGATCGCCATCACCTCGCGCACCGGTCAGGACAAGCCCGCGCATTATTATGAGATTCAGATCGACACGCGCAAGAATGCGCCTCAGATCATCATGGACAAGGTGGTGGAGTGGGAACCGCAGCACGGAACGAGAGTTGAAATCGAGCTGATCGGAACCTACAAAAAGGGACGGCATTCGGTCGACGATTACATTCACCAGACTGCGATCGCCAATCCGCATTGCGAGATTTTCTACCTGCCTCCGGACAGCGGCGGAACGCAGCACCTCGAGCGCGGCTCCGATGTGCTCCCGCCGGAACCGTCCGAGATCAAGCCGCATCCGTATGGCGTCGAACTCGGCGTCCTTATCCGGATGATGAAGGAAACGCCGGCGCGGCACCTCAGCGTCGCGCTGCACAGGGATTTTTCGCGCGTGAGCAGCCGCGTCGCGGAAGAAATCTGCAAAGCGGCCGACTTAAACCCGAACGCCAAGCCCCATACCATCGCGGTTAACGAAGCGGAGCGGCTGTATAAGGCTATCAACAGCGTCAAGATCATGAGCCCGGCCACCAATTGCCTCTCCCCGATCGGGGAAGAGCAAATCCTGCTGGGGCTTCAGAAAGAAATAGCCGCCGATTTCTACACCGCGATCACGCGCACGCCGACCGTCTACCGGGGCAATCCATTTCAGGTGGAGGTCGGGCTGGCCTACGGCGGCAGCCTGCCCCGGGAGGAACTGGTCGACCTGATGCGATTTGCCAACCGCGTCCCGCTTCAATATCAGCAGTCCGGCTGCGCGATTACAAAGGCTGCGCTCGGCATCGATTGGCGCAGCTACGGCCTTTCGCAATCCAAAGGCGCGCTGCCCATCGGACCGGTTGCGCTGTTCATTCACATCGCTTCTGTTTGGGTCCCCTTCACATCGGAAAGCAAGGAAGCGGTGGCGCCATATCCTGAAATCATGCGCGAACTGCGTCTTGCTTTGCAGGAGTGCGGCCGCAAGCTGGCTGCGCACATCCGCGCCCACAGGCGCGCCGCGGATGAAGAGAAGAAAAAATCGTATATCGAAAAGTACATCCCCCACATCGGAATCGCCTTGCGCGAGATCCTGGGACTGAGCGCGAAAGCAGAAAAAGACGTGGTCGTTACGCTCAAGGATGTTCTGGAGCGCAGCCGGTCGAAAGAACGGATTGACGATTAACGATTGACGATTGGAACATACGTCTCGATAGTTTGACTGGAGTGAGTTGTGGCTAAGAAAAGTGATGCAGGACAAAAAACGGCGACGGATTCGAGCAAGAAAGTTTTGAGTGCGATCAAAACGTCGGCCGAAGACATTCACGGCAAGATCATGGCGCGCAAGAAACCCACCATGAAACTTCCGGTGCGGTCCCTGTCAAACGTGCGCTACCAGCCGCAGCGCGGCTATTTCGAGATGAAAGGACAGAAAAAGGAACGCACGCTCACCGTCAATACCGTGAAGACTTTCGCGCAGACCCTGCGGATGGTAGCGCTCTCGAAGGAGCTGGTCGAAAACGACGATATCGCCACCAAGAGGGAAGCCTACTACGTCTCCAAAAACTGGGAGGAGGCGCGGTTCACCGAGCAGCCGGAATCCGACACCGTGATGGACGACGTCGAAGCGTATTTTGGCGTCAACCGCGAGCAACTGGGATTCATCCCGGAGGAGAAAGGCGGCGACGTTGCCGGACGCCTGTCCGTAATCGATCATGACCGCGATACCGGCCAGGTGCTGCGCATCGACTGCACAAAATTCGGATCGGGCGCCTACAGCATTCCTATTTCCGTCGAGCAGCTCCAGTTTGAAACCAACGCGGATTTTATCCTGGTGATCGAGACTGCGGGCATGTTTCAAAGGCTGGTGAAACACAATTACTGGAAAAAGGCCAACTGCATCCTTATCAGTATGGGCGGAGTCCCCACGCGGGCTTGCCGCCGCTTTATCCGCCGGCTGGCTGATTTCAAAAAGATCCCGGTTTATGTTTTTGTGGACGGAGATCCGTACGGGATCACGAATATTTATCGGACACTGAAAGTCGGATCCGGAAACGCCGCGCATTTAAATGAGTTTTTCTGCGTCCCCCAGGCCCGGTTTCTCGGAATCACGCCGCAGGATATCGTCGACTATAAGCTGCCAACGCATCCGCTGAAGGATGTGGACATCAAACGGGCGCGGGACGCCATCAAAAACGATCCTTTCATCAAGCACTATCGCGAATGGATTCGCGCGATCGAGCATATGCTCAAGATGGGAGTCCGCGCAGAACAGCAGGCCCTGGCAAAACATGGCTTGAATTATGTAATCGAGACCTACCTGCCGCAGAAGCTGGCCCATCCGGAGCGGTTTCTTCCATAGCTGTCAGCTATCAGCCTTCAGCTGTCAGCTAAAATTCGGGGTCGTCGGTATCGGTATCGGTATCGGATTTTGGGCTGTGGCCGCATGAAAAAAAAAGCCGATGCCCGATTGCGATTCCCGATAGCGATTCCGATAGCTGAAAGCTGACGGCTGATAGCTGAAAGCTGACGGCTGATAGCTGATAGCTGATAGCTGATAGCTGCCAGCAAAATACGGCGAATAGTTAGTAATGGGGGAGAACGCGATACAGATGCGGAGCGACTTGCTCCTTCTTGCAGTCTTTGAATAGGAAGTAGGTTTCCAGGAGTTCCCGTTCGAAGTAGGACCAGCCGGGAGGATCCGTACTCCAATACACCGGGATATGATTGTTCCATGACTCCGCAACTCTCGCTTCGATAGCATTGGCATTCCAGTCCCAGCCCGACCAGACAATCTGCCACTCGGGGCGGACGCCGATTCCCCGATAATAATCAAGGATAGGACTGTAGTTCCCTGCAATCATCAAGGCAGATCCGGGGATCGATTCCCTCATCAATTTGGCGAACTCCATTTTCCCGGTTTGTGTTTGTCGATACGGTGAGAACGCAACCAGCGCCACGCTGAAAATCAGCACCTGAACGACGGCCCAAGCCGTAAGCGCGTTTTTCCCGGGGAACCAGCGCCTGTACAGCGAGGCGCAAAGAATCACCGAAGCGGGCAGGACTATGAGCGTGTAGCGCGGGTGCATCTGCACATCCGCATCGCGCCAGAGAATCGCAAGAGGCAATACCAGGCAACACAGAACGCCCCAGATCGGATGAGGGATTGCAGGGGCCGGAGCATCCAGCTCAGTAGAATCCGGGTTCTTCCTCGTAAATACCCTACGGACCCCGGCGCCGGCAAAGGCAAGCCAGGCTCCGGGGCAGATCACGAAAGTGAAAAGCAGGCTGGCTTCCATATTGTTTCTGAACTGCACGGAACCCATCGGAATGGCATGAAGCCAGGTCTTCGTCCGTTCAACAAAACCTGCCGGATCATAGAAGTACATCGCGACAGCCGGAACCAGAATCACGACCGCTGCCGCAAAACAAAACCGCAGCGCCGAGCGAAGCCGACTTAAGTCGGATCCGCCTCTCACAAAAAGAATCCACAGATATGCGGCACCCAGGGTGAGCGCCTGTTCGCGGATGCCTACGGCAAGACCGAAAAATATCCCGCCCGCGATAGCGCGCCACGGCGCGGGCTGATCGCCGGGTTTCCACAGAAGCAGCGCCGCTGCCAGCAAGGCTACGAGCATCGGCACTTCGGTCATGATGAATCCCGAATAGATGGCGTACACAGGAGAAACGGTTAGCGCCAGTGCAGCCATGCTGGCAACCGGTCCGGAAAGAATTCTGCCCGCCAATCGCCGGAAGAGCAGCACGCCCAGAACTCCGAGCAGAATCGTTCCGGCCATGGCGACGAATTCGAGATGCAACGGGTCGAGATGAAAGATCTTCCGCAGCGATTCCCACAGCAGAATGTTGTAGCCGAGAAAAACCGGCCGCCCGATACCAAGAGGCGAGAGCTGGTGAGACACGATTTGCTTTAGATAGTCAAAACTGTCCCACTGCCCCAGGAATGGAGCGCATCCCGTGAAATAGAGGTAGAAGGCAACAACAGGCAGAATCAAAGTAGGTCGTAGAATCTTATTCATAGACAGCCGGGATTATTTGCCTGGAGCGGCGACCGTCCCACGTTCGTAAATGGAAATTTTCGGAGTGAGGCGACTGCTGGTCCGTACAACGATTTCGCCGAAATGATAGCCGGGTTTCGCATCTGCTTTTTGTATGGCGATCAGCTTCCATTTCTGCCCGTTGCTTCCGGGCACCGGCTCAAGCTTCACTGATACCTTCGGGTCGTTCGATTCCGCGCTCAAGATCTTGATCGGTTTTCCGGCGGGGATCGTGAGAATGACTTCCTTGCGAACTTCTCTTCCCCTGGGGGCAGTATCGAAGAAAATGCCATATTCCGATAAAGCGATTTCCGGCTCCACCGTTGCTTTAACGGTCAGCCTCACTTCAGGATTGCCCGGATCGTTTGTTGTCACATATACAAGCTTTTCCAGGATCCCGCTTATATCCGTGGTCTTAACTCCGACCTCGATCTGGCCGCTCCTGCCGGGCAGTGTTTTCTTTGCTGACAGCAAAGCCGCGGTGCATCCTCAAGTGGGCTGTACGTTCATGATTTCAAGAGTGCCGCTTCCTTTATTGGTGAAAGTAAACACCAGTTTTACCGTCTCGCCCTGGGTGACCTTTCCGGCATCTTTGGTGATGCTGTCGAAAACGATCGAAGGCTTCTTTGCCTGTCCATAGCCGGAAGCCATTCCTACCACGATCCAGACTAAGATTGCAGGTCCATAACGCATGCCAAATCTCCTAAAAAGCATGAAGTGCAGCACCGGCCGCAGTCTTTCAAAATTCTTTAACACCTGCAACTGCTTATTTGCATATATGTTTTTATGTATGGTCGGCAATACTTGTGCCTGCACGTTGTCATACCTCAGTGTATAATGGGTTGCTCTTTCTACAATATTATTTGGCATGGTGGAAATGCAGGAAATCAAGCGCATCTTGTTGGCCGGCGGGGGCACCGCAGGCCATGTAAATCCAGCGTTGGCAATCGGCTCGGCTCTGGCGACGGCAGAAACACGGCTCCTCTACGTCGGCGTACGTGGCAGGGTTGAAGAAGAAGTCGTGCCCCGCGAAGGCATCCCAATTAAGTACATCCGCGCATCCGGGTATCCGGGCAGCCTCTCCCTGAAAATGGTCCCCTTCCTGCTCAATCTCCTGATCGGGACTCTTCAGTCCCTGTTTATTTTGCTGCGATTCCGCCCCGAGATCATCGTGGGCACGGGAGGATATGTTTCTGCGCCGGTCATTATCGCCTCGCTGATTCTGCGCAAGCTTCGCCTCGACAAATCCCGGGTCTTCATCCACGAACAAAACGCCATCCCCGGAAAGCTAAACCGAATCATGGGTCGCTTCGCCCACAAGGTCATGGTCACATTTCCCGAAACTCTGTCATCCTTTCCCGGAAATGGAGCGCTCGTGGGCTACCCTCTCCGGAAGCGCATCGCCCAGGTGAACCGTGCGGAGGCCAGTCAGAAAATCGATTTCCAGATCCCGGAAGGACGCAAGGTCGTTTTTGTTTTCGGCGGATCGCAGGGAGCGCGAACAATAAACCGCGCCCTGGTCGATGCCCTCGGACATCTGCTTCCCTATCGCGATTCTTTGTTCATCATCCACGGCGTGGGGCTTTCCAAAGGCCACGATTACAATCCGCTGAAGGACACGGAGACAAGACTCCGGCAGCTGTACGGCGAGGAGCAGCTCCGGGAAATCGAAGGATTTTACGCATACCGCGCATTCTTCCATGACATCGAGCTTTGCTATGCCTTGAGCGATCTTATCGTGACGCGCGGAGGCGCCGGAAGCCTCAACGAAATCTCGGCCATGGGGAAACCCGCGCTTGTCATTCCAAAATCCAACCTGCCCGGGGACCATCAGGTCATGAACGCCCGCTCCATGGAGAGAGCCGGAGGCGCCGAGATTCTTTACGAACAAATTGCCTCGGTGAACGGAAAGCTCTCGGAATCGATTGACGGAAAGATCCTGGCCGAGAAGCTTCTCTCCCTGTTGCACAACGAGCTTCTGCTGCAGCAGATGAGCCAGAACAGCCGTTCCTTCCTCAATCACAATGCGCTGGTTCAAATTGAACGCCTGGTCCGTGGCGCAAAAATCGGAACCGAACCATTTTCCGGAGACCGCAGCAAGCGGGACGGAAGACTACTCGCTGCCCGGGAACAGGACCCTGTTGGCGCAGCTCGAGAAGGCTTTCGAGAAGCACCGGCCGGCGTACCGGCCGGAAAGTGTCGTTTCGCGCCCGCAGGATCTGGAATATATGAAGAACCGGGCTGGCTTGCTCCTGGTCCATCCTTCATGGCAGGAGCGGAATCTGGGCGTGAAATTGATCGGGCTCCTTCAGGCAAGAGAAAAAATGCCCGAATTGTTGACGCTCTTCCACGACCGCAGACCCGCGTCATTCATCAAGAGGATCTTTGGCGGAGATTTCGAGCAAGTTGGCTTCATCCGCAGAAACATCGTCATCGCACTCGTCAGGATAAAGGAGCTTTCGCCGGAGATCGAACAGGCGCTGCTCCTGGGGCTTCGCGATCCCTATTACGAAGTCCGGGCGGAAGCGGCGCATGCGGCAGCCTTTTTCGGAGAAAAACTCTCAGCCAAAAAGGATTTCATAGCAGCATTGCTGCGCCTGTTGTCTGATTCGAACATCGATGTCAGCACCGCCGCCGCAGAGGCATTGGGCTATATCGGCGGAGAAAACAACGCATTGCCCGCTCTCCTGGGATTGTGGGATTCGAGGCTCTGGCGCATGCGGTCTTCCGTACTCCGGGGCATCCTCCACATGGTGGAGCGCGGACAGATCCAGAATCTGGGGATGCTGGAGGAACAGGTACCCCGGTTTATTCTGACGTCCACTGATTTCAGGCCGCATTTTGAAATCAAGTTCGCCTACACGCGTCTCATGGAATCGGTTTCCAGGAAAAAGGGAAAGAGAGCCGCACAATGATCTATTTTCTTGGAAGATATCTTCACCCGCATTTTCATTTTTTTTCCTTCCTCCGGCTTGTCGAATATCTCTCGTCGAGAGCCATTGGCGCCGCGCTGACCGCCATTCTATTGACCCTTATCTTCACTCCGATATTTATACGGTATCTGCATCGCCACGGGCTGGTGGACCAGCAGCGGAATACGGGATTGGCCTCATCCTCCGATAAAACAGGGACACCGGCGATGGGCGGCGCGATCTTTACCGCGTGTGTGCTGGCCTCGTGTTTGCTGTGGTGCAATCTTGCCAACCTGTATCTTGTAATGGTGATGCTGGGCATGGCGTGGTTCGGCATGATCGGGCTGCTCGACGACTGGACCAAGATGCGGGCGAAGTCCGGCGACCGCGGCCTCTCGGAGACAAAAAAGCTGCTCCTGCAGGCAGCCTTCGCCGCGGCCCTGGTGATTTTTCTCGCAAGCCCCTTTTCCCCAATTCCACCGGCCCAGGCAGGCGCTTTCTATGTTCCGTTTCTGAAACTGCCGTTATTCAACTCCTTCTGGCTTTATTTCCCGATCGTATTCTTTTTTGTCCTGGTCGTGGGTAATGCAGTGAATATCACCGATGGCCTGGACGGTCTGGCGATTGTTCCCTCCGTGTTTGTGCTGGGAGTGCTCGGGGTTTTCGGCTGGATCCTGGGAAATGCCATCTGGGCAAAATATTTGAATTATGATTTTATGCCGGGAGCCGGCGAACTGGCGGTCTTCTGTTCTGCTTTCGTCGGCGCAGGAATCGGATTCCTCTATTACAACGCATACCCCGCACAGGTTTTCATGGGGGACACGGGCGCATTAGCGATCGGGGGCTGTATGGCGGTGCTCTCGGTCATGTTGAAACAGGAGGCGCTGTTTATAATCCTGGGCGGGCTTTTTGTAGTGGAAGCGATCACATCACAGATCCAGGATAAAATAGGGATTAAATGGCTCGGTCGCCGGATCTTCCTGCGAGCCCCGCTGCACCATCAGATGCAGCATAAAGGACTGGCAGAGACAAAAGTGGTCATCCGGCTTTGGATTGTGGCCGGCATCCTGGCGCTGACCGCACTCGCGACGCTGAAGTTGCGCTGATAGCTGATAGCTGTCGGCTGTCAGCTTTCAGCTATCAGTTCAAGCCGACGAGTCAACAAACACAATATGTCGGAATCGTATCGCTATCGGAATCGGTATCGGGCATCGCAATCGGAAATCGGATTTTGGGCTGTAGCCAGCGGAGATCAAAAACCGACTCGCGACTCCCGATTGCGATACCGATAGCGATACCGACCGAATAGTAATAGCGTCACATAATAAAATAGGAGAGCGGTGCCGTTGAAGCACAGTAGTTCAAGCCGGAATGCGGTTCTCGTTGGATCAGGAATTTTTCTCAGCCGCATCATCGGGCTCGTGCGGGAGCGCATATTTGCCCACTACTTCGGAAACTCCGCCGCGGCGGATGCGTTCAAAGCGGCCTTGAAGATCCCGAATTTGCTGCAGAACCTGTTCGGTGAAGGCGCTCTGTCATCCTCGTTCATCCCCGTCTATGCCAACCTGCTTGCGTCAGGAAATAAAGAGGAGGCTAACCGCGTTGCCCGCGTAATCGGCTCTATGCTCCTTCTGGCCATGTCATTGCTTGTCCTCGCGGGAGTTCTGGCGACTCCGCTTCTCATCGATCTGATTGCCCCGGGATTTAAAGGAGCCAAACGCGATGCCACAATCCAGATGGTGCGGATCATGTTTCCCGGCGTCGGCGTCCTCGTGCTCTCTGCGTGGTGCCTGGGCATCCTGAACAGCCACCGACGTTTCTTTCTCCCGTATGCTGCGCCAATTCTCTGGAACGTCGGCCATGATTGCCGCGCTGGTTGGATTCGGCGGCAGGATGCAAGCCTATGATCTGGCCAAGACCGTGGCGTGGGGATCGGTGGCCGGAAGTCTCCTGCAGCTTGGAGTGCAGCTTCCTTCTGTCTTCCGTCTCGCAGGACGGATTCGTTTCCAGATCGACGCAGTCTCCGTCCATATCAAAGCGGTTATTCGAAATTTCATACCCGGAGTTGCCGGTCGCGGAGTCAACCAGCTAAGCAGCTATATTGACGTCACTCTCGCTAGCCTCCTATCCGCCGAAGGAGCCGTCGCCGCTCTGGCGTATACCCAAACGATTTACCTGCTGCCGGTCAGCCTTTTCGGCATGTCCATTTCGAACGCCGAACTGCCTGAAATGGCCAGCCAGGCGGGCTCGCAGGAGACTATTGCCGCAGCGCTTCGAGAGCGCCTGCGCAGCGCCAAGCAGCGAGTCATTTTTTTTATAATTCCTTCGACCGCCGCTTTTCTGGCAATTGGCGATAGTATAGCCGCTCTTCTATATCAAACCGGGAAATTCACACACAGCAATGCCCAGTATATCTGGGTAGTCCTGGCTGGATACACCGTCGGACTCCAGGCTGCCACATTGGGACGCCTCTACACATCCACCTTTTGGGCATTGCGCGACACGCGAACGCCCCTGCGGTTCGCCAGCATCCGCGTCGTGCTGGCTGCAGGATTGGGTTGGTTTCTGGCTTTCCCCGTTTCAAGGTGGCTGGAGATTCCCGCCCACCTCAGCCTTGTCGGATTAACACTCTCTGCGGGAATCGCCGCATGGATCGAATTTTTGCTTTTGCGTTCCTCGATAAACCACCGGATCGGCAAAACAGGTTTGCGGGCATCCTATGCGGCGAAGCTTTGGAGCGTCGCAATCGGCGCGGCTGCCGTGGCGTTTGCCGTTAAATGCTGGACGAACAGTATGCCACCTCTAGTGTCGGGGATACTTGTGCTCGCAGTGTTCGGAATGGCCTATTTCGGAAGTGCGGCAGCACTGAAAATACCTGAGGCGTTACAGTTGTCTCACGCCGTGATCTCCCGCTTCCGCAGCAGAACGTGACGGCTTTCAGCCATCAACTGTCAGCCACAGCTATCAGTAGTCGGAAGTTATTGTACCGGGCGATAATTTGTATCGACTGCCAACCGCAATCTCCCTTTTTGCTGATAGCTGAAAGCTGATAGCTGATAGCTGACAGCTGATAGCTAATTACTCCAGCGCCTTCAATTTAGGCTGCAGCGCTTTGAACTCTTCCGTGCCAGCCCGGCGCAGCCATTCGAAAACCACAGACTCCGCCGTAACTATTGTTAATCCATTCCGTTCCAGCCGCTGCAATGCGGTCTGAGCATCCAAAGGTCTGCGGGACGCCGTGGCATCGGCAACTACAAATACGTGTGATCCCTGCGACGACAAATCCAGGGCAGTCTGCGCCACGCAGATATGCGTCTCGATCCCGGTCAGCACGATCTGATCACGGTGAAGCGCGGAAAGCCTTTCGCAAAATCCCGGCGCAGGGACGCACGAAAAATCCATCTTTTCCAGAGGCTGAGCTTCGGGTAGAGCGTGCCGGATTTCCTCAATCGTTCTGCCGAGGCCTTTGGGATATTGCTCGGTCAGCAGAATTGGAACGCGCAGCAAATTGGCGGCGAAAATCAAAAGGTCTATCCGCGCAAGCACGCGCTGATGCTCATGCACATGAGGAAAAAGGCGTTCCTGGAAATCGATGAGCAAAAGCGCACTGCGGTTCCGGTCCAACAGTTCAGATTTCATAGTAAGATTCCCCCACCCCGATATTAAAGCACAAGGAAGTGTGCAGTCTGCAAAAACATTTCCGCCACAAGTGACAAAACACCCCGGATGGATTAATTTATAAAATATCTAAAAGGAGAAGGTCCGTGAAAAAAGTAGTTTTGCTGAGGCATGGAGAAAGCCTGTGGAACAAAGAAAATCTTTTCACAGGCTGGACCGACGTGGAATTGAGCGAGAAGGGATTGGAGGAGGCCGCTGAAGCCGGCCGTGTGCTGCGTTCGGAAGGATATGTCTTCGACGTCGCCTTCACATCGGTATTGAAGCGCTCAATTAAAACCCTGTGGATTGCTCTGGAAGAGATGGACCTCATGTGGATCCCGGTCTACAACTCATGGCGTTTAAACGAAAGACACTACGGGGCGCTCCAGGGATTGAACAAAGTAGCGATGGTGGATCGCTTCGGCGCGCAGCAGGTTCAACTCTGGCGCCGCAGCTACGACGTCCCGCCGCCGGCACTCGAACCCGGCGATGAACGGTCGCCCGTCAAAGATCCCAGGTATGCCGGCCTTGACGGAAAGGACATCCCTCTGGCCGAATGCCTTAAAGACACAGTTGCGCGTGTCCTCCCCTACTGGCATGAAGTGATTGTGCCCGCCATACAAACAGGGCAGCGCGTGCTCATTGCCGCGCACGGCAATAGCATACGCGCACTGGTAAAGTATCTCGACAATGTGCCCGAGGCCGAAATCGTTTCGCTGAATATCCCAACCGGCATCCCGCTGGTATACGAATTCAATGACGATCTTTCGCCGATCCGGCACTATTACCTCGGCAATGCCGAATCTATAAATCAGGCAATCCAGGCGGTAGCGAACCAAACCAAGAAGAAATGACGAATTTACGAGATAAATAATACTTGTATTGAAGTTGATTCTGCATTCAAACAAACAAGCAGGTTTTGCGAATGACGGCATAAAGTTCGATGCTTTTTCATTCGTAATTCGTCAATTCGTCATTCGTAATCCCTTATCTGGTAGACCGAAATACTTGCGGTACCGGTTCGGCAGGCGTGACGGACGAAGGCTCATGTCCGCTACCACGTGTTTCGTTTCTCCCGTGGCAAGCAACTGTCCCGTGCTCTTGTTGCAGATCTGATAGCAATAATGGATGACGCGATCGGTCGCCTTGGCAAGGCCCGTTCGGACAGTGATGTCGTCCTCGAAAAAGGCCGGAGCTTTGTAGCGGCAGCTGGCTTCGGCGACCATCAAGTAACGCTTATCCGTCGATTCCATTTCGGCATAGTGAAACCCTTTCGCCTTGCACCACGCGACCCTGCCGACTTCGAACCAAACCAGGTAGTTCGCATAATAGACGATACCCATCTGATCCGTTTCAGCGTATCGGACGTTCACTTGGGTCTCGATAAATTCTGGTTCTACGTCATTCTTAGGCATCAGGTCACTCCGCGGCATGGTGGAAAAAGCAATCAGCATCAGGATCAGCTATCAGACTATCAGCTATCAGAAAAAGACTTTCATGACGCAGTTGATCTCTCTGTCTTCTAACTCGACTAAGCTGATGCTGAATGCTGACACTGATTGCTGAAGCTGAATTTTAGCAAAAGCCCCAAAGTCTCAAAGAATGATTTATACTGTTGTGTCGTTTTAGATCGGTACAAAGGATTTTCTATGTTTTCCAAAATTGCGGCTAAGCTTCATGGCGAATCGAATGCGCTGCATAAACTCCGCGATGCGCTGAAGGCCGGCGGGCATGATGTGCGGGATCTGATTTCGGGCAGTATCAACGAGCAGGGATTCGTTTTCCCCCAAGATCTTCTCGAGGAGACCCTGGTGCGCGGATCACGGCAGTGTGAAATTTACCGTCCCGATTCGTTCGGCCAAAGACAGGCACGCGCAGCGATCTCCGACTATTACAGAGCCGCCGGATATGCCATCGATGCGAACCACATCCTGATTACTCCGGGAACGAGCCTTTCCTATTGGTACTGCTTCAAGCTTCTGGCCGATGAAGGAGACGAAATCCTGTGTCCGTGCCCTTCTTATCCCCTGTTTGACTATATTGCCCTGCTGAGCGGTGTCCGACTCATTCCCTACCGACTGGACGAAGCGCGGCAGTGGGCAATCGATATAGATCAGCTGGAAGCGTGCGTATCCACCCGGACCCGGGCGCTGGTCCTGATCTCGCCCCACAATCCGACCGGTCATGTCGCTACGCCTGATGAGATTGCCGCACTGGCCGACGTCGCGCGCCGACACAACCTGGCTATTATCAGCGACGAGGTTTTTAGCGAATTCCTGCTTGGCAAAGAGGCGTTGCCGCGTCCCGCGGGAAGCGCAGCGCCACTTGTCTTCACGCTCAACGGATTCTCGAAAATGTTTGCCTTGCCGGGACTCAAGTTCGGATGGATGGCCGTTTCAGGGGATTCCGATAAAGTCCGGCAAGCGCTGCGAGCCCTGGAGCTGATCTCAGACACGTTTCTGCCCGTCAATGAAATTGTCCAGGCGGCTGCGCCGGACATTTTCAAATACGGCCAAAATATGGCGACTGAATTCGCGAGCCACATACGCGAATGCTGGAAGCATACGGAGGACATTCTGGCTGGCGGCAGGCGCTTTCGTTATGTGCGCCCGGCCGGCGGCTTCTACGTTACTCTGAAGCTGGAAGATCTGGATGAAGAGCAGGTAGCGGAGTTGATCCTGAAGGAGAATCATCTGTTGGTGCACCCGGGCTATTTTTACGACATGGATCCGCACCACCTGATCTTGAGTTTTGTGCAGACTGCAGAAATAATTCGAGAAGATTTTCCGAAATTGGTGAGGACTGTTGAGGCGGTGCATCTGACGCCATAGCTAAGAAATCGGAATCGGTATCGATCATCCATCGGAACGGTTTTTCGACAGCTGAAGTAAAGGCCGATATCCGATAGCGATGACCGATAGCGATTCCGATACGAATTTGGGAGAAAGAGGAGACACAATGAAATACGTACGATATGAATTTGAGGGGAAGACATCCTATGGAGTGCTCGACGGGGATACCGTGCGCGAAATTGACGGTGGACTGTTCGGAGACCAGCGGGAAACAGGGCTGTCCGCAAAGCTCGAGAGCGTGAAGCTGCTGTGGCCGTGCGAGCCTTCCAAAATACTGGCAGTGGGATTAAATTATAAGAGCCACCTGGGGAACAAGCCGGCGCCCGCCAATCCCGAAATTTTCTATAAGCCACCTTCGGCCCTGCTCAATCCGGAGGGCAAAATAGTCATTCCGCCGGGATCGCAAGACCTCCACTTTGAGGGGGAACTGGTCGCCGTGATCGGGCGGAAAGCCCGGAACGTGTCCGCCGCGGATGCCGCCAGCTGCATTTTTGGATTTACGTGCGGAAATGACGTCAGCGAGCGCTACTGGCAGAAAAACGATCTGCAGTGGTGGCGCGCCAAAGGCTGCGATACTTTCGCCCCGCTGGGCCCGGTCATCGTTGCCGGATTCGATTGGAGAAAAGGCACGATTCAAACCAGGGTGAACGGCTCCATTCTTCAGTCAGGCAGTTTTAGCGAATTACTGTTCAATCCGCTGGAGATCGTGAGTTATGTCAGCCGTCATCTGACGCTGATGCCCGGCGATGTGGTTTACACCGGGACTCCCGGCCATACCAGCATGCTCACGGCCGGCGATGCGATTGAAGTGGACATCGAAGGAATCGGAGTCCTGCGCAACACGGTCACGGCGTAAACACTGATTCCAGATTCCGGATTCCAGATTCCGGACTAAAACCGCAATTTCGGATATTGATACTCCTCGAATATGCGCTGGATTTGCGATCACGAGGAGCTAAATCAAATTCAGATTGCGTAAATTACAGCTTAATCTGAGAATCATCGAAATCATTCATTCCGGAATCGCGCAACGGAATCTCCGTTTATCCGGACGTGCCCGTGGCAAACGCCAAAGCTCCGAACTTGCGCAATCGCGATCGGAAGTCGGCGACCGCTTCTTCGAGATCAGATTCTTCAAAGTCGGGCCACAGCTTTGGACAGAAATAGAATTCTGAATAGGCTGCCTGCCAGAGAAGGAAATTCGAGAGGCGTCTCTCGCCCGCGGTGCGGATGATAAGGTCCGGGTCCGGAACGCCTTCAGGCGAAAGTTTGCGCACAAAATCCTCTTCCGTAATCTGCTCGATCTTGAGTCCTTTGCGCACGACGTCCCCTGCCAGTGCGCGCGCAGCTTCCATGATTTCGTGGCGAGCGCCATAATCCAGCGCAATGCGCAGGTGCAACCGCTTGCAGTGCCGCGTCTCCCGCTCCACGGTGGAGAGGGCTTCGCGCACCAGCGGCGGGATGCGGTCACGCCTTCCGAAAGCAGATATGCGGATATCGTTGCCGAGTAGAGCCTGCCGTTCTGTAAGAAGATAGCGCTGAAATAAATTGAACAGGATGCGAACTTCATCTCCCGGCCGTTTCCAGTTTTCGCTGGAAAAGGCAAAAAGCGTCAGGATGGGAATTCCCTGCCGGATTGCCGCTTCCGAAATGCGCCGCACGACTTGGGCGCCCATCTCGTGCCCTTTCCAACGCGGAAGGCCGCGCTGCTCAGCCCACCGGCCGTTTCCGTCCATGATGATTGCTATGTGCTGCACCGGATTCATCTTCGGTTCACCCATCATAAATCGTTTCCTAATAAATGATTCGCCGCGCGCCGCTCTCCCCCTGAGCGACCGAAGCCTTCAGCTATGAGAAGGGAGCGGATTTACGCCGGCGCGCAGTGCCGGTCGTCGGGGTTTTTGCACCTGGGCGCGATCCGGCAGTAAGCCGGACAGCGTTTCGAGATACTCTCCCAGCGCGACGCGTCCCGCCGCGCTGATGCGGTAAGTGCTCTTGGGTTTCCGGTCCTCAAATTTCTTATCGCAAATGACATATCCGGCTGTCTCCAGCCGCCGCGCCTGGACGCTCAGATTGCCGTCGGTTGTCTGCAGGAGATCGCGCAGTTCCGTAAAAGTCAGCGATTCCTGCACGACCAGCGCAGAGAGAATGCCGAGCCGCAAACGTTCGTGGATTAGCGGGTCCAGTTCGTTTGGAGTTGGGCGCGCAGTTTTCTGTTTTTTAGCCATTGTGCCTCCGTGCGATGTACGCTCCATAGACGATGTGCAGCCAGCCGAATCCCAAAGCCAGCCAGGCCAAGCCCGCTTCCGGTGGCGATGCCGCCGCGCCGGCAGCCGCCAGTAAAAAACTTAATCCCATATAACGGACAGGCGCTACAGACACCTGCCCTCCATTGGCAACCGCCGCACCATAGCATCCGAGCCAGATAACCGGCAGCCATTCCAGCTTGTCGGATCGGACGGCGAGTGCTGTGAGAAGGCCGCCCACAAAGAGAGCCGGACAAAGACTCCAGAGCAGCTTGCGCAATAGCGGAGGCTGAATAGGAGCGCACGTTTGGCGGCTTTTTCGATACATACCGAAGGAAACAATGGCAACGGATACGCAGAGTACAACGCTCCAGGTGGCCAGAGCCACGTGAGGATAAGGCCCGGGACTCCAGGGAGCGCCGGTCACGAAAGCATTGAATGCAGCTCCTGCCGCGGACAGAATGCCGGCCGCAAGCAGACACCACCCCGGGACAGCGGTGATCTGCCCCGCCGCTTCCAGAGTTTTTCGGATATACAGCAGATTCTCGCGAACGGCTTGAGCGCTTTGCGGATCAACCATGCGGGCTATCCTCCAGATATCCCGCATGGTGTCACAATAGACCCAAGCTGTCAAGTTCTTTATGATACAAAGTTAAATATTTAGATTTCTCAAAAGCGCATCCCTGCAAAACAAGTGGTCCGGGCCTGAAGCCCGGGGCTGACCTGAATATCTTGAATGCGAGAACTAATAAACCGCTGGCTTAGTCGAAGCGGTCCACGACCTAAGCCTGGACCAGGTCCAAGTCCAGGTCCAAGGGCGCGTTGAATAACTGAAAGTAAGCGAAGCCAAGTGCAAGACATAAAATTTATTGCGCCTGGAATTGAAATGCTCCGCCCAGTTTCCCGGCGATGCGGTCCCGGATCCAGTGGCCGTCCCACCATTCGACTGGATTCACCGGGAGCCCCTGCAGCAGCGTGGAGTAATGCAGGTGGTCTCCGCCGGCGAGGCCGGTTTCTCCCGTATTGCCGATGATGGCTCCGCTGGCGATCTGCTGTCCTTCTTTTACGGAAATGGAAGAAAGATGCCCGTAAATGGTCTGTAGTCCGTAGCCGTGGTCAATCACGACGGCATTGCCGTAAATGCCGAAAAACCGCGCACAGACGACAGTCCCGCTGTTGGCCGCGGGGACGGGGGCATGCTTGGTCACCGCAAGGTCGAATCCGAGATGGTCCTGGCGGTCAATCTCGCGTCCCTGATAGATATAGGTTCTTCGATCGGCGAAAGCGGCCATGACTTTTCCGTTCCGCATCATGGCAAATGGACTGTTCCACAGAAACGCCGGTTTCGATTTGCGGGCCAGTTCCCGGATCGTCTGGCTGTTCTTTAGACGCAATTCCCGGTTGATCGCAAGGTAGTTGTCCAGGGGATTGCCTCGGTCTGTGATTTCGGGCGATTGCGACAAGATTTCCGGAACGACTTTGTTGATGAATGCGTCGCTGATTTCCAGGTTGTCCGATTTGAAGGGTTTTGCGAAGAACTGGTCGATGAATGCCTTTTCCGCGATATTGCCGGCAGCATCTTCGACCATGAGTCGCGCATCGGGCTGCGCCATGTCGTAGGGCACGGCGAATAGGGCAAACCGGTCCTGCTTCCCTCCTCCCGGAAGCGGATATCCCGGGAACCACCAGGAACCGGAACGCACACCGTCCCGCACGGCCGATTCTCCGACGCGGTAGGTGACGAGCTCGCATCCTCCCTGGGCCACATACGTCTTACTGGAAGTGACCTGCAGGGATGGAGGAATCAGTCTGACCGGCAGGCTGACTTCTTCAATAACAGGAGCCGGGTGCCGCAGCCAGGTACCCGCCCGGCCTGCAGTAATGCGAATTATGGCCGATCCACCGGTCAGCCCAGGCAGGAGCTTGCGGCCCATTTCGGTATGCAGCACATCTTTCGCTGTCCTGGAACCCCAGAAAATGAATTGGGAACTGGGTGCATAGCTTTTTTCGAGCGACTGTAGCCGCTTTGTTGCCTTGGACCAGTTCCACTTTGACAAATGTCAGTCCGCGCCGGGGTTCGGAGATTTCTATGGTTACAGGTGTTCGCATGCCGATTGCAGACATCGAGGGCATAATCTGAATGTCCGGAGCGCCCCCGGCACAGAAAAAGCCCTGGGCCGCACATGCCAGTACTAGAAAGACCGCGATGAGAAGAATTGGTTTGAATGGAAGTCCCGATTTGAAGCTGTCGTCCGTCATATGCATCCTGTCATTTGAGTTTAATTTCAACGGAAGAGTGTACCATTAAATCCAAATTCTGATCGAATCTTGCAGAGGATGATTGCTCTATCCAGTGCATGCATGTAGAATCGATAGTGGATTGCCGGCGTTTTCCTCAAACAGATCAAGCACAAGGAGGCTGCATGAAAAAGATTTTTACGGCCGTTTTACTAGGTTTATGGCTCTTGTCTTCAATCGGCTGTTCTGTTCCATCCGGGACAGAGAAAATCGAGGACCTCAATAAAAATGCGGCGTCGATGATGGGCAAGCAAGTAGTGTGCGTCGGAACGACTGAAACCAAGACTTCACTATCTTCTTTCAGGATGTTCAAGATTACTCAGGGCACTAACTGGTTCTGGGTAAAATATCCGGAAGGAGCTGAAGAACCGCCGCAGGGAACTAAAGTTCGCGTTTACCGGCGCCGTACAGGAAAGTCAGTTCAACGTCATCGGCAAAGCATTTTTCATTCAAGCGACCAAAGTTGCGATGGAATAAGGCTGATGTGTAGGTAACGGCTCGGAGTCGGGGTCGGTATCGGAATCGGTATCGGATTTTATGCTTGTCACAGCGAGCAGGAACTTATCTTTTTCGACCCCGATTCCGACCCCGACCCCGATGTATACCGCGCATCGTCAGGGATTCTGAAATTCCAGCCTACAAATACTCCTCCAGAAACTTCCCCAAGCTCTTGCGCGCAACCGCAGTGTTATTCTTCCACTTCCGATAGACATTCGCCATTCCCGTGCTGGCCAGTTTCCTGGCGCGCGTGTGCAGGCGTGCAGACGGATCGTAGGAAAACGGAGCCAAAAAAGAATCGGCGGCATCGTCGCTCACGACGCGGATGCAACTGAGCGGGACCGATCCTGCAGCGGCCACGCGAGCTAGGGCGGCAGTTTCCATATCGACGATCGAGGCATGGAATTTGTCATAAAGAAGACGCTTGTTCACAGGATCGCCCAATACATAGGGGGATGTGAGGATATCTCCGATGCAGGCATTGAGGCCGGCAGATTTCGCTGCCTGCGCAAGCGCCTCGCTGTTCGTCAAATTGAAGGTGCCGTCCAGCCGAACGTGGTCCCAGTCATGATTGTCTTCGTCCAAACTGAAAGCCAGCGCCCTTGCAGCCGCCACCAGGTCACCCAGTTTCAATCCTGGATCCAGAGCGCCCGCATATCCGATCACAAGAATATGCGAACACGCAATCACCTTCAGCGCCTCCTCCAAACTTGCAGCCGCTCGCCTGGGACCTACGCCTGTTTTTAAAAAGGCGATTTTTTGTTCATTGCGAACCGCTTGCCATACACTGAGTTTCCGGCAGGAGATTTGCTGTTTTTGCCGGCACAGGGAAATGCCGGTGTTTAGTTCTTCTTCCAGAGCTGCCGCGACCAGTAGCATACCGACTCCAGCATAGGACCCCGGTGCGATGGAGTAAAGAAGGATTCCAGATTCCGGATGCCTTCGATTCCAGATTCCAGATTTCTGATTCTGATTCCTGATTCCTGATATCATGATGCAAGTTAAGGAGTACAGGAAATCTAAAATTTGAAATTTGGAATCTCAAGTCAGGAATCAGGAATCCGGAATCAGGAATCAATTGAAACCAAATCCCCTTATTTCATCCAGTTATATGGATCTGTTGAGGATAATGTTGAACGGACGGCGCATCTTCAGATATATTTTTCGGCGGCAATAAGCATGCTTGTTCCCGCACCAGGCTACTGGAAAATGAAAATTCTATTCTTGCTCTTCTTTCTGATTCTGCCTCCTGCACTGCCATCCAATGCCAGTCTGCAGGACGCCATCGGGCTGTACGAAAAGGGAAAGTTCTCCCAGGCTGCAAGTGCTTTCCAGCAGCTGAGCGCTTCGGCTCCCTCTAACGCCGAGGTATGGGTCTGGCTTTCAAAATCCCGCCTTAAAACCCGGGACTGGAACAAGGCGGTTGAAGCCATGGAAAAGGCTATGCAGTTGCAGCCTGCGAATGCCGAGTATCATCTTTTGCTCGGCCGTGCGTGCGGCGCCCGGGCATCGCATTCAAACTTTTTAGCGGCGATAGGCTGGGCCCGCCGGGTCGTGAAGGAATTCGAAGCGGCGAAAAAGCTGGCGCCTGAGAACATCGACGTCCGGTTCGATCTGCTCGATTATTATCTGAACGCGCCTGGCATCGTGGGCGGAGGAAGAGAGAAGGCCGAGGCTGAAGCCCAGGCGATAGCAAAGCTAGATCCTAAGAAGGGATACGTGGCACGGGCAATCATACAGATCAAAGATAAAAAATGGGATCTGGCCCGCAAAGAACTGACTCAGGCAATCGCCGAAAGCCCCCAGTCCGTCAGCGCCAGCAAAGATCTGGCAGACTTTCTGCTTGACCGGCAGGATTACGAGGGCGCGCTATATTACGCTCAAAAAGCCCTTCTCCTGGACGCGAAATCGAAGCGCTCCAGACTCATCGCCGCGGCCGCAAAAATCAGGCTCAAATCGGATCTTGAGGAGGCGGCAGAAACCCTGCAGGCCTTCCTTGCAGGCACATTGGGCGAAGGAGATCCGGGTTTTGAAGAGGTATACTATTGGCTGGGTGAATACTTTCTGACAAAGGGAGAGAAAGGCAGGGCGCAGGAGTCATTTAAAGCGGCGCTTGCCTTCGACCCCGAGTACAGCAGGGCTAAAGACGGCCTTTCCAAATCGCAATAGCTTCATTGAGGCTCTCAGGTATGAATAAACTGGCGCGAACATCTATTCTTGTCTTTGCTGCATGCATGATCCTTGCGGGGATGCTTTCCGCTGCCGAACAGGGCGGAAGCTCACAGTCCGAAGTCCGGACTTTGACTGTCCAGGAAGCCGTCCGGCTGACGCTGTCGCGCTCCCCGGAAGTCCTGGTCGCTGAAGCGCAAGCCGCCCGGGCACGAGAAGCGGTGCGTGAAAGCCGCGCGTCGAATCAGCCTCGGCTTTTTGCCGGGTCCGGCCTGGCCTACAACAACGGATTTCCCCTGAGCATCGAAGGCGCGGCGCCTTCAATTTTCCGGGTCTCCGCAAGCCAGCCCGTGTTCAGCAAAACAAATGCCAACCTGATTCGCGAAGCGGAAGAATCGGGAAAGGCCGGCCAACTGGGCACAGAATCCGCCCGCAACGAACTGGCTTCAAAAACCGCATCGGTCTATTACACGTTGTTTCAGGCAGGCAAGATCCTTGCGCTCCTGTCCGCAAAGCTCGATGCGGCGGCAGAACAGCAGAAGCAAATCGAAACGCTGCTTGAAGCGGGGAAGGTGCGTCCGGTAGAAGCGACACTGGCACGGACGGCCGTCCTTGCGGCACGGCAACAGATTCTGGTCACCCAGGAACAAACCCTCTTCGCGGAGAAGGAACTTCACAAATTGACGGGATTATCCGATACCATCAAGATCCAAACAGTCGAGCCTCAAATCAACAGTCCTATTTTCGAATTGCCGGAGGAAGCGCTCTTGCAGCGGGCTATCGAAAGCGCTCCGGGAATTTTGAAGGCTCAAGCGGACCTCCGGGCGAAGGAATTCCACATTGAAGCAGAAAGGGGCGGATTCCTGCCCAAAATCGAGCTTGTCGGTCAGTACGCTCTCTTCAGCCGCGCGAACAATTATGAAGACTATTTCAGTAAATTCGTGCGCAATAATTTTCTCCTGGGGCTTTCCATCCAGATGCCGATCTTCAACGGCGGCACCGGGGCAAGAGTCGCTCAAAGCCGCCAGGAGGCGTCCGAGGCGCGTTACCGGCTGGAAAGCATGAAATCGAATCTGAAGCTGGATATTCAGCGGGGACTGGGCGCGTTGCGGATCGCCCGGGGCGCCGTGGACCTGGGGCGCAGCGACGTCGATGCCGCGCGGGAAATGGTAAAAGTCAGCGAGACGCTTATGGAAGCCGGCCGCATAAGCGAGAAGGATTTGCAGGAGTCCCGCGCCCAGCTGCTGCAAAAAGAGCTGGCGCTGCTCGATGCGGACCAGGCGCTATTTCAGCGGGGACTGGAACTGCTCTATTCAACGGGAACCCTGGGGACCGCTCTTCAATAGCTTATTATTTTGTCTCCGGTTTGATCGTCTCCGTAACCCACGCCAGGATTTGGCTTCGTTCGGATGCGCTCAGGCGCGAATCGCGGTGGACGAACGAGTAATACCAGGGAGGCATATCGCCACCCTGCACTTCTTCCGCAATACCCCGCAATTTGTGAGACCGCGTGCCGCTGTCGTATGTTCCCCACTCCGAAAAATTCAAACGGCTGCGCGCCTCCCTTACGTCCCTACCCACCAACCAGGAAGCCGGCGCTACGCTGGAATACCAGGGCCAGGTTGTTTCGTTGGAATGGCAGTTGTAGCACGCACGCTGCAGAACAGGTTTCGCGGATCCGGATGCCAGATCCGAACGGACCGGCGGATTCGATTTGTCGATCCGTATCAGCTGCGCCAGCAACAAAACCACCACAAGCGAGAGAATAATTATTTTCAGGCCTTGAGAAGCTCTTTTCATATCAGATCCTTCATACCGGTTTGTCTTAGCGACGCGTTTCGATTAAACCACAGATGTCACTAAAATAGGGTTAAGACCCGGCGGCGTAAACAAAATTATTCTAAAATACGGAATCCGCTTATTAAAACAGCTATAAAATACCGTCTCGCAGGATGCATAATTCAGTCGTCCGCTGAGCGCTAAGGGCTGACCGCTACCATCTGACGGCCATCAGCAACTTAAGTCAATTTGGGGGCAACGATGGACTCGAAGCAGACAAAAACACTACTAGGGGTCTTCGCATTTGTTGTATTCGCGTGGCTGATCTCTCCCCTGCTACTTTCCAGGCGTGAGCCTGCTCAACCTCCAAGCACCTCCGCCCTGTCCTTCGATGCTGCGCGCGCATACGCTGCCACCGATGAATTCGTCAGGCAGTTTCCGCGCCGCGTCTTGGGAAGCCTCGAGTCTCGCCAATCGACCGGATACCTTCACGATTGCCTCCAGAAAATGGGCTATACCATCACTTATTCACATTTTGATGCGCGGATTGCGCGGCGCAAACAGGTCGGGAGAAATGTGATGGGGTTCAAGCAGGGTCAAAGTGAAGAGATCCTGGCGCTGATTGCCCATTTTGACACAGCCCCGACGACGAACCGGGGGGCGATGGCTAACGGATCCGGTGTCGGCGTGCTGCTGGAATTGGCTCGCGTATTTTCCACAATCCCGACGCACCGCAGCCTGCTCATTATTTTCTCCGACGGTGGGGAATATGGAAGTCTCGGGGCAAAGGACCTAGCCGAGAGCTATCCCCAGCGTGAACGCATCGCCGCGGTGCTTTCGCTGGACTATGTAGGATTGG
Organism: uncultured Acidobacteriota bacterium; assembly: GCA_963761825.1. Taxonomy (GTDB): domain Bacteria; phylum Acidobacteriota; class UBA6911; order UBA6911; family UBA6911; genus UBA6911. The sequence continues at coordinate 295,144 of CAVXIH010000007.1, forward strand.
GTGATCTGGCCGCATTCCGCCTGGAAGAGACAGGACAGCTGAAAGGATTTGCGCCTCCGTGGCTCCGGCAACTAGCGTATCAAGCCGCCGCAACCCAGGGATTGCCGGTGGAAACGGCATCAGGAATCAGGGAGCATTTTGAGCGGGCGATTCAAATCTCTGGAGCCGATCAGGGACCTTTTAACGGGGCAGGCATTCCCGCTATCAATCTCGGAAGTATTTCAACGGATCGAGAACGCGAGAAGGCTGTGTATCACTCCGCGCAGGATTCAATTGAGAATTTAACAAATTCCAGCTTCGGCAAATTCGGGCGTGCGGCCGAACGTATCGCGCGCACGCTGGATGAACTGCAATCCATCCCTCGAGAATCGCCGCAATCTTTGAAGCTATGGGATGGCCGCTACTGGATGCCGAAAGCGGGAATGGTTCTGCACATTTTGGGTTTTCTACCTCTTGCGGTCATCTTTGGCTTCTACGCAAAGAACCATTATGGGAAATTGACCGGACTCGGCATCCGGCGGGAACTGCTGGCCAGTATTGGGACGGCATTGCCATTTTGGGCTTTCCTGCTATCCATCGGCCTTGCGCGCGCGCTGCGATTAATCCCAACCTATAGCCTGTACCCGGCAACGGCCAAGGATCCGGTTCTCCTTAATCCTCAATGGAACGTCCTGGGAAGCATTCTAGGAGCGGCGCTCTTCGTGGCGATTGTTTGCGGGCTCATAGGAATATTCTCAGTGCGAAGCCTGCCGAAGCCTGACTTCTCCGCATCCAAGCTGGTCCTGCTGAGTCTCCTGGTGTGTATCGTGGTGCTAGCGCTGATTTACAATTCATACTGGGCTGCTGTTTTTCTGCTTTTGCCGGCGTGGATCTGGGCACTGGTCGGCTGCGGCAAAACCTTGAACGCACGACTGAAGAATGGGATCTGGATACTGGCCGCGGGCATCCCCTTTTATGCGGCGATGAGCATTTATGGCGCCCGGCTTGGGCTAAGCTGGAACTTCCTCTGGTATCAGATCCTTGCCTTGAGTTCAGGCATGTTTACGGCTGCAGGCTATTATCTGGGAATCGCGGGAATCGCGCTCGGCCTGCGATTCCTCACCATCCAGTTCCGCCGGCATAACTGATTCCTGATTCCTAATTCCTGATTCCTGACTAAAAACGCGATTTCGGAGATTGATACTCCTCAATATCTGCGGTGGATTTGCGATAACAGGAAGCTACATCAAATTCAGATTGCGGATACAACAACTCTATGAACAGTTACAAAATGTTCCAATCAGGAATCAGGAATCAGGAATCAGGAATCAGGAATCAGGAATCAGGAATCAGGAATCAGGAATCAGGAATCAGGAATCTCAGGAATCAGGAATCAGGAATCAGGAATCAGGAATCAGGAATCAGGAATCAAGTCGTTCAGGCTATCCAGCGAAATATCTTCCAGGGAATCCACTACCCGGTTCGCCGCCTGCAAAGCTTCGCGGGGATAGCTGCTGGTGACCGCCATGCAAGCCATTCCAGCGGCGCGCGCGCCTCGAACTCCTCCGACAGAATCCTCTATGACCAGGCACTCCCCGGGGAGGATAGGCGGGGCATTCCGGGCTGCGTTCAGCCATTCCAGTGCCAGCAGAAAGCTTTCTGGATTGGGTTTCCCCAGAACAAAGTCCTCTGCAGCCACAATAACAGTAAAATAGCCCTTGAGGCCGGTCGAATTCAGGGCGGATTCAATTTCGCTGCGCCGCGCCCCCGAAGCCAGCGCTAGAGGATAGCGCCCGGCAGCAGTCTGGATAAATTGGGTCACTCCGGGAAACAGCGGGAAGCCTCCCCGGAGCAATTGTTGATAGTTCCTCGCCTTTCGCTCCAGCGACTCCCGGCGCGTAGTCTCATTCAGTTGGAAAGAGTGATCGCGGCAGACAGTTTCCAGGCATTCCCGGTCATCGAACGGCAGGTATTTATTCCAATAGTCTTCCGGTGTCAGGCGGATGCCAAGGTCGGCCACAGCATCCCGCATCGCTGCAAAATGAAGGGGTTCGTCGTTTAGGATTACACCGTTAAAATCGAAGATTATCGCTTTCAGCATAGGTACCTGATTCCTGATTCCTGATTCCTGATTCCGAGATTCCGGATTCCGGATTGGAAAATTTTGAAGCTGTTCATTGAGCTGTAATGTCTGCAATCTGAATTTGATTCAGCTCTCCGTTATCGCAAATCTACCGTAGAGCTGAGGAGTATCAATATCCGAAATTGCGTTTTTATCCGGAATCCGGAATCTGGAATCCGGAATCTGGAATTATGGCACGTCGACGATGAGGGGCGATTGCAGGCGAAACTCCAGGACAGTCTCCGCCGGGATGCGCAGAACCTGACCCTTGGTGATTACCTGAACTCCGGTGCCGACAGCTGCTCCGGACGCCCCGCCGATAGCGGCACCCTTGCCGCCACCCGCAATTGCTCCAATGATGGCACCCAGTGCTGCGGTTCCACCTACGGTTGCAGCGGTCCGGTTTCCTCTTGAAGATCCCAGCTCTGAGTAGTCGGATGTTCGCAGGGGATAGGTTTTGCCATTGGCAACCAGCTCCATCAGTTCGAGAATCAGCTGTGCCTGCCCGGCAAGTTTGCCCGATTCTTTCGCGTAGGCAATCCTACCCTTTATGAGCGAGCCGCGGGGAGCGACGGTTTGGGTCCCAGAAACCAGGTCTTGGTCCAGGATCGCGTCAAAGGAATCATCCACACGATTTCGCTCGGTGTCAATTTCTGTCGTTGTCCGGATTACCAGAGCCATTCCCGTGGGCACAGTCACGGTTGAAGTCCTAGGGGTGCCTTGATTGCCCTCCTCCAATCTCGTCAATGGAGGCTTGGGCTTTTCTTCTGCGGGCGCTGGCTTGTCTTTTTCCAGCGGAGATGCCGCCGGCGTTTTCTGGGCAGGAGTGGAAAGAGTTTCTAATTCCGGTGCTTCAAAAACCAGCTTGGAGATATCAGCCGTTTTGAAACTCTCGACTCTTCCGAGAATTCGGAAGTCGATCAGCTTGGCATCGCCACGGATGAATTTGCCTGAATAAACGGTCCCATCCTTAAGGATGATCTGGTCAGCCCATGCGGCTGTTCCCAATAGCAAGAGAAGAAGCACGATGAGGTAAACGAGCGGTTTCAACTTCATAACAAATTTTTCCTTTTCTTCATAGCAGACCGGCAATAACCGGCTAATCTGCTACGCTTAGATAAAGCTAACGCCTGTATGTTTCAGATGCAATCGGGATTTCCCTGTTGGTAGCACAGCCACACAATGAAAAAAAGAACAAGCAGGTCTGGACTTGTCGGCTCCAGGATTAACCCTGTTTTTCTTTTAGCATACCTGGACCTAGTCTGGTACCTAGACGTGGTCGTGGACCTCTTTGAAGCGGGCCTTTCTGGATGAACTATATTGAAGGAAAAAAATTGGTCCCGTCCAAGTCGAGGTCCAGGTTGTCAGTTTCCTCGTATTTGGACAAGCCTGAGCTTTAGGGCAGATCCGCTCATTCAGGAATCCTAGGTTATCCTTTGGACTTGTTTTCAGGCGCGTGTCCCAGGAATCCGTAGCGCAGCACCTGGACCTTGACCCCTCTGCGGCCGAACTCCACACAGTCCTCGTAGCTTGGGATGAAGATATCAATAATCTTCCCCTTTACGAGTTCCCCGGTGTCTAGAACCTGGTAAATCCCCCCCATCAAGGGCGAATCCACATAGATCATGGAACCTAGGGGGATGACTTTGGGGTCGGCTGCGACATGGCCGGGAGCGACCTTGGCGCCGCTCTTGGTGACGCCGGTAACACAATAGGCGGTTGCCTCGAAATCCTCTCTCTGAACAGTGGTTGTCTCGGAACCAGACAGATAGCCTTCCCGGACGAATTGATCCGCCATTCTGGCACATTCTTTATTGGCTATATGAAGGGTGCAGGCAAATCCCAATACGATGGCAATACCCCGAAATCGCCTCAGGTATCTCCGATCCACTTTCCATTTGCTCCTAATCATAAAGCCTCCTCATTCATATAAAGTACTCCCCCCGGTTCAGGCGGAGGATTCGCAAACCTAGTTCAACAAGCTGGGCTGGAATGGCAGGGAGGAACGAGAAATCAGAGCTCTCGCATGAAAGGATTCGGAAAGAACATCTCGGCTCTCAGTAAACATGGAGAAAAGGCTAGCAAATCGTTTTAGCCCGGGCAACTACTATTTTAGGGGCCCCCTACCCCCATGATTCCGGATTCCGGAATCAAGAATTATGAATTGAGATGTGGTATTATTTCAGGGAACTTTTGCGAGACGCACTGTTCGGACGCAAATTCATTGTTTATAACAATTTAGTCGGATCAGGCCCGTCAACATGCATGAATTGGGGATTGCTCAGAGCATTCTGGAAATCGTTCAGCAGTATGTGCCGAAAGAACAGACCGCTGCCGTACGATCGATACGAATCCGGGTAGGGCCGCTTTCTGGAATTGTGCCCGATTCGCTTGAATTCTGTTTTCAGGCTATCGTCCATGAGACCGAAATGCAGCAAGCCCGTCTGGCAATCGATCAATTACCCGCCATTCTCAACTGCAAGAAGTGCGCATACCGCTTCGAAACAAAAGACTTAGAGTTTTTATGCCGGTCATGCGGCAGTTCCGACCTGGAGCTTGTCTCAGGCAAAGAGCTGGAGGTCGTTGATATTGAACTGGAAGAAGAAAGCGACCAAATCCTATGAGCGTGATAACGATTGAGAGAAAAGTGCTGGAGAAGAACGATCAGGTTGCAGGCCGCAACCGGCAGCTCTTTCGCGATCGGGGAATTTTCGTCCTGAATTTGGTCAGTTCGCCGGGAGCAGGCAAAACCAGTCTTCTGGAAAAGACCTTCCAGGAACTGCAAGGTTCAATGGGTCTTGCAGTTATAGAAGGTGACGTTCAGACTGATCTTGATGCGCAGCGCGTTGCACGCTACGGAGTCCCGGTAATTCAGATCGTCACGCTGGGCGGATGTCATCTGGAAGCCGGCCTTGTCGAGAACGCCCTGGGCAATCTCGACCTCAAAGGCGTAGACCTGTTGTTTATCGAAAACGTCGGCAACCTCGTCTGCCCTGCCAATTACGACCTCGGCGAAGCAGTCAAAGTAGTTATTCTGAGCACGACCGAGGGAGACGACAAGCCGCTGAAATACCCGGCGATGTTCCTCAACTCTTCGATCCTGATCGTCAACAAAATCGATCTGGTGCCTTACGTGAATTGTGATCTGAATGTGCTGAAAGGCAACGCTCTTAGGGTCAATCCCGCCCTCAAGATCTTCGAGACCTCTTGCTTTACCGGAGCCGGAATTCCCGAGTGGTGCAACTGGCTCAGACGGAAGGATGCCCCAGGACAGTGATCCAAAGAATGCATGTTGTCATCCGGGGTGCCGTGCAAGGGGTTGGATTCAGGCCCTTCGTATACCGGCTGGCATCGGAGATGCACCTGCCCGGTTGGGTCCTGAACTCCCCGCAAGGTGTATTCATCGAGGTCGAAGGCGAGAGGCCTCACCTGGAATCCTTCCTGCTTCGCCTGCAGGAAGAGAAGCCGGCTCCTTCTTTCATTCAAAGTCTGGAATTTTCCCTCCTGGACCCGGCCTTTTTTAAGGATTTTGAGATCCGCACGAGTGAACTGGCCGGGGCCAAAAGCGCCCTAATCCTCCCTGACATCGCGACCTGTCCTGTATGCTGCGCGGAGATATTCGATCCCAAGAACCGGCGCTATCGTTATCCTTTTACCAACTGCACTCACTGCGGACCCCGTTTTACGATCATCGAATCTCTCCCGTACGACCGCCCGAACACATCCATGAAGTCTTTTGCAATGTGCGCCGATTGCCGCGCCGAATACGAAGATCCGCACAATCGGCGATTTCATGCCCAGCCGAATGCCTGTCCCGCTTGCGGGCCCCAGCTTGAATTGTGGGATCCTGCGGGCCGCGTCCTTTTAATGAAAGACGATGCCCTTCTGGCGGCGGCCGAAGCGGTCCGAAGCGGAAAGATAGTTGCCGTCAAAGGCCTCGGGGGCTTTCATCTTGTTGCGGATGCTCGAAGTCCCCAGTCCGTGGATATTCTGCGCGCACGGAAGCATCGCGAGGAAAAGCCTTTTGCCCTAATGTGCTCCTCGCTAGAGCAGATTCGGCAAATCTGCTCTGTCTCCCCGCTTGAATCCCGGCTGCTGGCTTCGCCGGAGTCCCCAATCGTCCTTCTCCAACACATGGAGGCACAACCGATTATCGCCGGAAACCTGGCTCCCAATAATCCCTATCTGGGAGTGATGCTCCCCTACACGCCGCTCCATCATCTCCTAATGAGGGAAATCCAATTCCCCGTCATCGCAACGAGCGGCAACCTGTCGGATGAGCCGATATGCATCGATGAGCGGGAGGCTCTGGCGCGACTGGCCGGCATCGCGGATCTCTTTCTGGTCCATAACCGGCCGATCGTCCGGCACGTCGACGACTCTATTCTCAGGGTGATCCTGGGGCGGGAACTCGTTCTCCGACGGGCGCGCGGGTACGCCCCGCTCCCGGTCCACTGTACGCAGCTTCTCCCGGACAGCCTGGCCGTAGGCGCGCATTTGAAGAACACCGTGGCGCTGACAGTGGGAGAAAACGTTTTCCTCAGCCAGCACATCGGGGACCTGGAAAACAGAGAAGCCTTCGATGCCTTTCAGGAAGTGATCCGGAGTTTTCGCCACCTGTACCGCGTCGACCCGGTCCGGGTCGTGGCCGACATGCATCCGGATTACCTCTCCACAAAATTTGCGCGCGAATGCGGCATTCCCGTCGTTTCGGTTCAACATCATTATGCGCACGTCGCCGCGTGCATGGCGGAAAACGAGCTCGAAGGCCGAGCCCTGGGCGTCTGCTGGGATGGGACGGGATACGGGACGGATGGAACCGTTTGGGGTGGAGAATTTCTGCTGACAAACGAAACCGATTTTACTCGCGTGGCTTCCTTCCGGAAATTCAAGTTGCCGGGAAGCGCCTCGGCAGTGAAGGAACCGCGGCGCGCGGCGCTCGGTGTGCTCTACGAAATTCTGGGCGCCCGGCGCTTTTAAGCAAAACGATTGCGCTCCGGTCCGCTCTTTCAGCCAACGGGAGATTTCCCTGCTCGCGCAGATGCTTCTAAAAGAGATCCAATCGCCATGGACGTCCAGCGTGGGAAGGTTGTTCGATGCCGTCGCTTCCCTGTCGGGTCTAAGACAGGTGATGAATTTTGAAGGGCAGGCAGCCATGGAACTCGAGTTTGCCATCGGATCCGAAAAAACGGAGGCATCCTATCCATTCGCAATCACCGATGCGGCAGGCAAAGGACCAGCCGATGTCCAGCCGGCGCTGATTGTGGATTGGGAACCATTGATCCTCGGTGTCCTTCAGGACGTCAAAGATGAAATTCCTCTGGCAAGGATCTCGATAAAATTCCACAATACACTGGTGGAGACCATTGTGACCGTAGCGCGGCGCATTTCAGAACAGCGCGTGGTCTTAACCGGAGGCTGCTTCCAGAATAAGTACCTTTTGGAGCATGCAGCGCTCAGACTGGAAGCAGAGGGATTCCGGCCCTATTGGCATCAGCGTATTCCGCCGAATGACGGGGGTATCGCACTGGGCCAGATTGTAGCGGCGTCGCGCGCCGCGAAGGATTAAAGGATTAAAGGATTAAAGGGGTAGAGGGGCAGAGGGCCTGGCGCGTCACGCTGAAAGGGAACCAAGCGCTGAAAGCGCGACGCAGCAAAGCCCAGGGTGGAGGCCGCGCAGCGGCCGGAACCCTGGGTGCGCATCGAAAAGATGCAAGCCCTGTAAGGGCGATGCAGCCTGTGCTGCTCCTGCAGGTCTTAACCTAGACTCTATCGCGGAACCCAGTAGAGGGGAAATTCGGGGTCGGGGTCGGAATCGGTATCGGATTTTGTCTTTTGGTTTTTCAAACCCGATAGGGGGAGGATTGATATGTGTTTGGCTGTGCCAGGAAAGATAATGAGCATCGATAGCGCCGATCCGATATTTCGTACCGGGAAAGTCAGTTTCGGCGGAATCGTCAAACAGATCAATCTTGCCTACGTGCCCGAAGCCAAGATCGACGATTATGTCCTGGTCCACGTCGGCTTTGCGATCAGCATCATTGACGAGGCGGAAGCGCAGGAGGTTTTTGAATATCTGCGGCAAATCGGAGAATTCGCCGAGTTGGAAGAAAACAGCATCCAATGAAATTCATCGATGAATACCGCGATGCGCACGCGGCCCGTCAATTTTCCGAAGGCCTTCACCGCATCACGACAAAACCATGGACAATCATGGAGGTGTGCGGAGGACAAACGCACTCCATCGTGAAGTTCGGGATCGACGAACTTCTCCCTCCGGCCATCACGCTGGTCCACGGCCCCGGATGCCCCGTCTGTGTCACCCCTTTGGAAAAAATTGAAAAAGCGATTGAGATCGCTTCCACGCCGAAAGTTCTCTTCTGCTCGTTCGGCGATATGCTGCGCGTCCCGGGAACTTCCAAGGATCTGCTGGCGGTAAAGGCTGAGGGCGGCGATGTGCGCATCGTCTATTCACCGCTCGACGCTCTCAAGCTCGCCGTGGATAATCCTGAGCGCGAAGTCGTTTTTTTCGCCGTCGGCTTCGAAACCACGGCGCCCGCAAATGCAATGGCGGTCTATCAGGCAGCCCAAAAGGATGTCCGCAATTTTTCCCTGCTTGTCTCCCACGTTCTGGTGCCTCCGGCCATGGAAGCCATTCTATCCTTCCCGGAACACCGGGTGCAGGGTTTCCTGGCTGCGGGACACGTTTGCGCGGTCATGGGATATTGGGAGTATGAGCCCATTGCCGCCAGGTACCGTGTGCCGATCGTCGTAACCGGATTCGAGCCTGTGGATATCCTGCAGGGAATATATATGTGCATCCGCCAGCTCGAGGAAGGCCGCGCCGAAGTGGAAAACCAATACGCGCGCTCGGTGAACAAAGAGGGTAATCAGCCCGCGCAAAAGCTGATCCGCGAGGTATTCCGCGTGGTGCCCCGCAAGTGGCGCGGAATCGGGGAAATCCCCCAAAGCGGACTGGGGCTAGAGGAAAAATACGCGCGCTTTGATGCAGAAGCCCGGTTTGGCATTGCCCATCACACTGCCGATGAACCGGCCGAATGCATGAGCGGACTGATCCTGCAGGGGATCAAAAAGCCCTATGAATGCCCTGCATTCGGCGGCCGATGCACGCCCGAGCGTCCGATGGGGGCTACGATGGTCTCCTCCGAAGGCGCCTGCGCGGCCTATTATCATTATCGAAGAAAGTCCTGACACGGATCAAACCCATGGTATCCGAATCCAAAACCGGCAACGCGTTTGTATGTCCCATACCCATAGAGCAGTATCCTAATGTGCTGCTGGCCCACGGCGGAGGCGGCAAGCTGACACACCAGCTGATCGAGAAGATGTTCATGCCTGCCTTCGGCAATCCCATGCTGGGAGCGAGGCATGACGGAGCGTTGCTGTCCGTTCCGTCTCAAAAGCTTGCGTTCACGACCGATTCCTATGTGATCCAGCCTTTGTTCTTCCCTGGCGGAGATATCGGAACTCTTGCAGTCAACGGCACGGTGAATGACCTGGCCATGTGCGGCGCGCGCCCGCTGTTTTTAAGCGCGGGATTCATTCTCGAGGAGGGCCTGCCCATGGACACCCTGTGGCGCGTCGTGCAATCGATGAAGCTCGCGGCCGAACAGGCAGGAGTCCAGATTGTCACGGGCGACACCAAAGTGGTTGACCGGGGCAAAGGCGATGGAATCTTTATCAATACCGCCGGTATCGGAGTCGTGGAATCAAACCATACTATCTCGCCGGCAAATGTGCAGCCGGGAGACGCCATCATCCTGAGCGGAGATATCGGGCGCCATGGAATCGCGATTATGGCCGTGCGCGAAGGGCTTGAATTTGAGAGCACCATCGAAAGCGATTGCGCGGCGCTTTCCGGAATCGTCATGGATTTGATCAAAGCGGGGATCGAAGTGCACTGCCTGCGGGATCTCACGCGCGGAGGACTCGCAAGCGCGCTGATTGAAATCGCTGAAGCCGCGCGGCTTCATTTTGAAATCGAGGAAAGCGCCATTCCCATGCTGGAGGACGTCCAGGGGGCCTGCGAGATCCTGGGCTTTGATCCGCTGTACGTCGCCAACGAAGGGAGATTCATCAGCATCGTTCCCGCGCGCGAAGCGCAGCGCACGCTCAAGCAGATGCGCGCACATGCGCTGGGCGCTCAAGCCTGTATCATCGGAACGGCAAAAGAAGGCAATCCCGGCCTCGTGACGATGCGCAGCCGCATCGGCGCCTCGCGCGTAGTAGACATGCTCAGCGGTGAGCAACTCCCGCGCATTTGCTGATTGCTGATGCCATTGATTCCGATTCCTGATTCCTGATTCCTGATTCTTTCTATCTGTTTTAGGCCAGAATCTGGAATTATAGGTGTCAGGAATCAGGAATTAGGAATCAGGAATCAAATCTATCTGGGATCTGGCACCATAACCAACGCCTGCCCTTGCCAAAGGAGAGAACTGTGGCTTTTTCCCTGAAGCTTCAGGAAATTCGCGAAGGATTTCAGCCGGCATTCTGGGTGGCAAACACCACCGAGCTGTTCGAGCGCCTGTCGTACTATGGCGTGAACGCCGTTCTGGCCATCTACCTGCACGAAACCCTCAAGTTTTCCCCGCAACAAACCGGGGAGCTGATCGGCTTTTTCGGCGGCGTCGTCTGGTTCCTGCCCATCATCGGAGGAACTCTCGCCGATCGCCTCGGATTCCGCAGATCGCTTGCCGGTGCCTATCTCGTGCTCGCCCTGGGATATTTTCTGCTTGGCTCCCTCTCCGCATCCTGGATGGCTCCCTTGAAGGATGCGTTGCCGCTGGCAGTAGTTGTGCAGTTGATCTTATGCGTACCGGCGCTCGGTCCCGCGATCGTGAAGCCGTGCGTGGTCGGGACCACGGCGCGCGCGGCCAATGAAAATGTTCGATCGCTGGGGTATTCGATCTATTACACGCTCGTGAATATCGGAGGGACGCTGGGCCCCATCATGGCATTCGCAGTCCGGCGCACGATCGGCATTGAGAATGTTTTTCGCGTATCCGCAGTCAGCGTGCTCCTGATGTTCTTTGCAACACTCTTCTTTTTTAAGGAACCGGACCGTCTCATTGAGAAGCAGGTGGCAAGTTTCGCCCAGGCGTTTAAAAACATGTTTGTCGTGCTGGGAAACTTGCGGTTCATGACTTTTCTCCTGATTTTTTCGGGATTCTGGATCATGTTCTGGCAGGAATTTATTGCCCTTCCGCTTTTCATCCGAGGCTACGTCAATCCGAACGCCGACGTGGATCTGCTGACGACGGTGGACCCGCTCGCCGTAATCCTCTTTCAGATTCTGATCAGTTTTCTTACCCGCAAAGTGCGGCCGTTCGCCGCCATGATTGCGGGGATACTCATTACGAGCCTCTCATGGCTGATCATCGCGGTGTGCGATCTCAGCCTGCAAATCAATACGACAATGCAAATAGGCTCATGGGAATTGCCCGTTCAGGGCCTGCCGGTCTATGCCGTCATCGCTCTCGTCGTGCTGGCGATCGGCGAAATGGTCCAGTCTCCGCGCTATTACGAATATGTCTCCCGGCTAGCGCCGCCCGGACAGCAAGGCACTTTCATGGGATTTTCTTTTCTGCCGATCGCGATCGGCTTCGTCATAGCCGGGCGAATTGGCGGTCGGCTCGTGAATTATTTCGGCGAGGTTCTCCATCGACCGAATCAGCTTTGGTACGTGATTGCGGGGATAGGAATTGTCACGACGCTGCTGATGTGGATTTACGACAGGCTGGTGAAACCCGCGGCCGCACCGGACAGATGAGCCAGGAGAAAAGGATTAGAGGATCAGATCAGCGATCAGCATAGGCGGTAAAGGTGTCAGCAGTGAGCAGTCGGGGTCGGGGTCGGAATCAGCTATCGGAGTCGGCCTAGTATGCGCATTTCAGCTAGCAGGAACTGGTCGACGCTGAGAGCTGATCGCTGAGATGCAAGGCGGTAACAGCTAAGCAACGCGATAGAGGAGGAATGAATGCGGTTTTGTATTGAACAGGAAATTTTCCAGATGTTCCCCAATTTCTGCCGGGGAGTCGTGATGGCCACAGGCATAGACAACAACCACCCATGCCCCGAATTGGAAACGCTTCTGAAGGAACAGGAGGAAAAAATGCGGTGCGATCCTGCGATGGATCTCGCGACGCATCCGCGACTTGTTGCATGGAAGGAAGCATATCGCCGGTTCGGCTCCAATCCGAATAAATTTACGCCATCGATTGTGTTCCTGGCCAAACAGGCAAGATCCGAAAAATCCGTCCGCTTCATTTCGCCGGCTGTCGATGCTTTTAATACCATCAGTTTGAAATATGTGATTCCCTGCGGCGGTGATGACATGGACAGCGTTGAAGGAGATGTAACGCTGGGGCGAGCGGTTTCCGACGAAACTTTCGCTCCGATTTTCAAGCCCGAGGAAGCCGAGCATCCGGACCAGGGCGAAGTCATCTATGTGAATCGCCGCACGAAACGAGTGTTGTGCCGGCGCTGGAACTGGCGTAACGCCGATTTTTCCAAGATACTGCCCGGGACGAGGAATCTCGCGATAAATGTCGACGGCATGCTACCGGCAATCGGCCGGTCTGAGCTTGAAGAAGCCGCAGAAGAACTGAAGCAGCTTCTGCTCCGCTATTGCGGAGGCTCTATTTCCATCCATTACCTGGACGCGCAACATCCGGAAGTAGAAGTGCAGCCATAAAAGCTCTCGGCTTTCAGCAATCAGCTTTCAGCTTTCAGCGGTCATCCATCGCCCATATGGCAAGTGGATCAGGGCTTCAGAGGCTGTCCAACGGTTGGCGAATATTTAAAAGCCTTTCCCTGGGAGCGCCGCGTCCCGCCGGCCGACAGCTTGATATCTCAATTTCGCTGGAAATATGGGTTATCTGCCTTCCATTAAATTCCTTCAATCCCAAAGCCGCCGAGACGGCGGCGTTCCCAGGACAAAAAGTATGAGGCATTAGGCGTCCCGCCGGCAAAGCTTTTAGAATCAATACCACGGTCATTCTTTATTCATGCCGGCGAACGCGGCGCTCCCAGGCTGCAACCGTTGGACAGCCTCTAAAGCCCTGACCCACTTGCCATATGGGGGATGGATGACCGCTGAAAGCTGACTGCTGAAAGCTGATTGCTGAAAGCCGAGAGCTGACGGCTGAAAGCTGATCGCTGATTGCTGCTATTGGAAAAAACTCTTCGAAGCGTTCCTGAAATGCACGATTTCATGAATCGCTATTAAAACGTTGGCAATCCCCAGCCCTAGCACTGCTCCCTTGAAATATGAGTTAGAGACCAGAGGGCGAAGCTGCGGATAGGCATACAGCAGCTGATTATTTTCCCAGAAATGAAACCAGGGCAGACAGAGCAGGAAGAGTCCGACTTGCAGAGAATATAAAATGTAGAGGATCTTGGAAATCCAGGAAGTAACCCGCATGTTCAGCTGGCCTCCATCTTAATACCGGAAAGGCAAGCTGAGGTGTTGTTCTATGGAGCATGCTTATTGGAACCGCTCTTTAGTTCGTCAATTTTCTGCGCAACATCCCGATAGCCCGGGTCCATGCTGAAAATCCGGTCAAAGCATTCGAGCGCCTGCTCGTTGCTTCCGGACATCGAGTGCGCCATACCCATATCATAGCGGAGAGCCATGGCTTCGTGGGAAGAATTATCGGCCAGGCTCAATCCTGTTTGGCACCAGCGAAGAGCGGAACGGGACATGCCCTTTTTGAGGAAACAGGTGCTCAGCATACCGCAGCATTGTATTGTTCTCTTGGCATCCTTTTGGGCATGGGCAGCTTTCAAAGCGCTCTCAAATTCTTTTATCGCCTCCTCCAAGAGTTCCATCTCCCGGTATGCGGTCCCCAGGCTGAAATGGTTCTCGAAGGAATCTATGGAAACACCTTCATCCGGAGCGCCGCCGGCATCGTCCATTAAATCCGCAAACATTTCATTGGCATGAAAGCCCGATTTGTCGGATTCAAGAGAAACGACCGTTGACATTTGCGGTTCCTCGGGGCTCCAGGCGCCGAAGGATTCGGCTGCGGAAAAGGAAGCTGCGGGTAAAGGATCTTGATTCTGTTCAGGTTGAGTCGGCTCTGAATCGATGAGGGCGAATCCACTCAAGGTATCATCCGATTCCCACTTCTGATGGGCATCTACGTCTTCCGGCGCATGGAATCCGGAGGATGCCTCAAAAACAGGTTCTTCCAACTTAGCTGGCATTCCGGCAGCGGAATCCGGCCCTATGTCGCCGAGTTTCTGATAGCGCGCAGCGAGTTCAGGATTGTCAGGATTGACTTTTGCTATTTCCTTAAGCTTTGCCAGCGCTTCATCATGAAATCCGAGACGGATATAGAAATCCACTTCCTGCAGCTGTTCCTGCGCGGATCTGGCCGGCGACTGCGGCTGGCTTTCTTCGGCATAATCCTCGATCGCCGATTGCGCCGAAACTTCCGGAATAGGCTGAAGTCCAGAATCCTCCTCGATCCCGGAATCCTGGCCGCCCGCAAAGAAAATATCCATAAGGTCCGCGGACAGATCGACCTCGCCGTCAGCTTTGAGCGGGGCGTCGGATGACGCAGGCTTCGCCATAGATTCAGCAAGGATTCCATTCTGGCGTGCAAACTCCATGAGATCCTGCGCATACGCATCCATGTCCGGAGCTATCTGTCTGGCTTCCGCGATATAGGCCTGGGCAGCCTCTTCATTTTTCGCCATGCGACACAAAGCGGCTAGAAGCAGGCATTGTTTCGCCGCCTCCGCGTATTTATTGTCCGCCTTATACAGATGCATCAGGCGGGTTCGCATATCCCTGTTACCGGGCTCCCGAATTTCCAGGCTCTGCAGCAGCCTTAATGCTTTCTCTTTTAATCCGTAGTTCAGCAGCAGATCCGCTTCCACTATTTCTGGAGATGTTTCGCCGGAAGCGGTTTCCTTTTGACTGGGACCGGGAATGAGATCGGGGGCGGCCGCCGCTTCCAGCGGCACTTCAGGCGGAACATACAGAGCATCCGGGTAGGCTTCAGTAAAAGCCTGCTGATGGAGTTTCCTATGTTTTTCACTCTCGGGATCCGCCTGGATGATCTTTTCGAGACACTCGAGCGCCTCGGCAGGACTGTTTGTCTCCATGTAGTGATCTGCAATTTTGTCCAGCGTTTCCAGATAATGAAACTGGTCGCCGGTTGCAGAGTATATGGAAGCCATCGTATTCATCGAGGAAATATGCTTCGGGCGGCACTGCAGTATTTGTCCAAAAAGTTCGGCTGCCCGCTCAGTTTCGCGGCGGGTTATCAGGATCGGGATGACAGCGTCCAAAATGTTTGCAGCCTGATCACAATCCTCTTTTTGGATCATGGCCTGGGCAACAGCAAAAAAACCTTCATAGCGCGACTCATCTATCAAGAAAACCGCCTGGAATGCCTTGGCGGCCATCTCAAGATCACCGGTCTCCAAATAAGCCTGGCCCAGCATTTCGCGCAGATCCAGGTTCTGCGGCGCTAGGTTGATGGATTTTTTTAGCTGATCTAATATCGGATTAAAATCCCGCGTCTTCCGGCAGCATTCCAATAAACTGTCGATGGCTTTCCCATCGAGGGGGTCCAACTCTATTGCGCGCTGGATGGAGGCCATGGCACCGGCCACGTCTCTTGCTTTTAGCTGGGCCCGAGCCGCATCGGTCCAGCAGGTGTGCGCCCGCTTATCGTCGCCTGCCGCATAATACAGCTCGGCCAGTTTCTGCTGAATCGTCACATTGGCCGGATCCAGCTCAACGATCTTCTCAAATATTTCAAGGATTTCCTTGGATCGGCCCGCATTTTCCAGCAGAGCGACAATCTTCAGGTACTGGTTGCGCGCGTCAATGCTCAAGCCCTGCTTGGCATAGAGCGAAGCCATCGTCGCATTGATCTCGAGATCGTTGGGATCGGCACTCAGGATTTTCTTATAGACAGCGAGGGCCTTAAGAAAAAAATTATTGCGGGCATAATTCTCTGCGACGCGGGAGAAGTATTTGCTGGCTTCCGATATCTGATTTTGTCGTAGGTACAGATCTCCGATGGTGTTAAGGATAAGGACGTCGTTCGGGTCGAGTTTGACAATCTTAAGGTACTCGCCGATAGCCTGCGGCAACTTTCCACTGAGTACATATTTTTCGGCTTCTTGAAGAAGCTTTGCCTTGCTATCAGCGGCCACCATTTCCTCCTGCGGCTACATCCCGACCTGCTGTTCCGAAGTCCGCCAATAATGGGGCAAGATCCGCGCTGCGCTGCGGGCATTTCTCTGCTATGCGTTGGAAACGCTCTCAGGCGCGCGCGCTGTCCGTCCTGTTTCCTTCAGCCGTGCGGCCTTGCCTCGGCGTCCCCGGAGATAATACAAACGCGCTCGCCGCACTTTCCCGCTCTTCATAATCTCCATCTTTTCGATGATGGGAGAATGGACGGGGAAAATGCGTTCAATACCATACCCAGACGAAACCTTGCGAACCGTAAATGTTGAGGAAATACCGTTATTCTTGTGCGCAATCACGACACCTTCAAAGATCTGAATACGGTACTTATCCCCTTCTTTAATCTTTACATGAACTCGCACCGTATCCCCCGGACGAAAGCCGGGAAGATCGGTCCGCATTTGAGAGTTATCGACTGCCCGAAGCAAATCCATGACGCTTACTCCTTAATTTTGGGCTAATTTTTTGTTTATCAGCTCCGGCCGGGCCCGTTTGGTCTTTTCCAGAGCCTGCGTTTGACGCCATTTTTCAATTTTCGCATGATCTCCCGAAAGGAGAACATCCGGAACAGCAACTCCCCGATATTCGGCGGGCCGCGTGTATTGCGGATAATCCAACAAACCCGTCGAAAAGCTTTCGTTGACCGCCGAATCCTGACACCCCAGGGCGCCGGGAATCAGACGGACAACCGAATCGAGGACCACCATTGCCGGGATCTCCCCTCCAGTCAGGACGAAATCCCCGATAGAGATTTCCCTGTCCACGAGACAATCGATTACTCTCTGGTCCACTCCTTCGTATCGACCACAAATCAGCAGAAGATGCGGAATTGTAGCGAACTCAGCAGCAATATTCTGCGACCACGGTTTGCCCTGAGGAGTCAAAAGAACCACCTGGCCATTCCAGTCTTTTTCCTTGCCTCGGCAAAACTCGATTGCCTCAAATAACGGGGCCGGCATAAACACCATCCCCTCTCCACCACCATAGGGACGGTCATCAACAGATCGATGCTTGTCTTTGGCGAAATCCCGCAAATTGACGATGCGGATATCCACCAATCCCGATTGCCTGGCGCGGCGGAGTATTCCACATTCCAGCACGCCCGTAAAGAGCTCGGGAAAAATCGTTATGATATCAAACCTCATTTGTCCAGGTCCAATAATCCTTCTGGTGGATCAATCGTAATCCGTTTATCCCCGATGGAGATCTGTACGCAGATGCTCTCCACTGCAGGGATTAGCAATTCCCTGCCCAGGGCTTTAACCACCAACTGGTTGTTGCCTGTAAAATGAAGCACTTCACTCACAATCCCTATCTGTTTTCCGCTCAAATCCTGAACCGCGCATCCGATGAGGTCATGATCGAAATAACGACCTTCCGGGAGCGGCATCGCCTGATCGGCGGGAATTTCAACCCAATAGCCGGCAAATGGCTCCGCATCGTTAATGCTGTCCACCCCGCAAATTTCAGGACTATGCGGCCCTTATGCATCCAAGCTTCCTCGAGGTCCATATGCTTCCGCTGAGCGCCCTCCTTGGACACTAGCCAGACCTCTCGGAGCTGATTAAAGCGATCAGGAAAGTCCGTATACAAGTCGGCCAGGACTTCGCCACGATTCCCACGCGTCCTGGCGATTCGAGCAATTGTTATATAAGAAGGCTGTGCGTCAGACGCCACTATTCCAGGATTTCCAGGACAAACCGTTTTTTGAGTTTCATGCCGGCAGCGCCAAGCAGGGTTCTGACACATCGGGCCGTCCGTCCCTGTTTTCCGATGACCTTACCAAGGTCGGTCGGCGCAACCCGGAGTTCCAGAACAGTAGTCTGCTCTCCTTCAACTTCCGTTACCGTGACCTGCTCGGGGTTATCCACAAGCGCTTTAGCAATCATTTCTACTAGATCTTTCATAACCGTCTTTCCTCCGAGACCACTCTAAGCTACACCATTGGGGAGCTTGATCGGACAGCAGCAAGAAGATGGTAATGAGCAGGCTTTAGCTGGCAACAGAAGGGGTGGCGGGAGCAGCCTTTTTTAACAGAGAATTCACTGTCTCAGAAGGTTGTGCGCCGCACGCCAGCCAATGACGAACTCTCTCCATGTTCAGGTCAACCAGTGGAGGCTTCGCTGTCGGGCTGTAATGCCCCACAATTTCCACAAAACTTCCATCCCGAGGCTGCCTTTGCTCCATTACCACTACCCGATAAAAGGGCTTCTTTTTTGCCCCCATGCGCGTCAAACGTATTCTTAACAAAACTCCTCCTCGTATATTAAAGACCTTTAACCCATGGCAATTCTGGCATATAACCCACCCGGTTTCAACCTTCCCGAAGCCCCTTTATCGGAATGAAGGGGGAGAGGGGTAAAGGGGTAAAGGGGTAAAGGATTCCAGGATTAAAGGATTAAAGGGAAAAGCTCTCTACGGCTGTCGTCCTGTAGGGACGCAATTCGTGACTTCTGACTTCTGACTTCTGACTTCTGGATTCTTGACTGAGAGCTGAGAGCTGAAGGCTGACAGCATCGATCACATTTGCGGAAACCGCATCCCTTTCATCATACGCGGCATAATGCCACGGCTGAGGCTTCGCATCATCTTGCGGGTTTCAAGATACTGCTTCAGTAGCTGGTTGATCTCGGAAACCGGGCGTGCGCTGCCGCGGGCTATCCGCTTGCGCCTGCTTCCGTTCAAAATCGCATGGTTGCTCCGCTCCGCGGGCGTCATGGAGTCGATGATCGCTTCGATATGAATCAGCTCTTTTTCATCAACTTTCATTTTATTCAGCCCGCGCATCGGCCCCATGTTTGGCAGCATCCCCAGGATCTGATCCAGGGGGCCCATTTTCCGGATCTGCTTCAATTGGTCGCGAAAATCGTCCAGCGTGAATTCGTCTTTGCGGATTTTCTCCGCAAGTTCGGCGGCCTCCTCCTTGTTGACCGACTCTTCGGCCTTCTCGATGAGAGACAATACATCTCCCATGCCGAGAATCCTTCCGGCCAGACGATCCGGGAAGAAGGGTTCGAGCGCATCGACCTTTTCGCCCGTGCCCACAAACTTGATGCCCTGTCCGGTAGCACTCTTGATGGAAAGTGCCGCACCTCCGCGCGCATCGCCGTCCATCTTCGTAAGGATCACACCGGTCAGCCCCAGGCGGTCGTGAAATTCCTTGGCACTGCGCACGGCGTCCTGACCGGTCATGGCATCGGCAACGAGCAGGATTTCCACCGGAGGCGCTGCTTTTCGAATATGATCGAGTTCCGCCATCATTTCATCGTCGATGTGGAGACGGCCGGCAGTGTCAATCAAAACCACATCGTAGCCGCTGTTCCTGGCGTGCCGAAGTCCCTTCTCCGTCCTGGACACAGGGTCCTGATCATCCGGCGCGTCAAAATATCCCAGGCTGTTGCCCTCGCACAAAACCCGCAATTGCTCGACAGCCGCCGGCCTATATACGTCGACCGAAAAAAGCAGCGGCGTGTGATTGTTCTTGGTCAGCCAATGCCCCAGTTTTGCAGTGCTGGTCGTCTTACCGGATCCCTGTAGCCCGACCATCAGGAAAACACTCGGCGGCTGTTTCGAAAACTGCAGCTCGGTCTGAGTCCCACCCAGCAGCTCCACCAGTTCATCGCGAACCACCCGGATGACCTGCTGCCCAGGAGTAAGCGATTCCAGCACTTCCTGCCCCATCGCCCTCTGCTTGACGCGTTCGACAAATTCCTTGGCGATTTTAAAATGAACATCCGCGTCCAGCAGCGCATTGCGTATCTCGCGCGCTGTCTCTTCGACGTGCCGGCTGGAGACCCTTCCCTGCCCTGTTAAATTCCTGAGTATCTTCTGAAGCTTGTTAGAAAGATTGTCGAGCATGCCATTCCCTTCGATAATAAAGGACTAATAATACCCAGATTTTTCGAGAAATGCCTGGAAAAGTGGAGTCTTGATTCCTGATTCCAGATTCCTAATTCCTGAATTAGCGGTTATAGGCTGAGTTTTGGAGGTAGGTGATGAATCCCGTTATTTGGCGGCCGATGGATTCGGTTTGGGAAACCAATCGTTTGAATTCAGCGCCAGCTATGTAGTTTAGATCCAAAGCTAAGTACAGCTGTGTCCGCACTTCGGCAGCAGATGCGCGCGCAGAGTAAAGGAACCGGCAAAAACTGGCATTGGTTTGGCTGTCAGATCCTTCGGCAATGTTGCTGGCTATGCTAACCGACGCTCGCCGAATTTGATCGCGCAGGCCATAATCTTTAGAAAAGAGCGGGGTGTTTGAAATCGTATAAATACTTTTCACCAGCGCCCTCGCTGAAATCCACACCTCCATATCCTCGTACCGTTTAAGCTTGCCCACAAATATTTAATTGCCTATTTAAGAATTGAGCGAAACTTTTCTCTGGAATCTAGGAATCTGGAATCAGGAATCTAAATCTAGCTAATACCTGACTTGTACATTAAGATATTTTTTTACTCATCCATGCAAGCAACGGTAACTATGAGACATGTAATTGTCGGTACAGCGGGACACATCGATCATGGCAAGAGCGCTCTGGTACGGGCTCTAACGGGGACCGACCCTGACCGCTTAAAGGAAGAGCAGCTGCGGGGAATCACCATTGATTTGGGATTCGCGCATCTCGACCTGGGCGATGTCCAGGTTGGATTCGTGGATGTCCCGGGTCATGAGAAATTCGTCAAAAACATGCTCGCCGGAGCAGGAGGAATCGATTTTGTCCTGCTCGTGATTGCGGCCGACGAATCCATCATGCCTCAGACCCGTGAGCATTTTGATATCTGTCGCCTGCTCGGCGTCCGCACTGGAATAGTAGTCATTAATAAAACAGATCTTGTGGATCCGGAAATGATTGAGCTGGTGCGCGACGAGATTATGGAAGCAACCATCGGATCATTTCTCGAAGGAGCGGAGGTTATTCCTGTAAGCTCGAAGACCGGCGCGGGGATGGACCAGCTGAAAAAAGCGATCCATGACCTGGCGCTTGCGATTCAGCCGCGCCCCTCCAATCACATGCTCCGCCTGCCCATTGACCGGGCGTTCAGCATCCGCGGTTTTGGAACCGTTTTGACCGGGACCCTGACCTCTGGCGAAATAAAGAAGGATCAGGAAATAGAGCTCATCCCAGGCGGGCTGAAAGCAAAAGTCCGTGGCCTTCAGGTGCATGGCGAGATGACCGGCCAGGCCGTTGCCGGGCAACGAACCGCGGTAAACCTTCAGGGCGTGGACCTGGCGCAGGTGGAGCGCGGAATGGTCCTCACCGTCCCGCATGTATTCCGGTCCACTCAGATCTTGGATGTGCGCCTGCTTCTGCTGCCCAGCGCAAAGCCTCTTAAAAATCTGATCAAGGTGCGGTTTCACCAGGGAACGATCGAAGTGCTCGCCCGCGTGGCGCTGATTGGCCAGGACACAATAAATCCAGGAGAATCAGTGTACGCTCAACTCCGGCTGGATGCCCCCGTGTTCTGCCTTCACGGCGATACCTTCATTATCCGCCAGTTCTCGCCCACTATAACGATCGGCGGCGGCACGATTCTGCATCCCAATCCTCAAAAGCACAAAAGCACGGACAAACAGACGCTCGAGGCTCTGCAGGAATTGGACAGCGGCGACCTCGCGGAAAAAATCACGATTCTGCTGGCAACGGATGCAAAACGGGCAATGGATCTGAATGCGCTCAATTCTCTTCTTGGCTTGCCCGGACCGGACATCGTCAAAATCTGCTCCGATCTCGCCCAGACAGGAAAACTAGTTATGCTGCCGGCGCCGGCGCCGATTCTGGTTCTGCCGCACGTAGTGGAATCGCTAAAGAAAGAGACCCTTGCGCAGGTAAGCGATTTCCATAAAGAGAATCCGCTGCAAAAAGGAATTTCGAAAGAAGAACTGCGCAAACGGCTCTACGACGACCTGCCGCTCGAAGTATTCCGCTACTGCCTCGACGGACTGGCCGAGAATCGCAAATTGTCGTTCCTGGAAGACGCCGTTGCGCTGCATGGCCGGGAAGTGCAGCTTACAACCGAAGGACAGCAGGTGCGCGAACTCATCGAAGCCTTTTTTCAAAAGGCAGGCTATCAGGCCCCCACATTTTCTGATCTTCAGAGCTCGATCGAAGCCGATCCGGAAGAAATTCGCCGCATCTTTTTCTGGATGCTCAAAGAAAAAATCCTGGTCAAGCTTTCCGACGATCTCGTCTATCACCGGACCACGCTGGATGCTATTAAGAAGCAGATAAAAGCCAAATTCGCTCCGGGCGCAAAGTTCGGCGTGGCTGAATTCAAGGAAGTTTTCGACTTCAGCCGCAAACACGCCATCCCGCTGCTGGAACATCTCGACCGTGAAAAGTTTACCCGCCGCGTCGGCAACGATCGCATCCTGTTGTAACCCCAATCTGGAACAAGGATTCAAGGATTAAGAGGATTAAAGGGGTAGAGGGAAAGGGGAAAGAGAGGTTAGGGGGGAAGCTTTGATTTTAGGCTTCGGATTAGGGCGTCGAGCATTCTTGCTATTTCCGAAAGCATGATGCGAATGCGTTCAGCGGCATTTTCTTGAAGATAGCCGAGCCTTTCTGACAACAGGATTTGAGATTCCAATTCGGCGGCAGACCCTGCCGAAATCCTGAGAAAATGAATATATTCACGCGTACTTTTCCGTTTGTGCCCTTCAGCAATATTGTACAGGATCGACCTTGAAGTTTTGCGGAGCTCCGACGAAAGCCCATACAATTCATGCTTGGGAAATTCGCCAGATCAGCCGATAAACCTCCACCACCAAATCAAAAGCTTTCCGCCACACAATCAAATCCTTAAACGTTTTAATTGCAATCCCATTCACAACAAACACTCCCTCCCTTTAATCCTCTAATCCTTTAATCCTTTGATCCTTTCCTCCGTTGTAGTAGGCTTTAACAAGTAATTGGAGGTCACATATGTTCGGTCTTGGAACAACAGAACTCGTAATCATCCTGGTAATAGTTATTTTGATTTTCGGCGTGAATAAGATCCCTCAGCTGGGCAAGGGATTAGGAGAAGGAATCCGCAACTTCAAATCATCCATCAAATCTGTCAGCGAAGATCCGGACGAAAAACCGAAGCAAGAGAAACCGGAAAAATAAAGGATTAAAGGATTAAAGGATTAGAGGATTAAAGGGATATAGAGGGATATGTGCAGCTGAGGCAGCCCGTACTCCTCAATCACCATAATCCCTCTTCCCCTCTAACCCTTTAATCCTAGAATCCTTTAATCCTAAGTCCTTTACCCCTTTACCCCTTTACCCCTTTAATCCTTTAATCCTTTAATCCTTTAATCCCCTGTCCGCGCACCGGCATTGAAGCCGGCGCATCACTCGCACGCCGCAGCGCCAGTCTTCGTTGATGGAGATTTTCCAGACTTCCAGGTCGGGTTCGAGATAGCGCAGCAACAACTCTGTGGAATCGTGGAATGAGAAAACCGGCGCAACCAGGTATATCTTGGGACGCTGTCGATTCAAGCGAACTTCCGAAAAATAGCCGCGGCGTTCAAAGTCGCCGTTATCGCTGTGCTGAATCACGCGGCCCCAATAATCCAGAGCCTGCACGGGCAAATCGGGATCTGCCGTAACTTTGAGTTCCATCACTACAAGCGTGCCCAGGCGATCAGCGCCGAGGATGTCAATCCTTCCGGAATCATTCCCCAGGTAGACGGGAATTTGGGAGTAGACGGATTCGGGAGCCATTTCCGGAAAGAGGCGGGGAATCTCGTCAAGAACAAGCGACTCGAGCCACCTTTCCGCCTGAAGCCTGTAATAGGGATGCTGCGTATCGGGGCTGTCTGCTCTCCGATAATACAGGATCTCCCGGACGAGGGCGCGCAGACTATCGAAATTGTCCTCGGTCAGTTCTGTTCGCACTGGTCCGACGCCAAAGCAAATCCGATCTCGCTCCGCACCCATCACCCGCGCAAAATCCAGGCCCCAGAGCCGCAGCGAATCATAATCCTGAAAGCGCGGATACCGGCGAATGAGATTGGGGGCCAGGCTCAGCACTTTTTCGAGCAGAGGACTCCAGCGGAACGGACCGAGCACAGGCCAGCGGAAATCCTTTTCTTCTTCGGGAACGCGGGGAACCGTCGCACGGCGAATTTCCGGAAGGTCCGTGTTTCCTTTTTTATATTCCCATACCGTCACCTTTGCCCGGTTATGGTTCAGGTATTGGCTTCGATGCACGAGAGCATTGGAGGCGCCCGAGGGGACCAGGATGTGAATCATCGGGAAAGCAGTGAGCCGCTTTTTTGCAGTCAACGCCGCAAGCCAGAGCAGAGCCTGGCTGATCGCCAGATGCGCGTTTTCACCGATATCCACATCTGCGGCAATCAAAAGGCAGTCCTTCCCTCTATAGCGAAACACGACGCGGAGAAACGATCCGGAGAGGCTTCGGGCCAGATCGGATCTCTTGCTGGATCGCACGACCTGATGCGTCGGGAATTTGCATCGGAGCCAATAGCAAACGGTTTGCCACAGCTGATGCGCATCCGCGGCAGTATCCTGTGCTGCATCTTCCCATGCGATTTCAAATGCTTCCGGTATCGGGCTCCGGGAACTGGAGAGGAACAGGCGCAACCCCCATGGTTTTGGCTTCGCGGAGGAAACCCAGAGACTCGGCCCACTCCCCTGCCCTCGAAAACGAAAGCAGATCTTATCCCCCTGTACCCACCACCGCGGATTCACAGTGCTCCACGATCCCAAATCCTTTGACCGCCATCGGACGCGCGCGGCATTGTCATTGGCCCTCTTCTCAGCCAACTCCAACAGCGCCCGATTTCTCTGCAAATGCGCCGCCACCATCCTTTTCACTAGGGCACTCCCCCCCAAATGCGTAGTTTCCGCCGCCTGCTTTGTATTTCACTTTTTTTTATGAAAAATGCCGGCAGCCGCAAAAAGGGGTAGAGGGAAAAGGGGTGGAGGAAAAAGGGATTAAAGGATTAAAGGATTAAAGGATTAAAGGGGCGGGGAAAAACGGGTTGACGGATAGGGAGACTCAGGGATAAAAGAATCAACAGCATCAATCACTGTATTCCCTCTTACCCTTTAATCCTCTAATCCTTTAATCCTTTAATCCTTTAATCCTCGAATCCCAAAATTTTCTCCCCCTCTACTTGATTCAGCGCTACTGCTTTTTGGTGGAAGTCTTGTCAGATAGCACCCAACGGTCGGGGTCCAGTTCAGCGGATTCCGGCTTCCGAGGCAACCGTATGTTAACCGCACGCTGTGCTCCCATCGCCAGAATAGAGGTTATCGCAAGTTGGCCACCCGGAAATCTGATTGCCAGCGGAAGTGGCATCCCCCAATTCTCAGGAGCATTTTCCTGAAATACGGTGCCCTTCAATAGAGCGCCACCATCCGGAGCATCCTGAATCGAGTATTCTAATCGGTAGCTGGGCAGGTTTTTTTGCCACACCCACTGCGAGAAAAACCAGTTGAGGTCCTTCATACCAAATTTTTGGGCAATTGAAGTGCGAGCAAAATGCTCGCCGGCTACTGCTGCGAATTGCTCGGTAGACGCGGCGGAATTCCGATACCGATCCACAAAGTCTTTCATCATGTCAAAAAACGCCTGGCCGCTGCCGGAGTTTGGATCCGTAAACAGGAAATGGAGCATGCGCAAAACCAAGGCGCCTTTGTTATAAGTGAGTGTTGTGTAGGCGTTCAAAGATTCCCTGCTTCTCAACCGGTGTCCGAGGATCAAAGGGCCAATATCCACCACGCGCTTGTTTCCTATGCCCGTGTCCGTATCTGGCGGTTCCTTCAATGAGTCTCGCAATTCGTTGACTGCATCTTTGACATCACCGCTTTTTTGAGTGCGGTTTCTGATGTAGAGAATTCCCGAGTATTCCGCAAAACCTTCACTTAGCCATTGGTCGCGAAACGATCGCCAGCTGACGATGTTGCCCCACCATTGATGGGAGGTCTCATGTGAAATGAATCCAAACGTCCGGGGATTCGAGGAATCCGCTGCAGGCAAAGCTAGCATCGTGGCAAAACCCTGTCCATAGCGGAACGGGTGATACACCGCCCTAAAATCCATGTATGGGTAGCGTCCAAACACGGTGCTAAGAAAGTCAATGGCATTCCCCATTTCGGCGAGTACGAAATCTTCCTTGAGAGCCAGCCCTTTATCTGTCGGAGAGAAGAATTCGATTGGTAGCTCTCCGTTCTTCAGTTTGCGCCGCTCCTGATGAATCTTAAACGGACCCATGGCAAAGGTGACCAGCGCGACAGGCTCGGTCATTCGGTATGCTGTTATCATTTCATCGGCATTTCCCTGGGATGGTTCTTCCTTTATGCGCTCCCCGGGTCCGGCCACTTTGTATTTCTTTTTGTGCTGAAAAGTAATATCGAATTTCGACCGCATAAGGTATCCATGTCTCGGATACCACTGTCCGTTCACAAAAGGATAATGACAGTCCCGGGTATCGGTTTCGACGAGATCGTAGATAAAGTCTCCCTCTACGTCCGTTTCCAACTTGAACTGATCCTGGGCCTTGTGCAACTCCGGCAACAGCACGACGAAACCGCTCTCCCATTCCTCCTGGATGATCTGCAATGATGTGCCGTCGGACAAACGTGCAGCAGTTACGTGCATCCCCTTCTTTTTTCGGAGGGAATCATCTTCTGGAAGGCTTTCGCTAAGTGCAAAGGAGATGGCCTGAACAGGAGCGCGCGCCTGCACATCCATTTTGGCATTGACCTTCAGCACCTTCCGTGGATCCCGCAGGTCCACGTTCATGTCATAGTGCGCTATAGCCACCTGGTCATAAACATCGGAATAGCTGATCACCTTGACCTGATAGTCTTTTTCCGAATAGAATGCCAACCAGATCTCGTTGGTCGAATACATCTTGTTGTAGGCAAAAATCAGTCCTTTCTCGCCTCCGTTCACTCGAAAATGCACGGCTGGGATGCGGCACTGCATGTCGAGCAACAATGTGAATCGCCCGCGCCGCCCCTTATCGAACTGGGCAATGAATACTCCAGGGCTTTCGGAGTTCACGATTGAGATGAGGATCCGCGATGCTAGATTTGCCCCGGTCTCACGTGCAGTGCGGGCCTCCATTTCGGATGCGAGATCCTGCGCCTCCCTCGGTGCCGCACCTCCCGGTTCATGCGACTGCCCGATAACGGAGAAACAATCGTCGGAGAAACGCAGCACCGCTGTCTGAAAGTCAGATTCCACCGCCTCCGCATTCAACATGCGCCGGAGGTTTTCCTTTTCAAAATCGCTTGATGGCGGTTCAGCGCGAAACCTTCCTTCACCCATAAATACGGCACCGGCTACCTTACCGAGAACAGGTCTGGTAAAATAGAAAGTTCCAGTGAAGGTCATTTCGGCACGGTCACGTTTTAAAACCAGGTTGCTGACCCTGGCGCTGCCGCCGTCGAGAGTAAACGCATGCAGCGTTTTATATGCCGCCAATAAATCCGTCCCCTCGGGCACCTGCGCTGCTGCCAGTGAAACACTGCCCCAAATTGCCAAAATCACCAGGGCCTGAACGCGAATTGAGAGCATCCTCATTATGGAATCTCCTTCCAGCCGCAATCTTATACAAATTCAGTTTTTATTTTCGGGGATAATATCAGCCTGCAAAACACAATGCACGCAAAATAGCCCACAGCCTTGCAGCCAAGAACCTCCTCCCCCCTTTACTCCTTTATTCCTTTGAACCTTTAATCCTTCAAAGAGGAGCGGAGCCAGGCGAGATAGGCGGGGTCGCCGGCACTGAGCGGAACGGCGATAATCTCGGGCACCTGGTAGGAATGCAGCTGACGAATTCGGGCTCGAACAGCCTCGAATTTTTCACTTGTGGACTTGATGAGGAGAAGGCATTCCTGCTCGTTGCATTCCTTCCCTTCCCAGACATAAATAGAGCGGATTCCGGGAACGATGTTGACGCACGCGGCCTCGTGCGCCTGCACAAGAGCGGACGCAATCTTTTCAGCAAGTTCCAAAGTATCGGTTGTGCTCAGGATCAGGATTTCATTCATGTTCATAGACATGGATAATAATTGCATTTAACGGCAGTTCGCGCGTATTATGCGATTGTCGCAACACTTTTCATAGCCATTAGTTTGAATATTGTTTTCTTGGCGGCCGATGACTCGTCAACAGAACCGGATTTCACACAAAAAGGAACTCTATTACATCCTCTGCATCGTCGCAGTGCTGGTCGTTTTGCTGTTCAGTTTTTTGGCGCCCGGCGGCTATCGCGATTTGAATAAGGCCCGCCTGCAGGTGCAGGAACAGCGCGTGCGCGTCGAGGCGTTGAAGCGCGAGAATTCCGAGCTTATAAAATCGACGGAAGCTCTGCAATCCAGCAGAAAGGCATTGGAGAAAGTCGCTCGGCAACAGGGCTATGGAAGAGGGGACGAGATCATCCAGCAAATTCCGCAATCGCCTGAACCACCACAATAATTCCTGATTCCTGATTCCTGATTCCTGATCAAAACCGCAATTTGGGATATTGATACTGCTCGAGCTCGCGATGGATTTGCAATAACGGGGAGCTAAATCAAATTTGGATTGCTGATATCACAACTTAATGAACAGCTTCGAATTACGTCAATCAGGAATCAGGAATCGGTCAGGAATCAGGAATCAGGAATCAGGAATCAGGAATCAAAGGCATCCGGATTTATTTATATACTCCAAACAACCTTGCCTTTTACGATCGTCATCACCGGGCCACCCTGCAATTTCCATCCCTCAAACGGTGTATTGCGGCTGCGGGACAGGAACTCCGCTGCATGTACTTCATGATTGAGCTCCAGGTCCAGCACGGTGATATCGGCCCAGGCGCCCTTGGCCAAAGTTCCGCGCTCCAGGTGCAGGATGCGCGCCGGGTTGGCGGAGAATAGCTGGGCGAGGCGTTCCAATGTGATAATTCCGGTTCTCACGAAGCGGTCGCAGATGAGGCTGACTGCGGTCTCCAGACCAACAATTCCAAAAGATGCCCGATCGAATTCAAGCATCTTGTCGTTGATGTTATGCGGGGCATGGTCGGTGGCTATGGCGTCGATATCTCCTGTAACGATCCCCTGGACGAGCGCATCCACGTCATCCCGCGATCGCAGCGGCGGATTCATTTTGGTATTGGTGTCATACGAGGATACCTGCGCATCGGTCAGCAGCAAATGATGGGGTGTCACTTCACACGTTATTGCAACTTTGTCTTGCTTCTTTGCGCGCACAACCGCTTCCAGGGAACGCCGCGTCGAGATGTGTGCGATATGCACACGCGCTCCTGTCTGCCTGGCCAGGAGAGCATCCCGCACAACCTGTATTTCCTCGGCGGCAGGATTCATCCCTCTTAATCCGAGCATGGTGGAGTAGTAGCCTTCATGCATCACTCCGCCTGCCGCAAGGTCCTTGTCTTCGCAGTGATCGATGACCGGGAGATTAAAGATGCGAGAATATTCCATCGCCCGGCGCATCACCTGACTATCCTGGACAGCGTGGCCGTCATCGCTGATGGCCACGATCCCCGTCCGGTACATTTCGCCGATTTCTGCGAGGTTCTTTCCCTGGCTGCCTCTTGTGATGGCGCCGACCGGATACACGGCGATTTTTGAAACCTCGCGCGCTCTTTCCAGGATAAAAGCCGTCACAGCCTCGGAATCGTTGACCGGCTGCGTATTGGGCATGCAGGCAACGCCAGTGAAACCGCCGCGCGCGGCCGCATTTGTTCCCGTCTCGATGGTCTCCGCATCTTCGCGTCCAGGCTCGCGCAAATGAGTGTGCATGTCGATAAAGCCCGGCAGCACGACAAGTTTGCGCGCATCGATTTCCTTGCGGCCTTTTTTGCGGATTTTGGGCGCGATTTCGGCGATACGTCCGTCCTCAATACCAAGGTCCATGGTCTTGTTCAGTTTCTGGGACGGATCAACAATTCTTCCTTGACGCAGTATCAGTTGCATAGGCGCTCAGTGGGAGGTTTTTTTCACCTTCAGCCCGGCGTTGCCGGACAGGAGATACAGTACCGCCATACGGGTTGCGACACCGTTCGCAACCTGGTTTAAGATGACCGAATAGCCGGCGTCCGCGACGTCCGAATCGATTTCAACGCCGCGGTTGATCGGCCCCGGGTGCATCACAATCGTATCCTTTTTGGCCATACGCATTTTTTCCCGGGTGAGGCCAAAGAAGTTGTAGTACTCGCGTGTCGAGGGGATAAAGGCTTCGTTCTGCCGTTCATGCTGGATCCGAAGCATCATGATGACATCGGCCCCTTCAAGCGCTTCGTCCATCTGGCTGGTGATCCGGGCTCCCAGCTTGTCAAAATCCCACGGAATCAACGTCGGCGGGCCGCACACCCAGACTTCAGCGCCCATTTTGTGGAACAGCAGCGTGTCGGAACGCGCGACCCGACTGTGGGAGATGTCGCCGATGATTGCGAGTTTCAGCCCTTCGAGGCGTCCTTTTACCGTACGCACGGTTAACGCATCCAGAAGCGCCTGCGTGGGATGCTCATGCATTCCGTCTCCCGCATTGATGATGGAGGATCGGCACTCCCGCCCAAGCAGGTGGGGCGCACCCGCGGATTCATGCCGGATCACAATGATATCCGGAGACATGGCTTCAAGGTTGTGCGCCGTATCCAGCAGAGTTTCTCCTTTGGAGACGCTGCTTGTGGATGCGGCAAAATTCAGGATGTCGGCGCTTAATCGTTTTTCGGCGACTTCGAATGAGGAACGGGTTCGAGTGGAAGGCTCGAAAAACAGGTTGATAACCGTCTTCCCGCGCAGGGCCGGGACCTTCTTGACCGGTCTATCGGAAACTTCGCGCAACGCTTCAGCCGTATCAAGAATCAGGTTAATTTCATCAACTGAGAGCTGTTCAATTCCTAGCAGATCTTTGTGGCGGAGGGATGCCATGGTACTCGCCTAGCGCGGCACAGCCGCTATCAAACAGTTTGCAGGCCGCAGAATAAAATTCAAAATCCCGGACAGGGAGGCCATCCATTTGAAAAGAGGAGTCCCCCATCCGGCTTTTTACTTCTTCTTTCTTTCCTCAACAGCAGGGGCCGGCTGCGGCCTCTTGAGAAGGACTACACGCTCTTCCTGATCTTCTTCTTCCAGGCGGACTTCGACAATTTCCTCGTCCGATGTCTGAATGTGCTTGCCTACATAGTCGGCCTGGATGGGCAGTTCCCGGAGTCCGCGATCCACCAGTACCGCCAACTGAACTTTCTTGGGACGACCCAGATCGACAATGCCGTCCAACGCCGCGCGAATAGTACGGCCGGTGTAAAGGACATCATCCACCAGGACTACGCTGAGATCGTTGATGTCGAAATCGATCAGCGTCTCCCGAAGCATCGGCCGGTTGCTGATGGTTGTGAGGTCATCCCGGTACAAGTTGATGTCCAGAATACCGAACGGGATGGCCCGTTTGAGTATCGCTTCCAATTTCTTGCGCAAGCGCTCGGCCAGAGGCACACCGCGGCGCCTGATTCCGATAATCGCGAACTCATCCTGCGAGCCCAGTTTCTCAGCAATTTCGGCCGAGATCCTTGCAAGCACAAGGTCTATTTCTGCGGCCGTCATCAGGAGCTTGCCCTTGATTTTTTTCATTATTATACCGCGCTGTCCGCATCCTTAATGTTCTTTGCGGCCCGATAGTATCACATGGAAAAATGCGTTGCAAACGGCTAGTTACAACCTATACTGATTTGCGATGCTAGATAAAAAAGTTAAGGTTAAAGACGTGCTGGAACTCGGCTCTGACAGCTATCTGCTGACATTGAGCGCGCCCGAACAGGCCCGACTGGTGCGCCCCGGCCAGTTCATCATGCTGAAATGCGTGGAGAACGCCGACGACAATCCCCTCCTGCGCCGTCCTTTTACCATCTTCAATATTTCCCGCCAGCCGCGCAGCGGGAAACCGGCTGGTCTGGAATTGCTGGTAAAAGACGTGGGATTCGGAACGCACCGGCTGGTACAAACGCGCCCGGGACAGATCCTCGACTGCCTTGGCCCTCAGGGCCACGGATTTCAGATTTTGGCGGAGATGCGCAACCGCCTGGAACTGGCTTGCCTGATCGCCGGTGGTGTGGGCATCGCCCCTCTCTATCTGCTGGCACAAAGCCTGCTGGCGCAAAACGTCAAGCCCGTGCTTTTCTACGGCAGCGCAAATGTCGCGGGACTCGTCCTGCGGGAGTATTTCGAACGCCTGAATATTGAAACGCATTATGCGACGGAAGACGGATCGCTCGGCGAGCGCGGATTGATCACCCAGCCGGCCGCCCGGTTTCTCAAAGCGCACGGCCACAAAAACATGCGCGTCTATACCTGCGGGCCATGGGGCATGATGAAGGCCGCGCACCTGCTCGCGGTGCAAAATAACCTTCAATGCGAAGTCAGTCTGGAAGCGCGGATGGGGTGCTCGCTGGGCGCATGTCTGGGATGCGTGGTCCGCAGCCGTGACCAGCACGGAGAAGAACAATACCTCCGCGTCTGCCAGGACGGCCCCGTAATGAACAGCAGATTGATCGACTGGGATACGGTTCCTCTATAATCGCTATCGGAATCGGTATCGGTATCGGTATCGCAATCGGGAATCGGTCTTATTTTTATACGGTTACAGCCAAAGAGCCGATATCCGATTGCGATGATGCGATAGC
Organism: uncultured Acidobacteriota bacterium; assembly: GCA_963761825.1. GTDB lineage: Bacteria > Acidobacteriota > UBA6911 > UBA6911 > UBA6911 > UBA6911. Next base: position 328,126 of record CAVXIH010000007.1, read on the forward strand.
GATGCCGATAGCGATACCGACAAAAGCGCCGGGGATAATTCGACATTTATATGAAAGACACAACGACCAGCAAAGAAACACTCCAAACGCCTCACATGGCCGTGGATATCGCCGGCGTTCGCTTCAAGAATCCCGTTCTCACAGCGAGCGGCACTTTCGGCTACGGTCTGGAATTCGCCAACCTGATGGATCTCAACTCGATCGGCGGCATCGTGGTCAAAGGCCTGTCGATGGCCCCCATCAAAGGAAATCCGCCGCCTCGCATCTATGAAACCGCTTCCGGAATGCTGAATGCCATCGGATGGCAGAATATCGGCGCGACTGAATTCGTCACTAAAAAGTTGCCGCTCTTGCGGAATTACGACACCAACATCATCGTGAACATCGTCGGCTTCGAGCTGAACGAATATCTGGAAGTGGCACGGTTTCTGAATGACTGTCCCGGCATCAAAGCTCTGGAGCTCAACATCTCGTGCCCAAACGTCCACAAGGGCGGATTTCACTACAACAAAGATCCGCGGGACACGTTTACTATAACCGCCGAAACCAAGAAGGCATCGCCGCGACTGCCGCTGTGGGTCAAACTCTCCCCCAACGTAACCGATATCCGCGAATTCGCCAAAGCCTGCGAAGACGCCGGGGCCGACGCCGTTTCTGTCGTGAACACATTCATCGGCATGGCTATCGACGTCGAAAAGAGAAGGCCGCGCTTGCGCTTCCGCACCGGAGGGCTTTCCGGCCCGGCGATTAAGCCGATCGCATTGAGAATGGTTTGGGAAGTATGCCAGGCGGTAAAGATGCCCGTCATCGGCATCGGGGGCATTGCCTGCACAGAGGATGCGCTCGAGTTCCTCATCGCGGGCGCCCGCGCCGTTCAGGTGGGCACGGCAAATTTCTATCGCCCCGATGCGTCCCAGCGCATCGCGCTCGGGTTGCAGGAATATTGCAGATCGCACCATATCGACGACATCAACGAAATAATCGGGAGCCTTCGCGCCTATGAATGATTCGAGATTCGAGATTCGAGATTCGAGATCAAAGCTGATTGTGGCCTTGGATGTTCCGGATAGGGCGGCTGCGCTGCAGGCGGTAGATCGATTATCCGGGCCACGTGGGATATTTCAAGCTCGGGCTGGAGATTTTTACCCGTGAAGGGCCGCGACTGGTCGAAGAGATCCAGGGCCGCGGAGAGAAAATATTTCTCGATCTGAAGCTGCACGACATCCCGAACACCGTGCGCGGCGCCGTCCGCTCCGCATGCCGGCTTGGGGTTCAGATGCTGACAGTGCACGCATCCGGCGGCCCCGCAATGCTCGCCGCAGCCTGCCAGGAAGCGCAAGCATCCGGTTCTCCGCCGCTCGTGCTGGCGGTTACGGCATTAACCAGCCTTTCGCAGGATGACGTGCAGACTCTCGGAATCAACCGATCCGTCGAGCAGTGGGTCGAAAAGCTGGCAGAGCTGGCACATAGCGCCGGAATCCGCGGAATCGTGGCTTCGACTAAAGAGCTGCAGATGCTGCGCCAAAAATTTCAGGGCGAGATGAAACTCGTAATTCCCGGCATTCGTCCGGCAGGATCGGCGCTTCAGGATCAATCCCGGGCGGCTACGCCCGCGGAAGCGATTCGCGCCGGCGCAGACTTCATCGTGGTTGGCCGCCCCATTCTTCAAGCTCCCGATCCCGCTGAAGCAGCGGACGCGATCGTAGCCGAAATCGAGCATGCGATAAGTTAAGGCTGGAAACCATGTGTGTCGGGGCTTCAGCCGGACAATATAGCCAGAACCGCTGTCGTCTCGCCCAATGACGCATATTTTTGGCGCCGCAGGGCGCCTTCGGAGATGTGCGGCTTTTCATGCGTTCAAAAAACGCTCAGAATCCATGTTTTTCGACCTCTTTATTGAAAGCGGCCGCAAGCTGCCGCACCCCGAAAGCTTCGCCCTGCAAAAAGTATGGTCATGAGAAAAGATCGATGTTTGCAAAAAACCGGCCTAATGTGCTTCAATAATTTTTTACGGGCGCAAAAAGCTAGGATTTTCGATTTATTCTGGCATAGAGCGCGCCTTCGGCGCTTAGCCGATACTTGACGGCTCATGGATTAAAGCGCTGAATGCGCGGTCAATACGCATTTCTCGGGCAATCGACCCCAGGAAGCAGGTCGGCCGGCGAAACGCTCTAAGGGCTGTAGGCTTCGCCCAATAGCACAGGATCCTTTGGGTACGGCCTCTGAAGCCCGGACCCACTTAAATAAAACGGGGTGCGATGTACGCTGATTTTGGGGCAAATCGTTTGAATCTGGTTCGCCGCGGATTTCATCCGGCCGTTTTGCGGTCGCGTGGAATCTGATCGAGGGTATTATCGGCGCAGATCGCCGCGTTATTTGCCGATGCGACGAAGCCAAAAGATCCAGATCATGCCGCGCGCTCGCCAGGTCCTGTGCTTCAGGAGATGGTCGGCCAGTTTAGGAATGCTGGTAAGCAAGTGGCGATCCTTGCTCCTGAAATACTCTTCCTCTTCGACCTTGCCATCGAAGTACCTGGCATAGCTATTCCACGTATCTAGAAAATTGCTTTTATTGCCGAGGAGCGCACAGGCTTCGGCTTGAATGTGGGCAAGATACTTGGCGCAATGGTCATGCGGGAGTCCGGCGAGAGCATCGCGGGCAGAGTTGAATCTCTCCTGGAGCTGATCGCGCCGGAAACAGGAGAGGGTGAGACTATAGTTGCCCACCATCCACATGGCGACACCTGTGCGCTCGCGCCAGGAACCCATGAATTTGCGCCCCGCGGAATGCAAACGACCGGCAACAAATGCCCGGCCGATCTGTGCCCACTCGTCGACCACAGTGATGGATGCCGGATTCATTTTGGAGGAAAGATTCACAACCAATCGGTGATATCCGTAATCCACTAGCAGGCTGTAGGCAATTGCACGGTATTTGCTGCCGTCCCAAGGGGCTTTAGATATTTCGCCGACAAGCCGTTTTAACTCGCGAGCCCCGCCGGTTGGAAACCATATCGCCATGCGCGATTGCGCGCTTCGTTTTTCAGTATTCCGCATAATATGCGCAGCCATGCACGAGAAGGAGCCAAGGGTTGGCTTGTTGCCGGAATTCAGGCGCTGACGGAAACGTTGGCAGAGTTTGTCGGCTAACATGTCAGCGTGCGCAATATCCCATACTTTCTCTGAGGGCCATGTATTTTCCTCTACAGGCAGGAAACAAATGCGTAAAGCGATCTCAAGCACAGCGTCGCTTTCTTTGTTGTGTGACAATACTTCACAGCGGCGGGCTAGAACGAATGGATTGTCAGGCTCCACTTGTTCAATCGCATCGAGAACGGCAGCGGCCTCCTGCCATTGCGAAGCCTTGGCGAGAATGTCATACCTAATCGCGTGAAGCGATACATCCTCCGGGAAATCGCGAAGCAGGCTCTCCCATTCCTGATCCAATTGCTTCGCATTCGTGTTCGCCTGCTCCAGTAATAACAAGCGTCTCCGGCGGAAAGACGTATTTGTAAACATGGACGGTGGGATCTCTTGAAGTAAACGACGAGTTTCCTCCCAATCGGCGTCTTCTGCAAGCCAGTCCATAAGGATATTCCAGCCCCAGCCATACCATGGAAAGTCGAGCAAGCACATTTCCTATAGCGGTGACCGCTTTTGCTTTTTGGCCGCGTTGTCGGTGAATCCAGGCCAGCCGGCCCTGAGCCGGAGAAGGATCGGCCATGCGCTTCTTGATATCGAGCATGATCTTCGCAGCGTCGTCGTACCGGCGTTGCTCCGTCAGGAGCATGGCGAGGAGATCGGCAGCTTCGAAAAGCGAGCAATTGAGCTCAAGGCTTCTACGAAGGCTGCTTTCAATTTCGCCGATGTCGGCATACTGGCGCAGCTGGTTGAGCGTCCGGCCAAGCAGAAGCCAGAGATATGCTCGGCGTGGATGGACTTCGATTCCCTCCCGCGCGGCCTGAATCGCTTTGTCCTCAGCGCCGCATTGAATAAAGAGTTCTATGGCTCGTTCGCGCCAATGAACACCTTGGCGCAGCCGGCTGAGACCGTCCTCTACGTTTCGGATCGCTTCGTCATACTGGCCGTTGTCGATGAGAATCTGCACACGGGAATCAACGAGATCGGAGTTTCTGGGTTCGGCAGCTATCGCCGCGTCGAGAATTTTGAAAGCGCTCCGCGCATCCCCTTTGCGGTGCATAATCCAGGCGAGTTGAATCTTGGCAGCCGAATTATCGGGATGGCGCCGTGCGATCTCAGCCAGTACGCTTTCCGCATCGAGATCGCGTCCTGCGCTGCGATAGGCTCTTGCCAGAAAGAAACGCAAACCTGGATGGTAGGGGTAGCGAAGCACGGCCGGTTCCAACATATTGATGGCGCGATCCGCATCAGAGCGGCCGTGACCGTAGTCGAGGAGGAGACCAGCGGCAGCTTCGAGTATATCTGGATCGTCCGGGCGCTCGGATCGCCACGCCTCGATGTTTTTCTCTGCGGCCGAAATACCAAAGCGTTCCGCAAGGAGGTCGATCACTTCGCGAGAGACAAACAGACGGTTTGTTGAGCTGAGAAAGAGCGGTTCGATGCGTTTCCACAGATCTTCGCGTTCGCCAGCCTTGAGGCGGGAAGAACAATCCCAAGCGCGCCTGTAGCTGTAGGACGAGTCCGGATCCAATTCAATCGATTCGAGCGATCCGGCCACGGCGGCAGCCCAATTGCCGCGATACTCGGCCCACAGCGCATGGGCGCGCACCGTCTGCACGGCTCCTGCCGAGGTGCGATCGCACTCGGCGAGATAGCGTGTGATACGCGGTTCAAGGCGCTTTCTCGCGCGGTCGTCTGCAAGGCAATATTTATTCAGGCAATCGAACGTCAATTCACGCCAGGCCCAGGCATCCTCGGGATTTCTTTTCAACCGCCTTAAGAGAACGGAAAATTTCTTCCACTTCGGATCCGACGCGCGATTGAGCTGGTAGCAATAGGCGTCCTCAAAATCCTCGTGGTTCCTGTTCTCTCGCATCCATTGCAGTGCAGTGCGAACGGCAGCCGCATCCCCGTTCTGTGCGCAAATAATATCTAGCATACTATAACGGGCATCGATGGAACGAGGGAGTTCGGCTATCCATGCCGCTGCGCTCCTGGCAGCACTTTCAAGGTCTCCGCGCATCAGATAAAAACGCGCGGAAGCCTCCCCAAAAGCATGCGGGAGGCCCGCGTTGCGGAGATTCTCCAGTTCGGCCTCGGCCCTGACCCAATCTCCCATTCTCGCAAAGAAAGGAACAGCGAACGCAAGCAATTCCGCCGAAGCGCTGTGCTGCGCGAGCGCTTCATCGCAGGCTGAGAGGGCGCGCTCCGGGTATCCGCGGGCTTCGAGCATACTGATCCATGAAACCCATGTGCTGACCGCATAGGAAGTATATTGGAAGCGGCGCACGCGAGATTCCAGCCACTGAATGCCTTCCTCTTCCCGCCGTTGCGCAGCAAGTGCATCGGCATAGGCACGAGCATAGTGCCCATCGCTCTCATCGAGGCAGGAACTAATCCGGTAGCTTAGAAGCGCGCCCTGAATGTCGCGCTTATGCCAGAGGAGATCCGCGAGGATATGCCAGGATCCCGCGGAGTTGCATTGGCGCTCAATCAGTTTAATGAGCAGAGATTCGGCGCGATGGTGCGTGTTGGTCGAAAGCCGCAGCAGATCGGCGTATTCGTAAATATAGCGATCAGGGGGATAAACCCAGTCCTGCCGCTCATCCATGCCGGGCAGCACTCCCGCTTCGACAATGTCCTTCAAAGCTTGGAGTAACAGCGCGCTATTTCCCAGTGCGCGGCAGGACTGGATAAACCGGACACGCACAATCGGCGACTTGGGAAATTGCCGGAGCAACTCCTTCAGCTTGCTCAGAGCTTGCCCGACTTGGCCGTCCTCAAGATCTTGCGCAGCCTCGAGATATCGGGCGCCCGGGTGAGAGGGGAACTGGTGAATCAGCTCAGAAACCACTGGTCGTGAGGCGGAGGGACCGTGAAGCATGATTCGCCTGGAATACTCCTGCGCAGCCTCCATAATGGCCGATTCGTGGGGAAGCAGCAAATCGAGTTGAACTGCGTTCTCCGGCTTCACAACCGCCATGCCCTTAATGCCGAGCGGGCTCGCAAACGGATCGAGAATTGTGAGAAGGTATTCCGTACTGCGAAACGATTGCGGATCGTGCACCAGAAGGGTTTCAGCCCGTTCGTCGAGTCCGACGACGGCGACAGCATGCCCGCTTTCTTCTGCATCCCAGCATAGGATGAAGGCGATTTCATTTCGGATGAGATCCGCTGCGACCTGCGGCGTAACAGAGAAAAATCGGACATGGTATCCGCGCGCGCGCAGCCAGTCTGCGGCCGCCCATTCCTGCGTACCGCCGAACGTGAGCTCCGCAGCCATTTCGTCGGCGGAAACCGGCATCCCGCTGGCCGACATCGCCGCCGCTAGGCTTGTCGGAACGCACGCTGCATGTTTCTGAATCGTGCGGCGAAAGGGGAGCCGAATACGCTTGCCTTCAGCGTTTCTGGCAAGGTTTGCCAGCAAGTGTCGATGAAACGTTGAACGGGCTGCAGCGGCCCAACGCTCGATGCCCGCATAATCGTCGGCGAGTTCCGCAATGTCGAGGTTTGTGCGGGCGACCGATTTGAGCGATTCGCGGTCGGCGAGAGGCATCAAGCCCGGCAGCCTGCCAGCGATTTTGCGGGCCTGATCCAGTACGCGATGCCGTTGTTCTCCATCCAGCGTTTCTGCAAAAGCACACTGATGCCAGCATGCCTCGAGGACAAGTTGACACGATTGGCTTGATTCCGCCGCGGCAAACAAACGAGCGGCCGATTCTTCCACGCGGCCGAGATTGATCAGCGCCATTCCCAGACTGTGGATCGCAAAGGGGGCACCGGGATCGACCTCCAACGCTCGTTCCGCAGATCGCAGCGCCTCGCTCCATCGGTCCGCCATGCCATAAACTTCGGATTCTAAAAATAAGACCCAGCTGTCATTTTGGACAAGCGAATGAGCGACCTGAATACACTCGTACGCACGATCAAAATCGCGAAGCCTCGCCCAGGTAAAAGCATACGAGGCATACCAGGAAGCGCGCACTCCAAGGTCGTCGCCGCCGATATCGGGATGATCAACAAAAGCCTTCAGGTCATCAATAAAACGCAGCCTGAGAGGATTCAAATGGCGGGTAAAATATCGAACTCGCGGGCTGGAGGGATCGCGATGGAAAGCTCTTCGAAGAAGCCAGCGAGACAGACGCAAGCCGCCGAGCCGCCCTGCTAATCTTCCGCTGAGGACAAGAACGTCCGCGGAGAGAGCATCCACTTCGGTAGCACTGTTCCAGTAGTCGGAGGTCTGCGAATAAAGGTCAAGAAAACGGTGGCGGTCGTAGAGAGATTGGAAATACTCGAGTGAATCTGAAAGTTGATTCCCAGACGCGCCGCCCGACGCCATAGGGTATCCTTCCGTATGAGTGGATTGGCTGAAAAGCTTGATTATCAGCAATTTCGGCAGCTAATGGAAGCGAACAATGGCGACTGCCTGCAGCATCCAGACTACCGGGCAGATATCCCCATTTACGAAGAATGAAATCATCAAAACCGTCAGTCGAAAATCGGGACCACGCGCGCCAGACCATGCACGGCATTGACGGTCACCCCGGCCGTCAGCAGCCCGGGAAAAATCTCTCCCGTGTGTGCCACGGTTCCCTTCTAAGCCAACTCGGTCCCGAATCAAAATCGGGTGGCGCAATGCCCGTATTTCAGGTAAACTCAGCGTTTGGCTTAAAGGACAGCATCTAATAGGAATAGCAGGACTGGAATCATATTTATGATCTGTACATCGTTCTTGGGAATTTTCTTAGCGTTTATGGCAGGAGCTCCTGAATCCTGGGTCGCGCATGAACCATTTAACAAGTGGTCTCTGGACAAAGCCGTGCAGCTGCTCAATACCTCGCCATGGGCGAGGCAGGAGACCTTCACCCGCGTAATCAGAGGAGTAGGCAGCGGCGTTTCGGGTGAAAAGGAGATCTACAACAGGTTTTACGTGCGACTCCTTTCTGCCAGGCCAATCCGCGAAGCCTATGCCCGCATCCAGCAGATTCAGACACGGATACGACAAAATGCCCGCGAAAGAAAAAGAGCAGTTTGCAAAAGCTCAAATGCCGAATCTCGATTGGGACGCATCCCAATGGATCGTGGTATCCATTGGTTTCCGCTCCAACGACCCGAACGAAGAAAGCGAGGTGCGTCGCTTCTTTCAGAGCGAAACCGTAAAGACGCTAAAAAATAAAGTTTTCCTCTCCACGGCATCATCCCCGCAAGTTGAACTCAGCGCCTATGTACCACAACGTGAAGAGAGCGTAGGATCGAAGTTTGTATTCCCAAGGGAAGTCAATGGCGTTCCGGTAGTAACCCGGGAATGCACTGACATCACTCTCGAGTTGCTCAACGTCACAGCGGATATTCCCCGATTGCGCACGATATTTGCCGTAAAGCCGATGATCGTCGATGGTCAACTTATCTTCTAACGGGTAGCCACCAAAATCATCATCACTGCCTCAATCAGCAATTATAGGATTTAAAATGACTTTATTCAGATTGATGGTTGCGCTTGCTCTCCTGCCGGTTCTGGCACCGGCGGCAGATTTTGATATAAACGAACGCGAGCAGCAATCTGCATCACAAACGGCGGGAGAAACGGGAGACCAGGAACCAGCCGAGGATTCCGAGATAGAGGTTCTACCCGCGTTGCAGCAAATCGATGCCTTTGGCCTGCAAATGAAGGAAGTATTTCTCCAAAGCGCCACGTCGAACGACGCGTCGACGGCTTTGATCGTGAATCCTTTTTCTGTACGCAAGCGCGGAAAGTATTATGGCTCGGTCTACGAATATCATCGCAACGACAACTTTGATGCACGCAATTATTTCGACTCGGTGGGGGAGCCGCTGCCGGAGTTTAAGCGCAACCAGTTCGGAATCAGTATCGGAGCTACGCTTACCAATAAATTGAAAGTGTTCGGCAGCTACGACGGCCTGAGAATTACCAAGGGCTCCACCCTGCTGTCGTTGGTGCCGACAGCCGAGATGAAGCGCGGGGACTTTAGCGCCATTACCGGACGGCAGCTTGTCGATCCTTTCACGGGCGCCATATTCCCGGACAACAAGATTCCGGAAGAGCGCATCCATGCCGTTTCAACCAAGCTGTTGTCGCTATTTCCCGAACCCAACCGCCCCGATGATCCCACACGCAATTATGTCAACAACCAACCAGTCATTGATAACAGCGACAGTATTTCAACGCGCATCGATTATGAATTCAGTCCGCAAACCAAGCTTTTCGCCAACTATAATTACAGCAGCGGAACCCAGGCAATGGTCTCGTCTCTTCCCGCCTTCGGGACAACGATGGACCAGGCAAGCCAGGACGTTTCCATCAATCTGACCCATTCCTTTAGTTCCAATAAGGTTTTGAATCTCACTCTGGGCTTTGACAGAAGCGCGAGTCTTCAGCTCTCAGAACAAGCCTATCAGGAAGGCCTGCTGGCTTCGCTGGGGATCGAAGGGGTTGGTGTGCTGAATGCGATGGATGAAGGGTATCCTCAAATGGACATCATGGGATACGCGAGCCTTGGCTTTGGAGGATTCCCCTTTGGGGGAGGGTCGCCCGAAAACTGGACTCAAAACAGGTATAGCATTAGTTCCCAGTTCACCTATGTCCACAATAACCACAATATCGCAATCGGCGGGAACCTGGATCTCACACAACTCAACAATATGATTACCTGGGGAACGCGTCGGGGTCAGTTTGGTTTCTCCGGACTATTCACCGGAGATGCATTTGCGGATTTCCTGCTGGGCATACCCTATGTGGCGACGCGAGGCATCACGGGTGAAGACGCCACAAATCCGAAAGTCGGCTCAAACCGCTCCGATCTTCGTCAGCGGCCATGGCGGCTCTATGTCAAAGATGACTGGAAGATCAATCGCAATTTCACTCTTTCGATGGGACTCGCCTATAGCTTCGCTCCCTTCTTCAACTCGACGCACGACAACGTGTCCTTGTTCTATCCCTACGTTTTTGAGCCGCCGCTGGACGGCGAGGTCGTCGTGACCGGGAGCCCCAGGGCCCGCGAATTGGGATTAAAGCTGAACAGTGGGCAAGCTGCCTACAACGACAAGAATGACTGGCAGCCAAGTCTGGGAATCGCCTACAGCCCCTTGGGCAATAATCGCCTTGTGTTTCGAGCCTCCTACAGCATCATGCACGTCCCTATGAATCCGATTCAGGGCTTGATTAATGTCGGGCGCAATTACCCATCCTTTTATCTTCAGACAGCCTCATCGCCAACGCAGCCCATATTGGATCTCTCCAGGCCTTTCGACTCTGCCATCGCGCCGTCGCCTACTTTTCAGGCAGCGGATCCGTACTTGCGCAATGCGTATATCCAACAGCGAGCGGTTTCCCTGCAATACGAATTCCTGCGGAGCTGGAGTATCGAATTGGCGTACCAGGGCAGAAAAACAACCCGGTTCTTACGCAATATTCCGGCGAACGTTCCGCTGCCAGGCGGATATGGCGAGCCGATCCAGCCGCGGCGCCCGAATCCGAATTTTGGCCAATTCAACATCCTGACAAGCGACGCGTCGCTAACCGGCAACGAACTGAACGCCCAGTTGAAACGACGCCTGACGGATTACTTCGCTTTGGATGCCGGCTTCCTGTGGAGCCGTTCCATAAGCGACAGTTGGGGCTGGGGATTCGTTAATCCCAATAATCCGCGCAACCTGGCCGCCGAGCGCTCCTTGTATGGTTTTTTGCCGACAAAACAGTTCAATCTGAATTACATCCTCGATTTGCCGATAGGACGCAACAAGTTGATTTCCTCCGCGTGGGCGGGTAAATTCGCACGGGCCTTGGAAGGCTGGCGAATTTCAGGCATTACAACGATTCAGGCAGGCCAGCCCTTTAATCCTGAGATCTTTGGTGATCCAAACAACGATGGCGTTTGGGGCGACCGCCCAAACCGCATAGGCCCCGGAAATCTGCCCGGTTCCCAAAGATCGGTGGACAAATGGTTTGAAACTTCGGATTTCGTAATGCCGGACCTCAGCGGCCCGAATCCACAATGGTTCGGTGATTCCGGCCGCAATATCCTGTGGAGTCCGGGAATAACAAAATGGGACATCAGTGTTCTTAAAACCACCAATGTCTCCGATGACGGCAAATTACTGGAATTCAGGATTCAATTTTTCAACGCGTTCAATCACGTGAATTTTCTGCAGCCCGACAACTTTTTAAACTCTCCCACTTTTGGAGTCATTTCCGGCGCTGGCAATGCCAGGGAAATAGAAGTCGCCCTCAAATACACATTCTGATTCCAGATTCCGGATTCCAGATTCCGGATGACAAAAGTTCACATTGCATTCGGTAGCTGCTGTGATAGCTCTACGATCCAAACTGAATCAGAATCTTTGCGGAATCTGGAATCTGGAATCCGGAATCAGGAATCGTGATACTATGTCTCAAAAAAAGGGAGAAGAAATATGGCGGATTTCAAATATCAGGACCCATTTCCTCTTTCAGCGGATGACACGACGTATCGATTGCTGACCAAGGATTATGTAAGTATTGCCCGGTTTGACGGTGAGGAAATCCTCAAGATCGAACCTGAGGCGCTGGCTTTTTTGGCCAGCCAGGCTATGCGGGATGTCTCGTTTCTGCTGCGGCCCAAACACAACGAGCAGGTCGCCAAAATTCTGACCGACCCGGAAGCTTCCAATAACGACCGCGGCGTGGCCATCGCCATGCTGCGCAATGCCGAAGTTTCAGCCAAGTTTGAACTGCCCTTCTGTCAGGACACAGGCACAGCCACTATCATCGGCAAAAAAGGCCAGAAGGTCTGGACCGGCTGCAAAGATGAGGAATTCCTTTCCAAAGGAGTTTTTAAGACATACACCGAAGAAAACCTGCGCTATTCCCAGACTATCGCACTCGACATGTACCAGGAGATCAATTCCGGCTCTAATCTGCCCGCCCAGATCGATCTCTATGCCACCGAAGGGGATGAATACAAGTTCCTTTTCGTTGCCAAGGGCGGCGGCAGCGCAAACAAAACCTTCCTGTTCCAGGAAACCAAGGCGCTGCTCAATCCTGAAAGCCTGGAGAAATTTCTGGTGGCCAAGATGAAAACCCTTGGCACCGCGGCTTGCCCTCCCTACCACCTCGCATTCGTCATCGGCGGCACGAGCGCCGAAAGCACTCTTAAAACCGTCAAGCTCGCATCCACCGGCTATCTGGATCACCTGCCGACCGAGGGCAACAAAGGCGGACAGGCCTTCCGCGACCTTGAGATGGAAGCCAGGCTGCTCAAGGCGGCCCAGGCATGCGGCATCGGCGCGCAGTTCGGCGGCAAGTATTTTGCGCATGACGTGCGCGTGATGCGTCTGCCCCGCCACGGAGCCTCCTGTCCTGTGGGCATGGGAGTCTCCTGCTCGGCCGATCGCAACATCAAAGCCAGGATCAACAGAGACGGCATATGGCTTGAGCAGCTGGACACCAATCCGGGCCGCCTGATTCCGGACCGCTATCGCGGCAAGCACACGCATGGCGTTGTCAAAATCGACTTGAACCAGCCGATGAAGCAGATGCTGGCCGAATTGAGCAAGCATCCGGTGGCAACGCAACTGTCTTTGAATGGAACCATCATTGTCGGACGCGACATCGCCCACGCGAAGTTCAAGGAGCTCCTCGATGCAGGCAAACCGTTGCCCGAATACCTGAAGAATCACCCGATCTATTATGCGGGACCCGCGAAAACTCCTCCGGGCAAGCCCTCCGGTTCCTTTGGACCTACGACAGCCGGACGCATGGATTCGTACGTCGACCTGCTGCAGCAAAACGGCGGATCGCTCATCATGATCGCCAAAGGCAACCGCTCCAAACAGGTGACCGATGCCTGCAAAAAATACGGCGGCTTCTATCTCGGCTCCATCGGCGGCCCTGCAGCCCTGCTGGCCGAAGAGAATATTAAAAAAGTCGAATGCATCGATTATCCGGAATTGGGCATGGAAGCCGTCTGGAGAATTGAAGTGGAGGATTTCCCCGCCTTCATCCTGGTGGATGACAAGGGAAACGATTTCTACAGCGCGCTGGTGTAGATCGTTAGTCGGCAGTCGTAGTCGAGTCGGACAGCGGATTCAGTCGAAGACGATGCAGCAAAGCCCAGGGTCCGCGTAGCGGATGCCCTGGACGGTAGATTGAAAGCCCTTCGAGTCGCATAGCTTGGCTTGTTTCGTCGGACCCGGCGTCTGCACAGCGCTTCCAGCGCTTATCCCTTGACCCCTCTGCCTAATCCTTAATCCTCTATTCCCTTAGACCCCTCTTCAGCGCGCGATCAGCGGCATTTTGAGCTTCGAGTCTTCGCGCCTTTGAGTTAATATCTACACCTTAATGGAAAACAATTGCGATCTGACAATCGAAGCTCTGGCCCCGCTGATCCGGCGCAGAAAACTCTCTCCTGTTGAGCTTACCCGTTATCTGTTGGAGCGGATTTCACGCTTGCAGCCCGAGATCAATGCCTATCTCACGATTACCGCAGACGCCGCGCTCGCTCAAGCCGGGCAAGCGGAAAAAGAAATTTCTCGAGGCGATTACCGGGGAGTGCTGCACGGCATCCCGATCAGTCTGAAGGACCTTTTCTATACGCGCGGCATCCGCACCACCGCAGGATCAAAAATCCTGAAACGATTCGTGCCCAAAGAAAACGCTGCGATCGTGAACCGCCTGCTGGAATGCGGATGCGTGTTTTTGGGGAAAACGAATCTGCATGAATTCGCTTTTGGCACAACCAACGTCAATCCTCATTACGGACCGGTCCGCAATCCATGGAACACGGAACGCATCTCCGGAGGATCGAGCGGCGGCAGCGCCGCTTCCGTCGTTTCAGCTCAAGCATTGGCTTCATTCGGCACAGATACCGGAGGATCCATTCGCATTCCGTCTGCCGCATGCGGTTGCGTCGGGTTGAAGCCGACGTATGGCCGCGTGCCTATGTCCGGCATAATACCGCTGGCCGGAAGTCTCGATCACGCAGGGCCATTGAGCCGCTGCGTCATGGATGCCGCTTTCCTGCTGAATGCCGTCGCAGAACCTCGCTTGTGGAATACGAGTACCGCGCGCGCTGCCTCCGAAATTCGCAGAGGCGTAAAGTCTTTTCGCATCGGCATACCCCGGCAGTACTTTTTCGATCATATCCGAACAGACGTGCGCAAGGCCGTCCTGGCTGCCATAGGGATATTTGAACAGCTGGGCGCAAAGATAACAGAATTGAATTTAACGGGGATGGAAGAGACGGCTGCGCTTGCCTCAGAAATCACCGGCGACGAAGCGTTTGCCTACCATGAAAAATGGCTGAAGCAACGGCCGCAGGATTACGGAAAAGACGTTCGCTTGCGCCTGGAGCAAAGCAGCAAAACCACGGCGGCACTTTACATCGGCGCACAACAAAAACGGCTCGCCTACAGCGAGAGACTAGACAGCGCCCTCGAGCAAAGTCGACATACTGTTAACCCCGACTCTTCCCATTACGGCTCCCGGCATCGAGCAGAGAGAAATTCGAATCGGGAATGCAGTCGAAGATATACGCACGGCATTGCTGCGCCTGACTCGCCCCGGAAACCTTTCCGGTTTGCCGGCGATCTCCATACCTTGCGGATTCTCACCCGAAGAACTCCCGATAGGATTACAATTGATCGGCCGGCGTTTCGAAGAAACCACGCTTCTTCGCGCCGCCTATGCCTACGAGCAGGCAACGCCCTGGCACCTCGCCTTTCCGACCGGATGCGCCTGCGGCGGTGTAAGAAGGGTCAAAGGATTAAAGGATTAAAGGATCAAAGGATTAAAGGGACGGAGAGGGGTAACGAGGATTCAATGGATTAGGGGATAGAGGGATGGACAGGGGGATGAGAGATGAAGGAATTAGCGACATCAAGCAAAGCATTCGCTCAGTCCCTTTTCCTCTACTCCGCTATCCCTCTACCCCTTTGATCCTCTAATCCTTTAATCCTTGAATCCTAAAAAGGGCCTGAAGGTCTGGCAGATGCCAAGACAAAGGAAGTAGCATATGAAAATAGGTCTAGCGCAGATTAATACGACGGTGGGCGACATAAACGGCAATCGCGACCGCGTCATTCAGGCTCTGGGAAGAGCCAGGGATCTGGGCGCGGACATCGCCGTTTTCCCTGAGCTTTGTCTTACGGGTTATCCGCCGCGCGATCTTCTTGGCCTGCACGGTTTTGTCGAAGCCAATTTTCGGGCGGTTCAGGAGATTGCGGCGCATTCCGGATCCATGGGCGTCGTGGTTGGATTCGTGGACCGCAATCCCAAAAAGGAAGGACGGGATTTCTACAACGCGGCCGCCTTTTTGGCCGAAGGCAAAATTCAGGCTGTAGTCCACAAAACGCTGCTGCCGACCTATGACGTGTTCGACGAGGACCGGTATTTTGAAAGTGCGGAAAACGTCCAGGTTGTCTCGTTCCGCGGCCAAACGCTCGGAATATCCATTTGCGAAGATGCCTGGAATTCGGAAGATTTCTGGTCGCGGCCCCTTTACTCCACCGATCCCATCCGCAACCAGGTCGAACACGGCGCCGATCTTCTCATAAACATTTCGGCATCGCCTTACGAAATGGGAAAACCCCGGCTCCGATTCCAGATGCTTTTAGATCATGTGCAGAAGCATCGTGTACCGCTGGTATACGTCAACCTGGTGGGCGGCAACGACGACCTGCTTTTTGACGGCAACAGCCTTGCCTTGGGGAAAAACGGGAATGTTATCGCACAGGGTCGGAGCTTTGCGGAGGATCTTCTGCTCATCGACACCGAATCCGCCGAAGACCGCGGCTACCAGGAAGGGGAAAGCCTGGAAAACCTGTTTCAAGCTCTGGTGATGGGCACGCGGGATTATGCGCGCAAATGCGGTTTCAAATCCGCAGTGCTCGGACTCAGCGGCGGGATCGATTCGTCCATCGTCGCCTGCATTGCGGTGGAAGCCCTGGGCGCCGGCAACGTCCTCGGAGTATCCATGCCTTCCATGTATTCCGCGCAGGAAAGCTTCGATGACGCGCGCTCCCTGGCCCGAAACCTGGGAATGAATTTTGAAACCATCCCGATCAAATCCATCTACGAGGTATTCAAACAATCGCTGGCACAGATCTTCTCCGGCCTGCCTGAAAACGAGACAGAGGAAAATTTGCAGGCCCGAACTCGCGGCACTCTACTGATGGCTCTGTCAAACAAGTTCGGCCACCTCGTGCTCGGCACGGGCAACAAATCGGAACTGGGCGCCGGCTATTGCACGCTCTACGGAGACATGGTCGGCGGCCTGGCCGTAATCTCCGATGTGCCCAAAACCATGATCTATAAGCTTGCGGCTCACATCAACCGGCAAAGAGAGGTCATCCCCCGGAATACGATTGAGAGACCTCCTTCGGCGGAATTGAGGCCCGACCAGACAGATCAGGACACTCTTCCCGAGTACGATGTTCTCGATGGGATTTTGAAAGCGCGCGTCGAAGAGCAGAAGAGCCTCGACGAAATTGTTGCACAGGGCTATGACCTTCCGACCGTGCAAAAAGTTGTGCGCATGATTCAGGTCAATGAATATAAACGCCGGCAGGCCGCTATCGGACTGAAAGTGACGACGCGTGCCTTCGGCCCCGGCCGACGCATGCCGATTGCCATGCGATTGAATACGTAGGAAGCTGTCAGCTGTCAGCTCGTCAGCTGTCAGCGTCCGTCAGTGCATTCGGAGATCGGTATCGGCTTTCGTCTTTTGGTCTTTCAACCCAGATTCCGACCGCGAATGATTACGAGGGGACTGCAAAAGGCGTTCTGCTAATCCTGACGGATCCAAATTGGAAAGTGTCAATTGAAATTGGGATATACTGCAAAGCTGACAGCTGACAGCTGCCGACTAGCTGAAAGCTATCGCTGACTGCCGACCGGCAAAGGAGAAACGGATGTACACGCGCGCGCTACTGACAGATCTTTATGAACTGACGATGGCGGCTGCCTATCTCGAACAGGGGAAATCCGCGGACACAGCCACGTTTGACCTCTATTTCCGCCACAATCCTTTCAATGGCGGCTATGCTATCGCCGCAGGGCTTGAAGACGCTATCCGGGCCGTCATGGACGTGAAATTCGGCGACGACGATATCCGGTTCCTGCGCGCGATGAAATCTTCCGCCGGCGCCCCATTGTTTCGCGACGCATTCCTGCAGTATCTCGAGGATTTTCGGTTCAGCGGCAACATCCGCGCGGTTCCCGAAGGAACTGTCGTTTTCCCCAATGAACCGCTCCTGCAAGTCAGCGGCACTCTTATCGAATGCCAGATGGTCGAGACGATCCTCCTCTGTCACATTAATTTCCAGACGCTTATCGCCACGAAAGCAGCCCGGATATGGGAAGCGGCAAATCACAGCTCCGTCATCGAATTCGGCTTGCGCCGCGCCCAGGGGCCTGATGGCGCTCTGAGCGCCTGCCGCGCCGCGTTTGTCGGAGGCGCCGATGCCACTTCGAATGTGCTCGGGGCAGCCCTGCTGCGCATGCCGGCAAAAGGCACGCATGCGCACAGCTGGATTCAATCGTTTGGCTCCGAGCTTGACGCTTTTAGCGCCTATGCGCGCTCTTTCCCGGATGAGTGCATTCTCCTCGTGGATACGTACGACACGCTGAAAAGCGGCGTGCCGAATGCGATCCGGGTCGCCAAGGAACTGGAGGTCCGGGGACACCGTCTTGCGGGCGTCCGCATCGACAGCGGAGACCTGGCGTTCCTGAGCAGGAGAGCACGGCAGTTGTTTGATCAGGAAAATCTGCCGTATGTCAAAATCGTCGCTTCCAACGAACTCGACGAATACATCATTTCCGATATTATCGCCCAGGGAGGCAAGGTGGACGTCTGGGGCGTTGGCACAAACCTGGTAACCGGATCGGGCGCCGGCGGGGGAGCTTTGGGCGGCGTTTATAAAATGGTGGAGCATAACGGGCGGCCCAAAATTAAATTGAGCGCCAACCCTGAGAAAATGACCAATCCGGGAGTTAAGAAGATAGTGCGCTTCTATGACGCCGACGGTCTGATGGAAGCGGATGCCCTGGCCGCAGATTCCGAGGACCTGACCACGCAGCGGCATTCTCATCGTGGATCCCAATAATCCTTTGCGCCGCAAAAAACTCGATTCGGCCCAACGCACTGAACTGCTGAATCCGATTATTGAAGTCCGGCAGGATTGTCTATCAATTCCCTTCCATCGACCGGATCCGGGACCATCGGAAAAAGGATCTCTCCCGTCTCCACGAAAGCCACAAGCGCCTCCACAATCCCCACGAATACAAGGTTGGATTGACGCACGCGCTGTGGCAGCAGAAGGAGCAGATGATCAATCAGGCTACGGTCTGATGATTCCGGATTCCAGATTCCAGATTCCAGACTAAAACCGCAATTTCGGATATTGATACTCCTCGAGCTCTGCGGTGGATTTGCGATAACGGGGAGCTAAATCAACTTCAGATTGCGGATATAACAACATTAATGAACAGCTATCATACTTCCAATCTGGAATCCTGGAATCTTCAGGATAATCCGGAATCCGGAATCTATTGTTGCGCTTTGCCGGTCATTGGGACGAAACGAACAGGGATGGTGGAATGGCGTTTGATTTTGGATTTTTCTTTTTCAAAAACAACTAATTCCTGATTCTGGCGGCCGATCGGCGCAATCAGGAGGCCTCCCTCTTTCAGCTGGTCCAGCAGCGGCTCCGGAACTTCTTCCGGCGCGGCCGTAACGATAATCCGGTCAAAGGGCGCGTGTTCCGGCCATCCCATATAGCCGTCGCCCACGCGGAGATGGATGTTCCGGTATCCCAGCCGGTCCAGGACTGCCGCTGCACGCTCCTGGAGTTGCGGCAATATTTCAATGGTATAGACTTCGGGCACAATCTCCGCCAGGATGGCCGCCTGATAGCCGGAACCGGTACCGATCTCCAAAACACGCTCCGTCCCGCGCAGTTCAAGAGCCTGCGTCATAAACGCCACAATGTATGGCTGTGAGATCGTTTGTCCCAGATCCAGCGGCAGCGCCCTGTCGTCGTAGGCGGAGCGGGCAAGGGCCGCCGGAACGAACTCGTGCCGTGGCACTTTGAGCATGGCGGCAAGCACTCGGGGATCGGAGATGTCGCGGGCGCGCAGTTGATCGCGAACCATCCGCTCCCGCAGTCTGGTGAACTCCTGCGATCTCGGGAGAGGACATCGGGGATTGTTCTTTCTGTGTTGCCTGCTGCCCGTCCGTAGAACATCCTCCGCTGCAAATCAAAAGACATGGATGAATCAGCAGAACGGCAAGAAACCTTGTGAAGGCCGGACTCATGGTATTTCCTCGACCTGGCATTAGTGTACTGCGTCCCAAATACCTCCAATTCAACTCAAGCCGTCGGTCCGGGTCGGAATCGGAATCGCTATCGGCTATCGGTATCGCGATCGGGAATCGCTTTTTGTTGTACGGATACAGCTGACAAAGCCGATATCCGATTGCGATACCGATAGCCGATAGCGATACCGACATTCGCGGATGAGGGGGTATACTTATGCAAGGAGTTGCTCATGTTTTTAGCGATCGACATATGGTTGCTGCCCGCGATATCCGCAGGGTCTTCTTCCTACCTTGTCTGCCTTGTATGGGAAAAGTTTCGATCCAACACCTCTCCTGGCGGACCGCTGGCGGCATTTCTTGCAGGCATGAGTTTCCTCATGGGGGGCATCTGCGCGTACTATAGGCATGTGCGGCTCGCGCCCACTCTGGAAAACAACGTAATCGTCATGTTTGTGGCCGGAGCCAGCACAACTTTTTTCTGGCTGCTTCTGCGCAAATATCTCCCCGGCTTCAAAAAACGTGGCCGGTAATTCCTGATACCCTGCATTCCGCTTTTCTCCCCAAACCAAGAAATAATCCTATAAATCATCAGGGTCGGTATCGGAATCGATCATCGGTATCGCAATCGGTTATTGCTTTTCGATGATTGAAAATCGACTCCGATACCACCCCGACACCGATTGTCTTTGATATTTTTTCGAAAATTGATGCTGCGCAGGCTGCAAAACTGAGGATTATTTATGCTGCCGAAGGAAGTGGCGCGCGGGACGTTGTGTGATTAAGTGGTCCCCTCACCCGAGTTCATTAAACCGAGCGCTTCTCCA
The DNA here is from genome assembly GCA_963761825.1 of uncultured Acidobacteriota bacterium. Taxonomy (GTDB): domain Bacteria; phylum Acidobacteriota; class UBA6911; order UBA6911; family UBA6911; genus UBA6911. The sequence continues at coordinate 348,403 of CAVXIH010000007.1, forward strand.
CCTAAACACAACGTCCCGCGCATATAGGATTGCGGTTTCCGTATGTTTCCCGCATTCCGGTGTTCTGCATATTAAACTCAGCCATACATATCGGCAGCGGCGACATAACATTTAGCGGCTTTTTCACACGGATCCTTTTGTGGTCCGGCCAAGCGGAATCGGTTGTTGACTTGCGCTGTTTGCTGTCCTTACAATGCTGCAACAAAGGATCTGGGGATTTTATGTCCTTCACCAAGAAACAATTAATGCCGGGAGAAAACCTGATCGTACTTGCACGTCAGCACCCTCTCGTGCTGTTCAAGCCGGTTCTAATAAACGCCATCGCGCTGGCGCTTCTCATCGGACGTCCGTTTACTAACAACAGGCATGGTTTCTCGCAGTGTATGGGATCCCCCTTATCTATCTGATTTGGAAGTTACCTTTCATGGCGCCGGAAGGAATACATCCTTACCGATCGCCGGGTGGTCCTGCAGGAAGGAGTGCTCTCCGTCTCCTCGTTCGACGCATCCCTGGACAAGATCAACAACGTGTATCACAACCAGAGCTTCCTGGGCCGGCTGCTGAATTACGGGAATGTCGGGTTGGAAACGGCGAGCGAAGCGGGAACCACTACATTTGAACTGCTTTCACAGCCGGTAAACTTCAAAAACAGCATTGTGCGTCAAAGAGAGTTGTACCGGATGGATTATGTTTCGGCAGGCCGGCCTCTCCCGCCCAACATTCCTCAATTGCTCGAGGAACTTGCTTCTCTGCGAGACCGGAGCATCATCACGGAATCCGAGTTCCAGGAGAAAAAGAGATCGCTCCTCCAGAAAATCTGAATCACGCCAAAGGAAAGAACTCTCGGGAAATGAACGCATGCGCCGCACTCTCATAATATCCGGGATATGCCTGCTGACCGCAGCGGGTGTTTTATCCTGGCTGCATCAGCGCTCCACCCGATTCGACTACCTCATCAGCCAGGCGGCCGCCCGCAACGGAGTCGATTTTTATCTGGCAAAAGCATTGATCTATGAAGAAAGCTGGTTTCGCCCGGGGAGCCGTGGCTCTGCAGGGGAAGTGGGCCTCATGCAGATTACCCGCGCCGCCGCGTCCGATTTCGCCGCCAAAACAGGATTCCCCGAGCATACCACCGAAGAGCTGATTGAACCGGAACTGAACGTCGAAATCGGCTGCTGGTACCTCGGGAATTCCCTGGAGCACTACAAGGATTCCCCGAACCCTGTCGCTCTTCGCGCTCTTTCGCTATAATGCCGGCGAATCCAGGGCCAACAACTGGCTGCGCCTCGCATTGTCCTCTCCCCCACCTGCCGGCACCTCCCCGGAGCAATACTACCTATCGCTGGCGGAATACCCGAAAACGCGCGCCTACGTGAGCCGCATTCTCAAACGGTACCGTAGCCGCAACTATCTGTTTTAGCCAGCGCGATTGAAACGGGCAGCAACGCTTAAACCGCAACTTCAGCAAGATAGGGCTGATTTGATTCCTGATTCCTGAGTTCCTGATTCCTGAGTGGTCCATTAAGTTGTTTTATGCGCAATCTGAATTTGATGTAGCTCCCCGATATCGCAAATTCATCGCAGATCTCGAGGAGTATCAATATCCGAAATTGCGCTTTTAATCAGGAATCAGGAATCCGGAATCAGGAATCAATTGTGGATTGACAAGAGTTATACTCAATCCTAGTATATTTGCATTGGCCCGGAGGGCGGGCCAGTTTTTTAGAGCCTGATATATGCTCATAATGAGCATAAGTGAGGTAAGCCCGTGGCGGTTGATTTGCTGGAAACATCGTCCGGAGTATGCAGACTCCGGAACTGACTCCCGAAGTCTTGAAAGAAACCGCGGCCCTATATCAACGCGTGCGGCACATCATTCCGGAGATCGAATGGCCCGTGCACGCCCCCTATATAGCCGCCATCCGGAAACTCAAACTGGAAAGAAAAGCCATAATCCTGGCGCACAACTACCAGACGCCCGAAATCTTTCATGGAGTCGCCGACCTGACGGGAGATTCTCTCGCCCTGGCGCGGGAGGCTGCGAAAGCAGATGCGGAAGTAATCGTGATGTGCGGCGTTCATTTCATGGCCGAAACGGCGAAATTGATGAATCCCTCAAAAACGGTTCTGATTCCGGACCTCGAGGCGGGATGCTCCCTGGCCGCGTCGATAACGGCCGAAGACATTCGGCAGCTGCGCAGCCAATATCCCGGTGTCCCCGTCGTAACCTATGTCAACACCTCGGCCGAGGTCAAAGCCGAGTCGGACATCTGCTGCACTTCAGCCAATGCGCTCGAAGTCGTAGAGTCGATGGACTCCGATCGCGTCATTTTTTTGCCGGATGAGTTTCTCGGCCGCTACGTCGCCAGCCAAACCAAAAAAGAAATCATACTCTGGAAAGGCCATTGCGAGGTTCATGAGAAGTTCACGGCCAAAGACCTGCGCACCTACCGGGAAAGCTTTGCCGGCATCGTGATTCTCGCCCATCCGGAATGCCCTCCCGATGTGCTGGCCGAGGCCGATTACGTGGGATCCACGGCCGGCATGATCCGGGAAGTCGGCAATACGCAGACCGCAGCGCGTGCTGATGGTCACAGAATGCTCCATGAGCGACAACGTCGCCGTGGAATACCCCAAAATCGAATTTATCCGCCCCTGCAATCTCTGTCCGCACATGAAACTGATAACGCTGCCCAAGATCCTGGAATCCCTGCGCTCGATGAAGCACGTAGTGGAAGTGGATCCCCTGGTTGCGGATCGTGCGCGCGAGGCAGTGCGGCGCATGCTGGAAATTAGGCCGCGCTGATATGCCAAATAATTCCGATCAGCAGGACGGACCTTGTGCCGCTATACCCGATTTTATATGAAGAGGCTGTGCGCCGCGCCTTAGCCGAAGATTTGAGGCAGAGGCGATGCCACGACAGATGCGATCGTCTCACCGGAGGATCGCGGCTACCGCACGCATCATTGCGCGCGTCCCGGGCCGCATCGCGGGCATCGATGTTGCCGGCTATGCGTTTTGCTGCCTCGATCCGCAACTGAAATACGAGGTCCGGCTGCAGGACGGGAAAGATGCCGCCGCAGGGCGAAACTCTGGCCATTATCCAGGGAGCCGCGCGTCCCATCCTTTCCGCCGAGCGGACTGCTTTGAATTTCCTGGCCGGCCTATCGCGGCATCGCGACCGCGACCCGGGATATCGCCGCTTTGATCGCCGCGTATCCTGCGCGCGTAGTCTGCACCAGGAAAACGACTCCCGGCCTGCGCGTTCTGGAAAAATATGCCGTGCGCGCCGGCGGCGGCTCCAATCATCGCTTCGGTCTCGACGATGCCCTGCTGATCAAAGACAACCATATCGTCGTCGCGGGCGGAGTGTCCGAGGCCATCCAGCGAGCCCGCCGCGTGCCGGACACATGGTCAAAATCGAGGTGGAAGTCGACACGCTCGCCCAGCTGGAACTCGCCTTAAAAGAAAAAATCGACGCGGTGCTTCTGGACAACATGCCGGTGCCCATGCTGACCGAGGCCGTCCGCATGGTGAACAAGACGAGTCATCACGGAAGCATCCGGCGGGATCTCGCCTCAGACAGCGGAATCGATTGCGGCTACCGGCGTCGATCTGCTTTCGATCGGATGGATCACCCACAGCGCTCCCGCACTCGATCTCTCGCTGGATTTCTCATTTAAATTGTAGAGCGCTCCGCGCGATCTCGCAAATGCCCGAATAGTTCTATGCAGCCTGCGAACCGTCCCGCAGGGCGGCATCATTGCCAGTGCCGAACGAGTCGCCAGCGGTCTGCTGTCGCATATCTTTAGCCCGAAGCATGCGACTGCACCGTCGGTACCAGGGCCGAGCATTGCCTGCGCGTCTCGGGACGGCTGCAAGCAGATAATCTGCGGCTTCGGCCGAGACGCCTTGGGCTGTTCTCGCGATGCCGAACTTGGATCCGGCATGAAAAATATCGAACCTGCAATCCTGCAAATGGCGTATGCATGGGTGTCTGTACATAATGCAGGCTGAAATAAGAATCACCTCATGCGGAGCCCCGAAATGAAAAAGACACCGGCATCCAAAAGCCTCGTATTTATTAAAGAACTGTTCTACGCATGCGCCGCCGTCCTGTTCATCAACAGCTTTGTATTGGCCTCCTTCGAGGTTCCCACCGGATCCATGGAAGACACGATTAAGGCGGGCGACCGACTGTTCGTTAACAGGCTCATCTATGGCGGGACAACGCCCTATACCATACCGTTCACATCCATTCGCATCCCGCATTTTCGAGTCCCCGGATTCCGCAGCGTCGAACGCGGGGACGTCATCGTCTTCGATTGGCCCGGGGACAGGGATCAGGTAGAAAAACCCAAACAGATGTGGTATCTGAAGCGATGCATCGGATTGCCGGGAGACACCCTCCGCATCGATCAGCGCGCCGTCTACGTCAACGGGCAAAAGCTCCAAAATCCGGAACACAGCAAGTTTCTGCGCTCATTTTCCGAGCCTGCCGGTTACTGGAATCCCCGGATTTTTCCTCGCGGCGCAAGATTTAACGAAGACAACTACGGCCCGATCGTCGTTCCTCAAAAAGGAATGACGCTGCTCCTCAAACAGGAGAATTTTGATTCGTGGGATGTCTTTATCCAGCGCGAAGGCCACTCTGCTGCAATGGTCGGAGGCCGGATCCTTATTGACGGCTGGAAACCGATCGTTACACGGTCGCCCGCGATTACTTGTTCGCAATGGGAGACAACCGCGATGACAGCCTCGACAGCAGGTTCTGGGGATTCGTGCCCGTGGAAGATGTCATAGGCACGCCGATGCTGGTTTTCTGGTCGTGGAACCCGAAGATACCCTTGTATCACCTTGGCGCCAAGATCCGTTCCGTCAACCCTGTCACGGATCGGCACCATCATTCACTAACTGCCGACTATCGATTACCGACTGCCGACTGCCTTTTCAGCGCCTGGCAGCGAAGAAGTTTTTCAGCATCGATCCGCATTCCTCTTCGAGTATTCCTGAGGTCACGCGGATCTTGTGGTTCAGCACGCCAGTGTCGGCCAGCTGAAAACAGGAAGCAACCGCCCCGGCTTTGGGATCTGCGGCCCCGTAAATAACCTCTTCCACCCTGGCATGAATCATGGCGCCGACACACATGAGGCACGGTTCAACCGTAACGACAAGTATCGAACCCGGAAGCCTGTAGTTTGTGCAGTATTGCGCCCCCTGCCGCAGCGCAAGAATTTCGGCATGAGCCGTCGGATCCTGGGTTTGAATCGGGCTATTGTGTCCGCGTCCTATGACCTTCTCATTCAGCAGCAAAATTGCCCCGACAGGCACTTCCCCTTCTGCCTCCGCCTTGCGCGCCTCGTTTAGCGCTTCACGCATCCACAATTCTGCTGTCGCAAGATCCATATGATTCCTGATTCCTGATGATCCTGATTCTAATTCCAGATTCTCAAAGATTCCAGATCCCATACTGATAGCTGTGTGCTTTTGTCAGGAATCCGGAATCCGGAATCCGGAATCTATTGTTCATGGCCGGGTCGCTCCCGGCTGAAGTACAATATACGCTATGCGTATTTCAAGGCCGCTGATTCCCTTTCTGAAGCTTCTCTTTACCATACTTCTTCTATTTCTGGTTTTCCAATCGATTGATATTTCCAAAATCAGCCGCGACTTGAGCGGATTCAACTGGAAATCGATGGCCCTGCTCTTGATCGTCTGCTGGCTGGGGCAGCTGCTCTGCTCCGAACGATGGCGCATTTTCGCCGCATCGCTGAAGATGCACGGACAGCTATCGCAGCTTCGTCCAGATGTATTTTGCCGGCATGTTTTTTAATATCGGGCTGCCCTCTCTCATCGGCGGAGACGCGGTGAAAGCGTTCATCCTCAGCCGGAAAAGCGGCAAACCGGTGCACGTGGGCCTGGCCTCCGTCCTGCAAGACAGGGCGGCAGGCCTGATCACCCTGCTCCTCTATGGCTCCATCGCAATCGTGCTGTTCCCGCTTTCATGGCGGGGATTCCCGCTGTGGGTCGCATATCTCCTATCCTGGCTTGCCGTTGCCCTTGCCCTGGGATTGGTTTTAAAGGGCGAAAGGCTTTACAGCCGGTTTCTCATTCCCGGCAGCCGGACACTTCTGCAAAGAGTACTGCAAATGATTGCGGAGTTTCACCAGGCGTTGGGAAATTGCGACATTCAGAAAGGCGCACTTTTCCGGATCGCGCTCTATTCATTCGTAAATTCAGCCCTGGTCCTGTGGATATTTCAGCAAGTGACCGCCGCCGCAGGATACAGGGTCGCCATCATCCCATTTTCTGCGCTGTATCCGCTGGTCACGCTCGCAACCATGCTTCCCATAACGCTCAGCGGCCTGGGAGTGCGCGAATGGTTCTATGTCGAGGCTTTGTCCCTGGTGGGGATTCCGAGAACCGCGGGGCTTTGTATTTCCCTTGCCACGTCGGCCCTGCTTTTGCTATGCAACCTTGCCGGAATGGTGGTTTTGCCCGGAATCCCGTCAGAACTGCGGCGCCAGGCGTATGATATTAAAGAAAATGCAGGCATCCATGATACAGTAGAGCATCGAATTTTATAGCAGAATGATGTAAGCTAAATAGATAGGTTCATTATGACTACTTCAAGTGAAGAACGTTTAAAAATTGCAGTGTTTGTCGACTTCGACAATATTGCCATCGGAGTAAAACAATCTCTCAACCGCAATTTCGACATCGGCACTGTGCTGGAAGCGATCAAGGAAAAGGGCCAGGTCATTTCGAAGATTGCCTACGGAGACTGGAAGCGCGCGGAGGATTACAGCCGGGCCATGACGCAGCATGCCGTGCAGATGGTGCAGCGCAACCTCACTCCCGGCGGCGATAAGAACGGGGCGGATATCGCCCTGGCGCTGGATGCGCTGGAAATGGTTTTTACGCGCAGCCATATCAACGCCTTCGTCATAGTCGGCGGAGACAGCGATTTCATCGCCCTGGTGGAAAAGCTCAAACAGTTCGACAAAACGGTTTTTGTGGTCGGCGGGCGCCAATTTACCAGCGTCATTCTGCAGAAGAACTGCCATGAGTTTATTTCGTATGAAAATCTCCTGGGCATTCAGTCCACTCCGCGGAAAGCTGCCGGCAAAACGCAGGTTGCCAGCCCGGTATCGCTGGAGAGCACGTTGCCTCTGATAGGCCGCGCGCTCAAAATTCTCTCCGACCGCGAGGTGTCCCCCCAACTGGGCCTTCTTAAAAGCACGCTGCTCCAGCTTGATTCCACATTTTCCGAGCGCGACTTTGGCGTGAGCAGCTTTAGGGATTTCATCCAGAAGCTTGCCAACGCCGGCCACGTCCACCTCAAACAGGTGGACCGGAGTTTGCTGGTTGAACTGAAAGATACCCAGGAAGAAAGCAAAGCCGAAACGCAAGAAATCCCGGCAGCGGTTCCAGAAGCAGTTCCGGAAATTCCGTTTACGCCTGAACAACCCGTGGTTGTCGCTCCGCCATCGGAAGCCGCCCGCGTCCTGGAAGAACTTCTGCGCGAATCGAAATACAAACCTCACTGGCCGATGTATTTGCGCACTTTCAAGCAACTGCTGCGCTCCCTTCAGCCTCCATTTGACGAGCGCCAATATGGCATCACCAGCACCTACGATCTCGTCCGTCAGCTGAGCAAGGACGGATTGCTGCGCGTCGAAAGAAACCGCCAGGGCATTCTGCGCATTTTCCCTGCCGAAAGGTTCCCGCGACCAGAACAGGAACAGCCGGCTGAGGATTCCATTCCAACGGAGTCAACCGAATTCACGGCGCCCGTACCCGAACCGCAGATTTCATGGCAGGAACCCGAGGCTGAGATGCCGCCGGAACCTCCCGCCACGCTTACGGAAACATTGCCGGAACCGGCGGAATCTATGTTCACTCCGGAAGAGGAACCTCCAATGCCGGATGGGAACGTTGAAGAAAAGCCGGCTCAAAAACCCAAGGCTAAACCGCGGAAGAAAGCGTCGTACCCAAGGCCCACTAAGGCAAAAGGCGAAACGCGAAGGGTAAAATCCGCGCGCGACAAGTCAAAGGAGACCGGAAACCGCTAAAACAAACGCCCCGATGCCCTGTTCGTACTGAATGCATGGGCTGCGGCCGGCGATTCTCAGGGGATTTTCTATGATCCGCGACACGCTTGCACAAAAAGCCACGAGTTTAACAGCGTTCTTCATCGCACTGATGTTTTTGGTGTTTGCATTTTTCTACATCCAGTACCGCTATCTTCACATCTGCATTGCGGTCCTGGCCCTCATTTATGGATACCGGCAACTCAAAAAGCGCGATACGCCGTTTGAAAAACGCGAGCGTGAACTCCGCAGCAAGAGGATGTAGGGACGTATTTCGGATCTGAAGCTCGAGTAGTTCTTCCTGTGGGTCGCGGCTTCAGAGATTGTCTCAAAACAGAAATCAAACGCGTAAACAGACAACTTTTATAGACCCCAGAGGGGTCTGAAGATAGTAGCCGGGGGCGCAAGCCCCCGGAAACAATGCGCGGTTGAAGAGCCCCGGTAGGGGCGAAGGTCTTTTGTTTATAGTGACCTAACGTTTCGCCCCTTCAGGGCTCCTGTTTACCGCTCAGCAAACTCCGGGCTTGCGCCCGGAGCTACTATCTGCGGGCCCTCCGGGCCCGACAATGCGTGTTCGGCACCAGCGTTCAGGTTTCAAGACAGTCTCTGAAACCCCGACCCACATGATTTGCTGGTTTATGATGGCGGAGATGCAGGTGAGGAGCAGATCAAGCTGCCGTACTCCAAAAAAAAGGCGGCTTTTCAGCCGCCCTTATACTTTTATATTGCCGGAATATCGCTCTTATTTGCTGCGCTTGTTGACGATCACAAGCATGTCTTTGGCGCCCTGAATCTTGTCCGCATCTTTGCCAATTTCCACATACTTGTTCAGCAGTTCCTTTGTGCGGCTGTCCTTTGATTTGCCGTCGATATAGTACAGCTGGCCCAGCTCGAAATAGGCGTCGGCGTTCGCAGAATTAAGCACAAGAACCTTCTCCAAAGCGGCGCTTGCGAAATTCGGCTCCTTATTTTTCCAGGTCTTCGCCAGATCCGTCAGGATTTGTTCGGGAGAGCCCTCGGCCTTCGGATCGGCCAGCACGCCGATGGCTTCGTCGAATTTCTTGCCGTCAAGATAGAACTGAGCAAAAGCTTTCCGGTAGTCGCCGAGTTTATCGGCCGGAGCAAGCTCGAGAGACTTCTTATACGCGGCGATCGCCGCCTCCTCCTGATTCAGCTTGGCTTGAGCCTTGCCGATCTGCATCCACAGCGGAGCCTGCCGGTCTTCCTTGATCATGCTCTTGGCTTCTTCAAATTTCTTAAGAGCGCCCGCAGCATCACCATCCTGGAGCAGCTTGTTGCCTTCGAGCATGATCGCCTGGGCTTTATCGATCGTCGCATTTTCTTTTCTCGCACCGATTTTATTTTTCAAATCCACAAACGATTTTTCATCGGGTTTCAGCTGAATCGCTTTGTCTGCCGCCGCCAGCGCCTCGTCCATTTTGCCGGTATTCGTCAGAGCAATCGCCATATTGTAATAATTATCGGGAGTGTCCGGGCTGTCTTTAATCGCGTCGGTAAAGATCTTGATGGCCAGATCCCAGTTCTTCTGTCGCAGGGCAGATTCCCCTTTATAGGTCGGCATCTGCTTCAATACCTGCTTTGCGTTTCGCGAAACGGTTTCATACGGATTCGGATTGGCGGCCACGGCCGACGGCAAGGTCTTCAGGGCATCCGAAATTTTGACCGCCTGCGTCAGCAGTTCGACTGCCCGATCGAATTTATCCACCGTCAGGCTTGCAGCACCGTAAAAATAGAGCGTCTCGACACTGGAAGGCTTGATCTCGAGCGCCTGGGTGAAGAGTTTCTCCGCCTCTTCATACTTATTTTGTTTGGCGGTCTCCAGCCCCTGCCGGAGAAATTGGTTTGCGCGCTGTTCTTCCGCCGGATCTTCAAAATAAAGCTTCTTATCGGCTCCCGCGACGAGGTTGAGAGTAACCGATTCGCTGGATCCCTTCAGTAAGGCGAATTCGAATAAGGCCGGCGCGAAACCGTCCTTACGTGCGAACACGCGATAGACGCCATCTTCCAGCTTGGCGAATTCCGCAACGCCCTGAGCATCGGACTTCTTTTCCTTTTCCTTTGCCTTCGGATTGATCACGTTAGCAATTACAACCTTTGCGTTCTGGCTGGGAGTGCCTGACGCTTCCAGGCATTTCACCTGCAGCGTGCCGTTTTGGGCATAGCTCGGCAGCGCGAAAAACAAAACGGAAAGAGAAATAATACAAACAAAAAGATATCTGCATCTGTTCATTTTCATGGTGTGGTAATCTCAAAATTTGAATGGTGAAAAAGCAAAGCTTACTCCGAACCGAACTTCAAAATTTACACGCACAGGGCTCATCTTTCAACAAATAGTCTGTTTTTTATCTGTCGAGTCCTCCTGTGGGTCGGGGCTTCAGCTCCCGGGAACGCCTGCGCGATCTCGCCAGGCCGAACTGCGCAATATCTGCTTTGTAGAAAGATCTGTTAAGTTCAAGAGCCGCGAGACTGCGGCGCTCCCAAGGGCCTCGAGCTTCGACCCACAGAATACAGCTCCGACCCTGGATACTGGCCTTTTCTACGGGATCCTGACGATGAGCTTCGATGTTCCGGTATTCCCGTCCCCGTCACTGGAGCGAAGGCCGATCAGGTGCTCCCCTGCGGCAAGCTCCGGAGTCAGAATCCTGTAGTCTTCCTGGCCCGAATCGGCAATCCCGTCCACCGGGAAAATCAGAAACCACTCTCCGCCATCGATGGAAAATTCGCCCGTTGCGATGCGCCCCGTCAGCACACCCGCCCGGAACTGCACTTCCACTTTTTTGCCGCTTGTCTTGTTGGCGGTCACTTCAATTTGCGGAACGGCGTTTGCGATGACAAATGGGTCTGAGATCAGTTCGCCCACTAGAAATTTGTCATAGGGATTCGAGGGGGCATCGCTCGCCACTACTTTCAGCCTATACATACCGTCCGGAAGAGCCGCCGTGTTGAGAGTATAAAACGTATCGGACAGTTTCTTTTCCAGCAACTTCCACTCGGCTTCGCCTTCGCCCTTGAAATAAAGCGAATACTCCAGCGAATCCTCATTTTCATCCACAGCCTTCCAGGCAAAGGATTGAGCCCCGGGCTGAAGCACCTGGCGCGGAGGAAGCGGTTGCCTGTCCTTTCCCCGTTCCCGCGGGGCGTTCAACGCCCGACCATCCGAAGCGGTCGCGGAAGAAATGAAGCTCATGCCGCTCGCGGCCATCGACGGCTGCTTTTGGAGCTCCAGGCCGTAGGGGAGGACATCGATGCCAGTGACCTGGGGCCGCAAATTCTGCTGCAAATAGGCGATCTGGACCCGGGCCAGCATGTCGGTCGGCGCATTCTGACCTGCGCCGGCACCGGCTTTGCTGTCCTTGCCGTCCTTGAAAGACGCGCGCCACTCGCAGATAGCGCGCGCGCGGGCTCGTGATCTGCTGGCCAGGCGCGGTATAGGGCGCACTCCAATCGCTCCAGGAAGCATCGGCCTTGCTTGTGTTCCCCGTTCTCGTGGAAAGCTCGATGTTTGCTCCGCCGGGATTGGCGATGTGCCATGAAATTTTCCCCCACGAAGCTACAGTCCTGGCATCCAGCGCTGCGGATTCGAAAACGCCGGACGGCGCGCGCTGCGTCCGCAGCTTGTACACTTTCCCGCGATTGCTGCCGGCAAGAAATGTGACGTCCCCCGCTGTGAGCAGCTGGGTCAGATCCTCTTCGGGAAAATCGGAGATCACGCTTACCTGCTTTGCAGTATCGACAGACAAAAGACGTCCTTTGGGTCCCGTCGCGACCAGCAGCGACCCATCGTCCCGAACCGTCGCGCTGTATACCGTCTGTTCGCCGGAGCTATAGACGGTTTCCGTGCTTCCGTCTTTCGTAATGGCATACACCGCCGACTTGGTTCCCCCGGATGCCTTTTCTCCTCCGGGCGCCGTCACTGTTTTAATGCCCTGGGAATTGCTCGCTGCCCCGGCCACAGATTCCACCACGACAGCGGTCACAGAAACCGTGGCGCCTGCCGCAGCCGCAGCCTCCGGCTTCGAAGCGGCAACAGCACCCGCTCCCTTTGCGGAGGAAGCAACGGCGTAGATCGTGCCGAAACGGTCCATGGCCATCGCATGCACCTCCTCCAAAGGAGTATCCATCAGGGCAAACCCTTTGCCGTCGGGGGAAATCTGGATAATGAGACCGGCCGGAGAAGTCCCTGCCAGCAGATTATTGCTGCCATCTCTTAAAAAGCTCATCACGTGATTATCGCTGCAGGTATAGAAGACCGATTTCTTCCCGCCTTTATCCACTTTATAGATGATGCCGTTGGCGCCTGTGCCGACGTAGAGATTGTCGGCGCTGTCAAAAGTCATGGTCCAGATATATTTGCTTTCGGGATCGCAGAATTCCGTCGACTGGTTCGCGCTCGTAACTTTATAGACCTTTCCGTCCGGAGAGGTGCCCACATAAAGCATGTCGGAACTGTCCAGAGCCAGGGCAAAAACGTTCAGCTCTTTTGATTGAAAGTAGAGACTTCCCTTTCCCTGAGGATCGATCTTGAAAACCTTTCCTTCGTCGCCCGTTCCGACATAGAGATTGCCCGCCTTGTCGCGGACCATCGAAAAAATGTAGGCCTGACCCGTGTCATAGGCCAGATCGTATGCCGGCGCAAAAAACAGCTTGCCGTCGGAAGAAAGGGATAATTGCTTGAAGCTGCCTTTGAGCAGGTTTTCCTGCGAAAAATTCTCCCAAAACTGAGGCGTAACCGCAAAAGCGGCCACAGACAAGGCAAGTAAAACAGTCAGTACTGTCAATCCTCGATTTCGCATGGCAACTCCAGAACATCGGCAATCTTTAAGTGCCGCGCTTGTCGGCTCCTTACATCGCATTTCCGTTACCATAAACCAGCAAATCATGTGGGTCGGGGCTTCAGCCCCGGGGAGCGCCAGCGTCCTGCTGGCCGACTGCTGCAATATCGCTTTGCATACAGATTTTTCAATTCAAGAGCCGCCGAGACGGCGGCGCTCCCGGGGCATCGAGCTCCCGCACCCACATGTTCTCGTTTACAATGAGCTAGACGCGTGCAGACAATCCGAACAAGACTTTGCCGCTCTCCGAAAGCTTACGGTATGACAACAAGCTTTAAGGCTTTCGCGCCGGAAACCATATACTTGGTCCCATCCATCTCATATTCCATAAGCGTGGAGGTGCGAATGGCCGTTATGGCGCCTGCCTTGCGCTCCGATTTAAGTATCGCCAGTATGGATGGCGGCAACCCCGGCATTCCTTCTCCCTTGACTACAGCCCCGGGCTCCTGGCGAGAAAGCCTCAGATACAGGCGATCGTTTTTCCGAATATTATTGATGAATTTGACCAGCTGCGTGAGATCGCGCGGAATGAGGCTTTCCCCTTCCTCTTTTTCATCCATAGCCATCAGCGTCGATCCGTCCGCCACCAGCATCGTCAGCGGGCCGGGAGACGCATTCGCCGGAATGAGCAACGGGTATGTATCCTGCATCAGCTCTCCGCTGGTTTTTTTATAGGTAATTTCCAGATCCAGGGATTCCCCGGCTTTCACCTCGGTTCGGGGCAACCGGATGGAATCCAGCAGCGCCGCCTGGTTGTCCTCTTGCGCCGAAATTTCCAAATCGATGTTTTGCAGATCCAGATTGCGATAGCCGGCGGCCATCAAATAATTCACAGGCACCGCGATGGAGAGAGCCGCGGAATTCAGCACGTCGCTGTCGGAGGAAAAGCCATTTTCTATTTCGACCGTCGGCTCATTTTTAACGCGGATCTTCCCTTTGACTTTCAGCGTAACCACGCCCTGAGCGCGCTCGAACGTGGCTGAGCGTGTTGTATACGGCAGCATTCACCAGGAGCGGCGTGAGAAACGGATCATTCGCGACTTCGTATTTGAATTCCTTCTTTGTCCCTCGGCTCGTTGTGAGAAGCACCCGCAGAGGCACCATGCGCGGCTTCGCGCCCAAAATGCCATAAATGCCCACGCCCCGGTCCTGACGGATCGTCCCCGCCTGTTCGCCGATTTCCAGAATCTTAAAGGAGCTTTCCAGGCTCGGCACAACCAGGATCGCCCTGCCTTTATGTATGGGCAGCTCGGTAAAACCCAGTTGGAGCATGCTGTGGCCAAAGGCATACAGCCGGTCGCCATCGACGTAGGTCACCGTTCCGCCTGCCGAGACGTCAAGATCCCCGCGCACCAACGGCACGATAATGTTGGATCCGGGCTCAAGCGGCGCGTTGTCCGATGCCTTTTTTGCCGAATCAATTCCGGAGGCGGATCCTCCGGCGCCCTGCAAAAGCGACATGCCCATGGATCGAAGCTGGGGCCCAAACATCCGCAGCGTTTCGCTGTGAAATCCCCCGAGACTCAAAGGCGTCGCGATAGGAATAAGCGAATGCCCTCGAAAATTGGCCAGCTGCGGCTGCTGCTGGATGTCGTCGGAAGTCACCGCCAGATTTTCCGCTTTGCTTAGGCTCGTCGGCGACGGCAACCGGTATTTCCATGGCAGGGTATTGCTGAGAGGGATCTTCTTTCCGGAAGACGGATCCGGGCTCTCGTTGAAAGCGTCCACCATCTGCGGTGATCGGGGTGATTCCGCCGATCGCCTCTTTCGTGAATGAGAAGGAATACGCGACCGCTCCCAAAAGCTTGCCGTCTATGAAAACCGGGCTGCCGCTCATGCCTTCAAAAATTCCCGTCTTCTCCAGCAGGCTGCCGCTGAACCGCGCAAGCACAACCGATACTCCGGGATTCACCCCGTGCAAAATGCCAAGGATTTCAACCTGGAATTCCTCCGGCATGGATCCCTGCACGCAAGTCCTGCCGATTCCTTTCATCCCGGGCTGAAGATCTTCGATTTTAAAAAATTCGGTTTTTGCCGGAGCCTGCGAAAAGAAAAGCAACAGAATCACTGCCGCGGCAAAAGCAAGCCGCATCCATCGGTTTGTCATGGTCGACCTTTCAAAAGCTGTTAGTATAGCAGATTTGCGATTGACGATTGACGATTGACGAATTTTAAAATACCCCGTTGTTGGGGTCGATTTTGCATTCAATAAGAGAATGAAGCGCTGAAAGCGCGGTGCAGCAGAGCCCAGGGTGAAAGGTTTGCTGACTGAGAGTTCTGAAACCCAGTCGGTCCTGGGCTTAAACATGCGCAAGCTGGGCTCTGAACTCTGAGTTCATATGAGCAAAAGCGGCGATGCAGACTGCGCCGCCCCTTCAGGGCTTGATCCTTCCTTCAACCGTTACGGCGTGCGCTCTCAACCCTGGATTGTGCGATCGTAAATTGTCAATCTGTTTCATTCACCTTGATCTTTACCGGCTCCCGTCCTAACTTCTTAGCATGATTCGCAACGACGTGTGCGCAGTGATTCTGGCGGGAGGCCAGAGCCGGCGGATGGGTTTCAACAAGGCATTGATCGATGTCAACGGCCGCCCCATTATCAGCCTCCTGATTGACCAGGTGAGCCAAGTAACGAACCGGATCCTCATCTCCTCAAACGACAGTGCCAGTTACCGGTTCCTCAGTTTTCCCGTGGTCCCCGACCATTTCGCGGGATGCGGCCCGCTGGCGGGCCTCCATGCGGCGATGCGCTACAATGATTGTTCGCTCTTTATTGTGCTGGCCTGTGATCTGCCGCACCTGCGGGCTCCCCTGTTAAAGAGTTTGGTTTCGCTCGCCGAGGGCTTCGACGCGGCAATCCCTCGCACCAAGGATGGACGGGCACATCCGCTGTGCGCCGCATACCACAGAACCTGCCTCCCCTCCATCGAACAAGCCCTGGAAAGAGGCTCCCATAAGTTCATCGAAATCTTCCTCGACAACGCCCTGGCCGTACGATGGATCGGGCCCGACGAAGGCATCTATAAAGCGGCCGAACTGGCTAATATCAACACCCCAGAGGACTTGCAGAGACTCAAACGCCGCCTCCTGACACATCCCCTTTAGACTCAACATATAGTAGTCGATCCGCCAAACACCCCGATATGTTGTGATTTTTCTTGGTCACCCGAAACTGCCTGTGATATAGTGCCCTCGTATTTCAGGGGTCGCGCAAAAGGCCCACACTATCCATAGATGTTGAGCTGAAAAGCACGGATTATGAGCGCCCATTACAGTCAGGCGTTGGCTCATGGTATAGCCTGACGGGCTGGAGTTAGGATCTTGAAGAAGAATTCCAGGGCAAGGGGTCAATTCGGGAAATACTTCAAAACGATCTTTCCCGCACTAGCGATTCTGTTGGTCGGTTTTTTCATCATTTCCGCTGTTTTTGTCTATAAAATTTCCCGTCCGGACGTGGTCCTGGAATCCGTCAGTCCTTCGCATTATTTGCTGCCGTCCCTGGAGATAGCTGCTCCCGGCGCCAACGGGGACATGATCGACGGATGGTGGATCCCCGGCCTCAAGGGTGCGCCCGGAATCATTCTTGCCCCGGGATATGGGATGAACCGGTCCGACGCGCTGAGCCTGGCTGTCGGATTGCACAACAATGGATTCAATCTTTTCATTTTTGACCAGCGCGGCAGCGCGGATTCTCCCGGGAAGTGAGCACGCTCGGCTTATACGAGACGGAGGATATGCTGAGTGCCGTGCGGCTCCTCCGCGACCGCCCCGAAATCAATCGCGAACGCATCGGGATCTGGGGAGTGGATATCGGTGCGCTGGCTGCTTTGAAAGCAGCCGCCCAATTCACCGAAATCCGCGCCATAGCGGCAGACAGTGCATTCCAGTCCCCCAACGATTTTCTGTCCTACAGAATCGAGGAGGAGTATGGCATAAACAATCGCCTCCTCGAGTTCGGATGCTATCAGGTCTTCCGGCTGTTTCACCTCCGGGGCAGCCTGTCCGCCGATGAGGAGCTACCGCTGCTGGCGCTTTCCGACCGGAACATTTTGTTTATCAAAGGAGAAAATCGCAAACGTTTAGGCTCTCTGACCACGGACATTTATGACGCGCTGCAGCCTCAAAAAGAATTGATTTCGTTCAAAGCGGCGCGCTTTCACTCCATGAGCGGAGAAGATCTCAAAAACTATGACAGGCAGGTAGTCAACTTCTTTCATCTGAATTTGCGGTAAATGGTCCATTAAAAACAATATTCGTTTTTCCCAACGGGTATGAACGGCAATGAACCAAATAAAGAAACTCGAGCTAGTCGGATTTAAGTCTTTCTGCGATCGCACGCACATTCCCTTTCAACGAAGGGATTACGGCGATTGTCGGGCCGAACGGCTGCGGCAAGAGCAACATCGCAGACGCCATCAGCTGGGTTGTCGGGGAGCAAAGCGCCAAGTCGCTGCGCACCGACAGGATGGAAGGGGTGATTTTTAACGGGACGCAAACGCGCAAACCCACCGGTTTCGCGGAGGTCGTGCTGACTCTGTCCCTGACCAATCCGATCGAGATCCCCGGGGTGCCGGATTTGAATTCGGAAGAATTCACCGTCGGCAGGCGCCTCTACCGTTCGGGAGACAGCGAATATTATCTGGACGGACGCCGCTGCCGCCTCAAGGACATCCAGGCGCTTTTCGAAGGAACCGGCCTCGGGCCAAATTCCTACGCCATACTCGAGCAGGGCAGGATCGGCCAAATCCTCAGCTCAAAACCGGCGGAGCGCCGCAGCCTCATAGAAGAAGCCGCCCGGATTACTCTATTCAAAAGCCGCCGCTATGCCGCGGAATCGAAGCTCGAACAAGCGCAGCAAAACCTGGTGCGCGCTCAGGACATTATTCGCGAAGTGGTCCGGCAGCTCAATTCCCTGCGCCGGCAGGCGGCAAAAGCGCGGCGCTACAGCCGGCTGCGCGACGAGATGCGCTCGATTCAGCGTCTCAAAATCGGCATGGAAGAGCGGCAGCTCCGCGCAAAATTGACCGAATGCTCCACGCGCTTTGCACAGGCACAGGAACAGGAGCAGGCCATTCTGTCTGAACTCGCGGCCGCGGAACATGCGCGCGAGGCCGCGCGCAAAGCCTGCGAGTCGCGGGAGGACGCGGTCAACCTCACGCGCGAGCAGTTGTCCGCGTTGAAGGCGGATGCCGGGACCGCCCAGAACATGCTGGAAAACCAGGAAACCCAGAAACTGGGACTGATCGCCCGCTCCGGAGAACTCGACCGGGAGCACGTGGCCATCGAGGAGCGCGGGCAGCTTATCCAGCATGAAATGGAGCGCCTCACCAACTCGTCTCAGTCTCTCTGCAACGAGATCGCCCTTGAGCAGCAGACCCTGGAATCCGAGCGGACCAAAAGCGACGTTTTGCTGGATGCGATCCGGGAGACGGAAACCAAAATCGACGAGCTGCGGTCGTTCCTTTTAACAGGAGCCGGCCGGTTGTCTGATCTGAAGAATCTGCAGGCCCGCTGCATGGAAGGCATCAACCGCATTTCAGCCCGGGCAAGCCGCCTGGAAAGTGAAAGCCAGATAAAATCTCAGGAGCGCGGGAACCTGGTCGCACAACTGGATAAAGTCCGCAGCGAACACCAACAGAAGGCGCAACGTCAGAAAGAAGTCGCCGCAAGTGTCGAAGAGCTTGAATCAAGAACGGCGCAACTCGCCGCGAGCATCGACCGGGTAGCGGAAGATCTTCGGTCCAGGTCAACGAACACAGCCTGATGCAGCACCGGTACTCGTCGCTCGAAGATGTCGAAAGGCGGCGCAGCAACTATTCCGAAGGCGTGCAAAAGTATCTTTCGACCCGTGATCCCCGGGGAAGAACTCGTGCAGGCAAAAACGCTGGCGGACCATATCGAAACGGATCCCGCCTACGAAGCCGCGATGGAGGATTACCTCAACGATCCGCTGCAGTACATCCTGGTGGAAAACCGCGAGGACGCCGTGCAAGGCGTGGAACGCCTCAAACGCATCGGCGCGGGCAAATGCACCTTCATGACGCTCCGCAACGGGCACAGCCGTCACACGTCGGACCAGCGGCCCAGCCTGAACGGAGACGGCATCGTCGGCTATCTCGACGATTTGCTGCACATGAATGAAGACGTCAAAGTCGCCTTCGAAAGAGCGCTTCCGGATTACGCCTCCACGATCATGGTCTCAGACCTCAACACGGCTTTTCGCGTCGCGGAAAGCTCGCCCGGCTCGAGTTTCCTGACTCTTTCGGGAGAATCCTATTCGACGCGCGGCACGCTTTCGGCCGTGGGCGAACGGAAATCGATGGCCGGCTTTCTTGCGCTGAAACGTGAAAAGCGCGAACTCGGGAAAAAACTGGCGACCCTGAGCGACAAGATCCAGGCCACCCGCGAGGAACTCGCCCGCCTGAAACACGAGCAGGCTGTTGTCGCGGAATCGCTCAAAGCCCTCACCGCGGAATCGCGCAAACTGGAAGTGGATACCGCCCTCACGGCGCACGAAATAGCAAAACTGCAGGGCGAACTCGAGAAAATAGGCCAGGCGGAGAGCGTCGCGAATACCGAACTGGCGCAGCTGCGAACAGAAAAGCAGGATTTTGAAGTCAAACTGAAAGAAGCCGCCGTTCAAATCGAAGAAATCGAAAGGCGCAGCGGAACAGGATCCGAGGAACTGGCGGAATTGAACGCCCGTCTCCAGTCGCTGCGAGCCGAGAGCGCCGAGCATTCGAAACAGCTCGCGACGCTCATCGCGGCGCACGCCGTAAAGCAGGAGCGCCGCTCCGCCATGGAGGCCGATCTGAAGCGCCTCACCTTGGAACTGGATGACGTGCGCAACCGCATCCAAGTCAACCGCTCGGAAGCAGCCTCGGCGCTGCAGCGGATCGCAGAGCTGGAGATCGTGCAGCAGGAAGTACGAATCCGGATCGAGGACTGCAACCGCGCGATCCAGGAAACGACCGCAGCGCTGGAAGAAAAACAGCGCGAATTCAGCACGGAGCGCGCGGCGCTGGCATCCTTCGAAGAAAAGCTGCGCCAGCTGCACGGCAGCCGCGAAGAGGCCATGAATGTGCGCGGCAAAATCGAGATCGAAAAGACACGGTTCGAAAGCGATTTCGAGCACCTGGAACGCAGCTGCCAGGAGGAGTTCCGCCTCTCCATTGCCGAGGTCGTGGCCGACATTCCAGACACCGAGTGGCAGAGGGAATACCAGGATGTCGCACAGTCGCATGACCGGCTGCGCGAGGTGATCGAAAACTTCGGCGCCATCAATATGCGCGCTCTCGAAGAGTACCAGGAACTGGATCAGCGCTACCAGTTCATGAACGGGCAGCGGCTCGACATCGAAAAATCGATCGCCGACACCCAGAAGGCAATTCTGGAAATCAACCGCCGTTCCGTGGAGCAGTTCAAAGAAGCCTTCGATGCGATCCGCCAGAATTTCCAGGAGACATTCCAGCTGCTCTTCGCCGGCGGGCAATGCGATCTCAAACTGATGGACGACAGCGATATCCTGGAAAGCGGCATCGATATCATCGCGCAACCGCCCGGAAAGCGGCTGCAGAACGTGCTGCTCCTTTCCGGCGGCGAGAAAGCGTTGACGGCCCTGGCGCTGCTGATCGCCATCTTCCGTTTCCGGCCGAGTCCGCTGTGCGTCCTGGACGAAGTCGATGCGCCGCTCGATGATGCGAATGTGGCCCGGTTCACGCGGCTCCTCGCGGAACTGAGCAAGGACACCCAGTTCATCATCATCACGCACAACAAAAACACGATGGAGATCGCCCAAACCCTCTATGGCATAACCATGGAAGAAGCGGGCGTCTCGAAAATAATCGGAGTCGATTTCCGTCATCAGCCAGTAGCACTGGCCAGCTAAACAATTGACGATTTACGACTGACGATTTACGATTTAAAATCCCGGCATTGATACAGGTATCTATGCAATTAAGAATTGCCGGAATGAACACTCCACCGCTCGCGGGTGGTATAGGATCCCGAGGGAGTACGCGAATCGATGACGAATCCGGCCGTCCCGTTACGAATGATAATAGCCCGGCACGCATGCCGAAATAGCGAGAATATAGATTCAGTCCGTAACGATTGACGATCAATCGTACGGATTCTGTTATTTCAATTCGTCATTCGTCGCATATCGCGTCCTAAATCTGTAAATCGTCAATCACCAAGGGGGTTTTATGTCGAATGTATGTATCCAGACAGAGCTGAGTGGGTTGAAGCTGCTCCGCAGAGGAAAGGTCCGCGATTTATATGAGTATGGAGACCTCATCCTGCTGATTGCGACCGACAGAATTTCGGCGTTCGACGTCGTGCTCCCCACGCCCATTCCCATGAAGGGCGCGGTGCTGACGCAGTTGTCGCAGTTCTGGTTCGACATGATGCACGATCTCGTGCCCAACCACCTGATCAGTACGAATGTGGCTGATTTCCCGGCCGACCTGCAGAAGTTCCGGGATGTTTTGCACTTGCGCAGCATGCTTTCGGTTCAGGCGGAAATGTTTGCCGTCGAGTGCGTCGCCCGCGGCTACCTGGCCGGTTCCGGCTGGAAGGAATACCAGGAGAGCGGCTCCGTCTGCGGCATCAAGCTGCCTGCCGGACTGCGGGAATGCGACCGGCTGCCCGAGCCGATTTTCACGCCGGCAACCAAAGCCGAGTCCGGACACGACCTCAACATTTCGTTTGAAGAAAGCGCCCGGATCATCGGGAACGAAAACGCCACCAAACTCAGAGACCTGACGATTGCCATCTACAATCGCGCGGTGGAATACGCTCTCTCCAAAGGCATCATCATCGCCGACGTAAAATTCGAGTTTGGGATTTATAAGGACAAGATCATCCTCTGCGACGAAGTCCTGACGCCGGATTCCTCCCGATTCTGGCCGCTCGCCAGCTATCGCCCCGGAGGCCCGCAACCCTCCTTCGACAAGCAGTACGTGCGCGATTATCTCGAAGAAATTCACTTCAACAAACAGCCTCCCGCACCCGAGCTTCCGCCCGCGGTGGTGAAAGGCACAACGGACAAATACCTCGAAGCCTATCGCCTGCTGACGGGCAAGCCCCTGGTATAGCTGTCAGCTGTCGGCTTCAGCTGTCAGCTAAATCCGGAGTCGGAGTCGGTAATTTGGATATCGGTATCTCGAATTCTGCTGTCGGCTTTGCTACAACTGGGAGCCGACGTCAATTCCAGATTGCGATATAGCGACTGATGACGCTCAAATATATCCATAGAATCTGAAAGCTGAATGCTGAAAGCTGACAGCTGACGGCTGAAAGCTGGCAGCTTTATTTCGTTGCTCCCGCCAGCCACGCTGTGTAATCTGTCGTCATGCAACTAAGCCAATGGACATTTCTCGACTTTCTGTTCGTATGTATTGTGCTGGTGTCGATCGGGCTTGCTGTAACCAAAGGTCTGGTCCGCGAGATTGTCAGTCTGGTCGCGCTCATCGGAGGATTCATTCTTGCTGTCCTCTATTACCCCTCCCTGGGCAGCGTGCTGACTGAATTTTGCCGGACGGATTCGGTCGCCAATTTCGTTGCCTTTCTGATGATCTTTATCGGCTGCATCCTGATCGGCGCCATTACATCGTTGCTCATGAACCGCTTCATGAAGGCCGCTTCCATCAAATGGATTGACCGCATCCTGGGCGGGATCTTCGGCCTCCTGCGCGGGTGGGCGATCGCCTCCATCCTGGTTGTTGCGTTGATAGCATTTCCTGTGCGCGAACCTGTGATGCGGCAATCCGTGATGGCGCCGTATCTTCTGGCGGGAGCCCGGGCAGCGGTTTTGCTGGTTCCTCAGGATTTGAAAGATAAATTTAACGAACAGTACAAGAAGGTGCTCGAGTCCTGGAATCAGAAAAGGAGCGAGGCATGAGCGAGAGCGACGTCAAGCCACCGCTGCGGCTCAAGGAGCGAATGGAGACTCTTTGCCGGGAAATGGTCGAGAAAGGAATTCTCTTTTCCGAAGCCACGGAGAATTTCGAGCGCTGCTTTATCGCTGAGGTTATGAAACGCAACAAAGGCAACCTGATCCGTACGGCCGCCACTCTCAGGATTCACCGCAACACGCTATCGAAAAAAGTCAATCACCGCAAAAAGTGAATTTCGGTGACAGTCACCATAACTCCCAAATTCTTCAGAGTGCATCGTATATTCGTCAGCGCATCCGAATTTGGGAGTTATGGTGACTGTCACCGAAATTCATCCTTAGAATTTGTAAATCAGGTCGAATTGCAGGCGCTTCAGATAGTTGTCCCTGCAACCCGACTGATCCGAAGCCGTACACCTGAGAATGTCGCTGCCAACAGCCAGGTCTTTGTTGTCATAGGGATTGGCAAGCTTGCCAATCCATCCTGTGAACTGGCCGGTCACGTTGCCCTTGATCTGGTATGCAAAACTGAATTTATGGTTCAGGACGTTGGTTGACGAGCGCAAATCGCTTTCATTCCAGGCCCCGATAACTGCGTCCTTTTCAATTCGGATGAAGGCATAGCCGAACTGAATGTCATTGGCTTCCTTTGTCTTTCCGACGGTCAGCTCTGTCCAGTAGCCGCTTCGCTCACGCGATCCGCGCACGTTGTTGACGAAATTGAACACAAGGCTGGTAGGGAGGCGAGCGCCCGTGTCGAAGTCGAGCTTCATGATCGCGTCGAGATAGGCAAACTTGTTGGCATACCCTGTGACGACATTGCTTGAGTTACGCATCAGGCGTATTGGAATTTGGCAAGCTGGGCTTCAGGGTTTGGTCTCCCAACGCCACAGCTATTGGATCGGCCCGAAGGATGTTTATGCCGGAGCCATAGAGTCCCAGCCTCACCTTAGACCCAAGCTGGAACTGGGTTTGAATCTGTCCTCCCAGAATATAGCTATCGTCATCACCGGCCACTTCATTGAAGGGGAGCTGGAAACCAACGATGGTAATGTTCTTGAATACCGAAGACTTCAGGTTAAAGGACAGCGTTTCGGAAAGCCCTTCAACATTGACGTCATTGTCAAAAGTCATCGGCGTTCGGTACCACGGATAGGCAAATCGCCCGACGTCCAACCTTAGAGCCTTGGCGTATTTCGGCTGATAGGTAATGTAGGCTTTGTCGATGGCGATGTTTTTCCGATTAAAGAAACCCGTCAACGTCTGATTGGTGGAAATCGGATCATCGAGCGATCCTGTTGCCAGCGACAATCCACCGCTGAACTCATCGGAAATCTTTCCGGTCACGTTGAAACGAAGGCGAAAACGCTCGCGAGTTCGCGTTTCGGCGCCTTCCACGAAGAAAGGTTCCACGCGTGCCCGAATGTCACCGCTGAAGTTAAAGTTGCCCAGCTGCTTGCCTTTGGCGTCCGTTTCCTTTTTTTTGGCGGTTGTGTCTGTTTCAACTTTTGTGAGACGCAGGTTCGATTGCGCCGCGCTGTCGGCAACCGCTTCGAGTTCGCTCTTCATCAGCTCGACATCATTCACTTTCTCCTGGCTCGCAGAAGCGATCTGCGCCGACGATACAGGGGCGGATGTAGTGGCGGCCGATGCAATCACCGGCGCGGATTTTGCCTCAATGGCGCCCATCGCTTTGTTGAGATCTCCTGCTGCTTCTCGAGGGCGGATTGAAGCTTTTCGATCTGCCTGCGCTGGCTGGCCAGCAGTTCTTTCATTGCGTTCAGTTCGCTTGCCAGCGTTGCCGAGAGAAATAGCGGGGCACGGCTCGGCATCGCCTCGCTTCCGCGCCTGCGGCCGCGTCGATCAGAGGTATCCGGCCACGGCATCCGAACAACAGGACCAGAATCCCGCTCATCAGAGAGTAAATACGTTTTTCTCTTACGCATCTGCAACTCCTTGTAGAAGTAATTCCTCGATCCAGGGCAACCATAGCCCGCAAATCACATTATTTATTAGAACCGGCGTAACAATACATGCGGAACATTACGATCAAATGAAGGCCATGTGAAAATTCGGTTAATTTCGGTGACAGTCACCATAATCCCCAAATTCAGATAAGCTGACGAATCGCGACACACTGTGACGAATTTGGGGATTATGGTGACTGTCACCGAAATTCACAATTATCTAGAGCCAGCCGCGGCGATGGAATATGACCAGCATGGTGCCGGACACGACGATACAAACGGCCCAGAAGGCCGGATACGCCCACGCCTTATCCAATTCGGGAAAGTAGTGGAAATTCATGCCGTAGACACCGGCCAGAAAGGTGAGGGGAATAAAAATGGTGCCGATCACCGTGAGCACCTTCATAACCTCGTTCATCCGGTTGGAGATCGAGGAAATGTAGGTTTCGGTCAAATCGTTGGCCAGTTCCCGGTAGGTTTCGATGATGTCGATGATCTGAACAATGTGATCATAGATATCGCGCAGATAGATGCGCGTCACATCGCTCATGCATTCGTGAGGCTCTTTATGCAGTATCGAGATGACTTCCCGCATGGGCCAGGCTGCACGCCGCAGCAGCAGCAGTTCGCGCTTGATCTTATGGATAGCGCTGATGGTGCGTGCGCTGCGGATCGGAAAGAACGAGATCTTCAAGTTCCTCCATTCGGTCGCCATAATATTCCAATATCGGAAAGCAGTGATCCACGATGGCATCCAGAAGCGCATATACCAGAAAACTCGCGTCATTCAAGCGCAGGCGTGAGCCTTTCGTCTGGATGCGCTGCCGGATCGGGTCCCACACATCGCCACGATTCTCCTGAAAAGTCAGGACGGTTTTGTGGCCCAGGAAAATGGATACCTGTTCATTCTGCAGCCGGCCTTCGTCGATTTGCAGCATGCGCGCAATAATGAAAAGGCGCGTCTGGAATTCACTTTCCGAACCGCCGATGGACTCGACCTTGGGTCGCTCGGGAATTTTTATGAGATCTTCGACGGCCAGAGGATGCAACTGATACTTGGCGGCCAACGCGTGAATCACTTCCATGTCCGTGAGGCCGTCCACGTTGATCCAGCGTACGGCCGACCATTCCGGGCGGTGATGCGCCAGGAAGTCGTCCAGATCGTCGACATCCTGAACCAGGACTTGATCCTGACAGTAATCGATGCAGCTGACGTAGACCGGAGACGTCCCGCTGGGAAGCTTTTGGATTTCATCATGTTCAACGCCGGGAGCCGCGCCAGGCTTGCCTTTGCGGAAATGCAGCTCAGATGCCATACGATGACCGAGTCCTTTCTCTGCGGTGATGCCCCACACTACCGCGTTTGTGCACTCAAAATGCAATTCTGATGATGCCGGAAAAGATGTAAAATGGCATGCAAATAAACAAGAGGTTGAATGATGGCGAGAGGCCGGATTCTGGTGATCGACGATGAGAAGGACCTGATCGAGCTGGTGCGCTACAACCTCGAAAAGGAAGGGTTTGTCGTGCGGAGCGCGCAGGACGGAGAAGCGGGTTTAGCCGCAGCGAAGAAGGAATTGCCCGATCTGGTCCTGGTGGACCTTATGCTCCCCGGCATCGACGGCCTGGATGTCTGCCGCTCGCTCCGTTCCGACAGCCGGACGGCGCGCATCCCGGTCATCATGCTGACGGCGAAGTCTGCGGAATCGGACCGCATCCTCGGGCTGGAACTCGGTGCGGACGACTATGTCACCAAACCTTTCAGCCCGCGCGAACTCATCGCGCGGATCAAAGCCGTGCTGCGGCGCACTTCAAGCCCGCAGGCGGCTTCGGAAGTGATTCGGCGCGGCAGCCTGACCATCGACATGGCGAGGCGGACCGTGAACTGCGCTGGAGAGCCCATCGTCCTGACCGCTACCGAATTCCGGTTGCTGCAATTTTTCGCCGCTCATTCCGGGCACGTGTTCTCGCGCGCGCAACTGATCGACGGCGCCATGGGAAAGAGATGTTTCGGTCGAAGACCGCACCATCGACGTCCACATAACGGGATTGCGCAAGAAGTTGGGGAATTGCGGCGATTGGATCGAAACCGTCCGCGGCTTCGGCTATCGCTTTCGCGACGACGAGGATAATCCGGATAATTAGCTGTCAGCGTCAGCTTTCAGCTATCAGCTTTCAGCCGTCACTCGGCTATATCAGCTCTCAGCTCGATCAGCTTTCAGCGCTGAAAGCGCGGTGCAGCACAGCCCAGGGTGGAGGACGCGCAGCGGCCGGAACCCTGGGTTGGCAGCGAAAACATGCAAGCCCTGAAAGGGCGGCGCAGTCGTCTGCATCGCCCTTTCAGGGCTTTTGCTAACTCCTATCCCTAACTTAGGGCTGCCAGGCGTTTCGCGGGTCGGGCTCGGTATTCGGGCGATTGACAAACTAATAAGCGCAACGGGTCATCGTTCGGGTGATCCGATAATCCGATACCGTACCGATTGCGAACTGACGCTGAAAGCTGAAAGCTGATAGCTGACAGCTAATAGCTGACCGCTGTGTTCTGCGGCAGATAGACGAAGAACGTGGAACCCTGGCCTACTTCGCTTTCAACGCGGATGCGGCCGCCGCTGTACGTCCACGAGGTGCTTGACGATCGACAATCCCAGTCCCGTCCCCCCGGACTCCCGGGACCGCGCGGCGTCGGCGCGATAAAATCTTTCAAATATCCTATCCTGGTCCGCCTTGAGAATGCCGATCCCCGTATCCGCGACCGACAGCACGACATTGGATCCTTCAACGACTGCCTTCACGCGAATGCGTCCCGCCCGACGGCGTGTACCGGACGGCGTTGTCCAGCAGGTTCTGGAGAATCTCCTGAAAGGACCGGACATCGCCAAGCAGCATCGGCAGATCGCTCGCCATATTCCGCTTCCAGCAGAAGCCCTTTTTGCTCCGCCTTGATGCGAGTGACTTCCATGCAAGGATCGATGATATCGGCGACCGCGACCGGCTTCGTCTCGCGCTGCATCTGCCCCGCCTCGATTTGAGCCAGTTTGAGCAGGTCATCGGTCAGCCGCCCCAGCCGCAGCGCGTGTTCGCGAATGATTTCCAGAAAGCGGTGCCGGTTCTGCGCATCGTCCAGCGCGCCTCCGAGCAGCGTCTCCGCAAAACCCTGAATCGCCGTTAACGGCGTCTTGAATTCGTGCGAAATATTGGCGATAAAATCCCGCCGCGCGCGCTCCAGTCTCCGGATCTCGGTGATGTCGTGCAGGACCATGACCGCGCCCGTGGTCGCGCCTTCGAAAGAAATCGGCGCGGCAGTGACGGCAAAGCTTCGCGTCCGGATCGATCCCACGACGACTTCTCCATGGATCGCCTCGCTGCCCGCCAGGGCCTTCTGGATCATGGAAAGCAGATCCGAATGCCGGATCAATTCCATCACCGGACGCCCTTCACAGGACACGTTCGCAATGCCCGCATCCCGGCAGAAAGCGCCGTTGCAGTAAATCACCCGCTGATCGCTTCCGATCACCGCGACGCCTTCCTCCATGCTGGCCAGCACCGCGGCCGAGCGGTTCCGCTCTTCGGTCAGCGTTTTGATCGTGCGGTCCAGCTTCACCGCCGTCTGGCCGAGAGTGTTGGACAGCTCGGCCAGTTCGTCTTTGCTGCGCTCCAGCGGAAGCGGCCGGAAATCGCCGTCGGCCACCCGGCGCGAAAATTCCTTGAGCCGCCCGATGCGGCGCGAGACCGTGCGGAAAAACAGCAGCGAAATGCCGCCGGCTACGACCAGGATCACCAGCGAAATGCCCCAGAGGCGGCTGCGAAAAGCAAATCGCGCTTCTTCGAGACGATGCAGCGGCACGGACAGTCGCACGACCATGATCGGTGCATTTTTGAACTCATAGCGCTGCGCAAGGTATACAAGATCCACTTTGAGCGTCGGGCTGCGCCGCACCGCGCGCCCCGTGCCATTGAGAAAGGCTTCTCTTATTTCAGGCCGCGCCAGGTGGTTTTCCATGCCCGGCAGGATCCTCTGCGGAATCCGCCAGCACTTTCCCGTCGCCGGCAACCAGCGTCACGCGAACCCCGCTTTGACCGCACCACCGGGTCCATTCTTTTAGTTGGGGCGCATCGAAGGATTGCGGAGGATTGGTCTCTGCCAGGCGGATCAGGGATTCCAGTTGCGAAAACGCCGCGCTCGAGGAATTCTTTCTTCAATGCCCGGACGACGTAGGTGTCCACCGCCGCCAGGACCAGCAACAACAGCAGAAGATTCAAAAATCCGATTTTCCAGAAGAGCCGGTTTTTCATGCTTGGCCAGGGCCATTATACAGCATGATCCCGGCATGATCTGCTTCTATTACAGGAATGAGCAAATCACAGTTCGCCGCGCCCCGCGGTTCAGGACATAGAGAATCAGCACGGGCGCTTTCTGCGTCCCGAGATAGAAGGCGCCAAGCTGCGACTCGGATCCTTCCACGCCTATCCATTCGGGACATCGATAGCCAAAGCTTTCAAGCACCCGCTGCACGCCGCCTTCCAGTCCGGATGCGGACTGGCATTCGAGGCTCAACTGGAACCAATAGAGTGGCGAAAGGGCGAAGAACTCCTCCAGGTCGGACAACTTTTTCTTTCGTGGACCTCAACCCGGACACTGCGTGAAGGATGGCTGATCGACACTACATGCTCGAGAAGCTTCTTTGTCAGGTCTTCCAGGCTTCCGCCCCGCCAGCAAAATTCGGAGAGAGCGGAAGGCATTGAAAGGTAGACCGCGAGCTATCGCGGCCGCGATTGGCATCTGATTCCGGAATGATTCATGTCGGGCATTTCGGTGCACATTTCAATCACCGCCTCTATGGCAAAATAGGCCGGTCGTGTTAAGGATGATGATGGAAATATGAAAATTTGATGAATTTGAGTGCAGGCACCGAATTCACCTAAAGGTGCTTGATGACGACGAGGCTGAGATCGTCGGTCTGCGCCTCCACCGCGCGCCGCTCCTGAAGGATTGCTTCGCAGATTTCTTTGGCACTGCCGTCTTTGGCATTGGAAACGGCGCGCTCGAGCTTTCCCCGGCTGAAAGGGGAAAAAGAATCAAAAAGTCCGTCGGTATACAGCAGCAGCACGTCCCCGCGGCCCATCAGATTCAGCTCGTTCACTTTGTACCGTTTCTTATACCCGAGCGTGCGCTCATAATGGCTGGCGTCGGAATGGCCCTCGGTCGGCTGCAACCCGATCGGCGGATAGCTCACCAACCTGTTCGCACTGATGTCCACGAAACAATCGTATTCGCGGGAAAATACCAGCGGCATAGGATGCCCCGCATTCACAAAGCGGAAACGGCCCGTATGCGAAATCTCTCCATAGATGAGCGTGATGAAGCTTGCCCGATCGCGATCCGCCGCCAGGTTGCGCAACGTGGTGGATTTTAAAAATCGCGTGTTCACCTGCTCGAACAGGCGCACCGTAATCTCGCCGTTCAAATCCATTTCATACAGCGCCGCCGTGTGAAAGACCTGGTGCAGCATCAGCGCGCGCATCGCGTCGGTGAAGTTGTGCCCGGCGACATCGGCGACCAGGATGCCTCCGCACGATTTAAGCCTCTGCAACGCCTTCGCCACGGATTCCTGCCCTTGCCAGGTGGCCGCCTTGATCCTGGCGTCCAGATCGAAACGATCCTGAAAATTCACATAGGTAATGAGATCTCCGCCCGCAATGCCATTGAACGGGATCGACACGCCGTAGATGTCCGTGCCGGGTATGTGAGGAATGGCTCCGGGCACAGGCATGAGTCGCTGCGCCAGCGTAGCGCGCACCCATGAGCAGTTCCTGATCGATCGAGGGGCCGGGTTTTGTCATGGCTGTCCTCAAAATATGAATGACGATGAATAACAGATCGTTGCGCTCAATTGCAAGATTCCTGCGGAGCATCGGCGTCCCGCCAATTTCGGTGACATGTCACCATAACCCCCAAATTAAAGCGAGCCATTTTATCATTTAAGTCTAATAATTAGAATGGCATTTTATCAAAAACATAGGTCGCATGGGCGCCTCACAATGTGAAATGAAGGGCAAGGACGTAACTTCTTTATTTTCATAGAAAGTAATATTGGGGGTTATGGTGACTTGTCACCGAAATTCCAGCTCTCGGAACTTGTAGCCGAATCCGCGGATGGTTTCGATCCAGGATCCGCATCGACCGAGCTTTCGTCGCAGGGACATGATATGCACATCGATCGTGCGCTCCAGGACCGAGACATCTCTGCCCAGCGCGCCGTCGATGAGCGTGGCGCGGGAATACACAAAACCCGGATGTGAGGCGAGAAACTGCAGCAGGCGGTACTCTGTGGCGGTGAGTTCCAGCGTTTTCGTGCCGCAGCGCACTTCATGGCTTGAGGAATCG
This sequence comes from uncultured Acidobacteriota bacterium, assembly GCA_963761825.1. Lineage (GTDB taxonomy): Bacteria > Acidobacteriota > UBA6911 > UBA6911 > UBA6911 > UBA6911. Next base: position 379,600 of record CAVXIH010000007.1, read on the forward strand.
ATCGAGAGATTGCCGTAATGCAGAACCGACGATTGCTGGGGGTATCCGGAGAACCGGCGCAATAAGAGCGCCGCAACAGCGCCTTGATCCGCGCCGTGAGTTCGCGCGGGCTGAACGGCTTGGTCATATAATCGTCCGCACCAAGCTCCAGGCCCACAATGCGGTCCGACTCCGAAGCCTTCGCCGTCAGCATGATGATCGGGTATCCGCGACGTCGCACTCTCCGCCCGAAGCATGCGGCACACTTCGAGGCCATCCATGCCGGGCAGCATCAGATCCACGACGATCACGTCCGGCTTTTCGCTCAAGGCGCGGGCGAAGCCGGATTCTCCATCCGCCGCCCCGAAAACGGCATACCCTTCTTTTTCGAGATTGTACCGGACAAGTTCGATAAGATCCGCCTCATCGTCAATGACCAGCACGATGGCTTTGGACATAGCCGGATTCTCAGGCTTTGGTTCGTTCGCGATGCTTTCGTGGCGGTGGCGCACTTCCCGCCCTTCCACCAGATAGATCACTTCTTCGGCGATATTCGTGGCGTGATCTCCCACGCGCTCCAGGTTGCGCGAAATCAAAATCAAGAGCCAGCGCGCGCTGGATCGTTCCGGGATCGGCCATCATATAGGTCAGGAGGACGCGGAAGATCTGGTCGCGGTACGCGTCGACCTTCTTTTCTTCTTCCAGCACGCGGTTCGCCACCGAGCAATCCTTTTCGACCAATGCTTCCAGGCTGTCGCGCACCATTCGCTCGGCGATCTCCCCCATGACGGGCAGATCCACCAGCGGCTTGAGCGGCGCGGCCTGAATCACGTGATGGGCGTTCTCGATGATATTGATCGCCTGGTCGCCTATCCGCTCGAGCTCCGTCGCGATGCGGGACGCCATAAACAAGAATCGCACGTCCCCGCCGACCGGCTGCTGCAGCGCGGTCAGCTTGACGGCGCTGTCGTCGATTTCAATCTGGAGGTTGTTCACCTCCTCTTCTTTGCGGTAAATCTCGGCGCTGAGCGACTCGTCGCGCTCGATCAAAACTCTGAGCGCGGTCTGAATCATCGATTCCGCCAAGTCGGCCCATCAGCAGCAGCCTTTCGAGCAGCTCCTGTATTTTTTCGTCCAGGTGGCGCATTAACCGAACCTCCCCGATATGTATTGCTCCGTCCTCGGATCGGAGTTTTTGGTGAAAATAGTTTGAGTTTCCCCGACCTCGACCAGCTCTCCCAGCAGCATGAACGCCGTGTCATCGGAGATGCGGGCCGCCTGCTGCATGTTGTGCGTGACGATGAGTATCGTGTAGCGGTCTTTGAGTTCCAGCATCAGCTCTTCGATCCTGGCCGTAGCGATCGGATCCAGCGCAGACGCCGGTTCGTCCATCAACAGGATCTCCGGCTCGACCGCGAGCAGCCTCGAAATGCAGATGCGCTGCTGCTGCTCGGGCGTCAGAGACAGCGCAGAAGCGCCCAGCCTGTCCTTCAGCGTATCCCACAGACCGGTGGCGCGCAGGCTGCTTTCGACGCGCGCGGCAAGATCGTCGCCCTTGGCCAGGTCGTGAATTTTCGGGCCATAGGCAACGTTTTCGAAGACGGAAAGCGGAAACGGATTAGGCCGCTGAAAAACCATGCCGATGCGTTTGCGCAGCTGCCGCAGATCGATATCGCCGGCGATAGATCGATTTGCCGTCGAGCAGGACGTCTCCCGTGACCTTCACGCGCGGGATGATCTCGTTCATCCGGTTGATGACGCGCAGCAGCGTCGATTTGCCGCACCCGGACGGCCCGATGATCGCGGTGATGGCTCTCGGGCGAATGGCAAGACTCACGTCGATCAGCGCGTGAAACTTCCCATACCAGAGATTCAGCCCCTTCGTCTCAATTTTCGCAGTCATGTCCGCCAATTTCCAGTCACCATACTCCAAGGCGAAGCGCGTTCTATCCACAGTGCGAAGCCCTCGGAAAGAAGCCATGCAAGGGCTGAGGCCCTTTCAAGACTTCGCGAAATTATTCGTGTTTATCGGCGCCTTCAGCCTCGGTTCGACAGCACCGATTCCGAAACATCGACCCACGTATCGCGCATTCGCTTCCTACCCGAATCTTCCGGAGATGTAGTCCGCGGTACGCTTGTCTCGCGGAGTGGTGAACAATATGTCGATCGGCTCCAGCTCAATCAGTTCTCCGAACAGGAAGAAAGCCGTCCGATCCGACGCCCTGGCCGCCTGCTTGACGTTGTTCGTTACCAGGATAATCGCCAGGTTCGCTTTCAAACTTCTCAGCGCCTCCTCGATCCGTGCCGTCGAAATCGGATCGAGACCCGAGCACGGCTCATCGAGCAACAACACGCGCGGCTCGAGGACCAGCGTGCGCGCGAGACACAGGCGCTGCTGCTGCCCTCCCGAAAGGTTGCGCGCCGGCTCTTTCAGCCGGTCCTTCATTTCGTCCCACAGATACGCCGCACGCAAAGCCTTTTCCACGCGCTCGTCATAGCTCCGGCTGGACCGGAGGCAAGACGGAGGCCGAAGGTCAGGTTGTCATACACCGTCATCGGCAGAGGCACGGGGACCGAAAACACCATTCCTATCTGGCGGCGCAGCATCGCCACATCGGAATCATAGATGGATTGGCCGTCGAGCAGGATGTTGCCCGAAATCTTGAAGTCCAGGTCGAGTTCCGCCATGCGGTTGAGGCAGCGCAGAAACGTGGTCTTGCCCGCGCCGGCCGGCCCGATAATGGAAAGGATCTCCCCCTGCCGGGCATCCAGATTGATGCCTTTCAATATCTCCGTACCGTTGACCTGCACCCGCAGATCCTCAGCCTTCACCTGGATATCCGTCACCTGTCCCTCAATCTTCCTGACCATCACTTCAATCCTCGAATTTCGCACCAGGCGGAATTTCGGTGACAGTCACCATAACTCCTAAATTATTCTCGAAAATCAAAGGTCTGTATGGATGCCGTCCCTATTCTCTAGTACTGCGTACTCATAACGTATATTCGTGCAACTAACTTCCATATTTTTAAAAAATCTAATGGCACACAGAATTTGGGGTTATGGTGACTGTCACCGAAATTCTACCTGTCCGGAGCGCAGCCTCTTGCGGATTTGCGCTCGAATCATGATCGCGGTGAAATTCAGCAGGAACGTCAGCGAAAGAAGCACCAGCACCGTCGCATAGAGAATCGGCTTGGTCGCTTCCACATCCGGCGACTGCGTCGTCATCACATACACATGATACCCGAGTTCCATGAATTGACCGTTCAACTGCTTCGGCAACTCCGGCAAAAAATAGGCCGCTCCCGTAAACATAACCGGAGCGACTTCTCCCGATCCCCGGCTCACCGCGAGGATGCCGCCCGTAAGAATCCCCCCGACCGCTTGAGGCAGCACCACGCGCCGAATCATCTGCCAGCGCGTCGCGCCCAGCGAATAGGCCACTTCGCGGTAACTCTGCGGTATCGCGCGGAGCGCTTCTTCCGTGGCCACCACCACCGTCGGCATCGTCAGGAGCGCAAGCGTCAGCGCCGCCCAGACAATCGCCGGCTGGCCGTAAGTCAGATCGCCGCCATACAACGCCTTATCGATGCCCCGGCCGACAAACTCGATGAAGAATCCCAGCCCGAACAGGCCGAAAACAATGGCCGGAACTCCGGCCAGGTTCTGAATTGCCAGGCGGACCATGTGGACTATCCGCGACCGCTTGGGCGCGTATTCGTGCATATAAATCGCCGTCGCCACACCCAGCGGGATCACGGCGATGGTCATTAATACGACAAGCGCAAACGTGCCGAAGATGGCCGGGAAAATTCCTCCTCCGGTCATGCCCATTTCGGGCGCTTTCGAAAGAAAGTCCCAGGTAACCGTTCCAATGCCGTGAATGACAATATTTCCCAGAATAACGGCCAGCATCGCAATGATGAGGACGCAGGCCAGGATGCAGAAGAACTGAAATAGCCCGCCGATTACCTTGTTTCGCTCGATCATGGCGTTACGAAGCCCCCTGAAGCTTCTTCTGGAGCCGGTTCACCCACCAGTGGCCGAACAGGTTGATCACGAAAGTGATCAGGAAGAGAAACGCCCCGATGAAAAAGAGCACGTGGTAATGAGGACTGCCTACGACCACTTCCCCCAACTCCGCCGCGATCGTGGCGGAGAAAGTCCGGATGGAATCGGTGGGAGAAAGCGACAGGATGGCGGCATTGCCCGACGCCATAAGGACGATCATCGTCTCGCCGATAGCCCTGCCGAAGCCGAGCACGCACGCGGCGAGGACTCCCGGCATTCCCGCCGGAAGGACCACGCGCGAGGCCGTCTGCCAGGACGAAGCGCCCATGGCGATCGAGCCTTCGCGAAACGTCTGGGGTACGGACGAAAACGCGTCTTCGCAGACGGTGTAGACGATCGGGATCACCGCCAGGCTCAGCCCGATCCCGGCCGTCACGGCATTCAGTCGGAAGGTCCAGCCGAAAGTACTTTGCAGCCAGCCCGCCAGAACCATCAGGCAGAAAAAGCCGACCACGACGCTGGGAATCCCCGCCAGGATTTCAATGGCGGGCTTGATCGTTTCGCGCGCCCACGGAGGCGCGAACTCCGCCGTATAGAGAGCGGCCAGCACGGCCAGCGGGATGGCGATCAGCACAGCAATGATGGTCACCTTCAGCGTACCGGCCAGGAGCGGCAGGAGCGAATATTTCGGGATGTCCGACACCGGCTGCCACGTTTGCTCCACATCCGCGCCCACATGGGCCGCCTGGGACATAAAGAGCTTGCCGAGATTCGCCTCCTGGCGTATCTCGGCGGAAGTGAATATGGGCAGCGCTTCTTTTCCGATGAAGATAAATATCAGAATGAGCGACAGGATCGCCAGGAAGGCGCTGCCTCGAATCACAATCCCCGCGATACGGTCGCCCAGGGCGCCGGACCGGCCTGCTTCAGGTTGCTTAGACAACACTATCTCCGATTCAGAGGATAATACCCCACTGCTTCACATATCTTTTGCCCTTCCGGACTCAGCACCCAGTCGATGAACGCCTTGGTTTCTCCGGTGGGCGGCCCGACGGTATAGAAATAAAGATGCCGGGACAGCGGATACGTGCCCGCTTCGACGGTTTCCAGCGTAGGCTTCACCCCTTCGGATGCATCGTCGGACTTTACGGCCAGGGGCCGGATGCCCGAAGCATAGGCGATTCCGCCATATCCCAGGGATGCCGGATCTTTGGAAACAGCGTTGACCACCGCTGCCGTTCCCGGCAGCGTCTGGACGTCGCGGGCAAAATCCTCGTTTTTGAGGACGTGCTCTTTGAAGAAGACGTAGGTGCCCGAGTTGTTTTCGCGGCTGTAGGCGACGATTCGCTGGTCTTTGCCGCCGACATCGCGCCAGTTGGTGATGGTGCCGGTGTAGATGGACTTGAGCTGCGCCATGGAGATGGATTTTATGGGTGAGGATTCCGGGACGTAGATCGCCACGCCGTCGAGAGCGACGGAGGTTTCGACCACATCCTTGCCGTGACGGGTGCGGACCATCGCCTTTTCTTTATCTTTCATGGGCCGGGAGGCTTCGCAGATATCGGTCCCGCCGTTGATGAGGGCGGCGATTCCGGTGCCGGAGCCTCCGCCGGTTACCTGGATCCGCTTGTCCGGATGCTCTTTCATATAGGTTTCAGCCCAGCGCTGTCCCAGGATCACCATCGTGTCGGATCCCTTAATGGTGACGGACCGAACGGCCGGGGCAGAGCCTTTTCCGCCGCCGCATCCCCCGAAGATCAAGCCGAGGACAAAGATAATCAACAACCCAGACTTCCTCATATTTCCTCCTAATCGCAATTTGCATAAAGGTTTACAGCAGGATTATGAAGCAATGATGTGAATTGTATTAAGATTCGATGAATTTCGGTGACAGTCACCATAACTCCCAAATTATTTCGATCAATAATTCTCCTAAGTATAATAAAAATAGTTAATTGCATAAATATGGCTGATCGGACCTACAATGGAGATAGGGTTCCAGCCATAAGCTCTTTATTTTCATGGAAAATAATTTGGGGATTATGGTGACTGTCACCGAAATTCCGCCTGGTGGAAATTTGGGGATTATGCGTGACTGTCACCGAAATTCAGATCGATAAATTTCCTCCGCCAGGTTGACAACCGGAAGATGGCTCTTATACTATTGGCACTCGCTTGAGGAGAGTGCTAATCCAAGCGAGTAATTATCAAGCAAGATGCATTATAAGCGGCGCTTAATGAGAGGAGATCATTTATGAATGTTAGGCCTTTGCACGATCGAGTTATTGTAAAACGGGTAGAAGAGAAGGAAATTGTGAAGGGTGGAATTATCATCCCTGACACAGCCAAAGAAAAACCCATGGAAGGCGAAGTAATCGCAGCCGGCCCCGGGAAGATCATGGAGGACGGCAAGCGTGCCCCCATGGACGTCAAGAAGGGCGATAAGATCCTCTTCGGAAAATACTCCGGCACTGAGATCAAAATGGATGACCAGGACTACCTCATCATGCGCGAAGAGGAAATCCTCGCGATTTTGGGATAACTCAAACAGAATAAACAGATATAAGGAGCATTGACATATGGCTAAGGAAATTATTCATGGCGAGCAGTCTCGCCAGGCAATTCTCCGCGGAGTGAACCAGCTCGCGGATGCCGTGAAGATTACGCTGGGTCCCAAGGGGCGCAATGTAGTTCTGGACAAGAAATTCGGATCCCCTGCCATCACCAAAGATGGCGTCACCGTCGCGAAAGAGATCGAGCTGAAGGACGCCTCCGAAAACATGGGCGCACAGATGGTGCGCGAAGTAGCCTCCAAGACATCGGATGTGGCCGGCGACGGAACCACGACGGCTACCGTACTGGCTCAGGCCATTTTCCGTGAAGGCGTGAAAAACGTCGCTGCCGGCGCCAATCCTATGGCCCTGAAGCGCGGAATCGAAAAGGCTGTTGCAGCGGCCATCGCAGAACTGAAGAAGCTGAGCAAGCCCGTTAAGGGCGATATGATTTCCCAGGTGGGCGCCGTGTCGGCCAACAACGACAAGACCATCGGCGGAATCATTGCGGAAGCGATGAAAAAGGTCGGCAAAGATGGCGTGATCACGGTAGAAGAAGCCAAGTCCATCGAGACTTCGCTCGAAGTGGTTGAAGGGATGCAGTTTGACCGCGGCTATCTCTCCCCTTATTTCGTTACGGATCCGGAGAGAATGGAAGTCGAGTTGAACGACTGCCTGATCCTGCTCAACGAGAAGAAGATCAGCTCCATGAAGGACCTCCTCCCCCTGTTGGAACAGGTGGCCAAGAGCGGCCGTCCGCTATTGATTATTGCGGAAGACATTGAGGGCGAAGCCCTTGCGACTCTCGTGGTCAACAAGCTGCGCGGAACGCTGGCAGCGGCTGCGGTGAAGGCACCCGGATTCGGCGATCGCCGCAAAGCGATGCTCGAAGACATCGGCATCCTGACCGGCGGCAAAGTGATTTCCGAAGACCTCGGAATCAAGCTGGAAACCGTTCGCCTGGAAGACCTCGGGCGCGCCAAGAAGATCACGATCGACAAGGACAACACCACGATCATCGAAGGCAACGGCAAGCATGCCGACATCGAAGGCCGTGTGAAACAGCTCCGCGTTCAGATCGAAGAGACGACCTCGGATTACGACCGTGAAAAGCTGCAGGAAAGACTGGCCAAGCTGGTCGGCGGCGTAGCCGTGATTAAAGTCGGCGCGGCAACCGAGACCGAGCTGAAAGAGAAGAAGGCGCGCGTGGAAGATGCCATGCATGCCACGCGTGCAGCGGTTGAGGAAGGCATCGTTCCGGGCGGCGGCGTAGCACTGCTCCGCTGCGTAGCGGCGCTGGACAAGCTGAAGCTCGAAGGCGACGAGAAGGTTGGCGTGAGCATCGTCCGCAGAGCGCTTGAAGAGCCGCTCCGGATGATCGTCGTCAATGCCGGCCACGAAGGCGCCGTCGTTGTCGACAAAGTCCGTCAGAATCCTGACCCCAATTTCGGTTTCAACGCCGATACCGAGCAGTACGAAGACCTGGTTGCAGCCGGCGTAATCGATCCGACCAAGGTCACCAGAACCGCTCTGCAGAACGCTTCTTCGATCGCAGCCCTGCTTCTGACCACAGAAGCCCTGATCTGCGATATCAAGGAAGAGGAAAAAGCTCCCGCAATGCCTCCGGGCGGCGGCGGCATGGGCGGCATGTACTAAATTTTGGATTGCGGCGGATCGCTGCCGCTTTCAAGCACAAGGGGCGACCAAATGGTCGCCCCTTTTTTATTGCGTTTCTACAAATACAACCACTACCATGT
>CAVXIH010000008.1:0-534369 GCA_963761825.1 uncultured Acidobacteriota bacterium
CTCTGCCACCATGTCTCTGAATTGTTTGCGCTCACTTTCACTCATCTTGTCCCAGTTGATTGTATTTTTGTCATGCAGCCACTTAATAAAAGACTCTCTGGTAAAACCGGCATTGGCCAGTTGCCGAGCGAATGTCGGATGAATCGCAATCATATGCCGCATATCAACGCCGTTCGGCGGCATACCAAAAAAGCCGAAGACTCCTGCGGAAGGGGAGAACAACCCTCTCATCTCTTCCAGTCTCTCTTTAGCGGTGGATATTTTCAGGGTTTCAGAAGGACCGCGCGCTATGAAAATTCCTTCGCATATCGTCACCGTACTCTCTTCGGGCTTGAATCCGATTGAGACTGCGTAGGGTTCCCACGGGTTGGCTTTCTGATTTTCCGGGACTATGTAATTTGCATAAGCAGCAGGCTGACCGAGGCCTCCCGGCGACGAATAGACATCCATACGCCTCCAGCCTATGTTAATCATACACATCAGCATTGCCCGTCCGATAGTGGCATTGGCCCTGTGCCCGGGAGCCAGATAGCCGACCTCGTTATTCAGACCGATCTCTTCAACTATTGGTCCGCTGATAAAGGTTATGGGCAGAATCTCATTTACTATATGGTACTGGTTATAGTCTTTGGCCGTAATCGTTTCTATCATGGCGATAATGACAGGAAGATACTCGGGTTTTGCACCTGCCATTACCGAACTGATGGCGATTTTCTCCACAGTCGCCCTGCCTTGCTTCGGATACATAAGCCCGATTTCCTTATCCGGCGCATACGATGTTCCCGCAAGCATCCTGTTGACAGCCTCGCGTGTTGGCGGGACTACCGGCATACCGTCGGTCATGAAATTTTCGGCACAGTACTGCTGAAATTTTTCGCTTGCCTCGGAATAATCGGCTCCCGTGAATTTTTTCGGGGAATAGTCATAGCTGAAATTCGGGACTTCCTTTTCTTCCTTTGTCAGCGGTGTGATCAGTGCATTATGGATAGAATCAAAAGCCGCCTCTGCAACCGGTTTCATCAATTCAGGATCCGCCTTGGCAACAAGGTAATCCACGGCAGGCACGGCAAGAACGCGGCAGGTCGGCATGCCGTTGATATCTACCAGCAGTTTTTTCGCCTTTAGGATTGCATCGGAAACAACGGCAACACCGGGGCAGCCCCGTTTTTCCAACCTGGCGCCTGTATCGTGCCTGGAGCCGGTCTCCGACGCTTTTACTCCATCAATCCACCCGTCGCACTCGCTGGCTATTTTGCCTGTAATATCAGGCGCGTTCGGGATTCCATAGGGGTAATGAATAAACTCAACCGAAGGGTACTGTTTTTTCAGCTTGGACTTGATCGTATCGAAAAATGTCATGGAATCCTGGAACATCGCCAGTATCGCAATTTTCTTCCCATTTAAACTGGTGAGGCGCGGCGCTGATAATCCATGCCTTTCGGGATACGCAAGCTCGCCGTGAGGCTCCAGTATTTCAAGTGTGACTGTGGCATTCGCTCCTGCATCCTTTTTCCTGTCCGCACAGCTTAATGCCGTCCCTGCACTCAATCCCACTACTCCCGCTGCAGTGCTCTGTACAAAAGACCTTCTGCTTACGTTCTTTTTGATATTGCTATCAGAATCCATAATTACCCTCATTAGAATAGAATACCTATTTCCAGGGAGGAACTCCCAGCCGTGCTTTACTTCAGGGGCTGTTGAACAGGCTTTATGGAATGGGCTCCGAGTAGATAGAGCGCTCCAAAGTCATAGTCCGACACATTATGAAAATGTTCAGATGGTTCGGTGATACTATTACGAGCATTTTGCCTCCAGGTTTAATGTTTCCCAGAATAGCAGTATGCGGGCATCAGGAATATTCGGTCCGAATTCTAAATGGCCTTGGCAATTCTGTAGCCGTTGCCGATGGCGTTCATGATGCAGCCGGGTTCGGGATCCTCGCTGCCGACAAGGTAGACTTCGGGCGCTTTCCCTTCAACGGCTTTCAGAAGCTCGGTGTTCAGTCGGGGGCTTGAAGCCGTAATGATGGTATCCGCTTCGATAAGCACCGTCTTTCCTTCCCTTGTTGTGACGACAAGCCCGTTGTCGGTTATCTGCTCATACCGGACTTCCGCTATCCTGGTTACTTTCTCCAGGGAAGGGGATCTCAACAGAGGCGTATCCCCCCATATCGCATTCTCGTCCACCAGCGTTACTTCCCGGCAGCGCTCGACCAGGAATTCCGCCAGTCCCACGCCCTCGATGGTGCCGCCAATGATCACGACCCGTTTTCCAACGGACTCCCAATACGGATTCATCCATCGCATGATGCCCGGCTCAATGAGATCAAGATCATCCTTCATCCTGCGATACAGATCCTCGATGCTGACTACGTTGTCCCGGGCTATTCCAGGTATCTCCGGAGCCGTCGGCACCCCTCCCGGAGCCAGTATGATAGCGTCCGGATGTATCTCCCGAATTGCGGATGGATGAAACTCCTGCCCCAACCGGATTTCGACACCGAGCCGGTTGATCTGGTTTTGAAGGTAATCCGACAGGATCATCGCATCGCTGTCGACATCGAGCCCCTTAATCAGGGCGACCCAGCGCAAAAGACCTCCCACCCGCTTCTCTTTCTCGAAGAGTATTACTTCATGCCCGCGGATCGCCGCGACCCTTGCCGCCTCCATCCCTGCGGGTCCGCCGCCCACAACGAGGACGCGTTTTTTCTTCTGCGCCGGCCGGATTTCATAGTCCTCATCGAAGCCGAGAGCCGCGTTGACTCTGCAGCGAATCGACACAAACTCACCCACGCGCACCATGGAGAAGAGCGCTCTGGCGCAGTCCCCGCAGTCCGTGCACGGCGCGATATCCTCCAGTCTGCCTGCCGCGATTTTGTTGGGGATTTCGGGATCCGCCATCAAGCCTTTGCATAGGCCGATAAAATCCGCCTTGCCTTCTCGCAGGACCTGCTCTCCAACAACAGGGTCCAGTGCCCCTACGCTGATGACGGGTATCGAGACGACCTCTTTCACGGCAGCGGCCAGAGGCGTCATTGCGCCTCTTCCGCGGCGGCTCCAGTCAAGTTCCTTTGGCAGCGGTTTGGTTTTTTCGGAAACATAAATGCCGCGGGCTGCCGCATCGATAGTTTGAAAGCCATTGTACCCAAAGGCCCTCACATGAATAGCGTCCGAGCCGGCGGCTTGCAGGATTCGGGCAAATCCCTGTGCCTCCTCGACTGTTATTCCGTTTTTTATTCTGAGCTCGAGGCCATTGATAAGTGTGGAAACCGGGAAGTCCTGTCCCAGGCGCTTTTTTATCTCGCGGATGATTTCGACCAGGAACCGGGACCGGTTCTCCAGCGTTGCACAGCCATAATTGTCCTGACGCTTATTCCAGGCGCGCGACAAAAAGCTGTTCAGCAGGTGCATGCGGGCGGCATTGACCTCAACACCGTCAAACCCGGCTTTCTGCGCGCGCACTGCGGTTGCCGCAAACTTATCCACGAGATCCGCGATTTCAGCAACGGTCAGCGCGCGGGGGGTCATGGACGCCGTCAACTCGGACACCTCATCGTCGGTCAGGCTCGAGGACGATATTGTCTGCTGGCCTTCTTCCAGGAACGCCTGGGGGCCGGCGTGGAACAACTGCATAAAAATAGGGCAGCCGTGTTTGTGTGAAGCGTCCGCCATTTTCGCAAAAACCGGAATGCGTTCGTCATCCTCGAGATGCCTGCCCGTAATGGGGATCGTGACGCCTCTGGGGTATTCGACGGCGACGTCTCCCCAGATAATCAGGCCCGCGCCGCCCCGGGCGAGTGCCTCAAGAAAGGCATTGTTAATGCCCGCGATATCTTCGGCTCCGCCGCAGCTTTTAATGATGCGGTTCTTGATCCGTAGTTTTCCAATTTGGCCCGGCTCGAGTAGTTTTTCGAATTTCATAATTCCTCATTGTACGCAAGGAAAACAAAAATGCCACGGATTACACGGAATTTTTATATAATACGGCCCAGGCTTTTCCGCGGAGGTTTATTGAAATGGCAGAATCAAAGTTTGAAAAATATATTGTCAGGAAACCGGCGGTCGTGGTGCGAGTGGGCGACAACTACATCGACCAGGTGCAGGAGACCGACGCCCTGCCTGTCCTCAACGAAGTGAATACCGGGCCGCGGGTGATCTTCTCCAATGAGCTCATCGCTAACGCGAAAACAAAGATCGAATACGGTTATATTACCGGGGACACCGCCGTCGGGACCGGCGAGGATTTCGTGCCGCACAAGCACGACTACGAAGAGATATTTCTTTTCCTCGGCACCGATCCGAAGGACACGTCCAGGCTGGGAGCCGAAGTGGAGTTCTGGCTTGGCGAAGGAGAAAGCCTGGAAAAAGCGGTCTTCACCACTTCGTCGGCCATATATGTTGCGCCGGGAGTTGCCCATTTTCCGCAGATATGGAAAAACGTGAGCCGGCCGGTGATGACCATGGTGATCATGCCGACCACCGGCGAACGAAATTTGCAGCCAGTCTCCATCGAGGGGAGAACTAAGTGAAGTCCAACGGTCGGGAGGTGACGGATGAGTCAGAGCTCGGCAGAGCCCTGTGGAATGTAGGATTGTACCGAACGAAATCATCCCCGCGCGGCTGTTTGCATGCTTCGCCGATGTCGATTCCTCCGCCGGATCGGCGCTCGACAAGACCTATGCGACCGGAAAAGATCTTCCCAGAGCCCTATCTGCCCTTCACCGGAAGCACCTCGCGTATAATTGCCGGCTGGGAGAAAATGGTTCCATCTGGGAAGCGGGGCCTTCGGCCGGCTTCGCGCGCATCCTGCACATCTATGCAACTCCCGATCTGGAGTCGGCAAAGCAGTTGATGCGTGACGATCCGTTTTACAAAGCAGGCTGTTTCACCAATGACTGGTGGATGGAATGGTCCGTCCATACGCCTTACTGGAAAACAGGCGAGCCCATACGGGGGATCATCGAGGGGCTGATGCGAGGTATCGGCGTTCTGCCTTCCTATCCAGCGGGGGTGCGTCCGACGATGTCGGTGATAAACGTAGAGGTCGTTACGCCGCCGAAACTCTTCGTCTCTCTGGCCAAGGCAGACGCAGCCCGCATCAAGCAGATCGAGAACGATGACAAAGCGAGAAGACCGATCCCATCGTTTCTGGTACAACACGCGTTCAATCGTCTGGGGCCGGGAGGCACCACGATGATGGGATACGACTGGGAAAGCTGGCCCGTCAGCGGATTCCCATTTTGACCTGACGATCTTTTCCGTCGGATCGATAGAGATGGCCCGGCAGCTGCGGGAAAATGATCCCTTTACACAGCAAGGCCTGTTTTATAATCCCGACTATTTCGAATGGTTCATCCACACACCTCTCCGCAAGGCATCCCCCGGCCGTCGCGCGGCTTTGAAAAATTTGCTAGGAGAAGGGAAATAGTCCAGCTCCTTTGATATTTGCCGGGCCTCGAAAATCGTCGGAGATGCAATACGGGTTAGGTCCGCATCCTTGCATGCTCGATTTTCAGGCATTTTGATTGAACCGCGACAAGTCCGGCATCTCTAGCTTTACGGGCCGATTCATTGTGGGCCAGGCCCAGTTGCATCCACACTACCTTTGCTTTGATCTTAATGGCTTCATCCACAATACCCGGAACAGCCTCGATATTTCGGAATATATCCACGATATCCACCCGGGAAGGTATGGATGACAGGTCGGGATACGATTTTTCACCGAGGATTTCGGTCTTGGCCGGATTTACCGGGATGATGGTGTACCCATGGTCTTTCAGGTATTTGGCTACCTTGTAGCTGTCTCGTTCCGGTTTGTCGGAAAGGCCGACCACGGCGATGGTATTGCTGTTTTCAAGGATTTCCTTAATTTCAATTTCCAGCGGATTCGATTCAGGCATTTCACACGATTGTTTTTCCGTCATTTTGACTCCGTCCGCGTTGTATGCTGATTTATTATTTTGCAGTTTTTTGATCGATTCTGCAATCATTGCGATGTTTCCCTGAATTGAAAGGATGAACTGAAATGGAGGAAGAATCCCAGCCCGATTCAATGAAACCAACAGACGCTTTTCAGGATTATTATCCGGATGACTATGCTCACTGCTTTGGTTGCGGTCGCTTGAATGAGAAAGGGTTGAAAATTAAGAGTTACTGGGATGGCGATGAAAGCGTCTGCCGTTTCCTTCCGAAGGACTACTATACCGGCGGGATGGAAACTATTCTTTATGGCGGAATCATCGCTTCCCTGATTGACTGCCACGGGGCGGGTACCGCGGCGGCAGCAAAGGCACGGGAGTTGGCTATTCAGGTCAAGCCGGGATATATGCCGCGATTTGTTACCGCCGCCCTTAAAGTGGACTACCTGGCTCCGACACCGGTGGGCGTGGAACTGGAGCTTAGAAGCATCGTCAAGGAAATCAAGGGCCGCAAGGTCATTGTTACAGTAACCGTGTCGTCGGGGCAAACACTCTGTGCAAAGGGCGAAGGCGTATATGTTCAATTGCGCGAGGAGAGCCCATAACGCAATCAATGCTGACAGGAAGTGTAAACACCTGCTAACAATAAACCATCCACCCTGGGAGGGCCATCTCTGTCCAAGGGGATTGCTTCCTGCAACTCCGGCTAAATAGGGTTTTTCCCTTGCCGATTCCTCTTTTCATGTTTTAATTCAGGCATGCTCTCAACCATTCCTTTCGATTACCACATGCACTCCAATTTTTCTTCCGATTCGGACGCAAGCGTACGCGCTATGTGCGAGAGCGCTATTCAGAAGGGCATTCCGGAGATTGGTCTGACGGAGCATTTCGACCTGCATCCGAAGGAGTGCAATCCGGTCTTCTATCGGCCCGAAGCCTGGTGGGAGGAGATCAAGCGTGTCGGCAAAAGTCTTGATGGCAAACTAATCCTGCGGGCTGGCGTAGAGATCGGCGAGCCGCATCGCTTCCCGGGTGAAGTCGGGGCTCTGCTGAATCGTTATCCGTACGATTTCGTCATCGGCTCCCTGCATTATGTCGGCGATGATTTCATGTTTGACAATAAGCTCCTCGAGCGCAGGGGCGTTGATGAAATAATGCAGTCCTATTTCCTTGAATTGGGAGAAATGACCCGGGCTCCTCAGTTCGATATCCTCGGGCACATGGACGTGCCGGTGCGGAACGGGAGACCAATCTGGGGATCCTATGACCCGAGACGCTATGAAGCGCTCGTGCGGGCCGTGCTCCAGAACTGTATCGATCGCGGGATCGCCCTTGACGTCAACTCCGGAGGGCTACGCAAGCCGGCCAATAACCTCATGCCCGATTTGCTGATCTTGTGCTGGTACCGGGAGATGGGCGGCCAACGTCTGACCCTCGGCTCCGATGCACATGTCCCCGCCGATGTCGGCCTCCATCTGGATCAGGCTTTGAAATTCATCCGGGAATCAGGACTGAAATTCATCACACGCTACGAACGGCGTCAGGCGTCGCTCGTGCCATTGGAGTAGCGGGTAAGCATCGCCCTGGACCGGATTATCCAAGGTGATTTCCGCCCTATCATCGCATAGCCCTCTTGCCTCGGCAAATGCGCGTGATCTTCACGGAGAATTCCCAAAACTTCGCAAAAACGATCAAGACTCGCTCGCGAAATTTCGCTTATAGTACACGGAAGAGATAAGCGATGAGCTACATACCGAATGTATTGCGCGCGGTCGACTATATGGAACGGAATCTTACCTGTCCCGTATCGGTTTCCGATGTCGCGTCGGAAGCGGCGTATTCGACTTTTCATTTTGTGCGATTGTTCAAAGCGCTTACTGGATATACCCCGGGCAGCTATTTGCGAAGGCGCAGATTGACGGAGGCTGCCGGAGAACTGGCGGGCGGTAGGAAGCGCATCATAGAAATCGCATTGGATTACCAGTTCCAGTCTCAGGAAGCCTTCACACGGGCGTTCAAAGACTGCTTCGGCATCAATCCCGGCGCATTCAGGAAAAGGGGAGGCGCTCATTTGCTGGGAGCGGCGAGGCGGATTGACGAATTATTTCTCATTCATTGCATGGAGGTGATAACCATGGAACCCAGAATTGTGAAGAGGGAAGCGATCAAGCTGATCGGAATCATGTATTACGGCGACAACAAGAATTGGGAGATCCCGGCAATTTGGCAAGAATTCATACCCCTGATGAAGAAAATTCCCAACTGTCTTCCCGTGCATGCGTCGTACGGCTTGTGTTTTTATACGGAGAGGTTTTCGAAGACAGGACTCTTCTATTATCTGGCGGGACTGCCGGTATCCAGCCTTGAGGAGATCCCGATCGAGCTTGTTGGCAAGACTCTCCCCGCGTCTGAGTATGCCGTGTTTACGCATAAGCGGTCGCTCGTCGGAAAAACCAACACGGTCAAGGATACATACGCCTACGCGTACGGCACCTGGCTGCCCAAGTCGCCTTATGTGAATCCCTATGCGTATGACTTCGAGTATTACGACGAGCGATTTAAAGGCAACGATAATCCGGAATCCGAAATAGACATTTGCATACCGATCAGGAAACGATAGGGACACAAGGAAAGCCTGAGGTTTGCATCTCCATGTTTCTCCGCAAAAGTGTGATTCTCGACATGCCCCAGAAGTATCCTGTGAAGTAATCTTGTGGATAGGGGACGCGATCTCTGTCCAAAGTGATTACTTCCCCCAATGCGTTTCTGAGGAGTTGACTCCAATTCACTTGTCCTGATATGTGACTAACCGTTCTCGTTAATTCAGCGCCTTGTCCAGAAAAGCAAAAACCTTCGTGAGGTTCTCGGGACGTTCGAAGGCAGGATCTACATGCTCAGCGTTGGGTAGGATATCCAGCATCACTTTGTTCTTGCCAATGACCTTAGACAACCTTTCCGCGAAATTTTTAGACTGCTGGGAAGGGACGATCGAATCTTTGTCTCCGTGCTGGATGAGGAAGGATGGTGCATCCGCGGAGATATAGGTTTCCGGGTTGGCGAGACGGCAAAGATCCAGCGCATCCTGCACGGGCTTGCCCAGCAGCCGGGATTCGGCTGAATCCGGCTCGTTATGATTGGGTTGGCCAACGCCGCTGGCCTTGAACTGGTTGTCCATTTCGTTAAGCTCGATGGCCGGGAACCAAGCCACGACGGCCTGAATCTTGGCGCTGGGCACAGTTTCGGAGGCATCCAAAGATGTTACGCTTGTGCCAAGCAAGGCCACAAGATGGCCTCCCGCCGATTCTCCCCAAGCCGCGATGCGGCTGCCGTCCAAATTGTATTCCTTGGCATGCAGACGGATCCAACGCACGGCTTCCTTCACATCCCGGATCTGCGCCGGGAATTTGGCTTCGCCGCTCAGTCGGTAGCCCGTGGAAACCACCGCGTATCCGCGCTTGAGGCCTTCCAACATAGGGGCGATATGCATGTCGGTCCGGTCGCCCACCATCCAGCCGCCGCCGTGTACGACGAGAATCACTGGGAAGGGACCTTTGCCTTTATTCGGTAAATACACATTGAGCTTCTGATTTTTAGAAACACTCGCGTACGGAATATCGAGATGCTTGTTCTCTACCCATGACGTGTCGGCTGCCGGCATGCCTCCCATTATGTTAGGCTGCTTGGGTTTCTCCTGTGCGCAAAGCTGAAATGCGATTGCCAGCGATCCAAAAAAGGAAAAGAGGCGAAATGTTGTACGACTCATGGTTTCTCCTTTTATTAGGAAATGTGAATTCAGCTGCAACACCAAGAGTTTCAGATGCCCAACAGATAGGTTGAATAGACTGCATTCTGCTCTGCGAATTAACGATTCATACTTCTAAAGATTGAAGCTTAAATAATCCATCAACCGCCATCCGGGGTCTCGAGTGCTGCCACAGGTGTGGAAGTTGGATTCTACCACGAAAATGCAGTGTGGCTTTAGGAATTTGCCTAAGCCCGCACAGAGCCAGAGCTTCCAATAGCCTTTCTATATGACGTGCAATCCGCTCTTACCACTTCTTCATTGATTGGAGGTGTGCCGAGTGAAATCTGGATAGCTGCCATTTCACACGCCTGATAAATGCTCAAACCGGAAACAAAGAGGATTAATCCCAAGAAGTCGAAAATAACCGGCCAATGTTTAAGTTGAAAACATAGATTCCCAGTGAATCTCCAAATACAAATTCAATAAAATAGTTTTTCCCATATTCTTCTTCTTTCCACTTTGTTTTTGATGAGAGTGTTTGTTTAAAAGCGCTTACAACCAGCAACAATGCGGTCGACGCTCATTTGTTCTAATCGTGTTATAATTAATTAAGCACACAAAATCCGCACTCCTGAGAACGGGCAGAGATTGGCCGGTTATGTCGGATTCTCGGAAGTTACTCCCAATGCGACAGCAGATCCGTGCTACTGAATTTTTCATCGTTACCGTGCAATTTCCATGGCTAATCGTCGCTATATAGATTGGAGCGACAGATAAGCTAAACGTAATGGTTGGAATTTTCATGAAGCCAAATGTTATATCTCAAGTCAGGAGACGAATATGTCTAACTTTTCCAAACGGGCGTTATTCTGGACGCCGCGCATCCTGTCCATCGCTTTCATCGCTTTTCTGAGCATTTTTGCCTTGGATGTTTTCGATGGGCATCATAGTTTCTGGCAGACGATGCTAGCGTTTATCATACATCAAATTCCGGTTTTCGTGCTGATCGGAGCTTTGATCCTGGCCTGGCGGTGGGAATGGATTGGCTCCGCGCTTTACGGCCTTGCGGGATTGGCGTATGTGGCGTGGGTCCTATCAATGTCACGCCCGGTTCCGCTGCCGATGCGATTGATTTGGATTTTAACGATTGCTGTGCCAGCGTTTTTCATCGCAGCTTTGTTTTGGGCTAACTGGCGCAAGCGGGGCGAGGCAGCCGGATCGCGCTGAAGTATTGCTGCAATTCTACTGAGGGCATGAGGTTAATGCAAACTTCCACGAAGTCCAAAATAACCGGCCAATAAAGCCGTTCCCTTTTTCTTCAGATGAGGCTGTGATTTTTTTCAGTCGAATTGTCCGTCAGCATAAATGTAGAAAACGCAAATAGATAGGAATTTTGTTATTGTCTCGGTTTTTCGCGCTATAATATATGAAACACATCAAGCCAAAACGGGCAGAGATTAGCCGGTTATGTCGCGTTATGAGAAACGTCAATTTTAGCAGAGGAAGTTATCCGAAGCAGGTTCGTAGTTTCCCCTATGGCTGTTTCTCGTTCTTTACTCCAAGAAGACCGTTTAGAGGGAGTAATGCCGCCTTGAAAATTGTGTCCGATTATCACCCTCCCAATTCCGGAAAAACCCATTCTGTTCCGAATTATTTTAGTTGACTATGATTTCTATTAGCTATAGGAATAGCAATACATTCACAGGATCAGGTACAAGTACAAGCTCCATATTGCTCCAGTTCCCGTTCCTCGTTCCGCTTTCCGCGCCATTAGGAAGACCAAACGCGGCCAATCCTCAAGTTGCCAAGCATCTTCCATTAGGCTTTTGACCCGAAACTCACTCTTAACAGAACAGAAGCATTCAATCCGAGGAGGATAACAGCTATGAAACGCAACATAGTATGGACATTGTTTGTTGTTGTCGCAATGCTTTCGATGAGCTTGGCATCGGTAGCAAAGGATACGGATAATCATAGGAAAGATGGCTACACTTGCTCATCCGCCAAGGTCGCAGGAACGTGGGGCTACACCGAAACGGGATATCTCATCGATCCGTCCACCAATCCGCCCACAAAGTACCCCTATGCGTCTGTGGGTAGACTCGAGGTTGACCGCTATGGCCATGTGTCCGGGAGGCGGACCGCTAGCTTGGCAGGCACAATTCTGACGGGCACGATCGTTGGCACAATTACGGTTAAGCCTGGCTGCACAGGTACACTGACGCAGACGTTGACCGAGGATTCGACGGGAAACTCCTCCACGACAGTCAAGGATATCGTCTTTGTCGACAAGGCGACAGAGGCCCGGATGATTGTCACAAGTAATGGCGCGGTACTAAACGTTGTCGCCAAGAAGGTGTCCTCGGGTCACGGCAATGAGCAATTTGAAGATGATGGCATTTGTTCAAACGCCACCATGGCTGGAACGTGGGGAACCACCATGACAGGAACGCTATTTAATCCAACAACCTTTGCGCAGGGCGCGTTTGCGGCCGTCAATTTCGCCACCTACGACGGCTTGGACACTTATTGGGGGACACAGAGCCGCAGCAACAACGGCACTTTCACCCGTGTCTTTTTCAAGGGAACCTATACAGTGAATTCAGACTGCACGGGCAACAAAACGACCACAGCCTACGCCGACGCTGGGTACACTATCCTGCTGAACACGGTAGATCAGGATTTTGTGCTTGTGAATGACGGGAAAGAACTTATTGAGATTTTTACGACCGTGACACTACCACAACCACCACCTAATGTAGTGCCGGCGGTTGTAACTGGGAACTCAATAAGGCAGTTCCCTAATAGCGAAGACGAGCAGTGAGAGATACGCAAACTCCTCGACTACTTTATTGGGCCGCTCTTCGGGGCGGCCTTTTTCATTTCTGACCGGCCGTGGAGCCTCGGGGTTGGCTTGATTTCTTGCAGGTCTGCCGTAATGCCCACGAAGTCGGCATCTGGGAAGTAATCCTCAACAAAATCTCAGTTTACCATACGGCTGTATCAAGGGAGTTACGGCTGCTTTAAGCAGCCGCTCAACTATAAGATATTCTGAATGCTATGTTTAGTGGTTATGAATACACCTAGAGTGCAAGATTGATTGAGGATGGATTTTTCGACCCGCATAGAGAGATCTTCATGGTGCGGAGACGATGCTGGAACAGTTTGTTGGCCAGTGTTTTCAAGCGGCTTTCACTTCAACCGTCAGTCTGAGACCTGCGCTTCGGATCTGGTCTTGGAGTGCAAGCCTCACAAACTGAGCTTCGCTTTGGTCGAGCGCTTTCGCAAACCGAGCGGCCCTCTCTGGACTGACCGCTCTACGGCCCTGCTCAATGTCACAAAGGTGCGACCTGGATACTCCAAGAAGCTTTGCAAACTCCGCAAGACTTCGCTCGTCGGCTTCGCGCAGACCCGATAGCGCCGCCCCGAGAGTCAGCGGTCCGCCCATCAGGCCTTCAAGGAACTTAGACGCTTCTCGGCGGCCTTTTCCCTTCGTCTTCCTAGTAGTCATGTTTGTTGACCTCCTCGACGTAGACCAGCTGAATGGTGCCAGCTTGACGTTCTTGGTATATGGCCCTGTACGCATTGCTCAGACGGATTGCCCGGTAACCTTTCCATTCGCCCTTTAAGATGTGGTCTCGATATCCTGGGATAGCTCGCGCGGTTGCCAATCCATCCACGGATACAAGGTCCACCCAGAGCGCGAACTTCTTGACGATGTACTCGGGCATCTTCGCAAGTTGTTTCTCGGCCGTACTCGACAGTTCGACATGCACATCCCATATTGTACCCCATGCAGGGGAATCGTCAAGCGTCCCGGCAAGTAATCCGGAGTCTGACAAATCACCTGACAAATTGGCGGGGTTACTTCCCCCAAGGCTGTTTCTTGGGAGTTTGGATTTGGATCACATTTCGGTAGTCAAGCACACTTCAGATACAAGGATTCTTAAAGGTGCAAAGGGAAAGGGCGGTCAGTGATATTTGGAGCTTATCCCCTCTGTCTGGAGAGGCGATGTCTCTCTGGGAATATCTAAACTGCTTCCATGGGCATGTCAGGTTCTGTCCAAAGGATTACTGCCGGTGGAAGCGTAAAGATCGCGAAAAAGGTCGACACCATAAAAATACCTAACAAATTCTTGTTTAACGGATTGGTCAAAATAGTAAGGATTATCGGCATTAATAGCGAATATGCTGCAAATATGCGATAAGCCTTATAATAGGCGGCGTTTCTTACAGCCACTTGACGCTCATCTAGTTTGCTTATATACGGGCGCACATTGCGCGACAGACCGAGACTGATAGGTCGAAAATCTCCCTGCAATTCTTGTAAAGGCAATACGGTATCCTTAGCCAGTTTGTAGAAGATTACGAACTGAATAGACGCCGCCGCAGTGGTCATAACGATCATTAAAACGTAGCGCGCTGCAAAGGACATCGAGGAAAATACCAACAATATCAAAGTCAATAAAACCGCATAGCAGCAAAGAACCAGCCATCGACGACTTGTTTGGGAGGCCATTGAGATTCCAAAAATCGTGGGAGTTCTTGGCATAACTTTCTCCTTCCCTATTTCGGTGTAATTTTTCGAGATGAGTCCCGCTTACCGTAGATTTCTTCGCTCAGAGGACGAAAGGGTTTACGAGAAAAAATGGCTTCGATAGGCAGTCCGAAATATTCGCTTATCTTAAAGGCAAGCTCCAAACTGGGATTGAAGTCGCCGCGCTCAAGATAGCCGACCGTCTGGAAATTTATATCGAGAGCGTCGGCAAGGTCAGAGCGACTCAGGCCACGCTCAGCACGAAGCACTACGATCCGATTGTGCAATTTAATTCCACTCCCAGGGATTGAATTGTTTCATATTTCATACGCATGTCATATTATTGTATATATACAACATCATGTCAATAGAATAATACATAAAGATCATATTGGCCATTCTTTCCATTGGGATGCATGCAGCGCAATTAGTGGGAAAACCGCGGACACTCCCCGGAAGTCGGCTTCTCGAAAGTTACTATACTCCAACGATAGTTTCCGAGAGGGCCGTATATGGTTCTTTGTCCGCAGCTATAACAACGAATTCAGCAGAAGCCAGGGCAATGATGAATTCCAGTTTGGCACAGCCGCCCAGCCCTGGATTTCTGCTGAAAGGACAGGTTGGGGCCTATGCCCTATTCATTCTTAGATTCTTTGTCCAAGTTGGTGCCCATGCAGGACAGCTTCAAATCTTTGATCAATTCTTTTGCAATTTCCACTTGATCTGTTCGAACCATAAGTTTTGGGGTGGCAAACGATATCTGGGCATTTTCACCCTTAATGAAGTAAGTTATTTCCTTACTATCCAAAATTGATTTTAAAATCGCTACATCTGCAGGATTTGGATTCGCAAGAATTTCTTCGTAATCCAGGAACTTGGGCTTCGGGGGCTTCGGCTCTGGTGGCAGCTCTTCAATTAGCCCTACCATACATTCTGGACATTTTTTAATGCCATCTATAAATTCTGATTTACATTCCGGACAAAACATAGGCTTTTGCTCCTTTTCTTGATGCCCCAACCATAGTTATGCGGAACTAGCGAAATAAATGGCTGGGCGGGGGATGGACGACATATCCCGAATGACCGCTTATCCTACTAACCGAACACAAACAGGCCAGGCTCTCCACTTCTTTCCAATTCAGCTGCTAATTGACAGCAGCCCTTCTCCATCATTACCTGGCAAATTAGCACAATATTATAGAAGCATATGCCCGAAAATCTGATCGAGCTTTTAGCAAATCCCACGAAGTCGGCTTCGAGGAAGTTTGCCTCCGAAACGGATTCACCGGTTATTCAAGCAGCCGATCTGGACTGTCTCCGCTGTACTTGGTTGTCCATAAATCGCGTTATGGGACAGAATGCGTTTATGGCTAAAGGCAGAATAATAATGAATCTTCTGAGATTCCTGTCTGATATTAGGAATTCTCTTTGAAAGGCACTCCATTTCTTCTGAGGCCATGCTCCTTATGTGAGATGAAGCTGCGCTCACCTGGCCCGCTTGTCGATGACACGTGAGGCTTTCATTTCAAACCTTTGCAGCGGCTGAGCCGCAAGCTCGACTCCAACCCGCAGCCCAAGCCGGTGATAGGCTTCACGTCCAATGGCCTTTACAACATCTTCAGGATTGTCACCGGCGATCTCGACAATGATCAGGAGTTCATCCATCGCATTAATGTCGTCGACGATCACTCTGAATTCCTGAACAGGCGGGAATGAGCGGACTATGGATTCCAGAGAACTGGGGAATATGTTAACGCCTCTCACGATCAGCATCTGGTCTATCCGGCCGATGATTCCACCGTCCATGCGCGCAAAAGCGCGGCCGCATTCACAGGCATCCCGGTTAATCCGTACATGATCCCCTGTGCGATATCGCAGGACTGGTGATCCGATCCTGTCCAAATTCGTAATGACCAGCTCACCCTCATTGGCTGGCTTTAAGGTCAGAGGATTTATCACTTCGATCAGGAACTCACCCTCATTCAGATGGACACCGCACTGTCCTGGGCAGGTCAGCCCATGTGCACCGATTTCGGTTGCGCCTGTATGGTCAAAGACCTTGGCGCTCCAGGCCTCCTCGATCCGCGCCCTCGTTCCAGGGATGCTCCCGCCAGGCTCGCCAGCGACAATGATTTTGCGGACAGCAGACTTGTCCAGGTCGATGTTCTCTTTCCGAGCGACCTCCGCCAGGTGGAGCGCATAGGAAGGTGTGCAGCAGAGCACCGTTGCCTGGAGTTCAATGAGAGTTTTCAGGCGCTGATATGAATTCTGGGCGCCGCCGGAGAGGGCAAGAGCCCTGATCTTTTCGGCGCCGGCCCAAGCCGCCCAGAATCCGATAAAAGGCCCAAATGAGAAAGCGAAAAAGATGCGGTCCGCTACGGTCACGCCAGCGGCATAATAAACGGCCGCCCAACACCGTGCCCACCAATCCCAACTCTCGCTCGTGTCGAGCCATCGCAGAGGCTTTCCCTGCGTACCCGAAGTCTGGTGCAGGTGTGTGTATTGGTTGAGCGGAAAGGTCAGGTTCGTGCCAAATGGAGGATGGATATCCTGGTCCTCTACCAGCTGGCTTTTACATGTGAAAGGAAACGACTTTAGATCTTCGAGCGAATTCAACAACCGCGCATCTGTGAAACCGGCGTCGCGCAGCCTTGTACCGTAAAAGGGATTAGATGCAAGCAGCTCTTTTAAAAGCCCTCGCAGGCGCGACAACTGGTGCACGGCAAGATCCTCGCGGCTAGCCGTCTCAATAGCTCGATTGAAGTAGAATGTTTCCATTGTAAGCCCCGAATGAAGGCATTATATCAGCAATTTAGCATTACGCCCCAAGTCGCGTACTGGCGAGCTATCCGTAGCAGACCCGCAACATCGCAGATTGCTGTATGAACCAAGCCGCTGGCGCGGCGTGGATCCATTTTAGGCGGCATTTTCAGGCCCACATCGCGCACGGGACGGCCGGCAAATCCAATAAAGCTGCACTTCACTGAAGCCGATATTGCAATAGGTGTATGGATCTGCTCGGATGAGATGTCTCCGAAACGCTTGACCAACAAGGGGGAATTATGGGGCGAGGACGTATTTCATATCTGATTCCGGGCATGGTTCTGGCCGCACTAGTTGTCATCATGGCAGGGCAAGAGGCGTATCCGCAGTCGCAGGGCAGTGTAACGGAAAGCGGATCCCAGATACGGGAGAATACGAAAAATGCCGCGATGATGATGCGGAAACTGTCGAGTACTGAGGGTGCGTATCGGGAAGGCAGCGAAGACCGCGAATTCGGAACAGTGATCGATCTTTTTAGGCAGGACCTCATCGATGCCGATTTAGCAGACGCGCTTGGGTGTCCACAGGGGACATCCGCCAAAGGCAAGACATGCCCCGGAAGCCATTCTCCGTTGCGTGGATATCTATATCGGCTGGAGGTAATCGGCTCGGCGGCCACTGGGACTGCGGGATACAGAATCATGGGTGTTCCGGCCGTGGCAAAGGGCGAAATGCAGACCGGCACTTGTACCTTCTATGTAGACCAGACCCAAGTGATTCGCGCCTCCGACGATCCGACGGTGGAAGCTGGTCCCCAATCGCCTGCCCTCGGCACGCCGCAGGCTCCTGTAATCCGATGACAGGCTTGCCCTGGGTAAATCCGGGCTGCCAGGCGCTGTTGTTGCCGTTTCTCTGAACTTGCAGATCATCTTTATTCCTGGAGTAAAGAACCATAAACGCAATATAGGAAACTACAGGTTTGCTGCGCGTTACTTCCCACACTGCAACTTCTGGGAAATAACGTTCTGGGAGCGATTATTTCGAGATTCCTAGTTGCGTTTGATTTTTGCGAAAGGAATCAACATCGGCACCTGCCTCTGATACCGGAGATATGCCTCACCGAATTCTAAGACAAGTTTCCGTTCCTCAAGCCAGGTGCCGATGAGCACGTACAGTGTCAAGAGAGTGTTGACAATAAGATCCATCATTCTGAAAGTCTGGCACCAGAGATAGAGTATGACAGCGAGATACATCGGATGTCGCACCATCCCCAGTAGACCGTTCCGCTTTAGTTCCACCAGTGTTGCGGCTGTTTGTGGTTTCGCGAAATTCAGTATCTGGCGTATTCCAAAAAAGGAAAAGGAGTCATAGTCGAAGAAAAACGCCCAGAAAAACATCAGCAACGACACCGACATAAGCGCATATCGGATGAGCGACAGGAGCCCATCATAGGTCATGATCACTGGAGATTCAAACCTCCCCGTGAACCGGATGAGTGGAACAAGCAGTATGAATGAAATGACCACATAGAAAAGTCTGTAGAAGGCATAGTATTTCTTTAACAGGCGCGTCATGAGAGCTGTGAATCGGATGCTGATCAAGAAGCTATGGAGTGCGCAGTAGGCCGTCCACATAATGACAACCAGCAGGTAGCTCATTTCGTATGACCTCCATCGTAGCCGTTTGTCCGCGGCAGATGCGTTTGGTGCACCAGTCCTGGTTCGGCAACAACCACACCGTGCTACGCACTCAAATTTCCGGCTGTTATTAAAGAAAGAAACTCTATTTTACAGCCAGATGAGTTTGCGCGTCTGGAGTTTTTGCAGAATTCCTCTGAATTGCCAGCATTTGCGAGAGTGAGTTAGCCACAGGAAACTGGTACGCGCCCGATACAACACTAGGGTTTCTCGTTCTTTGCTCCAGAAAGACGGTTTCGTGGGGGAGGTTACGTAACAGAAGCGCGTCTTTCGTTCTTTAAGAGCCAGATTCTCTGTAACGCAAGCATTCAGCTTGAGTTAGCGAGTGAAAGGCTGCAGAACTATTTCTGTTGTTCCGTTCCCTTTGCTAGATTTCATTGTTTGACGATGCGGGAAATAGATCCACAGGGCTATATGCGCGAAGGTCTTTATCGAAATTAAACCCGGGGAAAGGTCCTGCCATGCCCACATTCCGTAACCAGGCGGCAAGCAAATGCCAGGAACATGGAAGACCACAAATAATTCAGCATATTGGACTGATAAATCTTACGCTCAATAGCCCTGCCTGCAGCGCGTCTTTCGGGAATGCGCTGAAGGCAACGTTTGCGGGCAACTCTAGTTCTTCCCCTACTTCAGAACAGGTGGAGTGACAAAGGTTTTCTGTATTGGACGCTGAACTCCGGGCGCGCTGTACGAAAGGTGCGAGGGAGCGGTTGGTGCGGTTCCGAGCAGATTATTTAACTGCCACGTCCGTGTATGTCGATCTTATCGGAATTCCTAACTCAATGCATATCGGGTATTCATGAAGCCTCATATTGTTGTATTCAACGTTCGCCGGAAACTTATATCTCTGCAGACTGCTTTCCATCACAGGCATCCTCACCTTAACTCCCCCTTGCCACGATGAAATAGTTTTGCCTGTGGCCAGTTCTTTTGTTTCATCTTGCTGTTTTAGAGCGCCGAGTCTTCCATCCAGGTCCTGTTTGGCGTGGCCGAGTTCATGGTACAACAAAACGATGAATGGCATTTCAGGCTTGTGGTCGCCGGGGTATTCCGTGAGTATGAGTTGTATGTCAGTGCGGACAAAGACAGTTTTTACATCCGAAAAATAGCAATTTTCCACATTGCCACCGGAAACGTTATCTATAAATGCAACCGTTATTATTTTGTGACTGTTCATAAGCGCACTGAATATCGCGGCCGCTGTCGGGCTTTGTATGGGAGGCTTAACGGATACAATCGATCTTGTCCTATTGCAGCTGGCATTCCATCCAACTTTGCTTGCCATTGCGCTCACCTCTGACATCGATGCAACTCTCGATCGTCATTTCATCCCCCTATCCCGATGGTCCCGAAGCCAGACCTGCACTCTATGATCTGCCTGAACTGGAAAATGATTGCGAAGAGCATGCGTGTCATGAGAATTTGGACGAGCAGAAACTTTGTTCATAACTTCTTCGCTTTTCCGTAAAAAGTAGAATATGTCGATTTTAGCGAATAAGTTCCAGAATTGCAACGTCGGCCAGCACTTGTTCCTTGCGACTCAGACACTGGGGAAAGGGGCCTAGTGGCACCGGGGCGATAAGGCGAGGCATGAGCTATCTAGAACCCTCAATTCTGCCGCTATATGTGCATCAAAATCCCTATCGTGAACCTCGAATCCGAGTGTAAAATAACACCGATTTCGATAAATCGGCAAGATTGGATGTCGGAAGGTTACATATCACTCTTTATAGGAAGTCAATGGGGGATGCGGATGGAAGGATTCATGATCTGAAAGGCAACTTATCTCACCTAACCTTCCGCTTTGTAGCCGGGGAAAACGGAACTTTTTATTCCCTCGGAATCCTTCTCGAATTGATATCGTTGTCCATAAGTCGGCATCGGGGAAGTAATCCAACTGATATCGGAGATCTTTGCAGTTGCATGGGGATGAGTTCTGCCATAACAAATGGATTGTAACCTGATACGTTACGTGTTACAATCCTCAGTGTGGCCATCCTGAATTTCCGACACAAGGGATTAGAACGCTTCTTCACGCGTGGGAATACCGCCGGCATTCAGGCAAAGCATGCCGCAAAACTGCGATTGATTCTGGGCCGCCTTCATGTAGCGGCAGAGCCACGGGATATGGCATTGCCCGGATTACGCTTGCATCCCTTGACCGGAGAGCGAAAGGGAACCTGGTCTGTCATCGTGAGCGGCAACTGGCGCATTACATTTGAGTTTTCCGGTCCTGATGTCAAGGATGTGAATTATGAAGACTATCACTAAATCTCCGATAAAGATGCACAACCCACCCCACCCGGGAGAGATTTTGCGCGAGCTCTGCCTTGATCCTCTCGGTTTGACGGTTACGCAGGCGGCCGGTGCTCTCGGTGTCAGCCGCAAGACACTCTCGAGTATATTGAATGGACATTCTGGAATCAGTGCAGAGATGGCCATTCGGCTCTCGATTGCCTTCAATACTACCGCAGAGAGTTGGCTGCTTCAGCAGCTGCAGTATGACTTGGCCCAGGTCGAGCCCAAACGCAAATCATTTCAAGTCAAGAATTTCGCAGCAGCTTGATTTTACGTATTTCCAATCTGTAGCCGGGGAAAACGGAACTCTATATTCCGTCGGAATCATGCTCGAATTGATATCATTGTCCCGAAGTCGCGTTCGCGGAAGTAATCCTCCAGCGCGACAGCGCTGAACATATCTGCAGCATGGAGTGTGATTATTGACTCCCATGCAGAATCGCGTTTGAACACAATCTGAAAGATACACCAGAGATGTTGGGTCTGTGTTATTGGGCAAAGCCACGGGCAAAGACAGCCGCAAAACCGCAAAAGTCGAAAATCTCAGAACCGCCAGGGGATTGACCGTGTTTAGGTTCCATGGTGCGCCGGGCAAGACTCGAGCTTGCGACATAATGATTCGTAGCCAGAACGCTATCTAGGCCTAATATAATGGATGTTGCATACCATATAAGAATGCGCATCGCAAATGCAATAGGCTACATCAATTAGTATTTTGCAGTATTGTTAAGCACGGATAAGCAAAGTAATGTCCGATTTATCGAATGGATGCCATATCGATGACGAACCGGTATTTCACATCGCTCTTCAGCAGGCGTTCGTAAGCCTCGTTGATCTGTTGAACCTTGATCAGTTCGATGTCGGCAGTGATCCCATTCTCGCCGCAGAAATCCAGCATCTCCTGCGTTTCGCGAATTCCTCCGATCGTTGAACCCGCCAGGTGGCGCCGTTTCATAATCAAGTTGAACGAAGCCACAGCGAGCGGCTTTGATGGGGCGCCGACCAGGGTCATGGTACCGTTTAGCCTCAGCAATTGAAGATAAGTGTTCAGATCATGGTCCCCGGAAGCCGTATCCAATATGAAATCAAAACTGCCGGCATGCTTTTGCATCGCGGCGCTGTCCTTGGACAAAATCACCTCGTCTGCGCCAAGCCGGACCGCATCGGCGGCCTTATGCTGCGATGTAGTAAACAGCGCGACGCGAGCGCCGAATGCCTTGGCTAATTTGAGCCCCATGTGACCTAATCCGCCCAGGCCGACAACTCCCACCTTCTGTCCTTTGCCGACCTTCCAATGGCGCAGCGGCGAGTATGTCGTAATGCCCGCGCAGAGCAGCGGTGCTGTACCGGCCGGATCAAGCCCGTTGGGAACACGCAGCACATACGCTTCATCAACGACAACGCTCTCCGAATAGCCGCCATAGGTTACGCCGCCAAGAAACTTATCCTTTCCATTGTAGGTCAGAGTACAAAAGTTGTCACAATACTGCTCCTCGCCGGCGAGACAGCTGGAACACGTGCGGCAGGAATCGACCATGCAACCCACTGCAACAATGTCCCCTTCTTTGAATTTGCTGACCGCGCTGCCCACCTTAACCACGCGGCCGACAATTTCGTGGCCTGGAACACACGGATAAACGGTCGACACGAAAGCGCTCCAGTCGTTACGAACGGTATGCAAATCCGAATGACAGACGCCGCAATATAGAATTTCGATCTGGACATCTTCCGCCCGGGGAGTACGCCGTTGAACCGTGAACGGACCGAGCTCCGAAGTTGCGCTCCGGGCCGCGAATGCCTTTGCGGGAAATGTTCCTGCTTTTGCTTCAGTCTTGCTCATTGTGTCCTCCAAACCTTGATATCAGTATACTAGCCACTCCCGCCATATCCACTAGCAGGACACGAAAAATTTCCAGCGAAACTCGCAAAATTACGGAGGACGGGTGATTGCCCAAGGATATAAGTTGTGAACCGGCAAGTAATCTTGTGTGTAGGGGACATGATCTCTGTATGCAAAGCTTTTGGTATACTCAGAACAGCGGGCCGGAGCTTTACCAATGAACTAATCTTTGGGAGGGACAGCATGCGTGTACTTATCGCGGATCAGTTTGAAGAGTCTGGTCGGGAAGGTCTTGCTTTGTTGGGGTGCGATGTTGTCTATCAGCCTAAACTCAAGGATCAGCCACTGCTTGAAGAAATGCAAAAGCTAAAGCCCGACATCCTGGTTGTCCGTTCGGCTAAAGTCAATGCCGCAATGCTTGCAGTCGAACCTCTGAAACTTGTCGTCCGTGCCGGGGCCGGCTATAACACAATTGATGTTCCTACGGCTTCAAAGCACGGCATATTCGTGTCTAATTGCCCCGGGAAGAACTCGATTGCTGTGGCCGAACTTACATTTGCCCTGATCCTCGCTCTGGACCGGCGGATTGTAGACAATGTCGTTGCGCTTCGCGCAGGCAAGTGGAACAAGTCGGAGTTTTCCAGGGCGCGCGGCCTTCATGGCCGCAGGCTGGGCCTCATCGGCACGGGACAAATCGCGCAGGAGGTGATCATCCGGGCAAAGGCTTTTGGAATGCCCGTGGCAGCCTGGAGCCGAAGCCTAAACGTTCAACGGGCAGGAGAGATGGGAATCAGCTATGTGTCTTCTCCAGTAAAGCTGGCCGAGTGCTCGGATATCGTCAGTGTACATATCGCGCTGGCTGAAGAGACACGCGGTTTGATCGGCGCTGAGTTCTTCGCCGCGCTGCATCCAGGTGCATACTTCATCAATACTTCCAGGGGGGAAATAGTGGATCAAACTGCGCTCGAATTGGCAATGCGGGAAAAGGGTCTTCGCGTCGGGCTGGATGTCTATGCGGGCGAACCGTCCTCCGGTACTGATCAATTCGACACTCCTGTGGCGAAGCAGCCTGGATTCTGCGGCACACATCATATTGGGGGTTCGACAGAGCAAGCCCAGGAAGCGATTGCCGCTGAGACTGTTCGCATCATCAAGACCTTCAAAGAAAGCGGGGAAGTCCCGAATGCCGTGAACCTGGCCAGGCGAACCCCGGCTACGTGTGTGCTTGCAGTCCGCCATTACGACCGGCCCGGCGTACTGGCAAGCGTTCTGGGCGCAATCAGCATGTCCAGAATCAATGTTCAGGAAATGGAGAATGTGATTTTCGAAGGGGCGGAAGCCGCGATTGCTCAAATCCACCTGGAGCGGGAGCCCTCTGCCCATATGCTGGAGGAACTGCTTAAAGCGAATAAAGACATACTCGAAATGAACGTGATTCCCGTGACAGCCGGCTAGCTGCCGCCCTAAATATTGCCAGGCATTGCAATATGCCCCAATAGCTATTCATAGCATATGCGAAAGACCGTCATTGCAGCACTCGTCTATTTCGGCCTTGTACTCGGGACAGGTTTCGTGCTTGGCATGATCCGCGTACCATTCATCGTGCCCAAAATAGGAGAGCGCTGGGCCGAACTTGCGGAAATGCCTATCATGGCAACGGTCATCTTCATTTCATCGGGTTACATACTGAACCGTTTTCCAGAGATTCAAACCAGCACTCGTTCCTTGATTGCTGGATTCCTCGCACTCGCCTTATCAGTTTGCGCGGAGCTTGGGCTTGCGGTCGCTCTTCAAAGCGAGACGCTCGTCGAATACATCGCAAGTCGAGATAAAGTCTCGGGTGCCGTATACCTGGTCTTGCTCGCGTTCTTCGCACTAATGCCGAGGCTCCGCCTTCCAAAGGTTCTGTCTCATCATGGCAAAACAAACAACGCCTAACGAATATCTGCACCGGACGTGCGGCAAGATGCATTCTGCATTGGAAATTTGCTTTCAATCTTCTGATAGCAGGAGCTTATGGAATCCACGAATCGTCCCGGAATGGCATTTCTTGAAGGTTGAGCTAATTTCTGTAACCACCGAAAGATCTGATTAGTTAAGGTGAAGGGGATCTGCCAGTCTGACTACATGGCCAATTTCAGTATCTTGCCGAGCCGAATGCCGTGCGAGCGGTTTGGGAAACGCGTCGCGGACCATGATGGCAACAAGCTTCCTGCCAGGCTCGGGCCCTTTTTATTGAACGGCGGTTATTTTTTCTTTATTATCACAGCCTCAAGTTATTGAGAGAGGAGTTCGCATGCACTTCAGATATTCGGTTATGTTCCTGTCAATCATGTTCGTGGCTTCTCTTATGGCCCAGCCACCTCAAGCTAGCTCTCCATTCAGCAATCTGCCGCGAGATTCTCAAGGGCGCATTCTGCCGCGAGATATACCTCGAGAAACGATCACCGCTACACTGAACGGCAAAGCGGTTTCCATAAACTATGGCCGGCCTTCTCTCGAAGGACGAACTGTGGACGATCTCCTCAAGAAACTGCCCGGAGACCACATGTGGCGGATTGGAGCAAATCAGGTGACTACGCTTACGGCGGAAACGGACCTTGTTGTCGGGGGGCAAAACGTTCCCGCGGGCAAATACAGCATTTACGTTTATGCCCCCGAATCAGGCGATTGGCAACTGGTCCTCAACAAAGACTTGGGCATCGAGCTGGGCAAGCTCCTGCCCATCGTCTCGCCAGAGGTTACTCACGAATTATGGCCGCGCCTGGACGGATACGACAAGAACATCAAAGGCTCTGAAATCGCGCGCGTCGTTATGAAACCGGGCAGCACCGGAAAGCCCGCCGATATATTTACCATGAGACTCGCACCGTCCTCCCGCGGCATGCTTTTAACGATGTCCTGGGGTGATCGCAGCTGGACAGCCGAACTCGAGGCGGCAAGGTAATGCCATAGGGCTCGTTGTCTGCCTCTCAAATAATCGAGTTTCCGGAAAATCCGGGGCGGTTCAATTTGACATTTATCCCTTGCCCAGAGCTTTAAGGACCTTTTCGGGCGTTGCCGGCGATTCGACCCACTTTCCGGTCGCGTTGTGGATCGCCATGATGACGAGATGCGTGTTCGCCAGGGAATGGCTGATGCCGTTGCCGCCATAGCAGGCATTGCCCGCACGCGTTTCCAGGAGCTGCAGATCCACTCGAGGCATGTCCAGCATGCTGACTTTCTTGTACTCAAACATATTCGTGCTGAGTTTTACTCCGGTCTTCTGGTCGTAGATAAATTCTTCCTGAAGCTGACATCCCTTGGTGAAATCAAGCACCTGGTGAATCTGGCTCTCCAGCGAGGTTTGCCGCATGATCTTGCCGGTATCGGTCGCCACGCCGAACCGGAGGATTTCCACTTCTCCGGTCTCCGTGTCCACTGCAACCTCGCACGTCGCAACATTCATGGTGTCCAGCTCTTTGCCCCGCTGGTTCCAGAGAGATAGTGGAGGTCTGCCCGAATATGTCGCGAACAGATTAGACCGAACTGCCTGAGCAAGCGGAAGGCCTTTGCTTGGGTCGTCCTTGACAATAACTTTACCACCCTGCATGTCCAGAGCTTCAGGCTTCAGGCCCTTGAAGGGATTGGGAGCCTGTTTTGGGCCGGGAGCCCCATCATCATTCCACCCGCCGCGGGAGGATTATTTGCTTCCTCGATCGCCGCTTCCAGGATCAGCTTCTTCAATTTATTCGCACACTCTTTCATAGCCCAGGAAGAGGCGGTCGATCCGTCGCTGCCGCCTCCAAAAGGCCGGTAGATCTCATGGTGATCAAGGTCGATGCGAATATCCTTGTACTCGAGGCCCAGCTCTTCCGCTACGGTCATTGCATTTGCTTCCAGACCATAGTGGCCGATGATGGGCCCCTTGGATGCCAGATGCACGACGCCGTTTCGAAGCTCAAGTTTGGGGTTGAAGCTCGCCCCGGAATGGCGCGGGCACTGGTTGTAGCGGAAGCTTGCCCCATGCAGACGACCGTCGGGCAGCTTTTTGGCGCCGGTCTGATGCCAGTTCCAGTTCATCATCTTTTTTACGGCGGCGACACACGCTTCATAGCTGGGCACGGCCTTGGGGTCGGTTTGGGATTCCGGCCCGTGGAGATTCAGTGTCGCGATGTCTATCGGGTCCTTGCCCAGCTTTTCCGCAATCAGGTAAAGCCCTACCATGAGGGTATCCCAGCCCATTGGGTTATGCTGGCCGCTGACGTACATCATTCCGGTGTTGCTGTCCACAACCTCCATGCTTTGTTTGACGTTCAGGCACCTGGTGGTGAAATAGGGGCCGTAGGTCTGGTCCATCGTATTGCCGAAAATGGAGCTTCCCCGGACCCCGCCGTCCGCAATGGAAAAGTCGTCTATGGCCGTAATCAGACCGTTGCTTTTGAAGCCGATCTTCATGTGCACGTAGCGCTGGCACAGGTTGAAGTCGTACATATCGGTGCGGCTGTTGACGCATCGAACCGGCCTTCCGGTTCTTTTGGCGAGCATCGGGGTGATCTGCTGGGATTTGCGGATGCCCCAGTCGCAGTACCTGCCGCCTACGAACATACATTCCTGGAAGACCTTATCCGCGGGCACGCGGTTCATACTCGATACCTGATCGTGCCCCCAGGGGACGCCTTCAATTTGCAAATTCTTTCCTTCCCCGTGGATGGGATCGTCAAACCACCAGGCGACAGTACCCAAAGGATTGGGGATATGGCCGGAAAAAGCGGCTGTGTTCATGTCATATTCGATGATATGGTCCGCTTCCTTGAATCCTTTTTCGACATCGCCATCATTCGTGTTGGAATAGGAGACGTTGCCTTTCTTGGGGGGATTGTTGCCTCCTCCCATTCCGAAGCCGCCACCGCCGCCTTTTCCCGCCGGGGTAGCCGGCCGGATGACCGGGGCGTCCGGTGCCCGTCCTTTGCGCAGATCTACGACGAAAGGAAACTCTTCCCATTCCACGACGAGCGCCCGCAATGCTTCATCGCAGATGTCCGGATTTTCAGCCACGACAATCACGCCCACTTCGGCGCCTTCCTGGTCGGCCTGGTTGTCCAGAAACGCCTGGGGCGGTCCGCCCATGAAGCCGCCGCCACCGCCGCCCAGCTTCTTGATGTCCTCGTCTTCCCAGGTGACGATGTCGACGACCCCGGGGATGGCCTTGGCTTTCGTAATGTCGAGGCTCTTGATGCGCGCGTTCGCGTAGGGGCTTCTGAGAAACTTGGCGTGGAGCATGTCGGGAACGACGTAGTCGATGCCGAATTTTGCCACGCCGGTTGCCTGCGCCCAGGACAATACTCCTGGAAGATTCGGTTTCCCGACAACTCTGAAATCTTTTCTGGTTCCGTTTACTCCTGCTAAGTCGGCCATGGCATGTGCGTCCTTTCATTTACCCCGAATGATCGCGGGATTGCTATCGATGCAGATCTCTGCTACTTGTCCGGATTCATTGTAGAGCAGTTTTCCGCTTGAAAATAAAGCAATCGTAGAGGAGAATCCGCAAAACTGAAAATAGAGCGGACGATCGATGCTGCAATAGATCCGTC
Organism: uncultured Acidobacteriota bacterium; assembly: GCA_963761825.1. Taxonomy (GTDB): domain Bacteria; phylum Acidobacteriota; class UBA6911; order UBA6911; family UBA6911; genus UBA6911. The sequence continues at coordinate 28,374 of CAVXIH010000008.1, forward strand.
TCTCTTTACATCTACATCGGTCCAGTGTTCCACAACTGAGGAAGGGAATCGCTATCGGCCTGCCTTGGTAAGCGTAGCTCCCCTGATTTTTTTCGTCTGATCGGAGGTTGGGGCGTAAAGCCCTTCTCTCCAGTAATTCATACCAAAGGAGTAGCCAGGAATACCGCCGGCTACGATGATGCGAATATCTTCGGGCCTGTCGAGCATCGGAAGCCTTCCGCCCGGCTTTAAAGCATCCAGGAACACGGAGACGCGATCCTTGGGAATCTCCCCTGAGTCAATCCTCGGCTGTATGGAGGCGATCTCCGCAGGCGTCAGATTTTCGTAAGGTATCGTTGCCCGTTCATAGATCAACTTTTGCAGGCTCGCGCGCGTGTGGTTTTGCCGGTCCAATTGCATGACAAGCGTGGGTTCAAAGAACAGGATGTATTTCATTGGTCCGGGTATGGCGCTGCCTCGTTTCCATAATCCCATGCCTGCACGGCCGTTCAGGATCATGGTGACGACGCTGTCCAGAATTTGATCCGGAGTCCAGGTCATGACGGCGCCCCCTCCAAAAATGTTGGTAGGGGCGCTCATCACCGAAGAAATTGTCACACAGCTGTCCTTCTCCGTGAATCCCTGGGTTACATGGAACGGAGGCCACGGGCTGAAGTCCTGATTTTCTGCAAAAACGTATAGCTGCGGCGAGGGTCGGCCGACGAGCGCCATATCGTTCACTCCGGGCCACACACGGCCAAAGTTGATCAGGCAAAGCCGTACGGCACGTCCAATGGTGCTGTTCGCTTGCCAGCCGTAGCCCAGGAATCCTATTCCCGAATTGACATTGATCTCCTTCGCGATGGGGCCCGTCACCATGATGGCGAGATTAAATGAACCGGTTGAAGTCATCATATGAAGATCGTCGTAGGCGGGATCCGTGATCCCCTCCATGGCGGCAATGATGACCGGCAGGTACTCCGGCTTCGCTCCAGCCATGACGGAGTTGATGGCGATCTTCTCGATGGTGGCGATCCCGTTTTTGGGGGCTACCGTGCCTATGACCTCGCTGGGAGAGCGATTGGTAGCCCGAAGCATGGCTTGGACAGCTTCCTCAGTGGGCGGAACCAGGGGCAATCCATCGCCCCACTTGTTGTCCAGAAAAACCTGGTTGAATTTCTGGACCGCAAGTTCATAGTTGGCCGCATGAACGGTAATAGGGTCCAGCATCTCCTTTTTGCGTGCGGTGCTTGCCTCCTCCGGGGTCAGAGGCCGCTTTAATCCATCGATAAGCGCATCGATAATTGCGGCCGCAATGGGTTTGATCTCCTCATCGGTCCCCCTCAGCCTGTAGTAATCCGAGGCTTTCACCGTCACAATGCGCGCCTTCGGCATGCCAACATCCTCCGCTGCCGATTTTGCATCGTGGACAAAATTGTCGGTGCAAACATAAACGCCGGGCTTCCCTAATTTTTCCATCCTGTGATAGCCGGACACGCCGGCCCATGTGCAGGACCCTCAGTCCCCGACTCCATAGAAAAATGCATCGGTTTCTTTCGCCATCTTTGTGGCCAGAGCGTCTCCAAGATCGAATGCACCCTCGTAGCGCAACACCGTTGTGTTCGGCGCCTTTTGTTTTAGCTGCTGTTCAATACCATTCCAGAAATGATTCCCTCCGGCTTTCCCATTCCAGTAAAGCCCGATCTTCTTGCCCGCGAGTTCAGCAATGCGAGCGTTGGGCGCGGTCAAAGGCGGAAGCGTGATCTCACCACGCGGATTGAGTGCCTTCAGCATGATTTCGGCCGCAGACAGGTATCCGGCTGTGAGAACAAAGGCAGCCGACAGGATTGAAATTCCCATGAGATTCCGTTTCATAAGATATCCCCCAATTCGGTTGATAAAGTTCAACCCTAAGGCCCGGATAACTCCAAGGCTCAGACTGAATAGTCTTGTGGCGATTCTATACGAAAAGGGATTTTTTAGCGAAATTTCTGCGCTGAGCGAATGCGGATTCTGTGCGCAGTAGTCCTACCCGATGCGATCGATCGTGATGCTCGCCTAACTCCTGAACCCTATGGTTTCACAACCAGCGGAACACTATGGAGCGAGTTGAAGCCGGTCCGCGGCAACGTGCGAGGCAGAGGCTGCGCCACACCATTGAGGTCGATGGTGCGGCAGCATACATCGTACATGCCGCCCGGCAGGCCGGGAACCAATGCTGCCCAATGGACAATCGCATAGCGCAGGGGCCATTGCAGGGGTGTGCCTTTGGAGGGATCGGTCTGGCTTGTGGAAGGCAGCCTCCCGCCCGCCAATCCTCCGCCCCAGTTTGTCGGTGGCGGCAGAATCGTGGCGTCTTTCCAATCGGCCTTGGACCAGTATGGATCATCCGCTTGTACCGGAGCCTGTTGGGAGCGCACACAATACTGAACCCGGGCCAGCCCCGAAATACCTACCTGAGCCATGCCTGTTATAGCCGTCGGAGTCCACGGGAGGATTTCCTTCGGTTGGTTAAGGAATCTGGCGCGCGTCTTCAGGGCATTTTCCGGATCGTTGTTCAATTCGGCATCGGAATCATTGGCCTTGAATTCATTGGTAAGAACGATGCGCTGAAGCCATTTGATGGACTTGCTGCCGTAGGAACCCGGGACGATCACGCGGACAGGGCCTCCGTGTGAAGCCGGGATAATTTGACCGTTCATCCTGTAAGCAAGAATTACGGGCATTTCCCCCGGAGGGCTTTCCAGGATCTGAGACAGTGCCAGTGAGCTTTGAAATGGGGGCGCACCCTCGTTGTGATAACTCTGGTAATAGACGCGACGGACGTTTTCCTTGGGCCTGGTGAGCTGGATGATCTCGCGCATAGGCACGCCTTCCCACAGGCTCATGTGAAACGGATCGGCACCATTGGTGCAGGTAGTGACGTGAAGGAAACGGATCGCATGTTTTTCCGCCAATTGCATCAGGCCATCCCAGGTAAGGGCATTGTCGAGCGCGTGCGAAAGAGGATGCTCCACAATGCTATTGCTGGTCGGGTCCGGTATAACGTCCAAAGACCATGTTTCCGGAACCAGCCTGATTTCGCGGAGCTTCTCCGGTGGGAGTTTGGTAACGCCGGTTTTCCCCTTGTCTAAAATAATATGAATTAACCTTCTGAGCGCCAGTGGATTCTTCCATGAATCGAGCAGAACGTCTACAATGAGAGCGCTTTCAGAGAAAAACAAAGCATCATGTATCCTGTGGGTTCATGGTGTAGGCTGATTCCTGCAACATCCGTCCGGAGATAGATCAATGGCCAAGATCTCCCGTGGATTTCAGATCTTCGTCAAACCTGCGGGTTACCTATGCAACCTCGATTGCCAATACTGCTACTACCGGGACAAGAGCAATCTCTATCCAGACACAGGCAACCTTCATATGACGGAAAGCCTGCTGGAGAAATATATCCTGCAGCACTTTGAATCTGCGCCCGGGCCGGATGTCGATTTCTCGTGGCACGGCGGAGAGCCCACGACTTTGGGCCTGGCTTTCTTTCAAAAGGCCGTGTCCCTTCAGCGCAAGCATAAACCTGCTGGCTGGCGCGTTCGAAACGGCATGCAAACCAACGGCCTCCTGTTGGACGAAGATTGGTGCCGCTTTTTGGCGAGCGAGGGATTCAGCGTGGGTCTCAGCCTCGACGGTCCCGCGGAACTGCACGACTCGTACCGTGTGACGCGAGGGGGCAACCCGACTCACGCGCAGGCGATGCATGCGTACGAACTCCTGCATAAAATGGGAATCCACACCGACATACTCTGCGTTGTGCACAACAGAAATGTGGGGGCTCCGCTCAGCGTCTATCGCTTCTTCCGCGAAATCGGATGCATGTATCTGGGCTTTCTGCCTGCCGTCGAGCGATTGCAGGAAACAGCGCAGGGCGTCAGCCCGCATACGCCTTCTGCCGAAGCGTACGGCACATTCCTGTGCAGGATCTTCGATGAGTGGATCGAACGCGATGTCGGCCGAATCATGATTCAGACTTTCGAGGAGGCGGCCCGGCCGGCGCTTGGCCTGGAACATTCATTATGTGTATTCCGCGAAACATGCGGCCAGATTCCGGTACTCGAACACAACGGCGATTTCTTTCCTTGCGATCACTTCGTTGACCGCGATCACCGGCTGGGCAACATCCGCGAAACGCCTCTCGACCAACTGCTGGATAGCGAGGCGCAACGAAGTTTCGGAGAAGCAAAGCGCAGCGCCCTTCCTCGTTATTGCCGGGAATGTGAAGTTCTGGCTATGTGCAACGGCGGCTGTCCTAAGTACCGCTTCATCGAGACACCCGATGGCGAGCCGGGTCTCAACTACCTCTGTGCCGGGCTGAAGCGTTTCTTCCTGCACGCTCGTGAGCCGCTCGCGAAGTTGGCGGCCCGGCAGCGGGGACCAGCGCCTGGATTCCGCCCGGCAGCGACCAGACTGGGCCGCAATGACCCCTGCGCGTGCGGCAGCGGCAGAAAGTTTAAGAAGTGCTGTGGGGCAAAGTAGTTTAACCGTACAATCCTGAACCGCGGGGTTGAAAAATGCGGGCTCGACCTGCTTTTTCTCTTGTGCCTGCGGCATGACCCATTGGAGAATCCTGCCACAGGGATTCTGGGGTTGCGGGCTGGCGGAACCTTTCCGAGGGCATTTCATTAAGGAGCATTTCCAATATGCAAACACTTACTAGAAGACGGTTTCTGGAAAGCAGCACAAGTGGCGTAGCGGCGCTAAGCCTGGGAGTAGCCTCTCTTTATTCCCAGGATTGGGCGCGAAAAGCGGTGGACCAATCGCCACGGCGGCGCGAGTGGGTCTCGATAAAACAAGGCAGCAGGTCTGTCGAATCAATGGTTGCGCATCCGCAGACGCGGGATAAGGCGCCGGCGATGGTTGTCATCCACGAAATATTCGGCATGACCGACTGGGTGGAAAACGTAGCGGATGAGTTTGCAGAAGCAGGCTACATCGCAGTCGCCCCGGACCTATTGTCCGGTATGGCCCCGAACGGCGGCCGCACGAAGGATTTCCCTGCGACCGAGGGTGGTGGCTTTGGCGGCCCGGTAGGCCAGGCGATCATGAAGCTATCGCCCGATCAAGTCACGGCGGATCTCAAAGCCGTGGTCGAGTACTGCAGAAGCCTCAACACCTGCAATGGAAAGGTATGCGTGGTTGGATTTTCATGGGGCGGCAGCCAGTCCTTCCGACTGGCAACCAACTGCAAAGATCTGTCTGCCGCATTCGTATTTTATGGAGGGGGACCCGCAGCGGAAGCTATCCCGCTCATTCAGGCGCCGGTATATGGCTTTTATGCCGGGAACGATGCGCGCGTCAACGCATCCATTCCGCCAACGCAGGAGCAGATGAAGGCGGCTGGCAAGTTTTTTGAAGCCGTAACCTACGAGGGAGCCGCCCATGGCTTTATGCGAAGCGGGGAGCAGCCGAACGCGCCCGAAGCGGATAAGAAGGCTCGTGACGCGGCGTGGGTCAAGCTGAAGGCGCTTACGACAAAATTCAAGTAAGGGTCGGTCCTGAAGAGAATTCCGGATTCCTTTCGCGGAGCATAGCGTGAAGATTCTACTGGTCGAACCACCGAAATCTCCGGTGACGATTGGAGGCGAAGATATATTTCTTTTTGAACCGCTAGCCCTGGAATACGTCGCTGCGGGCGTCACCGGAGAGCACGATGTCCGTATCCTCGACATGCGTCTCGACAAGAAACTTCGTTCGATGCTGGAGGATTTCGTTCCTGAAATAGTCGGATTTACCGCATATACAGTGCACGTCAATACGGTCCGGCAACTCGCACGTGACATAAAGTCGTGGAATAGAGACACCCTGACGGTTGTCGGTGGACACCATGCAACCGTAGCCCCTGCAGACTTTCTGGTGCCGGAAATTGATCTTGTTGTCATTGGCGAAGGGATCGAACCGTTTCGGGAAATCGTTCGGCGCTATGAGTCCGGGCAGGGATTCGAAGGCATCCCCGGTTTGGTCGTACGGTCCGAACAAGGCGGCGCGATTTCGAATGCCGGATCCGGGATCGATCTCGATGCGGCTCCTTTCCCCATGCGGTCCCTGACCGCTCAGTACCGGCAGCATTATTACTGCGAGTGGATGAAACCCCTGGCCTCGGTGCGCACCTCGAAAGGCTGTCCTTTTCGCTGTAATTTCTGCGCGGAATGGAAGACTGCCCATGGACGTTACCTGCAACGGTCGCCCGAACGGATCGTGGAAGAACTCAGGCAAATAGACGAGGAGTGCGTATTCTTTGCGGACGACGAGTCGCTCATCGACGTAAACCGCATGGAGCGCCTGGCGGCCTTGATCGGTCAATCGGGCATCCGGAAGCGTTATTTCCTCTATGGCCGCAGTGACACCATTGTGCGCAATCCTGGCCTCTTGAAGGCCTGGCGCGATGTCGGCCTCGAACGCGTTTTTGTTGGCCTGGAGTTCGTGCGCGACGAGGACCTCGCATACATCCGCAAGCGCTCGACTGCGCACGACAACGAGCAGGCCGTTCAACCTAATTAACGGGGGGGAGATATCAATGACAGATCAGAGAATGCCTACCCATATAATGGGCGTATCCTTGCTTCACAAGTGCAATTTCAGCTGTGAGCATTGCGGATACATTTATATCGCAGATGAGGAAGATCACATCATCCGTCCGGGTTACCGTTTGACGTGGGATCAGGTCATGACAGCGATTCAAGACTGCGCCAGCCTGGAAAATTCATACTGGAACGTGAATTACACCGGCGGAGAACCGACACTGTGGAAAGAAGACGGCAAGGATTTCATGGACATTCTGATTGCCACCGCCAAGGGGGGCACGCTGCCTACGTACAACACCAATGGAAGCTATTTTGAGGACTATGACAAGTGTTACAAATTCTTCCATAGATATCTGGACAGCACGGACATTCCTCTGAAAACGTTTATCAGCATGGATAAATTCCACAAAAATTACGACCAGGAAAAAGGCCGCGCGAAGAGTCTTGATACGATAGCCAAAGTGTTTGAGACATTTTCTGAGGAACAAAAGAAACTCCTGACCGTGCACGTGGTAATCATCGTGACAAAGGACCCCAACTCCTCCCTGCCGGAGGAAATGAAGAAACATTATGGAGCTATGGGAGTTACTTTCGGCGATTTTCCCATGGTGAATGTAGGAAAGGCGAAGAATCTAAAAGACCAACAACCTGAATTTTCCGGTTTCAAATTCGAATTGCCTAAAGTAGGAAACGGTCCTCCGGTTCTTGTCCTTGTCGGCGACGATTATTACGCGGCGAGCAAAAAGGTTGGGAAATTAGGTCACATGCTGGACCTATACCGAAATTAGAGGCATCCCGTGAGTTGTGCGGAAATGGCCGCAGCGGGGAAGGCAAGAAAATCGGCCTGTTTCCTGTCCGCAAAAAAATCGTGGGACAAGTAGGAGAAAGTTATATGAGAAAAATATTTATTACATTGATCCTTGGGGCTTCTTTCGTCATGGCCGGGCAGGATCCTTCCAGTGCTCAACCTGCCGGGAATACGGCAGACCCTCAATTCAGGACTCTTAATCCATGGGCAGAAGTGGATCCGATAGCGCCCCGGGGAATCTCGCCGCGGCTGAATACTCTGGCGGGCAAGAAAATCGGTTTGTTTGCAAACTTCAAGCGCGCTTCCCGGCCAATAGTTGCAGATGTAGAAAAGCGTTTGAAGGCAATGTATCCCGACTGTATGACCAGCCTCTTTGATTCCCGCGGGGCAAATGTTGTCGAGACTGAGACAAAAAATCGGGAACAATTCATTGCCTGGGCGAAGGGAGTTGACGCGGTCATCCTGGCGGTGGGTGATTGAGGGTCCTGCACAAAGTTCCTCGTTTACAACGGAATCGCAATCGAGGACTTTGGCAAGCCGGTCGTGCTACTGGCCAATAAAGGTTTTGTCACGGACGCGCGCTCAGCGGCGTCCAGCAGAGGAATGCCGGGAATAAGAATCATTGGAACATCTGTGCCTTGTGAAACCAATGAAAAATCCGAGATTGAGGCAGGCGTCGCAGCCGCGATGGAAAACATTATTGCCGCGTTGACCAAGCCCCTGACGGCCGACGAAAAATCGCCGAAGCCGCGGCTTGAAAAACTCCCGCGAATTGCTTTCACCGGCAGTTACGAAGAGGTAAATCGATACTTTTACCTCAATGGCTGGACTGACGGTTTGGCGATTGCGCCGCCGACTGAAAAAGCCGTAGCGGAAATGATGACCGGGACGGATCTGCCGCCCGGTCACGTGGTGGCCAAGCTCATACCGCGATTGGGAAAGGCCACGGTGGAAAAGATTGCCATCAACGCGGTCATGGCGGGCGCTCTTCCCACCCACATGCCGGTCCTGATAGCGGCGGTGCAAACCCTCATGGATCCGCGATCCAGGTTTGACACGTTTGGGGTGAGCACGGGTTCGTGGGCGCCATTCTTTGTAGTCAACGGCCCGATACGAAATGATATCCACATCAATTGCAGCTCGGGCGCGCTGAGCCCCGGAGATATCGCGAATGCCGCCATTGGACGCGCCATGGGCTTGATCATCAAGAATATCGGCGGCGCAAGAAAAGGCGTTGAAGATATGGGAGTTTTTGGTAATCCGGGCAAATACAGCCTGGTCCTTGGCGAAAATGAAGAAGAAAGCCCCTGGGACCCCTTGCACGTTGAACGCGGTTTCAAAAAAGAAGATAGCACGTTGACCGTGTTTCTGCCCAACACCTACATACAAACCATCCCGCGCGATACGAACGCGAAGGGTTACGTCGAAACATATGCGAGCATGAATCCGGGAAGCATGTCTTGTCTCTTGGTCGTTCCATCGCACGCGAAGGCGCTGGCAAGCGAAGGGTGGACGAAAAAGAGAATCAAAGAGTTTGTATTGGAAAATTCGGCTTCGCCATTTCCCCCAGCCCAAGGCGGCCAGGGCACGCCGTTACAGCCGACGAAGCTCAGCGTCGACGATCTCATGGTTGTGGTGGCCGGCGGCCCCGGCGCTTGGATAGGACTGTTGAGAAGTGCCGGCGGTTGGGAGAACAGTTTCGTTACCATGAAAATCGACCTGCCACGAAACTGGGACAAACTGGTGACAAAATACAAAAACGTGGTCCCCGCCTACGCCGGATACTAAAGAGATAAAGGGGTTGAGGAATCAAGGAGTAAGGGGGAGTGCGGATTGGTCCTCGATCACCTCTACCAGGACCAGGATGACCAATCCGGGTGCTGGCCCCAGACAAGAGTGCCGATTGTCTTGTCTTCTACCCACACGGCAAATTTCCTTGGTGTACATGAGAAACAGAGTTTGAGATGGAACTCATATAAATGTCCTGCTTTGAGGTCCATCTCGGCAGTTCCCTCTGGGTGTTGGCCAAACTGGGCGGGATAATACGCATACTTAATCACATGCTTCCCGGGCACCATGCGCGCTTTCTTAAAACCTTCGCCTACACTGTTTCCGTCAACCGATGTGATCACGCCTGGCAACGTGGACCAATCGAAGCGTGCAACCATGTCTTCCTTCATGCCCGCGGCATCCGATGCAACCCATTCGCCCCATCCCCAGTATATTGGGGAATGGTGCGCACAGGAAACGAGTAACGAGGACAGCAACAATAGGGTGGCTTTTTTCATGGGACTTGTGCTCCAGCACACCGGCAAAGATTCTTTTGCAGATCTCCATCCTTTTAACACGGACGAATTAACCCTCGATCTTGATATCAAATGGCAAACCACTTCACGTCCACTGGGTTTGAATCCATTTTCAGACTACACCGGATGCTCGCTTTGAGCAAATCCCAGGGCCGATTAACGCTTTCAGACATGGCACTCACAATCCATCGGGACGGGCAAAGCGTTGGATCCTGTCTCCGAGACTCCAAACCATGACTGCAATAACCGAGCACTTTGAGATCGCCCTGGATTAAACCTGAATTACGAAGTTAGCCGCGCTGCGGCTTCATGAATTTAGCCCGGCCTTTCAAGGCCGGGGGGCATTTGGCGCAATCAATGCCCGTCGCGGTCAGCGACGGTTGAAATCATCAAGCGTCGCTGCCGCGACGCATGAACAAGGCTTATCCAATGCGGGCCTTGAAAGGCCCGCCCAAATTCATCGGTCCGCTGCGCGGCCTATGTCTTCCGAGCTATGTAATTTAGAACGAAAACAAAACACCGATTTCGGAATCGAGATTAAAATTACGAGGACTTTGATCTCTTATAATAATATAGAATCAGACTTTGCATCGGAGGTTCGGCTAAAAAGCTATGACGACGACCAATAAAGATACAAAACTTCATCTCAGCCTGGCAATTGCAGTAGGAATTGTCCTGGTTTGGTCCGGATGGCGCCCGCTGGATCGATTCACCTGGATTTTGGAAGTCACGCCCATCTTTATCATCTCAGCCGTTCTTCTATCGGTTTATCGGCATTTCTATTTCAGCCGTCTTGTTTGCTATCTTATGGCGGCGCATGCGATCGTTTTGGCGGTTGGAGGTCATTACACCTATGCGTGCGTGCCGCTCTTTGACTGGATACGCGACGCTTTTCATCTGGCGAGAAATCATTACGACCGCGTAGGTCATTTCATGCAAGGTTTCGTTCCGGCCCTGATCTGCCGCGAGGTGCTGCTTAGACGGGATGTGCTCAAACGAGGCCGATGGCTGAATTTTATTGTCGTCTGTATTTGCCTGGCGATCAGTGCTGCCTATGAATTGATTGAATGGCAGGCGGCGGTCTGGACGGGAACCAAAGCGGACGCTTTTCTCGGCAGCCAGGGCGATGTCTGGGATACTCAGTGGGACATGGCGCTAGCCTTGATCGGTGCCATCGTGGCTGTTTTTGCCTTTTCGCGTTGGCATGACCGGTCTATGGACGATCTGTCCCGCACATGATCGCCAGTGATTTCCTCATAGTGGAGTTTTATGAGCTGTGAAGAAACCGGACCCTAATTTCGGCAGGCAACTGGATTTAAAAGTAGGTTCGGGACAGAGTCCGACAATTTAAAAACCAATCTTCCTTAGCGTAATCCCTGCCGACATGTCGACACTAAAAACCTCAATGTCTGCAGCCGGGATTTGAGATATGCTGTCGCCAATGAACCGGAACATCCTGAAGGCGTATGCGGCGTCTTTTCTGAAAAACCTGCAGTTTTTCGGGCCGATCTCTGTGCCCTATTTCCTGGATTGGCTCAGAGTGGATTACACGAGGATGTTCATCCTGCAGGCCTGGTTCCTCTTTTGGGTCTTCATACTCGAGGTGCCGACCGGGGTAGTCGCTGACAAGTTCGGGCGCAAGATGTCCGTGGCTATCGGATGCCTTTTGTTTGCCGCCGACATGCTCTTTTTTGGCCTGTCGAGGAACTATTATCTGCTCTTTGCCGCCGAGTTCCTGGGAGCCGTGGGCATGACGCTTATATCGGGAGCGGACCAGGCGTTGCTCTATGACTCGCTCGTGGCCTTAAAAGTGCAGGAACGGGCCCGATTTTATTTTTCGCGGTACGAAGCGGCCGGGACGCTGGGGCTGCTCATCGCATTCCCGATAGGATCGTGGATAGCCGGTCTCCGGAATTATCCCAGCCTGCTGCCCGTGCCGTTTGCCCTGACGACACTGTCTGCTGTCCTTGCTGCGGGAATGTTCTTCAGTATGCGCGAGCCGCCCCGGGCTAAACCTAAAGAGCATTTCCTTGAAATGGGCATGCTCGGGCTGCGCACCCTTTTTGCACACCCGGAGCTGCGCGCGTACGTACTCAATGCCGTCACCATTTCTTCCGTGACTTTCTTCGCATTTTGGTTCTATCAGCCGGTGGCGCAGCGAGCCGGACTCGGCGTGACCTATCTCGGATTCGTCGGTGCCGGCTTTAACCTGTTTTCCGCGATCCTGCTCGCTAATGTCAGCATCCTGGAAAAAGTGATCGGTGTCCGGCGCCTGCTGGTGCTCACTGCGTTCCTTCCGGCGATTCTCTTCATCGCACTCGGTTTCGTGCACTTGTTGGCCTTTGCGATACCAGCCCTATTCATCCTCGTAGGATGCAGGATGGTGCGGATTCCGATACTGAACGCACTTATCAACCGTCACGTCGAGAGCGAAAACCGGGCGACGGTAATCTCTTCGGTTTCGCTTCTGGAACGCTTCGTGACCTTTTTGCTCTATCCTGTCGTTGGCCAGCTCGCCGACCTGGATCGGTCTTTGAATTATGCCATGTGGTTGCTCGGCGGCGTTTGTTTAGCTTTTGCGATCGGGACACGCCTCAGCGGCCGGCACCTGGCAGAAGCATGAGGCGAAAGACCAACGGCAGGCGATCCGGGCAATAGGTTGAAAATAGAATATTTTAAAAATCGAAATTACTCCCAGTCGGTTTTAAATAGGAGATTGTATGATTCAAGACAATCGTCGGCATTGGAATTCTGTTTTGCAGTACTTCATTTGTTCGCGCAGAGAGCGCCGTGGCCAGTCAGGCAAAGGGATGCACCCGGGCGGTGCTTCAAACTGCGGTTGACAGCTACCTGTCGGCCCAAGGGGCAGGGAATCTGTCCAAGATGTCCCTTGCCGCCCGAGTGAAGTACATTGAGAACATGATAGAGATCAAAAAGGATCGGGGCCTCTGGAATACTCCTTTACCCATTGCCTTCCATCGCAGTCTGCTTGACGTCGACAGTTGCCGGACGTTCACTGAAGTGATCGTTACTGAAGGCAGCCTCCCCTATGTTCTGGGGACCCGCCTGAAAGTCGAGGACGGCAAGATCTCGGAAATCGACAGCATGGTAACCAAAAAGGGCGACTGGCTTTTCAACGCTGATAATTATTTGAAATACTCGAAGGCAGAAGACTGGAGAGTCTTGAATGCCAATGAGCGCGTGGATCGTCAGGCATTGATCAATGCCGGCAACGCGTACTTCGATCACTTTTCCGACAAGACTGTCCCGGTGCCCTTTGGCAAGCCATGTGCCCGCCTTGAGGGAGGAATGTATACCACCAGGAACTTCGATGATCCTAATGCAACCTGCGACATCGGTTTTCCCGAAGACAAGCTGCCCATCATCAACCGGAGCTATGTGGTCGACGTGGATATGGGAACGGTCAATATCTTTTGCCGCTTCGGCAATCCTCCGGGCACGCCGGATTCCCATTCATTTCGATTGGTCAACGGGAAGCTACGATATGTGCACACTCTGACAATAAATGTCCCCGGCGTGAGCAGCGAACAAATCATGGGTCGGCAGCCCAAGCCAAAGCCGCAGAGTCCGGTTCCGGGCGATGCGAAATAATCAGTCCGAGGGACGTTATAAATGGGAGGCCTAGCTTTCATTTCTCACGGGCTTTCTACTACGGCGACGGATCGTCGGAGCGGGGCGCCATAGTGCACGACCACATGCCAGAGTTGTTTCAAGTGCTGGAGTGTCTCCTCGCGGGATCCCCAGTCTCGCCAGAGCTCGGGCTGCGAATACAGCGTGGCCTCGGCCGCGCCGATCACGGCCGCGTCCAGGAGCCCGTTTTTCGCAATTCTCCGTGCGAGCTTCGGCATTGCGGGGCCTCGAAAATCGTCAGGGACCGCATATACGGGAAGCTGAAACCCGCAATGGCGCTGGATCGGGATTTGGTATCTGCGAGAAATCTCATTCAGTATCTCTCCCGTAGGTGTTTCGTCGAAAACCGGGTCGATGACAAGACGTTCGATATCGCATTGCAGGTTGATGGAGCCATGCACCTGCGCTTCCACGCATGAGTCCAGGACCCGCCCAGGCGTGCCCGTGGAAGGGTTCGCTGGAGGCAGAGGGAGCTCTCTGCACAAGATATCGAGAAGCCGCGGAATGGTCAGGTTCTCGATACCCAATGTCGGCGCAACAAATGGCGGCCATGGAACCCTTGCGCCCTCGCCGGTCGCCACTTCCCTTAGCAGCGCGGCCATTACGCTGGCCATTCTGTCGATCGTTCCCAGGCGCTCTGCTGCAAGCGTCTGCTCGCTTCCGGCAAATGTAAACGAGCAGCGCCGGGAGACGTCCAGACGAAGCACAAAGTAGCACGAACCAAAGCGCGGCGTCGGACCGTCCGGATGATGCACTAGTGCCAGGGCTCCATACTTGGGACGCTCGGCGGCGACTACTGCTGGCGCATGATAGGCGCCACCAAAGAGATCTTTCTCCCACCGGTCCCGGTCTCCGCCAGGAAAGGCTGATCGGCCCCCGCTCGACAAACCCGTCTCAAATTGATTCAGGTACTGGCCTTCCTTGAGCAGAGCCTCTGCCACCGTTATCGGCTTAAGCCCGAAGCGGTCCGGGTGGAAATGCACCGCTACCCTGGCATGTGCGCGGATGTTCCTTATCGCTTCTTCGAACATCTCATCGGTGCACCCGCATCTATGTAAGTCTGTTGTCAACCGACCGCGCGCGTTTGCCTCCAGGCGGGATGCCATCTCTTCAGCCGTGCGCAAAGCCGCACGCTGTGCCCTCGAGAGTCCTTCAATCTCGCCACGCTCTTCAGTCATGGGCAACGGCCTCCTCTGGTTGCCAATAGCCATGGGGATGTACCGGAAACGCCTGATGCAGATAATAGGGATGTGGAATGCGCTGCATCCTGTTTTTGGAAATCGGCATTTCAAACTTCTGGCTATTGAAGCGTATATAGTCCATAAGCCGCCTTACGGATGTTTCGGGGCTTCCAAAGCTTCAAATATGAAATTTTACTCATAGAAATGTGGTATGAATATAGAAATTTGCCAAATTGATTGAGGTGAGAATGGAAACGACACTCATCGCACCCTGCGGGATGAACTGCGCAATATGTTCTGCCTTTCTGGCACAGAAATATGACCTGAAAAAGCATGGAATCAGGCGAAGTTACTGCGCGGGGTGCCGACCGCGGGGGAAGAACTGCGCTTTCATGAAGAAGAGTTGCGAGCGGCTGGGGAACGGACTCGTGCAGTATTGCTACGAGTGCACGGAGTATCCATGCCGGAGATTGAAGCGCCTGGACAAGCGCTACCGTACGAACTATCACATGAGCATGATTGAAAATCTCGATTCTATTAAAGAGCAGGGAATGGAGCAGTTTTTAAGAAGGGAAGAGGAGAAATGGCGGTGTCCGGAGTGCGGCGGGACGATAAGCTGCCATGGCGGGCTGTGCTTCAAGTGCGGGGTGGAGAAACTGAAAGCGAAGAAGAAGGGACGCTATAAATGGGAAGCCTAGACTTTGATTCCGGATTCCGGATTCCGGATTCCAAATTGTAATAATCTGGAATCTGGAATCTGAAATCTGGAATCTGGAATCAACTAATAAAGCTTGAAGAACACCGTCTTTCCGCGCCCGGTGGCGCCGCCGGTGTCCGGATCAAATACCATGATCGGTTTGCTGTCATTTTGTTTTACAGCAAACGCAACCCAGCCTTCCATGGCGCCGCCCGGCTTTACAGTGCCGACCAATGCGGGCTTGGGAGCCGATACCGAAACATGGTCATACTCCGTCAGGTCCGATCCCGACAATGCGACCCATTGAAGCGGCTCATCCCCAAGAGTAAAGGGCAGCGTATCGCTGACATATCTTCCCCGGAAATCAAATTTGACCCGGGCCAGGACATAGTCAAAACCTTCCGCCGGCATCTTGATATCCGGACTAGCCGTCTTCAAACGCTCCATCGCTTCCTTGCCGCGAACCGTTTCAAGGACAGTGATGGCGATGTCATAGATGTTCGTGTAGACAGATCCGAGTTCAATCATGGATCGTACCGGCGAACCTATGGGCGCCGGATTTCTTGGAGAATTGTCCTGCGCCATTGCAGGGTGGAGAACTACTGTGGTCATTGATAACCAACAGGGCAATGATAAATACTGCAAATCTATTTTTCATTCGATCTCTCCTCCTATCTCCATTGATCCACGGAAGCGCTGCCGGCATAACCGAAATCTCCGCCGGACCAGAAAGTATTCGTTCCTCCGCCGGTGACGACAATCTCGATTGAGGTCGTGGGTTCATTGTTGTCTTTGGATGCCATGAAGGCGGTATTCCTTGTGACACCGCCGCCTCTGGTATAGCGGGAAACGGGGATGACCGCGCCTTGGCCCTGTTTGTACCAGCCGGCGTAAGGTTCCACTCCCTCCTTCGCCTGCTTCAGTTCTCTCTCATGTTGCGACCAGTACAACCAGCCCGGCGTCCCGGTCTTTTCGGCCAGGAATTTTGCAAAGGCTTCCTTGGTCGGATATCCATTCGCCGCCACATCAGCCGCCACAATCGGGTCGAGTACCAGCGTGGCCTGCCCCGTGCCGAAGGAGAAGAAATGCTCCAGCCATCCACGGATCACTTCATGCTGCGGCAGTGGGGAATACCATGCAATATCACTGAAACTCCACCCACTGAACAGACTGACAACACTGTCGGATTTCTTGAATCCCTTCTGCACATGCAGCGGATTCCATCCGGCCGGCAGTCCTTCTTCCGTCTCCGGGAAACAGAGATTGTTGTAGTTCAGCTGGTTCCCCTGGCTGCCCAGGTAGGTCTCTCCGGGTTTCCCCGATCCGCCCAGGTTTTTCGATATCAAGCGTCCAGCATCGGCCGATGGAAGAGTTGGCTCGGTTGTTCGGACCCAACGCTCCGATACTGGTGTTCATGCCGATTTCCTTGACCACGGGACCGTTCACCACGACCATTCTGGCGAAAGAGGAGGTGGAGCTGAACATCGAGGTGAGTCCCTTGGATGCAATAGCCAGAATCGTTGGGAAATATTCAGGCTTTGCGCCGGCCATGACCGCATTCACCGCAACCATCTCGACGGTGTAATACCAGGCTTCATGCGGAGGCGATGGGCGCATCTGGCCTACCCATTCATCCGGCTTGCGGCTCGTGGCCTTCAGCATTTCCGCGACCTTCTGCTCGGTGGGAAGAATGACCGGATTCCCATCCGTATAGCCCTGTGCATGGAAATACTCCATGAGCTTATCGGGGGTGTTGGGCTCCAGCAGCCTTGGCCGCGGATCTCTTTTGAGAAATCCCGCCTTGCTGTCTTCTGCCGAAAGCGGCCTGGTCAAACTCGCATAAATTTCATCCAACATCGGCTTGCCCGTGATCGGGTCATTGCCGGCGACATATTTCCGGCACAGATCGGCCGGCCTGTCCGTGATGGGGTGCGGTGTATAGGTAATCCGCATGTTCGGGATTCCCTTTTTATAGGAAATCGTTGTCACGAGTTCCTGGAACCGCATCGTGATCATCGGAACTGCGGGAATGCCCATTCTTTCCAAGGTCACTGCATGGCCGACGACCGCCGGCGAGCAGCTGCTTCAATGTCCCACCAAAACGATAGCTCCCGCACCCTTCGCTTTGATTTCCTTCCACAGATTCGGGTCATCATCCATGTAACCCGCGAACTTGTCCCGCAACACCCATGTCGTCTTGGGATATTTTGCCTGTAGCGCAGCAAAGAGCTCTGTAACAAACGGCTTCGTGTTCGGATATTTGGTGTCCACGATATAAACCGTCTTGCCGTCCAGCGTGGCCGGACGCGCGGCCATTGGAATCTTGCGTATTTCGGGCTGAATCCCGCGCGGATTCATCACGACAATCTTTGCTTCATCGGCCGCCCATCCCAAGGATGCGGCAAACGCTGCAATCAGAATAACAACCAGAATGCAAACCGCCTTAGATTTCATACTTTCCACCTCCAGCGTAAAACAAATTAATTGCGCTGCTACCTGTAGAACCTCCTGTTATTTCTTGGCCGCGGGCTGGGCTGTTTTGCTCATTTCGCGGAGAATCCTTGCTGCCAAAACGTTTTGCACACTCGCTTCATACCGGATCTTGTCCAGATAAGCCGTTTTCAGCAGGTTTTCGCGCCGGCTAAGGATGTTCTGACGAACGTTGGCCAGAACTTTAGCGTCAGATAAATCACGCTGACCCGCGGGAGGTTTTTCAATCAGCTTTACAACATGAAACCCATATTGAGTCACTATCGGCTTGGCAAAGATTTCGCCCGGCTTCAAGCTCTGCACCGCCTGGCGAAAAGCCGGCCCAAGCTGCTGTTCCATTTGTTGCGCGGAAAGCAATCCCAGGTCACCGCCGGATGGCGCGAATCGGGCATCATCCGAACTATCGCGTGCCACTGTTCGAAAATCCTCGCCGCCAAGCACTCGCTTCAGCGCACGCAACACTCGATCTTGCGCCTCTTGAACGGCTTTGGCATCAAATCCCCTGGTATTGCCCACTACTTGAGCTTGATCGCTCTTGGGTGTGATCAGAATGTGGCAGACGTGCCAGGTTTCGGGCAGGTTGTAATTTTGTTTGTTCTTGTTGAAGAAGTCGCTGATTTCCGCGTCGGAAACACTGGCATTGAAGGTCATTGCCTTGTTGTAGAGTTTCTCAATGGTTGAGCTTTTCTTTAATTCCTCACGGATATCGTCTACCGTCAGTCCTTGATCTTTGAGAGACTGTTGAAGGCGCTCTTCCGGTGAAATTCTTCTTGAAATCAGCGAGCTTCGCTTGGATCTCGGCTTCAGTCGCTTCCAGACCATCCTTGGCAGCCTGCTGCATCAAGATCTCGTCATTGATCAGCTGACGGAGAATATCCAGGCGCAGCGTCTGGGCTTCTTCCGGAGACGGAGTTTGATTGGATTGTTTGACCCTGTTTTGAAAGAGCTTTTCCACCTCGGCCAGCTTGATCTCTTTTTTGTTTACAAAGGCTGCAGTATCAGCCGTGGCTACAGTATCAGACGTCACCTTGGGCCCGCTTTTGCAGCTGACAAGCCCGAAACTCAATAACAGAACTATTGCACAGATCCACATTGCTTTTATTCGCACACTCTCACCTCAAAAAAGATGTCGTCCATACTAGCACTTACTAGCCGGGCAGATATCGCGGAGATTTTAGCTCATTCACTAAGGTTTTCCGAAATATAAACGACCTTGGCCAAGTCACTTCTTTCTCCTAACTATAATTAATGCGGACCTGAGGGGCCGCTTGCACAGCAAACAAAAAGCGTGGCACTGTAAGCTTAATTACACCTATAGGCAACATAATTTAACGACAAATCCGCGACAGTCGCGTTGCGGATTACAGGTTGCAGCATAAAAATGCAGCGTATTTGACCTGCCCGTTTGCATGACATTTTGCTATGGCAATAGCCTGGCTTTGGACTATGATCGCCTCAGCACCCGATCCATCAATGAATAACAAGTGACTCCGGAGAATGCCGAACAGGTGCATTCACATTTGAAATTCCCAATTTAGAGGAGAACCTGATGAGTCAGCAAGCCGCTACGATGTCAAAAACATCCGCAAAGATGCCCGGATATGCCTGGGTAGTCCTGTTTGCATTATATATGGCCACTTTGGCCGCACCGCTGAATTTATTTAAATTACCTCCCGTGATGACAACGATACAAAAGGCATTCAACCTGAGCATGAGCGGCTCGGGCGATTTGATGTCTATCTTCTCGATAATGGGATTTGTTCTCGCGATTCCGGCAGGCTATATCCTGAAGAGATTCGGAATCAAATTGACCGGGCTGGTTGCAGTCGGATCCGTAGCGGTCGGATCCTGCCTGGGCGCGATAGCTGAGACATCTCGAATGCTGTTTTTCGGCCGGTTTATTGAAGGGGTGGGAATGGGGCTGATTATGGTGGCGGCGCCATTTGCCATAAGTGTCTGGTTTCCGGCGCAAAAGCGCGCCTTGGCGACGGGGATATGGGCAAGCAGCGTGGGGATTGGAAACGTCGTGACCCTCCTTCTCGCTCCCTCCATGGCCGTATCTTATGGCTGGCGTTCAGTATGGTGGGCAGGCGCCGGTTTTTCGGCATTTGCTTTCGTCCTGTTCGCTGTGCTGTTTCGTATGCCTAAAAAAGAAGAAATGTATGAAACTCCAGCACCGGCCGCTTCCGCACAAGAGGAATCGCCCAGTCTGTTGAAAGGCATGGCTAATAGCAACTTCTGGATGATCAGTATTGCGTTCGGGTGCTACAACCTGGTTGTCATGGCTATGTGTTCCTTTCTCCCCGCATTTCTGGAAGTCGGGCGCGGCTATTCCCTCACATTTGAAAAAGGCGTTCTCATGAACGCATCTTTTGTCACCGCCTTCATTATGCTGGCTTCCATCTTTTCCGGGCCTATCGGCGGCCGGATATCGGATCGGCTAGGGAAGCGCAAGATGATGATCCTCATTCCCTATATCCTGATGACCTTGACGTTCGCGGTGCCCTTTACGGTTACCGGATGGATGATCCCGATGTACATGATTATATTTGGAATCGTCGGCGGCCCGATTGCTCCTGTTCTTCTGGCGGCAGTCCCGGAAGTGGCAAGAAAGCCCCAGTTGATCGGAATAGGCATGTCTGTAGCAGCGGTGGGCCAGAATATAGGGATGTATTCGGGCCTTCGCTATTTGCCCGAATCCAGGAAGTGCAGGGATGGGCTGTAGCAGGGTACTGGATGATTCCCATTTGCCTTGTCGGCATCATTGCTACCTTGAGGCTCAAGGTGAGATAGAACCTGGGAGTATTGGGTGTTCCCCCGCGGTCCCGTCCTGGGTCACGATTCGAAGATGATTTAGCGCTTCCTGGAAGCCATTTCCGGGAAGCGTGAATCTATGTTGAATCTGGAAAGCTTATTCCTTGGTCAGGGAAAGCGGAGTAGTCAAGTATCGCGGAGGAGAATTCGCTTCCATCACTTTCACCGTGCCGTTCATCCTGTTGCCGAAGAAATTTAGCTTGCCGTTGATTTCCGGCCCCCGAAATGGAGTCTTCAAAGACAGTATCGCGCCTTTCATGGACGCTTGAATAACCATCAGGCCTTTGTATGTCTTCGAGTTGGTTTTCGCGTCGTCAATGAAAGCGACATATTTTCCGTCGGTATTTTGCTCGAATCGAAGGACAAAATAAACCGGGCTGGCTTTGCCACTCCATCGGCCCAGCAGTTTCTTCACCTTGTTGGCAGGTATATTCACCTGAGTGATTGGAACTTCGATTCTTAGCTCCCCGGATCAGATCGACGGCATATTGCTTCCCCCTGAATGTATAGGTGCCCGATAATGGAATCTTTGTTTAGTTTTCCTGTGTACCCCGTATTGTTGCCATTCCACATCTTTGGAACCCAGAAACTCAATTGGTCTCCTTTCAGTGAAACATCCTCAAGTGCGGCCATGAGTTGCTGGCCCTGCAAAGGAATACTAAAAGAGGCTTCAAACTTACCGTCCTTTGTCTTTTCAAAGCGAAGCAAGATGCTGTAAACCGTTACCCCCGGGACGTCCCATTTGCCCACCCATTGTCCGGCCAACCGCTGCATATCTTCAGCCGGCATGCTAAATATTCCCGGTTGATATTTCCCCTTGGTGAGATTCACTTCATACTTGCCGTTTTTATTAACACCTTTGATGCTGTTGCCAGACAGCTGTCCTGCAAAATCCATTCTGATTTCCGGGACCTTCCAGGTGACCTTATTTCGGGCTAATGTGACATCGATGACCGGCTTTCCTATCACGGGTGTATCCGGAAAATCCATAAAAGCGGCAAACTTGCCTTCCCTGGTGGTTCCAAATCTGAATACGATGACCCGTTTTACGGCTCCCTCCAGCCATATGGTCCCGTACCACTCTCCAAATAGCGGTTTTAGAACACCTATTTCCGGCTTTTGCAGAGTTAACACCAATGGATAAACACTATTTTGCTGTCGCCATTCGCCGGTGATAGTGTCGTTGCCTACGGTCCCTGAATAGGAGCAGCGCAGGCCGGCCACATCAATGTCATCAGCCTGCCGCCGTCAAATTTAACTGCAGTTGAGGGATTAATATTGTGTGGCGAAATAAACAACGCAGTATATGAACCATCCCACTGTTTGGTAATGGTGAACTGAATGGTTTCGTTTTGGCGGACAGCCAGTTTGCCCTGCCATGTGCCCGTCAAATCCGTTTGGGCAACTGTGCTGCGGCAAAAAAGAAGGCCGAAAACCAGCACTAATCTTGTGTATTTTTTCATGGTTTCTCCTTACGGAAAGACCGTCTTGCCGTCCAGGACAAATGCAATGAAAGTCCCGATGGTCAATTCCCCTTCTGCACTGAAGGAGATTGTTTTCTTATGACGCTCCCCCGCTCGTCGGAGCTGAAGGAGATCCGGCGCTGCCTTTTTCGGAAGCTGGGACTGGCGCATCCGGCCGCACCAGCATGCCGCCCATGCCCATCGATTCGACTGCCGTGCTCGGCACCAGCATCAGGGCGCCCTTTTCCTTCAAACCTTCGTAAAGCATGTTCATGGCCCGCAGGTGCAGAGCGGTCGGATTCGCCTGGTACATCGCGGCGTCCTCGAACAGATGGGCGATCTCGCGCTCGGCCTCTCCCAGAATGACCCGGGCCTCCTTTTCCCGCGCCGCCTGGGCCTCACGCGACATGGCGTCCTGCAAGGCGCACGGGGATGATCACGTCGCGCATCTCCACCGATTGCACGGTGATCCCCCAGGGATTGGACCGCTCGTCGATGAGCTTCTGCAGTTCGGCTTCGATCTGCTCGCGGCCGCGCAGCAGATCGGTCAGGGAAGTCCGGCCGATGATGTCGCGCAGCGCGGTCTGGGCGGCCCAGCTGATGGCCTGCAGATAGTCCTGCACTTCGAGCGCGGCCTTCTCGGGATCGTAGACCATCCAGAACAGGACCGCGTCCACATTCACCGGAACGGTGTCGGAGGTCAGGGTCTGCTCGGCGGCAAAGCTGGTGGTGATGGTCCGCTGGTCGATCCAGGACGAGACGGTGTCGATGAACGGCAGGATCCAGAACAGGCCCGGCCCTCGCCGGCCGCGATATTTGCCCAGACGGAGCACCACCCCCGCTCCCACTGCCTGGCGATTTGCGGGGACTGCGCGGCAAGAAATCCCAGCAGGAACCTGCGAGTATGCCGATCGGGCTATCCATGAAGAGGGTCAAACCCAGGCCGGGCAGAAAGAACGCCAGAAAAATAAGACGGTAATGACATTTAGCCTGGGTGCAGAACCTCGCTTCAAGTCAATTTGGATGATCAGCAGTGACATATCTATGCTCCTTTCGCGAGCCTGTTGACGAGATGGGCCAGCAACTGGTCCGCATTGAACCCCATTGCTGCGGCTTCGGCGAAAAAGCGGTCGGCAAGTAATGCCAGCAGTCCGTCGCGCTCGCTTTTGGCCATCGCATCGGGTGCGGGAGATTTAATAAAGGTGCCCATGCCCCGGCGTGTTTCCAGAATCCCGCCCGCTCCAGATCCCGGTACACCTTGGCAACAGTATTGGAATTGATGCACAGATCGACGGCCAGCTGGCGCACCGTAGGTAGTTGAGTGTCGGGCGGCAGGCGCCCGATGGAAATCCCCAGCCGGATGGCACGGTCCAGCTGCGCATAAGCGGCGTCGGGTCGGAAGGGTTGATTTGCAACAAAACCTTGTTATTCGCGGTGTTTGCCATAGTGTAATAGAACAATAGTACAATAGGACAAAGCGTGTCAAGAATTATTTTTGGCGTCAACGGGTGCGTGGCCCTGATCGTTGGAGGGCTTGGAGTTGCACAAATACCAAACTAGCAACACTATTCCGATGTAAAATCCCAAATTGTCGCTGCCATGGGATCCCCGGGGCAAATGGGCACATTGGATATGTTGCCTGCAATTTGGAAGCTGGGGATAGTATGAGCAGGCAGCAAGGAAATTCGGCAGCTTATTTCGACTATACGCTATGTTCATGCAACTCTTCCGAACCAAGAGTCTTGATGCAATTTTGCACGAGAGCGAGGCCCCCGAGCGTCAGCTGAAGCGAGTGCTGGGAGCGTTTGATGTTGTGATGCTGGGGATCGGCGCGATTATCGGAGCGGGTATCTTTGCGACTATCGGGACCGCGGCTGCAGGTGATCTTGCGCGACCCGGGGCCGGCCCCGCGTTGATTGTATCTTTCATCATCACGGGGATTGGCTGTGGATTCGCGGCGCTCTGCTATGCGGAATTCGCCGCGATGGTCCCCATTTCCGGAAGCGCCTATACATATTCCTACGCGACACTCGGTGAGCTCGTTGCCTGGATCATCGGATGGGATCTGATCATCGAATATGCGGTCGGCAATGTCGCCGTTGCCATCAGCTGGGCCAACTATTTCAAGACTTTCGTCGCCGGATTCGGTTTGATCATTCCCGACTGGATTTCCACAGACTTCAGAACGGCGCGGAAAATCCCCGGCCTTTTAGAGAATGCCCCTCATCTGTTCGGTGTGCCGATCGTCTTCAACCTTCTTCCGTCGGCATCGTTGCGTTAATTACGATCGTGCTGCTCTTGGTATACGCGAGAGCCCCGCACCAACACGGTCATGGTCCTCATCAAACTAGTCGTTCTGTTATTCTTCGTCTTCATAGGGATTCATTATGTCAAACCGGCAAACTGGACACCGTTCGCGCCGAACGGCTGGGCGGGGATTCAGGCCGGGGCCGCCATCGTCTTTTTCGCGTATATCGGATTTGATGCGGTGTCGACGGCTGCCGAAGAGGTCCGCAACCCAAAGCGCGACCTCCCGATCGGCATTATCGGATCGCTGATCGTCTGTACGATAATCTATATTATTGTCGCGGCGGTTTTCACGGGCATCATTCCCTATTCGTCTCTCGTCCGTGTGCTTGCCACACAGCAAGCGGAACCGCTGACACTAGCACTCCAATATGCCCGGATCCCACGATGGGGTGATCTGTTCGTCGGCATCGTGGCATTCGGCTCCGTTGTCGCTCATACGGCGGTGCTCCTTGTTTTCCAGCTTGGCCAACCCCGGATCTTCTTTTCGATGGCTCGGGACGGGCTGCTCCCCGGAGTTTTGCAAAGGTCCATCCCAGGTATCGAACTCCCTACGTGACCACTATTCTGACCGGCGCTGCCGTCGGGATCACATCCATGTTCACGAGCATCGACGAGATGGTGGACCTGACGAATATCGGGACGTTGTTTCGTTCATCCTCGTGTGTATGGGCATTTTGATCCTGCGCAAACGGGATCCCGGGCGGCCGAGGGCATTTCGCACCCCGTTCGTGCCACTAGTCCCGATTCTCGGTATCCTTTCCTGTCTCTATCTGATGCTGGGCCTTCCATGGATCACCTGGGTGCGTTTCGGCATCTGGCTTATCGTCGGCATGGTCCTATATTTTTTCTATGGATTCAGGCGAAGTCATCTGCACCGTGCCTCGAGGTGATCTCGGTAAATCAGGCGATGCCTGCCTGGGAATGGCTGCTGCTTTCGGGCGGAAACCTGCAGGCATGTGGGCCATCCGGGGGAGGCAGCACTCTCTCGCGAGGTTTTACAATTTCACGGCAGGCCTTCCTACTTTTGGAAGAACATGTTCAGCGCGACGACGAACATAAAAACGGCGAATCCTTTGCGGAGCACAGGTCCGGATATCTCTGCACCCAGCCGCCCCCGAAATAGCCGCCGAGCAACACGCCGACAATCACAACCAATGCGATGCTGACATCCACGTGGCCCGCCTTGTAGTAGCGGAGGAAAGCGAATAGCCCGGTTGGCGGAAGGAGCACGGCAAGCGAGGTTCCTTGCGCCGTATGCTGGTCCATCTTGAAGAAGTACAGCAACCCAGGCACGATGATAATTCCGCCGCCGACCCCGACCATTCCGGCGAGAATGCCGGCCGCAACGCCGAGAGCGAGACCTCCGGTCAAGTATCCAACCTTCATGTGTTTTCTCCTCCTCCCGCCGCCGCCCTGGGCGCCACTCCAATTTTCCCTTCTGTCGTCCGGCTGGCGTGTCCGGGGCCGCAGGCTTGCACCTGCTCCTGAAAGTGTTTGAAGCCCGTTTCTGGGGAACTAGCCTCAGGGCGCAGCCTTTTCATAGCTGCCGTCCATTGACTAAAAATTTCTCTTCCCAGAATAGAAAGAACTCTGTGCAGGGTTGAAATATCCATAAATTCAATTTCCGCTGAATAGCCAATGTCTTTTCATTAATAGATACCTTAATAGAAGCGGAAGGAAGCCTCTATATTAATGTTCACATCTCAGCCCTGGCATTCGGATCGAGTGGATTGAGCCGCACGGCGAGCGAGTACAGGTAGGGGTATGTGAACTTGAGGTGTCGGATGTAGTCGAGCCACTCGCCCGCAAGGGCGGCGTAGGCGCGCTTAAGATCGTAGGAGAGGTGCGCGAGATCAGCCGCGGAAAGGCCGCTCAAATTCGACCGATTCTCGAGCTCTTCAGCGACGTGGAAGACGGCCCACAGCGCGTCGGTAAACGACGCGTGTTCGAGGAGGTTTGGATTTTCAACAGCCGCAGCAGGAAGTCGCGCTTGGAGACGAGGAAATCCCGCAGCCCAGCCAGGTCGCCACGCGCAGCATCCACCGTATAGTCGTAGGCCGCCGCGACCGCCTTCGCCTTGGCGAAACTGCTGTCGTCCCAGTCATCCTTTACAAAGAAGTTTTCGCGAACTTCAACGTCGGCATCGAAGGCTGTAATGCGTCGCAGTAGATCAGAGCCTACCTCGCTGAAGAAAGCGCCAATCACCATATTGAGTTTGTGGATCATCTCCTGCCGGGCTCGGCCTTCCAGCAGTTGGTTCAAGATGAGCGTCACGACAAGGATCTCAATTGGCATCATTGCGAGGCTGTGCATCACCCAAAAGGTCGTTTCCTTCGGCATACCGAACACCATCAGGTTTGCGAGCAGCACGAACGCTGTCGCGGCCGCAAGGCCAAAGCCCAGCTTGATGCGCCAGATTGCTCTATTCACTCATGCCTCCTTTGTGCGGACTTGACGCGAATCGTTCAGCCTCTGCAGCCTCAATCCGCATTGACCAATATACCACGGGACTTTATGAGCGAATGGGATGGGGTGTTCCTTGTGGGACTTCCCTGATTTCCGGCCTGATGCGGATCAGGCATTTTGACTGCCGCCCAGGGCTCCGCATGCCGCCCCTATATCCGAGCCGCCCGAGTATCTCCGGGCTACCGGCTGTCTGACATAGCGCCTCAGGGCATCACGAAATCTGTTTAGTTCAGCCTGCGATGGCGGAAGATAGCGGCCTGTAGGATCATCGACATCAATCAAATCGAGCCGGACGGGAGTGTCGCTAATCAGGTCGCCGAGCGCGCGGGCGTCGTCCTCTGAAACATTCACTCCGCTGACACACACGTAAGACAGCATCACTCTCGTATGCCTTGATTGGGCATGCCGTCTGGCGGCGTTCATAATTCCGGCGATGGGGGTGCGAGCGGCCAATGGCATCAGCAATTTCCGCTTCTCGTCCGTCGCAGCTCCCAGGCTGATCGAAAGACGAAAATGCCGATCTTCTGAGGTGAACTTCTCAATTTGCGTGACCAGGCCCACGGTGCTGATGGTAATGGCCTTGGCGCTGATAGCCGCTTCGATGGGGAAGCTCAATAGTTCGGCGGCCGCCAGCACACGATCATAGTTCAAGAACGGCTCCCCCATTCCCATAAAAACGGCACCCGTGACGCGCCCTCCCCCGCGGTGCACGATTTCGCGCGCCTGGATGAATTGATCCATGATCTCCCATGTCTGCAAATCTCTTTGCGCACTCATTTTTCCCGTCGAACAATAGCAACAGCGCATTACGCAGCCGATCTGGGAAGAAAGGCAGATTGAAACTGCACCGGATCGGCGCAATGGGATCAATACGCATTCGACAGGCAGCGCGTCGGCAGTGCGAAAGACGAGCTTCTGAAACTTCGAAGCTTCGGAGATGATGTGTTTTTCCAGGCGCAACCGCGGAAGCTCGCAAGTCTTTTCTATAAAATGCTGCGGCAGAATGCCGCGGCGGCCGCACTCCGCCAGCCCGCACTCCCCCCTTCCGATTACCAGCGCGAGCCAGCGCCGCGCATTTCGCGCTGACAACGAATGCTGGCCGGCACGTTCAAGGAACACGGCCGGACTCTGATCGCGCGGGTCCAGTTTCGGGCCAGGATACTCGCTCTGCATGGTCTTGGATTTTCCTTGTTTATCTCGCCGCTTCGGCAAATTCACTGAAACAGGCTACAAACTCAGGAAGAATATCGCTGCTGCTGCCTTTTAATGCGAATCCGTTTGCACTTCTTCCCACCAGCGTAGAAAAGTGATTGGTTTTTTTATTGATGTCTATCACGATTCCCTTTTTGTCCATTGTGTTTTGCACAACAAGTTGTGGCAAAGTGGTGGCGCCTGACGTGCCTACTATAAGCAGCAGGCCCGTTTCATTGGATACACGCAGCGCACTGTCCCGCCTGTAGTGTTCCTCATCATAGAATTCATCAAACCACAACACGTGAGGACGCGTGAATGAATGGCACCTGGGGCATTTCAGTTTTTCTGACTGTTCTTCTGTCAGTTCTTCCCCTTTTTCCAATGTAAAATCGGGGAAGGGGAATAATTCCTGTGAGCATTCCTTCCCGCAGCGGCATTGTTCGAGTGTGCCGTGAATAAAATACGTCCTTTCCAGTGAGTTGCCGGCGGCCAGATGCAGTCCATCTACATTCTGGGAAATCAGCCTGAAACGGTCGCCAAACATTTCCTCGAGCTGCCTGATGGCGTGATGTCCCTCGTTGGGTGATGCTTTTGAGCAGATGCCTTTGCGGTACAGGTACCACTTCCATACTTCCAGCGGCTTCGCGCGGAACATCCTATAGGTTCCCATTTCCTCCGGTGTGTAGTTCTCCGAACCGACTGTCCAGAAACCATCCACATCACGAAAAGTGGGAATGCCGCTGTCAGCGGAAAGCCCTGCGCCGGTGAGAACTGTAAGTTTGAGCTCATCTTCATAAAATTCGCGCAGGCGCTTCTTCAATCCCTGATCAATAAAAGTGTATTCCATTGATTCGATCCCGAAGTGAGTGAAATTAAAGCCGTTCAAAGCAACATTGTAATACCAAAGAATCTTCACCGGGGCTGAATACTTCAGCATGCGATCGGTTTGTCCTGCAGATTTTGTCGGAGGTACTCTCAATGCCTGGGCAAGCATCCGGATATCAGCAGGAGTCAGGAGCGATTCTGTTTCCTGACTCCTGTATTCGGCTTCCTTATAGTCTACTCCCAGCCATTCTTGATTCCATGCTTCGCCATATATCCGATGGCTTCGATTTCATAGATCTTGCCGTTCCGGATCTTGAAAATATGGGCGGCCGGCAGGTCGAACGGGCCGTAATCATTCTTTCTTTCGGTGACTCCGGGGACGCCGATGATTTTCATCACTTTGGGTGTTCCGTCATGGACGAATATGGAGTATGCGAAGACCAGGCCCATCTCCTCATCGACGGCAAACACGCGCCGGCGGTTGATGTCCGTAATGTAGCTCATGACGCCCGTGCTGAGCTGATCGCTGCAGGTCATCTTTCGGAAGACCGAAAAATCGTCCTTCGCGGCTTCTTCCGGGGTCTGCGTCTGATCGTTTGCGGAAATGCCGCCGTTCTCCCTGCGCTCGCATTCGTCGGCAAATGGGGCGACCTTCCCGTTGTCCTGAACGATGGCCTCATAATACGAATTTGCGATCTTCTGCATCTGCTCGTTCGGAACCCGTTCCAGTTTCGGCAGCCGTTCAAGCAACGCCGGCCTCACTTTGGACATGTTGGGATTCAGGGGGCTTTTGCCGTCGGATGCGATCATATGATCGATCTCGGCGATCTTGCCGTTTACGACCTTTAGCCGGACGCTCGCGATGGCCGGCTTTTTTTCGTTTTCAATGACGCCGATGAAACCGATTTGTCCCTGGTCGACATCAGCGGCATACACTTTGAAATCGGTCGGCCCGCCCGTAGCGGTCTTCCATAAGCCTTTGCCGGTCGGAATCTTTTTCGCGTTTTCGACGAGTTTCACGTTCTTGTCCAGAGGAACGAGCGAGGGATCGTGCTTCGGCAGGGCGGCCAGATACTGGTCCATCATATCGACCAGGCATTTTCGGGTGCAATTCCAGCCGTCGCCGACCTGGTAGGGAACGCCGACGATGGCCATGGCCTCAATTTCATAGATCTTGCCGCCTTTGATTTTGTAAATATGCGCCGCCGGGACGGTAAATTTTCCCCAATCGTTGGGACTTTCGGTAACTCCGGGCACGCCTTTGATCTTGAGCGGATTGGGTTCGCCGTCATGGTTAAACATGGAATAGACCATGACAAGTCCCATTTCTTCATCCACGGCAAACAGGCGCCGCTGATTGATATCCGTGATGTAGCCCATGATCCCGGTGCTGAGCTGCGGGCCGCACTTCATCCGGCCGAACATGGCAATGCTTCCCGGAGCCTGCTGAGCGTTCGGCGGAAGAGGGTCCTGATTATTTGCGGCTGTGATCGCCGTTTTCGCGCCGCTGGCATTCGTCGGCGAATGGCGCGACATTGCCGTCGCTCTGCTCGATCGCGTCATAATAGCCATTCGCGGCTTTCAGCATCTGCTCGCGCGAAACTCGCTCGGAAGCGGCGATCTTTGTGATCAGCCCGGCCCGCGGTTTGATAAGACCGGCAGGCAGCGGGTCATTCAGCGGCGACACCATATGATCGATTTCGGTGATTTTGCCGTTTGCCAGTTTCAAGCGGGCGCCAAGAAGTACGGGCTTGCCCTTGTCCTGCATCACTCCCATAAATCCGATTTGTCCGGCAACGGGATCGGCGACATAAATTTTAAATTCAGTCGGGCCGCCGGTGGCCGTTTCCCACAGTCCCTTGCCGATGGGAATAGCATTGAGATTTTCGACGAGTTTCACATCGCTTGCGATCGGCACTCCGGCCGGGTTGTGCTTTACCACAGCCGCGAGATATTGATCCATCAGGGCAACCAGGCATGCCCGGTCGCATTTCTCCGCTGCGGAGGCAGCACTGAAGGCTCCCAAAATAAGAAGAATACCGAGAATCACAGTCTTTTTTTTCATGTACTTGCTCCCAGTCTATGCTCTGCGCCTGCCAGAGCGGTTATAAGCCGATCAAGCCTTCCGGTTTTGGCGGAGGACTTGAAAAATTTCATAATGGCCTTTTCTCTATAAGCTAACTCATTTTGCCCGGAGCCGTATCCGCCAATTACTCAAAAATAAAGAAGGAATTTGGAGATCATGGCCCGATGCGAGAGTATAGAATTGCCTATCGACGAGTGGGATTTTTGACGCTCGCCGATTGCACGGATTTTCATAGGGCTCAGTGAATCCATGGAACTAAGCGAATTCGAAGAAGCCATTGAAAAAGCCCTGAACAAAGTCCCCAAAAAATTCAGGGAGATATTAACAAGGGAAGACATTCAGGTGCTGGCCAGGGAGAAAGTGCCGAGCTGTGCTTCGGGATCAATACAAAGGCCGCCTGCTGTTCGGGATTTTCACGGGCGTGCCATACAACAGGCGTTCCATGTTCAATATTCAGATGGAACCAACCCGTATCGAGCTCTACAAAGACAGTTTCGAAACAGCCTTCAACAACCGGAGTGAGATGGAAGAGCAGATCGTAAAAACGGTCATTCACGAAATCGGCCATTATTTCGGCTTTTCGGAAAAGGAGCTCAGAAGCCGAGGTCTTTGACCATCCAGCCAAACATGGCCGCGAAGCTTCGCTGCAATTGCCCGCCGTCCGATATCTTAGATAATAATGGGCTTGACCAAAAAGGGAAGCGGCCCGGGAAAGAAACATCCAAAAACTTTTTAATTTCGAATTATGATTAAGGGATAGAATCGCGAAACAGAAAGTGGAATCAAGGCGTTTTAACTGATATGAATGAGCTGAAAGAGGGAGGAGCGCGCATGAAAAGCAAGATCATTTCTTTTGCTGCAATAGTTCTGGCAGTTCTGCTGGCGTCCGCGTGGGCTGCCGATGTAACAGGCAAATGGATTGCACCCGTTCCCGGCGACCAGGGGAACGTCGACATTACGCTGAATTTCAAAGTGGATGGGACCGTTTTATCCGGGACCGTGGACAATCCTCAGGCCGGTCCGGCGGATATTAAGGACGGCAAGATCAACGGCAGCGATATTTCTTTTCACCTTGTGCGCAAGTTCGGCGAAAACGAAATGAAAATCGTGTGGAAAGGCAAGATCTCGGGCGAAGAAATCCGGTTTACCCGCGAAGTCGCAGGCGGCGCAGGAGGAGGTGGTGCCGCACCTACACCGGAAATAATCGCCAAGAGAGCGAAGTAGGAAAACATTTCCTTTCACGCATACCCGTCATCCTAAACCAGAAAATCATGTGGGTCGGGGCTTCAGGCCCGACTTGTCCAAATTAAGGTTTGTCAGCCTGCTCTGCACCCTGTGAGGACGGCTATCCAGAGCCGTCCGATGCAGGCAAATGAACAGTCGGACGGCTCTGGAGAGCCCGTCCGCAGGACTCCTTGTTCCTATAAAAATGCTTGTTTATAAATAACACTGTCGTGTATAAATATCATCCTTCTTGTATGCGTATCTTTATTAGGAGCCAGGCGACATGCATTCAACCATCATGAAAATCCTGATTGGGGCCTTCGCGCTCGTAGGTTGCCTGAGCGGTGTGCCGGCACGCTCTGCCGAAAGTTTGCTGATATTTGCCGGCGCAGCCTCCAAGCCCCCCACGGAGGAGGCGGCAAAGCTGTACGAGCAGAAGACCGGCGTAAAGGTCGATCTGGTGTTCGGCGGCAGCGGCTCGGTGCTTGCGCAAATGAAACTTGCCAAACAAGGGGACATCTATTTCCCGGGGTCGTCCGATTACATGGAGAAAGCGAAGCGCGGCGGCGATGTGTTTGCCGACTCGGAAAAAACGATTGTATATCTGGTTTCCGCCATTAATGTGGCAAAGGGCAATCCGCTTGGCATCCGTACGCTGCGGGACCTGACGCGTCCCGGTCTCCACGTGGCCATAGGCAATCCCGAAACGGTCTGTGTCGGTGCATATGCGGTCGAGATCATAGAGAAGGAATTTACGGCTGCCGAAAAGGCGGCCTTCCAGCGCAACCTAATCAACTATACGGAATCGTGCGAGAAAACCGCCACTGCGATTTCTCTGAAAATGGCGGATGCGGTGATCGGGTGGAGCGTTTTCGAGCATTGGGATCCCGCGCGCATCGAAACAGTCCGGTTGCCGGCCACGCAAATTCAGCGCATCGGCTACATCCCGATTGCAGTATCAAAGTTTACGAAGAATAATGCATCTGCCCGGCGATTTATCGATTTTATGGCCGGCCCCGAAGGCCGGGAGATTTTTGCCCGTCACCATTACTTTGCCACAGCGGAAGAGGCGAAGGCGTGGCTGGGCGCTTCCAAACCCATCGGCGGGGAATACACGGTTCCGCCGGAGTGGATCAAGAAGTAAGGAAGAGGGCCGTTGCCTATGAATCTGCGCCGCACGACAATCATCGCCGCCTTGCTGGTCCTGGCATTGTATGGCGGGCTGATTATTTCGCTGGGCTGGTTCCTGAAGTTGTCAACGCTTCATGGGATGTTGACCTCGGTGCGGACGCTGTTCTCGATTCAGCTTTCGCTGATCGGGGCGACAGTCGCGGCATTTCTGGCAATTCTGCTGGCAGTGCCGGCGGCCTATGCGTTATCTCGCTACCGGTTTCGCGGCCGGGAAGTGGTAGATACCATTCTGGAATTTCCCATCATCGTATCCCCGGCGGCGCTGGGAGCGATTCTCTTGATCTTCTTCAACAATCCGCTCGGCGAATGGATTCAGGCACATGGCGTGCGGTTTGTTTTCACATTTGCCGGCGTAGTGCTTGCCCAATTTATAACGATTTTGGGCGTTGCCGTTCGTCTGTTGAAAACATCATTTGATGAAGTGCCGCTCGAGTTGGAAACGGTCGCCCGTTCATTGGGGGCCACTCCACGCCGGGCGTTTTTCACGGTTACGCTGCCGCTGGCGCGCCGGGGGCTTCTGGCGGCATTTATCCTGGCTTGGGCAAAAGCGCTCGGTGAATTTGGCGCGACCATCATGGTCGCCGGCACGATGGCGATGCGGACGGAAACACTTCCTATCGCCATTTTCATGCGCCTGGCCGGCGCTGATATTGAGGGAACGGTGGCGTTGATCCTGGTGCTCGTCGCTACCGGACTCGGGGCGCTGTCGCTGTCCCGCTGGTTGCTGGGGAAGGTCGCACATGCTTGAAGTGGAATCGCTCAGCGCATCTGCCGGCGGTTTCCGGCTGCGGAATATCGACCTGATGGTGGCAGAGGGCGAATGTCATGCCGTGCTTGGCCCGTCCGGATCCGGGAAGTCCACGCTGCTCAACGCCGTGCTGGGCATTTTGCCGCCCCAGCAAGGGCGTATCCGTCTCGATGGCGCGGATATCACGCATGAACCCATCGAATGCCGGGGATTGGGATATCTGCCGCAACAGATAGGACTGTTTCCCCATCTGACGGTGCGCGACAATGTGACCTACAGCGCGCGGGCACGAGGTCTGCCTGTCGCCAAATTCAAGCCGCTGATGGACAAGCTGATAGAGGCAACCGGCATCGGTGCGCTTCTGCCGCGGTTGCCCCATACGCTCTCGGGAGGCGAGCGACAGCGTGTCGCCCTCGTGCGTGCCCTGACCAGCCAGCCGCGCTTGGTATTGCTGGATGAGCCTTTTACCTCGCTGAATCAATCCCTGCGGCGCGAACTGTGGTGGCTGATGCGGGAGCTTCAACAGCAGCAACGGCTCACGGTATTGCTGGTCACACACGATCTCACAGAAGCCTATTTTCTGGCCAACCGGATCAGCGTGCTTATGGACGGATGCATTCAACAAGCCGGGGATAAAATCACGGTCTATCGCCAGCCCGCCACCCGGAACGTCGCGCACTTTCTCGGCGTGAACAATCTGTGGGATGGCATCGTAACCGGGCATGAGGGCGGACGTTTGACGATCGAATGTCCTACTCTGGGTTTTGCGACGCGCCTTCCTGCCGGCAACAAGCCGCCATCACCGCAAACCCGCGTTGTGGTGGGCATCCTGGCGGAGCATGTGGTTTTGCGCGATGCTGAACATCCGCCCAAGTCCAACGAACACCTGCTGACCGGCAGCATCCGCCTCCTTGACTTTGGCCCGAGATGGCTCATCCAATTCCATCATGCCGCCTCGGACCTCGTTTTGGAGCTCCATATGAATCGGCGCACCGCGGAGCACTTCGGCCTGACCGACGGGCGGTCCGGCATTACCGTCGGACTGCCCGACAGCGACCTCTTCTGGATGCCTGCCGATTAATTTTTTAGCTTCTCGTATAAGGGTCCCAGTTTCGACTTATACATCGCACGGATGATTTGCTCCTCATCGCCCAGCGGTTTCACCGGGATAAGATCCATTACTTCCTCAGCCGTCATGCCGGACTCGAACAGGGCTTTCGCGGCGCCGGCAACCATCTCGGCAACACCCGTCGTCCGCCTCCGCTGAAGTCATACCAAAGGATTCGGCCAAGTTACGTAGTTCTTGCCATTGGAACCATAGATACGTGGGTCCCATAGCGGTGACAATTGCATAGGCCTCCAATTTATTTTCGGCAACCTCCGGGCATTTTCCCAACGTGCTCAGCAAGGTTTTTATTTCTTCCTTCTCCACCTGGTTCAATGCTCCCGAAAAGACAATGGGATTGAAACCTTCACCGATAATCGAAGCAGCATTAGGAATCAGCCGCACGATGCGATCGAAACCTCCCAGCCCATTCGTGAGTTTGTCAATCGTCAGTTTCGGCGCCAGTGAGATCAGGATAGCGCCCGGTTTCAGGCAATCCTTTAAATCGGCGAGTGATCCGGAGATTGCCGGCGGATGCAATCCGAGAAAAACCAGATCTTGTGAAGCAGGTTCGCGGTTGTTGTTTAAGACCGCCTGGACAGCAGGGAATCCGGATTGGAGTTTTTTCAGAACATCGGGATTCGTATCGCTTGCAACTATTTGTGCGGGCATTCGCCCGGCTTTTTTGAGACCGCCCAGTATAATGCGGGCAACTCTTCCTCCGCCGATAAAACCCAGAGACTTCTCTTTCATAGACACCTCCCGGTTTTACTTGTACTTCGTTGTATTTATGACTTTGGAACGATTTCGATTTCGGGCTCGATGACAAGCTTCGATTTGATTGAGTTCGCTACAAGGCTGTATTTCACCGCGCTGTCCATAGCCCGTTGCAGCCGCTTTAACGTGGCATCCTTCTCATTTGCATCTGAGCGCAAGGCAATCCGTGGGCGCAGCACAACCTGCGTGAATAGCTCCGTTCGATCGAGTTCGATGAGTTTTGTGCCCTCTGCGAAGCACTCGTAAGATACAAGGTCCAACTTAAATCGCTCGGCCGACCAGATGAACATCATCATGACACATGTGTTGACCGCAGCCACGAAGGCATCTTCCGGCGTAAGCACTCCCGCGTGTCCCAGCGCATCCGGCGGAGCCGAGAAGTCCATCTCGGGACCATTCCCCATGTGGATATGGCCCCAGTGTTCACCTTTCCAATGGACTGTTGTGTTATAGGTTGCGGTGCGTGACATCGGCGTACCTCATTGGAATATCGTTATTGCGGCGATTGGAATCAATCTGTCCGGGCTGAAGCCCGGATCCACTTGAATCACCTATTAAGACTTGAGTTCAGCTTCGGCTTGCTCCCTGGCCAGAACGGAATATGCCTCGGCTGTCATGAGTACAGCGCGATCGCGCTCCAGGTCTTCAGGCTGCAGGACGACCATCCAGCCCTTGCCGTAGGGTTCCTGGTTAATGAACTCGGGGGAATCCTGGAGGGATGCGTTGACTTCAACGATGTTACCCTTCATTGGAGACGGAAGGCTGAAATTGACTTTGACTGTTTCAATGCTGGCTATTTCATCGCCTGCATTCAATTCGGTCCCTGCCGGCGTCAGGGTGGCAAATGCAATGTCTCCGTTTCTCTGCTGGATAAAGTCAGACATCCCTATCCGGAGCAAACCGTTCTCCTGCATGATCCAAAGCCCGTCCGGGCTATAGTGCAGATTTCGGGGAAATCGGAAGATGAACTTGTCTACCGTGAATTTAATTTCGTCATTTGGATCGTTGGTCATGGCGTGTTCCTATGGAGTCAGTTTGATACAGCATGGAATTTACCCGGCGCTTTTTGCCGCCGCTGCAATCCACGAGACGATTTCATTACTCTGAGGGATCCGTCCGCTTGCCTTAACCTCTTCGTTGACAACCAGGCCTGGCGTTGCCATTACGCCGTATCTGATAATCTCCTCAATCTTCTCTACCTTCTCCAAATCGACTTTCACGCCAGATGCGGCGATTGCCTTCTCGGCTTCGGCGTAAAGCTTCTTGCATTTCGGGCAACCAGTGCCCAGAACCTTGATTTTCATTTTGCGTATCCTTCCTAATGCATCATACCGAACAGGAAACCTACTACCGTGGACATGACCACCACCAGCGAGCAGAATACGAATGTCTTTTTGCCGCCGATGATTCTGTTGATGACAAAGATGCTGGGCAATGAAAGCGCAGGCCCGGCCAGCAAAAGCGCCAGGGCCGGTCCCTTGCCCATTCCCAGGCGTATGAGCATTTCGACAATTGGAATTTCGGTCAATGTCGCGAAGTACCAGAGCATCCCGACGAAAGCAGCGACAAAGTTTGAGAGAAGGCCATTGCCACCGACAAAGGCCGCTACCGCCCGCTCCGGGATCAGCGCTCCTATAAATCCGGTCAGGAACACTCCTCCGAACAGCAGGGGGACGATCATCAGCCCAAAATCCCAGGTTGCATGCATCCATTGTTTGATCTCATCGCGCGAGAACCATTTCCACGCCATGAGCAGCACCAGAAAACCCATTACTCCGGCCAGGTACCACTTGATGCCATGGATTGTCATGGTCGAGGCTTGGCACAGGTTCTACAGAGACGATGTCATCCCGCTCTATCCTCCGAACCTCGGACGATAATTTGCCATCCGCCTGATATTCCTGGATGTCCAGCGCGTCCTGTGTTGAGTAGCGAATGTTGGCGCTGATTGCCTTACCGTCCTTCATATTTAGGGTCACATCGTTGGTGTTATACCAGTCAGAAAAGATCAGGAAGAGGATCATGCAGAGAAAATAAAGCGTTGTCTTCCAGAGCGGACGCGGGCTCGGCGGAGCCTCCGGCAAATGCATTTCGGTGACCCTGCGTTGATCGGCGACACGGAAAGCAAGGGCCATGAACAGCCCGATAACGACCGCAAAGACAACTGCACCGACAGCCCGGGCTACGCCAAGATCGAAGCCCAGCACTCGTGCAGAAAGAAATATGGCCATGACGTTGATGGCCGGTCCCGAATATAAAAACGCGCTTGCCGGACCGAGGCCAGCGCCCATCGCATAAATTCCCGCGAACATGGGCAGCACGCTGCAGGAACACACCGCCAGAACAGTTCCCGATACAGATGCGACGCCGTATGCCAGAGTGCGGTTGGAATTCGGCCCGAGATAGCGCATTACCGAAGCCTGCGACATGAATGTGGAGATCGCCCCGGCGATGAACATGGCGGGAACGACACAGGCAAGGGTATGGTTTACCGCATACCATTGTAAAAGCCTGAAAGACTCAAGAATGGCATTCGAGACCTTCGTATTTCCGAGCGGGATATAATAAGCAACCAGAAATATCCCAACCAGCCATGCGAATTTCTTCCAATCCTTCATCAACAACTCTCATTCAGGAAAGCGGTAATACGCTGGAGCAATTCATCGCGTATTTTCCTAAACGCTGACAGGACCTCTTCTTCAGAGCCGACAATGGCTGCAGGATCCGGCAATCCCCAGTGCAGTCGCTGAGCTTTTCCCAGAAAAACCGGGCACTCTTCTTCCGCGCAAAGAGTGATTACCGTGTCCACTTCGGAGGCAGGGATCTCGGCCACCGCCTTGGAACGATGGCCTGAAATGTCTATCCCGATTTCCTTTAGTACAGCGATGGCTTCAGGGCGGACACTTGTCGGACGGGAACCGGCCGACCAGATTTTCACGCCCGGCGGCGCAAGAGAGCGCGCAATCCCTTCGGCCATCTGACTGCGAGCCGAATTGGCTACGCATAAAAAGAGAATGCCCTTGGGCATTAAAGGTCCGTCCTTCCGATAGTACTTTCGTCCCAGCCACAGCGAAACATTGACCAGGCCGATGAGCACCGGCACCTCAACGAGGGGTCCGATCACCGCGGCAAAGGCGCGCGCCGTGCTGGATGCCGAAAGTAGCGACCGCAACCGCGATGGCCAGCTCAAAATTATTGGATGCGGCTGTAAATGAGAGAGTGGCCGATTGGCCGTATGTGGCGCCGACCTTCTTGCTCATAAAGAACGAAATGAAAAACATCAGCAAAAAGTAGATGAGCAGCGGGATGGCAATCCGCACCACATCAAACGGCAGCTGCACGATGGTTTCGCCCTTGAGCGAGAACATCACGACAATCGTAAATAACAGCGCGATGAGCGTAATAGGGCTGATCTTCGGAATGAACTTCTCGTGGTACCAGCTGCTTGTTCTTTGCCTTAATAAGCGTGTAACGCGTGATCATGCCGGCAATGAACGGGATCCCAAGATAAATAAAGACGCTCTTGGCAATCTCGCCGATGGTTATGTCCACCGCCACACCCTTCAATCCAAACCAGGTCGGCAGAACGGTGATGAAGACATAGGCATAAACCGAATACAGGAACACCTGGAAAATCGAATTGAAGGCAACCAGTCCGGCGCAGTACTCCGTGTCTCCTTTTGCCAGATCGTTCCAGACGATGACCATGGCGATGCAGCGGGCCAGGCCAATCATGATCAGGCCCACCATGTACTCGGGCTTGTCGCGCAGGAAAAGCACGGCAAGAGCAAACATCAGGATCGGGCCGACAATCCAGTTCTGCACAAGGGACAGCCCAAGCACTTTGGTGTTGCGGAAAACCGGTCCCATTTCCTCATAGCGCACCTTGGCGAGAGGCGGATACATCATCAGAATGAGTCCGATGGCTATTGGGATGGATGTGGTCCCCACACTGAATTTATTAAGAAATGGAACGATGCCGGGAAACAGATAGCCGGCGCCGACACCCACGGCCATGGCGAGGAAAATCCAAAGTGTCAGATAACGGTCCAGAAATGACAGTCGCTTCGCAACGCCTGGCATGTTCTGCAGCAGGAGCACGAGCGGATTTGTTACTCATCGAGAACCTCCAGTAATGGATATTTGGACTGAACTGCTTTTAGCGTTCTTCGAGGTGTGCGCTCGCGCTGTGTTTTTAGACACGTCTCGCCGCTTTTCTTCACTTTTAGCCAGGCGTTGAGCTTTATCAGAAGTTGTTTCGAATCCGCGCGTTTAGAAAGACTTGTCCGTAGAAGCTTCAGGTGCGCTTCTGCAAGCTCGTCGTCAGTTGGGCGGAGCGAGTAGTAGGACCACAACCCTTCCTTTCGATCCGTTGCCAGGCCGGCATTGCGCAGTGCGGCGAGGTGCCGGGAAGCTTTGGATTGAGTGATTTCCAGTGCGGCCATAATGTCGCAAACGCAGAGCTCCCGGTGGTTGAAGAGCAGCCAGAGCATTTTAGCCGTGCTTCATCGGCAAGGACTTTAAAGAACCGAGCTGTTTCTTTCAATGTTGATCTCCTTGGCTTGCATTCATATATCCGGTTTAACGAATGCAGTCAAGGGCTATTTAAAAAAATACTGCAGGCCCAATTAACACAATATCTTAGGTTTAGCCAAAGGATGCATCGTGGGCAACGGCACCGGGAGTGCTTCTCATTTTCATGCTATTCTCGATCTGTTCATAAATAGCGGTGAATAATGGAAACGTAACGCTCAATCGGAGGATGAATCTGAGAGAATTAGATGATCAAAAGTCCTTCTTAGATGTCTGGTGATTCTTGGATTGGCTGTAGCCGTCGCATATCCAACTCTGAGCGC
The DNA here is from genome assembly GCA_963761825.1 of uncultured Acidobacteriota bacterium. Taxonomy (GTDB): domain Bacteria; phylum Acidobacteriota; class UBA6911; order UBA6911; family UBA6911; genus UBA6911. Next base: position 69,114 of record CAVXIH010000008.1, read on the forward strand.
ATTGGCTCAACAACCCGCCGCGCCCCAGCCGGCGCACATAAGGTAATCGCCTACTATTTCCATACCAACACCCGTTGCAGCACCTGCATAAAAATCGAAGCCTATTCAAAGGAGGCGATCGAGCAAGGGTTTCGCAAAGGAACTGAAAAACGGGACCCTGGAAATGCGGGTTGTGAACTACGAGAATCCGGAAAACAGGCATTTCATGCAGGACTATAAGCTTGTTTCCAAATCGCTTGTTCTGGTGAACATGGTCAACGGAAAGCAGACCGAGTGGACAAACCTGAAAATGGTATGGCAACTGACAGGACGCAAGGATGCTTTCCTCAATTACGTGCGCAAAGAGGTCCGGGGCTATCTGGCCAAAGGCTAGAGAGGAATAATGAATGCAGAATTATTACCTGGATATCTTCTCCGCCTTTTGGCTTGGGATTCTGACTTCGATCAGTCCTTGTCCTCTGGCCACAAACATCGCGGCCGTTTCCTTCATCTCAAGGAATTTGGGATCTTCCAAGAAGGTTTTATGGAGTGGATTGCTCTATGCGGCGGGCAGAATGCTTACCTATGTGGCAATCGCCGTTTTGGCGGTTGCCAGCCTGCTCTCCCTGCCGGAAGTATCCTTCTTTCTTGAATCAAATATGCACAAAATCATAGGGCCGCTCCTCATTGTTGTTGGAATTATTCTTTTGGATGTGCTCCCTATTTCTTTTTCTACGTCCTTTGCAGGCAATTCACTTCAAGAGAAAGCCGGGAAATGGGGAATATGGGGTTCCGGGCTGCTTGGGATTATCTTTGCCCTGACCTTCTGTCCCCTCTCGGCGGCGCTCTTTTTCGGTAGCCTGATCCCGCTGGCAATCGACGGCAAGTCTGCGGTCATGATGCCGTCCATTTATGGTCTGGGTACCGCACTCCCTGTCGTCGCTTTCGCGCTTGTGATGGTATTCAGCGTGAAATCGATCGGCAAATTTTTCGCCAAATTAACGCAAATTGAAAAATGGGTGCGCAAGCTGACAGCAGTAATTTTTATTGGCGCTGGAATTTATCTCCTGCTGAAAAACCTCATGGGATTCTGAGGCAACAATCGGTTGAACAAGTAAAGATTTTGAAAGAGTTGGATGATGACTGAAGAATTTGTGACAGATGTAAATGAAGATGGACACCTTGTCCTGCCACCGGAGCTTGCCAAGCGATATGGCTTGCTCCCCGGCGCCAAGATCCGCATTGAAAGCAATACTAATAGATTGACCCTTCTCAGACCTGTAAACCAGCTGGCAAAGGTATACATTGAGCCGACCAATCGCTGCAATCTGGATTGCGTGACCTGCATTCGTCATAGCTGGGATGAACCTTTAGGGGACGATGAGCTCTGAGACTTTCTCCCGCATCATCGAAGGATTGCGTTCTTGCGATCCACCACCCGATATCTTTTTTGGCGGTCTTGGAGAACCGTTATCTCATCCGAATATCCTGGACATGGTAAGAGAGGCCAAAGCCCTCGGGTCGTCCGTAGAGCTGATCACCAATGGAACACTTCTCAGCAAATCGGTATCATCGAACTGGTTGCTGCCGGCTTGGATAAACTATGGGTATCATTGGATGGCGCCACGCCTGAAAGCTATACGGATGTGCGTCTGGGTGCGGCGTTGCCTGAGGTGCTTAACAATCTCTATGAATTTCGTCGCGCGCGATGGAAGAAGTATATACCGGAGTTTTTTGATTTACTTCTGAAGCCGCAGATCGGGATTGTGTTTGTTGCCATGAAGCGCAACATTGCCGATCTGCCCGCTGTCTTCAGTCTCGCCAACAGATTGGGATCTCTTCATTTTCTGGTAACCAACGTTCTTCCCTATACGCCGGAAATGCAGGACGAGATCTTATATTCGCGCGCCGTATCGGATTCCATATACACCTCCACGCCTTTGTTGCGTTTCCTCGAATTTCCAAAGATGGATATCAGTCCGACGACTCGTGAAGCGGTTTATCAGGCATTGCGTGGCGACCATGCCTTGAACATTTGCCGGAGGCAGTCTAGGGACAAGCAACAACCGATGTCCTTTTATCGAGAAGGGGGCGCTGGCTATTCGCTGGGATGGCGACGTAAGCCCATGCCTTGCGCTGATGCACGATCACAAAATGTATCTCTATCAATACGAGAGATCCATAAAGCGCCATGTAGTTGGAAATGTCTTGAATCAGAGTGTCGGAGCAAATATGGAACAAGCCGGAGTATCTCACCTTCCGCAGTCGCTTGCAGGAATTCAATTTCTCTCCCTGCATCCTTTGCGGAGGATGTGAATATTTCGAATCAAACCAGGAAGATTGCATCGGCAGTCCTATCCCCACTTGCGGCGGCTGCCTGTGGGCGCAGGGAATCATCCAATGCCCTTAATTTGCCATATGTTTTGAATGACTCCGGTCTCAAGGGAGAGATCAAATATACGGGTGACAATGATATTGCTGGAAGTCTTGATGGCATTTTTACTCTGCAATATTGAAATTGGAGCGACTCTCGCACAAACGGGGACTTCCGCTGCGAAAACGGCGGTATCTTCCAAGATAAAACTGACTCATCCCGAAGTGCCCAGGATAGCCGCTTTGGAAGTCAAGCAGCTGATCGCCAAGAAGGCTGACATCGTCATCGTTGACACCCAGCCCGCAGAGAATTATGAGATGTGGCATATTCCGAGGGCTGTTAACGTACCATATGTTTCTACCGGGAATCCCACGGACCGGGAGATGATGCTCGTAGCGCTACCCATGGACAAATTGATAGTTATCTATTGCTTGTGTGAGGAAGGCACGGATAGTGCCCGGATGGCATTGGAGTTGAGGCGGCTGGGTTACGATGATGACAAAATCAAGGTTTTGGAAGGCGGCCTGATCAAGTGGGATGAATTGGGCTATCCAATGGTCAAACAGAAAATTCCCCAATAATGGTTTCATTCCTGCCCAGAAAAACAATGCAATCGGGGATTGGAAAGGAGAGCTACATGAAGGACGGAGCGAACAAAAAACTTGTGCTCGTGATTCCATGCAGCGGGATCGGCAAGGTGCATGGCCTGCTGACTCGTGAGGCGACGTATCTGGTCACAGATGAAATGGCGCCGGAACAGACAGAGACGATGTGTCTGGGCCTGCTTGTGAAAGGGGAGGCGGAAGCTGTTGAAGCTTTGAAGACTCAGCCCTGCGTCACAATCGACGGCTGTTCCAGGATGTGCGCCGAAAAAAACGTAAAAATCGCAGGGGGGAATCCTGTTGCAGTACAGGTTATCGAAATCTTAAAGGAGCACCCCGGCGCCAAGCCTGGCAGTCCAACCGACTTAAATGATGAAGGTTGGGTCATTGCGCGAGAAATTGCCACAAAGGTTGTCGATACTGCGGCGAGTTTGCATGGCGGCAAGGAGGGAATCCAATGAGCGAAGAAATCACAAAGGCAGGAATTATCTCGTGCAGCGGCGAAGCGATCCCCGAAGGCACAATTGCGCGCCTGGCAGTGCGGCGGGTGTTGGAGTCGCTGCGTCCCGGTAAAACGGTCACACTATGCCTGCCGTTGTTTCTGGCCGGCGAGGAAGGCGAGCGGAACTTTGCCAAGACGCATCCGACCATCGCGATCGATGGATGCCCGAAGCAATGCGCCAAATGGGGCACGGAAAAGCACAGCGGGCCTGTAAGCGGTGCGCTGGTAGTCTCCGAAATTCTGGGCACCGCGGCTGCGAGCTGCAGCCGTTCCACGCGCGGCGCATCTCAAGTGGACAAAGATGCTGTTTCAGCGGTCGCCGAAAAGATCGCCATAGAAGTCGATAAGGTGCTTAAAAATACGTAGAAAGGTTTTCCTGAAGAACTGAAAAACGGCGCCCTGGAACTGCGGATTGTCAACTGCGAGAATCCCGATATTGTTTTGAATGCTTTTATTCTCGACGCCGATCCCGACTCGACAAGCGGAGATTCATAGGAAAGTGAGATGAAAAAATTTCAAGCGCAGGTAGACGAGAATGGCCGGTTGTCTTTTTCCCCGGAATTCAGCCTTCAGTACGGGCTGAAGCCGGGTGCGACGGTTCGTGTGGATGAAACGGCAAAGGGACCGCGCCTTCGGCTGCCTGTTAACCATCTGAAGAAGGTTTATGTTGAACCCACCAACCGCTGCAATCTGGATTGCCGCACCTGCATGCGCAATTCATGGGATGAGCCGCTGGGGCAGATGAGCCGCGAGACGTTCGCGCGGATTATCGAAGGATTGAAGCGTATTTCTCCTCCCCCCACTGTCTTCCTGGGAGCGCTGGGGGAACCGCTCTCGCACCCGGACATCCTGGACATGGTGACACAGGCGAAAGCGCTCGGCTCGTCTGTCGAAATGATCACCAACGGTACTCTCCTTACAAAAGACCTGTCGAAACGACTGATCGATGCCGGCCTGGATATGCTGTGGGTTTCGCTGGATGGGGCGACTCCGGAAAGCTACGGAGACGTTCGCCTGGGTGCTTTGCTGCCTGAAGTGCTGGCGAATATCCGGGCTTTTCGTTATTCCTGCTGGACGGCTCCCTCACCCCTCTCCACGTCCGCGTACCAGATAAAGCCGGAGATCGGAATTGTATTCGTGGCGATGAAGCGGAACATCCATGAATTGCCTCAGCTTTTGACCCTGGCCACCGAATTGGGCGCCACTCGCGTTCTGGTAAGCAATGTCCTTCCTTACACGGAGGAGATGACCAAGGAAATATTGTACACTCGTTCCCTGAGCGATATGGCCTACCAATCCTCCATATTCAAGCTTGAACTGCCCAAACTGGATATCGATGAAGATACAAAAAAGTCTCTCTATCTATCCATGCAGGCGCGCCACAGCATCAGCCTGGTCCGCAGCCATCTCTGGGAAGGGAATGATTACTGCCCGTTTATCGAGAACGGCGCGATGGCCATAAACTGGGAAGGGAGCCTCAGCCCCTGCATCCCGCTGCTTCACAGCCACAGGAGCTATTTTGAAGGGACGGAGCGTAGCCACCGGCGATATGCAATTGGAAATATAAACGAACATACGGTGGAAGAGTTGTGGAATAAGCCCGAATATTTGAGCTTTCGAGAACGCGTGCAGGCATTTGAGTTCGCTCCCTGCACCTATTGCGGGGGCTGTACTTTCTTATGGGAAAATGAAAAGGATTGCCTGGGCAATCCCTTTCCAACCTGTGGTGCCTGCCTGTGGGCGCAGGGAATCATCCAATGCCCTTAACGCAAGACTTCGAAAATAGCCGATCCACTTGCGGCGCATCCAAAGCCGATAAAGATGCGGTATCGGCAGTCGCCGAAAAGATCGCTGCCTAAGTCGACCGCGTGCTTTCCGCGGAGCAGGTTTCTGCTGCCATAGAAATTTCTTAGATTGAACCGAAGTTTGTACGAGAATGAGTAGGGGACCGCCTGCAAACAATTTACGAGGCGAGGCCAAGGAGGCAGTATGGATCAGGAAAGCAACAGACTTCTGGTCTCAAGACGCACGGTCCTGAAGTCGGTTGGAGCAATGGGGGCGGGATTGATGCTGAAAGACCTGGCGCAAGCGGAAACAGGCACCGTGGGTGAAAGGGCGATTCCAACCTTTTGCGCCATGTGCGGCCCCGGACTAGGGTGCGGGATCTATGCCTTCGTGAAGGACGGCCGCTTTACCCGGGTCGAGGGCATGAGGGAGTCGCCGCTGAACGAGGGCCGGATATGTGCGAAGGCCCATGCCGCGCCGCAGTGGGTGTATTCTCCACAGCGGCTGAAATATCCGCTCAAACGGGTCGGGCAAAAAGGCGAAGGGAAATTTGAGCGCATTTCCTGGGATCAGGCGCTGGTCCTTATTGCCGCAAAGCTGAAGGAACAGAAACAAAAGTATGGCCCGGAATCGCTGGCCATTCTTTCCCCGGCGCGCCGCTCGTATAGCGAGTACCTGTACAGATTCCTGATTGCTCACGGGAGCCCGAACTATGGCCACAGCGGCATTTGCGCCATGCAGAAGGCGTTTGCGTTCACTTATACGCTGGGGGCCGCGCCGGTCCCGGATATCCCCCGCAGCAATCTGATTCTGATCTGGGGCAAGCAGCCCGTCTATTCCGGCAGCACGCGGGGCAATCTGAAGCAAATTCTCGACGCCAAAGAGCGGGGCGCGAAAATCATCTCGATCAAGCCCACCATGGAGCCGGATGTGGCGATTTCCGATCTCTGGATTCCCATCCGCCCGGGGACCGATGCCGCGCTGGCGCTGGCCATGCTGCACGTCATCATCAACGAAAAGCTTTACGACACAAAGTTTGTTTCAGAGTGGACATACGGTTTTGAAAAGCTGGCGGCGCATGTTCAGAAATTTCCGCCTGCATGGGCGGAGCCGATCACAGGTCTTCCGCAGAAGCAAATCGTCGAACTGGCGCGCACCTATGCCACCACAAAACCGGCATGCATCGATCATGGCAACGGGCTGGAACACGCGCCTTCCTCGAATAATGCCGTCCGTTCCATAGCGATCCTGATGGCGATCACCGGAAATCTCGACAAGCCCGGCGGGGATATTTTCTATGCCGGCGGCGGAATGCCGATGCCCAAAAGCGTGCATCTGAGGGAACGATACACACAGGAATGGATTGACAAGCTGATCGGGCCGGAGTTTCCAAAACCTTTTCAACCGTGGACCGAGGGCACTTCGTCGGCATACTACCGGATCTTCGACAGCGTGCTCACCGGAAAGCCCTATCCGGTCCGGACCATCATCGCTCCCGGAACACAACCGACGGTGAGCACCCGAGGAGTGAAAAACGTTCTTGAAGCGCTGAAGAAGCTTGAATTTTATGTGGTCGTCGATGTGATGCGCACAGCAGAGATGAATTATGCGGATGTGGTGATTCCTGTTGCCACCATGTATGAAACCGATCATCCCTTTGAGACCAGCGGCAACTGGATCATGGCGCGCAACAAAGTAATCGAGCCTCTCGGGGATTATAAGTCCGACTACGAGTTCTGGATCGATCTGGGCGTGAAGATGGGGTATGGGAAGGATTTCTGGAACGGAAGCATCGCGGAGTGCATGAACGATCAGCTCAAGCCGATGGGACTAACGATGGAGGGATTAAGGGAGAAGCCAACGGGCATTGTCTTTCCCTCAAATCCAATGGAATACGAAAAGTATCCCAGATCTTTGCCCGGCCCAGCACGAGATTCTCAAAAGCGCCTTACCTGCCTCAAGGCAAAGTTGCTATCTACAATACGACGTTTGAAGAGAATGGATACGAACCGCTTCCCGTTTGGGTAGAACCACCGGAGAGTCCGACCGGCACGCCCGATCTGTTGAAAAAATATCCGCTCATCCTTTCGGATTTCCATACATCCAAGGTTTATAACGCAGGCTGGCTCCGCAACGTACCCTATCTGCGTGAAGTGCTTCCTTACCCGACACTTCAAATGCATCCGGACGCTGCCGCACCGCGCGGGATAAAGGATGGGGACTGGGTGATCGTGGAATCGCCCCACGGGAACATGAAGATCAAGGCCCAGGTTAATCCCGGCATCCGGCCGGATACAGTTATGGCCTTGCATGGCTGGTGGCAAGGGTGTGAGGAATTGCAGTTGCCGGGATTCCCGTTGCTCGAAGGCGGTGCCAACAGCAACAGCATGTACAGCGTGGATGAGAAAAAAGCTTTCGATCCGCTGGTCACCGCGATGTCCAGTCAGACTCTTGTGCAGGTGAAGAAGGCTGCGGTCCAAGGAGAAGGGAATGGCTAAACAATACGGCTTTTATATCGACACGGACCGATGCGTTCAATGCCACGCCTGCGAAGTGGCGTGCAAATCATGGAACGGCATCGAACCGGGAATACGATGGAGAAGAGTCCTGGATGTCTGGCAGGGACAATTTCCGAAGGTTACCAATCAGACCATTTCCTATTCCTGCATGCATTGTGAAAAGCCCGCGTGTGTCCAAATCTGTCCTGAGAAGGCCATCTCCAAGCGAACTGAAGATGGAATTGTCGTGGTGAACCAGCGCAAATGCGTTGGCTGCCGGTCCTGCGCAAAGGCGTGTCCTTTTCATATTCCTCAATACGGCAAGGCAGGAGTCATGCAAAAATGCGATTTGTGCCTTGAAAGACTGGGTCAGGGCAAACAGCCCTCCTGCGTGGCAACGTGTCCCGGAGAGGCTCTGAAATTCGGTACGCTTGAAGATCTGACGAAAATGTCCGCGGCAAAAGTGGCGCAGAGATTATCGGCGGCAACCGCGCCCGCTTTTTTTATTTCGGGCAAGATGACGGGAATGGACTTCCTTGCGCTGCTAAATTCAGACAAGTGAAGCGAGGAGAGAGCGGAAGCAACGAGGGATTGTTGTGAAAACAGTTGTTCTTTCCGCTCGATATAAAAGGCTTTGATAGGGTGTAGCATTCTAAAGGGGGAATATCGTGAAGTCAGTGGAGGAATACAAACACGGGATTACGCGGAGGTGTTTTATTAAAGAGGCCACCGTCGCCGGCTACGCTTGTGGCCGCCTCCAATACGCTTGTCGAGGCAGCCCAGAAAGGGAAGCCACAAACCATGGAACAGACGGAGATGTCGCTGGCTACATTTAATACATATGGGACGGATCTCGAAAAGATGCTGTTCTTAAAGACATATCCCATCGCGATAAAGATGCTCAAGAGCGAATCGGAGATTCCCAAAGGAGCCGTCCGGCCCAAGAAAGAAAAGGGTGAGCATTATGCCATGTGCCAGGTTTTCGGGATCGCCCGCCGGCAGGGGACGACGCTGGCCATGTTTCTAGAAGATCAGTGGTGCTTTGAACCGGTTATTTCCTACGGGCTTGTGGAGACGCCGCAGGATTACCTGGATGGATTCACGAATTCCTTTTTTATCGCCAATAAAGAAGCGGCCGCCAAGCATGCACGCGAGATGACGCGTCTGCCGGTCGGGAAATATGCCGGGATGGTTGTAGGACCTTTGAGGACGGCGAATTTTGTCCCGGATCTCACGATGATTTATTCCAACACGGCGCAGTTGAGGCATCTGCTCTTCAGCTTGAGATACCTCAATGGGACGCAGGTGACTTCAACAATCGATCCAATCGGTTCGTGTGTGCATTCGGTTGTACCTTCGCTTTTGAACGGGGAGTGCGAAGTGACCGTGCCGGATCCCGGTGATTATGAGCGCGCTAACGCTCAAGACGATGAGATGATCTTCACGGTCCCGACGAAAAGACTAACGGAGCTGATGGAAGGCGTCTATCATTTTGAGAAGTCAGGCATGGGATTCAGGCGCTTCAGTTATTCAGTGCAGCCGAACTTCAAGCAGCCTCCTTTCTATGAGGAATATTTTAGAAAGTGGGGCCTCGACGCGCCCATAGCAAAATAACGGGGTCAGGTCTGGAAAATTTAGTTTTGTCTCCCATCAATGCCTGGAGAAATTAAATATTCCAGACCTGACCCCAGAGTTTCTTTTTTGATCCGCAAAGTCAGCAGCGTTCCTGCCGCGATTAATCCCGCCAGGAAACCGTACCAGATCCCTTCGGGCCCCATATTCAGAGTGAAGGCGCACACGTAGCTGACAGGCACTCCAACGCCTATGTAAGAGAATCCTGAAATGAGCATGGGAGCTTTCACATCGGCGAAGCCGCGCAGGATGCCCAGGCAAACGATCTGCAGTCCGTCGAACAGCTGGAACAACGCCGCGATCATCAACAGCAGAGCGGTTTGATGTATGACGCGCATATCGCCGGTAAAAATATACGGCAGTTGGTGGCGCAGCAGGAAAAATCCCAGCCCGCACATACCCATGTAACCGAGGACCAGGTGCACGGCTGAATAGCAGACGCGCTCCATGCTTTCAAAATCGCGCGTGCCCAGCTGGAAGCTTACGCGAATGGTCGTTGCCATGGCCACTCCATTGGCGATCATGAATGTGAATGTTGCCAATCCCATCGCCACCTGGTGCGAGGCTAGCGGAACGACGCCCAGCCAACCCATCATGACGGCACTGAAGGAAAAGGCCAGAACTTCGAGTATCAACTGCGTCGCGATGGGCAATCCAACGTTGAAGATCCTTTTGACATCATGGAGGGTCGCCCTGGCCGTGCGCATCAGCGAGAAGTAGTGTCGTATGGGCTTGAGGGTCATGAATCCGGCATACAACAGCAGCGGCATGGCGATTCGGGCAATGAGCGTGGCGTAGCCTGCTCCCAGCAGGCCAAGTTTTGGAAATCCCAGCTTGCCGAAAATGAGCCCATAATTCAAAACCACGTTGATCAGGTTCGCCGTTATGGTCGCTGCCATCGCCATGACCGTGTTGCTCAATCCTTCGCCGATCTGTTTCAGCAGCGTGAAGAGAAGGAACGGGATAGTCGAAATGGCCAGAGTGCGATAATAGGGAATGGATAAGCGAAGCACCTCATCCGTTTGTCCCATGTAAGGCATCAGCCAGGTCAGCGACCAGGCAATTACGGTAATCCCTACGAGCAGCAATCCTGAGAGAGCGAATCCGTTTTTCATAAGGACTGCCACCTCTGATCGTCGTTTGCGCCACGCGCGTGCGAAACCAGCGGGGTTACGCCCAGAAACACCCCTAGTCCAAACAGCATGATCACGATATAAATGCTATTGGCAAAGGATGCTGCGGCCAGTTCAGCCGTGCCGACGTGGCCTACCATGGCATTGTCGACCAGCTGGACTGTCATCTGTCCCGCCTGCGTCAGAACCAGAGGAACCGCCAGCTTCAACAGGCTGCGGTAATGAGGGTAATATTTCTGTAACATATGCTATCGTGCTGAAATCGGCAATTGGCCGGAAATGGAAGAGTATATAGGAAAAACACGGAGAGGGATGAGAGGATCGTCATGAGGATTCACAAACTATTGAAGCGCAAGGGCCGTTTCCGCATTCTGTTGCTCTGTTTTCTTGGCCTGATGCTTTTGGTTTTTGCCGGTTTTAAGACCGATCCCTCTTCGGCCAATTCTCCGGATCCGTCTCCCGCTAAAACAGCCGGTGATAAACGCGGCCATTTCCGAATTCGAACCGGCGCTGGCAGTCCGGACATCGGCCTGCATCACCTGCCACGCAAAAATCCATCCAGGCTTCATCACGGATTTTGGCTACGGCGACAGCTATTTTTTCGGCAAGCCCGGAGGCGGCAGTCGGTTTGGTTCGTTTGACGGGAGCATCTACGGCGATTTTTACGGAGGCGAGCCGAACAAAACCGGCTGGCTCACCGCGGAAATGGGCAAGAAAGTGGTCGTTCCCAAGGCTGGCTTTGATTTTGATTTGAGCGCCGCGGGCGCGAAGCTGTCCGATGCGTACCGGCAGCCTCTCCAGGCTAAAACCCTTGCAGAATATTTGCGGGCATTGGAGGCTCAGAAACCCAATCAGGCAACGATCATTGAGAAAGACAAAGTCTTCATCGGAGCCCCCACCGCCGCCACACTTGAAGCTCGCTTCCGGATCGCTCCGGGGTCCGGCGCCAAATTCAAATATATTAAAAATGACGGCGCTTCGCCCGAGATCAAAGGCATAGGGCTGAATTCGGACAAAAACTTCTTCACAAACACCGCAGAAGTGGTATGCAACGGAGATCTATTTATCCGTGGGACCCTGTTTTTGAATCATGCAGCTCTTGCCACGAAAACCGGCTGCCGCATCTACGCGACGGGTCCCATTTTTGTGCAAAATGCAATTACCTACAGAAATCTGGGCGGTTCGGCGGATAAAACCAATTTGCAGCTGGTCAGCGCTGAAGCCATTCTGCTGGGAGTTGGAGACAAAAGCTGCGATGCCGCGGCAAAAGACAGTCCTCTTTCGCGCCGCCTCGTCTCCGGCTATGCGGTTTCGTCTTATTTCACGCGCGATGCCAGCCGCAGATCCGTTTCGCCCAAAGCGTTCGGGCAGAGCATTTATGACCAGGGCAAACTGATTTCCGAGTTGGCAGACGCCGGCTGTCAGGACGATACGCTGGGTTTTTCGAGACTGCTCTTGAATGCGCCCCAGGTCCACAGCCGGTACAAGGGAAAGTTCAAGGGACTGGTGATTGCGGAGGTCGCTCTATTCAGGCTGGGCAAGTCCACTTTTGAATTTGACCCTATCTTCAAAGAAGTCTCTGTTTTGCCGCTCCTGAAGGATTCCGACTATCTTGAGGTGAAATAACTGTCGGTGCAGCCGACTGCAGGGGATGACGAGGGAATCAGGATTCATGAGCGATCGTTTCGGTTTCGCTTCACACCGGGAAATGTCTTAAATCGGATAGGCAGGGAAAAAATGATTGTACGCATCTTTGTAACCGGCGGGACATTCGACAAGGAATACGATGAGCTGGAGGGCAAGCTCTATTTCCGGGATACGCATCTGCATGAGATGCTCGAATTGGGCAGATGCAAAGTAACTGTAGACATCAGGACATTGATGATGATCGACAGCCTCGAGATGACCGATGCAGATCGGAAGATCATCCTGGACAACTGCATCAAATGCAAAGAAGAGAGCGTGGTCATCACGCACGGCACCGATACCATGGAGGAGACGGCGCGCGTGCTGGGAGAGGCTGCGATACCCAAGACGATCGTCCTGACAGGGGCGATGGTCCCGTTTAAATTCGGCAGTTCGGACGGTCTGTTTAATCTGGGCAGCGCTCTTGCATTCGCTCAAAGCCTGCCGCCGGGCGTGTACGTTGCGATGAACGGGCGGTATTTCCAATGGAACAGCGTTCGAAAAAACAAAAAGACCGGAGAATTTGAGGAGAAGTAAGAGCGGGCACGATGCAATTTGCCATAATCCAGGATGTTTTTGTTAACAACCTGTTGCCGGTTCTTCTATGCGCGGCAACGGGCTTCGTGTTGGGCCGGACTCTGCATCCGGACATCAAGACGACTTCCCGCCTGGCTTTCTACATCTTCAGTCCCTGCCTGGTTTTTGTATCTCTGGAGCGCGTGAAGATATCCGGAGGCGAGTTGGGGAAGCTTGCTCTCTTCACTTTTGCAATGAGCCTTATTATCGGGGGATTGGCGTATCTGTTCGGCCGGTCTTTGAAAGCGGACCGGCATTTGATCGCCAGCATGGTAGTGGCTTCGATGTTCGTCAACAGCGGCAATTACGGCCTGGCCGCGACCAAGTTTGCCTTTGGCGAGGAGGCGCTGGCGCGCGCCCTGGTTTGCTTCGTGTTCGGGACTATTGTGGTGTATACGCTAGGAGTCCTGATTGCATCGATGGGAAAGCTTTCGGCCGGACAGGCGCTGCGGCAAATGCTAATGGTTCCCGCCGTCTATGGTCTGATTGCAGCCGGGTTGGTGCGCCAGATGAATTGGCAGATCCCTCTGTTTCTGGATCGCTCGGTCACCATGCTGGGCGATGCGTCTATTCCGCTGATGCTCGTCCTGTTAGGACTTCAGATCGCAGAAACCCGCTCCTGGCCCAGGGATCGGATGGCGCTGATCGGCGCATCGGCATTCCTGCAGCTTGTCGTATCGCCGCTGATCGGGCTGCTTGTGGCGCACTGGATGGGTTTGACAGGAGCGTCGCTCCAGGCAGCCGTTCTCCAGGCCTCCATGCCCGCGGCTGTGGTGACCACCGTTCTTGCTGTGCAGTATGATCTGGACAAAACGCTGGTAAGCGGCGTAGTCGTCCTCACAACGATCCTGAGCCCGCTGACCCTGACCCCGCTGATTGCTTATCTGCTTAAATAAAAGGGTGCGGTGTTTCTTGCATACGAAAGGATGTTCCTATGAAAGACAAATTATCCCGACGCGAGGCGTTGGAACTGGGACTGGGAGCCGCCGCACTTGGAGTTTCCGGTTATGCAATGTCTGCGGTTAAAACAGAGCCGGCACAAGGCCAACAGGAGGCGAAGCCCATGTCTACTTTAGCTGAATACAACAAATACGGTGAAGAACTGGAAAGATCCCTGATGCTGCGCACTTCTCCTATCGCCGTTAAGATGCTGGAAAAGGAAGCAGATATCCCCAAAGAAGCCGTCCGGCCGAAGAAGGATCGCAAATGTCATCTCGCGCAGTGCCAGGCTTTTGCCCTATCGCGGCGGGAAGGGACGACCGTAGCCATGTTGAAAGAAGACAACTGGTGCCCGACCGCTGTCATGGCCTACGGATTGGTCAAAAGGCCGGAATCGGTCGAAAAATGGACTCACCCGTACGAGTGCTTCGAGCATGGGAAGTATATCGGCATTGTCTCGGCGCCTTTGAAGAGCGCCAGTTTCATGCCTGACGTGGTGATCCTCTATGCAAAACCCTCGCAGGTTCGAGGATTGCTCCTGTCGATGAAAACACAGGACGTCCCGCTGGTGAAAGGTCATTTCTTCCCTCCCTCCTGCGGCTGGTCTGTGGTAAATCCCATGAAAACAGGTGAATACTGGGTTGTCATCCCCGATCCCGGCGAATATCAGCGGGCGCTTACCGAAGAAGGGGACCTGATGGTCTCCGTGCCGCAAAGCAGGATGCCGGCAATGATGGCAGGATTGAAACAAAACGAGCATGGCGCATTCTCCTATCGCGATCACCAGATGTTCATGCAGACGGATTTCCCGCTGCCGGATTTTTATAAAGATATGTTCAAGGGTTGGGGCATGGATACGGAGTAGCTGATCAGCTCTCAGCTTTCAGCGATCAGCTAAAAGCTGACGAAGCGAAGGCCGCGCCAATTGGAGCGGCCGCGCGCCAGCTTTCGCTGCGCTGCGGATAGTCCGGATTTCGGGCTGTTAGATCTCGATCGCGTAGTGTGGCAAGGTCTTCTATTATCCACATATTTGTAGCAAAAAAACCAATATATATACAATAATGTAGAAATGCATCGCACCGCGCGTTTTCGTATTCTCTTCCCAAGCTATTGAATTTGCGAGGTTTTATAGCATAAATGCAAACGCGTGTTTTTAGGCATTGATATTGCTTAAGAATAGAATTGGGAAGGGGTATATTGAACATATTTTCATTTGCCCGCGTGGCGGGAATCAGGCGCAGGCAAAACTAAATTCGGATGAAAGGGATCAAACCGATGAGTACCTCGAGAATGAATGCGATTGCTGCGGTCACCAGTTACAAGCCGATTGAAAAGCCATTGAATTTTTCCGACACACCCTCAAAAAATTTGTTTGGGGTGAATGTCTTCAGTGACTCTGTCATGAAAGAACGGCTGCCGAAAGCCGTCTATAAGGCGATGCGGCGCACGATTGACAATGGCGAGATATTAGACATTTCCGTAGCGGATGCAGTGGCAGTGGCGATGCGCGACTGGGCTATTGAAAAAGGCGCCACGCACTATGCCCACGTGTTCTATCCGCTGACCGGGCAGACGGCTGAAAAGCACGACAGCTTCCTGGAGCCGGACGGCAAAGGTGGAGTCCTGGCCGAATTCTCAGCCAAGCAGTTGATTCAAGGGGAACCGGACGCGTCCAGCTTTCCATCCGGCGGGCTCCGGGCAACTTTTGAAGCGCGCGGCTATACGGCGTGGGACGTAACAAGTCCCGCCTATATTCTGGAAAATCCGAACGGCACGACGCTTTGCATCCCGACGGCTTTCTGCTCCTGGACCGGCGATGCTCTTGACAAAAAGGTCCCCTTGCTCCGTTCCATGCAGGTGCTCAACACGATGGCCCAGCGGATCCTGAAGCTCTTCGGCAATGCCGATCCTGGGCTTGTGTTCTCGACCGCCGGCTGCGAGCAGGAATATTTTCTGATCGACCGGAATTTCTTCTTTGCCCGGCCCGATCTGATCAATGCAAACCGCACGCTGTTTGGAGCGAATCCTCCCAAAGGCCAGGAACTGGAGGATCAGTATTTCGGAGCAATTCCGGAACGGGTCCTGGCCTGCATGCTGGAGACGGAACGCGAATTGTACAAACTGGGAGTTCCCGTCAAAACGCGCCACAACGAAGTGGCCCCGGCGCAGTATGAAATCGCTCCCATTTATGAGAACGCCAACCTTGCGACCGATCATCAGTATCTCACGATGACCACGCTGCAGCGCGTTGCCCAAAAATACGGGATGGCTTGCCTCCTGCACGAGAAGCCTTTTGCCGGCATCAACGGATCCGGCAAGCACCTGAACTGGTCTCTTGGAACAAAGTCCGAGAACCTCCTGGAGCCGGGCAACACGCCCCACAGCAATATGCAGTTCCTGGTGTTCTGTGCCGCAGCGATCCGTGCCGTGCATCTTCACGCAGACCTTTTGCGCGCGACCGTGGCGCACTCCGGCAATGATCACCGCCTTGGTGCCAACGAAGCCCCGCCGGCGATCATTTCGATATACCTGGGCGAACAGCTTACGGATATTTTCGAGCAGATCGGCAAGGGCGGAGCGAATACTTCCAAGCAACCCGGGCACTTGAATGTGGGTGTGGACACGCTTCCGGCCTTCCCGAAAGACGCAGGCGACCGCAACCGGACCAGCCCCTTCGCATTCACCGGCAATAAGTTTGAATTTCGAGCCGTCGGCGCCGGCCAATCCGTATCCGGTCCGCTGGTCGCTTTAAATACAATTATGGCGGATTCGCTGGACTTCATTGCCACAGAATTGGAGCAAAAGACCAAGGGAGATCCCGCGAAACTGAACAGCGCTGTACAGGATGTGTTGCAGCAGATCGTCCGGAAGCACAGCGCGATCATTTACAACGGCGACAATTACGTGGAAGCCTGGCAAAAAGAAGCGGAAAAACGCAAACTGCCGAATCTGCGGAATACTGTGGATGCCCTGCCGGCTTTGATCAACGAAAAGAATATCGATCTCATGGCGAAGTACAAGGTGCTTTCCCGGCGCGAGATGGAGAGCCGCTGTGAAATCTACCTCGAGCGGTATGTCAAGGACGTCGCGGTGGAAAGCAAGCTGACCCTGGAGATAGCGAAAACGACTATTTTCCCGGCGGCGGTGAAATACCAATACCAGCTGGCTTCTACCGCGCTGGCGCTCAAGCAGCTGGGCAAGACGCACTGCACGACCGTGCTCGACGAATTGAACGAGCTGGTCCAGGGTCTGCAGGCTGCGATGCAGACATTGGAAAAGGCCATCGGGAGTCACGCGGAAGGATCCACGCTCGATCACGCGACGCACGCGCGCGACAAAATCGTTCCGGCCATGGCCAGTGTTCGCGAAGTAGCGGACAAACTGGAATGCTTGGTTTCCGATGATATGTGGCCGCTGCCGACCTATCAGGAGATGCTGTTCATTAAATAGCGGAACCAGCTGCCGAAAGCAGAGTACTCAACGGGGGATCGGGGCAATTGCTCTAATCCCCCGTTTTTTTGGCCATCGCGCATAGGGTGACTGGCTTTAACGGCCGCTATTGCGGCGCTGCGTCCAGTCTCAGCACGGTGTCGAGCACAAGCGTATATTCCAGATCGAGGGCGACGGGATCAATTTTGCTGATATTGTCTTCGGGCGAGTGAATGACCGTGAAAACGGGCGGCATAAATCCCTTTTCCAGCCCTGAGTTTTCTCCGCCGTTCAACATCAGCCAGAACTGATATAGGATCAAGCGCGGCCCCATGGCGAATGAGATGACCGGGATGTTTGCGTTCTGAAAGCTGCGATCGTCGCTGGCAGGATAGTTTTCGGAACCTATGCATGTGAGGAGCTGCTGAGCGCAGGACATCAGGAATGATTTTATGACGCGGTCTGTCCCGGCAGCTTTTCCGGATCCATAGATCAAAGCATCTCTGCCCAAACCGGCAATATCCAGGATAATCGCTGCGTCAATTTCGGGCTTGTGCGCCGATACATAGGCTCGCGAACCGACCATGCCGGTTTCCTCCATATCGAAGAAGACCACGCGCACTCGATGGTGCAAATCCCGGCCCTTCAGGCCTTCAGCCACGCGCACGAGGATGATTGCAGCGGCGCCGTTGTCGATCATGCCGTCCACCATCCCTCCGCCCGGCAACTCCAGCGCGTCGTAATGAGCCCCCAGCGTAATCTCCCGCGGTCCCTTTCCAAGAGTGACTATCAGATTCGTGCCCTTCGTGCGGCCGTGCGGGCTTGCCTGGGATTCGAATGGCTGAAGCTCATACGGGATGCCGCGCTCCCGCAGCATCTTCTGCAGAGCCTCGAGCCGGGCAGGATTGGAATCCTGCTTCAATTGAGCCAAATCGCGCAAAGGTTCCGGCACGGGATTTTGGGCGCCGAATAGCAGACCAACGGAAAGCAACAGAGCAGGAAATATGCAGCGTTTCGTCATCTTTTCCCCTTCATGCCATGTGTTGCGTCATTATAGATATATATCAATTTTCCATTATCTTGGGCAGAGGAATCGGATTGCAGCACCAGACCCGCTCTTCCTGCTTTCTAATGCAGCTGCGGATTCGCGCAGGAGGCAACGCATGTAAGCTCTCGGTCGCGCGCCTTGTTCCGCTCGCGCAGCGCCGCTTCGCCGCAAAACCCGTGAGAAATGTGGGCTAGCCATTAGCGGCTCCATAGCCAAAATGAACAAAATTGTAGGAGGTTAGCTTTGTATGCACAAAATAGTCGAATTTGCGGGAGATGTATACATGAATTCCGGTGACAGTCACCCCAGCCTTGAAATTCCAGGCAGGAATAATCAGGAACCCATTGCCGCAATTGCGAGGTTATGGTGACTGTCACCGGAATTATTGGTATGCTTATGAAAAATATCTCCATTGAAAGGAGATCGGATCATGACTCCTGCGGAGATTTCCCGATTTTTTGGCCGGAAGGGATACTGCCTGGCAGCATCATGGTTTCATGGCGCTCACGGAGAATCACGCCGAAGATGGAGAAGTGGAAAGCCATTGTGATAAAGATTTATTAACAAAAGGAGATTCACTATGAAGATCGATACACGCACGATCAGAGATGTTTGCATTTTGGACTGCAGCGGCAAAATTACGCTGGGGGAAGGAACGATGTCGATTCGGAACACCGTAAAAGATGTTCTGCAAGGCGGTGCCAAAAAGATCCTCCTCAACTTTGCCGGCGTCACCTATATCGACAGTGCAGGTGTTGGCGAACTCGTGGGTGCCTTTGTAACCGCCGGCAACAACGGTGCCAAGCTGAAGCTTCTGGGGCTGACGGGAAAGCTCCGCGAAGTGCTCACGATTACGAAGCTGTTGACGGTTTTTGAAGTGTTCGATAACGAAACGTCTGCCGTGCTTAGTTTTAGCTGAGGCGCATTTTTTTTATTTTAGCAGGCAAAATTACTCCCTGGTGTAGCAGTTGCTTCTGCAGCACATAGCAATCAATCGCTCTAGGCTGGACGCACGCCTGCACCGCCAGCGCTGCGGCTGTGCCCGCTGCCTGTCCCATGGCGATACAGTGGGGGATGAGGTTGAAGTATTCGTTGAATTGATATTCTGAGGAAAATGCGCGGCATGCGACGAGCAGGCCGTCAATTTTTTTCGGTACCAGCGAACGGTAAGGGATGCATACATTCGGGTGTCTGGCCGAAATCTCCCCGTTATCATTGTCCGGAAACACTGCGATGGTATCGTCGAATATTTCGTCGGATGTTATGTCTTTCTCGGTGCAGACATACTCGCCGACGACACGCTGTCCGCCCTGAATGCCGAGCTGAGGCGAGCTGAGCGCGATGTAGCTGTTTTCGAAGCCCGGTACATTTTTCCGGTAAAATTCATAGGAGAGAAGCATTTTCTTCCGACCTTCGAGCTCAACACGGTTGATCTCGTTAATGTCCGCCTGATTCAAAGACGGGAAAAACGGGTGGAACCAGACAACTCCATCATGACATTTCACGAGGTCTTTCAGGTAAAATGCAGCGCCGCCTTGCTTCCCCAGGTCCTGCATCAGTTCGGCGTATTTATCCGGTTGTGATGCCCTGAATTCTTCAACTTTTTGCATGTTGATGTTGCCGATCCAGAACGGAAAGGCGAACGCCGCGATCCTTAAGCCTGGGATCATCCTGGTATCGCATTCGGCCCCGGCCGGCTGCAAAAGGTCTCCGTCGCCGGTGCAATCGATGACCACTTTTGCCAGAATGGCCTGTCTTCCCGACTTGTTTTCAATGAAGACGCCTTTAACCGTATTTCCATCGACGATAGGCCGCGTCCCCCAGGAGTGGAGGTAGAGCTTCACTCCGGCTTCTTCCATCATGGTGTTTAGTTCGCACTTCAAAATTTCGGGATCCACCAAAGCGGTGTACAGAACTCTCTTCTTGCCGATATTCAAATCTTCGCGGATGTAGAACCAGGCGAGATTCGAATCGATATAGCGTTTAACCAGCGTTTCGTCTGTGGAACCCCAGTCTTCCTTTTTCGGGTAATCGGTCGCTCCCCGCACATCCAATCTGTCCACCAGTTCCTGGCAGATGCCGGCTATCTGTTGTTCCCCGTTTATATTGCTCAGGTTTGGGATAATTGTGACCAATCCGCCGGTAGCCATGCCTCCCAGGTGGCCATACCTTTCGACGAGCACGGTATTTGCGCCGCTGCGAGCAGCCGCCAGGGCGGATCCGATTCCCCCGGGCCCGCCTCCTACAACAAGCACATCCACTTCTCTGCAGACTTCAATGTCTCTGGCCGGTTCTGTAATCGTTTTTCTGGTGGAAATGGTATTCATAACATAAGCCTCCCTTGGGCGATGGCATTCATCGGCAGCTGATACAGCGCATAGTACGACAATCCTGTTCATACTGGAAATCAGAATTGGTTCCATGCTGCGCGGGTTGTATCCACATCAATACTCTTTATGTGATATTAATATGAGAATCGGCATAAAAATTATGGGTACTTTTGTTGCTTTGACTATTGCAGGGTCGGATCCATCCGGAGGAGCGGGAATCCAGGCGGACCTGAAAACATTTCACCAGAGGGGAGTCTATGGCGAGAGCGTTATCACTCTGGTGACGGTGCAAAACACACAAAAAGTGAGCGCCGTGGAAATCCTTGCGGCGAATATCGTTGCCGCTCAGCTGGAAGCAGTTCTGGAAGACATTCCACCCGCAGCGGCAAAAACCGGAGCTCTCGGCAATCTTGAGATCGTCCGTCTTATAGCCGAAAGGGCTCAGGATTTTAAATTTCCGCTCGTAGTGGATCCGGTGATGATCAGCAAGCACGGTCAACCGCTCATGACGGAGCTGGCTCGAACGGCCTTTGCAGATCTTTTGCTGCCGAAGGCCTTTCTTGTCACGCCCAATTTGCACGAAGCCGGCGAACTAGCCCGCATGACGGTATGCGATCTTGCAACAATGAAGGAAGCGGCGGCAAGAATCGCCGGGCTCGGAGCGCAAGCTGTGCTGATCAAGGGCGGACATCTCGAAGGGGATGCAATCGATATCCTGTACTGGAGAGGAGAATTTTTGACATACCGGTCGCCCCGCATTTCGACGGCGCACACCCATGGAACGGGCTGCACCTATTCCGCCTGCATCACTGCCGAACTGGCAAAAGGACAGAATCTTGCTGACGCAGTGGAAATCGCCAAGAGATATATCACCCGCGCCATCGAAACGAATCCTGGCCTGGGCAAAGGCTCCGGACCGGTCAACCATCACGCACAGATATCCGATAGATAGAATTTGTGCGCGTTGTCTTTTTGCATACAGGCTTCTATTCTTATTGTGGCATTCTTTAAACCCTCGTTCTGGAGACAAGCTGGATGACAAGCAGTCGAAAAGGCCCGCCTAAAGCGTATCAGAATCCGGATTTCCTCCTCGGCGATGATGGCCGCATTGTCCGGATCCTGAGCGAGTACCTGGAGCCCGAAAGCCGGCTTACACTGCAACGCGTCAAGGACACGGTTGTATTTTTCGGCTCGGCCAGGATTCTTCCCCGTGAAGAGAGTGTGAAACGGCTTGAAGATCTGCAGCGGCTTTTCCAATCGGTATCGGCCGCAAACAAGCCGACTGAGGATGAAATGGGCCGGGCTGAACGGGCGGTCCATTTATCGCGGTATTACGAAGAGGCATCAACCCTGGCGCAGTTGATCGTCGGCTGGGCCAAGACGCTGGATGGAGGATTGAAGCGGCTGATGATCTGCTCGGGCGGGGGGCCGGGGATAATGGAAGCCGCGAATCGAGGCGCCCGCGAAGCCGGCGGCCAGTCGATAGGATTTTCCATAAGTCTCCCCATGGAACAGGAAATCAATCCGTATGTCTCAGAAGAGCTGGCGTTCGATTTCCACTATTTCTTCATGAGAAAGTTCTGGTTTGTTTACCTTGCAAGGGCGCTGGTGATTTTCCCTGGCGGCTTCGGGACGATGGACGAAGCGTTTGAAGTCCTGACGTTGGTACAGACAAAAAAGACGCGCCACCCGGTGCCGGTTATCGTTTATGGTTCGGAGTACTGGAAAGAGGTCCTGAATTTCGATGCGATGATTCGCTGGGGAACGATTTCCCGTGAGGATTTGGATCTGATTCATGTTTCTGATGATCCGTATGAGGCATTCGAATACCTGAAAAAGGAGCTCACGGGAATACATAAGTTTTAACGCATCTTTTGTTTATTTTTAAATGCAGATCGAGGCTCAAGGCTTCGAAGAGCAACGAAACGCTATGGACGATTTTTTATTGCAGCGCCGATACAAGGAGAGCCCAGCCTCTCCCAAGGACCATCGTCTGGCCACGGAGAGAGATCGGGACCGGATTCTGCACAGCTCCGCATTCCGAAGGCTCCAGGGAAAAACTCAGATTTTCGGCATCGGGCAAGCCGATTTTTATCGCACGCGCCTGACACACAGCCTGGAAGTCTCGCAGATCGCGCGCGCCATCGCCTATAACCTTCTTTTTGAACAACCGCAGCTCGAGCGCTGCCTCTCTCCGGAACTGGCCGAAGCAGCGGCGCTCGCACATGATTTGGGCCATCCGCCTTTCGGGCACGCAGGCGAGCAGACGCTGGACGCCTGCATGCAGGAAGTCAGCTGCAAAGGACGGCTGAAAGGGAAAAGCCTGCTGCGATTCGAAGGTAACGCGCAGACGTTTCACATACTGGTTGCCGCAGAGCCCAAATCCCCGTTGTATCCTGGACTGAACCTGACGCGAGCGACGCTGGCCGGAGTGCTGAAATATCCGTATGCGCAGGAAATCGGGAACGACAAATTCATTTTCGCTTCCGATCTCCCTGCAGCCAAATGGGCGCTCGAGCAGGGAGGAGCGATCCTCGCAACGCAGACCAGGCCGAGGCGCCGGCTGCCCATAACCTCCATCGCCTGCCAGATACTGGATTGGGCGGACGATTGCGCGTATTCGATTCATGATGTGGAAGATGCGCTGCAGGCGCAATTCCTGCATCCGGGCGATCTGGAGGACGCGCGGTTCGCGCGGCGTGTCCTCGCGCATTACGAAGAGACTCGTAAGGAGGAAGCCGTCCCGAAACTGACGTTCTCGGAAGTCCGCGCGCGCCTGCTGGATCTGGAGCGGCGGATCAAGCCGTCCGAACAGGGGGATGAACGCGCATACCGGAAATCGGCGATGCGGAATATCCTCAACGACCTGATTACCTCCGTTTCCGTCGAATCCTGCAGCGGCAGTCGCCGCGCCGATTTCTCCTGGCGCCTGATAGTCCCGGACGAATCCCGGATCCTCTCCGTACTCTGCAAATCCGTTATCTGGGAAGCCGTGATTACGGATCCCAGGGTCGCAGCCATGAGCACCAAGGGCAGGGAAATTCTCCGGGACCTTTTCCAGCTCCTCATGGAGGAGGTTCTGGAGAAACGAAGTGCTGTCCTGTTTCCCCGGTATTATCGGCCTATCATCGAGGAGTGTCTGGGGGGCGGGCAAATGGAAGCGGCGCGCGCAGTATGCAATTTCCTTGCGCTGCTGACCGATATGGATGCGTTACGGTTTCACGCTCTGCTGCGCGGTTCCAAAGCCTCTTCCATTTTCGATTTTATTTAACGGTGCGGGATCTGCCGGAGCTGCCCTTCTCCAGGTGACGGTGGCCCACCATTTCGCAGCCTCAAACCAGGACAGCGGGGACACTTCAAGCCGCACGAACCCCCGCTTAATGGCGCTCAATACAGATTGCACGTCAGGTTCCGAATATACCCACGTGTATGTTCTTCCCAATTGCCAGAGGAAATGAATATCTCCACTTCCCACAAGCGGCTTCCCGGTTTCCCTGGCGAGCTGGACACTGCGGCGATTGTAGTTTAATCCCCTGACCTGGAATCCCGAATACTCGATGGCATCAAAAACATCCAGATTTTTTGGCAGAAGTCCCCGGAGGCAGCTGCGTTCGGGGAAAAACGCATGCGGGGCAATCACAAGCGTATCTTTGCCTGAGCGCGCGCGGATTTTTTTCAGCGTGTTGAGATCTTCAGGGCATGTGTGGAAATTGTAGACAAGCACATGGCGTGTTTTTTCGGCGGTGACCTCCATGCCGGGGATCAGCGTGATGCCCAGATCTCCGGCGTAGCTCTGCAAGCCCTTTCGTCCAGATATCAAGATTGTGGCACGTGACCCCAAGAATCTCGTAGCCGAGCGTGGCCGCTCTGGCGATCAACTGCTCGGGAGTGTATCGGCAGATCCTGGAGTCATCGGGATCAAGACTGCAGTGCGCATGCAATTCCGCCTTCAACCAGCGTTTCTTGGAATTTCCACGGCTATTCAAGATCGGTTCCTCCCGACAAAATCTTTTACCGTCATACTCTTATCGGCAGAAATGAATCAGCATCTTCATATTTCAGATTCCAGATTCCGGATTCCGGATTTTAGACGAAAGTCTAAATTTTGAACCTGCAACTTGGAACCTGCAACGTGCAACCCAGTTGACAGAGAGAAGAGGGTTCTATACGCTTTCAACCTTACGAAATGCAGTCCGGAATCCGGAATCCGGAATCTGGAATCAATTCCATGTGAGAGGCAAATACAACCATGTCGGATCTCAAACTCCCCTCTAGGTCGGAAGACTTTTCGGAATGGTATAACGAACTGGTGCTCCGCGCGGAGCTCGCGGACTACGCGCCGGTGCGCGGCTGTATGATTGTGCGGCCTTACGGGTGGGCGCTGTGGGAGAACATTCAGCAATCGCTCGATCGAAGTTTTAAGGCCACCGGGCATTTGAATGCGGCCTTCCCTCTGCTGATTCCGCGCAGTTTTATAGATAAAGAAAAATCCCACGTGGCCGGCTTCTCTCCGGAGCTCGCGGTGGTTACTCACGGTGGAGGCCAGGAGCTGGAGGAGCCTTTGGTGGTCCGTCCAACCTCCGAGACCATTATCGGACATTCTTTTGCCAAGTGGATACAATCCTACAGGGACTTGCCTCTCCTGATAAATCAATGGAACAGCGTGGTTCGTTGGGAGATGCGCACCAAACTTTTCCTGCGGACCACGGAGTTTTTCTGGCAGGAAGGGCATACGGCCCATGCCACACTTGAAGAGGCAGAGGCCGAAACGAGGCAGATGCTCGATATCTACACCAAATTTGCTGTCAATGATGCTGCAATTCCTGTAATGCCCGGGTTGAAATCCGAATCCGAGCGGTTTGCCGGGGCCGATCGGACATATTCTATTGAAGCGATGATGGGGGACGGGAAAGCGCTGCAGTCTGGCACCTCGCATAATCTTGGACAGAATTTCGCGAAGGCATTTGAAATCCGTTACCTTGATAAGAACGGCGTTCTCCAGCACTGCTGGACCACGTCGTGGGGCTTATCCACGCGATTCATCGGCGCGATCATTATGGTGCATGGGGATGACCAGGGATTGATTTTGCCTCCGCGCCTGGCGCCGCACCAGGCCGTCATCGTTCCTATATACAAAAGCGATGAGGAAAAGGCGCAGGTAATGCCGGTGGCGCGCACGATCAAGGCTGAGCTTTCGGCTTCGAATGTTCGCGTAATCCTGGACGAGCGGGAAGGCAGTAGTCCGGGATTTAAATTCAATGACTGGGAGATGCGCGGCGTGCCGCTGCGGATCGAAATCGGTCCCAAAGATGTGCAGAAGGGTACGGTCGTGCTGGCGCGCCGCGATAAGCCCGGCAGGGAAGGAAAGTCATTCGTTCCGCAGTCAGGCATCACGGAGGCGGTGACCCAAACGCTCGATACAATTCAAAAAGCGCTTTACGACCGGGCCCTCAATTTCCGCGAGGCAAACACCGCCGATCCCAAAGAGTATCGAGAATTCCAGACTGCAGTGGAGAAGGGCTTTGCCTATTCATTCTGGTGCGGCAGCGCGCACTGCGAAAAAAGCATCAAGGAAGAAACGAAGGCGACGTTACGATGCATTCCCATTGAGCAGTCCAAAGAAAACGGGAATTGCATTTACTGCGGAAAGCCTGCGCAGGAAAGAGCTTATTTCGCCAAAGCCTACTAATAATTTATCAATTTCGGTGACAGTCACCATAACCTCGAAATTGCCGACAGGTAAAACGCGGTTCCGTCTGTGCGTAATTTCGAGGTTATGGTGACTGTCACCGAAATTATTTAGCCCATATCCTGAATAAACTGCTGCACCGAATCGTACCGCATATAAGGGTTAGCCTGTTTTTGTTCGCCGATGGTTGAAGTGGGGCTGCCTCCGTAATCATGCCCCGGGTAAATAATCGTGGTGTCATCCAGCGCACGCAGCGTGTGATTCAGGCTCCACCACATTTTCCGGGGATCTCCGCCGGGCATGTCCACGCGCCCGCACGCATCGACAAAAAGGGTGTCTCCCGAGAAGAGACTGTTTTCAATGAGGAAACACTGCGATCCCGGACTGTGCCCCGGCGTGTGCAGGCATTGAACCGTGAGATTTCCCATTTGGATTTTTTCCCCGTCCGAAACTGTTTGGATGTTGCCCGCCCGGCTCGTTAAAAAGTCCGTTGACATCCCAAAGCTTCGAGCCACCTCCCGCATGTAGTCCACCTCATCCGAGTGGATATAAACTCTGGCGTTCGTGGCATCCAGCAGCGATTCCAGCGCATTGGTGTGGTCCGGGTGGCCATGTGTGACCAGTATGTGCCTGATATTGAGGTCGGCACCCCGGGCTAAATTGAGTATTTCGTCTGCATCCCATGCGGGATCCACGACTGCTGCTTCTCTCGATTCGACGCACCCGATCAGATACACAAAATTCATCATTGGCCCGATTATGGCCTGTTTCACTAACATCCTGCGAGATTCCATCCATTCCTCCCGGATACAGTATATAAAATGAATTATGTACCGACATGCGTGATAATAGTAGCCACTAATCCAAACTATCGGGGTCGGAATCGGTATCGGTATCGAGGCATCGCGATCGCGATCGATGTTGCTATCAAAAACCGAAACCGACCCTGATCCCGATGATTGCGGATATATGGTAATTTTAATACATAATATGGTTTAATCCTGACAAACAGAGACACCATGCATCGAACGGTTTTGACATTAGTCCTGGCTGCAATCTGTTTTGCCGACGTGGGCGCGGCAACGGATACTATTGCAGTTCCGTACGATGATACGCCGCACAAAGGCACGCCGCGAAAACTGCAGGAAGCATGGCTGCGTTTTCATGAAGTCGGTCTTTGCCAGGATGTGGATGCCGCCTTCGTTTTTGATGAAGGCGGGGTGAAGGTCTGGAGCAGGATTGAAAGCGACAAGAGCTATCTGAAATTTCAGGCGCTGTTTGCACCCCTGCGCAAGCTTTATCCCGTTGAGTTATATATAAACCGTCCCCGGCAAGAGAAGGAAACGGAGAACGGGGACAATCCGCCCCCGAGTCTCTGGCAAAACCATGAATTGCGTTCCAACCTCGG
The DNA here is from genome assembly GCA_963761825.1 of uncultured Acidobacteriota bacterium. Classification (GTDB taxonomy): domain Bacteria; phylum Acidobacteriota; class UBA6911; order UBA6911; family UBA6911; genus UBA6911. The sequence goes on from CAVXIH010000008.1 coordinate 96,724, forward strand.
AGATCGTGCGGCGCAATTGCCCGTTGATGATGAGGGGCAAATCTCCATCTATCGCTTTCCGCACGGATGAGTTATTGAAGCGGCGGCTGCTGATTTACGCGGAGCAAACGCTGAGCCGGAACCGGAAGATGGAGCATTATGCCCTGGACTTATTTGCTCTGGCTCGCATGGCGCTCGATTCCGGTATCCCGTCCGACATCAGGTCTAAAGCCCTGGCGATATGCCTGGCCCACGCTAGGAACCTGGAGAAGAACATCGGGAAATTATCTTCGGGATCTGGCGCAGGCGATCCCAGGCTCTGCAAAATGGGAAAGCGGATCCGCTCAACCGGCAGCTGATCCGTATGCTCGAAAACACGCTTCTTCCGGAAAAAGCAGAGCAGATTTATACCTATGCTCAAAGCATCGCCCGGCGCGTTCATCGCTTTATCTACCCGGAATATTACACGATAGAATTAGAGGAGCTGCGCTATCCCAGCCTGCTTGAATCTCTAAGGACGCTGCAGCGAATGGTTCTGAAATTTCAAGAAGTCGCTGGCAAAGCCCGGCATACACAGACGGTGAGAAATGATGATTATGGTGCCTTGACCTTGCCGCACCAATAACAGGATAATCCCCCGGTGCGCTGCAAGGTTTTCACATGCGAGGCAGTAGGAATTTGCTGTCGCCATTGCTGTCGGTTTTTCGGCACATTATCCCGATAGGGCAGAAGCTAAAAGCCGATATCGATCCCGACATAATTTGGTGGCGGCCAATCCGGACAAGGAAATAATGTCATGAGTCGAAGCGATAGATTTATCAAAGCCTGCCGGTTGGAAAGAGTCGATTGCACTCCCGTATGGTTTATGCGCCAGGCGGGCCGGTATATGAAGGCGTACCGGGATATCCGCGAAAAATTCAGTTTGATGGAAATGTTCAAAAATCCGGAGCTTGCCGCGGAGATCACTCTTCAGCCGGTTCACGCCTTTGCTGTGGATGCCGCCATTATTTTTGCGGATATACTTTTGCCGCTGGAAGCCATGGGGATCGGCTTTGAGTTTGCGCCCGGTCCTGTCATCCATAATCCGGTTCGAACCGCGGCCGATGTCGAGGCGCTTCGGATAGCCGATCCTGAAACGGATCTGGCGTTTGTGCATGAAGGCCCTGAAACTGGTGCGGACTGAAATCGACGGGAAGGTTCCGCTGATAGGGTTTGCCGGCGCGCCGTTTACACTTGCAGGCTATGCCATCGAAGGCGGATCTTCATCCAACTATCTTCTGACGAAGAACCTGATGCACACAGACCGTGGAGCATGGGATCTCCTGATGGATAAATTCAGCCAAACTATCCTGGCATTCTTGAAGGCCCAGGTCCGGGCGGGAGCACAGGTTGTGCAGCTTTTCGATTCGTGGGTTGGCTGCCTCAGCCCTTCTGACTACAGGGATTTCGTTCTGCCGCACACCCGGAAGATCTTTCAAGAATTGCGGAAGGAAGGCATTCCTTCCATCCACTTCGGAACGGGGACGGCAGGTTTGTTGCGCCTTCTTGCCGAAGCCGGCGGCGACATCATTGGCGTTGACTGGCGCGTTTCGCTTGATTCTGCCTGGCGATGCGTGGATACAGGGGCTGGGGTTCAGGGTAATCTGGATCCGGCCGCTCTATTGGCTCCGTTGCCGGTTCTGAAACAGAAGGCGGCAGACGTGCTCGAAGAAGCCGGAGGCAGGCAGGGGCACATATTTAATCTTGGACATGGGATCCATCTGTCGACGCCGGAAGATTCGGTCAAAGCCCTGGCCGACTTTGTCCATGAATATAAGATCAAAGGGACAGGAACTAATCGAAAACAACCGTTTGCAGGGTAGAGATCTCGATCGTCTTGCCGCAGCGCGGATTTTTGCAGCGCAGCTTGTCGTCGAGGCGGATCCGGTAGTCGCGCGCCTTGGCAAATCGCGCGCGATCCTGTTCATTGGCGCCGGGGGGGATAGAAGCTTTTTTGGTCCGGCGCCGCCACTTGATCGGATACTCCAGCGAAGTCCGGCATTTCGGACAGTAGATTGTGGCAGTCACCGTTTCATCCTTCTCGTTAAACAGGTCACGTTCTTCCATAGCGATCTATTATATGATGCAATGGCTCCTCGCTACAGCAAGAACTTGATGTAATATGTAAAATGTTTTCAATCCATCGGGAGAAGAAGGGCCCGGGCCAACCGAAAAATCAGAGGATACCGGGACTGAAAAGCCAAATTATGGAGTTCTTTCGCAAAATATTTTCTGCTCAATCCGATCCGTCCGAGCGGCAGATCCAAAAGGCACTCAAGCAGATCACCCAAATGCATGGCGAAGCGGCCACGCGCGTCGGCGCTATGGAGCGGCTTGCGTCATGGCAAACACCTGAAGCTGCGGCAGCGCTTCTGCGCAGGTTCACAGTCCAGACTCCACAGGCCAGCATGGACCTTGAAGAAAAGCAGTATGCTGTAAAGCTGCTCGTGCAAATGGGAAATGTTGCCGTCCAGCCAATCCTCAATTATCTGCGTGTGGAACCTGACGTGACATACCCTGTGCGGGCTTTGAGAGAAATTTTGCCGCAGGAAGAGTTCCACAAATCCCTGACAGATGTTTTGACCAGCCTTTCCACCGGATATGTGCGCTGGCCCGAAGCCAAAGCGGTGTTTATCGGCCATCTCCCCGACGATGCGTTTCCTCTCGTTGCCGCAACGGTTGTCCGCTCTCTTGAAGATGAGGACGATGACGTTTGCATTGCGGCGATCGATTACCTGGCACGAAACGGCGATGAGACGATCCGCGAAAAGCTGATCCAGGTTTTCCTGGAAGGGGAGTCGCGCCCCAGAGTCCGCGGACGGATTCTGGATCACTTTTGTGAATTGGAGTGGCCGGTCAAAGGCTATCGGAAGAAAATGGAGGAAGCGATTGCGTTGCCCTTCTATTTAACTTCCAAGGGAACCGTGAAGCGCAAATCGGTACAGGAGTACTAACCCGCCTGATTCCGATTCTGGAATCCTGCATTCCGGATCCTATGGAATCGAATGTCAATGTATCCACGCCCGTCTAAGCTACCTCGCTGTGCGGATTAATGCGCTCCCAGAAAAGACTCGAGGATCTGATTAAATGCCTGCGGTTTGTCCAGGATGAAAGCCGCGCCCGCATCTTCGATGATTTCCAGGCTGCATCGGGAGATCCGGGCTTTCATGTATTCTCCATTTGCCCGGTTTTCGGGCGTGGTTACGATAAGGCTGGGAACAGCTACGTGCCTTAAAGCGGATCTTCTATCTCCCGTAAAAAGATCGAAATAAAGAGAGACTGCAGCTCCGGTAGGAGTTTTCTGACTGCTTTCTAACAGCTCTTTATACAAGATCTCCGGCTGACGGGTTTTGAACAGGCCGCGCAGATACTGATCCATGGCTTTGGCGCGGTCTTCCTGAAACGACAGCAGGAGCTTGCGGGCCTGCTGCGGAGTTACGGACCCGGGGTAATCCTCCAGCTTGACCATTGCCGGGCCGCCTTCCACGAAAACAACTTTTTCCGGTGCGAGAGCTTCAGGGCTGGAGAGGTATTCCAGGAGCGTCGTTACTCCGGCAGCCCAACCGACGAGATAGCAGCGCTCAATCTTGAGGCTCTCGAGAAATGCGTGCAGATCCGCGGCATGCTGCTGGTATGTATTTCCTAATTCCGTTCTTGTCGTTTCTCCCTGACTGCGCGGATCTATGGCAATGACCCGGAATCCCCTGGATGAGAAGTATGGAATCTGCTCTTTCCAGACTTCTGCAGGCGTCATCCACCCGGGCACAAAAACAAGCGTCCGGTCCCCGGCGCCCGCTTCCAGATAGTGGATCTTAATATCGCCGACCTGGAGATATTTGTCTCTCCACGGCCCGCTTTCCTTTCCCGCTACCGGCAAAACCGCAGCCAGCAGGGCTAGGAGAGAAAAAGCTAGGATCGTTTTTCTATTCATAGCAGCCTCGTATGAATACTATGCAGCAATCCCTTTGCCGTGACAAGGCAGTCGGCTATCAGCCATCAGCTATCAGCTATCAGCTATCAGCTATCAGCTATCAGTCGGTAGTCAGCGGTCAGCATGCTATTCGATATCGGATCGTCGGCAGTCAGATACGCGGTTGGCAGTCGATACAAATTATCGCCCTGTACACTGCCGACAGCTGACTGCCGACTGAATAGTTGCGCTGCCGGACTGTATCCAATACAATGGGGTGCTGTAGTAATGCTTTGGCTTTACCGGGGCGCCGTACCCAAGTGGCTAAGGGAGAGGTCTGCAAAACCTCGATGCAGCGGTTCGAATCCGCTCGGCGCCTCCATCACAGATTCCCCGTCTGAAGCATCAAATCCCAGAACTGCAGACCGGTGAGTTTAAAGTGCTGCCTTATTTGGCCTTTTGAAGTTGCCAAATAACATTAAGAATGTAACAAGTGCCATTGACTGAACGTAATTAAACTGCGTAAAGGGTTTTGAAGGAATCTGACAATTGGCTGTATCCAGTAAAACCTTGAATCGATAGACCGGATGGCCAATGCAGAACTTATTTTTAGGAGATAGGGTACCACGCCATGATTCGACGACCTATCATTGCCGCTTTAGTTCTCACAACCGCCTTCAGCGTAAGCTTGGCAAACGCCCAGCAGACTGCTTCTTTTAAAAGCTTTACAGCATTCAGGAATGTTGTGCCGGATATCGATTTTTTTGCATCCAGCCGCCAGGCAATCGCCCCTTATGAGAAACCGGCCGGTGAAGCGATAGCAAAACTCAAGCAACTGTTTGGGGCAAATCTGCCTAAGGGCGCCATATTTATATGTTCAACGCAGGTACAGAAGGATGCTGTGTATGAGCCCAAGGTGCTCAGGTCGGGATATAGCTGGAGCCTGACGGCCGAGACTCCCGAAGTGAGAGCCCAGGCAATGCTGGCGAGGATAAAATCGCAGATGGGCGGCGACGTTCCGGCGGAGATCCGGGACCGGATTCAGAAAATGCAGCCGGAGATGATGGCTAATGCGGAGAAGCAAACGGTCTCTTCAGTTACCCAGCAAATAGCGTACGCGGTCATTCAGACCCTGTTGGACAAGGAGCTTCAATACAGATCATCGCGCCTGGAGGATATGGGCAAAAGTCCTCTTCCGGACTGGCTGGATATTGGCATTGCCTCTTATGCGAGCGGTGTGAATACGGCTCTTTCCTATCTCAAGCAGAATATGGACCAGACATTTCCGATTGAGGACGTCCTCTCCATGGCTCGCCCATTTGTGGCTTCGGCATCCGGTCAAAATGGCGGCGGTGGCGGTGGCCGTTCCGGTGGCGGCAACAGCGGCGGTAATTTTGGCGGGGCAGCCGGTGGTGGAATGCCGGGAGGCGGGCAGGGCGGCTTCCCCGGTGGCGGTATGCCGGGAGGCGGGCAGGGCGGCTTCCCCGGTGGCGGCAGAAGCATGGGCGGATTTAACGGCGGCGGCCAGGGCGGTTTCCCTGGGCGGCGGCGGTGGCATGGGCGGCTTTGGCGGCGAGGGCGGCCAGCGCGGCCAGCGCGGTGGCCAGCAAAGACAAATGTCCAAGGATGAACAGGACCGAACGATTTTTGATGGACAGGCCATCACCCTCTTTTCCTTTCTCCTTGAAAAGATAGGAATCGACAAAGTCAAAGAGCTTATCAAACAGGCACAGGAGGGCAAGGAAACTAGAGAGTATCTCAGCAGGCCCGATGTGCTTGGATCGGATTTCGAAAAGATAGAAGAGGCTTGGACCGCATGGGTCAAAGCCCAAAAATAAAGAACTGTCAGATGGAATCGACTCACAATTACATAAACAATTCGAGATCAGCATTATGCGCATGAAAAAAAAACGACTTCCCGGATTCAAGCCTTTGGTCACGAGCCTGACGATTGTTGGCCTCCTGATCGCATTGGCGTGGTGCCTTCAGCCGGCATCAGCCCAGAACCCCGGATTAACCAGCACTAAAGCTTCATCTCCTCTCCCCGCCTCAAACGCCAATCTGGTTTCGAGCAAGCCCGCGGAATACAAGGTGACTACAGGGCAGATCATAAAAGAGATCGTCCTCACGGGAGAATTGAAAGCCGAGCGATCGATCGAAATTAATGCTCCCAATATTCGCAGCAGCTCTTCCAATACCGTCTCCATGATGGCGCCGGAGGGATCCTTCGTTAAGAAGGGAGAACGCATCATCGAATTTGACGATGCTTCGCTTTTAAGCAATAAGTCCGAAGCCGAGCGAACTCTGGATGAAGCGAAACTGAGTATTGAGAAAAAAAAGGCGGATCTGGAGGCTCAACGTTGCGATCTGCTGAGTTCTGTCGCTCAGGCCGAAGGCCAGTTGAAGCAGGATGAACTGTATGGCAAGATCAGCAAGGATCTGCTTCCGGGGAATACGTATCAGAAATATCAGCTGAACGTGACTAAATCGAAATTGTCTCTGCAGAAAGCCAAGGAACAACTGGACAATTTCGAAAAAAGCTACGCTTCGCAGATGGCGCTGGTGGAGATCAGGCGGTCCCAGGCTGAAATCGACCTGAAGAAGATTGAAAGCGATATGCAGCTTTTAAAGATCGACGCTCCCCAGGATGGAATCCTGATCTACGGAGACAACTGGACGAGCAACCGCAAGATCCAGCCTGGAGACAGCCTCTTTCAGGGGATGCCAGTTGCCAACCTTCCCGACCTTTCCAGCATGCAGGTTGTGGGCTATGTCTTTGATACGGAGTACAGCTCTCTGAAGGTTGATATGCGCGGCACCGTTACTTTTGACGCTCTTCCCGGTTACAGTGTAAGCGGGAGAGTGACTTCGGTGACAAGTGTCGCAAGCCGAAAGAATTTTGCTACTACCAAAAAAGTCTTCCAGACAGTTGTTCAGCTCGATAAGGTTAACGCTGCGATGATGAAGCCCGGAATGACGGCGCATGTCAGGATCCCGACGGTTCTGGCGAAGGAAACACCGGTTATCCCCCGCGAATATCTGGGTACCGATTCACAGGGAAGATATTTTGTCCTGAAAAAGGGAGCTGATTCCAAGAAAGCCAGCACCCAGATCGTCTCGATTGGAGCTGTCGGAGACCGCTTGGTTCAGGCAATTTCAGGCGTTTCCATAGGAGAGCCGCTGCTTCCTATGCAGCGTCTTGCGGAGGTTACAAAATGACATCCCGAAAATGGGTTACCATAATTGTCCTGGTTGCAATTATCGCGGCGGGCGCCTACTGGATTTACTATTCCCGCAATGTCTCCGCCAACGTCAGCGACAAAGACTTGATCACTGTTCAGCGAGTCGACTTCCCGGTAATTATCAGCGCCACCGGCGCTCTCGAAGCTACCCGCAGCGTAACTATCGGTCCCCCCATGGTCCGCAATCAAAGACGTTTCAAGCTGATGCGCATGGTGGATGAGGGAACGGCGGTATCCGAGGGGGATTTCCTGATGGAACTCGATACTTCAGATATTGCGTCGCGCCTGAGGGATGAAACGGCCAACTTCCAGAGTGTCCAGGAAGAACGGCAAAAGAAGCGATCCGATTCGGATATTCAGCTCAAGAACCTGAAGCTTTCACTGGAGCAAGCCAAGTCGGATCTCGAGAAGCTGGAAGTGAAGCTGAGTTCCCAGGTCGATTTGATCAGCGGGATAGAAATCGAGAAAATCCGGATTCAGCGCGATGCGGCTAAGATCAAAGTTGACTTTCTCGAGAAGAAGGTCAAATACCAAACGGAAAGCGGGCAATTGGATCTCCAGATCTCCCGCAGCAACGAGAGCCATTACCGACGCCGTATGGATGATCTCATGGATGCGATGGACTCCTACACCATTCGGGCCCCGGTGTCGGGAGTGGTGATTTACAAGCGGAACTGGAACAATGAAGCAACCGAAATCGGCAGCAACATTTCTCCCATGAATGCAGTGATGGAAATCCCGGATCTTTCCAGCATCCGTGCCAAGGTCCAGATTGATGAGATCGATTCCGGAAAGGTTAAAGTGGGGCAGGACGCCAACATTACCGTGGATGCGGTTCAGGGCCGGTCTTTTGGCGGCAAGGTAACAATCATCGGCACCATTTTGAAACAGGCCACCTTCGATCGGCCGCAGAAGGTGAATGATGTGTATGTTGAAATTGAGGATGCCGACACAAAAATGCTGCGCCCCGGCATGAATTTAAAGGCGCAGATACGGGTCGGCGAATACAAGCAGGTCGCAGTCATACCGCTGTCGAGCATTCAGGAGCGGGACGGACGATCCTTTGTTCAAGTGTGGCGGCCGGAAACTAAGACATTTGACTGGCGTGAAATCCAATTGCGCACGAATGATGGTATGACCGCTGTCGTGGAATCCGGACTGAATGCCAAAGAAAAAATTCGGGCGAGACCCAAAGTCTAAAACTGAGGTGAGTTATGAAATACGCCGGCGAAGAATCCAATACCCAAAAGAGTAAGTTCGATGAAGAACCTGGGGCGGATTGCAGCCTTAATTTTACTGATTGTGGCCGGAGTGCTGCTTTTTCAATATCGCAGCAATCTTTCCACGCGCATCTCTAAAGTTCTGGCGGCTTCCGAAGAGAACCCGATCCCCGTAGCAAAGCTGACGAAACAGCCGTTTTCTCTCAGCGTCCCATCGACCGGCGAAATTGTCGGACTTGAAACAACGGCTGTGCCGACGCCCAGTACTTCCTCGGGAAGCTTGACTATCGCCTGGCTAATACCCGAAGGGAGCTTTGTTAAAGCCGGAGATCCGGTAATTCGCTTTGATAGCACCGATGCAAAACTGAATCTCGAAAAGCAAACGAACACGCTGACTTCGAATCAGGAAAATACCAAGATTAAAACACAGCAGCAGATCACCGACGAAAAGACGCTGACTATCGACCGGACGGATGCAGAAGAAGATTACAATTACGCTATGACCGTGATGCCCCAGGATGAATCCATATTCTCCAAATGGGATATCATCACTGCCCAGGCGGACGCCCATTACAACAAGGAGCGTATTGAATTCCTGAAGAGCAAGGCAAAAACGCAACAGCGCATCGCCCGATCCGACCAGCAGATTTTGACTATTGAAAGAAACAAGGCACAGTCACAGGTGAGCTTGCTCAAGGAAACGCTAAATTCTCTTGAACTGCAAGCTCCTGTCGGAGGGCTTGTATTATATCGCAGAGACCACAGGGAAGACCCCAAGGTCGGAAATCAGTCCTACCCGGGCCAGGTAGTAGTAGAAATAATAAACCTGGATGTCCTCCAGGCGCGCATCTATGTGCTCGAAAGAGACGGGGGAAACCTTGCCAAGGGCCAGCCGGTAATAATCAAACTGGATGCGATCACGGATAAGCAATATCACGGCACGATCCGCTCGGTTTCTTCTGTGGCGGCCGCTCTGGAGCGGAACTCGGTGCTGCGCTACTTTACCTGCGATGTGTCTATTTCGGATGCAGGAGGAGACCTCAAGCGCATACGGCCCGGCATGAATCTGCAGGGAGATGTTGTTCTGCAAAACTATGAATCCTGTTTCGTAGTGCCTTCGGGTGCCGTAACGCTACCGGGAAAAGGAAAAGGACAGCCTTGTTTATGTGAAAAAGGGCAACAAGTTTGTGGCAAAAACCGTTCAAACCGGACTCAGTTCTCACGGCGAGGCAATCATTCTTAGCGGCGTGGAAGATGGCGAACTGATTGCTCTTACCAATCCTTTCGAGACGCGCAAACTTTACCTTCCGGACTTCAGCAAGGGATCGGCAACTCAAGGCCGTGGGCCTATGGGCGGAATGCCGCCCGGCGGCATGATGAGGATGATGAGAGGCGGCGGGCATTTTAGCCGGATCCTTCCGACGGCAGGTGCATTCATAAAGGGAAACGGGAAGGATTGAGAGCCAAGCGCAATATTCAGAATATGAGGCCTGATTCTATATGATATCGATGGAAACAATGGTAGGCGCCCTGGTTAACTTGGGGAGGCACAAGCTGCGGTCGTTTCTGACCATGCTTGGCATGATTTTCGGTGTCGGCGCTGTTATCGCAATGCTTTCAATCGGCGCCGGAGCTGAGAGCGAGAGTCTCAAAATCATCGAGAACTTTGGCATTCGGAATATCATTATTCAGGCCAAGGAATTCAAAGAGGAGGAGTTGAAACAGATCCGGACCGAGTCTCTGGGTGTCAGCATGCGGGATGTTGAAGCGCTTGAAACGGTCCTGAAACCAAAACCCCTGATCTCGGCGTCCAGGCTGGTCAAAACCTACCAGGTCAATTCAGATAAAGCCCGCAGCGACAGCAGGGTCATGGGCGTGAGCAGCACCTATTCAACAATCCAGAATTTAAAGCTGCTGCAGGGGGCTTTCTTTCTCCCGGCGGATGAGGAATCGAACGCGCAGGTCTGTGTGCTCGGGATTGTCGCAAAACAGAAGCTGTTCGGATTTGGCGATGTCCTGAATCAGCAGATTAAAGTCAATGATGTCTGGCTGACTGTGGTCGGAGTCCTGGCTGATTCTGCATCGGAAAAGCAGGAATTCGAAGGCGTAAAAGTCCAAAATCCCAATAACGATATTTATATACCCATCACAACGGCTATCAAGAAATTCGACACCGAAGCGGTTGAAAATGAACTCAACGAAATCGTTGTGAAGATCGCCGACGGCGCCAATATTTCGGAACAATCTTCGACCATCAATAACCTGGTGTCGGTCATGCACCGGTATGTCGACGACTATTCGATTGTGGTACCCGAAAAGCTCCTGGAACAGAACCAGAGAACACAGGGCATCTTCAATGTCGTGATGGGCGCTATCGCGAGCATCTCACTGTTGGTGGGCGGGATCGGGATCATGAACATCATGCTGGCTTCGGTTCTGGAAAGGACCAACGAAATAGGGTTGCGCCGCGCCATCGGCGCAAAGAAGCGCGACATCCGGATGCAGTTCATGGCCGAAGCGATCGCGATCAGCCTTGCAGGAGGACTCATAGGGGTTGGCCTTGGGCTATGGCATATCCAGAGCCGTTGCCGTATTTTCAGGCTGGAGCACTATTATCACTATGGGATCCATCGGGCTTTCCTTTGGAGTGAGTTCCGTCATCGGATTGATATTTGGCATTTATCCTGCGGTCCAGGCGTCGAATCTGGACCCGATCGAGTGTCTCCGCTACGAGTAGGTGTGATGATTCCAGCAATAGACGGCGAAGCAACTCGCTCACCGGAATGGAGGAGGATTTGGCAAAATCCCGGTCCGGAAAAAGCCTGAAGGGATACGAATTAACCAACCTGCTGTTCTTTTTGGTGCTTATCGTAGCCTTTGGAGTCCTGGTTACCTTTGTCTTTCGCCACTACGGCACTCGGAATCAGGAGCAATCCGAAGGGGATGCGGTAGGCGTCGTGTCGGAGGCCGTAGGCTCCGGATCTGATATAGGCTTGTTTTATCTGGACACCAAACTCTCTGAAAGAACCCTGCGGTACCGAAGCAGGCTTGAGATCCCGGCGACAGATGATGGATTAGTGCGCGATCTGTTTGCGTTGCCGGGAGTTGAAGAGGTTACAATTGACCCGAAGGTCATCATACTCAAGAAAAACGGTTCAGCCCGCTGGGAAAGTATCCAGGCCGGCGTAAGGCGCATCGTAAAAGAACACCTCCATATTCATTTCTGATCTATATCTCTCGTTTTCTCCAGATAGTCTTTTGTCGACAGTCGTTAGTCGACAGTGAATTATCGTATGTATGCTGCCGACTCAAAAAGCTTCGACCCAAAAGCCTGTATCAGAAATCGGTGCCTGGTCGGCTTCCTTCTTCTCCAGGATCCACAGAACTGTTCTCTTTAGCCGGAAGACCATATAGAATGGCTTTTCACATAACGGGAGACGGTGAGATGCGCAGAATGCGATTGTTGGCCCTGACGCCATCTGTCCTTGTTTTGCGGATCCCCGATGTTACCGTGGCGTCGAGTATAATCGGCCTTATGCGGAGCCGACGCCATTTATGCTCTGCGGATGCCCCCGCCTTTTTCTGACTGAATGTGTTTTAGAATGAATAAATTATATCGATTTCCAAAGATATTTTTTGGGCGCGGCAATTCTTGGCTGTATGATACCTACTTTGAAATCCAGGCGGTACAGTGAGTCCCCGGCGATGCGATTATTCTGACTCCTGTCTCCTGTCTTCTTGAATTTTGTAACAATTAGTCTCTTGTCCGTAACTGGTTAATGAGCATGAAAGATTCGGCAGATGGTGTTCTGATCGAAAACACGCTCAAAGGGGATGAACGGTCGTTTGCCGAGCTGGTGCGCAGATACCAGGCGGCAGTTTGGGGGACCGTATACCGGATTCTCGGCAATTCCTCTGAAAACGAAGATGCGGTACAGGAGGTTTTTCTACGTGCCTATTCGGCCCTGCATAAATTCGACCTCAAATACCCTTTCGGACCCTGGATACTCCGCATCACTACAAACTATTGCATCGACCAGCTTCGTAAGCGGAGAGGTCGAAAACTTCAGCTTTGGTCGGAACTCACGGAGTTTGACCAGCGACGTTTGCTAAACAATTTCTCTCGAGATAGTGATTTGGACTCGATCAGGATAGAAAGCAGCGAGGGGTATACCAAGATAGCGCAAGTATTGCTGGATGGTTTGAATCCCAAATACCGGGCAGCTTTTGTTCTGAGGGAAGTGGAGGAAAAGAGCTACGAAGAAGTCGCGCACGCGTTGGGAACCTCCGAAGTGGCTGCACGCGTACGGGTATCAAGAGCCCGATCCGAACTTCAGAAAAAATTTCGCGCCTACTGTTCGGGCTTAAAGGAAAAGGAGCGAAAATAAGACGTATGCGCACCTGCGATTTATTTGACAAATACCGTGATGGAGAACTGGGGGCTGCAGGGCAGAATGAATTCCAATCCCATTTGCCGGTCTGCGAAAATTGCCGGACGAAAATGGCTCTGCTCAATGGCCTGGCTTACGTTCTAAAGCATGAAGAAATGAAGCCGCTGGATATAGCGGATCAAATCGCCCGGAAGGCTTTTCTAAAGGGCTCATCCTGGGATGCTCTTGTCGTGTCCTGGATGCGTCCCGGGCCTGTGCTGGTCGCGCTGTCTTTAATGCTGGTTCTGTTTTCTTTCTTATGGCTGCTGCCCGGCAATGGCCAAGTCTCCGCGTATACGGAGTATGAGAAATTGATGGATGAGGCCGAATCCATCAATTCTAGAGCAAGCCTTTCGCAGGTTAGCAGCGAAAACGCGCTTGGTATATGGCTGCAGCAGGAAGGAAATTCGCAATGAGGGATCGTCCGCGAGCACTCATCGTTTTGATTTCAGTATTCCTTTTGGGATGTCTGGCCGGATCCGCCGGATCTTATTTCTGGCTTAAGAGATCTCCGGATTTAAACAGGAGATCTCCGGATTATCGAGACGGTGCCATGAAGGACGGTCCTATGCCACGTCCGCAACCCCCGAACTTTAAACAGATACTCCAGTTGACTCCTGAACAGGATGCTCAGTTCAAGGAGACGGTTGCGGAATACAGAAGGCGGATGACGGAGTTCCGCAAAAATGCGGATGCTTTCCATTTTGAACAGGATGCAAAAATCCAGGGGATTTTGTCCGAAATGGATCGCAAGATTTATTCGATTTTGAATGATGAGCAAAAGAAAAAATTTGCCGCCTGGAAAAAAGAGTTTGAAAACACAAGAAGGCGGCCTCAGCGCAGACGTGATTTCCCCCCCCGCCGCCGCAGTAGTAGATACAGAGAATGACTGCCTACTCTTCCGCGTCTATTGCCCGGTATTTCGCAAGAGCTTTGTGAAAGAGTGAAGACGTCAGCAGCCTGCCGCACTCTGCGGGAGTTGCCCAACGAAAGCCTTTCGTTCTCCGCAACCCCAGGACGGGAAAGTCTCCCCTGCAATAGAATCCATGCGCTGTTATCCGATGATTTGTGATGCTGTGGCCGATTTCGGCGCAGAGTATCAACGGGACTGTGCGGCCAAGAATTTTCAGGCTCAGCGCATCGGCCGCGTCTTTTAAGGATTCTCCGCGTAAAACCTGGCTGCAGGGAAGCCCCCATTTGCCGGGAATGACGGAAAACGTATGGAGAGAGGTTAAGAGAAGGCGGCGTTTGTTTTCCAGAATGAGAATTACCGCTTCTGTCTGTTGGACTGCGCGCCTTGCGCGCGCGGCCGGAATGATGTCTTGAATGCGGAGTCTTCGTGCTTCGCAGAGCCGTTCAACCGGGCAATCGCAGCAGAGCGGACGGGATGGGAGGCAAACCAGCGCGCCCAATTCCATCATGGCCTGATTAAAATCGGAAGGCTGTCTTTCGGGAATCCATTCGGACATGCGGTCCCAAAATAATTTTTCAGGCGCACTTGTCTGTATTCCCTCCAGCCTGGTTATAACACGCCGAATGTTTCCGTCCACAATGGGCTGAGCCTGGTGGAAAGCAAGAGAACAAACCGCGCCGGCCGTGTAGCGCCCGATTCCGGGCAGAGCGCGGATTGCCGCAAGATCCCTGGGAAACTCCCCGTGTCTTTCGAGTATGAGCCTTGCCGCGCGATGAATGTTTCGGGCTCTGCTGTAATATCCGAGACCCGACCATAGCTCCAGAACTTCGTGCTCAGCAGCCCTGGCCAAGGATTCTATGCTTGGGAAACGCTCGAGAAAGCGATTGTAGTAGGGGATTACCGTCTTTGCCTGGGTCTGCTGCAGCATTATCTCGGATATCCAAACCCGGTAAGGAGTCGGATCCTCTCGCCATGGAAGGGATCGGTGGCATGTGCGATACCAGCGAAGCAGGTATTGCCTGAATTCCCGGACTTTCATAGCATTCCAGTTGCGCCGCAAATCCAGATTCAGAAGGGCAGAGGCTCGAGCTGAAGGAAACCCGGGGCGTCTGAATCCGAAGACCTATATTCTATAAAATTTGGAGTTTACCTAATTTCTGCATTGAAATACAGTTGTGAAAAAGCTAGGCTAGTTCCTACTAATAGATTAGCTGAATACTTTTTAAAGGAGTTTGGACTTTGCCCAGAGAAAAAAATAAAACCAAATCAAAGAGGCCCCAGGTGCGGCCTCGATGGACCAAAGAAGAAGTAGCGCTTTTAAAAAGGCTCTATCGCACACACAGCAATTCCGAAATTGCCGGGATTCTTGGACGCAAAGTGTCGTCGGTTGTGTTTAAGGGACATCGGCTAGGCCTCGCCAAGGGAGCCCGGAGGCTGCGGGACATGGGGCGTGAGAATATCCGGAAGCGCTGGGAGCCTGTCAAACGCCGATCTGCTAAGAAGGCGCGCGCATCCAAAAAGTAAACGGAAAAGTCCGAAACAGCGCTGACACATTGTGATCCAGAAGCTCTTCAATGCTACATGGGGGAAAAGCCTGTGCCGGAACGGACTGTTTGGGAAACGATCAAGCTTCAGGGAATCGAATTACTGGACACGCTGAAGCAGATTATCCACGAAGGGAATGCCCGACGGATAGTCATCAAGCAGGAAAATAGAATTGTTGCGGAGTTTCCCCTGGCGGCCGGCGTGGTGGGAACGCTGGTCGCTCCGATCCTCGCGGCAATAGGCGCTTTGGTTGCGCTGCTCAAAGATTGTTCGATAGAGGTTGAACGGGTTGCATCCGATTCCGGGCCTGAACGGTCCAAGCCACCCGATGGTCCGGCGGACAATTGAATCAGGCATAGTTACACAGATCACTTGCCTGATCTTGCGTCGGCATGGGGTGTAATCTGCCCGCATTACGTATGGGTTTGTTTGCGGGATAGTCTGGCTCAAGCACGCAGATTTTACTTGTGCGACACGATTAACAATCCTGTGAGGAATCTACGCTATACGGACGGGGATGGCCTCCGCCACCGCCTTGTCAATTGAGGCTCAAACACCAGATATAACGCGGGGATCAGAAACAGACTGTCCCTGAGTATGGTCAGGGGTGAAATCTTCTCATCGAGGCCAAAGCAACCGCAGTTTGCCTCAATGCCGCGGGAAATTGTAATCGCAAGAACCGCGATAAAGAAAAACAGCAGCGCGGCCGTTGCTGCGGAAAAATAACGGATTTTCCAGCCAATAAGAATTGCCAAGCCCAGGAATATTTCAACCCAGGGCAGGTACTTTGCCATCGGGTAGATCAGGTTTTCCGGCACCATCTTGTAGCCCGAGATTGCGACCGCGAATTGAAGCGTCTCCTGAACCTTTACATACCCGCTATAGATGAAAACCCCGGCAAGAATCAGGCGGCAAAGCCAGTGCAGTATTTTTATGGTCATTGTCATTTGATGATGGCGTCAATAAATTGTTTCAGGACAATGTACGTTACTATCCCTTCCACTTTCTGCTGCTTTCCCGTATAGCGGATAAATATCGTGGGCGTGGATTTTATCTGGCTCTTGTTCCCCAGATCAATTTCTCTCTCGATGGCCAGATCGATGCTTGAATCCTGCATGATTTTTTTCAGTTTTTGAAAATCTGTAAGTGAGAGGGCTTTGGAGATCGAGGCTTCGATCTTACCGTCCTGAGACCATATTGCCTGGTCCATATACAGGGCATCCATGACCGCCAGCAGCTGCTTCACTCCCAGCCGTGCCGCTGCTTCCGAATAACGGGCAGCATCCCGGGAATACTTGTGAATCTGCATTAGCGGATATTCATGGTAAATAATGCGGACTTTATCTTTGCTGGAATATTCCTGCAAAATCTGCCGCACGGTGCCGAGGTAGAATTCGCGGCAGGCAGAGCATTGGAAGTCAGAATACACCTCAATTTGTATCGGTGAATTTGCCGACCCTCCCAGGACCTGGCCCGAAGAGACATCGGCAGGACGCACGGATGCCGGCCAAGCCAAAGACAGTGCGATCAGGATTATCATCCATCCAGATTTGCGAACCATAGTACAACCTCGGCGTATGCTGTTTTTATGAAATCCCAGCATAGCAATTTCTTCCATATCAGACAAACGTTTCTTTACAGATCGGCTACAGGGTAAAGGATGCAGGTTCCAGGTTCAAAGTTTCAGGATAAATCCTAATTCTGGATTCCAGATTCCGGATTCCAGACGAACTGCGGCGCAGATCTGAAATCTGGAATTATTATTTTAGCGGTTCTGGCGCACCTGGCGCAGGCGAAATTGGATCAAATGCTCGGGTTTGAATCTGCGGCGGGACCAACGATATCCATCCTCAAACTCGACTCCAAGGAGGTAGTTGGTTTTTGCAAATTTGCAATATTTTATTCGGGCTTGGCAGTGTTCGCTCTTGAATTGTAGAGATACCAGGGTATCGAGCGCAATCGGCTCCTCGATTTCCAGGCACGCGCCGGATGCGCAAATGTCTTCCAGGATAGCCCACTCACTGCGGGCGGGACCGAATTCAGGCTTCCACTGCACCTTTACCAGGTCCGCGCAAAGCTCTCTATCATTTTCTCGTCTGTCATTTCTCACGATTAAAGTATCGGCAGATTCAGGCAATTAGTTAGCCCCATTTCACGGCGGCAGGGGCAAGAGCTTCTCTATTTCAGCTCTATCATGCACAAAATTCAGGTGTTGCGCCGACTTCCCATCGGATTCCGAGATTTATTTTAACGCCGCCAGGGCTTTTTCGTAATCCGGCTCTTGAGCAATTTCCGGAACCTGTTCAGTATACACAACTGCGCCTTTTTCATCTACTACCACGATTGCTCTGGAGAACAATCCCTGCAGAGGGCTATCCACGAGCATCACTCCGTAGGCGCTGCTGAAGCTTGAATCGCGGTATTCCGAAGCAGGGATGACATTCTCCAAACCCTCTGCCGCGCAAAACCGCTTTTGCGCAAATGGAAGGTCCTTCGAAATGCACAGGACCACGGTGTTGGCCAGCTTTGAGGCTTCCACATTGAAGCGTCTCACCGAATTAGCGCAAACAGGGGTGTCGATACTCGGGAAAATGTTCAGGACTATCTTTTTGCCCTTCAATTCACTTAGTGATATAGGCGTAAGGTCCGTCTTGATAACTGTGAAATCGGGAGCAGCGGAGCCGACCCTTGGCAGAGAACCGGCGGTATTGATCGGATTTCCCTTGAATGTAACCTGTGCCATGATTTTCCTTTCAATGATTTAATTTTTCGTTATGCCGGCGATGCATGCCGGGAACTGTCAGCTTAAAAAGAATCCGTTAAATTTGACAAACCGTCGGAATCATTCCCGGAGGAATTGCGGCCAGCAATATAATCTCCGGTAATCATTTCTTTGTAGCCCATGCCGGGGCCCACCATCGGATAGACGCAGGCGTCCGGATCAATCATGACCTCCAGGAAGGCGGGGCCTTTAAAGCGCAAGAACTCGCTCAATGTTTCCTTTAACAGGGTCTTGTCGGTCAGGCGCGCGGCGAATTCAAATCCGTCCGCTTCAGCCGTTTTTACGAAATCTTTTTGCCGTAAAGACTTGTCTGAACCGGAAAAACGATTCCCAAAGTAAATTTTCTGCCACTGGCGTACCATCCCGTCTCCACGGTTATTGAGCACCAGTACTTTGATCGGCAGATTGTAGGTGGTTGCGGTCTCCAGTTCCCCGAGATTCATCCGCATGCTGCCGTCTCCGTCGATATCGATCACAAGCTTGTCAGGGCAAGCCATCTGGGCCCCGATAGCAGCAGGCAGGCCAAACCCCATAGTGCCCATCGAGCCGGATGTCAGGAAGGACCGCGGATGTTTAACTTCCAGGTATTGTGCGGCCCACATTTGATGCTGGCCCACGCCCGTGCAGATGATGGCGTCCCCCTGTGTGATTTCGTTCAGGCATTCGATCACGTAGGGCGGCTGAATCGCTTTGCTTTCGCGGTCGTAATTGCGGACATGATTCTTCTTGAGATCCTCCACGTGATCCAGCCACTTTGAGAAATCTTTGCAGAACCCCCTGCTTCCCTGAATGAGATGGCTCAAAGCGTCCCTGGCGGAGCCCACATGGAACCACGTTACGGATTTGACTTTTCCTATTTCCGCTGCGTCAATATCCATATGTGCGAAGTATCGAGCCTTGGGCGCGAATTCCGGAACCTTTCCTGCCACGCGGTCGTCGAAGCGTGCCCCCACCGTAATCAGAAAATCGCAATCCATGACCGCATAGTTGGCATACGCCATGCCGTGCATGCCGAGCATGTGCAGCGAAAGCTTGTCCGTCGTGTCCACCGAACCAATGCCCATGAGTGTCGTGACAACCGGGATTTGGAACCTGCGGGAGAAGTCCCGCAGCGGTTCCGCCGCGTCTCCGCATATGATTCCGCCGCCGGCGCAAATGAGCGGGCGCTCGCATCGCTGCAGCAGATCGAAGAAATCCGCGCAGTCCTGCTCCGTCAATCGAGCCTGGGACAGGGCTTTCATGCGGTTTTCATAACCGCGGAAACGAAACGTGCCTTCGCCCTTGAATGTGCCCTCCCAGTTTTGGACGTCTTTGGGAACGTCGATGACCACGGGACCGGGACGGCCGCTCCGGGCGATTTCGAACGCCGCGCGCACAGTACTTTCGAGATCTTCCGGCTCTTCAACGAGGAACACATGCTTGGCGCAGGAGCTCATGAGATTAAAAACCGGCGCTTCCTGGAAAGCGTCCGTGCCGATGGCGTTGCGGGCAACCTGGCCGCAGATCAGCACGACCGGAACGGAATCGGCCATGCTGTCACGAATGGGCGTTACGCTGTTAGTGGCCGCCGGACCTGAGGTGACAATGAATACACCGACCTTTCCGCTTGCTCTGGCATATCCCGCCGCCATGAAACCTGCACCCTGTTCGTTGGCGGGCACTATCAGCTGAATCTGTTCGTTTTTGTCCGATTCGTGTTCAACGTTGTATCGAAAGATCGCATCGAAGGTGGGGAGAATCGCTCCGCCGGTATAACCAAAAACAGTGTCGACCCCCTCCTGAGCCAGGACCTGGATGATCATCTCTGCGCCCGACATGCGTTTGCCGGCAAGTGGATGGCGCTTGGTATGGAGTTGTGCATTCATCGTATATATCCCTTTCCAATAGCTGTTTATCTGGCTGCAGGCGCGGCGGTTTCGCCGTTTTCGTATGATTTCGCGGACAAGTTTCGATGCAGCGCGACTTTCCCGGTTCGCACCATTTCATCAATGCCATACGGGCGGACGACATCGAGAAACGCCTCGACTTTGCCGGAATCTCCTGTAACTTCGAAGACATAATTCTCGGGCGTCGCCGTAACAACGCGAGCCCGGAATATCTCTGCTTCGGTCAAAAGCGTAGTTCTTTTTCCTTCCGGGGCCCGTACCCGGACTAGTATCAGCTCACGCTCGACGCAATTGGTGTCCGTTAAGTCACTGGCTTCGACCGTATCGGGAAGCTTGTCGACCTGCTTCAATATCTGCTGGGCGAGGAGCGGTTCGCAGCGCACCACCATCGTAATTCTTGAAAGTCCCGGATCTGAGCTGCCGGCCACTGTGAGGTTTTCAATGTTATAGCCGCGCGCGCTGAAAAGCCCCGCGATCCTGGAAAGAACGCCGAAACGGTTCTCCACAAGAATCGACAGCGTGCGCGTGCCCTTCGAGCTTTCTGATTTTGAAGCCTGTGAGCTGACATCCGTCATGGTATCTGCCTCCTGCGCTTGGCGCAATGAGAAAAAAAAAGGCCGTCAGCCCGGTTTGGGTGACGGCCCTGAACTAGCCAGTTTTGCCGCCATCACCCAAACCGTGCAATTCCGGTAAGGATGCTAATATTTACAATGAGTACGATTCCTACGATGACGGGCAGTACATTTTTTCGAGGAGCAAAAACCTTCATTATTAAAACTGGAGAGCGCATGCTCGACCCCGTCCTCTGTTTCCATTTCCGCGCCTCTGCGGAACAATATCTTAAGCCTAACAGGGCGCGTCATTTTGTGTCAACGGAAATTAGCTGACAATAAAGGCAATCCCTGATTGCGGAAAATTCAATATAATCTCAGCTGGCGAGGATACAGGATGGATCGGGCAGGCAATAGGACTCCGGACAGAATGACAGCCGCGTGGCGCAACCATGAGCGGAGATGGAAGATGAACCGCTATGTGTACGCGGTCATTTCCCGCAGAAGCCGGGGAGTTTCCATCGGATTGAACCTGAACCCCGACAAGATATGCAATTTCAATTGTATCTACTGCCAGGTGAACCGCAAAATCCCGCCGGCTATCCAGAAAGTAAACCTGGAGAAACTTACCGGTGAGCTTGATCTGATCCTGCAGGCAGAGAAAGATGGATCTTTGTACGACGATCCACCTTTCAATGCGCTGACTCCGGCGGAGCGCGGCGTCCGGGATATCGCGTTCTCCGGGGACGGCGAGCCGACGATGTTTCGGCGTTTTGAAGAGGCAATCCGAATTGCAGCCGGCGCAAGGCAGCGCTTCGGACTGCGTTTGGCCAAACTTGTTTTGCTTACGAATGCCGCATGCCTCGACAAGAAATCTGTCCGGGCTGCCCTGGATGTGTTGGATGAAAACCATGGCGAGATATGGGCCAAGCTGGATGCCGGCACGGAGGAGTATTTCCGCCTCGTCAACCGTGCCCACTTGCCTCTGGCCAGGATTCTTGAAAATATTCTCGATGCCGCGCGCGTCCGGCCGCTGGTCATTCAATCCTTATGGTCCAGGATAAACGGCGCCGCACCTCCCGATGAGGAAATCGAGGCCTACTGCGACAAGCTCAACGGATTAATCGGGACAGGCGGGAAAATCAAAAACATACAAATCCATACAGTTGCCCGCGATCCTGCGGAAACTTACGTTTCTCCTCTTACCGGCGATGAATTGGATCGGATTGCGTCCATAGTGACGTCCCGAATCCCGGCCAGCACAGTAATCACTTTTTCCGCATAATCCTGACTGCAACGAATCCGGCCAGGCCGATGAACATTAAGCTTAGCGTGCCCGGTTCCGGCACATCGAGGCCCGGAGTATTCATGCTGAACAGCGGCCGGTAATAGTAGGGCAGGATTCGCGGCGGGCGCGTTCCAATATAGGGCGTCAGCGGTAAATCCGGTCTCAGTTCCAGGGCCGGTTCCGGCAACCTTGCCAGATCCAGCGGCGGTGGTTCAGCGCCTGCTATGATCGGAATTTCAAAAGTCTCGATCGGGGGTTCCTCTTGTGAAATCGGTTCCTGCGGCAAAACGGAGACTTTGTTTCCACATCGGGTTCGGGCAGAGCTTTGTCCGTCGGTTATCAGTGTTTCGCCCTTGGGAATCTTGACGGTTTTTGCCGTCCAAAAGACGTTGTTGTGAATGCGATAGGAAACATGCACAAACTGCGTCTCTTCCGATCTGACAATGCTTGCCCGTTGGACCGCGAAATCAGCATAATGCTTCGCGACAACCGGATCAGAGGTAATGCTGGCGGCAAGCTCTTCACGACTGCGCACTCCTCCGGGAATAACCGAATACCGATAGACGATCCGTTCGTTTTGAGGAGGTCTGTAATTTGGAATGAGTTCGGGTCTGTCCGACGTTATCCGGGTTCCGAGAAGTGCGGCAGTTGCGTAAGGCCTTCTCATTACTTTTGCCAGGGCAAATGCTAACAGGCCTGTCCCTATGCACGCCAGGATGAAAATCGATACTCTGTGCTTTCGGTAAAAACTTCGTCTTCTCCCAATCCTTTTTCGAACGTACATACGCTTCTACCTATACATTCCTCGCCAAAACCTCTGGCTCAGGATCGCCCTCTTTCAATCTTGTATAAGAAAGGGGCGGCAACTATAGCACAATTCCTGCACTCCTATATCGGTTTATTGAGTACGCATGAATAGAATTATTTCAAAAATTGTGCATTCGGTCACAATCCTCGATGAATTCCCGTCGATAAGCAATTCCAGACAACGGAATAAAGGATTGGTGCATGCGATTCAGGGCATGGAGTGCGCAACTGTCGTATTATCTTTTACTTAGCGGACTCTTGCTGTTTGCTCCCTACGAACTTGCCCGGGCGCAGGAATGCTGCACATCGGAAGCGCTAAATACATTAAATATAACGAGTTCTGCCTATTACCCCAATCTGGAGCAGGAGCAGGAGCTGCTGCTTCTCACCAATCAGCATAGAATCCTCAGCGGTCTGCCGGAATTAGTTCTGGATGCGGCACTTACGCAGATCGCACGTGA
The DNA here is from genome assembly GCA_963761825.1 of uncultured Acidobacteriota bacterium. GTDB lineage: Bacteria > Acidobacteriota > UBA6911 > UBA6911 > UBA6911 > UBA6911. Next base: position 119,777 of record CAVXIH010000008.1, read on the forward strand.
GCACTCCGTCGGCATGGCGCAACAGGGTTTTATCAGTCATGCCCTGCCATGGGGCGATCTCCAGTCCAGAATCACCAGGGCGGGCTATCCGCTTGAAATTGCACGGGAAAATGTTGCAAGCGCTCCCACGATTGGAATGGCGCAGCGCGCTTTGATAGAAAGCCCTGCGCACGACAAAAATATTTTGGCAAACGATGTTACCCGGGTGGGCATTGGCATAGCGCACTGTCCGGATCCGTTAAGCCGGCAGCTGTATATCACCGAGATTTTTGCCACTCCGCGAGAGGAATACCGGCCTGATAGTGTGCAGGAAATGCTGATCAGCCGGATCGATGCCCTGCGTCAAAACGGCGCCGGGTCCATGCTCCCGAATCCCGAGCTCGAACAAATGGCATCCCGTTCGCTTCAGTCGATCAGCATGCCATACAAGAGAGAGGAGCTTCAGGATGTGCTGAGCGCCTCGACAAAGGACCTCGGGGATAGCGAGAAAATGGAATTGGCCAGAGTACAAGCGAATGTTCAGCTGGTTTATAATCCCAATAAAATCAGCATTCCCAATTATGCGCCTGAAGGACAGGCTCGTTCCTACGGCACCGCAGTCCGCCAGGTCATGGACAGCCAGAACCAGTCCGCTTTTCTTGTACTGACTCTCATCGGAATTGCCCGCTGAACTCGGTTTCGCTTTTCAAATCCTCCACCGGCTGTTCCATGAACCAAAGAAGCGTGGCGGCATTGTGCGCGATGTGCTAATCTCAAAACAGATGAATCCACATTTCGTATTTCTAATGCGGCGGCGGATCCTATGGAATTCACTAAACGGCTTCTTGAAATCATTTTTTCTCCGCTAGGAATACTCAGCATTCTTCTGTTCGCAGGCGCCGTTTTGAGCTTTATGAGAAATCATTCCCGTGCCGGCCGCCGGATTCTGACCTGCGGGGCGCTGCTATTTCTCATTATTATCTTTACGCCCCTTGCGCACTATCTGGTTTGGAACCTGGAGAAGCAATTTCAACCCCTGCTTGTATTTCCCCAGCTTCCGAAAATAGATCGAATTGTAGTTCTTGCCGGCTATGCGGAGGAGCATCCGGGATTCCCAATAACCAGCAATGTTTCGGAGCAGACGATTGCCAACATGTCTGAGGGACTCAGACTGTATCGACTTGACTCTAAAACCAAGCTGATACTCTCCGGAGGCGTGGTAAGGAGCGGAGAAAAAGCGGTGGCGGCTTCCATGGCCGATTTTCTTCGGCAGATGGGTGTGCCCGAGCAGGCCTTGGTTGTAGAAGGGAATTCGAAGGATACGTATCAGAATCTTCTCGAGGTCAAGAAAATGATCGGGGCCAGTTCCTTTATCCTGGTCGCTTCGGCATGCGACCTAAGACGGGCCGTGGCTGTGGCTAAAAAGCTTCAGATGAATCCGATCCCCGCCCCTGCCTACATTTGGACCTTACAGAATCATCCGGCGAACACAACCATGGCGGATGAATTCTCCCGATATATCGAGAACCGGGGTTATGTTTCGTCGGAAAATCTTCCCAGGCTTCAATGGGCCTGCCATGAGTACCTGGGGTATGTGTGGTATCAATTGCTGGGACGAATCTAAGGCGGCTGTCAGCTGCCAGCTTTCAGCGATGCTGGTTTCCGGTTAAAGCTCCCGAAAAGGAAATCAAGGGGGTTCAATCTTCAGCCCAAACATCTACCTGCTTGATTGTAGAAATTTCGGCTGCGCAGAAGCCAGGATGAATTTAGCCTGGCTTTCCAAGGCTAGGATTGGGAGGCTTTCATAACCTGCCCTTGCCTTGCCGGACTATTACAGGCTCTTCCTGAGTAAAGTCGATGATCGTGGACGGTTCCAGCCCGCCGGGCCCCGAATCCAGGAAAATGTCCGCCAAATGCTCGAAGGTCGCCGCGATCTCCTCCGGGTCACTAAGAAATTCCTGATCGGGCAGGCATGCGCTCGTACTTATGACCGGCCGCCCGAATTCGGTTAGCAGGGCCTGGCAGACTGCGTTGTCCGGCACGCGAATACCGACCGTTGTTCTCTTCTCCAGCAGAATTTTGGGGACCTGCTTTGTGGCGCTGAGAATAAAAGTATAGGGTCCCGGAAGCAGACGCCGCATGATTTTATAGGCGGCATTGGAAACATAGGCATATTCCGAGATATTTTTCAGGTCGCTGCAGATGAAGCTGAGCAGCTTGCGCTTATCGTTCCCTTTGATCCGATATATTTTCTCGACGGCGTTCTTGTTGAGAAGATCGCATCCCAGTCCATAAACGGAATCTGTCGGGTAAACGAGGAGGCCGCCCTCTTTCAGGCTATCGACCGCAGATTTCAAAAGCCGGATCTGCGGATTTGCGGGATGAATCTGGATTCGTTTCATAATTTGAGCCGCGGCAATGGGCTGACATCAGTATAGTCCCATTTCCAGATCTTTTCTTGAAGGAAGATTCCTCGCTCTCGCTTTACTTTTTCCTGGATTCTGCGGCATTGTCTTCTCCGGAGCTTTTGCGAGAGAGAGTTCCTTTCCGCTTGAGCACTGCCTGTCTGAGCAGATACTCGATCTGGCCGTTCACACTGCGCAATTCCGCAGCGGCCCAGGACTCTATCTCGGCCCAAAGCTCCGGATCAATTCTCATGAGAAACGATTTTCTATTATCCATTACCTTGAATCCGGATTAAGAGTACAGCGTACCTGCATTGACCACAGGGTGCACCTCGGATTCGCCGCAGAGCACAACCATCAAGTTGCTGACCATGGCCGCCTTCCGCTCGTCATCCAACTGCACCACGTTTTTTTCTGCAAGGGCTTTCAGCGCCATGTCCACCATACTGACGGCTCCCTGGACAATCTTCTGACGCGCGGCAATGACGGCTTCCGCCTGCTGCCGGCGCAGCATCGCCTGGGCTATCTCCGGGGCATAGGCAAGATGCGTGAGCCTGGCTTCTTCCACCGCCACTCCTGCGCGGCCCAGGCGCTCCTCCAGTTCACATTTCAGCCCTGCTGAGACTTCATCGGCATTGCTCCTCAGCGTTATTTCATTGTCTTCCCCGTGATCATAGGAATACTGGCTCGCCAGATGCCTCAATGCCGACTCGCTTTGAGTTTCGACATACAATTCGTAATCATCCACGTCGAACACTCGCCTGGGCCGTGTCCTCGACGCGCCAGACAATTACTGCGGCGATCTCGATCGGATTGCCACGCTTGTCGTTAACTTTAAGCTTTTGCCCATTGATGGTTCGCGCGCGCAGCGAAATTTTGTTGCGGGAGAGGCTCCGCTTGCGCTGTGTCCCGGATTTGGCTGCTTCCAGCCTGTTTGCCAGCTCTGCTATCGCTCCCGCGCCCCGGCCTCCGGGACCACTGGAGTAGAGGGGATTCGCCCAGTAAAATCCGCTGTCGCGCACCGTCCCGCAGTATTTCCCGAACAATACCAATACGCGCGCTTGATTCGGCTGAAGCGTGAAAAATCCCGTCATTAAAAAAATGAGCATAGGCACCATGACGACTGAGAAGACAGACAACAAAACCTGCGGATTCCCTTCGCTGCCCTGGACGGCGCAATAGGAAAACAGCGCAATATCCCCAATGAGAAGCAGAATAAACAGCGCAAGCATCATCCAGCCGTTGCTGGCTTGAACGGCCTTTTCCTTACTCCATGAATCTTTTTCGGTAGTCATCGTTTTTCCTCTCGCATTTAATGTGGTATCATTGTGATATCATATTAATATCACACGGCATTTTGCGTGTAAAGAAATATTTTTAAGGAATATTTTGTTGCGGGGAGGGTATGGGATCAAACAGAAGGATGGGTTTGTATCGCTATCGGAATCGCTATCGGTATCGGTAATCGCGATCGGATATCGGCTTTTTGTTTCGATAACCGAATATCCGATAGCGATACCGATAGATTCCGATACCGATGTTTTGTGGCGGTCGAAAAGTTTTTATTTTTGGGGATCCACGAGGGCCTGGTAGATCAGCGCGCGCGCAAGGTCTTCCATATTCGGTGCGCCGGGAGCCGTCATCATGCGCTGAATCATGCCCACAAATACCAGGTCGTTCGCCGGATCGATCCAGAACCACGTGCCGGCGACGCCATCCCAGAGATAGGTTCCTCTGCCGGCAGTGCTGCCGAACTTGACGGGATCTTCGAACACTGCGAAGTCATAGCCGAAACCCAGGCCCGGTTGCATAGTGTAGAGACCGATCCCGAACTTGCCTGTCATCAGGCGCTCCGGCAAATGATTGCTGCGCATGAGTTGGACGGTGCTTGGAGCCAGAATGCGCGCGCTGTTGAGTTTGCCGCCGTTGAGCAGCATTTGAGCAAAACGCAGATAATCCCCCGCCGTTGAATAGAGACCGCCGCCGCCGGATGGCAGACCGGGAGCTTTGCTCACGCCGGCGTCATGCGGAACGGCAGTCAGACTGGGATTTTTTGCATCCGTTGTGTACACGGTCGCGAGCCGGCCAAGCTTCTCCTGCGGGACAAAGAACGCCGTATCCTTCATGTCCAGAGGCGCGAAAATGCGTTCGCGCACGAAATCCGGGAATGGTTTGCCGGAAAGTTTTTCAACGAGATAGCCCTGAACATCCACGGCGACGCTGTATATCCAGTTTTCACCGGGATGATAGACAAGCGGAAGTTTGGCGAGTCTTTCGATAAACTCCTTGAAGGATCCAGCCTGAAGCGGGTGCGATTGTTGATACAGCTTGTCTACCGGGGTGTCACCGAAATAGCCGTACGTAAATCCCGCCGTGTGTGACATCAGCTCGCCTATGGTCGGCGCGTGCACGGGTGCTTCGAGCTTGATATTGCCGTTCGCATCCGTTCCCGCATAGACCTTCAGATCTGCAAATTCGGGAATGTACTTGGCAATCGGATCGCCCGGCTTCCATTTGCCCTCTTCGAAGAGGATCATCATGGCGACGCCGGTGATTGGCTTTGTCATCGAGTATATGCGGAAGATCGTGTCTTTTTCCATTGGCGTGGCAGCGGCAATATCCCGCACGCCGTACGCTTTTTGATGCACGATCTTGCCGTGGCGCGCAACCATTGTGACGATGCCCGCAAGCTGCTTGCTGTCGATTGCCGCCTGCATGCCCTCATCCAGGCGCTTCAGTCGCTCCGCCAAAAAACCCATGAGCTCGGGTTTAGCCTCGGGAAGAGGCGCAACCTGGGCAAACAAAAGGCCCGCGAGAGAGAGCACCAACAGTAAGGAGATGGAGATCAAACGGAAGGTGCGCACCATGAAAGCCTCCTGCAAAATATTTGCCTCGGCCAAAACATGTCGGAATCGGTATCGCTATCGGAATCGGTATCGCAATCGCGATCGCAATCGGTTTTAATCTTTTGATAATTGAGACTAAAAGCCGATATCCGATTGCGATTATCGATCCCGATACCGATTCCGATCCCGATTCCGACTAGGAGAGAAGGGGGCCTGGATTGCGATCTTAGGCTTGTTTCAAAGGAAACAATTTGTCCGACCGCTTCGCGCCACATTTAGCGCAGGCTTTGTCGTACCATGACAATTTTTCTTTGCACTGAGGGCAGCGCCAACGGTCTTCCTCGTATTTGGTCCAGCTGCTTATGCCCATTTCCCGCATGTGACGGAGGTTCTCCAGCACTTCCGAATGGTGCTGCATGCCGTCATTATTGAAACTGGTGACTTTGGTACACGGGACGTCGGGGCAATCGGAGCAGCGGGTGACATTGGATTTGCCCTCAGCGCAGGACCGCATGGCGCATTTGCGGCAAAAGGAAGCCACGCGCCCGCCTCCGATACAACCGTCGCACAGAAGGTCTTCCCGCTTCATCTGCATTTTGCCGGCCGAGAATTGCTGCATGAGCGACTCGAGCCTCTTTTCACTATTTTCTTGCGTTGCGAGATACATGGGGCATGCGCCGCAATAAAGGCCGCAAGGCGCGACCAACTTCTCCCCGCCTCCTGCCACAGCCTTTTTTGTTCCAGTCCCGGCAGCATCCTGTGCGCTTACGGCAAATGCCTGGCACACACACGGCGCCGACACGAATGCCCCGACAACGGCCGCTCCTGCAATTTCCTTAACAAACATCCTGCGCGAAGTGCGCTCTCTTTTTTCTTTATTCATTGCCGACCCCTTTCCTATGCCGAACCCTTTTCTCTTTTCCCGATTATTGCATATCAGGAAAAAAACGGATATTCAAATGGTGCGCGTTCGGCCACCCCGGCTATTTACCCACAGCGCTGCGGCAAACAAACCGCATCCGATAAGAAGCCTCAAATAATCCGTGGTCTCCCTTAGTATTGAAAGACTCGCGATGACTGCGACGGGAATTTTAAGATTATTCATGACCGCAAGCGTTCCTTCATGCACCTTGCGCGCCCCGGCATTCCACAAGAAGAAACAGATCCCCGATGCGATGATGCCCAGGTAGAGCAACGCCAGTACCTGATGCGCTTCCAGATGGAGCGTGCGGTAATTCGTTGTAGCCAGTGAAAAGGCGCCTGCGACAAGGACTGCTCCGCAAAACATAAGGCCGAAGACGTGGACATCACGGAAGGCCGGTCTTGAAGCCATCCATCGCTTATAGGCAATCTGGCCGAAAGCGAATGCCGCATTGGACAGCTGGAGAAGAACGATGCCGTGCAGGCTTGCCGTCAGAGACTGGTCGGGCAACTCGAGGACAGCTCCGCCGGCTACGGCGAGCAGAGCTGCGATAAAAAAGGTCTTATGAATCTTTTTTTCCCAGATGCCATGAAAGATGGCGACGAAAAGCGGAGTTGTCGTGGTCATGAGCGCAATGACATGCGCGGGAAGGTACTGATATGCCGCAACGTAGGCGACATACATGAAACCGAACTGGATCCCGCCGATGAAAAGCAGCTGCAGTTTTTCGGAAAAGCTGATTCCGGCCAGCCGCATAAAGGGGAGAAAAGCGCAAAATGAAAGCAGCAGCCTGGCGCAGGAAACGAAATTCGCGTCCAGTGAAACGAGGGTTCCCTTGATGATGACAAAGGAGAATCCCCAGACGATCGATACGAGGATAAGATAGGGCATGACGCAATCCGGCGCGAATCGCCGCAGCTTATTTTAAAAAGAGGTCAAATAGTTCCGGCCCCGTGATGGGCGAACACCGGCGGGCTTCGGGTTCATTAAAGGCCATGTATTTGTCGGGAAGGATGCCCGGGCCGCAGATCGCAAAGGGCACCGGTTCGCCGCTGTGTGTTTTGATCGCCAGCGGTGTTGCATGGTCGGGAGCCACGAGGATGCGCACATCCTTTGCCTCATCTTTATACCGGAGCATTTCGCCGACAATGTGATGATCGAACTCCTCGATAGCCTGGATCTTCTTGTCCAAAATGCCTTCGTGCCCGGTTTCGTCGGGAGCTTCGACATGAAGATATACCATGTCCTCGGTTTCAAGGGCCGCGCGGGCGGCGGCAATTTTCCCCGCATAATTAGTGCCGAGATAGCCGGTTGCCCCGTCGACCAAACGTATCTTTAAACCTGCGAGCACGCCCAGGCCGCGAACGAGATCGACCGCAGAAATAACCGATCCGCGAATGCCATACCGTTGCGTAATCGTCGGCAGAGAAAGCGAGCGGCCTTGTCCCCACAGCCAGATGTCCGTAACCGGCGATTTCCCCTGAGCGCGGCGTTCCTTATTTACCGCAGATTCCGGCAGTAAGGCGCGCGCCTGCCGCATCAAGCTCAGCAGAAGCTCGGAACCATTCCCTTGCGGCAGATGCGATTGAATGGGTTTGCCTGTGATGTCATGGGGCGGGGTGCACTGGGCGCCTTCCGGAAAATCCCGGCAGATCATCAGGTGGCGATAGCTGACGCCCGGATAAAAACGAATCGAATCCGTCGTGAGGTTCTGTTGCAGTTCGCTGATGATGCGCTGCGCTTCTCCCGTGGTGATGTGACCCGCCGAGTAGTCGATCATGGTTTCGTTTTCGATGGTCACCAGGTTGCAGCGGAACGCAGTTTCCGAAGCGGCAAGCGGAATTCCCATGCTGGCGGCTTCAAAGGGCGCGCGCCCGCTGTAATAGCGCGCCGGATCGTAGCCCAGCAGCGAAAGGTTTGCGACATCGCTCCCCGGCTGCATTCCGGAAGGAATTGTCGAAACCAGGCCTATGGTCCCTTCTGCGACAATCCGATCCATATTCGGCGTCCGGGCGCATTCGAGGGGCGTGCGATTATTCAGTATGGGAACCGGCCAATCGGCCATGCCGTCGCCGACAAGCAGCGCGTATTTCATAGCGAAACCTCATTGAAAAATCAGCCAACACGCTTCAAAAAAGGCGCGCGGGATGCACGCTTTTCGCTCTACCGAAAGGCAAGCCTGCGTTAGCCTGATTTTAGCGTATCCGTTGAACTCCGTGCGTGTCAACACCGTTGTCAGCCCGGCTTTCTCTAAGGTTCTTTAAATAATGTTCCAGGTTTCAGGTTCCAGGTTTCAGGTTGCAGGTTTCAAGTTGCAGACACATGTCAACCTGGAACCTGCTGAACCTGTAACCTGGAACGAGTAATGTGTTGTCGACAAATTTCCGGCTTGCTCCTTTATGCGTGCCCGCGATATATATTGAGCTTTCAGCGTCAATCAAGAAGTTCGTTTCGGAGGTCGGGTGTGCGGTTATGCCGGCGGATCGACGCTTCCAACAGTGAGATAAAACCTATAGGGGCCAGCCAATTATGAGAATTATTGTAACCGAACGAATCGCCGATGAAGGCGTCAATTACCTGCGCGATAGCGGCTTTACTGTGGATACACGGTACGGGATTTCGCATGCGGAGCTTTTGGAAATTATTGAAAACTACGATGCCATCATTGTCCGAAGCGTCACGAAGGTAAACAAGGAGCTGGTCGAGAAGGGCGTCAACCTGAAGGTGGCGGGAAGAGCCGGCAATGGAATCGACAATATCGATGTGCCCGCTTGCACGAAGAAAGGGATCATCGTCGTCAATACTCCCGAAAGCAATACGATGGCGGCCGCCGAACTCGCCATTGGTCTCGCCTACAGCATCTTCCGAAACATCCCGCAATCGCATTGGGCCGGGAAAAACAAGGATTTCAGAAGGAACAAATATATCGGGAGAGAGCTTGATGAAAAGACCGTCGGGATTATCGGTCTGGGCAGAATCGGTTCCATTGTCGCAAGGAAGCTGAAGGGCGCAAATATGCGCGCCATCGCGTATGATCCCTACATCACCGATGAAAAGTTCAAGAGGAACGGCGTCGAAAAATGCGAAACGCTGGATGAGTTGCTGCGACAGGCCGACCTCATCACGATCCACACGCCCAAAAACGAAGAAACCTACGGCATGGTCGGGCGAAGAGCAGCTGAAGCTCTGCAAAAAGGGCGTGCGCATCGTCAACGCAGCCAGGGGCGGGCTGGTCAATGAAAAGGCTCTCTACAACGCCATGAAGAGCGGCCAGGTCGCTGCGGCCGGTATCGACGTGCTGGATCCCGAGCCGGGCTACGACAAGCCGCCCGAAGAACAGACCTATAAAAATCCCCTGCTGGAGCTTGACAACGTCATCATTACGCCGCATCTCGGCGCCTCCACCGAGGAAGCGAACTACAACGTCGGCACCGCGATCACGAAGCTTGTTGGCGATGCCTTGAATGGTGAAATGGTGGCGGCGGTGAACATGCCTCCGCTGCAAGCGGGAGACCTGGCGCAGCTCAAGCCTTACATCGACCTGGCCGAAATGCTTGGGAAGATATACTACCAGGCTGAGAAAGAAACGGTGGAGAAGCTGGAAGTCGTCTTCTGCGGCGATCTGGCCGACAAGGAAACCAGAATCATTTCCCTTTCTGTGCTGAAAGGGTTCCTCGACCCCATACATACCGAAAAAGTGAATTACGTGAATGCGGAGCTTATCGCCGAGAACATGGGGCTTGAGCTGATCGAAAGCAGAAGCTCGCATCTCGACAAATACACCAACCTTATTACCGTAAAGTTCTATACAAAAACAAAACAGCAGTCCATTTCAGGCACCATTTTTGCAAAGGAAGAACTCAGAATCGTCGATTTCTTCGGCTACAAACTGGATTTCGAACCGACGCCCTTTATCATTGCCCTTCAAAACACGGACAAGCCCGGCATTATCGGAAGGATCGGAACGCTGCTTGGCTCCAACGGCATCAACATCGCCGCGATGCAATGGAGCAGAAACAAAAAAGGTGAAAAGGCCGTCTCGTTTGTCAGCGTCGACGGAGAGGTGGGAAATGAAGTCCTGTCCCAGTTGCGGCAAATGGACGGCGTGTTAAAAGTCGCCATGCTGAAGCTCTAACCCCGTCGATTCCGGATTCCGGATTCCGGAATCCGGATTTCAGAATGCAGGTCAAAGAGTGTCCGAATCTGGAATCTGGAATCAAAATATTATGCTTCGCTGGCTAGCAGGCTTTTCTTGCGGCTATTTCCTCCTGCATTTTCAGGATATGTGAATCATCGATTTTGTATCCGAAAAAGAAAATCACCGCCGCGATGCCATAGGCCGCCGCCGGCGCAAACGTCATTATGGAACTGATACCCTCGATCACGCGCTGCGATGGGGGCGTATTAGCCACGAATCCTATTGCCATGAGCCCCGCAGTCACGACGGCACTTCGGATCAATATTCCGACCTTAACCGGGAGATTCATCAAAGCCATTGTAAAGGCCCTGATATTTTTGCCGGTTTTCCACTCTCCGTAAACCACCGTGTCGGAAAACAGCGCCGTATTCAGTGCCGACACAACGGACGCAAACATGATAAAGACGCAAAACATGAGCGTGAACTCCCAGGGAGCTTGATGCAATAATCTGGCTGAGGCGAATCCTAATAGCCGTCAGGGCAAGAAAGATCCAGTACGAATTGCGTTTGCCGAGCTTTACTCCAATCCATGGCGCCGAAAATGTACCCGCTAATCGCGCGATGCTGGTTGCCAGTATGAATACGGACAGGAAAGCCGGTTTCCCCACCACATAGGTAAAGTGGTAGATGGCTAATGCGGTGATAAGAAAATATCCGGTGCTGCTGAAAACTTGAGCGAGTATCAAAAACAGAAGCGGAGGATTTTTGAATTACCAGGCCGACTATTTCCTTTACGGATTGGGCCGGATTTCTTTGTGACGGCATCTACCGCCACTTCATCGTATGGATCCCTGCCGGCGGTCATCCAATAGATAAGCAGGTAGCCACAGATCATCAGGAATGCATACACACTCACCGCGATAGTAAAACCGGCTATCTTATCTGTGTGTGCGCCGAAAAACAGGATCATGGGCATCGAGGTGATAGAAAAAATCAGACCTGCCGCCGCCATGCCTTGCGCCCTGCTGGCGGACAGTATCGTTCTCTCGTTGGGCAATTGGCTCAGCCGGCCCACCATTGCGCCACTGGCGGATACCACGACATTGAGCAGGAGGTGGCCCGCAACAAAGCCAAACATGACCAATAAGGCGGCCGCTGTATTGCTCCCGATTTTGGTAAACTGCAAAATAAAAAGCGGCGCGATTAAGGGAGGGCCGACCAAAAACCATGAGCGGTATTTCCCCCCGTATTTAAGAGTCACTTTCTGCAGCAGGACACCGCCTGCCAGAGCGCAGGCAATATCGATCAGGCTTGTGAGGCCCAGGATCTGGCCAACCAGGGACGAGCGAGAATTGCGCATAATCGGTAAGAAAGGCCGTGAAGAAATACGCCTCCATATTTACCATCAGGGCAAAGAACAGATCTGCGATTCCATAAGTGTGCAGGACGAATTTGCTTAATCTCTCCGCCATTGGCAACTCCCTGTAATTTTCACGGCAACGGACGCAATCCCTCGGCGCGGACCGTCCATGTGCCGTCTTTCGGAATCCCGGGATGAGGTTCCCGGCATCCGTCCCAGCCGGCCACCATCAGAGCGACAGCAGACAGGAATGCTCCGTTCGCAGGAAGATAGGCTGCAATTTCCCTTTTGCGGGCTGGCAGCGGTTCACTCTTCGGCATCGCCTGGTCGCTCCCCTGCGGACAATGGCCGTTTGCAAAATAGCGGTTGTTCGGTCCGTCCCGAAGCAGTATTTCAATCGCCCGATCCGGCTGCCCCAACCGCGTCGCCGTCATCGCGATCATCGGATAATCCCATCCCCAGATCTTGGTTTCCCAGTCCCATGTTTGCATCACGGCATCCAGCGTGCGGGTCATCGTGAGGCGATCGACATCCGGACCGCCGGGCAAAAAACCGAGCGGACATCAACATCTCCGGATGATCGTGCCGGCTGTTGATGTTTTGCCAGGTGTCCGGGTGCGATTCGAGCGCGACGTACTTGCCGTCTGCCACAGGCAATGGGGAAAGGCGAGCGATGATGTCGTCCCACTTTTTATCCCGCGGCAGTCCTAGTCGTTCGCGCCATTGCTGCGCGACGCCCAGCGCCCAGCGCCAGTAGGAAAGCTCAAACGCCGGATTCTGACTTGTGGCCGGATCGTAGATCTCCTGCGCAATCCACAGAGGAGGGCCGAGTACATACCGGCCGCGCTTTTCGTCGAAATGCACCATGGATGCCAGACAGTCCGCTGTTTCCAGTACCAGGTCTCGATATGTTGGCCAGTGTTGCCGCCGAAGGCTTGTTCCGATACAGCAATTCGCACAGGTAAATCAGGTGCGGCTGATTCCATACGATCAGCGGGTTGCCCCCTGGACTCTCGCGGCCGTCGGGCCCGACCATCTTCGCCCATCGGGCGCCGCGCAATCCGCGGCTGGCGGCAAGCGCGCGCGCGTCAGGCAGATGTGCCCGATACCATTCCAGGTTTTTAGCCAGCAGCTCGGCATGATTCCATAGAGAGAAATGTGCGGTGTGCCACCAGATCATCTCGGTGTGGTGTTTGCCGTACCAGGTGCTGCAGGTGAGGCCGCTCTCCTGCGGAGGCACGTCTCCCGCCATCTGCACCGCCATAAGATATTGCGAAAGCACAATCCGTTCTTCGAGCTTCTGCGCCAGCGGATTGGTGCTTCCCGAAAAATCCACCGCCGCGCCCTCGTTCCAAAACCTCTCCCAGTGTGCCGCGCTGTTGCTGAATATCTGCGCAGCTTTTTCCGGCAGGGTAGGGGGCTGTTTGTCGCCGGGCAGGAATTGAATGGAAAACTCCAGCGTGTCGCTCTTTCTGTCCCCAGCGATGCGGAAGAGATGCGGTGCGAGGCGGGTGATCGGTTTGCTGAGGACTGCGGCATAGCGCGTTTCGTCGATTGTGCGCTGGATTAATGCGCTCCCGGGAATCACAGTATCAATCAATCTCGATTCGTGGGATTCGGGATGGCTCCAATCCAGGGCCGGAGTGTTTTTCACGGACAGGTCATACCCGCGCGGGAAGGCGAGACGCGCATGGAGTTTCCCCTGTGCGACCAGGGGAGACTGGATGCGCACTCCGATCGTATCTGAATCAGGATCGCACGCCGTCGTTACCGAAACTTCTTTCCCTGCCAGCTTGAACCGGCTGGTGATCACCCCGCGCCAGAGATCCAATGTCTGCTCTGGATCCTGAATGTCTTCCGGCACGAATGCCGATCCGTCGTCTTTCAACCATTCGAGCCCAAGCTGGCCGAGAGGATGGTTGTGCGGATTTTTCCTCAGCCAATCTCCGGCCGGAGTGTCTTGACGGGTCGGAAATCCGAGATGCCGGCCATCCGGCATCTGAAAATCCCGGTTCGCATCGGCGAGTTTATAATTGTTCACATTAGGCTGCGAGTGCCAGGCCCAGCGCGCCAGAGTTTCCACGGGAATTCCCTGGCGATGGTAACGCTCGGCAAAGGTCTGCAACCCGGTTATATCGGCGGTAAATGCAAAACCGCCGTTGCCCACCGTCAGCGGCGCATCCACATCGAGCGTGTGAATCGTTGGGTTGTGCCTCGTTACCCATGCGTTCCGGTTGATGCGGGAAGCAGTGCCTTTGCGATCCCTGACATCGGACGGCTGCGAAACGCTGAGCAATGCCGGGAGCAGGAGAATGGATATTGCGATACCGCAGTGTTTCATTAAGATCGGATCCTTTCCTCCGTCAGCGTTGCGCTCCCTTATTGCTTCGAGACTTTATGACTTTGCGCTATATTAGCGTATCCATCGCGAAATTGAAGGAAATATAAAAAACATGAAATCCAAAAAGACAGCGATCGCAATCACACTATTTGCCGGACCAACGCTTCTGTTGTTACTGGCCGGGGGCATTTTTCCTGCACTGCAGCCAGAATCGCGGGGCAATCCAGCGCAGCAGGGATTGAATCTTTCGTCCAGGCATCTGTCGGGTGCTCTTGAATTCGACGGGTTTTACTATGAAACGGCAGACCGGACGGATATCACTTCCGGTGCAGCTCAAATCAAAGATACAAGGCAAGAAATCGGAGTGGCAGGCGAAGACCCGTGACAGCCGAGTGGCTTCAATCCTTATTCTCCCTGAGGGCGACAATTACACGGTTCGGTTTAGTGCTCAGCCTGCGGATGGTATTGTCAAATGGGGATTTCATATCGATTCCAGCAAGGAGGAGTATTTCACGGGCTTAATGGAGCGTGTCGTGGATGGCCCGCAGCAGGCTTCGTGGGCGCCGGGACTGAAGGAATCGATGAATCTGCGCGGGCAGAAAGTCGAAATGCTGGTCAAGCCGACGACATCCGTGTATGCGCCGTTCTATATTTCTTCGCGGGGCTACGGGCTTTTCGTTAAAACCGACTGGCCTGGAAAATACGATTTTTGCGCGACCGATCCGCAGCAGGTCGGAATTGAGTTCGAGGGGCCGGCATTGGAATTGAAAATTTACACGGCAGCGCAACCGGCGTCCATTGTGAGAGCGCATGCGCTCGACGCAGGCCCGCCCGTTCTTCCGCCGAAATGGGCCTACCGGCCCTGGAGATGGCGCGATGAACACACGCAGCGCACAACGTACTACGACGGCACGCCCGTAACAGGGCCGTTCAACTCCGAAATGATGGAAGACGTACTGATGATGCGCGCTTTCGGCATCCCGTGCGGAGTCTACTGGATTGATCGTCCCTGGGGGCCGGGGCGAATCGGCTATGACGATTTCGAGATCGATCCGCGGCGGCTGCCCAATTTCGCCGAATCGGTGAAATGGCTGAATGGGCAGCAGATGCAGATGATGCTTTGGATTGCGTCGTTTTTTCAGGGACAAATGGAAAAAGAGGCGCAGGCGAAGGGCTATACGCTGGCTGGACAGCAACCCAGCATCCAAAACTATCCGCTCGTGGATCTTTCCAATCCTGCTGCAAAAGCGTACTGGCAATCGGGCATCGAAAAGCTGCTCAAACTCGGAGTCGCCGGTTTCAAACTGGACCGCGGCGAAGAGCAGATCCCGGATGGCGGCCCATTCAAACGTTTCGACGGGAAATCGATCCGCGAAAACCGGAATCCCTATGTCGCGATGTTTGCCCGGGCTGTCGCAGAGGTTGTCCGCAAATATCGCGGCGATGATTTCGTGGCCATGCCGCGCGGCGCCTATACCGGCAGTTCTCCGTATGCGGTCTTTTGGGGAGGCGACATCGGTGGAACGCAGTGGGGTTTGCGCGCCTCGATTATTGCCGTGCAGCGCGCTGCCGTGATGGGATACCCCAACTGGGGTTCCGACACTTGCGGGTACAACGAGCAGTCATTGGACCAGGATATGTGCGCCCGCTGGCTGGCGTTCAGTTGCTTTACTCCAATCATGGAAGTCGGACCGACGCGCAACGTGGCATTCTGGAATCTGCCGCGTGAGCCGGAATATGATGCCACCCTGATTGCGGTGTGGCGTCTCTATGCGAGATTGCACGATCGGCTGGCGGCTTATAGTTATGCACAGGCGCAGGAAGCTACGCGCACAGGGTTGCCCATTGTGCGACCGCTGTTCCTCGTCGATCCCAAAGCTCCTGCGGCATGGTCCAATTGGTGGACATATCTTTACGGCCGCGATCTGCTGGTGTCCCCCATTTGGGAAAAGGATGCGCGCAGCCAGGAGGTGTACTTGCCGTCTGGAAGCCGCTGGCGCGATGCCTGGCATGCAGGCCAGGTTTACAGGGGCGGACAAACAATCACGGTGCAGGCAAGCCTGCATCAGATCCCGCTATTCATACGAGAAGGTTCGAGCATCGATCTTGGCGACCTGAACAAGGAGTGGCAGGAATCCACGGCGAGCGCCTCGGTGAAACCTGACCTGAAAGCGCTGGAATCCGAAGTGGTCTCCTGGTTTAACGCTGTGCGCACCCGGTCCGGCGCAAATTCGGGCCAATAACCCGGATCCGCCGCCGCAGTAGAAAGCCCGTTAGCAATGCGGGCTAGTATCGACCTGTTTCAGAGATCAGAGGGTTGCTATGAAGAGGTTTGTTTGCAGTGTTTGTTGCGCCATTTTGATAGCGGCGTTCAGCGCCGCTGAAAGCCATGGCAAAGCCGCTTTGCAGGCCGCGGCCCAAATTCAATTGCCGCGCATCGAATTTCCGCTATGGACAGGAGATGCTCCCGGAGCACTGGGCCAAGAATCCAAAGACATACCCACGCTGACACCTTATTTTGCCCCTCCGGCAAGAGCGACAGGCGCTGCTTTTGTCATTTGTCCGGGCGGCGGCTATGCCGGATTGGCACCCCACGAGGGTGTTCACTACGCGTTGTGGTTAAACGAGCAAGGCATTGCAGGATTCGTGCTCAAGTATCGTCTCGGATCCGGCGGCTATAAGCACCCGGCGATGATGCAGGACGTGCTGCGGGCGATGCGCTATATTCGGGCCAATGCCGAAAAGTGGGGCCTTAATCCGAACAAGATCGGCGTCATGGGATCCTCCGCGGGCGGACACCTGGCTGCCACGGCGCTCACTCATTTCGATGCGGGAGATCCAGGCGCGGCCGATCCGATCGATCGCGTCAGCTCAAGGCCAAATCTTGGCATTCTCTGCTATCCGGTAATCACAATGGGTCCGGATACACACGCCGGTTCGAAGCGTAACCTGCTTGGGGACAGCCCGGATCCGGCCCTGGTTGAGCTGCTTTCAAACGAAAAGCAGGTCAGAAAAGACACGCCGTCTGCTTTCATCTTCCATACTTTTGAAGATGCGGCCGTAAAAGTGGAAAATGCACTGGAGTTTGCCTCTGCCCTGCGGCGGCAGGGGATTTCATTTGCGCTGCACATTTACCCAAAAGGAGCGCACGGAATGGGCCTGGGCAGCGCACAGTGGGACCCGGACAATCGTCACGTGTGGACACAGGAATGCTCGCTCTGGCTCAAAGAGCAGGGTTTCGGTAATGGTCCGCAAAACAAATGATTTATTTTCCGGGCTCAGGCTGCCTTTCTCAGAATTTCCAGCAGGAAATTCCAGAACTTTTCGACGGTGTCAATGTAGATTTTTTCGTCGGGCGAATGCACGCCTTCGAGCGTCGGTCCGAACGAAAGCATGTCCATGCCGGGGATCCGCTCGCCCAGGACGCCGCATTCCAGGCCCGCATGAATGGCTTTGACTTCCGGGTCTTTCCCGTAGAGCGAGCGATAAGCCGATTTGGCAAGACTCAGAATGGGCGAATCCATATTCGGCTTCCAGCCCGGATATCCGTCGTTGGTCTCAACCAAGGCGCCGCCCAGTTCGAAGATGGCTGAAACGGTTTCGGCAATCTCGGTGATTTCCGATGCAATGGAACTGCGTTGGCTGGTTACGACTTTTATGGAATCCTTGATCGTCTTGATTACGGCGACATTCGTCGAGGTCTCCACGAGCCCAGGGATGTCCGCGCTCATTTTCATCACGCCGTGAGGAAGCGCGGAAAGCGTCTGCAATATCCTGCGCTGCTCTGCTTTCTTCCATACCTTGATCGTCTTCCTCGTTTTCATTGTGCTGAGGCTGATAAGAAGATCGGGCTCCACTGTGGCTAATTCCGCTTTTATCGTTGCGTTCACTCCGCCGATTACGCTCTCGGCTTCGTCCAGCTTTTGACGTGGAATCAGAAGCACGGCTTCACATTCACGAGGGATGGCATTGTGCTTGTTGCCGCCGTTGATAGCCGACAGGCGGGCGCCGACAGCACTGAGAGCCGCGAGCGCACGGCCCATGATTTTAACGGCATTGCCCCTGCCTTTATCGATTTCCAGGCCCGAATGACCGCCCTTGAGGCCGGTGACACACACTTGCACGGCTGCGGTTGGAGCTTTAACTTCCTCGAAATGCACCTGCCACGCGCCGATGGTATCCCTGCCTCCGGAACAGCCGACGTAAAGAGCGCCTTCTTCTTCCGAGTCGAGGTTCAGGAGCGTGCGGCTTTCCAGGAAATCTCCCGCGATGTTGTGAGCCCCGGTCAATCCGGTTTCTTCGTCCACGGTAAACAGGAATTCCAGCGGGCCGTGCTGGAGCGACCGGTCTTCCATGATGGCCAGGTTCGTCGCCACGGCAACGCCGTTATCCGCGCCGAGCGTCGTGCCGTTGGCCATCATCGTGTTCCCCTTGCGGACAAGCTCGATCGGATCCTTCAGGAAATCATGCACCTTGTCCTTGTTCTTCTCGCACACCATATCGAGATGCCCCTGGAGGGCAATCGAATGAACCTTGCTCGCGGCCGGCGGAGGCCGGCTTGCGCACAACAACGTTTCCGAACGTGTCGGCTTTTGCCTGCAAGCCCAGTTTTTTCGCGGTGTCCAGCACGTACTTTGTCATTGCGGCTTCATTCTTCGAGCAGCGCGGGATACGCGAAATTTGGGCGAAGTACTTCCAAACCAATTCCGGCTTCAGACCTTCGATCGCGTTAGACATGAAGGAGTTCCTCGAGTGAATTACTAACTAAAGTTGATGATTCATGAACCGGATATACTCTCATGGATCCGGTTCCACCCTATACACAAGGATACCACAAAACCCGGGCCTTCGTTTGAAGATGAGTTTTAGACTTTCTTTTGGAGGCTTTCTCTTGCCTCAGCCTTGCGGATAACTATTTTCGCTTCTCCCACTTCGCTCAATCCTTCGAGCAAAATGAGGAACTCGTCACCGCCGGAACGTGCTACCAGATCTGCGCGTCCTTCGCGGCTGAAACCGTCCTTGGTCCTCAGCGCGCTCTCCAGGCGGCGCGCTGCAGCGACTATGAGTGCATCGCTGTTCACGGTTTCAAGGTGATTGATGCCGGATTCAAAGAGATCCAGACCCACAATGAAAACTGCATAAAGAAAATCTTCCTGCTTCCTGGCTTTTTCAAGGGCACGGGTCAAACGGTTCAGCAGCAGATGGCGATTGGGCAGGCCTGTAAGGGCATCCACGACTACTTCGGCAGTGATATCAGCGTGAAAACCTGTAATGCGGACCGGATGGCCGGTCTCATCGCGCGTAATCACTCCCTGACAGGACATCCAACGGTAGCAGCCATCCTGATGCAGCATGCGGTGTTGAATTTCAAACTGAGCGGATCCCTTTTTCAGGTGGGAGGCAATTTCCTGTTTCATCATTCGTATGTGGTGAGAACTGGCTGCACCCCGCTTTCAGCGCTTGGAGCATAGGGACTATCTCGATGTCGCATCCCTGAAAGAGGTTGTGTGCAGATGCATATTTTATAATGCGCGGCTATGATCTGCAATCCCTTCCCGTTAGGGGGCGTGGCGTGCCTGTTCGAGCGAATCCGGAAAACAATACTCATTCCCCTGAAGGGGCACTTTATCGTATGTTCTTATACAGAAAGAGGGGTGTCCATGACGGCAGTGCCAGAGCAGAATCAGGAAGATGTCCGGCTTCCGGAAAACGCGTTCCGCGTGCTGAAGCCGGGTGAGCTGTATGAACCGGTCATTCCCGGGCGGTTGGCTCCGCCGGAAATCAGCGTGCGTTCCATCGCCCAGGGATTTGCATGGTCTATCATTTTTTCTGCTGCAGCGACTTACATTGCACTGAAGCTGGGGCAGGGGATCGAATCCGCTATCCCAATCTCGATACTGGCCGTAGGTTTCTCTGTCTTTGCGGTCAAATTCATGAAGCGCCGCGCGTCAACGCTGACGGAAAATATCAACGTTCTGGCAATCGGCGCCACCTCGGGGATTATCGCCGGCGGCTCTGTTTTCACCATGCCGGCCATCTACATCCTGGGACTGGAAAATCGTTCGTCGTTTTTCCAGATCTTTCTTGTGCCGCTGCTTGGGGCATTTCTCGGGATATTTTTTCTTGCGCCGTTCCGCCGTTATTTTGTCAGGGACCTGCACGGCAAGCTCCCATACCCGGAAGCGCGCGCTACGACAGAAATCCTGATGGCCGGCAAGAGGGGGGGACACAGCGCTATTGTGCTGAGCTATTCGGCTATCACGGCGGCCTTGTTTGATTTCATCGGCCCATCGATGCGGGCCTGGGCGGAAAACTTCTCCACCGGCGCCATCGGCGTGTTGAGTGAATTTACCAACAAGTATAAAGCTGTTTTCACCATGAATACTTCCGCCGCGGTGCTGGGCCTTGGCTACATCATGGGACTCGAGTATGCGGCAATCATCCTGGCGGGATCGTTCGTTTCGTTTTTTGTTCTGGTGCCGCTTTTCTCGTATCTGGGCCAGTATATTCCGGGCGCAATCGCCGCGGGCGCACTACCGTTGGCGCAGATGCCGGCAGAAGATATTTTTTTCAACTACGTGCGCCCGATCGGCATTGGAGGCATCTTCGCCGCCGGCATCCTCTCAATCCTGAAAATGTCGCCGGTGATCGTCCAGGCGACGCGGCAGGCAATCGGAGAGATCGTCCGCCTGGTGCAGAAAAAGGGCGCCGGCGCGGCGGTCGACCGCACGGATCGCGCGCTGCCTATGTCTCTGGTCCTGCTGGGTATCGCGGCCACAGGGGTCCTGGTATTTCTCTATTTCCGATTTTCGGTATTGGCGGGCATGAGCGGCGCCACGAATCTTGCGCTGATATCTGTTTTGCTTGCGCTCGTCATCTCGTTTCTCTTCGCGGCGGTATCCGCATGGGCGATCGCGATGATATCGATTACGCCGATTTCAGGTATGACGCTTACAACGCTGATTATTACGGCCGTTGCGCTCTCCTCGCTTGGCCTGAGAGGAGAGTCCGGCATGCTGCAGGTCCTGTTGATCGGCGGCGTCGTTTGTACTGCCTTGTCTATGTCAGGATCTCTCGTGACGCAATACAAGATTGGCTATTGGATCGGCGCGACGCCGAGGCGGATCGAAATCAGCAACTTGATCGGTTCGATTGTCGCTTCCGCCGCGACGACTGCGGTCATTCTCCTCATGTCGAAGGTCTACGGTTTCTCTCCGGGGCCGGGACACCCGAATCCGCTGCCGGCCCCGCAGCCGAACGCGATGGCCGCGGTGCTCCGCGGCGTAATGGCTGCGGAGGGAGCTCCGTGGTTTCTGTATGCTCTGGGCGCGGTTTTTGCGGTAGTCGTTGCAATGTGCGGCATTTCTGCGCTTGCCTTCGCGCTCGGCATGTATCTGCCGATGGAGCTTAATTCGCCGCTCGTGCTCGGCGCGGCGATCGCCTGGTTCCTGCAGCGCTCATCCAAAAACGAAGCGTTGAATAAGGCGCGTCATGAGAAGGGAACCCTTATCGCGTCGGGATTCATTGCCGGCGGAGCTTTGGTCGGCGTGCTTGCCGCGTTGCTGCGCTTTGTCGAAGACTCCTGGAAGCTGTCGATCGTTCCTGACCTCGTTAAGACTTGCGGGCCGTGGCTGCAGCAGTGGCATAACTGGCTTGGCCTGGTCATGTTTCTGCTGCTGTCGCTCGGTCTCTACTGGGACGCCCATCGGGAAAAAGCGGACTGATCGGCTGCCAGTATCGTTCATCTGATAGATCTTCGCATCTTAAAAGAAAAAGCAGGCCACGAATTTCACGAATTTTAAATTGATCTTTAATTCGTGAAATTCGTGGCCTGCTTAGCTTTAGACGTAAAACCGCCTCGTCTACCTTTGGATGCGTGCCGAGCCGCCTGTTGCGAATGCCCGGACCTGGTCGACTGTCGCCATGGTCGTGTCGCCCGGGAACGTTGTCAGCAGTGCTCCATGCGCCCATCCGAGTTTGACCGCATCCTCAGGATTTTCGCCGGCCAGCAATCCATAAATGAAGCCGCTGGCAAATCCGTCGCCGCCGCCCACGCGGTCGAAAATGTCCAGTTCGCATGTCGGAGAGACGTAGGTGCTGCCGTTCACCCACGCGACCGCGCCCCAGCTGTGTCGGTTCGTCGAATGGACTTCGCGCAGCGTTGTGGCGACCGCTTTGATTTGCGGATGCTTTTTCACGACGTCTCCCATCATGCCGAAAAATGCGCTCGGATCGAGCTTTGACCGGGCCCCCACTTCGGGGCCCGGAATGCCCAGTCCTTTCTGGAGATCTTCTTCATTGCCGATCAACACGTCAACGTTTTCAACGATGCGCGCAACCACTTCCACGGCCTTCTGCTGGCCTCCCCAGATGCTCCAGAGTTTTTCGCGGAAGTTCAGATCGAAACTGGTAACGGCGCCTGCGTTCCTGGCGGCTTTCATGCCTTCTGCGATAAGGGCTCCGGTTGTCTCCGAGAGTGAGGCAAAGATGCCACCGCTGTGGAACCAGCGGAGGCCTCCTGCAAAAATAGAATTCCAATCAAAGTCGCCGGGTTTCAATAGTGCTGCCGCCTCGTTCGACCGGTTATAAAAAACCACCGGTGCGCGGACGCCCTGACCCCTGTCGCTGTAGACCGTGGCCATGTTGGGGCCGTTCACACCGTTGTGTTTGAATCTTTTATAAAAAGGCTTTACCCCCATCGCTTTGACACGCTCCGCGATCAGATCGCCGATCGGATATTCCACCATCGCGGTGACGAGTGCCGTGTTCATCCCGAAACAATCGGCGAGATTGGCTGCCACGTTGAATTCGCCGCCGCTGACGTGGATCTGGCAAGCCGTCGCTTTGCGAAACGGGATGACTCCCGGATCCAGCCGGTGCACAAGCGCGCCGAGAGAAACCAGGTCGAAGGCCGCCCGGGAAGGGATGTTCAGATTATTGCTCATTGAATGCTCCTTTGTTAATTTCAGCGACCGCCCTATAACCTCGAGATTAGAGAGAGTGTGTCTTTACCGAAATACCTCCAATAATTTCGAGGTTATGGTGACTGTCACCGAAATTACACCGTATACGATGATGAGGCGGTGTCTCCGCCGTGACCTGTCCAGTTGGTATGGAAGAATTCACCTCGCGGCCGGTCGATGCGCTCGTATTGGTGCGCACCGAAGTAATCGCGCTGGGCCTGAAGCAGATTCGCCGGAAGCCGCGCATTCCTGAATCCGTCGTAGTAGCACAATGCCGTCGACATAGCCGGGATCCAAACACCGTGCAGGATCGCCGCGGATGCGACACGCCGCCATGCCTGCTGCGACCGCTCGATCCGCTCTCTGAAAAACGGATCCAAGAGTAAGTTCGACAGCTGCGGATTTGCATTAAAGGCGTCTTTGATCTTTCCGAGAAATGCCGACCGGATGATACAGCCGCCCCGCCAGAGAAGAGCGATCCCGCCGTAGTTGAGATTCCACTTATATTCCTTCGCGGCCTCATGCAGTAGCACAAATCCCTGCGTATAGGAAACGATCTTCGATGCGTACAGCGCCTGTTCGAGATCGCTCAGCAAAGCCTTCTTCTCGCCGGCGAACTTTTGTGCCGGAGGCTGCAGCACGTGCGACGCTTCAACCCGTTCCTCCTTCATGGCCGACAGGCACCGGGCAAAGACCGCTTCGCTGATCAGGGTCAGGGGAATGCCCAGGTCCAGCGAAACCACGCTTGTCCATTTTCCCGTGCCCTTCTGCCCGGCCGTGTCGAGAATTTTATCAACCAGAGGCTGGCCATCGGCATCTTTGAAAGCAAGGATGTCGCGAGTGATCTCGATCAGGTAGCTATCGAGATCTCCCGTATTCCATTTTTTAAACACTTCGTGCATTTCTCCGGCAGACATACCCAAGAGCTCTTTCATTACCTGGTACGCTTCGCAGATCAGCTGCATGTCTCCGTATTCGATGCCGTTGTGGACCATTTTGACAAAATGGCCGGCGCCGTTTTCTCCTACCCAGTCACAGCATGGAGTGCCGTCGGCTACTCTGGCAGCGATCGCCTGAAGGATCGGTTTCACGTGGGGCCATGCTTCGGGCGAACCCCCGGGCATGATGGACGGTCCGCGCAGTGCGCCTTCTTCTCCTCCGGAAACTCCCGTGCCGATGAAAAGGATCCCTTTGGATTCCAGATATTTTGTCCGCCGGATTGTATCCGGGAAATGGGAATTGCCTCCGTCTATCAGGATGTCGCCTTTGGCCAGCATAGGGAGGAGCTGATCGATCAATTCGTCCACCGGTTTGCCGGCTTTCACCATCATCATGATCCTGCGCGGCTTTGCCAGCGATAGCACGAAATCCTCAAGCCTCTCCGATCCGATGAAGTTTTTTCCCTGACCCCGGCCACGGATGAAGCGGTCCACGACTCCTTCTTCAATGCCGGGGACTGTTCGATTGTAGACGGCGACCGTAAAGCCCTTGCTCTCCATGTTGAGCGCAAGGTTCTCGCCCATCACTGCCAGACCGATCATCCCGATATCCGCTTTGTCTTTCATGCTTTCCTCATCAGTTTGTTCTATAAAAACCGTTCACGATTTGCCCAGAGACCCTGACCGGGATTCGAAACATAAAAGATCTCTTCCCCATCCGCTAAAGTATTGAAGCCATCCTTGAGTCTCCCGGGACTGTATTTATTCAGCATCTCGCGCAAATCCGCATACTGAAAATTTACGCTTTCAATTTCCTGTTGCGACAGGGAGCCGGGGCAATACGTAATGGTAAATCTGCCCTCTGAGGAGCCGTGAATGAGGTGGGCCGCGGTTCCCAGGCTTTGCTGGAGGTCCTCCTGCGTGCGCACCAAGTCCAGCACGCGCGGCGTTCCCACATATCCGTATTTCCGGATCAGACGGTCGATATTCTTATCCTCGCCGAATTGGGCAAGTCCGGGAGCCAGCACCAGAAGCTCGCCGCCATCGGCGAGCGCCATCCGTGTCCTGTAAATACTCTTGTTGCCCAGCCAGGTGCTTTTGAATTCCGATGGCTCGAGGTATACGACCGCCTTCCTGATTGGCGCATCAAGAAGCTGGAAATTGACTTTGAGCGACAACGCGGCAGCCTGATGAAAACACTCCAAATCGTCACCGATGAAAAGTCCCCGGATAGCAGGTTTCCCGTTTCCGTCTTTCCCTACGACGGTCAGGACATACACGATCGGCAAGTGGCGTGTGAAATGCTCCGAACCATAATTGAGGACCTTGCGCACGGGAGTATCGGCGCGCCCCATCATGCGTTCCATGCCATAGACCGCGCCGAGAAAATGAGTTTTGTTTATGCCTTCGGATCCGCCGGTGCCGACAAAGATGTTTTTGTTGTATCCTGCCATCCCGATCACTTCGTGCGGCACGATTTGCCCGATGGAAAGAATCAGATCATGCGATCCGTCGGCAATCAGCCGGTCGACCTGAATAGGAATCTGTAGTTAATAGCTCCTTCAGACACTTCCTGAACGAATGCAGCGGGCACTTCGCCCAGAGTGGCGAATCCCTGTCGCCAGTCGTGAATTCGGAATACGCTGCGCGGCGTTTTGCCGAACATTGTTTTGATTTCTTCATCGGTCATCGGGTAGTGCGTGCCGATGGCCGGCAGTATATCGACCAGGCGATTCCCGAAATATTCCCATGCCCATTCTGTCAACATACCCGCCTGAGAATGGTAGCGCGTGAAATCGGGAGGAACCGCAAGTACGCGCTTCCTCTCGCCGAGACGGTCCAGTGAGGCGAAGAGCGCCTCCCGGACTTCATCGGGCGAGAATGCCATTTCGGACGAGCCGCGACTGAAGAGAATCATTGCGCTTAGACTCCGGAATAAGCCGAGAAGCCGCCGTCGATAGGAAGAACGATGCCTGTGACAAATTGGGACATCGGGGAAAGCAGCCACAGCACTGCGCCAAGCAGGTCCTCCGGCGCCCCGAACCGGTTCATCGGCGTATGTGCGAGAATCTGCTCGCCCGCGGGCCGTCAGTTTCCCCGTGTCTTTGTCCGTCAGGAGAAATCGATTCTGTTCCGTGAGGAAGAATCCCGGAGCGATGGCATTAACACGGATTTTATCCGAGTATTCCTGCGCCATGTGTACCGCCAGCCATTGCGTAAAATTCGACACTGCGGCTTTTGCTGCGGAGTAGGCGGGAATTCGGGTCAGCGGGCGGAATGCGTTCATTGACGAAATATTCAATATCACTCCCGCCTTCTGCTGCGCCATGAGCTTTCCGAATACCTGGCTGGGGATCATGGTTCCCAGGAGGTTCAGGTCGGAGACAAACCGGAGCGCGCTCTCCGGTAGATCAAAAAACGATTTGTCGCTTCCTGTCGTAGCGTCGGGATTATTGCCCCCGGCTGCATTCACGAGGCAGTCAATCTCTTCCAAAATCCGCGACAATGTTTTTGGCTGCGAGTTCGATGGAGTCTTTTTGCAGGACATCTCCCTCGATTGCATGGTAGCGCCCTTTCGTGAGCCTCAAGTTCGATATAAACCGTTCTGGTCGTGTCGGAGCACGGTCGATAACGACGACATTTGCGTTGCATCCGAGGAGGGCGCAGGCGATTTCGCCGCCCAGGACGCCGGCTCCGCCCGTAACAACGATCACGCGGTTGCTGAAGTCATATTGCCTGACGAGTTCATCATAATTCACGGCATCGTCCTTTCCTGCTCGACAATTGTTTCCAAGCTATAGGGGCCAGCCATCGCTATTGGAATCGGCTTTTTATTCATTCGATTCCAATCCGAGAAACAGAGGTCGAATGTGGCGCGCATAAATATTCATGGTGACGTTTTCTTCGATGGTGCTGCGGCATTCGCGACGCAATTCGGCCATTTGGGGCCCCATCTCCGCCGCAACCTTAAATCCCAGATGCATGAGCTGGCGCAGGTGCGGATTGTAATTTTTGCACAACGGTTCGTGTCTCAGCGCCTGCACAAATTCCTCCGCACTCCATGAAGCAACCCGCGCCGGCGCGGGGAGCTGGTGCCTGTCGATGCGGATCACCGCAAGATAGGGGCTGCATAATTCGTCATAGCGCTGGCAGGACTTCTCGTAAATATCCTTTGCCAGAGCCAGCCCGTCGCGGCTGGAGGCGGCCATGCCCGTGATTTCTTCCAGCCATGTAGTGCCGGCGGTTTTGAGATGAATCCCGGTATCGATGCTTTTGATGGCATCGTGCATGATGGGATAGAGCGAAAACTTGTCGCTGCCGGTGTGGATGCTCAGCTTCAAATTGCTCGGGAGACGGAAACGGTCCACAGCAAACGCAATGACAGCCAGGTCGTCATGGAACTCTTGTGTGAATCGCTTCAGGTCGCCCACATAGTCGACTCCTTTTAGAAAGGCGCCGGTGAATTTCAGTGCGATGGTTTGGATCGGTATGGCTTCCAGCGCGACGGCGGCGAGGATCATCAGCAATTCCACGGGAGTTTGTGCGCTCTGGGCTTCGTCCATCGAAATCTCGGTGACAAAGTTCTCTGCCCCTTTTCTTTCCGCGATGTGCCGGTATATTTTACCGGCCTCTGAAATTGCGAAGAGATATTTCCGGGCAAAATCTTCCAGAGCGAGATCCGTTATCTGCAGGGGCGTGGGAATTCCCGGGATAGCAAGTGAGTTTCTATAGCGGGCCATTGCGGCAAGGAAAGGCGCTATCGAAGCGCCACGAACCGGCTTGCCAATGGAATCCGCAACATCGATGGTGAAGAAATTATGGGAAGAAAGATAGGCGTCAACGGTCGCAGTGCCGATGTGGTCGGCATCGACATAATAGGAGTCGGTCCAACGGCATGCGCGGACTGCTTCGTCGGCAGCTTTGCTCGCATCTTCAGGCACTGTTCTGGCGATCCCATGCTCGCGGTTGGATTTATTCCACACAGGCACAATCCGAACGCCGCTCTCGGCCGCCTTCTGTAGCGCCCTCAGTTGGGCAGCACACTGAAATCCAAACCTGTCGCCAATGCCAATCGAGTATTTTTCAAGTTCCATCGTATCTCCCCTCTGCCCCTTTCTATTCGCTTAAGTTGCCGGTTCCAAGTTGCAGGTTCCAAGTTCCAAAGTTCCAGGTTCCAAGTTTCAGGATTTAACCTGGAACCTGCAACCTGTAACTAGTAACCCGAAACATGCGCCACCTCGCTAGGAGCCTCCACCCATAGGGCGGGTTAAAGAGAACCTGCGTAGCCTGCGATCACTGCCGAAGCGACCAAAAGCAAAAGCCCCGTCGCCAGTAATCGCCTCGTTTTTATGCCGGTGCCTTTCCATTCTCCAAGTGCAATTCCCAACAGCTGACTGAAAAAGATCTGGCTTGCCATCAGGACGGCCCAGCCTATATAGGAGGTGTTGCCCATTTTAGGTTCGCCAGTTTTGAAGCAAATGAACTGCGAACACCATACGGCGCCAGCCATAGCCGCGAAGATAAGGTTTGGCAGGACCGGGACGCCTGTGCGGACGTAATCTCGGGCGGAACGGTTTTTTACGTTCAGGAAAAAACACCAGACGAAATTAACGACGAATCCGCCCAGGAGGACTACGGCCAAAACAGGCATGCCTGCCCAGATCACTGAGGTCCGGGGCTCGATTGTTAACGCGGCCTTCTGCATGGACTGACCGCCCTGGAGTCCAAGACTCATGGCTGAGCTCATCAGGCCGGAGAAAATCGCTACCAGGAGGCCTTTTCGAAAATTAAATTCCGCAACGGTCTTCCGTTTCTGTTCTTCGGAAAGCTCGCCTTCTTTGGATCTGCCTGCCATGCCGACAAACACAATGCCGATAAGCGACACAGCGGCGGATACAACGGATGCAATCCCGCCGGGAGTAGTGAACATCGCGGTGATTGCCGCATTGCCCTTGAGCATTGGAGGAATCAAAGTTCCCGCCGCGGAGGTCAGTCCTGCTCCCATGGCCAGGCCCAGTCCTATTCCCAGATACCGGATCATCAACCCCCACGTCAATCCTCCGAAGCCCCATGCAGCCCCGCATAGAAAACAATAAGCGAGCTCATTGGCGGGCGCAGTCCTGACAACCGTCAAAACGTTTGGCGATGTTATGAGTGTCAGGAACCAGGGCACAAGGATCAGGCCAAAAACCGCATAGGCCATCCAGTAGCTTTCCCATGCCCATCCTCTGACCTTTTTGAAAGGCAGGTAAAACACGGCGCCTGCCAGGCCACCCAGCGTAAAGATCACGATTCCCATCGGGGCATTCAGCGAGTTGATCGGCACTGCATCCATTGAGTTCTCCCGGGATTGTGCGGGCTAACGGCAAATGCGTTTGGATAAGACGGTTCTTTCATACTGCTTCACTTCGTCGATCCAGCGCACTCCGACAGGCGCGCCTTTCAGCGCGCAGTAATAATTCCAGACGGCTGACCAGGGTAGCGATTTCAATTCTTCCAGCAAAGCCAGCCTGCGGGTAAAGTCCATGCTCGATTCGAGCTGCCGCAAACTTTCAAACGGTTCGAGCAATGCAATCAGCAACGCCTTCAACATATTGCGCGTGCCGATGACCCATGCGGCAACGCGATTGATGCTGGCGTCAAAAAAGTCCAGGCCTATGTGAACCCGGTCGATCCAGCCGCCGCGGATAAGCTCTTTGGCGATGGACTGTAGTTCGTCATCCAGTATGACCACGTGGTCGCTGTCCCAGCGGACCGGCCGGCTGACATGCAGCAGTAATTGTGGGCAGAACATCAGGACGGATGAAATCTTATCGGAGATCGCTTCCGTGGGATGGAAGTGTCCCGAGTCGAGACAAAGCAGCTTCTGGCGGGAGACAGCGTAGCCCAGATAAAATTCATGGGATCCGACCGTATAGCTTTCCGCGCCAATGCCAAATAATTTTGATTCGACTGCGTCCAGGTGAAGGCTGGGGTCGATCTTTTCCGCGAATATTTTGTCGAGGGAGTCCGCCAATCGTTCGCGGGGACTGCTGCGGTCCACGGGGATATCTTTGTAGCCGTCAGGGATCCAGAAGTTAGTGACTGTCGGCGAGCCAAGCTGCCTGCCCATTTCCGCGCCAATCCTGCGGCATGCGATGCCGTGTTCAATCCAGAATGCGCGGATGGCCGTATCCTCATGGCTGAGCGTAAAACCGTCGGCGGCCTTTTTGTGGGAAAAATATGTCGGATTGAAATCCAATCCCAGCCTGTTTGCCTTCGCCCAGTCTATCCAGCCCTGGAAATGCCTGGGCTCGATCTCATTGCGATCTACAAAGACACCGCCGTTATCGAGATAACAGGCATGGAGGTTCAGTCGGTGACGCCCCGGAATCAAGCTTAGAGCTTTTTCTAGGTCGCCGCGCAGTTCGCCGATCGTGCGGGCTTTGCCGGGGTAGTTGCCGGTCGCCTGGATGCCTCCGCCTGAGAGTTCGGCCCCGGGGGTTTCGAATCCTCCTACATCATCGCCCTGCCAGCAGTGGATGGAGACAGGAATGGTTTCCAGGCGCCTTATTGCAGCATCCGCGTCTACGCCGTGTTCTGCGTACTCTTCTTTCGCGATCTCGAATGCCCGCGCGATATTTCCCTCTTTGATAATTTTCATTTCTCCTCTCCGCAATTGTCGGAATCGCTATCGGAATCGGTATCGCAATCGTTATTGGTTTTCGATTTTACAAATCGAGATCAACGGCCCGTCGCGTTCTTTCACCGGCTTCACACGCCAGCTGACTCAACGTAGTTCTGAAATCTCCGGTACTGAGAATCCCAGCGATCCGCATCTACAGGCTCGAACTTTTCTACGGGGAACGAGCGGTCAATGATCTGCCGGGCTTCGCTCAAGGATGCTACGGCACCCGTTGCCAACATCTGCATGGCGATGTTCCCGAGTGCCGTTGCTTCTGCGGGCCCGGCAATAACCGTCCGCCCGGTGGCGTCCGCCGTGAACCGGTTCAGCAGCCGGTTTTTCGACCCGCCTCCCATGATCCGTATTTCATCAAAACGAATTCCCGTCAGTTCTTCAAGGGAGTCAAGCACGTTTCGATATTTGAACGCAAGGCTTTCCAGGATCGCTCTCGTGAATTCAGGCGGATTTGAAGGAGCCGGCTGCCCTGTGCGGCTGCAATAGCTGCGGATGGCGGACGCCATATTTTCGGGATTGAGAAAATCGCGGTGATCGGGATCGAACAGCGATGCGAATCCTCGTGGTTCAAGAGCCGCCGCGTCCATCAATTCTTCATAGGTGAAGTCGTGGCCGGAAGCCGCCCAGCAGCGCCTGCAGGATTGGAGGAGCCAGAGACCGCCGATATTTTTCAGCAGCCGGATGGTTCCGCAAACGCCCCCTTCGTTCGTGAAATTCAGGTCGCGCGCCTTCGGTGTGATCACGGGCGCTGGAATTTCTGCTCCGAGCAGGGACCATGTTCCGGAACTCAGGAAAGCGCTTTTGCCGGAGGAGGATATTGCGGCCACAGCGGATCCTGTGTCATGACACGCCGGCGCTACCACGGGCGTTCCCGCATGCGCGCCTGCAACGGTGCGCCTGAGTTCGCCGATGACAGTGCCGGGTTTCACGATGCGTTTCAAAAGGTCGCGCGGGCAGATCGAGCTCCTTTAGCAGGCCGGTTGCCCAGCTGCCGGTGTTCGCATCTACAAACTGCGTAGTGGTCGCGTTGGTGTATTCCGATACCAGAGTGCCGCACAGCCAGTAGTTTAACAGGTCCGGGATGGTTACCAGAGCCTCGGCGGCATGAATCAGCTTGGGAGTCGAGAGACAGGCTGCATAAAGCTGATACAATGTATTAAATGGGAGAAACTGAATGCCGGTAATAGAATAGATGTTTTCCCGGGGTATTTGCGCAAACACCGTATCCATGATTCCTTCGGTGCGCGCATCTCTGTAATGATAGGGATTCTCAAGCAAATTGCCCCGCTCACCAAGCAGCGCATAATCGACTCCCCAGGTGTCGATGCCGATGCTCTCGAGCCTAGGCAGGGAAGAGGACTCGAGCGCTCTGTTCATCTCATGCCAAAGGCGAAGAACGTCCCAGTGCAATTGGCCTCCGGTGCGCACGGGATCGTTGGGGAAGCGATAGATTTCACGGATGTTCAGGATCCCGGCATGCAGCTGCCCAAGAATCCCGCGTCCGCTTTCAGCGCCAAGATCAAATGCCAGAAAATTCACACCACACCTTCCTGTGTGCGGCCCTTATCTTATTTGGGTTTGAGTGCCGCTATCGCTGCAGCTACAGCGGTCTTGACGATAGCCTCGATTTCATCCCGACGGACTGTTTCCACGAGAGATAGCCTGTCTTCCATGCGCGTCCGGCGGAGCCAGCGCGATGGCTCCGGGCCGCTCCGGCATGTCGGGAGGACATCTCCTCCTTTAGCCGGAAACGAGCATCCGGCAGTCCAAGGCGCTTTTTGATGGCAAGAAGATCCTGTTCTTTCGCAGGGGGGATCTTTGCGTACGGAACCCCGAGCTGATTGCTGATCAAAAGCGTCCAGCAATATGTTTCAAGATTTTCGGCATACCATTCGGCATGCGTTGGAGTATCTGCCCAACAAACGATGCCATGGTTTCCCAGCAGCACGGTATTGTGGTCCTGCACAAAAGGGATCACCGTTTCTGCAAATTGTTTTGTCCCCGGGGTTTCATAGTTTGTAATGGCGACGCTGCCGACGAACACGTCAAATTCCGGAATAACTGCCGAAGGCGGTATGCATCCTGTAATGGCATACGCGGTTGCGTGCGGCGGATGGCAATGAACCACAGCTTTTGCCTGGGGTACGTGTTTATATATTTCAAGATGCAGGAAAACCTCACTTGTGCGCGGCAATTCACCCGCGAGCTGGTTCCCCTCCATGTCCACCAGGCAAAGATGTTCCGGTTTCAGATCGATTTTGCTTAAAAGCGTGGGAGTGCAGAGTACCGCGTTTTCACCGATGCGGCAGGATATGTTCCCCCCATTGCCGTCCACATAGCTCCGCATCCACAGTTTCCATCCAACCGCGCAGATTTCCTCTTTAATCGCTTTTGCCTCCGGCGAGTTGAAAAGGCGGTCTATTTCGGGATGAACGGTTTTTGGCGCGGCCTTTGCCTCGCGCGGACGCCCGTATGCGAGGACAGCCTGTTCCAGATCGTCCTTTTCAGCGTTGGCATTTGAAGCGGCGTTTACTGAATTGCTGATTCCATTTACGGGCTTATTCATTATTATATCCATGCTAATGTTTTGTCGGCACTGATTCAATGTGACACTTGGGCCCTTGGATCGCCCGTGGGAGGCGGCGCGTGATCTTCCTTGGCCGGGGGGCCGAGCAGTTCGCTAAAGATTGGCTTCAAAGCGTCTGCCCAAACCTGGTATCCCTTAATCGCGAGATGAAGTTTGTCGCCGGGATGCATCATGCCATCGAACAAACGCCCATCCTTGTCCGCCAACTTATCGTTGATGTTTAAATACCGGATCTTTTTGCCATCGGCAAACTTTGCCAGAGCATCGTTTATTTTATTTATCAGAGGCATTACGGCCATATTGTCGTTGCGAGGGAAAATGCCCATCAAGACAATTACTGTTTCGGGCGCCTTTGCCTGCATGACATCCAGTAGCGCCCTGAAGCCTCTGGCGATATCCGCGGCTTTTTCCTCATCTCCGGCGGCCGGCGCAGTATTGCCAACGTTATTGGTGCCGGCCAGCAGGACAATGATTTTGGGGTGAACTCCATCCAGTTCTCCGTTCTGCAGGCGCCAGAGAATGTTTTGAATTAAATCGGCGCCCCACCCGAAGTTTGCGGCGTTCCAGCCGAAGAAATTTTGCGTCCAATTGGCCAGAAACTCCGGGTAATCGGTCGCCCCCCAACGGCGCGTAATGGAGTCGCCTTCGAAATAAATGTCGATGCCGCCGCGCCTGGCTTTTTCCAGCAGTTGCGCATGTGCAGTCAGCGAATTCTGGTCGGTTCGAGCGACCGGCTGATCGGCGGGAATAGATGAAGCTGCGGTCTGAGCGAGGGCTATCTCTGGAAAAAAGGCGTTAGCCCCCGCGAGCGCTATCAACAGCACGAAAACATGCATTTCTCTAATTCCTGATTTCTGATTCCTGATTCCTGATTCCGGGGTCAGGAATCTGGAATCTGGAATTAGGAATCACGGATTAACCCTCGGCGTGCGTTTAAGAAACTTATTAGCCCAGGGAATGAAGTACTTCCAGTTCGGGCCATCCGTATGTCCTCCATCGTGCTGACGCCATGCCAGTTGGCCGTCGAGCATGCCGGTGTTTACGGGCGGCATCGTTGCTTTCGCGTAATCGTCCGAAGTCCCCAGGTCTTTCGCTCCGAGGAGCCGAAAAACCGGGCCTGCGGCGACAGTAGCCATAAAGCTGCCCTGCTGATCGAGCCATTTGGCGTCGCCCTTTTCCGGAATGCCATAGCTTATGAATGTCAGGCGCGGTGCGCATAATGCGATCAGCTCGTGTGCGTCCACCGGAATGTCCCCGGCATTTTTGCTGCCGAAGTCGGCTTCAGCCGCGCCATATTTCAGGAAATTGCCTGCCATCCAGTGATATTCGCCTGATCCGGTCAAATTCTCTACCGCTTCGCCAAAATTACGCCGGTGCAATTTCGCTCCGCCTTCGCCGGAAGAGCCTACCAGAACGACGGCGAAACGCTCATCGAAAGCCATTGTTACCAGGGCCGCTTTGCCGTAACGTGAAACGCCCTCGATTCCGACCTGCTTGGCGTTCACTGCCTGGTCGGTTTCCAGGTAATCCAATCCGCGCGATGCGCCCCATCCCCATGCGCGCAGGGATCCCCAATCGTCCGGTTTTCGGGGTTGTCCTTTATTGACCAAGCCGATGATGCCCTTGGTGAGGCCTGCGCCGTTATCCGCTTGAACGCTATTGGGATTTAAATATGCGTATCCCCAGCCATCCGCGATCAGCTGCTCTGTCGCAGGCGGATCGCTGCCGGCGGGCGGAGGTCCGAATCCGCGTCCCGCAGGCCCGGGCGGTGGCGGGGCGCCTGGCAGGGTCCCGTATCCGAACATCATCATTACAGGGACCGGTCCCTTCGCGTCGGCGGGAGTGACCAGTATCATCTGAATGTCGACATTGATGGCCGGATAGGAAGAGTTATCCACGTGGCCGACAAGCTGTTTCCCGATCACGGGATAGGCGCCGATTTTCGCTTCAGTTTGATTGGTAACTGTCCACGTCACTTTTGGGATGTTTTTGGGGATGCGTCCCAGGACTTCACGCTCAAAGTCCTCCACGATTTCCGGACGGCGCTGCTTCCACCACGTCTTTGCATTTGTGACTTTCTTGCCATTCTTCAGTTTCAGGACTTCAGGCAAATTCGGGAAAGGATTTGCCGTTGCCTCGTCGTAGTTGGCCTGGTTCGGCTGACCTTCTCTGCCGCTCGGCCCCGGACGGAGCTTCTTGATTCCGAGCTGCTGCATCATGTTTTGATGGTCCTCGGCTGTGGTCCAGGCTTTTTGTTCCGGAGCGGAGGATTGCTGGCCAAACAAGCCGGACGCAACGAAAAGCAGCATAAATCCGGCCAGCCAGAAGCCGGCCGAAGCAACCAACAAACGCTTGGTTTTTTTCATAATTCCTCTGTTATTTGTGGAGACCAATCCATGGATCATTGTATCCGGATTTTAAATTCCAGAATCCAGAATCCAGAATCCGGAATCTGGAATCAGGATTCAGATTTGACGCTTTTCCGGAAATATTCGACCGTAGCTCCAAGGCCTTCCTTCAAGCTAACCTTGGGTGTCCAGCCAAGGATTTCTTTGGCGCGATCCGCGTTCAGGTAAATCCGGTAAACTTCACCCGCTTTAGCCGGACCGTATACGGCCTTTTCTCTATAGCCGGTCAAATCTGCGAGCGAGGAAAAAATCGTATTGATCGACGTCGCAAGCTCCGCTGCCGATATTCATGATTTCTCCGTCGCCTTTATTCAAAGCCAATAGGTTCGCCCGCGCGATATCCGTGACGCTGACAAAATCCCTTTCCTGCTCTCCCGATCCATTGATGACCGGCCGGCTTTTGTCCAGCATCTGCCTGGCAAAAATGGCGACGACTCCCGCCTCTCCGAAGGGATTCTGCCTGGGGCCGTACACATTTGGATAGCGGAGCGATGTGTACGAGATGCCGAAGTTTTTCTCGTACAGGTGCATGTAATGCTCCACATGGTGCTTGCTGGCGCCGTATGGATCGAGCGGATTAATCGGGTGCTGTTCGGTGACGGGAAGCTGCTCGGGGGAGCCGTATACGGCGCCGCCCGTGGATGCGTAAATCATTTTCCTGATGTTGAAGCGGCGGCAGCACTCCAGGACGTTCAGCGATCCAAGGACATTTACTTCCGCATAGAGCAGCGGTTTTTCAAACGACTCTCGCACATTCGCGCGCGCCGCCTGGTGGCATACCACCTCCGGTTTTTCGGCCTCGAAAACGTCACTGAGCTGCGGATCCCGGATATCCACCACATGCAAGGGAACTCCCGAAGCTAGATTGTGCCGGAACCCGGTTGAAAGGTCGTCGACCACACACACCTCATGGCCGGCCGAGAGAAATGCATCCACAATGTGAGATCCTATGAATCCCGCACCTCCAGTAACCAGTATTTTCACAGTCGCACTCCCAGCATCGTATTGGATTCCAGATTCCAGATTCCAGATTCCAGAATCTCGAATCTCGGATTTCGAATCTGGAATCGATTGTACCTTCATGAGGAATTCCTTTAAACCAAAATTTCATGGAGTGGATCTCCTCTCAAGAATGTACACTTATGCTCCGATATAATTGTAAAAGCAGGGGAGAAGAATGGGTCTGGGCTACAGGATGTTGATGAAAATATTGGCAGTTGCGCTGTCCGGAATTTGCCTCGCTCCAGGTCTGAGTGGGCAGCAAACGCAGCAGGACCTGCCCGCTACCCCTCTTACAGAAATACCCATCGCTCTCAAAGGCGGGGAAATTGGCGATCTGTTGCGGCAATGGTATTCCAAAGGCACTGCTGCTGGAAACGTTGGCGATTATTATGACAACCGCGACGGCGGGCATTCGCTGCTGGATCGGACTCCTTATCCGCAGCTGCAAAAGATCGAATATACGGAAGCGCAGATAAAGAGCCGCGAGAACTGGGGCATGCAGAGGAGAATACTCCCATACGTCGTCTTCGGCAATTCTTCGACCTCGGCCTCGCCGCGACAGGGCGGGAGCAATATCAGAGGCTATTATGTGAATCCTGGCGGCCTGGCATTTCTTTTCACGCAGTATGCGGGCAATAATCTATATATCTACCCCGAACATCAGGATCACGATCCCGGCTACAACGGAGATGGAGGATACGGAGACTTGTTCCCGACCAACACTCCTTGCCTGATTGCGTCCCAGGGGTCCTCCGGATCAGATCAGCCCTTCATGCGGGCTATGCCGTATGTCCTGGCCGCATTTCGGCCGGAAGTGAAGAAAATATTGACCCAGTCCGGCATGTTGATGCCGACGATCCAGATGATCCTGCGCAGCACCAACAGGGGTCTTGCGGATGCAAAGGATTATCTAACCGGGAAAGCGCATCCGACGGTATTCCAGGGAAGCGATGTCGACTCGCTGGCAATGGTGGAGATGGCGCATGGCATCCATTGCATCCAACATGCCCCCGATCGCGATTCTCAAAGTGATCAAGGAAGATATGCCTGTAAGAGGTGTCGACTACTTTGAGCCGGAATTGACGGAGAAGCTCGGCGATACTCCCGTCGTCGTCGCACGCGTTTTCCGGGGCTCCAAGTATCTGCGAAAAATGGTTGTGAGCGCCGAAGGGAGCAGGGATTTAAACAACCGGCCATTGAAATACTACTGGGCCGTGCTGCGGGGGGATCCCGCCAAGATAAAGATCGAATACCGCAATGCGTCCAGGTCCGTGGCGGAAATCACGGTTCCGTATCAGGACAGGAGCCCGATCGCCAAAGATTCGCCTCTCGAATCCAGCCGGATTGATATCGGAGTTTTCGTGCATAACGGCGCCTATTACTCCCCTCCCGCCTTTGTTACTTTCTATGCGCTCGACAACGAAGCAAGAACCTATAGCGCGGACGGCCGGCCGTTGGAGATTGGCTATGGAGTAGGGACATCCTCTGTTTCCGTTGCCGACTGGAAGGCGTTTTTTGATGCGCTGAGCGCTCCTGCCAACTCCTGGCCGCGCGAATTTCTGCGGGCGCAGTTTGCACCCGAGGAAATTTCGGCTATAAAAACAGTGGCTGATGAATTCGACAAGATCCACGCAGCGTTGCTTGAAGCGCAGAATATCCAAGAACGAACAAACGCGGCACAAATCAAAGCCGGCGAGATAGTGAAAACTCTTCAGGCCAAGAAGACTGCCGCGGAAAAAATCCCCAGGGACAAGCAGAGCGATGATGCCAAAGCGGCGCTCGCCGCGCTGTCTGAAGAACTGAGCGGGGCCATCCAAACGCGCGATGAAATGGCGGCCCAGTTCGCTGCGGCCCGCAAGGTTGTCCAGGACGGGCAAAACGCTGAAGGCAAGCTGCTGGAAAAGAAGGTAACGCCGCTGGACTCCGGGGTTGCCATGTTTATTCAGAGGCGGATGAATTCACTGCGGCAGGATCCCGGCTTCTGGAGCGAAAATGCAAAAGCCATCGAGCGCCTCTGCGATACCGCCGACCGGGAGTCTTTGGATGCTTTCAGGCAAATCCAGAAAATGCTCGTCCTGTTTGGCGCGGCCGAAAACCCCGGCGGTTCATCGTTTCGCCTGAGATTCATTGGCAGCGGGGACGCTCCGCTCGCCGATCGTGTCACGCGCTACGAAAAGGGGATGATCGAGCGCCTGAATTCGGTTGCGCTGAGCCGCATCGTTTTTCCCGGCATCCTGCGCAGCGACTGGCAGGAAAACTATGTGGATCAACGGATCACATCCGTCAAGGAATGGCGGGATGTATATCGTTATGCTCCCGATGGCACATTCCTGGGATGGCGGCGCTATCAATCGGACGGAATCAGGGAATTCAACGCGGAAGGACTGCTGGTGCTGAATCAGGACCCGCAGGGGCGCTGCACACGGGCGCGCGTGGTTCGGTATGAGCTAGAGCCGATGCCGAAAGAACGTCCCGGCGGGCCGCTCTCCCGGCGCGTAAAGCTTGTCCCGACCGAGACAATACGGGAATACTAACAATCGGTACCTGGTTATACTGTCCCTTTTTCTCGGAGGGACAGTATAACCAGGTACCGATTTTCAGCTAGCGCAGATATTTAACGGCGTTTTCGCCGGCGATGCGGCCGGAGTTCAGGGCGAAGCCGACCAGGTGTCCTGTGAGCCGGTAGCAATAGCTTTCGGATTCCCAGCATCCGGCAGTCGAACCTGCCGCATAGAGCCCCGGAATCGGATTATCCTCGGCATCGAGAGCTTCCATCTTTTCGTTGATCTTGATGCCGCCATAGGCATCGCACAAACCCAGGTGGCCTTTGACTGCATAGAACGGAGGCGTCCGCAGCGGCAGCAGATATTTCCGGTCCTTGGCGAAAAGCGCGTCGTGCTTGTCATCGCAGGAAGCGTTGTACTCATCTATTGTGGCTTTCAGGACAAGAGGGTCTGCTCCCATCCAAGCCGCGATGTCGTTCCAGGATTCGGAAATAACCAATTCGCCCTTTCCTGCCTGTTTCTGCACTTCTCTCTCCAGTCCGGGCAACGGCGTGGCGGCAGAGACCGGCAGCCAGTTGGCGCGTGACGCGGCTCCGGGTCGGATCAATCCCTGCTTTTCGATTGTTCGCAGCGTGGTATTGTCGAAAAGGGTATAGGTGATGCCATCGGGCTGCAGCGCCACTGCGTTTCCGAACGCAAAAAAGGCGAGGTTGTAGCCTTCATCGATAAACCTGCTCCCCTTTTTGTTCACCCAGAGCATCTCCGGCTCCCAGGCGAGAAACCATGATGTAATTCTTATGGGTGCCCCGTCTTCTCCTGAGGCATCCATCTTCATCCAAAACGAGTCCGACTTAGGCCTGACAAATGGCCCATGCAGGTTCAACGCGCCCATGCCGGCCGTGGCTGCCCCGATTTCGGTAGCCATGATTATCCCGTCGCCCGTATTGCTGGGCGGCCCGTCATAGGTGTAATTCTCGTTATAATTCGGCCAGTATTTTTTGAGCATCTCCTTGTTATTGCCATAGCCGCCCGTGGCGACAATCACGCATCCTGTTGAAAACGCAATTTCCCCTTCTTTGGATTCTGCCAGCACGCCGCTGATCCTGCCCTGCGCGTCACGCAATATCTTTTTGCCTGAAGTGCGGGTGAGTATGGTTACGCCAAGTTCCTGGCAGTTATCGCGCAGGGTTTTCATCAGCGCGTGGCCATGCCCTTTGACCGAGTGCCGGACCAGGGGCACCTGGTTCGGATAATACTGAATCATCTCAAAGCTTAAGCCCTTTTGTTCCAGCCAGCCGATAGTGTCCCCGGACTTATCGATGAAGGCGCGCACAACCCTCGGATTGATATTTGTCCAGTGCGCCCATTCCATCGCCGTTTTGAAGAGTTCGTCCCTTGAGGCCTCGATCCCCAGCCGTTTCTGGACCGGGCTTTCAGCGCCGAAGATGTCGTGGGCCATGCCGGTGCTGCCTGTCGCGGAGCCCGCCTTTTCAAGGACATAGATGTTTTTGCAGCCATTTTCGGCTGCGGCCAGCGCGGCCGCCAGGCCGGCGCCTCCACCCCCGAGCACCACCAGTTCCGCCTTAAGATTTTTTGCAGTCATGGCAACACACCTCCATCAAAACGGTTTATAGTGATATCGCAGAATCGGCGTCCGACATGCATTTGGCAAAAGCACCATCCGAAGATTTTCTCAGATTGCCTCATGCCTGAGCTGATGAAGCGGAGTTTAGCATTCTTCACGCGCCGGCAAGCAAGGGTTTTTCCCGGCGGCGGCGTTTGGAGAAAGGAGCACGCATGGAACTGACATATGAAAATGTCTCAAAGTGGTTTGACGTCTACTTCGAAGATGTGCACAAAAACCAGGGAGAACTCGAGACTGTGCCGAACCTCGCAAAATATTTTTCCGCGGATCTCGAGCTTATGATGTATACGGGTCCCGCCTCGCCTCCCGCGGCCTTGATGTCCCGCGATGCGCTACTCGTTTCCTTTGTGCATCCCGGCCTGTTTGAGGAGATAATTCCCAAATGCTATGCAATTGATTTAAGACAGATGATTGTTGTGGTCCAATTCGAGATTCGCTTCATGGATGAGCCGTCCGGCAAAAAATGGGCTCCCATTCAGGCGAGCGCGCACTACCATCTTGAAGTCGATGAAAGCGCAGATCTCAAAATCAGGCGGATACACTACTGGACAGAAGCGCTTCCCGTTGATTTGTTTGAGTTCTGGGGGAAATACCGGGAGAAGGCGTTGACGGGGCTTGCGACCGAATATATCAACCGAAGGCTCAAAGCCTCTGAGACTCGAAGGAAAAAAAAGGCGCGGCATTTTTGCCGCGCCTTAGGGTGTTTCGATCTAACAACGACGATCCACTACCACGTAAACACAAGTCCGGTGGAAACCCGTACGTTGTGGAATCGTGACGTCGGAACTTTCATGTCCCACTTGTCTGTATACGTATAATAAACCGAATCGTCACTGTTATAATCGTTATGCTTTTCCGTTACATCTACTGAGAGAGTCCGGAGAGTCGGTATAATGTAGTCGACCTGGGGGATGCGAAGGGAAATACTCTTACTAAGTTTGATGTCCACTCCTCCACCAAAAGTCATGGCAAAGGAGGTGCCTTTTACTTTTCCAGTGGTTCGATAATCATAATGGTCAGTGGAATATACGCTACCCTCGGAGGTCCACTCCCGCAGAGTATCCTCAGTCATATCCAGCTTGTGCACGTCTACTGTTTGGAAACCAACTAGAAAGTGAGCAAAAGGCCGGAATTTCTCGTATTTTCGTAAGCTAAATTCAGGCCCGAAGAGGTACGTATACTGCCGCATTTCTGCCGAACCCTGCCGTGTGTAGGTTTCACTGTATCCATCGTAGTAGTAATTGTCGGGATACGAATAAGCATACGAATCTTTAGCATCCAGGTCCATGGTGGAGAAATGGGTGCTGAAGTCGCCCTTAATACCAAACCATTTGTTCAGGTTGTAGGTAAATGCGACTTCGAAGCCATGCCCATTGGTAGCGCGGGTGCTGCTATTGCTACCATCAGAATTGGAGTATGATCCCAACCAGGAGGTGGTACTATCCAGATCGGAACGCATATACGAGTATCCGCCAAACAACTCATATTTTGGGAAATCCTGAGCTAAAGCTAAGCCTGACATAGCCAAAATCAGAATTCCCGCGAAAAGCAACTTTCTCATCATTGTCCGCTCCTTTCAGCGCAGAATTTACAAAAAGAGTTCAGTTGTGAAAAACCCTTAAACCGCCCATTAGTTCTTATCTTTTATATTACTTAATATAACCTGCATATGCCGAATATCAAGAAAAAAATGACCAACAGAGTTTTTACCTCAACCCTCCCTCTTTCGGCGGGGGTTGCCATTGCTTTAGCAATTTCTGCTATCCGATGGGGGCCCAAACTCCCTGAAAACGAATAACTTTTGGTTCCAGA
This sequence comes from uncultured Acidobacteriota bacterium, assembly GCA_963761825.1. Lineage (GTDB taxonomy): Bacteria > Acidobacteriota > UBA6911 > UBA6911 > UBA6911 > UBA6911. The sequence goes on from CAVXIH010000008.1 coordinate 162,306, forward strand.
CTTCAAATCCCCGATTAAAAGCTGCCGAGTCAAATCCGGAATCTGAAATCTGGAATCTGGAATCGATCGAATCGATGCCGGTCAGTCCTGTCTCCTGAAAAATTCTTTAAAACTGCGCATTACAGTTGATGGACTTTTCCTGTCGCCTTGTTTTTCCAGTATCCTCTCAATTCAAGAGGGAAGTTAAACTGAATGGCTCCAGGACATGGGCAATCGGTAGCGCAGCAGCCGCAATACCAGCATTCTTCCGGGTGCAGGATAATCGGCGGCTTGCCCGCCTCAGGATGCGGTATGTATACATCGACCTGGCACGTTTCTACACAGACGTTGCACCCGTTGCAAATATCCGGGTTGAATATGACCGGAGTATTCGGCGTCGTTACATTTGGAATCGCGAAAACTTTTCCTTTGGACACGTTCTCCTCCAAAAAGCAGCTTATTGAAAAAGTTGATATAAATTGTCAAAGGTGTTCATTTTCCTTTGTGCACACCTGTGTAGTCTTTGTTGTGCGCTTCATACTGCGCTTTCATGTCTCCCCAGAACTCCTGAGGCCGTTCCCCGATCTTCACTCTGTCGTTTTCCAGCTTGATGGTCAGGAACTTGTTCCATTCCGGCGGATCCATTGTGGGGAAATCGATGCGCTGGAAATTCAGCGGCATGCTGCTGGCCTTGCGGGCCAGGGACGCCTGAACGATGATTTTTGCGTATTCCAGCATGTGGAGGTCTTCAAGACTGCGCATCAGCTTGTGAGGATCAAGGGCGAATAGCCGGGGAACCGATTCGGCTTCTATTCTCTGCAGGGATTCGAGCCCCATATTGAAGAGCCTTTCGGTTTTGAATTCGCTGACATAATACTGCATGACTCGCGCGATGCCGGCGTGCAGTTCTTTCCACTCGACACCGCCGCTGCGCTTGACCGGAGCATATACTCGGGCTTTTTCCTTTTCGATCTGGTCGCGCGAGATTTTGAGTTCTCCGGCTTCCCGGGCATATGCCGCGGCTTTGCGTCCGGCATATCTTCCCGTGGACGCAGCGTGGCTGTGGTCCTCGGGAGCGAACATCTGAGTTCCCGCAGCATACAGCCCTTCCAGTGATGTCTTCAGGTCCCAGTCCACCACGATGCCGCCGCCGTAACCCACGTCCCGCCATTGGGGCAGGCTTTGTCCCTCAATGAACTTGTAGCTCTGGAGCAGGTCCTTGCTGATATCGAAGCCGGCCTGGTTGAAGGTGTCAATGATGATACTGGTCGTGGATTCTTCTCCCAGCATCAGGTTCCAGGTGGCTCTTCTCTCGACATCCGGCATGGAAGGGAAGTCGCCGTAAAAAGGCAGCTCATATTCGCCTTTCATGATTCCTTCGCGGATTTTCGCCTCAACTCCGGGAGCCGGGAACCATGGCGCCTGCATCCACCCATCCCTGAATGGGATACGGCAGCCTCTTGCCCTTGGCATCCACCAGGGGCACATTCTCATAACTGGCGTCGCCCGCGCCGCTGTACCACTTGTGCTTCAAACCGGTGGCGATCCCTATCATGCCGGTGCTTTCCATCTTGGTCAGTTCCGCGCCGGCTTTCCAGGCCATGATGGTGCCGTCGCCGGACATCGTGCGGGAATGCATGTTGGAATATCCGCCCAGCTCCATGCTCATCAACCAGAGGGAGCCGCCGCCTGCGGTAGAGAGGATGGTGGCTTTGGATTTGAAGATCATGAATTCGCCGGTGCGGTTGTTAAGTCCGGTCGCCCCGACAACCCGCGCCCCCTGAATTCCGTTTTCCGTCAGCAGACTTGTGCCCATCACGCGGTCGAAGATTTTAACCCCGAGGCGCTTACATTCCTTTTTCAGCGCAGGCTTGAACGTGCTGCCCCAGACGCGAATGACGACGTTGTTCCGTTTTTCGGGAGGATTAAAGTTTGGCTCTCCCATTTTGGGATCGGGGAAATAGCTGTGTATGGTGCCGTAGCGCGGGGAAATCATGAACTTGGTTTTGTCGTCCCGGCCTTCAGCGCCGGCATATTCATTTTCCGTGTCGCGGATTTTGCCGCCCATTTGTTCCATCTCGAGCAGCGTATCGAAATCCTCCCGGCACTGGATCTGGACGCCGATGCCGTTGGCGTAGGGCCGGGAAGCCATGTGCTGCGCCCAGGCGTCGGGGGAAACGCGGGACAGAGGATTCGCCGGAGCATCGCACCAATGATCGCATCCGGGGCCTCCGGCACCGCTCCGAACGGTGTCTCCCTTCTCTACCAGCGCCACTTTCAATCCCTGCCGCGCAGCGCTGATTGCCGCCCAGCAGCCGGCGATACCTCCTCCAATCACCAGTACATCGGTGTCGATTTCACGCTCCTGGTCAAAGAGGATAGGGTAAGGCCAACTCGGTGGCCGACCTTCTTCTTTCAAATAATCATGCCACGTAGTCATTGTTTGCGACCTCCTTCATAAAAAGATGGAAACTTGCCGTTGTCTCATGCAGATAATTGCCGGAACGATCAGTAACACTTTGCACCGCAATCAATCGGGCGATTGTAGCACTCTTCGCTTGCCGTCATGCAAGTATTTTCCCCCTTTAAGATCGGGGTTGGGGTCGGTATCGGAATAGGGGTCAAAAAACACATCAGCTATGATATTTACTCCATTCCCACTGTCGCAGATGCCGATTGCGATGGCGATCCCGATACCGATCCGACCCGAAATCTGATGTGAGACAGTGAAATTGCGGGATATCGCTCTTATAATGTATCAAGTTCAGTTGAGATTCATTTCCATGGGGGGGAGGAGCAATGAATAAACGCAGACTATGTTGCCGAATTCCGGTGCTTTCCGTTGTTTTTTTACTGGCGTTCCTTATTCCGCAGCAGATCTTTGCCCAGTCAAGCAAGGGCATTGAGCTCTACAATCAATGGCAATTTGAGGCAGCGGAAAAGGTGCTGCGAGAAGCCCTGAAGGCAGATCCATCGGAGACGCAGGCAAACTACTATCTCGGCCTTTCCGTCCTGATGCAGGAAAAATACAACGAGGCCATCAATATATTCGTGAAGGTGAAACACAGCCAGGACAAGGCAGATCAACGGACCCGCCCAGCGGTTCCCAGTGAATATCAGATTCAAATGGCCATGGCTCGGGCGCGCCTGGGATTAAAGCAGTATGACGAAGCCTGGAAGAACCTCGAATCAGCCAGGATCGAAGACGGAAAGGCTTCCGATGTCTACGTGTACCGGGGCGCGTCTTATGTCCTGCAGGGAAAGAACCGTGAAGCCCTTAAGGAGCTTGAGAAGGCGATCAAATTGGACGTGAAAAATTCCTATGCCTACTATTACCAGGGACTTGCCTATTACCAGTCAGGGCAGGCTGCAGAGGCTGTGACTGCACTCAAGATGTTTCTCCAGCTGGAACCGAACGCTCCGGAAGCCGGTAAGGCGAAAAAGATTGTCGTTGAGCTCTGTTAAAAAAATACAACGGGTGTCAGGTTAGAATTGCCCCAATTTCGTTTGAATGCCTTGCATGGAATTCGAAGCTGCGGAATTGGGAGAATTCTAACCTGACGCCCGTTGGTGTTTACTTTATAAATGTTCCGTTCTGATACTCTTCGAACGCTTGCCGCAGTTCCTGATCCGTGTTCATTACGATCGGGCCGTACCAGGCTACGGGCTCTCCGATAGGCTTGCCCGAGATCAGCAGAAAACGGACAGGTTCCGTTCCCGTCGCAACCAGGATATGATCGCCGTCCCCATATAAACAGACGCTGCCGTTCGCGACCGATTTTGCTTTTGTTTCGTCAAAGTATCCCTGTCCGTCGATCACGTAGGCAAAAACGGTGTGTCCATGCTTTGTGGGGTGCCTGAAGTCGGACCCAGCGGGAATTGTCACATCGATGTATTCAGGATCCACGACAATATCCTTGACCGGACCTTCGCAATCCCCGATCTTTCCGCAAATGATCTTGATCTTCACGCCGTTCTCCAGCGATACCACCGGGACCTGACTGTTTTTGATATCGCGGTAACGCGGTGGCATCATCTTGTGCGATTTCGGCAGGTTGGCCCAGAGCTGGAATCCTTCCATTTTTCCCTCATTATCTCCGAGCGGCATTTCCTGATGGATAATCCCGCTTCCTGCTGTCATCCACTGGGTGTCTCCGGATGAGATGAGGCCTTTGTTTCCCATGCTGTCGCCGTGTTCCACGTCGCCGCTGAGGACATACGTAATCGTCTCGATGCCCCGGTGCGGATGCCAGGGGAAGCCGGCCCTAAAGTGTTCGGGATTGTACGAACGGAAATCGTCAAGCATCAGGAAAGGATCGAACATCGGGACCTCATTGTTTCCAAAAATCCGCCTGAGATGCACGCCGGCTCCTTCCATCGTAGGCTTGCCTTTGATGACGGTGCGAATTGTTCTAGCGTTTTGCATAGGTCCTCCCTTTGAAACCGCATCAATAATAGCGGAAATTGGTGTCGAACTACAATTGCCCTATCAGCCTCTCCAACATATGCGTCGGAGGTGAAAAGACTGTCTCAAAACCTGGTATGACATTAGGGTTCGGTATCGGTATCGGTATCGGAATCGGGATCGGCTTTTATGAGCGTCACCGCAAGTTGCGGCTTTTTCGACCCCGATTCCGACCCCGACCCGATAGGTACGGCGCATCGCCAGCGATCATTAAGTTGCTAAAACCAGCAATCTGTAGATCGAGGCTTCAGCCCAGACACCCTCCAACTATGTTCGACATTTCCAAAGCGCCGGGGCTGAAGCTCCAAATGAAATATTTCCTTTTTTCGCTGCCTGTCTTTCTCTTTCAATGATGTAGTATCGGAGAAAATGGAGGTGGGCTACGAGACAAAGAAAGATACAGGCGACCTTCCTATTGCTTTTCTTGATGTCCGGATTCTGTTGCGCTACCGGAGTCGCGCAAAATTCAACGGCTTCTGGCGAATTTTGGATTCAGCCTCCGACGCTTAAGGCGCTTGGCTTTGACTGGCGCATCTCCGGTGATGATAACCGCAACGCCAAGGTTGAAGTGTCTTACAGGCAAAAAGGTGATCAGAAATGGCGGGAGGCGCTGCCGCTCTTCCGCCTGCAGCAGGAGCAGATTGGAGCTCCAACGGGCCCCGGATATCCCAGTCAGCCTGTGTCGGACGGGAGCGCGTACGTCAATCCCTTCAAATACACAGTCCCGAACATGTTTTCCGGAAGCATTTTGAACCTGATGCCCGACACCGAGTATGAATGCCGTTTTGTCCTGTCGGATCCGGATGGTGTTAGAGGATTGACCAGGAGAGTCTTGACTGTGCGCACGCGCAGAGAACCGCAGCCCGCGCAGGGAGGACATGTGTACCATGTCTATCCATTCGGATATCAGGGCGTGAAGCAGCAGCCCTCGTTTACGGGACTCCTCGCCGCGTACTACACGGGCTCGAATCATTCCGATCATGCCAACTCCTTTAGCCCGCGCGTCCAGCCGGGAGACATCATTCTCGTACATGCCGGACTCTATAAGGACAACCGATTCCATTATAGCGGCTTTTACCCCAACGAAGCTGCCTATGGAACGCCGTTTGACGGCACGTATTACCTCACTGTCAGCGGAACGCCGGACCGCCCTATAGTGATCAAGGCGGCAGGCGATGGTGACGTGATTTTCGATGGGGATGGGTGTCATACGCTTTTCAATCTGCTGGCGGCGAATTATAACTATTTCGAAGGCATCACGATCCGCAATACCAATGTCGCTTTTCTTCTGGGATTAAAAAACATCACCGGCTCGAGCGGCTTCACCTTGAAGCACTCCCGGCTGGAAAACATCGGGCGGGGAATTCAAGCGGATTGGTCGGGCTCAAAAAACTTCTACGTCGCCGACAACATTTTTATAGGGAGGCATGATCCAAGGAGGTTATTAAGCTGGTGGTGGCCGGACGTGTGGGGCAAGTTCGAAAACTACCCGGCGGCAATCACTTCCGACTATGCAGTTAAAATTTATGGCCAGGGGCATGTCGTCGCCTACAACTATGCAGCCCATTGGCACGATGGGATCGCGCTCGCCACTTACGGCAATCCCGACGGGACCGCTCCGGATGGAACGCCGCATGAGATTCCAGACAGAGTGCCGGTTTCCATCGATATCTACAACAATGATATCAGCAACACGGCGGACAATTGCATCGAGGCCGATGGAGGGGCCCGGAATATCCGTGTCTTCCGGAATCGCTGCTTCAATTCAACGGGTGGCGCGCTGAGTTCGCAGCCCATATTCGGCGGACCGAACTACGTGTTTCAAAATATTGTCTACAACACAACCACCGGTTCCGCGGTCAAGTATATCGATACTCCTTCCGGCCTCCTCGTTTATCAGAACACCTTCATCGGCGCGGCTAATGCCGCGGGTCCTTCGTCGAATGTGCACTATCGCAACAATTTAATACTGAGCGATGGCTGGCCCGGTCCGGTTTTCGCTATAGGAACGTTCACCAATTATTCCAGCTCCGACTACAATGGATTTCGGCCGGATCCTCTCGGAAATACTGCATTTGAGTGGGTGTCTCCGCCGCTCAATGTCAGGTCTGACTACCGGAACAAGCTGGAGACCCGAAGATACAAGACATTGAGCGACTACAGCCAGGCGACGCATCAGGATACGCACAGCATCCTGCTCGATTATGATGTTTTGGCACATGTGAAGATGCCGGATAAATCGGACCCGCAGCGGCTCTATGATCCGTCCGATTTCGACTTCTGTTTGAAGCCCGGCTCAGCGGCAGTTGATGCGGGTATGTTGCTACCCACCATCAATGACGATTTTCTGGGGAAGGCACCGGATCTTGGAGCCTGCGAACTGGGCCAGCCTCCGCCGCACTACGGGGTCAGGTCTGGAAAATTTAGTTTTCCAGACCTGGCCCCCTAGGCAAGGCATGTGCCCTAAAGGAAGGGAGGGGATTTGGAAAAACTAAATTTTCCAGACCTGACCCCCTTAAAGGAGGGGAATTGAATACAGTGGAGGCAGGGGTTTCGAGAAGGAATTTCCTCAGGGGCGCCGGTTCCATTATTAGCGGAGCTTCCGTAACGACAATGGCGCCCACGGCCTATGCCACAGATCCGGTGAAACTGACGTTGCTCGATCCCACGGGAGCGCAGGAGATCACGCATCTCTTTGCCGCGCGGCTGCCCGACCTGAACAATAAAGTGATCGCCGAATTGGCCGTAGACCCGACCAAATGGCAGCCGCACCGGACGATGCCCTTCATCGAAGAGCTGCTTAAGAAGCAATTCCCGGGCATCCGATTTATCCCCATGCAGGAATTTCCGATGGGGATTCAAGTCAGCGAAGATCGAGTGATTCAGATGGTGGCGGCACGGAAGCCGGATGCGGTCATCATCGGAAACGCCGGTTGAGGGTCCTGTGCTGCGGCAGCCGGAGGCGCCGCCGCAAAACTCGAGAAGCTGGGAATACCGACTGTGATTATCCAGCGCAAAGAATTAATGGCGGCAACCCGTCAGGCGATCATGGGGCAAGGACTCCCGCCGGAAGCGCCGTGGGTTGTCTTTGAATATCCCCTGTTTCTCGTCGACAGTGATTTATCCCCGATCCGGGAAAAATTGACCGAGATCGTGGATGCGCTGACAACATGGCGGCCCAGCAATACCGCAACGGGCGTGTTTAACAAGGCGCCCGTGGAAGTTAGCGGCAGTAATTATGAGGATGCGCACGCAAGGGCCCAGTATCTCTTTCTGCAAAAAAACTGGTCAGACGGACTGGCAATTTTCCCACCCACGAAGAATCGCGTCGACTGGATACTGGCCGGAACGGATCATAACCGGAACGAGACGGTGGGCGGCGGTTCCGGCAAAGTAGCGCCCAAGCAGGGAATTCTCACCTATGAAGTGCTTGCGACCTGCATGGCGATGGCGGGCGGCCGTCCCGAGTACATGCCTGTGGCCGAAGCCGTATGCAAAACCATAATCGAAAAGCAAAACACGCTGATGACCAGCTCCGGCGGAGCCTATCAGGGAATTTGCGTCAACGGCCCCATTGCAAAGCAAATCCGTCTGAACTCGCGCTTCAGCCTTTTCGGCCCTAATCCCAATCATCCGGCCGGGGGAGCGATCGGGCGCTGCATTTCCCTTGTGCTCATGAATGTCGGCGGCCATGTTGCCGGCCAGGGAACGATCGCCGAGTATGGGGAAATGCGCTTCACGGGTCTCTGTTTTGCCGAGAATGAAGGCAGCCTTCCCCAAGGCTGGACGACGTTCGCCGAGGAACAATACCAGCGGGAACGCGGAACGAACTCCGCCACGTTCTTCATCACTTTCCTCGGCGGCCTCCGACCCTTTGTGCATCGGGGATCGGGCGATGAACCGAATTTTGAGACGGAAATGCAGGAAAGCTTTTTCCGCGCAGCCAATGTTATGAAAAGCGTCTGGACTGCAAACTACAGCCCTTCTCCGGGCTCGCCGGGGATCCTCTTCTACAATTCGATGATCTGCGGCAACATGGCGCGCATCGGCTGGACCAAGGACAAAATTCGTGCTCGCCTTGCGGAACTGTTGTTTGTCACTCCGGAGGAAATCAAAGACCGGACGGATATTCAGCGGGCCGCCGCCGCTAAAGCGGATATATCGAAACTGCCGGCGCGAATTCCATTGATGACAGATCCCCGGAATATCCATTTCGTGTGCGCCGGCGGAGATCATCCTTCGCTGGCCATGTGGCTGGCGGGAGTCATGCTGCTGGGGAACCTTGAAATTCAGTTGCCCCGGAACTGGAACGATTTGCTCAAACAGGCGGAGCGGGATTTGGGAGAGCTTCCGGTAGTATAACCGCAGAATAAAGCCCATGAGAAATGCGTGCTAGAGCAGTTCGCCCGGCTTAGCAGAAGCGGCCAGCCAGTCCCTGCCTTCGCGGTAAAGCTTTTGAACGGCCGGACCGCGCAATCCCGGCAATCCCTGTTTCACTTTGAAGCCGTTCTTTGTCTGCAGATATGCAAGGTGGCAATATCCCTCCGGAAAGCGCGAGAGAATTTCCACATCAAGTTTCACGAGGGCGGTGGAATCGACGGGATCGAGGCGGTCCTTTTCATAGATCGGCTGCCGTCGGACAATCGCCCATAGGCCCTGCCGCTTCTCGAAGAAGTCATAAAATCTGCCGATGCATGCCACGTCGACTTGCACGCCGTCCAACGGAGCACGCTGGTGAATCGTCATTTTGGTTTGCGAAATCGCGCGGTCTCCGGCAATTTCGCAGGTCCATGCGCCGAGAAAGTGAAGGATGTTTACCCCTTTCTCGAATCCTTCCCGACTGACCCTGATGAAATCCGTGGCGGGCCCCTGAAACCATGTGGCCGTCATCCAGCCATCCGGATGCCAAACAGTGGCGAAGCGCTCCCAATCTGCGGAGTCGCGCCATAGAGCCCAGTTTTCCACCACTTCACGGATCGCAAGTTTGTCGGCATTCAATTCCTGGGACATTGGTTTTATTTCCTCCCATTCTTCATACTGCTTGCAGAGAAGATAAAATATCACTATAAAGCTCAATTACCACAACCCAATGCGCTCCAGAAATGCGGGCCAGGGAAGGAGATTCCGATGACACCATTATTGAAAAAAGACACACTCGGCAAAATCATCGCCACCGGCCTCGTGCTGCTCTTCGGCGTTTCTATAGGTTTGGCACAAAAAATATGGGCAACCCTGGATGCGCCGCCGGCCGGCGTTGCACCTGCAGGCGACGTGCTTCGTCCCGGGCACCTTGGACGGCAGATCGGTAATGTCGAACTGATGATTCATTTCTACAACGACCTTATCGGGCTGGATCTCCTCGGTCCGCGCGGGCGTCCCCGGCCGTTTGGCAGCAAGGAGACAGGGCCCGCTCTGCTCGAATTTGTCCAGTTGGGGCAGGGCGTGCCGAATCCAATGGATGCCAGAAATCGCGCGGTCATTCTTCCGATTTCCGGTACTTCACCAGCCAAAGGCTCAGAGATGGCCATTGAAGCCATCGAAATTAAAAACATCGCATCCAAACCATATAAGCCGTCCATGAGTGATCCCGGCGCTTCTCACATAAAACTGTTTGTGCGAAATCTGGATAAGACTCTGGCAATCCTGAAAGATGAACTTGTGCCGGTAATCACTGTCGGAGAAAAACCTGTGACTTTGTCGGACTATCCCGGTTTGTCCGGGAAAATCCGAGCCGTTTTTGTGCGGGACCCGGATGGATATCCGGTTTGTTTAATGGAGCTGACGCCTCCTCCGGCGTCGACCGCCTCCCCTGAAAGCAATATCCTTGGCGCCCGCATCGCCATGGTGGTGGATGATCTGGAAACCACATGCCGGTGGTTTCAAAACCTGGTCGGCCCGGACCTTAAATTCTGGTTGAGTCCGGGATTTATGGGCGACCGAGCATTTGCGGATCTGACCAACACGCCGGGACAATTCCGCATGGCCATGGCGTTGATTCCCGGGTCGCCCGTGATCATGGAATTCATCGAATATAAGGACCATAGGAAAAACTATGTGCGCCCGCATATTCAGGATCCGGGTGCCGCCCACATTTTATTTATGTCCAAGGACGTCGATATCGTGATGCCGCGCATGAAGGCTGCCGGATTGACGACATTGAGCGCCACCGGCCAACCTGTTTTCATCGGTCCGACGACCCGTTCATTTTTTGTGACGAATCCGGATGGATTCTGGGCGGAATTCATGGACAACGGCGTGAAGAGGAAGCCGTAATCAAGGGATCGCGAATTAATGAATGCCAATATTTTCACGAAAGGAAGCACAATGTTTTAGATTTACTTTTTTGGCCATTGCCATGCTGTGTGTTTGTGTGGCTAGCAACGCTGCCGTCAATGTTGAATGCAATCGACAGTGCCTGGCCGGTTTCATGACGACCTACCTCAATGCGCTGGTTGCCCACAATTCCTCCACGCTGCCGATCACCAAAAATGTGAAATATACCGAAAACGGCGTGCGCCTGAATCTTACCGATGGTCTGTGGCAAACCGCATCGGCGCTGCCGACGTATCGAGTGGATGTGATGGATGAAGAGGCGGGCACTGTTGGCCTGCTGGGCATTATCGATGAAAACGGAAACAAGAACTTTTTCGCCACGAGACTGAAGGTCGAAAAAGGCAAACTGGTTTCCGAGATTGAAAACCTGATAGTCCGGAATATTTCGATGGGAACCCCGCAAAGCGGAGGCACTCAATATAAGGTCCACACAGAGCCTCATCCGCTGATGATGGAAGTGATTCCGGCAGGGAAGCGATCGTCCCGTGCAGATCTGGTTACCATTAGCGACAGCTATTTTACAGGGCTGGATACGGACGAGAGCGGCCGCAATATCCCCTTTGACCCGGATTGTCAGCGCCGGGAGAACGGCATGGTAACAGCGAATAACCCTGATTTCCCAAAAGGCTCCATGCAATGGATGGGCTGCAAAGCGCAGTTCGATACGGGATTTTCAGTGATTGTTACCGATATTCGGGAGCGCCGGTTTGAAGTGGTGGATCCTGTCACCGGTCTGGCTTTTGGCTTTGGCTATTTCGATCATGATGGCAGCGTTGCCAAGATGCCTGAGACTCTCGACGGCAAGCTGGTCGACGTGAGCCCGATGTTTCGCCAGCCTTTCTCGTTCATGATCGCTGAAATTTTTAAAATCAAAGACGGCAAAATCCGTCAGATTGAGGCCGTGTTGACGACTGTGCCATATGGCATGGAATCCGGCTGGTAAGGAACAGGCGCCGGGAGCCGAATTCAGTTCTGCTCCCGGTACCCTTCTTATGAGAAGGAGATCCGTCCGTGAGCGGAAATGAGTATGTAGGATTGCTGCAGCAGCGTTGCATAGAAGCAAAAATCTTCAAGGCATTTCTGACCGCTCTGGAGCGGGAATTTGGGACGGAAAAGGCAAGATCTATTGCTGCAACCGTTGTGGGCGACGTGGCTTTCGAAAAAGGCCGCGAATACCGGAAGCTCTACCCTGAAGGAACCCTCGATGCTCTAGCCAATCTCTGGCGAAGCTTCGCCGAGGGCGGCGCGCTTGATGCGGAGTTTATCGCGCAGGACCAGGACTGCTTGCGTTTTCGCATTAAGCGATGCGGCTACGCGGAAGCATACCGGGAGATGGGACTTGCCGATCTGGGCTGCCTGCTGAGTTGCGACCGGGATGAACCATTTCTCAAAGGCTTTTCAGACGAGATCACGCTGGATCGTTCCCGCACAATCATGGAGGGCGGCAGTTATTGCGACTTTGTCTACCGCGTGAAGAAATAAAAATCCGGCACAAAGCTTAACGCGCATGCGCCGGGCGGCCCTGTAAAGGCAGCCAGCCCTTATTCTCCTCATTCCACGCGGACACCCAGTATCTCATAGCCCCAGGTAAACGTGCCTCTCACGCGAGGCGTAGCATCAAACTGCGGTGACCCCATGATACGGCGAGTCTGGCCGGGCGGAATCGAAGCTTCAATGACAGGTTTTGCCTCGCCGATAATTTCGCAGTTGGAATAATCTCCTTTGGGTTTATCGGTGCAATCGTAAAGGCGCATTAACAGGAGAAGATTGGACACCGGAAACTTGCTGCTGTTGCTGACAGTGGCCGAAAAGGTTCTTGGACCATTCATATATACCGGTTTCAGGAGCACCTCATCGCGAATTTTCACGTGATCTTTTGTAATGATGCTCCATTTCTTCTGTTCTTCCTTTTCCTGGCTGCCTTGTTTTTCGGGAGCCACCTCTTTGGTCTTTTTCACTTCCAGTCTTGGTGGAGTTTCTGTTAGTGCGATATATCTGGCGTCGACATAGGCTTCTCTATCATCAAGCTGGATTTTGGCGTATTTCTGCGGGCGCGATGAATATCCGGGTGAATCGGAAAAGGAGCCCAGGCCAATGACCTTGACGATCTTGCCGCAGGGCAGCTGCTCCACGACATGAGGCATGCCGGGAGCGATCCATGCAGGGACTGAGGTCATGGATGCGGGATTGCACAGAATAGTCCCGCCACTCTGCGGAAATGCCGATGCGCAGAAAAGCAGGCACAAGAACAACACTTCACAACGGTATTGCATAAAGCCTCCCAGATAACTGCTATTCAACGGTGAGAATGCCTTCCTCGATCCAGCGCGCAAGCAAAGCCCGGACGCGGTAGGCGTCTGCCGGGCAGATGGCCTCGCATTCTTCAGGTGAGGTCCCAATAGCGGTTTTTTGCCAGATGAGATTAAAAAGTTCTGTATCCTCTTGCCCTTGGCGGGGGATAAGCTGCGGACTTCTGCGCTTGAGCCTACAAAAATCCGGCACCAGCGCACGCGTGCGCTGTAATTCGTCATAACGGCGCATGCCTTCCGCGAGGATTGAAGCCAGATCCGAGGTCTTGGCTTCCTCAGGCGGCTCCTGGATTCCAGAGTTGCGTTGACCCTGAAAAACAAAAGTGCCCGCAATTGGTTTTTCGAGGAGCTGGTACGCGGCTTCGACGCCTTGCAGGCGCCCTGCGCTGCAATCCTGCATTCGGCCTGCAACCAGCAGGAAAGTGCCTGCCGGATTTCCTTTCACATCCTTGAGCGTCAGCGTGCCCGTTACCTGCCTCAGGTTCAGCTGCTGGAGCAGATCGGGAAGCCCGAAGAGGTCCAGATCGCCTGTCAACATGCGATCTGCCTGGATTCCCGGTTTGTCCGAGGCTTCAAATTCCTTGAGCACGCCGGCCGCCGCCTGGCCGATCTTGGTCTCAGGAAAACGCTCAGATAGATGCTCGAGTGTTTGCCGCACGATTGGGGCGGGTGTCGAGGAAAGAGCCCTGATAGTGTGAATGAGCGGCTGCTCATTTTTCTGAATCGTCATGCCGAGCAACTTGCGCGGGGCTTTGCTCTTCAGGAATTGAATTAGAATGGCGAGGCTTTCCTTGTCGTTGGTAAGGTCCTGGTTTGAGAGGTACGCAAGCCGTGCCATCGCATCGCCGATTCCCACACTGCCGCTCAATCCGTGTTTCACAACTCTTCGGTATCCTTTCGGGGTGCCATAATGAGCCAATGCAAAAATCGTTCGATCCAGAAGCGACAGCTTCTGCGTTGCATCCCTGCCGGATTCGGCATATTCGGCGACAAGCGCCTCCAGTTTATCTGCAGTGGAAATTAGGAGGTCCTCGGATTGGGCGCATCTGATCTGGCCGGCAAAGCTAATCGCCTCCTTAATCAGAGGCGCAGGCAAGGACAGCCGCAAGAGCGGAGCGATCATGTCCATTTCGGCCCCGGCCGGTGCATCTCCGGTCCGATGTATTCTATTGAGAATGCAGACCAGGTTGCGCGCGAAATGCCAGTCGATTGTGACATTTGTGCACGCAAGAAGCTCTTTCAGCCGCTCTAAAACCAGTGCGCGGGCGGCATCGCCATGCGTTTCGAGGAGATCCAGAAGCAGACGGCGCCGATCGCGCTTCTCCTCTTTCTTGAGGTTGTCCAGCAGGGTCTTTACTGTAAATTCGTCGAAGAAGCTCAGGATCTTCCGCAGCAGAATTTGCCGGTTCTGATCCTTTGTTAGTGCGCGCAATCGATTGTAGTCCAGCGATTCGTGCGCCGTTTTGCGGATGCTTATAACGGCGGCCGGATCCACTTTTTCATCGGAGCCAATAACAAGCGCGAGATCGAGCATGGTGGCGGCGCGGGCATACGAACCTTTGTTGAACTGTTCAATGGCAGCCTGGACCAGGTCCTGGAAACGTTTGCAGCCTTCCCAACGGTCTTCGGCAAGACGGATGATCTGGCTCATCGCCTCGACGGCGGGGTTGTGCGATTTCAAGGTTTCCTCACCTGTCGAAGCGATCACCCATCCGGGCAGGCTTTGGCTCAACGTGCGGTAGATGTGGTCCGTCCCCGAAGCGATACCCAATGATTTCAGGTTTTCCTGCAACCTGCGAAATTCATCGCTGTTGCGCGCATCGGATGCGGCCGTTGCGATCATATGCGGAATCAAATCCTCATGACTCTCGTCCGCGGGGCAGTCCTCAGCCTGCCGGACAGCGGATTGCAGCCGGTCCCGCAGCATTGAAAAACGCCGCTCTCTGGATTGCCCCTGGAGGCGCGCCTTCTGCGATTCGGGATTCCGATTCGCCGGATTTCATCTGGCGATAAATCAGGCCGATCGGCGTTGCGGTTGCGGTGTCGGACATTCCGAGGCGGCCGAAATTTTCCTGCAATAGTCGCCTGTCCTCCGGCGGGCAGCGATCCAGAAGCAGCTGTTTTACGGAGTCGAGGTAGGGCGCAAGGGCTTGTTCGGGAATAAGCTGCAGCTGCATGAGGTAGTGAATCTTGGTGACCGCGTGGAAGAGATAATCTGCATAAGAAACGTTGCGGTTGTCCCCCTTGAACTGGGTGGAGATCCATTCGAGGATCCCTGAGGCCATCCGTTGTGCGGGCTGCGCTAGCAGTGTTATAACAGGGTCAACAGCCTGCACAGGCGGAATTGTGTCGGACAGATATTGCCCGACTGCCGCCAAAGCCTCACTGTATATTCGGATTAGGAGTCTCTGCTTCCATGGAACTCTTCACATCCCTCACTTTTATCTTTTCGGCCAAAATCGAGTTTTGTTGTCTTTTTGGTTTTCGTTTTTACGCGCTGCGACGTTTCGCTACAAAGCTTCGTGAGAAATGCGGGATAGGTTCCAATGCGAATCGGGCATGAGTTTCCGCAGATGATGTCGAAAATTCTTACAAAGCGCAAATTGGAGAAAACCCATTAAAATGGGCGTGTTAACCCGATTGCCCGGTTTTTTTCTTTTTCTATTATGGTTAAATTGTAAGAAGGCTTTACATATATGCACCCAATCCCGACTGCCGGCCAAAAGCGCACGCCTGACAAGTAATTGAGAACAAACATAATATATGAATAATTGAAGAATTTTCTTTCAGTGGCATAGCGCGTGCATTTTCATGGGGGGATGAAGGAGCTTTTACGCCTTCGCTATTACATAACCAATTGCCCGGAGAAAAAGAATGCGGCGGATTTGGCCCGCAATAGTAGTTCTGCTTTGCTTCATTGTAGTGAAATCAATGATACCGGCTGTATTTTTGATCTGACCCCCGCGGAGTAGCGGATTAGTGTGGGGTGGCCAAGATGCCGAGCGAGGCTGAGGGTTGTTCCCTTACCCATCCCCCAGCGCTCATATCCCGGCCACCCCTTCTTTATATCGGCATTTTTTAAGTTCCGCTTTAAATCCTGATTAAAAGGAAACGCCCGCTGAAAAACAAATGAGCCCGGGCTGAAGTTCACGCTTGTCCAAATTGGGTTTGAACGAGCTTTGATCTTTCACATAAGGCTTTATCGAAATAGCCAATGGCCGCGGCCCTGTGAATTTTGCCCGGCCTAAATTCAGACCGCCGCTTCGTGGCTGATTTATATCGTTTCGGCGCCCAACATTGAATCCTCGGCAACCTCGTTTTGCATAGACGGATTAAGGGCCTATACACGGATAGAAATCAACATTGAGCAGGACACATCACTGCTAATTTGGACATCCCTGGGCTGAAACCCGGACCCACCTGTTGGGAGGGCAGACGGAGTGTTTTAATTGGGGGCTTTAGTTGCTTCCCGATTTGGATAAGACTGATAGCGATGCTTCTGCAGCTCATTCGCTTTTGGCCGATGGCGTGGCGCATGAGAATTGCAGCCGGGATACAATGCTAATGGATGGAGGATACAGCATGCCGCGCATTTTGACGCGAACACGCCCAATCGGCGCCATGGCACTCGTGAGTCTGTTGATTTTTTTTCTCAACGCGCCCCCGGCTGCGCGGGCGGAGAATTCTGACGGTCGCCTGCAGCATAGGATCGACCGGCTCGAAACGGGCGTACAGGCAGAAGAATCCATTCGCGCGGTGAAAAGACTACAGCACACTTACAGCTACTACCTGTCATCCGGTTTGTGGGTGGACCTCTCCAATCTCTTTACCGACAATGCCGTCGGGCAATTTCAAGCCGATATCATCACAGGCAAGGCGAATCTTGGCAGGCACTTCATGGAGCAGGCCAGCCGCAAATCGCCAGGTCTTGCCAAGGGGCAATTGAATCTGCATCTCGTCCTGCAGCCGATTGTTACGCTCGGGGCTGATGGACAAACTGCGAAAGGAACGTGGCATGAGATGGCGATGCTCGGGGAATTCGGTTCCTCCGCATCGTGGCGCGGCGGCGTGTACGAAAATGAATACACGTTGGAGAACGGAGTCTGGAAAATCAGCCGTCTGCGCTATTACGAGCAGTATAGAGGCGCGTATGATGCCTATGGGCACAAGGCTCCGCCCCGTTGGGACATCCCGTATCACTTCGAAGCCGAGCACGTCGGCATAACTATACCGCAGAGCGCGCTGCAGTCTCCGTCAGTCGCTTCCTCCCGCATGCCGGCTGCCGCGCGCCTTGCGCGGCTTGCCCAGCGCGTGCAGCGGTTGCATGACGAAACTCAGGTGCAAAACCTTCAGCACAGTTACGGCTATTACCTGGACCGCAAAATGTGGGACGACGTTACGGACCTTTTTACTGAAGAGGGCGCGCTCGACGTGGCGCAACGGGGCGTTTACTATGGCAAACCTCGCATCCGGCGCGCGCTGGAACTGTTTTATGGCGCGTCGCCGCTTAGAGCCGGAGAGTTGTTCGATCACATCCAGCTGGCCACGGTTGTGACTGTTGCGCCCGACGGCCGCAGCGCCGGGGCCCGCACAAGTCAACTGAATATGCTCGGCCACAATGGGGAATATGCGCAGTGGGAAGCGGGCATATACGAGAATGAATTCATCAAGCAGGGCGGCACCTGGAAAATAAAAGCAGTTCACTACTATCCGGTCATGGCCACCGATTACGACAAAGGTTGGGCAAGAGACGCGAAACCTGCACCGGTACCGAACAGGGAATTTCCTCCGGATCGCAGCCCGGTTCAGGCATATGCAAGCTATCCCGAGGTAAACACTGTAGCGTTCCATTATGCAAATCCCGT
This sequence comes from uncultured Acidobacteriota bacterium, assembly GCA_963761825.1. Classification (GTDB taxonomy): domain Bacteria; phylum Acidobacteriota; class UBA6911; order UBA6911; family UBA6911; genus UBA6911. The sequence goes on from CAVXIH010000008.1 coordinate 180,257, forward strand.
CACGGGCCGCGCGGTGCGCTATCCCTCGGGAATGGTTGTGCGAGTGCGCGGCGTCAAACAGTCGCATGCCTTATCCGGGCCAGTGCCCGCCGTTGGCAATAACGCGAATTTCGAAGACATGCTTATGGAGGCGGAACGCAAACTTGATGCAGCCATCGGCGTGGATGCCGTGGAGAATTTAAACAGCTCCTACGGCTACTACATCGACGAGTCGGCGTGGGATCAGATGGCTGACACATTCGCGAAAAACGGATCGAAGGAAATCACGGGCGCGGGAGTGTATGTCGGACGGGAGCGTATTCGCAAAGTGCTCAATTTGCGCGGGCCGCGGGACGGCAGAACTCCTGACTTTTTCACCATTCATCAGCTTACACAGCCGGTTATCCATATTTCCGAAGACGGCAACAGCGCCAAAGCAAGGGTGCGGCTGTTCCAGTGCGGCGGCAGCGCCGACGGCTCTTCCGGCTCATGGATCGGAGGCATCTACGAGAATACTGCTGTAAAAGAGAACGGTGAATGGAAGTTCGGCGCGCAGGATTTACACCATATCTTCAACGCTTCCTACCGCAACGGCTGGGCGAGAATTGGCGCGGCGGCCCGGGCCAAATCTCAGCCGGGCTTGCCGCAAACGGGGCGTGATGTTCCCGGCGGCGGAATCCAGCAAGGACTGGGCGGCGCAGCGGCTCCTTCCCGATTTTCAGCGGAGTTCCCACCTGACCGCCCGATCCGTTCGAAACAGTATGCATTTCCGCAAATCGTCGAGCCTGCTTTTCACTATACAAATCCAGTGACAGGCCGCATGCCCCCGGAACTGCTGCCCTGAGTGTTTTGGGGCCGCAGTTCAGTTCCAATCGCACTGCCGGAGATGGATCAGCGCTTTATAGCACGCCTGCCAACCATCCGCGGGAAATCTTTTCCCTTGGATTTGTCTTCCGACATCGGCGCTGGATGCATATAATGGACCGTATATAATACAGAACTTAGCCATGCAGCATGTATGTATTCTCTGGGACGGCTCCATATCCGAGATAGGTTGTAGATTTTCGCACTGCAGTGCCGATATCTTCTTGGTTCAGCCGCCAGCACCATACCTGTGCGGCTTAAATCGTCCCGAAATACTTCGCGGGCTTAATTTTTCAGCTGCGCTGCACCACAAGGGAAGCGAACAGGAGCGATACCTTTTAAGCTATCTGGCCGTAGGAAATCATGGCAGGAGTTTGCATCATGAAACAGACAAGAATTGCGTTTCATTTTCCTGACGCCACAATCACTGGCATTGCCCGCGATCTGCCGGTGTTGCTTTTGGGGATGCTGGTTTGGGTCCTGTTGGCTGCTGCCGCTGCCGACACCTCTCTGGCCGGCGACAAGGAGTCAAACGATCCCTCAAGCGGGCATACACAGGGCCGCTATGTCGATGATGCTGAAGTCGATGCCTACAATGCTGCCAAAAAGGAGCCTGACTCCAAGAAACGGGCACTGAAGCTGCTGGAATTCCTGCAGAAGCATCCAAAATCGACTCTAATGGAAGCCTCCGATTATGCGGAGGTCAGCGTAATAGAAGCCGAATACAATGCCTTTTATGCGGCCGGGCAAGAATCCGATTACGAAAAGCGTGCAGACAAGCTGATGGAGTTCATCCAGAAATATCAGACGTCCACGCTTGCCGGAAATGTCGATTACGAGTATATGAAAATGCTCAAAGAAATCCTCCGGGATAAGAAGTATGAACTGCTTGAATCTCTTGGAGAACGGTGGCTGAAGATCCACCCCAAGGACAAGGAAGTGTATGCGCTGGTTGCTGAAGCAACTATGAACCTGCGGAAATATCAGCGTTGCGCCGAGTGCCTCGAGGAAATTTATAGGATAGAGCCAACGCCCAGCTTGGCCAGGGAAATTCACGCAGTCTACCAGAAAACAAAAAATGTGACCCAACAGCTCGAATGGGCCGACAGGCTTTTCAAAATGCCGGAATTCGATGCGGATTACATGCTGCGTTACGAATATATGATGGGATTTCTGAATAGCCAACAATCTGCCGAAGGCGGCGGAGTATGGCAGTCTTGCGCTCAAGTCCACGGATTTGGCCAAGAACACAGATAAACAGATGGAGGCGCAGTGGCGGAAAGTACGCCGCGCGAGCTATCACGTGATTGCCATCAACCTGAAGGAGAACGGGAATTATTTATGCGGCCATCTCTGCTTTCAAGCAGGCCATCAAGGCGGAGAGATACGGGCAAGGCTATTATGAGATCGCGGCATGCCAGGAAAATCAGAAAAATGTCGAAGAGGCTATGCTCTACTATGCTATGGCTGAAACGTGGGCGAAGAGACTGCTCTCAAAGCAAAAGCGAGACTGGAGATCCTGTATAAGGCTCTCCACAATGACACCCTGATAGGCGTCGACAAGGTTTATAACAAAGCCAAGAAGATGTTTGTGGAACCGGACTAGTCTGCGTAGATTTTAGATTCCAGGCTGCAGATTCCAGATTTTAATATGCAAAGCTTGTCCAAACTCGCATATTAAAATCTGGAATCTACCCACTGCTAATCTATATAAGTAGTCTCATGCTTGGCGCCGAGAGACATTAGCAGGAATCCAAAGGGCTTATCGACCCATCTTGTGGTTATCGGATTGTGCGCCAGCCCGGCCGGAATAACCACCGCGGTCGGCTTGTCGATGATGTGTCTTTCGTGTTCAGGGCCCATGTCGATCTGAATTTCCGCTCCCAGGTAATCAATATCGGACGGGTCGGTGCCGGCAAAAAGCAACACTTCATCTACGGGATGAACATGCGCGCCTCGGCCCGGGCCGCGCAGCCACAAGCCCGGTTGTGTTTGAATGCCCCAGCAAAAATTAACGTCCATGCCTTCCAGGTCCTTGCCGAACATCCAAACCGCATTTTCCGTCATTCCCGGCCCAGGCTTGCGTCCGCCCAATACCATGTCTCCGTATAGCGTTTTGTCTTCGGCCATCCATTCATGATCCGGCGTCAGCGTGTTTGGCTTCAGCGGTTTGATATACCGGTCATTGACGTGCCCGTGCGTCACGGTCTCCTCTGAGATGTGGATCCTTTTCTGACCGAAGGAGGAATTCATGGGCGGCTTGAGCCCTCCCTCGGTAGCCATTTCCGTCATGCGCTTGACCTGCTCTTCGGAAATTCCGTCTCCCAGCCACCGGGTCGTTGGATCGGCCCCGAGAGAAATAATGAAAAAGCTATAACCTATCGGACTTGTCACGTCCAGCGTGACCGAAGGACAGTGCAGAAATCCGCCGGGAGCGATGACTACTGTTGGCTTGTCGAATGTGTGTATTTCAAGTTCCTTGCCCACGCAATATTGAAGCTTGGCGCCCAGATACTCGGGTCGGTGCGGATCAAGCCCGACGAAAACCAGGCATTCCGGATAAGGATGTACATGAGGGTCCATGCCCGGATGCCAATCCCCCAGCCCGGTATAAAATCCCCAGGAAAAGTTTAGCTGCACCCCTTCCAGATGGTCTCTGCCGTTTAACCAGCGATTGACGTCTGCGTTGCCCGTATTTTTGAATATCTGCTCTTGCCCCGGCCTTTCGGCCATTTTTAGAGGTTTGAATAAATGCTCGTATTTTCCGGATGCCATATCAATTTTCCTCCCTGGACAAATTCTTGATTCTTCAATCGGATTTTTATTCGAAAGACATGGTCATGTCGCCGGCCAGGTTAATCAAAATGAACGCGAACGGTTTGTCCACCCATCGAGTGACTATAGGAGCATGCGGAAGACCGGCAGGGCAGAGGACCGCTGAGGGTTTATCGAAAAAGTATCGTTCATGCTCTTTCCCCAGATCGATCTCGATTTCGGCTCCCAGAGAATCGACATTGTCCGGATCGGTGCCCAGGAACATCAGGACCTCATCTGCCGGATGCGCATGTGCGCCGACACCGCGTTGCCAGATGCCGGGCTGGCTGGCGAATCCCCAGGCGATATTCACATTTAAGCCTTCCAGGTCTTTCCCATACATCCAAGTCAAGTGATCGGCGTTTCCGGGGCCCTGTTTGAAACCGGTCTTTTTCTGCATCTCTTCGCGCTGGGCGAGTTGCTCCGGCGTAAATCTGGAGCTGTTGAACTTTCCGCGCTCGGTTATCAGTCCTGATTTTAGCGATTTGACCAGGTGGGCGTACTTGCCGGCCGGTTGGCCAGTTGTCGCATCCGGACTCTTCCCGTCTGACCAGGTGATGCTGGACGCAGCGCTGAGCGCTGCCGCAAAAAAACCAAAGCCCCTGGGGCTGAACAATCGTTTGGTCGTAATTGGGCCATGAGGAAGTCCGGCTGGAATGACCACCACAGTCGGATCGTTGAAGGTGTAAATCTCTTTTTCATCGCCCAGGCAGCACTCGATTTCCGCTCCAAGGTAGTTGACGTTAGCCGAATCGAGACCCACGAAAAAGAGACACTCCGGATATGGATGTTTATGGGATTTTGAGCCGGTGTGCCATTCGCCCAGCGTGGTGTGCACTCCCCATGAGAAGTTGAAATTCATTCCCTCCAGGTGATCCCGGCCACTCAGCCACACTTCTTTTTTTGCGTTTCCCGGTCCGACTACCGATGCGCCCGGTTGGCCTTGTTTTTCTTCCCAGTTTACGGCGCCGAGGCTCAAAGGTTTGATGAGATGCTCGTGCTTTCCTGTCGCCATTATCAGGCCCTCCTAATCCAGCTCTGAGAATAATGCTTTCGTGACTTTAAAAACAGCTTTAAGGTCACAATTTGTGGATCTTAAATTAGGTCACGATCAAGTTGTTGAGGGCATGGTTTGTTAAGCAGATGTGCGGGGAATAGGCTCCGAATCAATAATTGGAGAATGCGATAGCGACACCTTTTCTTGATGTCTTTCTGCGAAGTGTTCCATGCTCCAGTCGCTGGGAAACAGGATGACGCGCCGGCCGCTGTCATCAAAAGCAATCACGGATTCATAGGGCAGAAGTCTCAGTCAGAAGATCATCGCTGAGATCACACTTGATCCACCTGAGGACTTTCCAGGGCTTGGTCTCGATATCCGAATCCGCTCCGTATTCGTTTTTTAACCGGTATTTAAGAACATCGAATTGCAGCGTCCCTACCGCGCCCAGAAGGGTTTTATTCTGATGCGCGGGGGAATTGAAATGGAACGCCTGGATGATGTTCTCCGAAAGCAGATGCTCCAGGCCCTTGCGGAAAGACTTGTAATTGGAGGGCGAGGGATTGTTTATAAATCCGAAATATTCGGGAGCAAATCGAGGGATCTCGTCGAAACTCACCGAAGGGTCGCTGCTTAGAGTATCGCCCACCCTGAGGTCTTGCCTGGAGACAAGCCCGACGATATCTCCCGGATACGCTTCATCGACGATTTCACGGCTTTGACCGAAATGGGTGTGAGAATCCGAAAGACGAATTTTTTTTCCGGTCCTCGACAGATAGGCCTGCATGTCCCTGCTGAATTTTCCCGAACAGACACGCATGAAGGCAATCCGATCCCGATGCAAAGGATTCATATTGGTCTGTAGCTTGAAAATGAAACCGGAGAATACGGGGTTATCCATGGCCATAATACCGTGGTTTGATCTTCTTGGGAGCGGCGGCGAAGAATAGCGCACAAAACCTTCCAGAAGAAGGTCGACGCCGAAGTTATTCACCGCACTGCCGAAATATACCGGCACGGTTTCCCCTTCAAGAACGGATGTGGCATCAAAACCACCATGCGCATGATCGAGAAGTTCGAGCTCTTCGATTGCCTGACTGTGTGCCTGTCCTCTCAGCTCGTACGCAAACTCCGGATCGGAAATATTGAGGACTGAAACCGGAGCTTTGTAAGCGCCCCCCGCGACCCTTTCGTAAAGATGGGCTTCCTTCTGAAGCCGGTCATAGACCCCTTTAAAGTCGCTCCCGCTTCCCAACGGCCAGTTGACCGGATAGGCATGAATTTTGAGAACGGTTTCCAGTTCGTCGATCAGTTCCAGCGGCGCTTTCCCCGGACGGTCCATTTTATTCATGAAAGCGAAAATGGGGATATTCCGGTCCCTGCATATTTCAAAAAGCTTGCGCGTCTGACTCTCAATCCCCTTGCCGGCGTCGATAACCATCACGACACTGTCCACTGCCATCAAGACGCGGTAGGTGTCTTCGGAAAAATCCTTGTGGCCGGGAGTATCGAGCAGATTCATGCGCCAGCCGCGATAGTCGAACTGCAGCAGGGTAGAGCTGACCGATATGCCCCGTTGTTTTTCGAGCTCCATCCAATCGGAAGCTGTTTCGCGTTGCCGCTTCCGGGCGGTTACCGATCCGGCCAGTTGCAGAGCTCCGCCGTATAGAAGGAATTTCTCTGTCAGAGTTGTTTTCCCTGCATCGGGATGCGAAATAATCGCAAAAGTTCGCCTTTTCTTTATCTCGTCATTCATTTTGAAACCCAGGTAAAACCCAGCGGAGCAATTTCCTCGGCCGTGGTAATTCAATATCGGCCCGGCTTCGCAAAAACTCCCTTCTGACCGGATTGTTTTTGCGATCCAATATCCTCGTCAGAATCTCAAATCGGGCGTGTAGTATCTTAGCAGCCTGGGGCGAAAGTACAATCTATTGGACGAGCGCCGGCTTCGGATTGGGACGTCCTATTGATTCCGAGGATTCTGCCGGAGAGGAAGCCGGAACGAGCACAGGCTTTCTCTCCTCTTTGGCCTCAACGTTGAAAAGCTTGAAATCAGAGTAGCGGTGCTGATTGTGGAGAAGCCGGCCGCGCCAATTCACCGTAATCTGCACATCTTTGGGCAACCAGAAGGGCTTTGAAAGACCCTGGAACGAGACTTCCTGGAACTGAATCATCGGTCGACAGCTCCAGCAGTTGAACTGTTGGCAGGGGATTAAGGAGATAGGTATGGAGACGGAGGATGTGAAACGTTTGGGCATCCACCCATGCCAGTCCATGAACGATGGCCAGAGCGCTGCGGGTTTCCGCTACAAAGCGTGTGACCATCTTGGCAGTCTCAGGCTTTTGAGCAAAGGCAATGACATGCACTTCCTGGCCGTCCAGTTTTTGCTTTCCCAGATACCGGAAATCCGAGTCTTTCCGGTTGACGGGATGAAAAATTGAGAGAACCGAAGCAAATCCTGAAGTAAGCATCAGGCCTTGTTTTAATCCACCTCTGACGGCATCCCGGCCATCCTCGGTGGAACGGTATTCACTAATACCCAGGCCCGGCTCCCCGTTTTGAGCCAGCATTATGTACTGGAACTCCTGGTCGAGAGAGGTTGCAACCTTGCCATCCTTTTTCAGCCGCTCTTGGCGCACTTTTTCCAGAGAAGCGGTATCCGGAATGGCCTGAAAAAAGGCGGCCACTTCCTCTCCAGCTCTATTCAGAACTCCCTCCAGGGGGCTCTGATCCGCTGCAGTCTCCAGTCCTTGCAGCTCAGGCAGAGCTTGGAGGAGCTCCGCCACCGGCTGGGTGGTCATGGATTTGACTGGCCCTTTCGAAAGCAAGGAGAGTTGATTTTGCACCTTTTCGTTCAGGGTGCGCGCCGACTGCGGAAGGTCTTTGATATCCCGGCCTGCCGCATACCGATTCATCTCCTCCAATGCTTCTTCTACTATTCCAAGCTCCAGAAGCGCTCGCACTCGCAGCAGCCGGGCATCCTCGCTTGCTCCTGTCTGAAGAGCCCTGCTTAGGAATTGTTCCGCTGTATCCCATTTTTTCTGCGCTATCGCAATGCGTCCCAACTCCTGCAGAGCGAGAGCATTTTGGGGCGCCTCCTCCAGAACGTTCTCGTAAAATCCGACAGCTTCATTGACATGTCCCTGCCAGGCTTCGAGTATTCCCTTCATCAGAGGCAATTCAGGCGGCTTGGTTTCAAACAAATCGCTGACTATGGTCGTGTTTTCTATCTGCTTGCTGGCACCGCTCCATCTTCCTGCATGCAGTAATGCCAGGCCCAAGAGCAGCTGGCATTCGATGCATTCCGGCGTGCGCTCCACCGATTTTTCGAATAGGGGGATCGCGGCGGCAGGATTTTGCCGATCCACCAACTCTTCGTATCCGCGAACAAATTCCGTTTTGCCGACTTCTTCGGCAAATGCCTTCGCTGCGCTACTTTTCAGTTGTGGTGCAAGAATGCGCACCAGACTGGCAATGGGGAACTGGTCCGCACCCTCATTGAGTTTGCATAAGATGATATCGATTCCGCTGGCGCTGGAGTCCAGGTATAGATCTACTATCTCGCGCCCTTCCGCATAACCCGTTTTGCTCGCAATGAGGGCTCCCTGCAGGTGTGAAAACTTGGCGGGGTCAACGACAATCTCGGTCTGGAATTCTCCTTTAAGGTTGGTCTCCATCATTCGCGGACCTTTGGCCGAGGCCTCCGTTTCCAGTTTAACGCTAACACCGGCTAGAGGTTCTCCCTGCAAGGACGAAACGCGTCCGGAAATTTGCCACTTTTTCTTGCCCGAAGAAGCGGGGGCAGAAATAGCTTCGGTCCACGCCCAAAATGACAGCATGCTGGAGGTGATTGTCAGGCCCAGGAGCCAAAATCTCAATGATCGATTCATCATGCGGTACTGCCTTCCGAAAAATAGAATACTCCTGGAGTTTACTACGAAATAAAACCGACAGGAGACAAATTTTCATCCAGGTAAATGGGATGGCTGCCAACTTCCCAGAAACGTTAGGACGCTATCGGAAGTGCTCCTCTGGCAACATTTGCAATTATTAGAACCTTTCCTGCGGGGCACTTTTGATAGAAATCAACTATTCGAACTCCTAATGCCATAGTAAAAAATGGAAATTCAATTTTCCCTCCGGACAGGTGAAACCGAGGCGGAATCCAAACGTAGTATGAAGCGAAGAGGATATTAGATTGTGCGAAAAATGACTGTTGTGTATTTATTGCCGCTTTTAATAATGATTTTGTTTATGTCGCTACCGGTTTATATGCGGGCCAATAGCAGCGTGTATGCGGTGGGTACTACTATTTACAAGCCGGATAAGTGTTGGAATGGATATACCATTTTGTCGGGAGAGGATGGTCGGCTGGTCGACATGAATGGGAATCTGGTTCATCTGTGGAAAGGTCCATTCGGATACCCAACTAAAGTATATCCGGGTGGTCAGCTCCTGATCTCGAGAGGCGCTTGGAAGCATGGTCCTCAGGAAGCCGCCGAAATTCAGATAAGAAATTTTGCTAATGAAGTCCTCTGGAAATTCAACAGATGGTATGAAGGAAAGGCCAACGAGGGAGAAGGAAAGATGTGGGTTGCCCGGCAACATCACGACATACAGGTAAAAGGAAATCCTGCCGGGTATGTACCCAATTATAAACCTCTGGATTTAACCAAGGGCACCCTCTTAGTCCTTAGCCACTACAATGTCAAAAATGCCAAGATCAATAAGAATGTGATGCTTCTTGATGATGTGATCTATGAAGTAGACATAGCTACGGGCAAGGTTATCTGGACGTGGAAAGCTGCTGAGCATGTGGATGAAATGGGGTTCGATAGAGCGGCTTTTGCGGCAATGCAGAATTATGCGGTCAAACCCCCAGGGGAAAATCAGGGATTTGACTGGTTCCATCAAAATTGCGTTTCCTATCTCGGTCCAAATAAATGGTTCGATCAGGGCGATGCCCGTTTTCACCCGGACAATGTCATTTTTTGCAGCCGCGAATCCAATATCCTTGCTATCGTCGATCACGATACCGGTAAGATTGTGTGGAGGACGGGTCCCTATTATCGTGAGGGTGACGACAAGAAACTTGGTTGGCTTATCGGCCCCCACCACGCTCACATGATTCCCAACGGATCGCCGGGCGAGGGCAACATTTTGGTCTATGACAATGGTGGTACGGCCGGATACGGTCCGCCAAATGACGCTGCTCCGGATGGCATAATGAATATGCGGCGTTCTTACTCCCGCGTGATCGAATTTAATCCGCTTACCAAGGCCATCATTTGGGAATATTCGCCCAAAAGCTTGAAAATCAACGATTTTAAATTTGGCTATAAAGAATTCAGCCCTTTTATGTCTTCGGCCCAACGCCTGCCAAACGGCAACACGATGATCACTGAAGGCGCTGATGGTCGAATAATCGAAGTAACCAGGGATCTCGAAGTTGTATGGGAGTATGTTTCGCCGTACTCGGCATTTTGGGATGCTCCGGACGCCGGCAACAGTTTGTATCGGGCCTATCGCGTTCCTTATGAATGGGTGCCCCAACTGCCGAATCCTAAGGAAATAGCTGTGGATCCTGGGCCTCATTATAAGTACGTGATTCCGGCGGAGGATGGTTCTAAGCCTGACTTTGGTTTAGGCAAAACAACCATTTGGAATCCCTGAAAAACCATTCTCCTGTCTGATAAGAGCTTGTTTTTATATCCACAGTGAACATACTATCCTAGGTCAACATCTAAGATGTAATGGACCCTGGAGCCAGACGCAGGGCCCTTTCAGCACTCAGTTTCTGAATTAGAAGGAGAATAAGCGCAAGTGCAAGACACCGGGCGACGAATCCTGCGTTGCTTTGGGTCCCATTTGGGATGGTTGCTGCTATTGTTTTTCTGCTTCCCGCTTTTCCCGCAAAACAAGAAAGCGAACAAAGAAGCTTCGCCCGGCCAGTCTGTTTACAGCGTCAAAGTTAATGCTGTTGTCGTGAATGCAACCGTGACCGACAAGGCGGGAAATCCTGTAACAGATTTGAGATCGAGCGACTTTAAAGTGTACGATGATGGGAAGCCTCAAAGCATTCAGACTTTTGCCCTGGAATCCATAGATCCTCCTGAATTGGAGGAGACGAAAGTTCCCGACTCCTCGCCCAAACGGGCGGAGACGAAAGCTCCCGGCTCCTCACCCAAACGGACTGCGAAAGCGCAAAATGCCCCGGTTCCCCGATTAATCTCTATTGTAATCGATGACCTTACGATGGAGCCTCCGGGGGAGGGGATCAGTATGCGTCCAGGATCTGTCGAGGATTTTCCCCGAATGGTCGACGCCATAAAGAAATTTGTAAAAAATGACGTGGGTCCTATGGACCAGGTCTCGATACTCTCAGGCTCCCGTAAGGTTCAGCTCCCGTTTTCCGACAGCAAACAGCGGCTTCTTGAAGACCTTGACACTATCGGGAGGAAACTGAATGTCAGCTGGGCTTTTCGATATATGACGGATCTTGAAGCCTTGCTGGTTTCCAGCCCTCAGCATGGAGATCTTCCTTTTTCCGATACTTCGACAGCAGATTTAAGGTGGCTGGAGGCGAAAAAGCAAAATGCGGATCTTGAATTCCGGACCCGCAATCTGCTCAGCACAATCCGGCAAAACCTCCGGACTCTGAGGCACTTTGAAGGCGACAAAATGGTTGTGCTTTTCTCCGACGGCTTCCTTTCCGAAACCGGGACGGCTGAAGCATACCAACTTCAGGAACTCGTCAACCTCGCACTGCATTCAGGGATTATTCTAAACAGCGTGAGCACTCGAGGCATCTCTTCCGATATGGGGTCTCCGGCACCTATTGCTACGGACATGTTTGACTGGGAAGCACAGAAGGGAAGGGCGCTTGCTCCGCTTGCGACCTCTGAGTCAGACCAGGCAGCACAGGAAAAACCGCTTGCTCAGATAGCCTCTGAAACCGGAGGTCAGTTTTTCCCCCGCGGCAACAATATGTACCTGGGGCTCCGGAACATCGCCCACCGCCGGTCTGGCTTATTACATCTTGACCTATGGCATGCCTCCGCATAACGCGGATGGGGCGTATCATCACATCAAGCTGGAAGTGACTCGTCCGGGCCTGGAGCTTTCTTACCGGAAAGGGTATTACACTCCCAAAGAGGAGATGACGTTTGAAAACAGCAAAAAAGAAGATCTTAATCGAGGCTCTGAACGCCCCCGGGGACATGAATCAAATTCCTATGACTCTCTCCTATAACTATTCCCAGGAGGACGACTACACCTACGCAGTCTCATTTATAACCGACGTCAATATCCGGGGTCTGCAATTTACTGAAGAGGAAGCAAGGCGCAAAAACCAGGTCAGCCTGGTCCTGGTAGCCTTTGACGAAACCGATCGCTATATCAGCGGACTGGAGAAGACGATCGATTTTCAATTGCTGGAAAGCAGCTATGCCGGCCTTCGCGAACGCGGGCTCACATCCAGGGTCGAACTCAAACTCCCGGTCGGCCGCTACAAGATCAAGGCGGTCGTGCGTGAAAACGCTCAAGGCAAAATGGGTTCCATCACCAAGTCCGTGGAAATCCCATGATGATTCAATTTCGAATCTCGAATCTCGAATCATGAGGTGAATCATGGCAGGCAAATCCTGGTCTGTACGGCTTCTCCTTTGCTTATGCTCTATCGGGCTCACTTTCAATATCAACGGTGCAAAGCTTGTCCGGCGTGACGGCTGCGGCCGCTCAATCCGACAGTTCATTCAGACTTCGGGTGGATGTGGATCTGGCAACCATTGAGGTGGCCGTTCTGGATAAAAAGGGAAACCCGGTATCCAATCTCAAAAAAGAAGATTTCCAGCTTTATGAAGATGGGAAAGAACAGGAAATTCTCAGCATTGATGAAGTGAACTCCAGGACCTCTTCCCTGGGAGCAGGCCCTATTGATGAGAACGCGCTGCGTCGCGGCAAGATCGTGTTGATCATTTTTGATGACACCACCATTCCTCAGTTGTATTTCCAAAAATCGCGCGATTCTGCGGCTGCGTTTGTAAAGGAACACATGCGGCCGCAAGACCTCTTTGCCGTAGCATGCCGGGGCGCGACGATGAAGATTTTTCAAAACCTCACCGACGATCGCCGGGATGTACTTGCTGCTATCGCACAGACCGCCACTTTTACTTCGACAGGCACATCTCTCGAGATATGGCCGTCTCTGGAAGGAATTAACCGCTCCCTGGCGCCACTCAAAGGCCAAAAATCGGTTCTGATTTATGGACGGCCATATAGTTATTATGGCTCAACTCCATATGAGACGGAAACCTATAGGAAAGCGGTAGACTCGGCCAAAAGATCCAACGTGACTTACTACACGATAGAGCCGGGGGCGGCCGTGGGAGGCTCTTTTAGCCCTGAAGGCGCCGGAGTCGTTCAAGAAATAGCATGAGGCCGTGTTGACCACATCCTCCTCAATCCCAGCGGATACTCCGGGACACGCCATGGTCTCTTGCCGCCGATACCGGCGGATTTTCTATAAGCAATACAAACGATATCGACGTTGAGCTTGATAAACTTGATCAGCAACTCAGCAACTATTACATCCTGGGGTTTCAATCCAATAATCCGATACACGACGGGGCTTTTCGCAATGTAAAGGTCAAGACGGAATTGAAGGGCGTGACTTTGAAATACCGCCCCGGCTACCAGGACAGGCGTCCGGTTGATGCGTTGGCAAGTTCCAGGCAGGAACAGAGGCTTCTAACTGCTTTGGCCACTCCCGGCGCGGCCACTCAGCTGCCGGTCGCTTTCCGTCCGATGTATTTCTACTTCCCCCCCAGCGGAGCAAGGGTGCTCGTTGCGGCGAGGATCCGGATGGAAAAGACGACATTCAGGAAAAAGGGACAACAAATAGGCACAGATCTCAACATAATGGGGGTAGCCTATGCCGAGAATGGCAGCATTGCCGCCCGGTTCAGTCAAACGCTCCCTATAAGCTTCGACAAGGAGAAGGAGCCGGAGTTCCGGAAAGGGAGTCTGCCATATCGAAACTACTTCAAGTTGCGTCCGGGCAAATATCGTCTGAAACTCGCCGTTTCGGATGAGTCCAACAACCTGGGCTCGATAGAGCAGTCTTTGGAAGTGCCGGCTTTCCCCGATCAAGGGTTTGCGGGCAGCAGCATTGTTATCGCCGAGCAGACATCGCAGCTACCCGATTTGATACGAAATCTTCAGGCTCAATTGCTGGATGAAAACGATCCGTTGCTTTACCAGGGCGTCCAGATCGAGCCCAGTGTGGAGAACAGGCTGCGGGTCGGTTCCGTGATTCCACTCATGTTCAGGCTATACAACCTGCCCGGCCCTCCTGATCAATGGGATCTGGAAGCCAAAGCAAGACTTCTGGACGAAACAGGGAAGGAATATGCTCTGGGCCCGATCTCTTTGAAAAAGACTATGTCTGTTGTGGGCAACGCCGAAGCTGCCGTTGCGCTCCGTCTATCGTTCCAGGATGTACCGCCCGGCAAATACCGGTTGATCATTGAAACCAGCGAAGCCACTTCATTGAAAACCGCGACGCTCCAGATTGATCTCGAATTTATAAAGTAAGCCTCCAGCGATTGCGGATTTAGAATTGCAAATTAAATGCGGTGTGGAGGTGTTGTCCAAAGTTTATGATCAAGCATTTTGCCGCATTTTGATTGAGAGGATCCATGGCTAACAAAATGAAAAAGGCGATTACGCGCAGAATGTTTATGAAAGGAACAGCTGCAGGCGCGATGGTCGGGACCACTGGCGGATGGATTGCAGGAAGCCCGGATGCCGCCCAATCTGCTCAGTCCAAGACATATTCCTTTGAAATTCCTCCATCCCCAATTTCAGCCGGCCAGATCAAAGAAACGATAACCACGGAAGTAGTAATAATCGGCGCAGGAACATCAGGTTTGGTTTGCGCAAACGCAGCTGTTGAAAACGGCGCAAAGGTTGTGGTGATCGCTTCGAGCCCGATTCCTATCAGTCGAGGCGGATCCAACCATGCTTTTAACAGTAAGCTGATGCGTAAGCTTGGACTCAAGTCCGATGTAGCCAAGGAATTCAAGAATGAAATGAAGTGCCACTCCTTCAGGATCGACCAGGACAAGTGGTGGCTTTGGGCTCACAAGAGTGGCGAAGCCATGGATTGGCTGATCGACAAGATGGAAGCTGCCGGGTACCAGTCTGTCATCGAGATGGGCAATACCGATCCTGACGGCATCATGACGATGTATCCGGGTTCGCACTCGTGGTTGGGGAAAAATATGGAAGCGGCGGGCAGGGGCCAACAACTAGTCGTGGATACTTTGGCCAAAACCGCCAAGGCCCGCGGCGTGCAGATCTATTTCAACACAACTGCCGTGCAGCTCGTTCGCGAAGACAATAACGCCGGGCGGGTCAGTGCCGTTATCGCAAAAACGCCGGAGGGCACCTACACCAGGTACGTCGGCACAAAAGCCATCGTTCTTGCCACGGGCGACTTCAAGGATGAGGAAATGGTGGAGAAGTACTGCCCCTGGGTGCTGCCTTTGGTGAAAGAAGGCGGAGGTGTCTATAGCGGCGATGGGCACAAGATGGCTCTGTGGGTGGGCGCAGCATGGCAGAAGACGGTGCCTAACGCGCCGATGATCCTCGGGCGAGTGGGACCCGAGACGCAGCCCTACAGAGCCTTCACAGGTCTGCTGGTAAACAAAAATGCCGTGCGCTACGGCAACGAGGACAGACTGGGATCCTTTGCAGGGATTGCGCAAATGCAGCAGCCGGATACAACAGTATTCCCGATCTGGGACTCCAAGTATGCGGAACGGGCTGCGCCATGGACTCCCGCTGGAAGCTACTATGGCGGTTCTCCCCAGATTCCGGTTCAGACCGTCGTCGATGCATGGGAAGCTAACGTGAGGGCCGGAACGATGGTGAAGGCCGATACCATTGAGGGGCTTGCTCAGAGGCTTGGGCTGCCGGTTGCCCCGCTGAAAGCGACAATCGAAAGATACAACGGCTTCTGTAAGACGGGGATCGACGCCGAATATTGCAAACGGGCGCCTCTGCTCATCCCTATCGAGACAGCCCCATTCTATGGAGCGATCAGCAAATCGCCGCAGTTGCTTTGCATCTCGGGTGGGCTGCGAACCAACATCAAAATGCAGGTACTTGACAAAAACGAACGGGTCATTCCGGGTCTGTACGCTGTCGGCACAATCGTTGGCGACATGTACTCCAATATCTATACCTTCCTGGCGCCGGGTCACAACCTGGGCGCCAACTGTGTGACATTCGGGTACCTGGTTGGCAAAGACATCGCCAGAGAGGGGAAGAAATCCCTCTAAAAGAAGGATTCATTTTTTTGCCAAGTCCACCCTTTTTGAGTATACTGTGAGTTTTTCTGCGACTGAGTAAAGCAAACCTCTGCAGTCAGATCGCCTTTACCAATCACTCCCGGGGTCATTTTCCAATGCAGCTGTCTCTAAACAATATTTCCATGCGGTTTGGCGCTCTCATCTTGTTCGAAGACGTCAGCACAACCTTTATTACAGGGCGACGTTACGCGATCACAGGGCCGAACGGCGCCGGCAAGTCGACATTAATGAAGATCCTGACCGGGGAAATTGAGCCCGAGGAGGGTTCCGTAACACGGCCAAAGAAGATGGGAGTCCTACGGCAGGATCAGTTTGCCTTTGAATCGTACCGGGTGCTGGACGCAGTAACCATCGGAAATACCGCGTTGTGGAATGCCCTGCACGAACGAGAGGCGCTTTATGCCAAAGATCCCAGTACATTGACGGATCATGACGGAATGCGTTTTGGAGAACTCGAAGGGATTATCGGCGATGAAGGCGGCTATACGGCGGAAACGGACGCCGCCATTCTGCTCGAAGGGTCTGGATATCCCGGAATCCCTGCACGAACGAAAGATGGGCGAACTCCAGGGCGGCCAGAAAGTGCGGGTTCTATTGGCCCAGGCCCTGTTTGGCAACCCGGATGTACTGTTGCTTGACGAACCTACAAACAACCTCGATCTGGATTCGGTTCACTGGCTCCAGGACTATCTCTGCGCCTATTCGGGTTGCCTCATCGTCATTTCACACGACCGTCATTTTCTCAATGAGATCTGTACGCATACGGCAGATATCGACTATCAGACGGTCCTCACCTACACAGGCGGCTACGACGATATGGTGCTCGCCAAGACACAGATCCGGTCGCGGCTCGAATCCGGCAACGTTCAGAGAGAGAAGAAAATCGCGCAGCTAAATGAATTTATTGCACGCTTTGCGGCAGGCACCCGGTCTTCACAGGTGACATCCAGGAAGAAGGAAGTGGAAAGGCTTCAGACCTCGGAACTGGCCAAGTCGAATATACAGCGCCCATATATCCGATTCGACGTTGCCCGTCCTTCTGGGAAACATCCGCTCGAAGTGGATCTGCTTACCAAGTCTTACGCCGCGGTAAACGGGCATGATCTGGTTATCCGTGACTTCAGTGCCACGGTCAACCGCGGGGAAAAGATTGCTTTGATTGGGCGTAACGGTGCCGGAAAGACCACTCTCCTGAAATCGATGATTCGCAATGCCTCCGGTTTTATCGACGCATCCGACCGGGCATTCCCAATCGATAGCGGGACAGTAACCTGGGGGCATGAAGTTGCCGTCGGATACTTTTCGCAGGATCATAGGGACTCCATCCCGCCCGGCGTCAGCATAATCGAATGGCTGCGTGACTGTGACCCCACCGCTTCTCAGCAGGAGTTGCGCGGGTTGCTCGGCCAGATGTTGTTCAGCGGCGACGATGCGCTTAAGCGGACAGACGCTCTTTCCGGTGGCGAAGCGGCCCGGATTATCTTTTGCCGTCTCATGCTGCAAAAACCCAACTTCCTTGTTTTGGATGAGCCCACCAACCACCTGGATTTGGAATCCATCAATGCCCTAAACATCGCCTTGCAGCGGTATTCAGGCACACTGCTGCTCGTGACGCATGACTACGATGTAATCGACGAAGTGGCGACACGTATATGGCACTTCGAGAACGGGCAGATTGAAGATTTCAAGGGATCGTATGCTAAATACCTAGTCTGAGTCGGAACAGTCAGGCGAGGCGCGATCCATGATCGCATAGGTCGGCTGCGGCCAAGAGAAACAGCCGTTCGGGCGCTTCTGTGAAATATCGGGACGTTCCTACAGAAAGCTAAATAGATTCGCCAGAGAAGCGGACAAATTAACAAAGGTTTCGAATTTGTTGCACATTTTTATCGATGCTGATGCCTGCCCGGTAAAAACGGAGATTTTCCGGGTTGCCGGCCGGTATCGCCTGAATGTCACATTGGTCGCCAACTCCTGGATGCGCATTCCCAATGAACGGCGGATCAGACTTGAAGTTGTGAAGGACGGATTCGATGCTGCCGACGATTGGATAGCCGAACACGTGCAAACGGACGATATCGTGGTCACAGCCGACATCCCGCTGGCCAGCCGCTGCCTGAAGCAAGGCGCCCGCGTGATCGGCACCACCGGAAAGCCGTTTACGGATAACAACATCGGGGATGTTGTGGCAACCCGGGATTTGTTGTCGGAACTTCGCAGCGCAGGCGAGCTAACGGGCGGCCCCCCGCCTCTAACCAAACAGGACCGATCGCGTTTTCTTCAGCAGCTCGATGAAGTGATCCAGTCAATCCGTCACAAACATCAATTTTCCTAACATACTTCAGTGGAGGGCTGACAGTGTTTGAGGCTGTCAGCCCTCTCCCCTGAAGTGCATAGTTTCCGCAACGGATTCCTGGAAAGTCGCTAGAGAAACTGAGCGCATCCCATCAAATTGATCCGCCGCAGTAGAAAGCCCGTGAGAAATGCGTGCTCGTCTTACTTCGCTTTGGGCGGGTAATCCTTCAGCATCTTGGCTACGGCCTTGGCCAGTTTCTTCTCTCTGCTTGTCCGGTTTTGCCTTGGTATCGATAGTCTTGGTTCCAATGGTCCGGAACACGGTTTTCTTGACCGAGGGGTCGTATAAGTCGATTTGCAGCGTGCCGATATAGAGTGTACTGGTAGTGGACGAGCTCATAGTCGAGCCGCCATAGCCACCACGGTAGTAGCGCCCTCCCCAACCGGGACCATATCCGTAGTCGGTGCTGTAGCTGTTTATTTGCTTCTCGGTTGTGATTGCGGCCTGGTAGCCGACGTATAGATTGGCAGTGTCACTTTCGGTTTTCGTGAGACCCTTCTTGACAATCTCCGCTTCAATTGCCGCACGGATCTGAGGATCGACCAGTGGATCCTTGTCGCTCGTGCCGATCTCTACCCATTTATAGGTCTTGTACTTTGTGAAGTCGGCGGTCTTGTCGTAGTTAAACCGAACATCCTGTGCCGCCGCCATTCCGGCCATCAAAAGCAGAATCGGAACGATACATAAAATTCGCTTCATGTGTTTTTCTCCTTGTCAATTAATCGAGTGATACTATGCCAAGTACTCTTCTATTTCTCTTATTATAGCGGCATTCGCAGGAAAATGAAGCTGTCATTAATGACAGGCAGGTTGCAGGATTCTACCGGAGGGTTGTGGGACGGGATTTATCTACATCCTTATCCGTGATTCTTCGATTCCGGAATTCGCCCGGCGTCGAATTCTGCCCTATGGATGAAAGCATAAGAAAAGCCGACAGCGCCATAGATTAGAAGCAGCGTAAACATATATTCCGGAAAGATCATGCCAAAGCCACAGATGTATCCGCTGAGGAGGGCCAGGAATTGGATCAGGTTGAGCAACCTTGTTTTGCGCTTGGCGATCTTGGGAAAATATAGGGGGCTTACCATGAATAGGCCCAAGGTGATGAGGAAGAGCGGCAACAGGTAATAGCCGCCGGCGAACCGGTCAGCGATACCATATTTATCGAAAAGGATAACGCTCAGGGCTGTGAGTCCTCCAGCGAAGGTGGAGGGCATTCCCGTGAAGAAATTGGACGGTGCTTCGGCGTCCTTGGCATTGTAGCGTGCCAGGCGTATGGCGGTGCAGAGAACATAAACAGTGACGGAAATGACGAGCAACCGCAGGTTGGCGCCGGCCCAAACGGGGGCCTCGTGGCGGAGATAGAAAAACACGAGAAAACCAGGTGCCAAACCGAAGGATATGAGGTCGGCAAGACTGTCGAACTGGGCCCCGAACCCGGAAAATGCATTCAGGATCCTGGCCACCATGCCGTCGAGTTTATCCAGCAGGTTGCACCAAACGATGATCCAGGCGGCGCCAATGAGCGGAGTGTGGCCGAAGAGGGTCCATTCGGATTTTGGTTGCCCGGGTGCAAAGGTAGCGGCGATGAGGATGGCATAAATGCCCAGGGTGAAATTGATCCCCGTGAGGAGATTGGGCAGAAGGTAACGGGTCTTACTGGGCAAGATTTTCCGCAAAATAGCATCCCTTAAACTATCATTATCCAGCCATTGTTAGACAAAACACAAAATATTTCGGCAAATCTCCAGAACGGCTTGGTCCTGAGAATGTCCACCGCTATTTCACAAAATTTCGGAGCGACATTGTCTCAACCTAGGGTAAAATCGCCCCACCTGCTGCTCATTTACTTCTGCTTCAGAAAAAAAAGTGCTATGGCACTGCAGGCGAAGCGAAACCCGATTATGTTTAAGCCGAAGCCGAAATCCAAGGAAGGGAATAGGAGGGACGACAATGACAGGTGGATACACGGGAAAGATACTCAGGGTCAACCTGACCAATAAATCGACCAGCACTATTCCCACGGAAAAGTATGAGGAATACGGTGGCGGCCATGGAATGGGCTCTGCCATTTTCTTTGATCTGGTCGGCGAACAGCTTCCGTTTGAGGCATTCGATCCCCGGAATCTCATCATCATGATGGCGCATCCATTTGCCGGCACTTTCATGCCGGGGTCCGGACGGTGCGAAGTGCAGGGATTGGGACCCATGCTATACCCGATCGAATGGTTTGCGCACAGCAACTTCGGCGGGCGCTTCACGGCACAGCTGAAATATGCCGGATGGGACGGCATTGTGGTTGAAGGAGCGGCCGACAATCCTGTCTGGATCAATATCGTCAACGATAAAGTCAAGATTGAAAGCGCCAACGGGATCTGGGGGATGGACACGTGGGATGCCCAGGAGGAGATTTCCCGACGCGTGATACCCGGCCTGAAATACGGCGAATGGGCGCAGGCAGACGATGGCTTCACCACCCAAATTCCAGCCGTAGTCTGCTGCGGATTGGCCGGGGAAAACAGGAGCCGCCTGGGAGCTCTTCTCCATGGCCCCGGCTCTCAAGCTGCGCTGGGCGGTTTTGGCGGGGTCTTCGGATCAAAAAATCTCAAGGCGATCAGCGTCATCGGAACCGGAAGCGTACCCATAGCAAATCCTCAGGCATTCATGGAAGCCCGGTTGTGGTTCCGGCAATTTTTATGGGATGTGGACAATCCGCGGAGGAAGGATATGGTGGGCGGAATGTTCTTCTGGATCAACGGCTCCCCTGCCGGCGCGAATGTAACGAATAATCCGTACTTCGGGGCTAATGATAGCCCTCTTGTACCTGCGCGTGCAGCAGCCTGCGCTTCCTGCCCCAGAGGCTGTCGTCAGCGTTTGGCCAGCGGGGACAGCAATGAATCGGTTTGTGCCGGCACCGCGGGCGTCAGGCTTCAGGGCGCCAGCCTGAAACTTACACGCCAGGGCAACGATCTGATGCAGAAATACGGCCTTGGCCACTGGCATTTTATGACCATGCAGGGCTATGTCGAGGATCTTTACAAAAGGGGACTCCTGGGCAAAGGAAAGAAGATCGATACCAATCTGCCTATGGATCAGTACGGCACGATGGGATTTTTGGACATGTTCATGCGGCAGATCTCTGCCCGTGAAGGAATCGGCAAGGATTTGGCCGAGGGCCTCGCCAGAGCTGCAAAAAAATGGGGGACGTACGAAGAGGATTACGCCAGCGGCAAATTGGGTTTGGCCTATTGGGGAACCTCAATGCACTATGATCCCAGAGATGAAGCGGAGTGGGGCTATGGATCCCTTCTGGGAGAGAGGGATCTTATGCTGCACAACATCGCCAATTATCCTCTCCACTGGATGCCGGTGGCATTCCAGCTCGCAGGCAAAGAACCGTACCTGGCAGCCGAGCAGGCAGCTCAGATTACGGCAGATGCAATGATTCCCTATGAAGGGGATCCCTTCATGCTTGATTACAGTGACGGGCCCACGGGGATTTACTCGGAGCATAAAGTCAAGCAGGTTGCCTGGATCAAGCACTACGAGAAATTTTGGATCGGATCCAACGGTTTTTGCGGCTGGAGATGGCCGATGTGCTTCACCAACAACTCTGCCGACTATAAGGGCCCGACGCCCCAGGCTGAACCCAGATTTTTCAATGCCATTACCGGCAAGAACATTACGTTCGCCGACGGCATGGAGCTTGGGCGCAAGATCTTCACTCTGGACCGGGCAATCTGGACCATACAGGGCAGACACCGGGATATGGAAGTCTTTCCGGATTATGTGTACGAGCAGAGTTCCAGGGGAGAAGTGCTGCCGATGTATGATGATAAGACCAAGAAATGGTCGTACTCGGCCGGTTCTGGCCGGAAACTGGATCGCGCCAAGGTTGAGGCGTGGAAGACCAGGTTCTATGAATTCGAGGGCTTTAACACGACCAACGGCTGGCCGACGAGGAAAACTCTTGAGACCATGGGCTTAAAGAAGGTGGCCGATGTCATGCAAAGCAAAGGCAGGCTCGGGTAGGAACGCGTGGCAGCGTTGTGCGAAATGTTTCAATGGAGAACATTATCAAGCACCTTTTGAATCATCTCCCGGGTTGTTTTATCTGCCCCATACTGGCGCATGGCTACGCGCCACTTCAGTTGTTCGGAATCCATCGGTCCTGATTTGGCAATGATCTGGCGCGCGATCGTCTCCCGGGTCCATTGGAATAACGAAGCGGCGCGCGCGACACGTTCCTTTGGCGTCATTGCATCGATTCGTTCCTGATATTTCAGTTCAACAGGAGATGCTGTTTCACTCTTATCCATTAATCCTAACCCATAGGGCAGCGGCCATTCTTCGGCCTAATGTTCCATAAATACCATTGTTTCATTGCGCATGCCACGCAAAACAGTTCGCCTATTGATGTTCTATTTGCGTGAAATGATTTTGCGGTTCAGATTTGAAATGGTGCTGCTGTTTTGCAGGCTTTGTTGAGCCAGCGGCAATTCAGCCGGTAGAGCAGTCTTCTATTGCGTCAGATCGATAAAACGGGAAATGAAAAAAATTCAATCCATGTAAACCGGAAGAGATCTCCTTGAGACTAATAATGCAAAAACAAGGAGCAGCTATGAAAATGAAATTATTTATGCTGGCATTTTGGATGGCATTTGCAGCTGTCGGCGCCTTCGCGCAGGAACGCACATACCAGAAGGAATTTGCGGTGGATCCGGGGGCTCGATTCACTTTGGATAGCTATAAAGGCAAGATCGTGATCCGAACCGACAATATTTTCGTCATTCGGGTGAAAGCCCGGATCTACGGGAGCCGGACGCCGGTTGACAATTATGGGATCATAGAACATGCAACCAAGAATATGGTGACGCTCGAAGGCAAATATTCAGGCAAGTCAGGATTTATTTCCGGAAACATGCCTGCCGCCGATTGGGATATCACGCTTCCGAAGACCGTCGATCTCGTCTTGAAAACCTATAAATCCGAGGTTGACCTTGATGTCCCTTCAGGCAAGGTGTTGATAGAATCCTATAAGGGAACGGGCACGATTCGCGGTGTCTGCAACAATTTTAAACTGGACACCTATAAAGGCGGCTTTAAAATCGAGGTCGGCAAATTGGCCGACCTCGACATTGATACCTACGAAGGGAATATTTCCCTTGTGATTTTCGAATCCAGCGATTTCAGTCTGCGCGGCGAAAGCTACAAAGGGAGTTTCAATTTTAAGGGGCTTGATATTCCCATAGAAAAAAAGCGATGCGGTAACGAAGTATTTTTCTCAAAAGGAAGCGCTCGGGGCCGCATAGATCTCCAAACCTACAAAGGCACATACAACGTCGATTTCAAATAAATCCTGATGAACGACGAACTTGTATTGATCAAAAGGTCACAGGGCGGGGATTCGGAAGCGTTCCTTGAGCTGATCTCCCGCTATGATCGTCAGATCATGTCGGTGGTGTACCGTCTGACCTGCGATCAGCACGATCGGGAAGACCTCTACCATCGGGTTGCCCTGAACCGGTCCATCTCTTATTTGAAGAAAAACAGGCGAAAAGTGGATTGCCAGGAAGCGCCCGGTTTCGGGGGTCAGGTCTGGAAAATTCGATTTTTGTGCAAATTGAGCATGCGTAGGAAGAAACATCGAAAATCGAATTTTCCAGGCCTGACCCCTTTTCGTTCTAAAGTGATTTCCAGACTTGTTCACACTGATCGAGTGTCAAGAAGCTCTTGGCCGTGCATCGGATGTAGGGTAAATAGCTGTCCGACAATCGCAGCACGTCTTTGTCGTCCCCCTCAACGATCATGTATCCCGCGGCCTCGCCGGCATAATGCGCCCAATCCTTGATCTGGCCGCTTTTCAGCATCTTTTTGCATTCGTCCGTAAGAATTAGCCACTGGGACGTCTTCTCCTTCATGTCCAAAGGGCAGTGGGCCACGTTGTACTCCCAAAAGACGATATATCGGGCCATTGGCGTACTCCTTGTTCAGAAAAAGTCATTGTTTGATCCAAATGGTGGCAACAAATACATCCCGTCCCGTTGTATCTTTGCTTTTTTGAGTCACGGTTGCCATTTTGCCGTCTCTGGAGACGACGACGCGCTCTGTGGCCACTTCTTTGCCGTCTTTCTTGAGCACGCGATCTTCGGTGAAGTCATCAATCCTGCGGACTGAAATGGCGTTGAAGGACGGGTCTCCCGTTACAGGGTGGTCTTTGCCGTCGAATTGTACTGTTACCTCTACGTGAAGAGCCTTCCCTTCGACGCTTGTGGCATCGTAAACCATTTTGTAGCCATTGCTGTGCGACGTGATTGTCGCCGATCCGCTCTTAAACGTCTGCGCCACACCCCTGACTGTGGTTTTGGAAGGATCCAATTTCCAATTGCCGGAAAAATGATCGGCTGCCCATAACAGACCGGTCAAGCCAAATACTGCCAGTAAAAGCATTAGCTTGCGCATAGGCACTCTCCTCCAGTTGAATGCTGCGTGTGCATTTCTAAAGAAATTTGGAATTGCTGCCAGGCGACTTGAGCTTTAGCCGCGCTTGGTTTCCCTAATCGCGCGGAAGGCGGAGCGATGAACAGGAACCGGAGCAATCGGTGATGGCGCGTGTTCTTGAAGCTGTGTGTGATATTGCTAATCAATACAGCAAAGGCCGGGCCATAGTCAACTGAGCTTTTACACGGGTTATAGCAGGTGATGAATCTTAAATAATCCCTAAAACAGTTGCCAGATTGTATAATTGCTACACGGTCACACTATGATGGCCATGCAGGCTGCCCTCAATTTCTAGAGGCTAACATGGAATCCCAAGGGCCACTTGAGAGCTTCTTCAAATCTCCCGATCAAGAACCAGATCCCAAAGGGGATGGCATTTTTTATAATCTCAGAGTTGATCTGGAAAAGCTGTATGGGAAGGAATGTGAATTTGAAGGAGATCCCTCCTCCCACGCAATGCTGGCGATGACGGGAATTATGGTCGGCATTGATTACATCTCCCAATGCTATTTCTCAAAGCAGCAATCCGGCAGGCATTTCGTCGAATCTCTAATGGACCTTGGCGGAATTGATTGGGATAACGCGGAAGCTGTGTATCAGTTGCGGTGCGCTCTTCTGCATTCCTTTAGCCTTTCAACAATAAGCGATAGAAAGGACTTTCGTAAGGGCACCAAATTTAGTTTCAAAGTAATGGAGGATGCTCCCAGTACGCTCATTAAAATGGAAAGTGCTACTGAATCGGAAATTAAATACAAAGTGAACGTCTGGGGTCTGAAGATGTGCTTCATCAAAATGATCGCTGAGCTCCAAAAAATATGCCTGGACAGCAACCACAAGAAACATTGCGAAGTCCTCAATAGAGTATGTCAACGGGCAGCAGAGA
The DNA here is from genome assembly GCA_963761825.1 of uncultured Acidobacteriota bacterium. Taxonomy (GTDB): domain Bacteria; phylum Acidobacteriota; class UBA6911; order UBA6911; family UBA6911; genus UBA6911. Next base: position 206,027 of record CAVXIH010000008.1, read on the forward strand.
AGCTCCTGAAAGGGTAATCACCCGGTCCTGCCCATTCCATGGCTTTTGGCATCTGGCTATCGATTCCTCATTTTGAGATTGAAAAAAAAGGAGGGGTAAACGAGTAAAACCGAAATAATTGCCCCTCTTCCATAGTAGATTCGCCTAGAATGTACGCCAATACCTGCTCCCATGGAGGCATTGCATATGGATCAGCCGAAAGAAAATCGCCGTGATTTCATAAAGGCCGTCGTGGGGATTGCCGTTGCAACAGCCAGACCGGCTGCGGCATTCCCCTCCTATCAGGGCAGCAGCACCGGCCAAAATCCTCACCCCCGCATTCGTTTTGCCGCGATCCATGTGAATCATTCGCATATTTACGGGATGGTGGACGCGGTGAGGGGTGGCGGTGGCGAGCTGGTTTCCTACTATGCTCCCGAGCCCGACCTGGCTTCCGAATTCGGTGCTCGCTATCCCCAGGCGAAGCTCGCGCGCGGCGAAAATGAAATCCTGGAAGACAACTCGATCCAGATGGTCCTGAGTTCCGGAATTCCGGATCAGCGCGCACCCCTTGGCATTCGCGTGATGCAGCACGGGAAGGACTACATGGCCGACAAACCGGGCATCACAACGCTCGAGCAGCTGGCCGAGGCCCGCCGCGTGCAGGCGCAGACCCGGCGCATGTTCTCAATCTCCTACAGCGAAAGATTCAGTAATGCTGCGACAGTCCGGGCGGGAGAACTGATCCGGGAAGGCGCCATCGGCAGGGTGATCCAAACCGTGGGTCTTGGACCGCATCGCATGAATCCCAAACAGCGCCCTGCCTGGTTCTTCGACAAGAAACGCTACGGCGGCATTCTGTGCGATATCGCATCGCACCAGGTGGATCAATTCCTGGCCTTCACAGGATCGAAGAAGGCAGCTATCGCCTTCGCCCAGATCGGAAATGTGCACCATCCGGAGTATCCGGAATTTGAGGATTTCGGCGACCTTGTGCTGCGCGGCGACGGCGGCCTGGGATATATTCGAGTGGACTGGTTTACGCCAGACGGGCTTTCGACCTGGGGCGATTGCCGGCTGACGATCCTCGGCACGGATGGATATTTGGAAGTGCGCAAGAATGTCGATATCGCGGGCCGGGCCGGGAACAGCCACCTCTTTCTTGTGGACCAGAAAGCAACCCGCTACATCGATTGCACAAACGTGAAGCTTCCCTTCGGCGAGGCGATCGTGAATGACGTCCTGAACCGGACCGAAACGGCAATGACGCAAGAACACTGCTTTATGGCTATGGAAATTGCGCTCAAGGCGCAAAAAATCGCGCAACGGCTGAGCCTCAAAGTATAACGATCCAATCTCATCACCAAGGCGGCAATCATGGAAAGAAGAGAATTTATCAAAACGGCAGGTAAGGGCGTCGGCGCCGCCGTTATCGCCGGATTCCCCTCTATTGTTCCTGCATCGGTCTTCGGGAAAAATGCGCCCAGCAATCGAATTAATGTGGGTGCCATCGGCGCCGGACGCATTTCGCGTTCGCACGATATGCCCGGCGTCTGGAAATATGGGAACGCCAGAATTGTGGCGGTTTGCGATCTCGACAGCAAACGCATGGAGGACGCCAAGACGCTGGTCAACGGCTATTACAGCCAGCAGGCCGGGAAAGATTACCGAGGCGTCGCCGGATACCTGGACTACCGCGAACTGCTCAGAAACAAAGATGTGGATGCCGTGCTTATCAGCACGCCGGATCACTGGCACGCGCTTATCACCATGCATGCGGTTGCGGCCGCAAAAGATGTCTATCTGCAGAAACCGGCGTCACTCACAATCGCGGAAGGCCGCGCGCTCAGCAATGCCGTTCAACGCAGCGGGCGCATTTTCCAGATCGGCAGCCAACAGCGCTCTTCTCCGCAATTCCGGCGCGCGGCGGAACTGGTGCGCAATGGAAGGATCGGCGTGCTTAAAACGGTGCAGGTCGGCCTGCCGGGCGATCCCTCCGGTGAAGAAGAGCCGGAGATGCCGATTCCGCCCAATCTGAATTACGAAATGTGGCTGGGCTCAACCCCTCTCGTGTACTACACGGAAAAACGCGTTCACCCGCAAAACGGCTACGATCGCCCCGGGTGGCTGCGTTGCGAGCAGTTTGGCGCGGGCATGATCACCGGCTGGGGCTCGCACCACATCGATTGTGCGCACTGGGCGATGGGAACGGAGCACACGGGCCCGGTTGAAATTTCCGGAACGGCGGAGTTTCCCGCCAAAGGACTCTGGAACGTGCACGGAGATTTTAGAACGGAGGCGCTCTATGCCAATGGCGTGCGCATGATTGTCAGCGGCGATTTTCCCAATGGCATTCGATTTGAGGGCTCGGAAGGATGGATATTCGTATCGCGCGGCAACGAACGCATCACGGCCAGCGATCCGGTTTCTAAACTGCAGGATCCGCAGGCCCTTTCCGCCAGCAATCCCGCAATCCTCTCCTCAACACTAGGCCCGAAAGAAATTCACCTGTATGAAAGCGTGGACCATCACGGAAACTGGCTCGATTGCGTGCGCAGTCGCAAGGCGCCGATTGCGCCCGTGGAAACTGCCCACCGTTCCTGCACGGCGTGCCTGCTTCACCACATCGCCATGAAATTGAAAGGACCCCTGCATTGGGACCCGAAGAAAGAGCGGTTCAAGAACAACGATGCCGCCAACGCGATGCTGTCAAGACCGCAGCGTTCGCCGTATGTAATACAATAATGGTCCTGAACCTCCGACAATTGGCGGTTTTAGGATCATAGAACGTTCGCAGTTCCTAAAGCGCTCATCCAAAGGAAACGAGAACATGATGCGAATGATATCAGTATTCATGATTCTGCTCCTATCAGCCCCGGCCTTCTCCCAGGTAAGGGCAACTCAGACAAAAGCAACAGATGCACAGTCTAAGATATTCGATCCGCATCGAGACGCGGCCAAGGATATCGCGGCGGCTGTCGCAGAAGCTGCCAGGTCCGGGAAGCGTGTGCTTGTCGATGTAGGGGGCAATTGGTGTATCTGGTGCCATGAAATGGAAAGATATCTCGAAGAGCACGCTGAATTGCGTGCTCTTCGTGACAGAAATTACGTGACCGTCAAGGTTAACTGGAGCCCCGAAAACAAGAACGAGGCCGTGCTGTCACGGTATCCCAAAATTCCAGGATATCCGCACCTCTTCGTGCTGGATGGGAATGGCGCCCTGATCCACTCGCAAGACACGAGCAAGCTCGAAGATGGCAAAAAGAGCTACGATCTCAAAGCGTTTACCGCTTTCCTGACTCAATGGGCCCCTGCCGGAAAATAGCGGCTTTAGTTTTGGCAGAAATTTTAGGAGCCTTGACTCAATTTGCCTCTATTTTGGCTGCAGTTGGTTTGAGTTGGATACGCTGAGGAAACAGACTTGGCCCGCCACTACAAGGCCGTCTGATTTAGTTTTGGAACCGGAGTGGAGTCGAGTGGGCCGAGCCGGAACGAGGGTTCCAAAACTAAATCAGGTTCGACAGATCTAAATTGAATTTATGGATAGAAAGTTACACCCTCAAAAGAATGTCTTCCTGCTGAACAAAAGAGAAAGTCAGCCAGACCTCGTCTGGAAGGCTTACAGGTGAATCCGGGAAGGCCACTTCCTCAACAGTGCGGGGCTGCAAGTGGAACGGCCCCGCGTTTCGTCGGATTGACAAGCAGCTTATTTCGCCGGAATCAATACCCGTCCTCGCGATAATTGCATTTTACGCCGTCGCCATTATCGCAGGATGGGATTGCCTTCGACTGGTCGATCTGGGCAAATGGGTCCCCGATCTTTATTGGGTTCCCGTTTGCGTCATATTGTATGTTCCCATTTGCATCGACTGCATACTTCCAATATTTGGGAGGATTCAGGTCAGTATATGTTTTCCCCAGCGCCGCGAATTCATAATCCGAAACTTCGGCCCGGAATTTTTCTATCGTGGGCAGGGCTGTTCCATTCTGAGTTACCTTGAGCACCATGAGGTCGAAGGAACAAACAAAATCCCTTCCCCATTGTATCCCCGGGTTATGCGCCTCAATGCTCGACATGGCGCATTCGACCATATCATCGGCTACCGGGAAGTGTGTGGCGACCGTGAGTTGCGGACGAGGATTGATCTGGCTGAGCAGGTAACCAAAGGCCCCCTGTGGTGAGTGGGAACTGTTCTGAACCATCTTGGCAAAATCGACAGCCGATTGGAAACTGTTATAAGAAGGCCAGTTGGGCTCCGGAGGCTGGTACAGCCCCATGTTCTTGAAAGCCCAAACTTGCGCCGGGGGGTTCATTTCGTGGATGAACACACTCACGCCCTTGGCCTTATCGACGCTGAGGTATTCGGGTTTGGTATCTCCGGTATAGATCATTGAGAGCCCATTCCACTCGAGCTTGTAGCCGACGGAGCCCCTGCGGCAATGAATGACCGGGAAATGAGTTATCTTCACGCCCGTCTTAAGATTGCAATATGCGATGTTGTCTCCTTCCACTTTCCCGTACTTCTGCCAATCCAGCTCAATGGGCACTATAGCAAAGCCGTCGCCGATCGGATCATCGCTTACCTGCTTGGGATCGCATGGCAATCCCCAGTCTTGTCGGCTGGGGAATTCGTAACTCGCATAGCTGGTCGATATGAAGCTTTGGCTCTCTGAGTGCCAGCGGCAGGTCTCGCGCAGATTTGCGCAAAAGGCTCTGACGCCATCGTCATACAGCCTGCGTGGGGGCATTGGGCTCTTCACACCCGATGGGCCGTTGCCCCAGATGAACAGAGGGCTTTTCCGGTCTGCCACGGCACCGAAACAATAGATGTGAATCAGGTCGCTGACGTGATCGCCGTGCAGATGGGTTAAAAAGATCTTGTCCATCCTGCCCAGGGAAATTCCCATGGTGTTGTAGTTGGTGCACACACCGGAGCCGCAGTCGAATACGAACTGGTCCGGGTCCGTCGTGTCCGTAGGGCCGACCTCAACGAAGATGCTCATCATTTGCTGTGCGCGGCGCAGCTGGTTAGGGATACATGACCCCAGGAACGTGATGCGCATTTCGTTTTTGGCAGGGAGAACATAGGTTTCCGGTACCGCCTCCGGCGGCAGTCCCGGTATTACCTGCTGCCTTTGCTTGGGCTTCCAGGTCGGGAGCTGGGTTTCGTAATAGGTGTACTTCTGTGTATCCGGGTATGCGGGAGGGTAGGTGCACTGGCCCGAGAGACAAGGTCCACATGAATCGCACGGGTCGGCCGGATTGGTTTTTTTCCCAGCGAAGCTGCTTAGGCTCGCCCCAACGGCCAGACCACCCAGCGCTGCTCCTGAAGCCTTCAAAAGACGCCGCCTTGTGAGTACTGCGAAATTAGAGTCCTTGCTATCAGTCATTTTTATTCTCCTTTTGGCATAGGAAGCTCTGCAATCCTCCTGAGTGTAGGATTTTAGGTGCCCCTGGGCGATTTCGTGCCCTTGCTTGTCAAGCTGATGGATAAGTCTTCGGGCGGTGCTCACAACACCCATAGTAACTATGTTATCAGTCATAATGCTGCTGGCAGGCATCGCAGGGGCCACCGTCTTCGAGCCGGACAACTCCTGTTGGGCATCGGCCCGCATGCCAGTCCCGGAGGAAACGGGTTTCCTTCGCAGAAGGCATTCGATGAGCCACTAAGCATCAGCAAGATCCATCCCGCCCTAATCGAGGTTTTGCCAAGCGCATTCACCTGTCGTCCATTGACACCGGGGCACATATTGGCGATGTTCGTTAGCCTTGCCCGGGCAGCAATCCTCTGCCAACTCGTATCTATAGGCCATTCGAAGAACTAGTGGCGGGTATCTCACCCGGATCCTTTGCTTCGAGGGGAAGCGGAGCAAAACGATTGTACGCCCTTTTGTGCCGTCTGGGGAAGAAATTTCACAATAGCCAAGTCTATCGCAATACTCAGCCTTGAGAACGGAGCCCAAACATCGGATGCCAATTCTATACTGCGGGCGCAGAAGGCTCGTCGCATTTCACGATCGATGTCGAACAGGCCTTGTCACTAGTAATCCATTCTTTGGGATAAGCAGATTTCTCATTAGTTAATCCAACCCCGGCATCTTTTCCATTCTTTGCTATCCATATTTGCCTGATTTCGTTACAATGGCCTCACTTCTTAAAAAGTATTCCATTGCATCGCACCGGCTGTCGACTAGGAGGAGGCACTCCCTATGATCGGCAAGAGGCTCAGCCACTATCACTATTGAGATTCCTGAGGGAGTTCAATGAGGAGAAGATAAAGTGTCCAAACGGAACGAACTGAACCGACGCGAGTTCATGAAGGATGCGGCGATCGTTGGGACTGGAGGTGTAACCGCCTGTGTGTTAGGGGCGTTGTCGGCTCCCGCGGCCATGCCAGAGAAATGGGATAGGCAATCAGACATTGTTATCGTCGGCTATGGTGGAGCAGGTGCGTGCGCGGCCATTGCGGCCCGCGAAGCGGGTGCAGAGGTCCTGATTTTGGAGAAGCAAAAAAACGGTGGCGGGAACACAGCCATTTGCGGTGGTGTTATTTACGCGGGTGGCACGTCGGTTCAAAAGGCAAACAATGTCGCGGATACGGCCGACAAGCTGTATCAGCATTTCCTGAAAGCAGGGAAATCCTTCGTTGATCCCACTCTGGCAAGAATTGCGGCCGATGAGTCGGCGAAGAACATCGACCGGCTGATTCAACTGGGAGCCAAATTCAGCGCCCCCGTAGTTTCAGGCGCTGAAGTTCCGGCCGGCAGCGAACCGATTGCTCGGGTCCATTCGATCACCTATGGCAAATTGGGCGGCGGTGCGGCTTTTTATAAAGTTCTGGCTGATGCAGCGCAAGCGAAGGGGACTCAAATCCAGTTGAATACCCCGGTGAGACAACTCATTGCCAATGCTGATGGCGAGGTTATTGGAGTCCGGGCCGAAAGCGAAGGCAAAACGATCGCTGTCAAAGCACGAAAAGCGGTCGTGCTTGCGGCCGGCGGCTTTTCGCGCAACAAGGAAATGCTCGCTGCATATTCGAGGGATGGATACTATTCTCCATCCCTCGGAGTGATCGGATTGACCGGCGACGGGATTCGAATGGCACTCGCGCTGGGCGCAGATGTCACGAACATGTCCAAGGTCGTGGATGATTTTGGCTTAACCCTTCCCGGTGCAGAACGCGCAACCTATGCGGGCGAAGGAGGAATCGTTGTCAACATCCTGGCCAAGCGCTTTGTCGATGAGACCCTGTTCTATGACAGGAAAGCGATTATCCTGCTGCAGCAGCCGGAATCGCGCGCCTTCTCCATTTTCGACGCGGCCTATCGCAAAGCGCGCAGATCCAATATCGTACCAGGCTTTAGTGCTCAGCTTGAGAAGGAGGTTACGGCGGGGACTGTCAAGAAAGCGGATACCATCGGAGCTTTGGCGCTGCTCATCAACGTCTCGTCCGATACTCTCGAAAAGACGGTCAAGAAATGGAATGAGGATGTACAAGCGGGTGCCGATCGCGATTATGGACGCAAAGCATTGCTGGATCCGATCTTGACTCCGCCTTTTTATGCATATGAAACACTCCCGGTGATGTTTGACACCTCCGGCGGTGTCAAAGTCAATGCCAGAAGTCAGGTGGTCCATGTCTGGGGCAAGGTCATTCCGAGGTTATACGCTGCCGGAGTGAATATGGGAGGGCTCGTTGGCGAATTCTATCCGGGCAGTGGGTCGGTGCTCAACGGCTTACTGACCTTCGGCCGAATCGCAGGCAAGAGTGCGGCAGCGGAAAAGCCATGGGATACCACAAAGTAGACGCTCCCGATCTTATTTAGGAGATATTAACCTGGATACTCAGGCGGTTTTGGTTTTTTAAAGCGTACGGGCAGCACCATTTGCTGACGGGCTTGCGCATCCACATTGTCGTGAACTGGCTTGAATAAATGAAGCACTGGGCGCCAGGGCCCCAAAAGCCGAGACGAAAACTCGCTTCCCTAGCGGGGCAGCCGCCCCTGCAACAAACAGGAGAATGCCATATGGATACAAACTCGACCGATCCCGGATCCCGCATGGATGCTCTTGCTGCATCCAGACGACAGCCGAAGTTATGCCTGGAATCCATGGTTAAGGTTGACTTCGGAGCGGTGACACATGCCGGCAAGGTGCGCAAAAACAATGAAGACCACTACCTCGTCGGCCGGCTGGGCCGCTCCCTCGAACCGCTGATGACCAACATGCCCCCGGGCCAATTGCCGGAAAACATCGCGGAATACGGCTATGGAATGCTGGTCGCCGACGGCATGGGAGGAGCCGCCGCCGGCGAAGTGGCGAGCCAGATGGCGATCAACCTGCTGGTTAAGCTGATTATTGATACAGCAAAGTGGGGGCGGCGCATCGATGAACAGGAGGCCGAGGCGCTGATGGGGAGAATAGAAAGCTATTATAGGGCCATCCATTCGGAGCTGGTCCGTCAGGGCGAAATTGATCCGGCTATCGCAGGTATGGGCACAACCCTTACCGTGGCCTATAGTTTTTGCTCCGATCTGTTTGTTGCCCATGTAGGGGATTCCCGAGTCTACCTGTTCCGGGAAGGGCAACTCCGCCAGCTGACTCGCGACCACACGGTCGCGCAGAAGCTTGCCGACATCGGGGACATTTCGCAAGAAGAGGTAGCAAAACACAAGTTTCGGCACTTGCTGACAAATGTCCTCGGAGGACACGACGGTCCGGTCGTGACCGAGCTTGAGCAATTTCAGCTTGTGGACCGCGATCGCCTGCTGCTCTGCACCGACGGTTTGACTGATATGATTGACGATGATGCTATCCAAGCCGTTCTTCAAAAAACAGAGTCCTCCCAAGAGGCTTGTGAGAAACTGCTGGATCTCGCGCTGAAAGCCGGCGGAAAGGACAACATCACGATGGTTTTAGCCCGCTATGGTTTCATGGAGGCGGCCGCAAATACCGGATTCTGACGATTGCCAATTTGGATGTGGGCCGTGCAGGTTTACTGGTTCTATTCCGGATTGAAGAATTGTACTAGTTAGTTCCGCTTGCTCCCAAACCTTTGCCTGGGATTCCCCACCCGACACCAGCATTAGCCGCTTATAATAGCTTCAAGATCCATAAAGTATCACATGGCAGTTTGCAGGCATCCTCTGTCTGGAGGTGTGCATGTCCATGATCGGGAAGACACTCGCACATTATGAAATCATGAGTTGACTGTTTTATGGTCAGCTGCCATGAGCGTATGGAGAGCAAGAAAGGGCAGTTTAAGGGGTGTTAACCCTTTAACAGCCCTGTTGCTTGAAGAACAAGCAATGAGGTGACACTTCCACTCCATGAGAAATAGTCGTATTATAGCAATATGAAAGGGAGTTTCAATATGGCGCCAAACATAAAGACAAAGCAACCTTATGAAGAGTATGGGTGAGGAGGCGAATATGTGGCTGTTATGGTTCGCAACCCTGATTTTTGGTGTTACATCGGGGGGGCCAGCGATGCTCGGAACAAATGTCTCGATGGACGGCGGATATTCATACCCGATTGCACCCAACCGGCACACACCCCAAAAAAACCAAAGAGGCATGGCTTCGATGTCTGGAAGAAAAGGCGTGTCAGAAAGCAGATGCTGAGTTTGCATTCCCCGATGAGAAAATGGTCGTTTGGGTGAACGCTGAAAAGGAGAAGAATTACAGAAAAGTATTAAAACTGTTGAGACCATTGATGGATTCCGGCCAGATCGAGCTGCGCCCTGCGCAGCCTGAAATACAAAAGCGGATTGCTCATATCCAGACTCCTCCACCAAGCTTTTGGACAAATTCCAAATTGATTGAGAATTTTCATGATTCAGTTCCATGGGATATGGGAGCTTTCAATCAAGGTAGCCCCTTACAACACAACAATTCCAGCACCCTCGATCATGTATGAGCCGCGCATTTCAATGCTGACTTGGAGCCTCCGCACGGACACCAAAATGTCTTCTAGTTTGCTTGGACAGAGACTCCTCATGTTTGCTCAAGATATACTCAATGATAATAGTAATATGTCGACGTATGCCGCGAATCTGCCCGCACTGGCTCGAGTAGCATTTGATCCCGAAGAAACGCCCGCGCTGAGACTTCGGGCTTTAACCGTATGTCGAGAGGATGCTCAGAGATTGCAGAGAGTATGAGAAAAAACTGAAGGACAAGGTTATCAATGGCGCTGCCTGATACTTCGCGGACCAGGAGAAATACTACTCCGATGGAACAACCGACCATAACAACAGCAACTGCTGTTGACTTTGCCGTACTACTCGCCAGGGAGATACAGGATTTATCCGACAGTGTTTTTAAATTTATATATCCCAGAAAAACTTACAGTGACATTGGCGGATCTCCGCGATCCACCTCTAATTCAATCTCTGGAGACGATTCAAAGGGAGACCGCAGAGTTTCTGAGTTTTATACGCTGATCCAGCTTGGTTTGAGATTAACTGTCCCCCAGGGGGTTTTTTGCAGCCTTTGTTGGAAACGGGGCCATTCCGAAAAAGGGCCCTTCGCTGATGCGCTATACAATCCACAATTACTTGTTGGTATCCTGTATCATACCAACATCGATCCCAACAAAAGAATCGCCATAGGCAATGGTCATTTCCATTTTGATTCTCATTTTGGCATATCAGCGCACCATGAGCTGATAATGTGTGGTTGGGTCCCATCCATTCGCCTTTGACAACAAAACACCGAAAAAGCCTGCGTGAACCTGACGCACTATTCGCCCTGAAGTTTAAACGTAATCACCCTGGGAGACAGCGAAGACTCCGGGGCGGCTCCACGTGGACTGCCAGGGAAGAGATAGTTGCGGAGCGAGAAGTTGACCAAGTGAGAATCCTCGTCCGCATCGTCGTGGTCTGGGAAGGCACTCTCGGGAACCGAACGACAGTACTCACGCGCCCAGGGCTCGAGCTTCGAGCAATCCCGGGCAAAATAGTAGACGAAGAACTTGTCGGGATTTTTCAGCGTTTCGTCATAGCTGCGGGCAGAACCTTCAAGCTCAAGATAGGATACGTTGTCGATGCCGAGCTGCCACTTGCTCGCGTTGATACCCAGGCCTACATAGGTTGCATTGTTAGTTTTGGTGCTCAGGGCCCCTACCACGGCGAAGACGTTCTTTTCGTCGAGCGGGAGCTTGTCGCTGAAATGATAGACAGTGTCCTGCGTGTCGGCCAGGCAGTTCATTCCAACCTTTATGCACTCCGGCCCAATCATCAAGAGCTCTTGTTGCACGTTTATGACACGCGCGAATTGATCGCAGGACTGATTCCATTTCCCGCACACGGCTGAAACAAGACTGTCGAGATCAGGCTCCAATTCTGTTTCTGGCGGATCTTGCGCCAATCGCGGATCGGTCTGGACTTTGCTGTAAGGTATAGGCTGCAGTTCACTCCGGGGGGCTCTGATGCGAAGCACGATCAACGGCAAATTGTTTCGCCAGGCATCAGAAGCTGCGCGGGGTTCATCCCCAACCTTGTCGTCGGGCATGGCATAGCGAATCACGGTGTAGAAGTCGTCCGCCGCCTCATCGAGCCCGACCCGCAATGTTTCGTCGATTGGTTCGGTGAAGATGTCTGTATCCTCGACTTCGATGCTGCCAAAGGCCTCACGGACGACTTTCTCCATGAACTTGTCGGGCGTAATTACGAAATAGCGCTCCTGACCAAACGCTTCGACTGACGCGTCCTCGATCACCACATTGTTGTTGCTGTTGCCAATGCTTGAGAGGAGCTGAATGCGGGTGTGGTCCCAGGGAACATAGGCAAAAAACATGCCGAACAACCAGGGCATGGGCTCGAGATATTTGTACTGGAAACTACCCGTATCGAACGTGTCCTGTCGCGTGAAGACATTGGTTTGCAGTCCAAAGTACTTAGCCTGAGGAGGCAATTGAGCCAGAATGACGATAGCTTCCTGTCTATCAATGCGAAAACTGGCGCTGTACCCTTCATGCGTTGGCCCGAACACTCCGTTCATCATGGGATCCAACCATTCGTCTGGCCAGGTGGGCAGTACAGTAAAAACATACGGGGCAGCCGGATTATTGCTATAGCAGGTCCCCATTTTGGCATAGGAATCCTTGCAATCCTCCTGAGTGTAGGATTTTAGGTACCCCTGGGCGATTTCGTACCCTTGCTTGTTAAGATGATGCATAAGTCTCCGGGCGGTGCTCACAACACTCCCAGGAACTTTGTTTTCAGGCATAACGCTGTTGGCAGTCATTGCAGGGGGCAGCAGCTTCGAGCGGGACAACTCCTGTTGGGCATCGGCCCGCATGCCAGTCCCGGAGGAAACGGGTTTCCCTTCGCAGAAGGCATTCGATGAGCCACTAAGCACCAGCAAGATCCATCCCGCCGTAATCGAGGTTTTCAATAGCGCATTCATCAAAGGATTGCCTCCATTGGAGCCCCGTGAAGTGATCGTATTCATCTGTCGTCCATCGACACCGGGGCATATCTTGGCGATGTGCGGCAGTCTTGCCCGGGTAGCAATCCCCTGCCAACTCGTATCTATAGGACATTCGAAGAATTAGTGGCGGGTATCTCACCCGGATCATTTGCTTCGAGGGGAGCGGAGCGGAACTATTGTACGCTCTTTTGCGCCGTCTCGGGAAGAAATTTCGCAATAGCCAAGTTTATCACAGGCCCAGCCTTGGGAACGGAGCCCAAAAATCGGATACCAATTCTCCGCTGCTGGCTCAGAAGGCTTGTCGCAGTTCACGATCAATGTCGAACTGGCTTTGTCACCTCTTTTGGCAATCGACGGTCGATAACTGGTCAGGACACCAGTTGGCATCTGCTTATCCCATCAATACATCAAAATTACGATTTCATTAATTCTGAATTGGTTATATGCAATCCCATGGCCGTCATCCCTTTAGCTGCTGTGCTGTTTCGATGAGGGACCCCGCCGCGCGACTGGGGTGTTTGCCTTTGCGATATATGATCTTCAGTTCTCGATCAATCGTGGGATGCTTTCCGTTATTGGTGTCGAACGCGGCGGCGCTATGATGCCAGGCAAATACTTTTTTACATTTGCAAAAGAAAAGCGGGGTCGCCAATTCAAAAACCGCATAGAGTTGTGGATTGAGGAATATGCGAGAGTTCTAGATTTTGGGGATAGAAATTGGCCATACAGGATACAACCTAGTAACTCTAATCTCTGATACGCGTTTCCCCCTAAAGCTGTTCCTTTAGGATTTCTCTTCCGACACCAGCATAAGCCGCATATAATTAACTCCAAGAATCACCAGACAGCATAGAGGTTAATTTTGCCCGGAGGGGACTTATGTCCATGATCGGGAAAACACTCGCGCATTATGAAATCATAGGCCAGCTCGGCAAGGGCGGCATGGGAGAAATCTATATTTCTGCAACCATTTGCAATGGAGTGGAGATGAAAGATTCATTCAAACGTATGGCGGCGATTCTGTGCATCGTTGTTGCGGCAATGTTGTTTTCCTTTGGGTGCAACCGAAATGGCGGGAAGGATTCGATCGAATCAGCGATGGCCGTGATCCGTCCGGAAGCTATTCGAGCAGAGATGCGATTCCTTGCAGATGACGCGCTGGAAGGCCGCGCCATTGCCAGCAAAGGCCATGAAATTGCAGCGAAGTTTATTGCTGCCCAATTTGAACAGATGGGTCTCGAACCCGCCGGGGAAAATGGAACCTATCTTCAGAGCGTGCCCCTTCGCTCTGGAAGACCGGTGGAGGCTAAGTCATCACTGACGCTGATGCGGGGAGGGAAACAGGAGAACCTGATTTACCGGAAGGATTTCATTACGTTGATAGACCCCGAAAGGACGGAGACTTCCGTGGAAGCGCCTGTGGTTTACGTGGGATTTGGCGTGACCGCGCCGGAAAGAGTTTATGACGATTACAGGGGCATCGATGCAAAAGGGAAAATAGTCGCCATGGCATCCGGAGCACCCGGATTTGAGTCGGCAATCAAGGCCCACTACTCGGCATGGGAACTGAAGCAGGCAAATGCGGTCGCTCACGGCGCAACAGGTATTATCCTTATTTCCGATCCGGTCAGCGAGGGAATCTATCCTTACAGCAAAATGACCCGGGATATAGACTTTCCTACACTGCGCTGGCTCGACAGGCAAAACCGGCCAAATGCTTATTTCCCGGAACTGAAAGGCTTAGCGCATTCTGAGCCCGGAGAAGACAAAGCAAATCTTCGACGGCAGCGGGCATACAGCGGAAGAAGTCCTTGCGGATATCAAGGCGGGAAAACCAAAATCTTTTCCTCTCCCAATAGCCGCAAAAATTTACAGCGTGACGAAGCTCGAAGACGTGCGCAGTCCGAACGTGGCAGGGAAGCTTGAGGGAATCGACCCGGACCTGAAGAAACAATATGTGGTTTACACTTCTCATCACGATCACTTGGGAGTGGGACAGCCCGTCAACGGCGACAGGATCTATAATGGGGCGCTGGATAATGCTTCCGGGATCGCGCTGCTGTTAGAGATAGCGCGGGCGTTCACGAAAACGACTCCCCGGCCGCGGCGCTCCCTGCTATTTGTGTGCGTAACCGGAGAAGAGGCAGGGCTCCTGGGTTCGGACTATTTTGCGAACTATCCTACGGTCTCCAAAGATGCCATTGCGGCAAATATCAACATGGATGCGGACCTGATGCTGTGGCCGATGGAGGACATCATTGCATTCGGCGAGGAGCATTCCAGTTTGAAAAAGGTCGTAGCAAAAGCTGCTCAGCGGATGCGACTTGAGATCAGTCCCGACCCGATGCCGGAGCAAATGTTTTTCATCCGCAGCGACCAGTATTCATTTGTGAAGCAAGGCGTGCCCGCCCTATTCCCATGGCCCGGCTTCAAATCGAGCAATCCGAAGATCAATCCGCCGGCGATTTTCAAGAAGTGGGATGCGGAGAGATACCACATGCCCGGGGAAGACATGGAGCAGCCGGGCTTGCTTTTCGAGGAAGCAGCAAAATACGGACGGTTTGTTTTTTTATGCGGCTATCTGATTGCGGAGGAAACGGAGCGCCCCGCGTGGAACAAAGGAGACTTTTTCGGTGATCGCTACGGGAGACGATAATTTACCTCTATTATGGCCTGAGTTGGTTGGAGTTGGATACGCTGAGGTTCTCGTGGATACAGTTTGAACACAGTTAATTGATTTTATAATCAGCGTCAATAAAAGTGAGGCATTTATTTATGTCGACGTCGGCCCGTTTACTGAGGATTTTGCCTGCTAGACAAATTTGCAGCAAAGCTTTGCAATAATTCCCGGTATTTTGAAAAAGCAGAGAGGTTCTTTGATGCTTCCTCCAAGTTACAATTAGTGAATTGGGTTTTTACTTCCACTCGATCTCTAAGAATAAATTCATAATCTATTATTTTGCGTTTCTTTGTCTTCAAACTAATGAGGCCCTCATTAGCAAGACGCTTAATACAATGATCCCATTCGGTCTTTTCAACCGGATCTGAGGATGTCTGTCTTATGAGGTAATGCTTTTATTTATAGGGAATACTACAATGTGGTATAGTACGTCTCAAATATGGCACATTTCCGTTATCCACAGTTCGAACTGCAGAAAGGGATTCTTACAGAAAGCGATAGGAGGAAAGGGTGATGTCAGAACGGTTTCTGTTGAAAGAGCTGTCGCGGTACAAGATTGGCACCTTTGCGCACATCATTTATCGAAACGCACTTCTTCATCCCAACAAGGAAGGCTTTGTCCACGGAAGTATCAGGATTACCTACGCGGAGTACAACAAGAGAGTCAATCAGTTGGTAAACGCCCTTCGGCACATGGGGCTGAAAAAAGGGGATGTACTCGGGATTCTGTCCTGGAATTCCCTGCAGTTTGCGGAATTTTACGGTGCCGCAATGAAAGGCGGCTTTATCGCATCGCCTTTCAATCCCAGACTGACCCTGGAGGAGTACCGGTACGTCATCAACTACTCGGAAGCCAAAGCGCTTCTGATAGGTCCGGAATTGTTCGAAATGGGCCTTTCTCTGCGGCCGTACCTGCCTAAAATCCAGCATTTTATCGCCCTGGAAATGAACACTCCCGGGATGGCCGATTACCAGAAACTGCTCGACTCTGATTCCGGACAGGAGCCTGGGGTCGATGTAGACGAGAGCGATCCGGCATGCATCATTTATACCAGCGGAACGACCGGAACACCGCGGGGTGCCTTGTATACGCAACGGCGGCTAATCGAGGACGCCAAAACCCTGCTGATTGACACGGGCATTCAACCCGGCGATAGGCACCTGCAGATAACACCACTGTTTCACATCGCCGGGTATACCTGGTTCCGCGCATTCCTATACATCGGCGGATGCAACATTATCCTGAAGGGCTTTGATCCAGCAACCGCCCTCAAGTCAATTCAAGCCGAAAAGATAACGCATCTGAATTTTGTCCCGACTCAGTTGGTGGCCTTGCTGGGAGTCCCGGATCTGGAGAAGCACGATCTGAGTTCCATCAAATTCATGTGGTACGGTGCTTCGCCAATGCCGTTGGAAGTATTGAAAAAGGCGAGTGGACTTCTGGGTCCCATATTTGCCGAAGGATATGGTCAGAGCGAAAGCGGTCCGGCTATCGCGCATCTGTCGCGAGAGGAACATCATTTATTAGGTCAGTCAAAAAATGGCAACGGGAGGAGACTTACCTCGGCAGGCCAGCCCGATATCAGCGTTCAAGTCCGGATTGTCGATATTGGCGGAGAGGATGTAAAACCCGGCGAAGTGGGAGAGATCATCGTGCGCAGCGAGCATATGATGCTGGAATACTGGAACAATCCAGAAGAAACCGAGCGCGCTCTGGTCGACGGCTGGCTGTACACAGGTGATATGGGTACTTACGATGACGAAGGATTCATCTACATCATGGATCGAAAGAAGGACACGATCATTTCGGGTGGAGAGAATGTCTATCCCCGCGAAGTTGAGGAAGTTCTTTACCGCCATCCGGCTGTGTTCGAGGCGACGGTAATAGGGGTCCCGGATGACTACTGGGTCGAAAGAGTCCATGCCGTCGTCGTGAAAAACGATCATGCCTCTGTAACGGCCGAAGAGATCATCGCGTTCTGCAAGAGCAACATGGCCAGTTACAAAGCGCCGAAATCGGTCGAGTTCGTGGAATCGCTGCCCAAGAATCCCTCCGGCAAGATCCTAAAACGCGTGCTGAGAGATCTGTACTGGCAAAAGCTGTCTGTTGCCCGGCCTGCATAGATATGGCTCGAGTCCACCGTCCGGCTTTGCCTGGATCCCGTTCTTAACATCGTTTTCTACCACACACGTGCAACTGTGGTTACACACAATTCCTATCTACGGCATTTCATCCCTTCAGACGATGATCCGCTCTGGTTGAACCCCATACTTGAGCCGTATGAAAATTTAAAATACCTGCCATCCGCTCACTGCGGATTTGCCATCCATCTGCGGTTTCAGAGGAGCGGACATCATTTTGTATTAACTGTCGAGAAACCGGCTGACTAAACGCAACCCACTCATTCCCCGAAACGAAACATGGGAAGTAATCACCTTAGCCAATGATTGCCGTTCTTATGGGCAAGATCAATTCCCGGGATGACTTCTGGAAAATAGTGAACTAGAATCTAAGAATAAGTGTTACGAGCCAACTGTCTGAAATATAAATGCATCTATTCATAGATCTTGTTAGATGTCCTTATATAAAGACATTCGTTTTGGATGATGGAGCGGAGAGCCTGGCATATAATCTCCGAGGCCTTCGATATTCACAATCAGGAAGCTTTTGGCATCCGACAAGGAATTTGCACGGACTAAATCACGATGCCGCAAATTGATGCCGTTCATGATGTTCTAGTCTGCCTCCTTGCCGGAGGTTCCGGCGAGCGACTGTACCCGCTTACGCGAGACAGAGCCAAGCCTGCCGTACCCTTCGGCGGCATCTACCGTATCATCGATATCACATTGTCGAACTGTATCAATTCCGGGTTGCGCAGGATATTTGTACTGACGCAGTATAAATCCCTCTCGCTGAACCGCCATATTCGCGATGGCTGGAACATTTTCCCCGCCGAATTGGGGGAGTTCATTTACATATTGCCGCCGATGATGCGCACCGGTGATCATTGGTACCGGGGTACAGCAGACGCCATCTATCAGAATCTCTATTCTCTGGGATCCGAGCCCCACAAATACGTTCTGGTTCTTGCGGCCGACCACGTATACAAGATGAACTACAATCTCATGGTCGCGCAGCACGCAGATTCCGGCGCCGACATCACCATCGGGGTCATTGAGCTCGACCGTTCGGAGGCAACTCGCTTCGGAGTGTGCGAACTGGGCTCGGACAATCGCATTGTCGGCTGGGAGGAAAAACCGGCAGAGCCCAAACCCACCCCCCATAATCCGAACACGTGCTTCATCTCGATGGGCATCTACTGCTTCAGCAGCAACTTCCTGATGCGCATCCTGAAAGAAGATGCGGAGGATCCGGAATCCAGTCACGACTTCGGACTCGATTTGATACCGAAGCTAATCGAAAAAAGCCGGGTCTTCGCTTACAAGTTCATCGATGAGAACAAAAAGGAATCACTGTACTGGCGTGATATTGGAACGATCGAAGCCTATTACGAAGCCAACATGGATCTGGTTTCCGTATCGCCGATTTTCAACCTCTATGACAGCCGCTGGCCGATCCGGACCCATTTGAGCCAACAGCCTCCGGCCAAATTTGTTTTTGCGGACGAAAAACGCAGGGGGATCGCTCTTGACTCCATCGTATCGATGGGTTCAATCATTTCGGGCGGATGCGTCCAAAACTCCGTTCTTTCTCATGCCACAAGGGTAGACTCCTACGCCAAGGTTGAAAACTCGATCCTCTTCGCTCATTCGACCATAGGACGGGATTCACACATCCGGCGCGCCATCATCGAGAGAAACGTGAACGTTCCCGCCGGCAGCCGGATAGGTTTCGATCCCGAGGAGGATCAAAAAAAATACCACGTCACGGAATCCGGAATCGTGGTGGTTGTACCTGAACGTCGTGTCTTCGAAAAATAATACCCGAAGGACTCCCCGAAGTTTCCGGTACCGTTTTTCGAAGCTGAATTTGGGGATAGGCTGGAATGTCTCCTGGAACTGCCCAAAGGAAAAGTATTTGCTTCGATAAAGGCTACACAACGTCAGAATCGGCTTGTCATCCGCCATGCTATGGTGGATACCAGGTATACATTCCTGTGCGAAAACACTAATTTCGAATTTGAGACCGCAGCCTCCTGGATAGCCATTTTGTAAAAACGGTAAACCTAAACTGTATCGCGCATGACCTTGCCGGTAACCTTTTCTTTCCATGAGCCTCTCTGCTGCAGCGGCCAATTGAAGGAAATGGCTCCGGGATGCTGGCAGTCAATGACGCAGCAGCCGCAGTACCAGCACTCATCGGGATGCAAAACAATTGGCGGACTTCCCTTATCGGGATTGGGAATGAACACGTCCACCTGGCATACATTCACGCACGTGTTGCATCCTTTGCAGAATTCAGGATTGAAAATTACCGGCGTGTTCGGAGTCGTGATGTTAGGCAAAGCGCTAATTTTTATCTGAGCCATCGCAGTCTTCTCCCTATTTCCCTCTATAAACTCCAGTGTAGTCCTTGTTGCGGGCCTCGTAATTGGCCTTCATATCGCCCCAATAATTCAATGGCAATTCGCCGGATTTGGCCTTGCCGTTTTCCAGCTTGATCGTCAAATACTTATTCCATTCGGGCGGGTCCACTTCAGGATAATCGATTCTATAGAAATTGAGAGGTGCGCTGCTGGCCTTCCGTGCCAGAGAGGCATTCAGGACAATTTGAGCATGCGTCAACATGCTCAGGTCTTCGATGCTGCGCATCAACTTGTGCGGATCAAGAGCATATAGTCTCGGCACAAACACTTCCTCAATTTCCTTCAGGGTGTCCAGTCCCAGATTGAGAAGCGACTCGGTTTTGAATTCACTGCAGTAATACTGCATCGTCCTGGCAATCCCGGCATTCAGCTCCTTCCATTCGATGCCGCTTGTGCGCTTTACCGGGGCATAGATGCGCGCTTTTTCCCGGGCGACCTGGTCTTTGGATATTCTGGGTTCATCGACCCGTCTCGAGTAGTCGGCCGCTTTCCGCCCGGCATATCTCCCGGTGGAGGCCGCGAAACTGTGATCGCCATGAGAAAACAATTGCTCACCGGCAACATACAACCCATCGAGAGTCGACTTGAGATCCCAATCAACCACCGGCCCGCCGCCCCTCGGCAGTCCGCCACTGAGAGTGGGTTTCTCCTTCTATGTAAAGCATAGCTTTGAAGCAGGTGCTTTTTTCGGATCGAATCCGGCTCTCTCGTAAGTGCTGGTGATGATTTTGGTGGTTGATTCCTGTCCCAGCATGAGATCCCAGGTCGCTCTGCGCTCGATATCGGGCATGGCAGGGAAATCGCCATAGAAAGGCAACGCCCATTCGCCCTTCAAGATTCCTTTGCGAATGGAATCGCGTACTTGCGGCGGTGGTCTCATGGCGCCGCCATCCTGCCAACCCTGGGTAGGCCAGGGCAGCTTCTTTCCATTGGCATCGACAATTTGAACATTTTCATAGCTGGCATCGCCGGCGCCGCCGTACCAGTTGTGTTTGTACCCCGTGCCTAGCATTAGCGGTATGGTCTGCTCCATCAGGACAAGCTCTGCGCCTGCATTCCAGGCCATGGCTAATCCATCTCCAGTTGCACAGCGGGAACGGAATTGCCTGCAGCCTGCGTGCTCTGTATTCAACATCCACATGTAAAAATCCCCGGCGGTTGCAAGCACGGCGGCCTTCGATTTGAAAATCATGAACTCACCGGTGCGGTTATTAAATCCGGTAGCGCCGATCACTCGGGCTCCCTGGACGCCTCCTTCAGTCAAGAGACTGGTAACCATAACGCGGTCGAAAATACGGACGCCCAGCCTCTGGCATTCCTTTTTCAGAGCAGGTTTGAAGGTTACTCCCCAGACGCGCAAAACCAGCTCGGTCTCGTGGTTTGGGCTGGTGCGCGGTGAAATCATGAACTTGGTGTCGTCGTACCTGCCTTCGGCTCCCACATATTCATCATTAATATCCCTGATCTGGCCGCCCATCTGTTCCAGTTCGAGGAGTGTGTCATAATTTTCCCGGCATGTAATTTGGGCCCCGATGCCGTTTCCATAGGAGCACTTAGGAGTGCCTTTCGGCAGTCTCCGACATGGTCCCCGGATGTTGGGCCAGCACTTTAGCCCACTCATCGGGATCGACTTTGGAATGTGGATTTGCGGGACACTGGCACCAGTGGTCACAGCCTGGTCCTCCGGAGCCGCTTCTAATCGTGTCGCCTTTCTCCACCAGAGCTACCCGGACTCCTTTTCTGGCGGCGCTGATTGCGGCCCAACATCCGGCTATGCCCCCGCCAATGACCAGGACATCGGCATCAATTTCCTGCTCTTTCTCATAGTCAACGGAGTACGGCCAGGATGGTGCTGTGCCTTGCTTTTGAAAGAAATCATGCCAATTGGTCATTTTGTTTCTCCATTATTTGGGCATAAAAAGGATCATGCTGGAACCCTCGTCAACGCTTTGGAGCGTCCGCAACCGCTGAGACGGCAGATTGCCTCTCGTTGACGAAACAAGTGTATCTTATAGCTTCAGGGTATCCGTAAAAAAAGTGCTTCATAAAAGCATGGCACGCAACGATGGAAACACTGACAGCATAGGCGCGAAATGATATCACTTTTGATGCTCCACGGGACACCGGCAATAACCGAAGGAGTTCGCGACTGCTATGATCAAGCTGAAGCGCATCTATAATAAGGAAACTTCAAGCGTTGGACATCGATTTCTGATAGACCGACTCTGGCTGCGCTGAATTACGCCGCACTTACATCGCCGATATCGAGAGGGGAACGCGATCAACATCGAGAGGATTGCAAAGGCTCTGACTCTAGGAATCGGTAATCTTATGAGCAACTATGAGGTTGATCCTAAGACATGATGTAATTCGACTTTGCAAAGGATTTCTCTTTCGACATCCGCCTTAGCCGCTTATACTTAGTTACACGAATCACCAGACAGCATAGTAGTCAATTTTGCCCGGAGGGGACTTATGTCCATGATCGGGAAAACACTCGCACATTACGAAATCACCAGCCAGCTCGGCAAGGGCGGTATGGGGGAAGTGTGAAAGGCGCGGGACACACGCCTGGGCCGCATCGTGGCGATCAAGAAGGTCAAGGAGCAGCACGGCAAACAATCCAGACAGGAAGAGAGCTTTTGGCGGAGAAGCCGTGGAAGGAAAACCCATTCTAAAAAAGGACTTTAATTCCAATTATCGGGCCATCAGCGTTGTGAAAAGGAGATCGCCATGATGGGACGACAGGGTTATTGGTTGACGAATTATATTGCCATCCTGATCTTGGGCTTTTGCATTTTCAGTCTTGCGTCGGCTGCTACTCAATCCAATCCGCAGCGGATTCGGTTTGAGATGCCTGCGGGTTGGACGGTATATCGAGGGCAGAGCGGATTGATTGTCGCCCACCCTCCCGGCTGGATCGTACGGGAGCGGGGCGAAGGAGCTTTTCAGGCATCCCGCCCGCAGCGGGCAGGAATGGCCGAGGCGCTTGTGTTGGTAGCACCGCTGGCAAAAATCGAGGGGCGGGCGCTCGGTGTCGTTCAAGGCATCGAGCAAATTTTCCCGGACCTTTATCCTCAGGTGAAAATCACGAAGAGCCGGCTTCTTTCCCAGGACCCGGAAGTAGCCCTGGCGGAAGTGCAATATGCGCCGGGAGGCGTGCCCTTCCGGGGATTGGCCATGTGTTTCAAGAAGGACAATCGCGGCGTCTTATACGCGATCACGGCCGGCAGTTCGACCTGGCTCCGGGACGAATCCATAATGAAACAGATCCTAGGCCGTTTCTTCTATGCGGGGGAAACCAGCCCCGCAAGCGGGGGCATGGGCGCGCTGCCGCAGATGGTGCAATGGAATGACCTGAAAGAAGGGGCCTTCTCCTGTCCGGTGCCGGCCGGATGGAACGTTCAGGGTGGAGTGACCCGCATGGCACCGCTGGATAAAAGACTGGAGATTGTGGCGACGAGTCCCGACCAGAAAGTGCTCGTCCGCATCGGCGATGCCTTTGTTCCGAGCTTCAGCGCGCCCGGCCCGATGATGCAATTTGCAGGCGCGGCCGAAGGGACTTGGCACAGTCCCGACGGCATGCATCGGGTTTTTGTTTTGAGGTACATGCCGGGGCCGGAATTTTTGCTTCAGTTTTATCTTCCCCAGCGGGTCGGGCAGGTCAGCAATGTAAAGACCCGGACATATCCTGAAATCGCTCAGAGGATCTATGCCCAACGGTCTCAGACTATCCCAAGCCGCGTCGATGTGGGGGATGTGACCTTTGACGCCCAGATGGCAACGGGCTCCCGCAAGGGATATGCCGGCGTCCAAACGATTATGTCCGGAGTTCCGGGGTATCCCAACGACGCAGTCTGGTGGGTGGAATTCCTGGCCGGCTATCTGGCAGCCCCGGGAAGCGAAGGCGTTGCCGAAGCGGTGCTGCAGAAAATGATCGCGGGCTTCCAGATGCAGCCTGCCTGGGTGCAACAGCAGGCTGCTCAGGCGGGAGAAATTTCAGGCATCTGGAGCCGGAACTCCAGTGAGATATCCGACATGATGCATCAGGGATTTATGAACCGCACCCAGATGAGAGACGGCTTCGAAGACCGGCGGGCCCGGGCCAATCGGGGAGAGGTGCTCATAGAGGATCCGAATACGGGGCAGAGATATGAGGTGCCCGCTGGCAGCAATTACTATTGGCGATCGGGCGAACAGATCGTGGGCACGGGAACGAGTTCCCCGGAGCTGCCTTCGCACTGGCTGCAGCAGATGAAAATAATCGAATGAACGGAAGACTGCCTTACAGGTCGAACAGCAATTTTAGACTACTGCCCGGAGGGATGTATGTCCATGATCGGAAAACATTCGCACATTTCGAATTCACATGCCAGCTAGGCAAGGGCGGCGTTGGAGAAGTGTGCAAAGCCCAGGACCGGAAGCTCGGCCGCAACGTTGCCATCAAGGTTTTCCCCGAAGAGTTCGCGCAGGATGCTGATCGCGTTGCACGATTCCAGCGTGAAGCCAAATTGCTTGCCTCCCTGAATCATCCCAACATCGCCGCTATCTACGGCCTTGAGGAATCCAACTCAACAAATTATCTCATTCTTGAGCTATTCGCAAATTCCTATTATCAACATGCGAATTTCGCATCAGGATTCCAACCCTAAGGCACGGAGGATCAAAACGATGAAGCGCATCATTGCCGCCTTTGCATCGGTTTTTATCGTTTTGGCTGCCGTCGCAGTGATCATGAAAGCCAGGGATACGAAGAAAGAGGAACAGCTGCGCTCCCGTCTGATTGGAGCATGGGTAGTGATTTCAGAGAAAGTAGACGGCAGGGATGGATCGACACCCTGGAATTTGGCGACTTATAAGCAAATCACTCCAGGAGGCTTTATAGGGCTCTCCTATGACAAAATCACGGGAAGAATAAGCCGGGCAGCGGGAGGAACCTATACACTGAGCGGCAATGTTTACACCGAGAAGATAGAATATGGGATAGGGAGTCAGTCTGAAGTTATCAGGAATTCGCAACCATCCTTTACCGCTACCGTTGATGGAGATAAATGGTATCGCAAGGGTAGACTCGCTAATGGACAAACGATCGAGCAAATATGGGAACGAGTCAAGCCCTTGGCTTTGACTCTAGGGATTGCTCCTTCAGCTGATCCGGCCGCCTGGGATCGGCAGCCAAGCGCTGCCCCCTCAAAGCAGAGCCAAGCTGAGGTTATCTCGCGATGGGTAAGCCATTCACAATTGCCATGGGAGGAAAGTGACCGTCGACGACAACTACATTGACCGGGTCTCAGCTCGACGCTGGTAATCTTTCGGCCTCTGAATTAAAGGAGGCTGTTTGATAACCACCGACGAGCAGGTAAGGAAACTCATGAAATTGTCGCGAGAAAATAATCTTCCTTTGGTGACAGCTGCTGCCAAAGCGGGGATGGGCGAGAAGGCAGCACGTAAGTATCTTCGATCTGGATTACTCCCAAGCCAAATGAAAGAGCCCCGGGATTGGCGAACGCGAGAAGACCCCTTCATTGAAGTCTGGCCGGGAGCTGAGGCATTGATCAAAGAGGAGCCGAACCTGGAGGCACTGACGGTGTTCCATGAATTCAGCGCCGCTACCCGGGAAAGTTTCAGGATGGACAATTGCGAACTTTTCAGCGGCGGGTACGAGTCTGGCGCGGGCTGTCATGGGCCGGACATGGAAGTTTTCTTTCCTCAAGTTCATCAGCCGGGTATGCAAGGGCAGTCCGATTTTACTTCGATGAACTCACTCGACATCACCCTGGGCGGGTTGTTTTTCCCCCATTTGCTTTACCATTTTGTACTGCCCTATTCGAATCACGAATATGTCGAGATTTGTTTCAGCGAAAGCTTCGAATCGCTCAGCACCGGTTTACAAAATGCACTCTGGTCAATTGGGCGCGTTCCTGCCGGGCATCATCGGACGGACAATCTCAGCGCTGCGACCTTCAAAGGTGAAGAGCGTCGGGAGTTTACCGAATCATACATGGGTTTGATGCGGCATTATGGGATAACACCCACTAAAAATCAGCCAGGCAAATCCAACGAGAACGGCGATGTTGAGCAGTCACACTATCGGGTTAAGGAGCGCGTAGACCAGGCATTGCTATTGCGCGGAAGCCGTGACTTCGACAACCGAGACGAATACAGCGATTTTTTACGAAAGGTCATTTGCCGAAGGAATCTCGGGCGCAGCAAACGCCTGCAGGAAGAACTGGCTGTCATGAAGCCACTGCCGGCGTACCGCCTGAATGATTACCGGGAGTACAAGGTGCCGGTGAGCACCTGGAGCACAGTGCAGGTTGCCCGCAACACATACTCCGCGCCTTCACGGCTCAGGCGATACGAGGTAACGGCGCGACTGCACGCTGAAAGGGTCGAGCTGTATTTTGCCGGACAACGGGTAGCTGATATGGAACGGCTCCGCGGACGAGGGAAAGCCCGGATTGAATACCGGCACGTCATCGGCTCTCTGGTGCGCAAACCGGGTGCTTTTGAAAACTATCGCTATCGGGAGGAAATGTTCCCATCGACGGTCTTCCGTCAGGCATACGATCAGCTCGTGCAAGATGATTGCAGACATGCCAGCCGCCGATATCTTGAGATTCTTGAGTGGGCGGCAATGAACTCCGAGGCTGCGATGGAAGGCTCGCTCCGGCAGCTTCTGGATGCCGGCGAGGAACTGGATATTGACCGATTGATGGAGATGTCGACGAATCCTGTTTTTGAACCGATCGATATCAAAATCCCGTTGCCGGACATGGCCGCATACGATGTACTACTTGAGGAGGTGCCCGCATGACAACGGCACCCGCCTTGAAGATGCTCTTGAAAATGTTTCATCTGCCGGCCTTTGCCGACAACTACGAGGAACTCGCAAGCAAGGCCGAAAAGGAATCCGCCACTTACGAACGCTACCTGCATGAACTGGCGCAACTGGAAGCCTATGAACGCTATAACCGGAAGATCGCGCAGCTGCTCAAGCGTTCGTGTCTACCGAGCGAGAAGACGCTGCAGACTTTTGAGCAGGATCGATTGCCGAAGAAGATTCGTTCCTTGCTGCCGACCTTGTGTGAAGGAAGTTTCCTGTCCCGGGCCGAGAACATCCTGGCCTTTGGAAATCCGGGGACTGGCAAAACTCACCTTCTCTGCGGCATTGCCCATGAACTGATCAAACATGGCCATCCCGTGTTTTTTACCTCCGCGGCCATGCTGGTACAGAAATTACTGATCGCAAAAAGAGAGCTCCGGTTAAGTCAGGAGTTCAAGAAGCTGGACAAGTATGAAGCAATCCTTATTGACGATATCGGTTACATCCAGCAAGACCGCGAAGAGATGGAGGTTCTCTTTACCCTGTTGGCGGAACGGTATGAGCGCCGCAGCGTCATGATCACCACAAACTTGGTCTTCTCCAAATGGGAGCAGATCTTCAAGGATCCAATGACCACGGCCGCTGCCGTCGATCGTTTGGTGCATCATTCCGTGATTCTGGAGTTGAGCCTAAAGTCCAGTTATCGGGCGGAGAAGGCCCTGGAAAAGATGGGGTCGAAGACCGACGCCGAAGAAGGGAGGGACAAATGACCGATCAATCCTTTCCTTCAATAAATGAGCGGTTACGCCTGAAGCAAGCAACGGGTTGGTTTGCAGCCGGAGATACTTTCCGAAAGGCAATGGCACTACTTTCTGATGGTGCATTCAGGCTTTTTGTCTATCTGTGTCTTGAGGCTGACCGCCGGACCGGGCGTTTCCTCGCAACGCACAAGGAACTCGCCGTTGCCCTGCGAAAATCAAAGCGGGCCATTGGGACTTACGTTTCCGAACTGGAGGCTGAAGGGATATGCCGGGTGCAATCCGGCAAAAACCAGTTTGCCGGGACGGTATTCGAGATCTCAGACGATTACTGGCCCTACCACCGCGCACTCCCACACCAAATCGCCGGAACAGGAAACCTACGTCGATGCCGTGCGTGAATGCTTTCTGGGGCTGGGTTGCGGAAGCGCCAAGTTTGGCGCCGCCGATGTTGCAGCGGCGCGGGATCTGCAACGGCGAGGAGTTCCCTTGGCCGTGGTCAAAGATGCCATGCTCTTGGCGGCATCTCGAAAATACATGTCCTGGTTTGAGGGTAACGCTCTGGACCCGATCCAAAGTCTGGCTTACTTCAATGAGGTTATTGCAGAAATCCAAGACAAACCTTTTCCTCCGGGCTACTCCGCGTATCTTCGAAAGAAAGTAAGTGAACTCGCCGAGTCCTGGAGCGTGGCCGTAAAAACCGGGGAAGCGGCTCAAAAAGGGGGATGTTCGGCTATGCCTTCAGAAGAAATCGTTCAATAGCGTGCATTACGGACGCTATTTTTTCGGCAATCCGGAGGAGAAAAAGCTTTTCTCCTCCGACCTTCCTCAAAACAGGAAGGCAATCCGCAGCTCAGATAGTAGGATTTTTGATGAGGCAACGGGTCCTCAATAGTAGGATTTCTGAATGAGGCAACATAGTATAGTTGTGAGGAGACGGTCAATGTAATTGTCGTTGGCCCACATCATAAAAAAGATGATTTAAGGAACTGTTTTCCACAAATCGGCGAATGCTGGTGCAAAATAGTAACCAGCAAGCGCCAAAAAAGAGAAACGGGATGATGTTGATTAACAACACTGACCGGTCAATGTAATTGTCGTCAACAATCAATGTAGTTGACGCCGATCAAGAGTGTAGGTCAGGTAGCAAGAGTCCATTTTTACCATGGTATGACGTTGTTAAATCGGCGCGATCTGGACGGTGCGATTTCAGCATTCACAAAAGCTGCAGAAACCGATCCCAAATTCGCAGATGCATTCATTTTTCGCGGCGTGGCCCGATGGTTTAAGCAGGATCTAGAGGGCGCGCTCACCGACTATGGCCATGCCATTGAGATCGCGCCAAACAACTCCCAAGCATATTTTCGCAGAGCATTGGCCTTTGGGCAGACTCAACCCGAGCTTGCGATTTCCGACTATGGTAAAGCCATTGAGCTGGATCCAAAATATGTCGGTTCCTATATCAATCGCAGCATGCTTTTAAAAAATCTCGGGGATTTTAGAGGAGCGAAGGCGGATTTGGATGCAGCCATCGCATTGGAACCCAATAATCCAGGCGCTTACAACAACCGCGCAATACTTCAGTGGGAAACCGGCAATAGCAGGGAAGCCCTTGTCGACATGGATAGAAGTATCGAGCTGAAATCCAACGTGGCTGGCATGTACTCTGATCCGCGGATTCATCAAAGCGTCCTTGCGCGAATTTCCGGCCGCTTTTGAAGATATCGATCGAGCTTTTCAACTTGATCCCAAGATCATGAACGGACGTATTGCAGAGCCGGAGATTGTGGATCATTACATAGAACGCGGCAGACTGCTTGCCGATTGTGCGGATCTTGATGGAGCATTGATCGAGTTCAACAAGGCGATCACCATTGGCGGACCGGTTGAACAATTTCCCTCGTCCCAAGTTGGTTCCCGTAGAAGGTCTTTAGCGGTGGCGCTGGGGAATCGAGGTCTGATTTGGCTGCGAAAGGCAAAGGAAACAGAGGCACAAAACGACCTCGCCAGGTGTCTGATGATTGATCCTAGTACGAAATCATGGCTTGAGGATCAAATTCGCAGTGATGGCCTGCAAATTTCTTTAACCAGCATTTCACCTTCTCAGGAATAGTGAAAACCGCCAAACGTTGCTGTCGCGCCCCCGCCAGTAACTGTACTCACGCTTACTGAGACAGAATCAACGCAACCGACAGCCACGTCTATGCTGACAGCAGCACAAAGGCCGACTCCAGTCGCTACAAGGGAGGCTTCCCGACAGATTGCGGAAAATGGAGAGTTCTTCTCTGGCCACCTGAATACAAGGCTACACCTGGAATATCCAAGATTTGGAATCGGCCCCCTAAAAGATGCTCACCAATACGGGTTAGTAACAGATTACCTGCTTCTTGAATAAGTCGATGGCCTTTCACTTTTCCCGTTATTTTGGCTGGAGTTGGTTGGAGTGAGTCGCGCCGGGATTCTCGCGGACACAGTTTGAGACACAGCTGGGGTATTTTGAGGGTATTTGGCAGGTCTCTCGGAGAGGCTAAAATCTGCGTAAGTGTTTGTCTGACGCGGCCTTGGAACTGGCCTGCCAGGCGTAGCCCGCAGGGTGAGCTTCCCGACAGATAGGTTACAGAATATTCCGGAGACATAGGTTACACATTTAAGGCATCTGGGGAGGGACCCAAATGCCTTGGAAAGAGTGTAACTATATGGATGAACGTCTCCGATTAGTGGCAAGACTTCTTGATGGCGAGAAAATGGCGGCGCAGCCAACTGCCAGTTGCAGACTAATAGGAGAAGCTAATAATGCTAAGGATACCAGTTTGGGCGGGTATCTCGCGCTGCAATTCCTCACACCCTGCGCTGCTGAAGCGCTGATACCTTTGCCAATTGAGGATAATCGCGATCGCGGTGCAGAACCGACAGCCCATGCCGTAAAGCGCACGCAGCAATAAGGCAATCGATAGATGATCTAATCGTCAACCCCTGCCGCCGCGCCATTCGATATAGCCCAACCGCTTCCTCCACAACAGAAATGCCGAGGGGAGATTCGATTGTAGGCAGCGCCAGCATCGCATCGCGGGCTATGCGGAACGCCCGTTCATCACGGAAACCCTGCAGCACCTCCTGGATGACCGGCAGGCAAGTGACGATCTGATCGAACTCAACAACCTTCTCCAAACGCAGGGGATTGCGGCTGCGGAAAACCTCAATCCATACGGAAGTATCAAGCAGGATTAACGGGCTCATCTAGCCACTCACGCGACGAGGCCGATCCTTCCGCATGGCGGCAAGATCGCCCTCCCAGAGGCCGGAACCGGCGAGCTCGAGGATGCGTCGGGCCTTTGCGCGCCGAATAAAATCCCGGAGCGCCCTATCGACGGCCTTGGAATATGTCTTCGTACCAGCCACGCGGACGACCTCTTCCAGCAAATCCTCATCAAGCATAAGATTTGTACGTTTCATGTGTATAGAATACATCGCCCCAATTTGGAATGCCACTATGAAGTGGGGAGCACATGCCGGCTTCTGAATTTCTTTCTTGCAGGCTGAATAGAGATTTTCCCTTCCGACACCAGCATAGGCCGCATATAATAGGCCATAAGAATCACCAGACAGCATTGAGGTCAATTTTGCCCGGAGGGACTTATGTCCATGATCGGCAAAACTCTCGCGCATTACCAGATCACCAGCCAGCTCGGCAAAGGCGGCATGGGCGAGGTTTATCAGGCGAAGGATCAAAAGCTCGGTCGCGACGTGGCGATCAAAGTCTTGCCTGAAGAGTTCGCGAAGGATGCTGATCGAGTTACCCGTTTCCAGCGAGAAGCCAAGCTACTGGCTTCCCTGAATCACCCAAACATTGCGGCCATATACGGGCTGGAAGCATTCGACCAAACAAACTTCCTCGTCCTCGAATTGGTGGAAGGCGAGACGTTGGCCGATCAGATAAAAAAAGGTCCGATTCCTATCGAGGAATCCCTCAAACTGGCATTGCAGATTGCTGAAGCCCTCGAAGCCGCGCATGAGAAGGGTGTCATCCATCGAGACCTAAAACCTGCCAATATCAAGGTCACGCCGGATGGCAAAGTGAAGGTACTGGACTTCGGTTTGGCAAAGGCATTTGCGGGGGAGCAGGCTGAGCTGAATCTGTCGAACTCTCCCACCCTGAGCAACGCCGCCACGCAGCAAGGCGTCATTCTCGGCACGGCGGCGTACATGTCGCCCGAACAGGCTCGGGGCGAGAGTGTTGACAAAAAAGCCGACATATGGGCATTCGGCTGTGTCCTGTTTGAGATGCTGACGGGACGCGAGACGTTTGATGGGCGCACCGTTTCCGATGTTCTGGCTTCCGTGATTAAGAGCGAACCTGAATGGAAACGACTACCCCCCAACCTCCACCCACGAATCCGCCTATTACTTGAACGCTGCCTGAAGAAAGAACCCAAAAACCGATACAGCAGCATCAGCGATGCCAGAGTGGATATTCAGGAGGTCCTGAACGACCCCGGCGGAGTGTTGGCGCAGCCGGTTCCTGCACGAGATTCCCCCAAAAAGCTTCGAACGATGATTCCCTGGATTGCCGCGGCGCTGATGCTTGGAGCCGTCATCGCCGGAGCCGTTCTATGGAATCTTAGAGTTCCGGAATTGCGCCAGATTGTCCGCTTCGATTATGAACTGCCCGAAGGACAGGAATTCACAGGTGATTGGCCTATCGATATCTCCCATGACGGCAAAAAGATCGTTTATAGCACCTCCAAAGGGCTTTGCTTACGCTCGGTGGACGAATTAGCGGCCAAGCCAGTATCCGGAACTGATGGAACTGCCGAGGATCCGTTCTTTTCACCTGATGGGAAGCGCTTCCTGATGCTCCGTCCGCCGGGCGATACAGTACCAGATTTACAGCTAAATATAGTGCTGGGTTGGTTTGAAGAACTAAAACGTCTAATAGTTAAACCACACTTCCCTCAACAATAATACAATGACACTCGCACCCGGCACCAAACTCGGCCCTTACGAAATCCTCTCGCCCATAGGATCGGGCGGAATGGGAGAAGTGTGGAAGGCGCGGGACACCCGCCTGGGCCGCATTGTTGCGATCAAAGTCCTGCGCGAGGACTTTTCATCTGACAGAGAGTGGCTCTCCAGATTCGAAAAAGAGGCGCGGCTGGCTTCCGCGCTCAATCACCCCAACATCATAACGATTTACCAAATTGGCAAAGCTGCTGGGGCGCCTTACATTGTAATGGAGTTTGTCGAAGGCAGGACGCTTCGGAAACTCCTGAGCGCGCGGCGACTTTCGTTGCCCGAGATTCTCACTTTAGCGGCTCAAATGGCCAGTGGCCTGGCGAAAGCTCACGGCGCCGGTATCACGCATCGCGACGTGAAGCCGGAAAACATTATGATCAGCGCGGACGGGTTTGTCAAAATCCTCGATTTTGGGTTAGGCAAGCTCACACCGCCGCAGTTGGGTACGTCTTCGATGACGACTCTCACCCATATCGAATTGGAGACGAAAAGCGGAACTATCATAGGCACCGTCGATTACATGTCTCCCGAGCAGGCCCGCGGCGAGAACGTTGATTTTCGTTCAGATCAGTTTTCGTTCGGATCCGTGCTCTACGAAATGCTCACCGGCGAGCGCCCTTTTCGGCGTGACAGCGCCATCCAGAGCCTCGCGGCCATCATCGAAGATGAACCCAAACTAGTTACTTCCAGTGCTCCAGGAGTACCTGAGTCTATCGTGCGAATACTCGGGCGGTGTCTGGAAAAAAATCGAGAACGCCGCTACCTTTCGACTCAGGAGTTGGTGGCTGGGCTCAGCGCTCTGCAGATGGATGGCATTGGCAAGGGAAAGATGCCATCACCACGAAACAAAAAAGCGATGAAACCCCTTTGGGTTACCGTCCTAATTGCCGCGCTGATGATTGGAGTGATGCTAAGTGTTTGGGCTATCGGCGATTGGCAAGTTTTTTCTCAGTCGTTGCAGATCAAGCTTGGTATTCTTGCTCCAATACCGGAAAAAAAGAGCATGCTGGTCCTGCGTTTTCGAGCAGTGGGCGGCGGGGCGGATAACCAGGCTCTTGCGGATGGTCTCACCGAGGCGCTGACAGCAACTTTGACGCGTCTCACTGTTTTGCCCATCCTGCAAGTCGTCCCTGCCGCGGAGACACAGGGCCTGGCCATTGATGCGCCCGAAAGGGCAAGAACGCAATGCGGATCGAATCTGGTGATCGAGGGAGGTCTGGAACGGCTCGGCGCAAAAATCAGCGTTAGGTGTTCCCTAGTCGACACCTCAACTCAAAAACAACTCCGTTCCCGGACGGTGATGGTAAACACCTCCGAGTTGGGCAGACTCCCGGACAAGATTTTTAACGCTGCCGTGCAAATGCTGGCGCTCGATTTAAAACCGCAGCAGCGCGCGGCTCTCACAACCCGCGATACTTCGATAGCGACGGCCAAGGAGCTGTATCTGCGCGGGCGCGGCTATCTTCAGAAA
Source organism: uncultured Acidobacteriota bacterium (assembly GCA_963761825.1). Classification (GTDB taxonomy): domain Bacteria; phylum Acidobacteriota; class UBA6911; order UBA6911; family UBA6911; genus UBA6911. The sequence goes on from CAVXIH010000008.1 coordinate 239,736, forward strand.
TATAACAAGGCCAAAAATGTCGACAGCGCAATCCGTGCCCTTGAACAGGCGGTGGCCCTCGATCCAAAGTACGCGCTTGCCAACGCCTCCCTGGGCGAAGCGTATTGGCGAAGGTCTGAAAGCAAAGCGGAAATGCAGTGGATCGATCGCGCCCAAGATGCCTGCATGCGGGCGGTGGCGTTAAACGCCAGTCTCTCGAGTGGCCACACTTGCCTGGGCTTGATCTTTGCGGGTGCCGGACGGTATCAGGAGGCGATCCGCGAATATCAGACTGCTCTGGGCATCGAGCCGACCAATGATGATATTTACAGGCAGCTGGCCGGCGCCTTCATAAAAGCAGACCGGAGCGAAGATGCGGAGAAGCTTTATCTTCAAGCGATCGCTTTCCGACCTCATTACTGGGCCGGCTACAATTGGCTCGGCGCATTATATAACCAGCAGGCACGCTATCCCGAGGCGGCCGAAAAGTTCGCCCAGGTAGTGGCTTTGGCGCCCGGCAATTGCCGCGGCTATACCAACCTGGGAGGAGTGCGGCTGAATCTGGGCGAGTATAACGACGCAATCAACCTTTTGGAAAAATCGGTTGCGATCCAACCGTCCGCTGGCAACTATTCAAACCTGGGGACAGCCTATTTTTTTCGGCAGAAATTCTCCGGGGCCATTAAGGCGTATAAGGATGCACTACGCCTGGATGACAGCAACTACGTAGCCTGGGGCAATCTGGGTGATGCCTATTACTGCGGTCCCGGGACTCGCCCAAAAGCCGCCGAAGCCTATCGAGCGGCGATCGCGAGGGCAGAGCAGAAGTTAAATCCTGACAACAAAAACACATTGCTGCTCAGCCAGTTAGCCATCTACCACGCCATGGTTCAAGAAAAAGAGAAAGCGCTGAGCCTGCTCAGCAAGGCGCTCGCGTTAGCCCCCAGGGATCCCTATGCCTGCTACGCGGCGGGCCTAATTCACAACCAGTTCGGGGACGTAAACGTGGCGCTTGGATGGCTGACCAAGGCTATCGCCTCAGGCTTTTCTACGACGACTCTCAGAGATACACCACTCTTCGACAACCTCTGGGCGAACCCAAGATTCCTGGATTTGCTGAGGGGGAGATGACGCTCCAGCAATCTGCCAAATAGCGCCTTTTTCTTCGACCTCAACCGATCATAGCCTTTCGGTTTTCGCAAGACCGTAAGAAACGGGGCGCCCCCTACATGGGAACTAGAAACTGCCACTTGTTCCCGGCTTGCTACTTGATCGTGACACTGTCAGCATCTACTCATAAGGGCTAATCCTCGATAATCACAAAAGGATCATCCATAGGATCGCCGGCGCTATCGAAAATGCTGTACTTGAAGTTACTACCCCTAAGAGTATTTGACTTTATTTTCTCTACGAGCCGGGAATGATTTTGCCAAACCTCGAACGAAGCTCCTTCAATGAACGGCGAATTGCCGCCGTCGAATTCTATTGTGAATTTTCCCGCGTCCGAAGTCGTCCATTCGATGCTATCGTACCTATGAGCCTTGACACTCTTGCTGAGGGTAACCGCTCTTTTAGACTGGGCAACCGGATCTTTCCCAACTGCAATTGTGATGGTATTTTTATGAGACATATTCACGCTCCTCTGTCGGCCACATGATTTTCATTAGCCGGTAAATGTTGACTCCGTGAGAACGGAAGCGAGACTCTTCGCCCCTGAAAACGAACTGAGGAATCCAATGTTCCACACACCCCTTTGGTCATCCTCGAATCATTGAAACACCTCACCGCTGGCGCCAATGGGCGCGACGGTCAATAGAGACCGGGACGCGTTCCAAACGTTATCGCCATTACGGGTGTCAGCCAGAATATTGCCGCAGTCTAACACATTCCGGACTCTATAGGCTTTTAATAAGGAACCACCAAGCCATATGCCCCGAAAATTCCCTATAGATTATTGAACGCGGCCTATTCTCCACGTTCAGACGAATTATCACTATGGGAATTCTGAGTTCCTTTCAATCCGGATATATCTCCTTACCATCCTTGTTAGTATAACCTCTGCCTAGGATTTCTCTTTCGACATCACCCTCAGCCGCCTAAAATAAGCACACGTTCGGTGCTTTCGCAATCTACTGTTGGTAGAAAGCCTTTATCTCCATCTAGCGACAGCACTTATATCCTATTTTCCACAAGCCATACGTCTTGAGTGATAAGCCTATCTTGACGCATTTAATTAGTACCGAACTTCTTCTTGAATGTCTTTTCACGCATATAGTTGGTGATGGAAGTAAAGCTACCGGAAGAAACAACATTAGAATTATTTGCATCCAGAAGCATGAAGGAGGCCGTTGCGCCACCCGTGTGGTATAGGTGACTTCCATAGAAGAGATTGGTCTTGGTCAAGTTTCCGCCCGCGACCTTGAGGACCTTGAGTACAAGAACGTAAGTATGGGGCGCGGCTAGCAATTGGGCCAATTTCTCGGACATGTTAAATCGCGCGAGGGGTGTGAGGCCATTATCGTCGGGAGTGGCAAGAATCTTGGCTAAGGCATCGAATTGATCCATGAGTCCCTTTATAGCGGGAGTGACCCGTTTCAAGCGGTTAATCTCAGACAGATCGCCCACTTTTTCCCTAATATCCGAGCGAGCGTTAACTTGCGCATTCTTCGCTTCCGTAAGTTGTTTTTCCTCAGGTGACGTAAGTGTCCCGACATCTTTCTTGAGCTGGTTGAGGTCGCCTTCGGTTTGCTTGGCGGCTTCAATTTTGGCATTGTCATCCGTGACGAGTTGCAGCTTGCGACTATTGTCGGCGAAGCGTGTTCCTGCCTGGCCGCGAATGTAGGTCAGAGAGGCGAATGCGAGGATAAGCCCTTCTGGTTCTGTATACTCAGGGTAACTGCATTTCCACTTATTTCCGGTGAGGGCCTCTTGCAGATCAGCCGAGGAAACGGGATCGGGTGGAAGGTACTGTCCGGGAACGATGACCGTGAGACCATTTACGAGTCGGTTAACACGGGGTGTCTGGGCGGCGGGCTTCTGATCTTTGTCAGTATTTGAACTTTGCGATGTGAACAAATTGGCCACTTCCCCGACGAGGGTGGCGTCGTCGATGGTGACGTCTGTGCCGGCAATATTCACGTCGGTGCGAAACATGGCGAGCAAGGTAGCTACAGAACCAACCAGATTGGTGGCCGTGGTGATGCCGCCTTCAATGAAACTACGATTGACCTCCTCTGGGGGAGGAGACTGGAGTGCCTGACATAATGAGGCGCGTAGGAATGAGAGTTGTGGGCGAAAGGACCGGTATTGGGAAATGGTGTTGAAAGATGTGCCGTCAAATACTACCAGAGTAATCTTCTTGTCTTTCCATTCGATACCGTTGGCTAAAACGATACGCTCATAGATCTTCTTCGCGGTGTCGCGCATGGCGTTGTAGGCTAGCGCGTAGGCTTCCATGAAGGACTTGTCGTCACCTGTGGTTTTTCCCGCAAGCGGTTGGACCTGCGTAACATTTGAGGGGACGGTTTTGTCTTTCTGTATCTGGGCTTGCAATGCGGAAATTTTCCCCTCGAGCGTCAAGCGGTCGATTTGAGCTTGGAGATCGGCATTAGAGGTGGAGCCCGTGCCGGACGAGACCTGCCCGAGGACAGGAATTCCGAAGCAAAAACAAGCGGCAAGCAGGCACAAATACGCGGGCAATCGCTGGCACATCATATCGAAAGGACCTCCGGAGAAAGTGGCGAGCGTCAAACATAATGCAAATTCATGGGTGATATTGTAATAACTGTTAGATTCTTTATCGGGATCTCCGCAAGAAGCGTCAGTGTATGTCGTCAGCAAAAGTGAGAAATATAAGTCCCCAAATTAAGAGACACTTTGCGCCGAAACTGATGAGGCGAGTTTAGCATTGATTGCTTGCCTCTGAGCAAGCGTTTTCTCCTAAAGCTGTTCCTCCAGGATTTCCCTTCCGGCACCATCATGATCCGCATATACTTACCCCACGTATCAATAAGCACCACCAAATGGCATGTAGGCAATCGTGCGCCACGAGCGCAGAGAGGGCCGAAAGGGCCTCGAAGTGAGTAACTGCTTAACTGATGAGGGCAGGTCCCTCGGAACCGGCTTGCAGGAGAAGGTTCCAAACCACCTCCGGCGGCTGTGGTCAAAAGCCATGGTCGTGAGCACAGGAGGAAAAGGCCTGGGAAGAACCAGGTCAGGTGACTGGCAAGAAGAGGACCGCAAGGGAACCACTGATGACGTGTCGAAACATAGAGATGATGTCAAAACCGTAGGAGGTTATCGCTACGGGAAGAGCTCCGGCGGAGCCTGCTTACGGACGGGGCGGCATCCGGCATTAAGGTGGCTTGAGCTTGTCAGCTGCGGTTGGGCGGAACGTGGGAACCTGGAGTTCCGATGATTCCGGAGAAGCCACAAGTGGAAGAGCCAACCGGTAAGGAGGGTGATTGATTTGATAACGCCGATCCTGCGCGGTTGGGCACTCGAGTCGGTGTTTTTCGTTTATCAAAGACTGGGTGGAAAAGAAGATCCGGCGCCACATGATGCGTGCCCGGAAACGCGTGGGTTTCGGCTGGAAGCGATGGAGTAAACAGTGGCTCTATAGCGTGCTTGGCCTGTTTAACGGGTATCGGGTACGCTTCTTCGAGTCCGTGAAAGTCGCTCCAGTGCGATAGGTCTCATAACCCATGATGGGGCAGGCATTCAGGAAAGCCCAGTGCGGGAAATCTGCACGCTGGGTTTGATGAGGCGGGGGCTGGAAACCAGCTTACGGTTCGGCTAGTGAGGCACTCCCAGAGGAAACGGGGAGCCAACGGATAGGCCGCACCTCGCGGTATGGCGCCAGTCCTCGACCCTACGAAATGACCAGTGAATAAGCCTCTATTTTGGCTGGAGTTGGTTTGAGTTGGTTACGGTGAGATTCTCGCGGGCACAGTTTGGGACACAGCTGGGGTATTTTGAGGGTATTTGGGGGATCTTTCGGTTAAGCTTAAATCTGCGTAAATGCTTGACGGACGCGGCCTTGGAACTGGCCTCTGGTGCCGGGGGGCGGAATTGAACCGTCGACACACGGATTTTCAGACCTGTGGTACACCTCCGTAAACTATTGATATATTTAGAGAGGCCGCTAGGGACGCGGATGCGATCATGGACTGAGTTGGTTGCGCTTGGTTACGCTGAGTTTCTCGCGGACACAGTTTTAGGCACAACCCATAATTGTAGCGAAAACTGCTTATTTGAATTAAGGGGATATACTTAAATCCCATAATTCCCGCATTGTCTTTTATTCAAGGCTAAGAAACTAACCCTAGTCAATCTGAGAATACTGCCCTTGTCCTATCAGATAAGATATAAAGTGTTTCATATATAATTTCCTAGAATTCTCAGTTCTGTTGATGCTGCAAATTTTAAAAACGGGCTTATTTTTTGACAACCACCGAATGCTTTCCTGTTCAATACCCGTCGGCCAAGGCAACGCAATCATCTGTAATAAACTCTGACGTATTTTCTGCATAATGGAGTAAACTCGGCCCATCAACAGCTTTCATATGGGTTTCATTGTTTGCAACTTCCTGATGGAGGTTAAACAAGAATTCCAACACATTAGGGTCTGTGGGCAAGTTGTGGGCCTTCAGTTAGGCAAGATTATCACTTATTCCGTTGTCTAGTTTCCCGAATCCGACTCTTCCTTTGAATCATCCCATACCAGTCGGTAGTTAACATAAGGGGGAATTATCCGGATCAAAAAACAGCCTTTTGCCCATGGATTACACAAAAATGCAGCCTGAAATCCCTATCTTTTCTACCCGGCTATCATCGCTCCCAGTGATCGACGGGAATTGGCATATTTTGAAAAATGGAATTGATGGAGACTATTTATATGTTGGACGCCCGGGTCCAAGTTGCCGAATAAGGTTATTGAGTAGACCAGTCTCCTGCCTCAATAGGGGAGTCCTTGGCCAAGAAATAGATGCGCATGATCAGAACTAGAAAAAATGATGTGTCTTATCTTGAAAGGTGGCGGGAAACATGAAAACCAAAACCGTTTTATTTGTAATTCTCATGCTCATGGTCCCTTGGTTTGCTTATGCCCAGTTTTCTATCCAGTTCAACGCTGATGCAGTAAGAGTTTTGCATTTAGGAGGCAATACTATCAGGGGAAGCTGGTGTACAGAGCCGGAAGCCCGGGCCTATTGGAATTCACAGAGCCCGTTTGAAAAGAGCAATTCAACTATTGTAGGAAAGCCTTGCCCTGGCAACTCTTCAGCTGCGCGCGGATCAGGCGGCGTCAACGTAACCCGTTTCACGCCGGGACAACAGTTGGCCCTGATGGCAACGCAGTCGATGCTCGATGGCCTCTTCAGTAGCATTTTCAGCATGGACAATTCTTCCAGTTCGGCCGCAGACGCCATCCAGCGCCAGCAGAACAGGATCAAAGAGCAGGAAGCCGTGAGACAACAGGCCCTGGAGAAATGGAACTTGTTCCAGGAAGAGGAAAAAAAGAGGCTTCAGGCGGAGCGGGATGGGGACCGGGACAAAGGGGCGCAACTTCTCGCTCAGATGGGAGGGGCGGGCGGACAGGGATTAAATCTTCAGCCTATTTCCGGGGAGAAGCTCGCATTCAACGATTGGTCAGCAAGGAAGCCGGAATCCAACATCCTGCCGCCTGGAAAATATCCCGCGCCAAAGGAGGCCCTCAAGCAGGCTCAATGCGCCGCTTACTTTTCCGAAAGAGCCCGCGAGCTTTCCGGGCTGGGAAAGCTTGAGGAAGCCAAGTTCATGGGCCAACAAGCCCAGAATGTGATGGCAGGCGAGCCTCTCGGCATTCCCTGTCCAGTCGCGGGAGCCGCTGGGGCGAAAGCGGATGCCCTTCCGGTCCCAGAGTTGCCGAAGCCGGATTCCCAGGAGCTAGGCATGGGGATTGATGAGATCCTCAGCCAGTACAACGCCAAGATCAAAAACCTTCTTGATATTTCCCAGAAGCTGACAGAAGTGAGAAAGCAGAAAATCGAGGCCGAAATCGGGCTCAAGGAAGCAGATGCCAAAATCGCGGATATCAAGAATCAGGCTGCGGCGGAAACCAAGCCGGAGGAAAAACAGAAGTACGACGACCTGCTGAACGAAGCTCTGGCCTTAAGAAGCCAATCGGAGAATCTCTTGACTACCGCCTCCGAAAATGAAAGTACCTGTTTGACGAGCGCCCGGGAGGCCGAAAGCCAAGTCAAAGAGCTGAGTTCAAAGCTCCAGGAAGGGAAGGACAACAAATGAGCCAAAGTGAGCAAGGGAGAGTGGCCAGGACAACATTGTTTGTGATGGTTGTTTTGCTGGGCATCTTTTTGGCGAGCCCGAGCCTTGCGGGAGTGTCAATGAAAGGCGTGAATGCTCTCACAGCCGGAGAGTATGAGCAGGCTATTGCCATTTTAAAGGCGGCGGCCCAGGGAGGGTCAGAAAAGGACCGTTTTGGAAATTATTATTTTCTAGGGATGGCCTATTATCGAAACAAACAGTTGCCGGAAGCCATTACCGCTTATGAGGAAGCTCTGAAGCACATGGCCAAAGCGGATGAATTAACAGTCAGCATGTATATGATCGGGTCTTATGGGCAACTGGGCCAAGCCTATCTTGATAGCAGACAGTATCAGCAAGCGGGTTCGAATTTTTTTAACGCAGCAAATGGATGTTTAAACTGGAGCCGGTTGAAATCGGATCTATGGAACCCGGACCCGGCAGTGTGGGAGCGAAATGCCGGACTTTATTTTGGCCTGCTGGGGCGTGCCCATGTCCTGGATACGACGTATCAGGAAGCCGTGGCCGCATACAAAAAGGCCATGGAACTTGATCCCTTGAACGGCCTGCACTACTCGGGCCTGGCCCTAGCCTACGTCGGCTTGAAACAATATGACGACGCGCTGGCCGCCGGCAAGAGAGGCGTGGAGCTCGCTGCGAATTCCCAGGCGTCTTACGCTAATTTGGGTGACGTCTATGCGGCCAGGAAGGAATATGACCAGGCTATCGACGCTTACCGCAAGGCCGTTGAGGTTGCGCCCCTGCAATTAGCAGCGGACCAGGGAAATGAGGAGAAGGTGATGGGGAAGGCCATATCCCAAAAGGTTTACCCCCAATTGCGCGAGGCAGTGAATACGGCTTCGGCGGGCTTCTATCATAGGTCCAGCGAGATATCCGTCCTGAAGAGGGATTACGTCAGAGCCGCGGAAGCAATTGCCAAAGCCACAGAGCTGACCCCGAATGATCCAAATCTGTATTATCGGCTGGGAACGATCCACGCCCGGGCCGGCAAATTCGACGAGGCCGTCGCTTCTTTAGACAAGGCCATTGGAATGGTTACCTTCGTCGGCATCGGCATTCAAATTCGGATCGAAGACGGTCAGCCCGTCCTGCAAAGGGCGGTCGAGGGTGATCCAGGACTGATGGAAGGGCCGGCCAAAGAGGCTGGCCTCAAGGCCGGGGACAAGCTGATCAAAATTAACAGCCAAGCGACCAAAGGATGGGACGCAAATAAAGTCCACCAGAGCCTGAGGGGCGATGAAAACACCCAGGTCGTTTTGCTGGTCCAAAGACAAGGAGAGTCCAAGCAGTTTGAAAAAACGATTACCAGAAAATTGATCATTCCCAAGGCCGCCGCTCCTTATTACGGATCAAGGAGCCTCTATGCCAGGGAAAAAGGGAATAGGGAAAGCTCCGTCAAGGACGCGAACCTTGCCTATTCGCTCGATGCGGATAATGTTGAAGCCCGCGAAGCCATGGCTGTCCTCGAGCTCGACGGAGAGAAGTATGATGAGGCGATCGAACGCCTCTCAACTTTGAAAGACAATCCCTGGGCCCGTATCCTGGAAGCGACCGCTTACGCCAAAAAGAATGATTTCAACCGCGCCGTTTTTGTCTACCTGGCAATCCCGGAGGATGAACTATCGGCGACAGCCCTGAGGCAGAATGCCAGGAAGGTGCTTGGGCAGGCTCTTCAAGGTTATATTCAGCCAAGGCTGGATAAGGCCAGGGTCGTGGAGTCGGACAGACGCTTCGTGGAAGCATTTGCTGAGTATTCCGACGTGGTGAAGATTGCGGATGAAGCCACGGTCGTGTCCATCAGGCAGAGAGTCGCCACTATACTTAAAGACAATCCATATCTCGCCGAACTGCCTGAGGAGGCCAGGAAGTTCGCCCTGCGCGGGGACGTGCTCATCAAAGACGGCGGGTTTAATGATGCGCTTAAAGAATATCGCATGGCCCTTGGAGTTGCCCCCTTCAACCCAAAGCTTCATTTCAATATCGCCCTGATTTATGGTCAGCTCAAAGATTACAGACAGGCGATCAAGTACATGACGATTTATCTTCAGCTCAATCCCGATGCTCCGGACGCCCGCGCGACCAAGGACGAAATCTACAAATGGGAGTTTTCCCTGGAGAGAGAGGGGAAAAGATGAGCGGTGCGGTTCTGCAGCGCTGGTGTATCGTCAGCCTGGGGCTGGCGATACTATTTACCTGCGGCCCGATTCCTGCCGCCCAGGAGGCGCGCCAAAGTGACGGCTTCCTGCCGGGGTTTCTTTTCAAGATGCTGGACCTGATAGACAAGACCGCGGCGCGCCTGCAAAAGGTCAATCAGGACATACGGGAAAACGACAGGACCATCGGGAAGGCCGAGGACATCATCACCGTTGCCAGGCAGAGGAACAACAAACAGGCGGAGTCGGTAACCCAGGACACCTTGCGGAATGCACGAGAGGCCAGGAAAAGGAACGAAAAAACCAGGGCCGCGTTGGAATCGACAAGGTCAAGGGTTGCAGCTTCCTATGCTGCCATCAGGAAAATGCTCGCCTCCGGCCAAGGCAAAGAACCGGGTTCCCGGGTACGCGGCATGGTTTCGGACTATTCCGGAAAAGTGCAGGTGTCCAGGAAAAGCGGTGAGAGTTTCGATCTCAACAATGAAGATCCCGGATTCCTTGAGCCGGGCGACAGGATCATGACCGGCGGCTCGAGCGGCGCTGTAATTCAAACCTTCGGCGGACGCGGGACCGTCCAGTTGGCCGAGTATTCCGAGCTGAAACTCCCTGAGGACACTCCGGAGAAACAGGTCCTGGAACTCGTGCGGGGAAAAATTTATTCCACCGTCGACAAGGCCGCTGATTTCGAGAAAATGCTGCAGGGCAAGATGAAGGAATATGGCAAAGATCTTCTCAGCTTCCCCCAAAAAGGCTGGACAGGCCTCGAAAATCGGATAAATAAGCTTGAAGTTCGGACTCCAGGGGGGGGCTATGCCATCAGGGGAACGAAATTCACCGTCGAAATCAGGAGCGAGGAGACAACGGAACTCACGGTTTTGGAGGGTACCGTTGAAGCCAGCGACCTGACGGGTGGGAATCCGGTCCTCGTGGAGGAAGGTTTTAGGATCATCATGACCAAGAGAGAGTTTTCTGAGCCGCAAAAGATTGCCGATGTCGAAAAGTGGTGGGAAAAATAGGCCGCGAGTTTAGCTAAATCTCCATGGGGTTAGGCACGTTTAACACAGGTCACAGCGGAATGCGGCTATCAGAATAGCGTTCAGTCTTTTCTGCGGTTGTCTTGAGTTGGATACGATGAGATTCTCGCGGGCACAGTTTGGGACACACGGCTATTTCCGTTATCCGGCTATGCGTTGATACCGGCCGGATATGAAATCGATCCAGCTTGGGAATGTATAATCTTTTCGGCTATCAGGCGCTGAATGATCGTATCTGCCTCTGCTTCAGATATTTTCTTATGGCAGATCGATATAATTAGATTCCGTAATGTTTTCTCCTTTTTTGGTTTCGGTACCTTGAGATCAGAAAGATGCTTTATTACCACCGCGTAGTTGTCACTTTTTAATTCGTCCCCAACGCTTTCCTTTACCGTTATGTCGGGGATCTTGTTATCCTGGGCACAATCTATCTTGTCGTGCGATTTGATAAAACTAACAAGAGGCTTGAAACCGTTGTCTTTCGAAATAATATAGAAAGATGGGTTGGCAATCTCGTGTGTAAGTTTGCCTAGGAAATAGGCGATGTGAAAATCCGCAGCATTTTTTCCGCTCCCTGCAATCTGGATTAGCTCCATGCGCTCCTTGCCGAATTCCATCGCTAGCTTGAGGAATGAACTGCTAAATTTCTGAGTAGCATTATGAAACACCTTGATGAGAACATCGAGATTGAGAAGTGGCTTAAGATTGACGTCCTGCAGATTTTCATAATCAATGAGTACGACGTTTTTTTTCATGGCAACATTCCGTTGTGAAGATTTTTGATGTCAGAGCTTAAATAGTTAGGTTCTACATAGGATATGTATATCGACGATTAAGGCATATCCCGATATCGGATATCAATCTTAAATATAAGGACCGGATTCAGGTAAACGACTGACTGGATCTCTTTTGACTCTTCACGCTATTTTGGCTGGAGTTGGTTTGAGTTGGATACGCTGAGATTCTCGCGGACACAGTTTGGGACACAGCTGGGGCATTTTGAGGGTATTTCGGCGATCTTTCGAAGATACTTAAATCTGCGTAAATGCTTGTCCGACGCGGGCTTGGAAGTGGTGCCGGGGGGCGGAATTGAACCGTCGACACACGGATTTTCAGTCCGTTGCTCTACCGACTGAGCTACCCCGGCACTGTACCAGAGAATGAAGCGGAAATTTTTATACCATTGGAACGGGAAAAAATCCACCCAAGATATTTTTTGATTCCAGATTCCAGATTCCGGATTCCAGAATTAAAGCGGTTTTGGTTGCAGGTATGGAGGCTGGAATCTCCTCTTATTTCGGGAAGCGGTCGGGATAGTATTCGGCCAGCAGCGGAGGGGTTGCGGGTGGGACGCCGTCCAGTTCCTCCAGGATTTCCATGGCGTTGACCAGCGCCTGGCCCCGGAAATGATTGTTCGTTATCGCATAGGTTTCTTCGGTGCTCTGCTGCACCTTGCGGATTTTTTCTGACAGCTGGCGGATTTCTTCCTTCGTGTATAAATAATCGTACCGCGCGTCGCGGCCGGCATCCTCTTTGAACCAGTTGGCATAATTCCGCCCGTGCAGGCGGAAATATCCCAGCCGCGCCGTCGCGTGATCCCCCGGCTTTATCGAATTCCCGATCAACGGCTGATCGACGTTGCAGAAGGCGACGCGGTGTTCCCGCAAAAATCCGTAAAAAGGTTCGCGATCCCAGCTGCCGTGCCGGACTTCGAGAGCAAGCGGAAAGTCCCGCAAATGGCGAAACAGCCTTTGCAGGTACTCCTGATTCTCCGGCGTGCAGCGAAACCTCCAGGGAAACTGGATCAACAGCGCGCCCAGAATCCCGGCCTCCGCCAGAGGCGCCATTGAACTGCGCACCTCTGCGCAATCCGCGGCCAGCGATAATTCGTCTTCGGCCTTGCGCTCATGCGAAAGCCGCTGCCAGGCTTTCGCCGTAAACCGGAAGCTCGGATTATTCCGGACGCGGCGCGCCCATGCGGCTGCATCCTTTGGACGCGGCGGCGCATAAAACGAGCTGTTGATTTCGATGGTGTCACAATAATCGGCCAGATACGCCAGCGCGTCCAGCGACCCTCCCGCAGGATAGACGATCCCCTCCCAATCTTTGTAATTCCAGCCCGCAGGCCCGACGCGCAACGACGATTGGCGCCCAGCTGGTTTGAAATAAGGAACCTTGCGACATGATTGAATGATTCCAGATTCCGGATTCCAGATTCCGGATTCTGGATTCTGGCCGGAACTTGTAATGTTATTGGAGTATGACGCCGATGGGAGCGCCGGCCTTCATGTTCAGTGTTGCTGCGGCCGAGCCCCCCTTTACGGCGATCTCAAGAAATCCTGCCGAACCGGGCACTACAATCACCTCTCCCGACATTCCTTCGCCGTAAGTTCTGCGCAATGCGGTGATTTCCCGCTGGCCGGCCAGAATTTTGAACGGCATGGATACGTCTTCGGGTTTCAGATTCGTTATCAAATTGCCAAAGTGATCGATCGCGAGAATCGTTCCCTGGATCAAAGCGTCCCGGACGCGTTTCAGGGGAGGTATCTGCAGCCGCACGGGAGATTGCAGCACCGGCCCGAACTGATGCAATTCAATCTTCCGGCTGATCCACGCTGCAACCGGGGCAAAAACGTCTCGTCCATGAAAGGTGGCCGAAACCGGTTTCCGAAAATAATGGTCTGCGGTTATTTCATACGCCACGAAATCCTCGTTCGCTTCCATGATGTAGGTAAGAATGCCGTTGTCCGGCGCGACAAAGTAATGGCCGGCCGCCGTGGCGGCCAGAGCCTTACGCGAGGTCCCAACTCCCGGGTCCACGACTGCGAAATGAACTGTTCCCTGAGGGAAGCAGGAATAGGCCTGGCTCAGCGTGAAGGCGCCGGTGAAGATGTCCTGCGGTGGGACCTGATGGCTGATATCCACAAACGCCACGTCAGGGTTCAGACTCAGCATGACTCCTTTTACCGCACCCACGAAATAATCGCTCAACCCGAAGTCCGACAACAATGTTATGACTGGCATGCCACCCTCCCATATATATCGCTATCGGTATCGCTATCGGTATCGGTATCGGTTTTTAGGTGCAGGGGATCTAAGCCAAAAGCCGAAAACCGATGCGACCGATACCGATACCGATTCCGAACACCCTAGGCAATCGCTGTAACGACCCTTAATATGCTATTCTAGGACATGATGAAGGAAAGAATCTATCTGGATAATAGCGCGACTACGCGCGTGGATGAAAAGGTACTGGAAGCCATGCTGCCGTGTTTCCGCGAGAATTTCGGAAATGCCAGCTCTGTCCATATTTTCGGCCAGGAAGCGCGGGCAGTCGTGGAGGATGCCCGCCGTTCTGTCGCCGAACTTCTGGGCGCCGACACGCGGGAAATTGTCTTCACCTCGGGCGGGACAGAATCCGATAATACAGCCCTTTGGGGCGTCTTTCGCAGCAGGTATCGCCCGGGCAACCATGTCATCACGACGAAGATCGAGCACCCGGCGATTCTGGCTACCTGCAAAGCGCTCGAAAGCGCGGGGGCTGAAGTTACGGTTGTTCCCGTCAATGCTTCCGGGCGAGTGGATCCGGGAGTGATTGAAGAGGCCATGCGCGACAGCACGATCCTCGTTTCCGTGATGCACGCGAACAACGAAACCGGAGTTGTCCAGCCCATCGAGGAGATCGCCGCCATAACCCGGAAGCGCGGAATTTTGCTGCATACCGACGCCGTGCAATCTGTCGGGAAGATCCCCGCGAACGTGCGCGACCTCGGCGTCGATCTGCTTTCGCTGTCGGCTCACAAGTTCCACGGTCCGAAGGGAGTCGGAGCTCTTTATATTCGCAAGGGTACGAAGACCATTCCATTCATGACCGGCGGTTCGCATGAAAGGAAACGGCGTGCCGGCACGGAAAACGTTCCCGCGATCGCGGGACTCGGAGCGGCCGCGCGGCTTGCCCGGGAGCGGCAGCCCGAGATGTTGACACGCGTCGGCGCGCTGCGCGACAGCCTCGAAAGTCAGATATTGAGCCGGGTCCAGGGGGCGCGCATCAACGGACACGCGCCGCGGCTGCCCAATATCAGCAATCTTTCTTTTGAGAATCTTGAAGGAGAAGCTGCCGTCATCGCTCTCGACCTTGAGGGCGTCGCCATATCCACCGGTTCCGCCTGTTCTTCAGGAGCTCTGGATCCCAGCCACGTCCTGACGGCGATGGGTTTGCGGCCGGAAGTCGTCCAGGGATCCCTGCGCTTCAGTCTCTGCTTCTACAACACCGGCGCAGAAGTGGATCGCGCGGTTCAGATCCTGGAGTCGGTGATCCACCGGTTGCGCAAGCTCTCCCGGCGCATCTAAGCAACGAGCTATCAGCTGTCAGCTTTCAGCTGTCAGCGATGAAAGCGCGGCGAAGTCTGCCTGCATCGTCTCCGGGACTTTTGTTTTCCGGCAGGTGAGGAAGGAACGTGTGTAGTGATTCCTTTAAAAAGCTGACAGCTGACAGCTGAGAGCTGATGGCTGAGGCTGAGGCTGATGGCTGACGGCTATTGGACATCCTATTTAGTAATTAAATGAGAATTGGAGACGTTCTGGATTCACTTTTTGCTCCGGATTCTGATACCCTATCGAGCGTATGAATTCATTGCCTATTGAAATAGAAGCCGTTGCCCCACCCCCCTATACTTTTGTGACTACAGAAGACTGTTTCCACGGGATGCTGGAACACCTGATGGCGTCTTCACGCCTGGCGATCGACATAGAAGCCGACAGCCTGTATCACTATTTTGAAAAAGTTTGCCTGATCCAGATTTCGACCGACAGCAATACATACATCCTCGATCCTCTAGCGATCAAGAACGTGAACGAACTCGCGCCATTGATGTGCAATCCATCGGTGGAAAAGGTATTCCACGCGTCCGGCTACGATACGTACTGTCTTCGCCGGGATTACGACTTTGCTTTTGTGAATATCTTCGATACGCACATCGCCGCGCAACTGCTGGGGTATGAATTCCTGGGCCTGAGCACTTTGATGGAAGAGTTCCTGGGAGTGCACCATTCCAAGCGAAGACAGCGCGATGACTGGTCGCGCAGGCCGCTGGATTTAGAGCAGCTGAATTATGCGGCCATGGATACACATCACCTGCTTCAAATAAGAGACCTGCTGGAAGCGGAGTTACGGCTGAAGGGGCGCCTCGGCTGGGCGCAGGAGGAGTTTGAGACCGCCGCGTCTGCGGAAAGGCGCGAAAAGGAATTCGACCCTGAAGGATTTCGCCGGATAAAAGGAAACCGCGACCTTTCCCTTCAGGATCAGGTCGTGCTGCGCGCCCTGTTCCTGTTTCGCGATGAGGTCGCGCGCAAAATGGATGTGCCGCCGTTTAAAGTTTTGAATAATTCGGTCCTGCTGGACCTGGTGCAGCGGCCCCCGGTTTCCCCGGAGGAACTTAACAGGAGAAGAGGCGTTTCCAGCCGGGTCGCCCGGAAGCATTCTGCGCGCATTGTGAGCCTCATCTCGGAAGCGCGCAAGCAGGACGTATCGATTTTGGAAGCGCCGCAGCGCAACAATTGGAAATCTCCCGGCCGGGCGGCTAAGCTTCTCCTGGAGATGCTGAGACTCTGGCGGAATGAAAAGGCCAAGGAACTGAATTTGCAGATTGGCGTCGTTTTCCCGGCGAGCCTGCTGGAGCATGTCGCGGCGGCTCCTCCGGCGGATATGGGAGAGCTTGCAGCACTGCCCGGGATGCGGCAATGGCGCGTGCAGGAGTTCGGCGCGGAATTACTTCAGCTCCTTCGGAAGGGAGAATCTCAGATTGTCTCTCCGGAAGTATGTTGAGAATGCGAAAACATCTCATCAGGCATGCGCGGCAAGTATTCCTAGCGCTGAAAGCGCGGCACAGCAAAGCCCAGGGCGCAGGCCGCAAGGCGGCCGGAGCCCTGGGGTCGGAGATGAAGAAAGCAAAAGCCCTGTGAGGGCGACGCAGCCTGCATCGCCCTCACAGGGCTTGACCTAAATCCTATCCTGAAACCCAGGGTTTCAGATCCCGCTTGCGCGTGCTCTTCCACCCTGGGCTTTGCTGCATCGTCCCTTCGGGACTTCCATATTCTTGTCCCGCGATCTAGGCTTGAAACCGCGGATTTTGCTCGGTTGAGTTCCGGGCGCACGGGTTAGCTTGATGCGAATGCCCGTCCGGGATACAGAATAGTACAATTCTATTCGTTGCATATTATGAGAGGCCGCGCGGAGACGCCGGCTTGAGATCGTGATAAAGCGCATCCAACTTAAAACAAGGTGGCTGGTTCATCCGGTCACAATCTTCCTTTCCATCCAGGTCCTCTGGATCCTTTTGATGATCGTCTGGATCCGGTGGTATCTGGAAAAACACTCGCAGCTGCGCATGATGGCGGAGCGACTCAGGACCCAGGTTGAAGCGGACGGCCTGGGCTGGCTCCCGCTTGTCGAAGGCGGCATCCTGCTCACCCTGATTCTCGCGGGCGCCACAGTAATTTTTATCTACTGGAATAAGCAGCACCGCCTTATCAATATGCAGCGCGCCTTTGTCGCCAATGTGACGCACGAACTCAAGTCTCCGGTCGCGTCGATTCAGCTGGCGCTGGAGACCATGGCATTGCGGGATCTGTCCGATGAAAAGCGCGGCGAATTTGTTGCAATGATGCTCGACGATACCGACCGTCTCTCGACTCTGATCGATCGCATTCTGGGAGCCGCGCGGATCGAAAAGATGCGCGGCAAATACCGGGTGGAAACTGTCAGCATGCGGCATTTTCTTGAGGAAATCCTGGCGGAAGACCGTCACCTGTATGAGAAAGAAGGCCGGACCATCGTTTTTGAGAAAGGGCGCGACGCCCATGTCGCCATTGATCGCTCTGCCATGCGCGTGGTACTTGCCAACCTTCTGGAAAATGCCGCGCGCTATTCTCCCCGCGATTCCAAAATTAGCCTGAGACTGAGCCGGGATCTGCGGAGTTGCCGCCTCGACGTCATCGACAGCGGCGTAGGAATTCCGGGAAAGGATCTCAAACAGGTTTTTAAAATGTTCTGGAGGGGCTCCGAAGGACGAACCTCGAACGTGCGCGGAACCGGCCTGGGCCTCTACATTGTGCGGAATATCGTGAAAGATCACCGCGGCAAAATCTGGGCTTCGAGCCAGGGGCCGGGGCGCGGATCGACTTTCAGCGTGCGCCTGCCGCGAGTCCGGAAATACTGGAACCCGGCGGCGCGCAGAAACAAAAATCCACAAGCCGAAAGCAGGTCCCGAAACCATTGAAAAAAGATCAAGAGCATCATTCCAGGATCCTCCTGGTAGAGGATGAATTAAATCTTGCCCGCCCGCTTCAGTTTAACCTGGAGCAGGAAGGCTACGAGGTACGGCATACTCCGAACGGGAAGGAAGCCCTCGCGCTTTACGGGCAAGAACCGTTCGATCTTCTCATCCTGGATCTCATGCTGGAAGAAATGGACGGATTTGAAGTCGCGCGCCAGATCCGGCAGCGCGATCCAAGGCTGCCTATTATCATGCTTACCGCCAGGTCGGCGGCGGAAGACCGCATTCATGGGCTCGAGTTGGGTGCGGATGACTATATGGTCAAACCGTTTCACTTGCGAGAGCTGCTTTTGAGAGTGGAGCGGATGCTCAAACGCGCGACCTGGTTTGCCGATAAATCCCAGCCTTCACGCACAATAACAATCGCCGGGTATCGAGTCGATCTTGAAAGACTCCGCGGCGAAGGTCCCCGCGGCCCGCTCCAGCTTACGGCGCTCGAGGCGGACTTGCTTGAAACGCTGACAGCGCAGCCCAATCGCGTGTTTTCGCGCGGCGAGCTTCTGGAAAAAGTATGGGGCTACCATTCCGAGGTGGAAACGCGGACAGTGGACAACTTTATCGCCCGCTTGCGGAAGTATTTCGAAGAGGAGCCGGATCAGCCAAGGCACTTCATCAGCTTGCGGGGGAAGGGATATATGTACGTTCCTTGATTCCTGATTCCTGATTCCGATTCTGATTCCGGATTCCGGACAATGCCCGTTCGGGGCAACTATTCTTGAAATACTCGAATAAATTCTGAATTAGCGTCCTTTGCCGGATACTGCTTTATATCCGGAATCCGGAATCCGGAATCAGGAATTATGGTGCAGGACGTAGGTGTCCAGGGAAAGGCCAAGGACATACCCTGCTTTACGCAAGCGCCGGCAATAATCGGTGCCATCGCCGCCTCCAACCAATCCTTCATCCAGCGGGCCAATTGCCTCCACGGTGCGGCGCTTGAGCGCCATGCAGAAAAATGCCAGCATTCCTTCGACCAATATGCCGGCCCGTGGGAAATGATATTTTAGGATTCGATTGCGTTCGTGCAGGTCCTCAGTTAAAAAGCGCGGAATTTGCGTAACGATTTTTTCGCGGACTCTATCGATGCATTGCCAATCATTCGGGTTCGAGCCCAGCGGCCCCACCGCCCCGATGCGCGGATGCGTATCCAGGAACGCAGTCAGATTGCCGAGCCATCCCTGGGATATTTCAACGCCATTATTCATAAAAATGACGTAGGGATTCCGGCCCAACTGAACACCCTGGTTGATGCCGGCGCGCCAGCCCCGGTTTTCCCGATTCCGGATGATCGTTATGTCGCGTGTGTAGATCTTGTCCAGGTCGGCGGTTTCATCCGTGGATGCGTTGTCGATGACATAGATATGAAACGGCAAATCCGCAAAACGGTAAATTCCTTCGAGCAGGTTTCGCGTGAAGGAATACCCGTCGCATACGGGAATGATGATGTCTGCAGCAGCTTCTGACAAATGAGCTCTCATGGTCCAGCCTTATCGTTAACACGAGAATTGTGTCTCCAGATACATATCGGCCATGGGAGAGAAACCTGAAACTATTTGATGCAATGGAGGAGAGCGTTTCGTGCAGGCTGAATTTACTCGAATGCCGCAGCAGTCGCTTTGGGGGCATAGTAGCCTTTGCGCGCGCGGACGCGCATCGCCGCCGACATTGCAGCGAATATCGAGCGCGTGGTAACTGCCGTCCTTTTGTGCGTTTAAGCCGTAAGCCAGGCTGTATTGTCCGAGGATGTCCTCTCGGATAGAGCGGAAGGCATCCCGAATTTCAGCCTGTTTGGCGTGAGGCGAAAAAAACGCGCCTCCCGTCTCTTCGGCGAATTTCTTCAGCACGCGAAAGCTTGATTGCTCAGTCTGCACGCCAATTCCGTAGATCAGCACATCGCTGCGCTGCGCCGCTTCGATCGCCTCTTCTTTGCGGACCTTGCTGCCGGTGTCATCGCCATCGGTGATGATTACCATCACTTTGCGTCCCGTTTCATGCTTGAGTTTTTCCTCTGCTGCAAGATATACCGCGTCGTAGAGAGAAGTGCTGCCGCCGGCTTTCAATCTGTCCATGCCATTCAGAAGGTCGTCGAAACTTTGCGTGAAATCCTGAACCAGATTGACCTCGGAATCAAACTGTATGATCAACGCCAGGTCTTTTTTGGGGCGCAGGATATCCTTGAAGAACTCCACTGCCGTGGATTTTTCATAGTCCAGTTCGTCTTTGACGCTGCCGCTGGTGTCGATGAGCAATGCGATGGTCAAAGGCACATCGCTGCTTTTGCCGAGATCGCTGAAATATTCGATCTTTTGCGGCTTCTTGTTATCGAATACCTGAAAATCGTCCGCTTTCAAGCCGGGGACCGGACGCCCGTCTTTGTCT
Organism: uncultured Acidobacteriota bacterium; assembly: GCA_963761825.1. Taxonomy (GTDB): domain Bacteria; phylum Acidobacteriota; class UBA6911; order UBA6911; family UBA6911; genus UBA6911. The sequence continues at coordinate 259,938 of CAVXIH010000008.1, forward strand.
GTCACCGTGAAGACGATATTCACCAGCTCGACTTCAGTGCGAATCGTCGTTTGAGGTTCCTGGGCGGAAACGGTGCCATTCATTGTCCCGATTACAGAGAAAACCAGCAGAGCGCAGCAAAGGCCGAATGAAAAACGCGCGGATCTCGTTTGTGTAAAGCCCATAGGATCAACCATCATGATTACCTGTACCACAGGATATCAGAGTGTTACTTTCTGAAACAAGTGGGTCCGGGCTTCAGAATCTGTCTCAAAACTCGCATTGGGCGGGCCTTCAGCCCTTGATTTTCTTTTGCGACTTTTTCCTGGGGCTTCGCCCCAGGCTGGTATGGATCGCGCCTTCGGCGCTTTAAACCCCTAACTATACAGTATCTTAAGCGCCGAAGGCGCGATCCATACCAGCCTAGGGCGAAGCCCTAGGAATTTAGCGATAAACCGGAAAAAGGCTGTAAGCCCGCTCAATGAGTGAATTTTGAGACAGCCACTTTAGCCCTGGCCCACATATTGGTTGTTGTAAAAAGAGATATATGTGTGAAGTATTGGCGGAGGCAGAATGGAAAAAGGATTAGACGCTTTCCCGAAAAAACGATATGCGGGAGCAACTGTCGCAGACGTGGATGTTGTCGGTACGGTGCAGGTTGGCGTACTGTGCGGCAGGATGCGGAGGTGAGAGGCGCTGCAGAGTTCTCCCATGGTTGCCACCAGGGAGCGGCGTCCCGCCTAATGCCGCATACTTTTTGCCAGGGAGTGTAGCAGTCTCAACGGCTTTTCGTTGAAGATGCTGAAAAAGGGGCTGTAAATCGCTGCCGCTTTGTCAGGTGAACTGTTGCATTAAGACATCGGCGGCGATATTGCCGGCCGTTTCCAAAAGCGGCAGCGAGCTGCCGCAACATCCGGAATAGGCGTCCTGCGGGCATGCAAAAAGGATGATCACGGTATTGATCCTAAAAGCTTTACCGGCGGGACGCCGACGCTCCCAGGGAAAGGCTTTTAACTATTCGCCAACCCGCCAACCGTTGGACGGCCGCTGCGGCCCTGACTCACATGGTTGTTGTTGGACGAGCGATGTGTGTGCGTTGTATTGGCGGAGGCAAAGAGGAGAAAGGATTAGACGCTTTCCCGAAAAAACAATATGCGGGAGCAACTGTCGCAGACGTGGATGTTGTCGGTACGGTGCAGGTTGGCGTACATCTGCGGCCGGATGCGGACATGACAGGCGCTGCAGAGTTCATCTTTGGCTTCGGCCAGGGCAATCCCTCTGCGTGCGTCTGCGATACGCCGATAGCGGGAAAGCAAGTCCGCGCTGATCTGGGACTCCATTAGGAGTCTTTCCTGCCGCAGTTTTTCGAGATCCGCCTCCAGCAACGGCGCAGAATCTGTTGTCTTCCGGATGCTTTCCTGAAGCTCTGCCGACTTCTTTTTCACTTCCTGTTCCGCGCCCTTGAGACCTTTCTCCTTGTTTTCCATCTCTTCCATGATTTCCAGAATCTGGTCTTCATCGCTGCGGATCTGTCCCTCCGCTGTCTGGATTTCATGGAGCATGGCAGTATATTCCTTGTTCGTTTTGACTGCCATGAGCTGATCTTTGAGGCGTGAAAGCTTGCTCCGGCTCAGGTCTGCCTGTCCTTCGAGAATGCGTCTATGGTTAACGAGTTCTTTCGATCGTGCGACGAGTTCGTCGTATTCCGCCCGGATGCGGTGGAGTTCGCGTTCAAGCGCCTGGACGGAATCAGGTATTTCGGAGACTTGTTTTTGCAGACCGGCAATTCTTAACTCTAGGTCTTGAAGGGCTATCAGGTTCCGAAGTTCTGGATTCACCTGCTCGCCCCCTCCACACTAGTACGGCCGGAGGAGGGCATTCCCCACACTTGATGTGGGCCTGCATGCCTGCGGTCTTGTCTGGTGTAGCCGTTGAATTTCATATATCCGGCAAAATATACACTTTGCCGGCAGGCGCTGTCAACGATGCCGTGATGCTGGAGCAGAATGCAGGTTACAGGCTGCAAGTTACAGGTTTCAAACGGCAACCTGGAACCTGGAACTTGAAACTGAATTTGAGGCGGGTTAGATAATTGAGCGATCTGTTGACCTTTTGTTCAAATCGCCGGAGAATCTGTCTGTTATGAGAGCGGTGGTACAGCGGGTAAGCCGGGCGGAAGTGGTGATCGAGGATTCTTCGGTCGCCTGCATTGGAGAAGGAATTGTGGCTCTGGTGGCGATTTCCCGCCAGGATACGGAAAAAGACCTGCTTTGGATGGCAAAAAAAATCGTCGAACTGCGGATTTTTACGGACGACGCAGGGAAAATGAACCGGAGCCTGCAGGATATCAAAGGGCAGCTGCTGATAGTATCGCAGTTCACTTTATACGGGGATTGCCGGAAAGGGCGGCGTCCCTCGTACACGGATGCAGCTCCACCGGCAGATGCCGAGAGGCTGTACCACGAATTCGTCGCCATCGTTCGCAGGATAGTGCCCGATGTCCAGACCGGCCAATTCCAGGCCATGATGCAGGTCATGCTCACCAATGCGGGCCCCGTAACGCTGATTCTCGACAGTCCCGGCGGATCCAGCTTGATTAGTGGGTGCCTGCTTCCGTAAGATTAACTTATGAAGCTAAGCAGATTTACCATAAATGTAATTTTTGGCTGCGTGGTTGCGGCGTTGGCCTTGACCGCATTCACGTTCATCTATTTGAATTCCGACCAGCGGGACATCACACCGGCAGAAACACGGAATTCGCCCGAAGGGACGATGCCGGCCAATAATCCGCCGATCGATGCGGCAGAGCGATTAGCGGCACTCGAAAAGATGAGCGCGCAGGATCCGCAAAATCCTGATCTTCAAACGCAAGTCGCGAATCTGTATTACGATCTCGGTCAATACGATAAAGCGGTCGGTTTCTATGAGCGGAGTTTGAAACTCCGTCCGAAAGACCCGAATGCCGAAACGGATCTTGCCGTGTGCTTGCATTACATTGGCCAGAGCGACAAGGCTTTAGAGACTCTGGATGCGGTCCTTGGATATAGCCCGGGCTTCGTGCAAGCCATGTTCAATAAGGGAATCATTCTGGCCAACGCCAAAAAAGATACAAAAGGCGCAATCAATATATGGGAAGAGCTGTTGCGGTCTAATCCGAATTATCCGCAAAGATCGGAATTGGAACAGAGGATTCGCCAACTGAAAGGATCCGCGGAATAGTCGTCGGGATTTAGAAAACCTATGCCTTCCATACTATTTCGAATCTTGGGGTTGGTCTTAATTGTCTTGGCTGTTCCGGCGCGTGCTGAATTTCTTTCTTGGCGCTTCAAAAAGCAACCAGGCGAAGGACAATTCGACGGGCGACTCGAAGCATATGGTGAAGGATCCGGTCTGCGGAATGTATATGGATTGCCGTCTTGCCGTCCGGCTGGATAAAAAAAGCGAAGAGTTTTATTTTTGCTCTGAAGAATGCAAGCAAAAGTTTTTAAACAACTCCACCGGATCAGGGGCTGCGGAGTCCGCTATGCCCCATTGACGTTTGCCGGCAGGAACTACGATTTAACTAGTTGGCCGTTAAATAACTGTTAAATAACTGATACATAGTCGTATAATGGGTTTCCCAAGGTTCCTGAAACGTTGACACGGATGAGGTTCCGATAAATTTGGCAGAATCAAACAAGTCCAATCCCAAGAAGACGAAACGTTTCTCCGAGGATATGATTCATGAATGCCTTTCCGTCATGGAAGCCGGCACCATTGAAGACCTCTTCGAGATAATTCCCCGCATTGGCGTTCTGCGCGATCCCCGATTCACTGAGCCTCTGCTCGGGTTGCTGGGACATGAAAACGTCAAGCGGCGAGAATTTGCCGCGTATTCCATGGGCGCCATAGGAGACCGGTGCTTTCTCGAACCGCTGAAAAAAGCCTTTACCAAAGCGAAGCAGATCAAAGGCTTCGGCGCTCGTGAACTGCAGATAGCGATCATAGAGGCTATCGGTGCGATCGGGGATGATGCGGCTGTGGATTTTTTCCTTCCTACCTTAAAGATGTGCTGCGCCACTAAAGTTACCGATGGCAAGCGCGCCAAAAGCGCCGGGAAGATGAGTCAATGGATTATCGAATCCCTCGGTGCCATCGCCCAGCAGGGAGGAAGCCGGTCACTCAAAGCCCTCGCGGAGCTTGCGACCCATGACGATCCTGAAATCCAGGCGTGCGCTCTTTCGGAGCTTTCCGTAGCCTATTGGCACAGGCCGAACGAAGTCGAGGATTCCACGCTGAAGAAAATTGTCGAGCTGACCCGGCATCCGGAAGCTATCGTTGCGGAGTCAGCGCTGGCGGCACTCCAGAATCTCGCCGACGTCGGGTGCCGCCGCGCCGAAGCATTGTTCTCCTCCATGACAGAGGAATAGATCCCTGCCTGAAAAATCCATTTCGAAAAATACTGCCTATTTCTTCTTCATGGATTGTTCGAGGGCTTGGATGATGGCTTTGGCGACTTCAATCTGATCGGCCTTTTGTCCGATCTCGAGATATTTCTTTAGAACCTTGACCGCCTCTTCTATGGTTTCCGGCTTTCCGGACAGGCTCATCCCCAGCTGATAATAGGCATCGGCAAAATTCGGGTCTGCGGCAATCGCCTTCCGAAAGGCTTCGATCGCTTCATCCGTGCGTCCGTTGTTTGCGAGGTTGGCGCCCAGGTTGAAGTGGCTTTGCGCCGATCCTCCGGGATTCAGAGAAGCGGCTTTTTTGAAGGCTTCCAGCGACTCCGTGCTCTTCCCCATCTTGTCGAGAACGACGCCCATGTTTGTGTAGAAAATTCCGTTGTTGGGGTTGATGGCTATCGCTTTCTTGTAGGCTTCCAGAGCCTCATCCAGCTTGCCGAGCTTCCGGTAGGACTCCGCCATGTTTGCCAAAATGTCGGCCTGCTGAGAATCCAGTGCGAGCGCCTTCTGGAATGCTTCGATCGCTTCCGAGTGTTTTCCAGCTTCGGCGAGTCTTGCCTCCTTCATCGAACAAGGCTTGTACTTGCGCTGAGGCCTCAGTCCGCTTTTGGGATTTTTCGGATTCTGCCTTAAGCTTCTCATATTCCTCAGGCGTCATTTCGAAGGGGAGTTTTTGATCCGGGCCCGGCTTGAGCTGCAGATCTATCACCCGCTCTTCCTGAACGGTAGCTTTGATGTTGGTCTGGTAGGCGGGAGAGAATCCTTCAGCCCGCGCGGCTACATGATAAACGCCGTCCGGAAGGCCCATATAAAAGTAGGTTCCCTTCTTGTCGGTTTTGGCCTTATACGTACGGGACTTGACATCGATCCCTTGAATGATGACCGTGGCCCCCGCAATAGGCTGGTTCTTATCATCGGTGACTTTTCCCCTGAAAATCCGGACTTGCGCCACGGCCGGTAATGCCAGAAACAAGACAATCAGGCAAACAGCCATAAAACTGAATTTGGACGACGAGAAATGCATGGCTCCTCCTTGCAGTTCCCCTGCAATGACGTGTGCACGATAGGAAACGCCGCTATTCTATTGGTCCTTCCGCGTTCTGTCAACAAAGCCCGTGCGCCGGTAATGAAGATTCTCATTTACCGAGGAAGTTGCAGATTTTACTGGAATCGTGGGTAAGCGGCGCCGGGGGAAGGCTCCGGAGAAACATTCTCCCGTAGCTTTTGGTCAGGATGCGTTTGTCCAGCAGGGCCAGAATTCCGCGGTCTGTCTTGCTGCGGATCAGCCGTCCCATGCCTTGTTTCAGGAGAATGGTAGCGGTTGGGATCTGGTAGTCATAAAACGCGTTGCCGCCCGATTCGTTAATCTGCGCGATGCGCGCCGCAGTCACAGGGTCGCTGGGGACGGAGAAGGGAAGCTTGTCGATGACCACGCAACTCAGCTGCTCCCCCTGCACATCGACGCCTTGCCAGAAGCTGCTTGTGGCGAACAGAACCGCATTCGGAGTATTGCGGAAGGAATCCAGAAGCCCGGATTTGCTTTTCTCTCCCTGGAGAAGAACGGGAAAAGGCAGACGGCTTTTCAGCGTCTGATAAACCTGTTCCATCTGGCTGTAGCTGGTGAATAAAACGAAAGCACGTCCCTGGCTCGCTTCAAGAATCGTCTCGAGCTCCTTGCAGGCATGCCGCACCCAGCCTTCCTCTCTTGGTTCCGGAATATTCTTTGGTACATACAGAATTGCCTGGGTGGCGAAATCGAAGTGTGAGGGGACGATCAGCTCGTGTGCCGCTTCGAGCCCCAGGCGCGATTTCACGAAGGAGAAATTCCCGCCGGTCGAAAGCGTCGCCGACGTCAGGATTGCCGTGTCTACCTGCGAAAACAGGCGATCGCCGAGAATGGCGGCAATGTTTATGGGGGACGCCCAGAGAAAAGTGCCGCGGCCGCGGATCTCGCACCAGAACACATGCTCGCTGGACTCGGATTCGAGGATTGTTCCCAATTCGTTTTCCATCTCCAGGCTTCTGCGCGCCAGGGCGTCGATGTTTTCGCTCTGAACGGGGACATTGCTGAGAGAGGACCGGAGCACATTCAGCTGCGTGCGCAGCGCCCGATAGGAGTCACTGATGCTGTCGACGCCGTGGAGTCCGCGGCGAACGCCCAGTCCCGATCCAAGCGGCTGCAATACAAAACGACCTTCCTTGCTTTGGAAACGCCCGAAAAACTCCTTGGAGCGCTCCGCCAGTTTCGCCAGCTGTTCGGTGAGGAATGCCGAAGCCGCCCCGGTTTCGGTCAGCGCCCGGTCGGCGTCGCGCACGAGTTCTTCGATCCTGTAGTTGCTGATCATCACGCCGAAGTACTGGGTGGCGACGTCTTCGATTTCGTGCGCCTCGTCAAACACAAGGACCGAATAATCGGGCAGAATCGAGGCGAAATCTCCCTGCCGCAATGCCAGGTCGGCGAAGAACAGGTGATGGTTTACGATGATGATATCGGATTCGAGGGCTTGCCGCCGGACCTTGGTGACAAAGCAGGCATCGAAGTTGCGGCACTTCTGTCCCGAGCACGTTTCGCGGCGGGCGTCCAGCCGGTGCCACAGCAACGCATCGTCAGGCAGTTCCGTCAATTCGGCGCGATCGCCCGTCTCCGTCGTGTGCACCCACTTCTTAATCATCCTCAGATATTCCGGATCGTGCGGAGAGAAGAGATAGGTCTCGCTTTCGATCGCCTCGAGCTTATTCCAGCAGAGATAGTTGCTGCGGCCTTTCATATAGCAGACGGAAAATTTTTGCCCCAGGGCTTTTTCGAGAAATGGGATGTCCCGAAAAAAAAGCTGCTCCTGCAGGTTTTTCGTGGCCGTGGAGACGATGACTCTTTTATTGGAAAAGATGAGCGGCAGCAGATATGCCAGCGTTTTTCCGGTGCCCGTGCCGGCTTCGACGCAGAGGTGACAGTTCTGCCCGATGGCGTCCGCCACGGCTTGAGCCATTTTTATCTGGCCGGGACGGTGTTCATAGAAGGGGTGGTTGGCGGCAACGGCGCCGCCCGGGCCCAGGATCTGATCAATGTCATCGCAACAAGCCATTCGCAAATCTCCATAAAGCCCGTGAGAAATGCGGGCTTATGGAGTGTAACAAAGAGACGGACGGAACACATCCTGTATCCTGCGCTCCGCATCCTGTATTCTATGGGCGACATGGAGGCGACGTGAGCGACGAAAATCCTGAAACAGCCATTCTGAGCCACGAGGAAATTTATCGCGGCAAAATTGTGACTTTGCATGTGGACACAATCCGGCAGGCTTCCGGCACAAGCACCATCCGGGAAGTGGTCCTGCATCCCGGCGGAGTGACGGCAATCCCCGTGCTCAAAGACGGCCGCCTTCTGCTGATCCGCCAATTCCGGTACCCGATCGGCAAATTCATACTGGAGTTGCCGGCCGGGAAACTGGACAGCGGACAGACTCCGCTGGACACCATCGCGCGGGAAATCGAGGAGGAGACCGGGTATTGCGCCGGCACATTAACGCAGGAGTGCACTTTTTATACGACTCCCGGATTCAGCAATGAAGCCATTCATCTGTTCCTGGCGCGCGACCTCACGTTGAAAGCGCAGCGCCTGGAGGAAGGCGAGCATATTACCGTCGTATCCTATTCTCTCGAGGAGTGTCTGGAGAAAATTCGTACCGGGGAGATCAACGACGGCAAAACCATCCTCGGCATTCTCTGGTATCACCAAAAATATCAAATTCTTAATCCTTAGCTTGGGCAATAACTCGTTTTGGCATATTGGCGCGCATTGGGCGCAAAATTCATAAATTGGATCTCGTCTTCATTTTTTGCCACGAATTACACGAATTTCACAAATTTAAAAAACAAAATTTAGTGAAATTCGTGTAATTCGTGGCTGCTTCTTTTCAGCCCTTTCCAGATTTCAGAGAAGCGGAATCCGCTTCAAAACGGTTGCAGCAAAGTTAGTGGAGAGACAGTCTCTTCGAAGCTCCGACCCACATGTTCTTGTCTGCGGGGAGCGTCGCCCGCTGCAGAATTCCGGCTCGTTATTGGCTTTCTTATGGTACTATATTGCCTATGAGCAAAATTGCTGTTGGTTCGGATGTTGAGGCATATTGCACCAAGTGCAAGATAGTTCTGGCGCATTCCGTCGTAGCGATGGAGGGAGCCAAACTGCGTCGTGTTCGCTGCAATACATGCAATGGCGAGCACAACTATCGCGCTGCCAAGCCCGTGGCCAAGACTGCGGCAAAACCCGCGGCCAAGACTGCGGCCAAAAAGGCGCCGAAAACGCCCAAAAAGGCAACCACCAAAAGGACTCGGCAATCCTGGGAAGAGGTGATGCAGGAAGCCGCCGCCAAAACCCACAAGAAATACAGCATGTCGGGCAATTATGGCGAAGGCGACTGGATCGAGCACGCCACTTTTGGGTTGGGCTGCGTCCAAACGTTTACCGCGCCCAACAAAATAACGGTTCGCTTTGCCGACACAACCCGGATGCTTGTCTGCAATCGAAGCTAGGTGAAAACCGAAGCCTCTAAATCAAATTCACTCCTGGATACGCTAAAGATTCTTGTGCCCGGTGCGTCTAATCGCACTTTGCGGCAGATGCTTTCCCAGGGCAGGGTCAGCGTGAACGGTGAGCCCTGCGTGCTTGCCGCCCGCAGCATTTCTCCCGGAGACGTTATCGAGATCGGCGCGCGCCAGGTGACGGCGAAAGCTTCAGGCGGATTGCAGGTCCTGTATGAAGATAGCGATCTTCTGATTGTGCATAAGCCGGCAGGTTTGTTGACCGTAGCAACTCTCGACGAACGGGATCAAACGGCGTACGCGCATCTTCGGGAATACGTCCGGGAACATAATCCCAGGCAGAAACTGTATATTGTGCATCGGCTGGACAAGCTCGCCAGCGGAGTCCTGGTTTTTGCCAAATCCGAAAGAGTGCAGTCCCTGCTGCAGGGTGTGTTCAGCCGCCACGATATTCAGCGCAAGTATTGGGCGATCGTTGAGGGGAGAGTGCAGAAAGATCAAGGGACCATCCGGAGCCATCTGGCGGAGGATCGTTCCATGCGCATGCATTCGACGGAAGACACACGGAAAGGGAAGTCCGCCGTTACTCACTTCCGCGTTTTGAACCGTCTTCATAATCTTACTATGCTCGAAGTGACGCTGGAGACGGGCCGAAAGAACCAGATCCGAGTGCATTTGTCCGAGATGGGACATCCGATTGTCGGGGATCGCGCCTATGGCAGTACGCAGAATCCGCTCGGCAGGCTTGGATTACATGCGTTCCATCTGGGATTCGTGCATCCGGTCCGAGGCACGCCGCTGGCTTTTCAGACAGAACCTCCCCCGGAATTCCGCCGCTACCTGCCTGCCTGATCTGATTCCTGATTCCTGATCCTGATTCCTGATTCCTGATTCCGGATTCCTGATTCCTGATTCCGTGACAATAGCCATTCGGGGCAACTATTCTTGAAATACTCAACTAAATTCTGAATTTGCTTCCTTTGCCGGATACTGTTTTTTATCAGGAATCCGGAATCCGGAATCAGGAATCAAATCAAGTGACGCGAGCAGATTCTCCAACTCGGTGATGCGGCTGATGTGATGGTGCGCGCCATTCTTGGGTGACCCTTCCCGAACCAGTACGGTAGTCATCCCGAGGTCGGCGGCGGGAATAATGTTCACAATCGAATCTTCGATCAGGATGCATTCCTCCGGTCGGGCGGAGGCATATTCCAATGCTGTGAAATATGCACGGCGGCTGGGCTTATTGACGAAGTCCAGCAGGTGGATATCGATGATGGATTCGAAATGGCGCAGGATACCGAGCTGCGAAAGGACCCGTCTGGCATGTTTTGCGTCGGCGTTTGTGAAGATGATCTTGCGCAGTTCCATGCGCTCCAGCATCTGATCGAGTTCCGGTTCGTATTGCAGATGCAGGTGCAGCGGCAGGTCATGAACGAAATCGAGATATTCATCCGGGTCGACGGCATAAAACCGGCGCAGCGCATTGAGCGTTGTGCCGAATGTTTTCAGGAAATCATCCCGCATTCCGGTCACTTCGGCGGGCCTGACGTTGAGGCGCTCGACCATGTATTGGTTGATGCGGCCGCCGATCGCCTGCATCACGCCGCTCGATTTTGGATAAAGGGTATTATCGAGATCAAAGAATGCGCAGCGCAGAGTTTTTGCCAATTCCGGCCTCCAGGTTGGTTGATTCATGCAATTTCCCCAATGCCGACAGGATGGAGTAGCGGATATTGGGATTTTCTTTCTCCAGGTCGTCGATCAGGCGCCGCATGCGCTTGCGTTGGAGGTTCTCCTGCGATCCGCAAAGACCGCAGGGGATGATGGGGTACGACTGGGAGGCGGCAAACGCTTCGATATCAGATTCCCAGCAATAGGCCAGGGGACGAATGACCGTGTTGCGTCCGTCTTCGCTGCGGAGCATAGGGGGCATGCTCCGGGGATTGCCTTCAAAGAAAACGTTGAGCAGAAAGGTTTGCACGGTATCGTCCGCATGATGGCCCAGCGCGATTTTTGTGCAGCCTTCCTCGACGGCAGCGTTGTAAAGGATTCCGCGGCGCAGCCTCGAACAGAGGGAACACAGCGTCTCGCCCTCTTTCAGCGTTCTTTTGACGATCGAATACGTGTCCTTCTGGATAATGCGGAAGGGAACGCCGAGCTCTGAGAGATATCGGGAGAGAACATTTTCGGGAAAGCCCGGCTGCATCTGATTCAGATTGACTGCCAGCAATTCAAACCGGACCGGGGCGCGCTTTTGCAGATCCAGCAGCAGGGTCAGGAGTGTATAGCTGTCCTTGCCGCCGCTCAGGCAGACCATGATGCGATCGCCGTCGACAATCATGTTGAAATCGGCGATGGCCTGTCCGACTCCGCGCAACAGCTTCTTCTTAAGTATCTGGTCTTTGTTTTTCATGCCTCATCTCTCATTTCGACAGCCCCGAATTGTAGCACATTCAACCTCAACCAGCCGGGAGCGCCGCTGCCTCGCCCAATGCCGCCTACTTTTAGTCCTGGGAGCGCCGCCGTCTCGGCGGCCGAAGCCATAAAAAACTGCATAGGCTGCAAATATTGCATATTTCGCCGGAAATGGCGATTGACAGCAGTCAGCCGGCGAGACGCGGGCGTTCCCAGGATGAAAATCATGCGGCATTAGCCGAGACGGCGGTGCTCCCAGGAACCGCAAAACAAATCGTCAATCGTCAATCGTCAAATCGTCAATGTTATACTCCTTTCATGAAATCCACGTGCGTGACTTTTCTCGGTACCGGCGATGCATTTTCCGCGGGCGGCCGGCTCATGGCGGCCTATTTGATCGAGAGCCCGGAAGGTTCGCTGCTGCTTGACTGTGGGCCGACGATATTAGCGTCGTTGAACCGCCAGGGCTTGTCGGCGGAGCAGATTGATGCGGTGCTGCTCAGCCACCTTCACGGCGATCATTTCGGCGGATTGCCGTTTCTTTTTCTGCACTACCTGTACATCGAGCCGCGCGTCAGGCCGCTGAAGATCGTTGGTCCTCCAGGAGTGGAGGACCGGGTCCGGTTGCTTTTCCGCGCCATGTATGCCGACACTGCTGCCGAGCCGCTTCCGTTTGCGCTCGAGTTCGTTGAGGTTCACCGCGCGAGACGCACCGGTTGGGTGGTATGCGGATTGATGCTTTCGGCGCCGTGCATCAAGAGCAACCGCCTTCGCTTGGGTTTGAAATTAAGGGAGGCGACTGGAAGATCGTATACACGGGCGACAGCGGGTGGATGGAGGAACTCGTCGAGCATACGCAGAACGCCGATTTATTCCTATGCGAGTGCAGCTTTTTCGATACGCGATACGAGACGCATCTGGATTATCCCCGCATTGCCGAAAACGCCGGCCGGTTCGGTGCGAAGAGACTGGTGCTGACGCATCTCGGCCGGGAAGTCCTGGCGCGCAGGGAAGAGGTAGCGATGGAAATGGCGCACGACGGGCTGGTTATAAAACTTTAGGATGAAAACAGTTTCTTGATTTGTCCGGACGCCGCTAATTGTGGAGCGGGACGGCCATAGAGAATCCTTGAAGCAAAGTCCGGATTTTGCTATACACTCCCTGCTGCAATGAAAGCCAGCGTAGCTCAGTTGGTAGAGCAACTGATTCGTAATCAGTAGGTCGCCGGTTCGACTCCGGCCGCTGGCTCCAGTAAACAAATAACTTACAGATTCAAAGAAAAATGCCCTATTGCCAATAGGTAACACATGCGTAACAAGGAGACCATATTTCATCTCCTATTCCAGACCCTTCTTCAATAACTACTTCCCCTAAATTCGTCTTAAAGTTCATCCTGCTAGATAGCTTAATGCTGGTTTCCAGGATCCCGACTAAGCAAAAAGGTGGGCCTCAAAATGCAAAAGCATAGACTTCCCGTTTTGGGATCTATGGTGAGTTACGGGGGGTACTTTTATGATGAGCGAACTTCGCTGAAGGCACAGCCTCTAAGAGGGATGTTTTGGGACACCGCAAAGCGGATTGCTTGTGGGAAGGCCTGTTTTAAATAGTAATCCTGAACTGTTGATGCCAGGGAATCACGGATCCAGGTTCATTTTGCGGAGCAGGGCTTGGTAGCGCCGGTTGGCGCGCAGCGGATCGGAGATGGAAGTGATTAGATATGTATAAATCAAGACATCATGTTCAAGCACTCTCCGATTATGTTTGAAGAAGAACATTTACGGTATATACTGTATATATGCGATTCGAGTGGGATGCCGGGAAGGCTAGCCGCAATTCTGGTAAGCACGGGATTGCGTTTGATCAGGCGATAACTGCCTTCGATGATCCCTTTCGCCTTAATCGCTCCCGATGAACGAGCACTCCAGGGCAGAAGAACTGCGGGAGTGGCTGATTGGCGAGTCAGACGACGGTGTACTCGTTGTGGTGTTTACGCGACGGCAGGCAGGGCAGATCTGCCGCATTATCAGCGCTCGGCGAGCAAGCCGGCGCGAAAGGAGGCGCTATGAAGAATTCAAAAGAGTTTCCCTTTGAAAAGGCAAGGCGCATCACCAGGAGGGAACTGGCAACTGCTCGCAAGGCGATCGAGCTGAAAACCGGTCGGCCACGTCCTCCCCGTGGCCGACCGGTAAAATCAGAGGAAGATAAATACCAGCCTACCTCAATTCGATTGCATCCTAAGGTCATGGCTTGGGCGCGCAAGGAGGCCCGAAAACGAGGCGTGGGCTATCAGACCATCATAAATGAGGCATTGCTTGAGAAGGCGGGATAGCGATATTTTCCGGGCGGGCAGGTGGATTGTGAGTGAGAAGGCCTGTTTTAAGTAGTAATCCGAGAATGAGCCGGAAATCCTAATAGGTCATTATTTCACCGGTACCCGTTGCTTCAGTACTTCCAGCCAGTTCAGGATGATGTTGATTTTCCGTTGGCCTCCAGCTGCAGAAGTCGCGGAAACTTCCTTCATCATCAGGAATTGCTTGCCGTCATGGCTGATATCCCATGCAGTACCCTGTTCAGAATTAGAAACAAAGGTTCCTGTAAAAAGGACCTTTGTCGTTTCGAGACTGAAGCCGGGTTCTGTCCTGACCGAGACCGCAATGACAGCATCCCCGTTGCGATAGAACAGCTCCCTGCCATCCGGCGACCATAGCGGATTGGTTCCGCCGCTCGTGGAAACCTGCCAGCGTTCTTTATCCACCTCCGGGAAGGAACGTACGTAGATTTCATCCTTGCCTGATTCATTAGACGCATATGCCAACCATCGCCCATTAGGCGACGTCTGTGGTTGGTGCTCTTCATATTTGCCTGATAGCAGCGGTTTGTATTTGTGATCGCCCTCCATCGATAGCACGCCTATGTCCCACGTGCTACGGGAGTCGAGGCTGCTGTCAGATGCCGAAAGAATAAGGGTCTTCCCATTGCCCGACCAAGACACTGGAAAGATATCCAGGCCCGGGACAATCCCAATAGGCTCGACCCCGCCAGTACCGTCGGCTGCCTTCCAGCAAACACCGTCATCTATCCCCTCATTATCCACAAAAAAAACGATTCGTTTGCTATCGGGTGTCCAAAGAGGATAACCAGCGGCGTTATCGAAAGTCAGGCGAGTTAGAGTCTTGCGAAGAAGATCCGAGATCCAGATGTCATTGTTGGTGGTCATCACCCTCAAAGCCACGCGTGTTCCGTCGGGTGAAATCCTGGGGTGATCATAGGCACCCGGCGGTGCAGGAAGTAGTTCCTCTCTCCCCTCCCTGTCTACCCACACGAGGGACCGGCGGAAAGATGGTGATGCGCCGGCGGTTCCAGGCGCATAAACCAATGCTCCCGAGCTAGCAATGGCATATCCTCGCGCGCCTTCAACCATTGAAACCTGTCCGCCGGCCATCTGAAAAGTGTCAGGATGAAATGGGATAGCGAAAAGATTATTTTCTTGTAGATAGAGTATGTGTCCGGTTGGGAGATATCGAGCAGAATAACCTTTGAATAGAATCTTCCGCTCCCGCGACTCCAATGATTGCCATGCAGTCTTACTTCCTTCCTTGGTGACAAGCGTAAACAGCACGGACTTTCCGCCTGGCAGAAGTTGGGGAAAATAGAAAACATCTCTTTCTTTCCCGATTTCAATTAGCGTTTCTGGTGTTCCCCCGCGAGCAGAAACTCTCATGATGCCTTTTTGCGGATAGCTAAATACAATCGTGTTATCGGAATCCCAACTGGCTCCCACCATCCATCCGAGATCACACAAAACTACCGGCGCCCCTCCGCTAATAGCAACCTTCTTCAACTTCCGCTCGGATTGAGAAAAGTAGCCTATCCATTGACCATCGGGGGAGAAAAAGGGCTGACCCGAGTCCTTATCGGTACCAGCAACGAGTCTGGCGTCCAATTCGTCCATCGATCGCAAATAAAGCCCTTTGCTTGTGCCGTAAACGAAGTGTCTGCCATCGGGTGAAACAGCGAGTCGCCCCTGATCAGAATTGCTGACCCTCGGGCAGTTCGTAATCAAAGCGCGTGACCTGGCGTGGTTCGGGTGGCTTCAGTTTCCAGACAGCCATTCCCGCGATGATCGCAGCTAGGACAATAGCCGCTGCAACCCACGGGAGTATCGTTCGCAGCTTCCTCCGAGGTTCCACTGCCGTAACCGGCTGCACAAACACGCCGCTGGGATCGGCCAGGGCTTGCTCAATCTCGTACCGTGCATCAGTAATGCTCGAATATCGTTTCTTCAGATCCTTTTGCAGACAGCGGATGATTACTTCACGCACTCTGGGATGAGTATTGGCCGGAAGCAGATCCAGATTCGCTCCGCCTTTCACAACCGATGCAAGAATCTCAGTGACATCCTCGCCCTGAAAGGCTGCTTGGCCCGTCAACATTTCAAACAGCACACAGCCGAACGCCCAAATGTCGGCTCTCTTGTCAACAGTCTTCCCTCGTCGCTTGTTCCGGCGACATATACGCCGCCGTGCCGAGGATGACGCCTTGCTGTGTGGCGGCATTGCTCAGCGTGGGAGAGTTCGACAGATTCAGGTCTGCCTGTTCTCCCGCAAACGCCTTCGCCAATCCAAAGTCCAGCACCTTCACTTTGCCGTCGGGCGTGACTTTGATATTGGCGGGCTTGAGGTCGCGGTGGATGACGCCCTTCTCATGCGCGGCTTCGAGGGCTTCCGCGATCTGCAGGGCAAGTTTCAGAGATTCTTCAACAGGGATCGGGCCGCGCTTTATTTGATCGGCCAGCGTCTCGCCTTCAACCAGTTCCAGGACAAGGAAGTTGGTTCCGCCGGATTCTTCCAGCCCGTAAATGGCGGCGATGTTTGGGTGATTCAGGGAAGCCAGTAGTTTGGCTTCGCGCTGGAACCGTGCGACGCGGTCAGCATCCTTTGCGAACTCTTCAGGCAGAACCTTGATCGCCACATCCCGGCCGAGTTTCCGGTCCTTCGCCTGATACACCTCTCCCATGCCGCCCTTGCCGAGCTGGCTGGTGATCTCATAATGTGCGAGTGTTTTCCCGATCATGGACATAAGTCACTCCGGGCAAAATTGACTTCTATGCTGTCTGGTGATTCGTGTGGCTGATTATATGCGGCTAATGCTGGTGTCGAAAGGGAAATCCTTCGAGGGACACTTTGTGGGACTGAGGCCGTACCGATGTAATGGAACATAGCTTTAGGCACACTGCTGCTCCAGTCTCGGTTAATGAATTCAAAAAGTTGGATTAACTGTCGAGAAATCGGCTTCCCGCAAGCAATCGAGCGGCATAATCCAAAGGCCGACCGGTTGAGGAGCATCAAGATCTCACTTCTAAGTTAAGCGCGTTTATCAGGCGTGTGAAATACGGATGGCTTCTTCGGGGACACTTCCATATTTCGCCGTTTTTTCAGGCGAAATAGGAAAGATGTTTCCGCAATGCTCCCGCCTGTTTATTGGAGATCACTCTGGAATTTGAAGCGAGCTTAACACGTTCAAACTTTGGCTTCCGCTTTCTCGCATAATTCACTGTACCCGTCTTCACCCAGCACCAGAGTTGCCTCTTCGCGAAAAAGCTTGTAAATGTTCTGTCGTGGCGGTGCGGCGTGGCGGCACATAGCTCCGGTGATATTGCGCCGTGTGATGTGATCCACCATCAGAGTGCCGTTCTCAGTGTAGAGCGGATAGATAGCGCAGTAATAGGGCTTCAATCCGGGCCAGCCAAGATGGTTCGCTTGGGATACGACCTGCAAGGCACACTTACGGTCGAGTTGGAGGAACACGCAGCACGTGTCCTTCGGTCTCAGGGGATCCTTGACGGAAGTAGTGCCCAGTTCATCCTTGCCCTGCTCAAACCATTTTGACTCATCATGGCGATTGGGCGGCAGGCATGCTTTGACTGCACTGGCCCATTCGAGGATGCGAGGCGGTTCGTCTTCACACAGCCATACGCCATCGGAACAGCAGGCTGCCACACATTTAATATGGCCGCAGCGCCGGACGGCATCCTTGAGAAGTACATGTGGATCGATACGGATGCCCTTGATTATAAGTGAGCCCTTATTCCTCATCAAAATCCCTCTGCGTGTCTAAATAGAATCAGCCGAAAACCTGAACTTGAGCCTGAACTGGAAACCTGTCAAAAAATCTTTCTTTACGTCATCCTGAAACCGGAATCAACAGAGTATAAAGAAAGATAAGGATTATACAGGCTTCGGAGTGGAACTAAAACTGACTCAAGCAGAAAAGCACCATAAAATAAATCAGCAACACCCTTGCCAACGTCAGCAAACAAACTGATGCTTTCATATAGCTTTCTTAAAGATAGCCCTTAAACAAAATACCAAAAATACAAAAGACCAGAAATAGAGACTTTCATCGTAAACGATTCTGATCTTTTCTGTGCATGCCCGCAGATCTCAAATTCTCGGCATTCTCCCGATCTCGTAAGTTACACTTTGCCTGCTCTCAGTCACCTGGACCCAGAGTCAATTATCCGTATTTTCCCCTGATATCCCCTTCGTAAATTCGTGTATTACACCGGATTCCTATGGAGTTGTCAGTGCTATAAGATGCCCCGAAGAGTGAGCATTGCATCAAAGTGCAGCAATGCTTCTCAAAGGATAGGGCACCTTGGTACCAAAAGCGGCTGAAAAAGGACGATCACACGGAAGCTATCCTCTGGCCGCCGGGCAGGAGATCCAACATATTTTGGATGCTATTCCTTTCTATGTGCTCCTCGTGGACTCTGAGCATCACATCCTTGCCGTTAATCACGCGGTCAAGCGGGATCTTGGATTGAGCCCGGAACAAGCCGTCGGCGCTTATTGTCCGATCGTGGTTCACCGCAGCAGCATTCCTATCGCGGAGTGTCCCCTTGTTGAAGCTATTGAAAAAGGAGGGGCCGTCGAGCGAGAGGTATTCGATTCTCGGGACGCGCGCTGGATGAAGTTGGCGGTCTTTCCAACGCCGCTGGTCACCGGCGACGACAAGCCTGTCTATCTGCATTTTGCCCACGATATTACTGAGACCAGGAACACCTCCGAAAACCTGTCGCGAAGCCTGGAGCACTACAGTGCTTTATGCAGCCTCCTGCAAAGCCTGCAGTACTGCCAGAATAGCGCGCAAATTCTGGAAGCGCTTATCGATCAGATTACGTCTTTGTCCTGGCTGGGAATGACCGCTAACGCTGTCGCGTTTCTGGTAAAAGGGCAAAACCTGGTACTGACGGCTCAGCGCAACCTCAGCCCAGAGCAGATAAAGCGTTGCGAGCGTTTGGCCTTGGGAGAGTGTCTTTGTGGGAAAGTTGCCCAAACCGGCCGCAGCCTAACGGTTTCTTCGGCCAGCGAGGACCATAGCATACATAATGACGGGATGGGCGAGCACTGGCACGCGGTTATGCCCATCAGCCATGAGGAACGGGTTCTTGGGGTCATAACCCTCTACCTAAACAGCGGAGACAAGCTGGATACTTTCCGGCTCGATTTCCTGAAAGCTGCGACAACTGCGGCGGGCGCCGCGCTTGCCGCGCAGCTTGCCCGTGAAGATGCGAAGCGTATTCGAGAAAAATCCATGGGCAAGCTGCTCTCCTACGAGGAAGACGAGCGCAAACGCATAGCCATGGAACTGCACGATCAGGTGTGCCAATCGCTATCGGCGCTTTTGTTGGAGATGCAGGCTCATGCCAGCCAGCATGAGTTCCTCAAGGAAATCCAACAAAGCTGTGAAGCGCGGGTTCGCGGCCTCATTGATGAGGTTCGCCAGATGGCCATGCAATTGCGGCCTTCAATTCTGGATGACTACGGCTTGGAATCGGCCTTGGGCCGTTACATTAAGGAATTGGCTTCGGCGCACAAGGAATTGGTGATTGATTATCAATACGTATATGCCCCGGAGCGGGAGAAACGTCTTCCCGCCCCAGTTGAGGTAAGTCTCTACCGCGTGGCTATGGAAGCGCTGAACAACATCATCGCCCACGCCTCTGCATCCCGGGTGAGCGTAGTCATCTTATGGCAGCATTCAAAGATCCTGCTCCTGATAGAGGACGACGGGTGCGGGTTCGATTACGCCACGGTTCGCAGAGACGTTGATCGCTGCCTGGGTCTTATCGATATGGAGGAAAGGATCGCTCCGCTGGGAGGAACTCTCAGAATAGAGTCTACGCTCCAAAAGGGAACAACGGTCCGCGTCGCGGTCCCGATAGAAATGCCCAACTGAATCCGGAGTGGCTAAAATAAAACCACTCCGGCCCCGCTTTTAATTACCTCCAGGCATCGATCGATACACCCCTGCCGCCCATAAAATCGGTTATGAACCAGACACTCGCCGTGCTTCCTCCTACTACGATCGTCCGAATATTTTGCGGGTTAGGGAGGTGTTTAATCAATGTGTCGCTCGAGACTTTTTGCCAGCTGGCATAGGGCTCGAGACCCTGTTTGCCAAGGGGAGCCATCATGCCGGAAGCGATGGAATTGGCCCAATAGGTTCCCGCGGGCACTTCCGCGTTCTTAGAGAGCCATTCGGAAAGCGCCGCTTTGGTTTGAAATCCCTGTGTGTTTTTGAGCAGATTCGCGACGGACGGATCCATAATGATTGTTGCAGATCCCATTGCCGCCAGCACCCTCGTAAAGTCACGCATCAAAAGCTGTGGGGCATAATGCTCCACGACCGAGCCCGAACAGTTTACGAAGTTCCAGCCCATCAACACCGTGAGGACACTGTCGTCTGGCTTATGGCCCATCAGCACATGGTATGGCTTCCATCCTTCCGGAAGCGCTTCCTCGTTTTCCGCTATTGTCACGTTGTTATAGAGGAGCGGGTTGCTGAGTGAGGAGAAACCGGTCACACCTTCCTGGTATCCCTGGATTATTTTGTGGATCAGAACCATCGCCCGGCCAATGACGGAATTAGCCTCCGCATTCGGACCCAGTGCGCCGATACCCGAATTCATTCCGATCTGCTTGCGTATCGGTCCGTTCACCAGCACCATGCTCGCGTTGGAAGTGGTGGAATCCGAGTACGGGACCTGGCTGGCCAGCGCCAGGATCACGGGCAGATATTCGGTTTTGGCGCCCGCCATGACGGCAATGATGGCAACCTTTTCCACCGTAAATGGACGGATCGTTCCAAAGGTACCGGAGTCTTTTTTAACCAACTCATCCGGCTTGTGGCTGGTGCCTTTCAGCATCGCGGCTACTCTTTCCGCTGTTGGAAGTATGATTGGATTATAGTCGGTCCAGTGCTTGTCCTTAAACAGGCGTTGCAGATTATCTTCCGTATCCGGGGGCAGAAATCTGGGTTCGGGCGCTGCCTCGGGAGGGATCCCGGTCCTCTTTTCCTCAGCAGTTAGAGGTTTTGTCAGACAGTCGACAATCGCCTGCATGATGGGCTTGCCGCTGACCTTATCCTTGCCTTCGAGATAGGTTTTCAGCGTTTCTTCCTTAAGGCCTGAAAACGGATAGGGCGCCCCGACGAAACGGAGGGGCATGCCGGTTGTGTATTTGAAATGGGGACCAATCCCGAACGACACAATGTTTTCATTCGCAACGGACACAGTGGGGATGCCATACTGCTTTTCTAAGGCTCCGGAAAAGCGGCTCACGGCCGCGAGGCAGCCCCATCAACCGGCAACGCCGAGGATTACCCCATCACCCCTGTTGGCGGCTATCTCCTTCCATAATGCAGGATCATCCGCAACGTAACTGCCGCTCTTGAGCTTGATTATGGTCTTTACCCCGGGCATGTTCTTGGCAAACCACGCCTGCATTTCATAGAGCACCGCGGTGCGTCCGAATCCTTCATAGTTCATGTCCACCAGGTAGATGGTTTTGCCTTCCAGTGTGGCCAATCGGGGCGCCAGCGGCACCCGCTCCGCAAGTTTCTCTGTGACGGCCGGATTCAGAACAGTAATCAATTTGTCCGTGGAGACAGCGGCATCACGCCCTGCCTGCACCGGTGCGATACCGGAGAGGACCAGGGCTGCAACCACCAACAGGCAACTTGACAATATCGGCTTTCTTTTCATTCCTACCTCCTTTTGAGGAAAGCTTTGCGCAGATTATGGTCCCGATGCAATGCGTTTCTTATGGATTTAGCAGGAGCGGATGCCAACGGAGATTTGCGCCGGCATCCGCCCGGATAGCTGCGGCTACTGTATCGGGTAGCCGACAATCGGGAGTTTGGGATAGTTGCCGGTTGATTTCTTCATGTCGATTCCGCTGATGAGCAAGGACGGCATGATGACCGTTGCATAATTCCCCTGACCTGAAATCCCTGACGCGGCCAATCTGATGAGGATTCC
The DNA here is from genome assembly GCA_963761825.1 of uncultured Acidobacteriota bacterium. GTDB lineage: Bacteria > Acidobacteriota > UBA6911 > UBA6911 > UBA6911 > UBA6911. The sequence continues at coordinate 281,640 of CAVXIH010000008.1, forward strand.
GCTTGTACCAGCCAGAGGATTGATGGAATTCACCGGAAAGGCATAAACAATTTCATCGTCCGAAGTCGCCAGAACGTTTTTAAGAGCATTGATACTGACAGTTCCAAATTCGATTCCGCGGACCGGTTCCTCTCTTCCATCGGGATAGACCCTGAGGACAGCGTATGGCTTGGTCAGCCTGAACTGGGTCGGTTCCGGCGGACCTTGTTGAAGTTGGAGGATACTCTCGACAATATCGGAATCGTTGAAAGCTTCGGAGGCCGGAGTCAACCCTCGGACGATGTACCCAAAGGGGAGGCCCTCCTCTTTTGCGGCGTTTACCAGATCCTGCTTCAGTTGCGCATAGGATTTCTTATTTGAAGATGTTATCTGGATAACACTGGGGGCTATGCCTCCAGCGCGCATATGCCCGCTGGATTGTTCCGCTCCCTTCACGGGTGCGCGCGAAGACAACAGACTTCTTCAACATGCCGTTCTCGATCAGGCTGATATCGCGGCTCTGGATGCCTTCCTCGTCCATTCCATACGATCCCAGAAGCGGTTTCTGGTTGTAATCCTTCATCGTCGGGATAGCCTTCAGCGAAAGAAAACTGGCTGCGACCTTCATGTTGATCTTGCCCAGGAATGGGTTTCCCATTGTCTGGCTAATCATCGTGTTAGCTTGCGGGCTGTCCGATAGAGGAAGCCTTGATCCGGCCAGAAGAGCTGCAAAGCCCTGGCTGAATAGCTCGCCGGCGGCTTCCCCCGCGAAGAGAACCGGGCCGCTATAGTCACCGGCCGGAGGAGCGGTTCTGGCGGCCAGCAGTTCGGATATCAGGGCTTTCGCATCGCTTTCGATCTTTGCTTTTTCAGGCATGTCTTCCGGATGCACCGCGGTATAAACGCGGAAGTTGCCCAGCGGCATCCCATCCTCCGCTTGAGTTGTAGCAGCAATGGCCAATCTTGCCGAAGATGACGGCTCAATCCCCATTGTTCCTTCACTATTGATATAATAGGAATTAGAAATCTGAATATTCAGATCCACTTTGGATTTCTGGATGCCCTGCTGCCGTAGAAATAGCTTTGCAATCTGATCCACTCGCTGGTCCCACTGCGCCCTCTGGACCACGAATGAGTTCTCCTTCGCCATGCTTGAAATGGCCGTGCCTTTGACAAAGTCCGGCAGCGCTTCGGTCTGAACCGTGTTTTGCAGCGTGGCCTTCTTCTTGCTTAGAGTTTCAAGCGCGCTTTTGTAAATCCGGTCCGTAGCCTGCCAGATTTGTCTCCGCAGGACATCGTAATCATCATCCAGGGGAAGCCGAACGCTTGAAGATGTTATTGTGTTCAGCAAGCTGGCCGTATTGGACAGACTAAGGAAATTGGAGTTGTCCTGAGTGTAGCTCCCTACGCGCAGATCAACCTTGAGTGTCCTGTTCCGGTTTTCTGAATTTGCGATAATGGCGCCGGAATCCGCTGTAATTCTTAGGACGTATGCATCGGTCATGAGGTAGGAAATATAATAGGGGCCTGCCTCGCCTTCCAGTTTCAACTGCTGCATGGACCGGGCCAATTCATCTTTCATCGCGTCATAATAGGACGGTTTTTTGCGCCTTCGCGCCGGAGGAAAAGGTCAGAAGCATCGCCACCAGGAAGATCGCTTGTTTCATAGGTCACCCCCTTTCTGAGATTGCATGGTTTTTGTTGGCGGCGGAAGAATTGGCAGCTTTTCCTGAGATTTTGCCTTTTTCTGAACCTCGATCTCCGAAACGAATATTGAAGGCGAGACAGCGGATACCGGCACGCTGCCGCTTTCCGCGCCGCAGGTTCCGTTGAATGCTTCGGGTTTGGATCCGGTCGCAGTAATCTTGCTGAACACCGTGAGCGGGGTACCGATCAGGTCCACGCCTCTCACAATCTCGTCTGGCCGTCCATCGGTATATATCCGATACACGGCCAAAGGGGTTACATTGAAAGCATTTGGCGACGATCGCCCGGTTGAGGTATATCCGCCCGCGATTTCCGTGAATAGCAATCCGAAAGGTTTGTTTTGTTTTTTGCATTCATCGATAAGCATTTGGCGAAGCTTATCCTCTTGAATAATATTTTTTGACTCTATGATCAGATTTGACTGCCGGCTCACGGGCTTCGCGCCCGGCTGAGAGCGCGCATGCCCGTTGGAGCGCGGGAATCGGTCGGCAGGGGTGCGGCTCATCAGGAAATCCTTGAGGATGCCATCCTGGATGGAGATCACCTTTTCGGCCTTCGTGCCCTCATCGTCAAAGCTGAAGGCGCCCGACAGGACAAGGCCTTGAAATTCTTTGATTGTCGGATCGAAAATGATCGACATAAAAGGAGGCAGAATTTGCTCTCCAACCTTTTTCTTGAATGTCTGGCCTTCCGATTCGCTTTTTAGGCGATGTCCCTCCAGCCTGTGCCCGAGGATTTCGTGAAAAAAAACTCCGCTTGCCTTGCCGGAAAGAATTGCAGGACCCGTGTAAGGATCAACGATTGGCGCCATGCGCAATTTATCCAAATCGGCGATCATCGTGTTGATATCACTTAAAACACGAGCCTCCGACGGAAGATCGGATTCCTTGAATCCAAAGTAACTGAGGTAGAGGGGCAATTCCATGCCATCGTTGGCTTTGGCCATCGCTTGTATTCCCAGCCTCATATAGTTGGTCGGCGCCGAGACGACGGAGCCTTCGGTGTCGATAAAATATTTTTGCCTGACTTCGTTCTGGAAGGATCCGGCAGCATCATAAATAAAGGCGTGGCTTTTAAACAGCCCGGTAAACTTGCGGATCCGGCCAGCCCATTTATTCAGGTCAACCTGGAGATCGAGCTGCTTTTGGAGGGAGACGTGCGGTTCGACTTTCGAAAAATCATCCGACTTATCCTCTTCGGCAATTTTAACGCTTTGCTCGGATTTGACTTTTGAAAGCATTTCCACGGCATTCCTATAGGCTTTATCGGTTTCGCGCCAGAGGATGACCGCGAGGGCTTCCTGCGATTCACCAAGCGGAGCGCGGACCATCCCCTGGTTGCTCGAGCGCAGAGACCTCAAAGCGTCGCCCCGCAACTCATGAGAGCTATCCAGCTTATAGGAGCCCGTTCGCAGATTGATTCGCAAATACGCGGTTGTGTCGTCGTTTTGAGCAGTGATGGCTCCAAAAGTACCCGCTACCGTTTGAGTTCGGACTTCGTCAATGGAATAGCTCATGTAATACGGCGGAGTTTGTTCCTTCTGCAGCGCCTCAAAATTTCTGTATATTTCTGCCTTCATTATTTTGAGACGGGAAGGCATTTCCGGAGTCTGCCCGATGGAAAAAGCAGTCAATCCTAGGAAGTAGAAATTCAATAGCCCCATCTTCAAAAAGATTGTTGTGCGCATAACTCCCTCTCATTGTGCGTAAAAAGCAAATGCGAAAACCAGATATTGCCCGGTCCGCAAATTGGTCGCTTCTGATACGGTTATGGCTATGGACGGAATCATTATACCTTATTGGAAATTACGCATGCCTTCATATTTCAATTCCTGCATGACTATCGAAACAATACGGCTGAGAAAGGGCGCAGAGTGGTGGCAGTTGGCAATCCTCGGGGGGCGTTCCGCTGGTGATTTAAAGAAGTGGCGGAGAGGGCGGGATTCGAACCCGCGGTAAGGTTACCCCTACACACGCTTTCCAAGCGTGCTCCTTCAACCGCTCGGACACCTCTCCGCATTTCAGGCCTGCTGATTGTATGTCGCGCGCAGCAGAACCGCAAGTCCTTAAAGAGTTCCGGGTTTCCAGTTCCCCGTTCCCGGTAGGTTAGTAATACCTGATGACTGAACTGGAAATCGTTTTTAGTCTCGACCTGATTTTCGAGCCGGGGGTTTGGGTTGCGGCCTGGTGCGCGCGCTGTCGGTCGGGCCGCGACGCTTCATCTGGCGATATACATTCTTTCCCAGCTTGATGTTTTTGAAACCGCCCTTGCGATTCATAGGCTCAGGGGGCCTTGATTGCCGGCGCCGTTTCCTTTGGCGCTGCGGCAGGTTTGGGGCTCACCCGTTCCACGGAAACGTGCTTGATGATAACCGGCGTAATCGGACGCTCTTCTTCCGTCGGAGTCCTTGCGATCGCTTTGATCACGGAGAGTTCTTCGCACTGGCCGAAGATGGTGTGTAGGTCATTCAGCTCCAGGCACTGCGACTTCCGTAATAAAAAACTGGCTGCCGTTGGTATTGGGACCGGCATTCGCCATCGCGAGGCGGCCCGGCAGGTTGAAGCGGAGCGAAGGAGAAAACTCGTCCTTAAATGGGAATTCCGGCCCTCCCGGCTCTCCCTCTCCCGTCCCGAGCGGATCGCCCCCCTGAATCATAAACCGCGGAATAACGCGATGAAACGTCAGACCGTCATACAAGGGTTTACCGGAAACCTTTTGCTTCGTCCGCGGATCGATATAGGAAAGCTTACCCGTTGCCAGCCCGACAATAGTCTTGACGGTGAGTGGGGCTTCTTTCTCAAACAATTTGCAGTGAATGTCTCCCATCGAGGTTTCGAATGTCATATAAAGACCCGGCGCGCGCCCCGGTTGCCGATCCGCCGTTTGCTGCACCGGAGCCGCCGGTTGCTGGGCTATTGCAGACGCTGCGCCCATCAGAATAAGGACAGTTATTAAAACTCGAACCATGTCTCCTCTTTTCACGCCAGGAATGCCATTGGCTGAAGCTGCATGAACCAACCAATACTTGCCTTCCGGACAAAACAGCATCCTTTGGGGCAAGCTTACAGCCTATGCTACTCCTGACGCATTCCTATTTTCAAGCGGCTGCCGCCGGTTCCATGGTCTATAATAAAGCTCCTGAGTGCTGAATCCTATGACTGAGACGCCCAGATTCCCCCCTTCACGCAAACCGAACGGGGCTCGAACCCGCCGCTATATCCTCGCCGTCATCATTTTCCTCGCCCTTGCGCTTATTGCCACCCACACTTTTCTGCACCGCACTTCGGTGGGAGGCAAAAATTTTGTCCGCATGACATTTACGATTTACACCGTTACGGTTCTGATCGTTCTGGCACTGCTGATTCTGGCGACAATCCTGGGACGCAACCTCATCAAGCTTTATTTTGAAAGGAAAAGCGGCCAGTTGGGAAGCGGATTCAAGACCAAAATGGTCCGCACCTTCATCGTGCTGTCTCTCCTCCCAGCGCTACTGCTCTTCATGCTGGCATACAGCCTTATCAGCTCCTCGATTGATAAATGGTTCGGCGCGCCGCCGGCGCAGATGATGGAGAACAGCCGTTTGCTTGCGAACCAATATTATGCGGAAGCGGAAGAGGGGGCGATCCGCTATGCGGCTAATATTGCCAAATATTTTCGCTCGGTCGAAGATTTGCTCCCTGAGAAGCGCCAGGAGCAACAGGATAAGCTGATGGAATATTGTATCAGCTACAGGATTGACGGCGTGCGCGTGTATGACAGCCAAGCCAGGCTCATTATGGAATCCAGGCTTTCCAGCGCATCGAACGATCGGCCTGCCGCCGTCAGGGATTTGGTTGCCCAGAGTCTGCTCGGAAAGTCAGGCTTCCATGTTGAACGCACAGTGCATCAGAAACCTTTCGTTGAAATCAGTTGGGCAACAGCCCCCATCCGTGATTCGCAAAGCGCTATTATCGGCGTGGTCCTGACAGAGTCCGTTCATCTGCAAAGCCCCAGGTACCGGGCGGATTCTGTAATGGAAGCTTTTGAAAAATACCAGCAGCTGCAGAGGGAGAAAGCGGCTCTTCGGTTCAATACCCTTCTGTTGCTGGTCCTTTCCACCCTTTTGATTATTTTCGCTTTTTCATGGTTTGCCCTGTATCTGGCCAAACGAATCACAGTCCCGATCCAGGCCTTGGCGCAAGGCGCTGCCGCAGTTGCGTCCGGGAATCTCGAGTACCGCGTGGAATGCCAGGCGTTCGATGAGCTGGCTAACCTCGTGGCTTCATTCAACCGGATGACGAGCGATCTCGAGGAAAACGAAAAGCGCATCGAGCTTGCCCAGCAGACCCTGCGCCAAACAAGCGTGGAACATGCGGACCGGCGCCGGTACATCGAGACGATTCTGCAGACCATCGCCACAGGGGTGATTTCGCTGGACAGCAACTACCACATCCGGACTATGAACCGGGCAGCGGTTCAGATACTGCAGGCCGGAGAATTTGCCGGGGACGCCCCGCTCGAGGAAGTGGTTCCGGCTCCCGCAGGCGAATCCGTGCGCGCGCTTCTGGATAAATCCGCCGTGTTGGGAACCGTGGTGCGAAATATAGAGCTTACATTCCCGGGAAAAAGCCTGCAGATAGCCGCCACCGTCACGCCGCTGGTAGACACATCGGGCCAGCGCGCTGGCTTTGTGATCGTCCTGGACGATATGACCGAATTGCTCCGGATGGAAAAAATGTCGGCCTGGCAGGAAGTGGCGCGCCGCATGGCCCACGAAATCAAAAATCCTTTAACGCCCATTCAGCTGTCGGCCGAGCGCGTCTTGAAACGCTATCAGCAGGTCGTGCGCGCGCTCGAAACCAACGCCCCGGAGTCCCGACAGGCGGAACTCGAGAAATTTGATACCCTTCTTGCCGAATGCATCCGGGTCATAATCCAGGAAGTGGATTCTCTCAAACGGCTTGTGGATGAATTTTCCCGGTTCTCGCGCCTTCCCGAAATTCGCCTGGAGGAGGCAAACGTAAATCGTATCCTGGAAAATACGCTGAGTCTCTATGACGGACGGATCCAGGATGTCCGCGTGCGGAAAGATCTGGATCCGGACATCCCCGATCTCAATCTCGATCCGGAGCAGATGAAGCGGGTATTCATCAACGTGTTCGACAACGCCCTCGAAGCGATGGCAAAAAATCCGGGGACCAAGTTGCTGCACCTGCGCACCAGCCGTGATGCGCAACAGAGGATGGTTCGTATCGAAATCAGCGACACCGGACTGGGCTTCCCCGAAGAGTATCAGGACAGCATGTTTCTTCCGTATTTCTCGACCCGCAAGGGCGGTACCGGGCTCGGTCTGGCAATCGTGCGCCAGATCATTGCGGATCACTGCGGCAATGTGCGCGTGGAGCCTAATGCGCCCATGGGATCCAAAATCATCATCGATCTGCCTTTGTCTCAGGCTTGATTCCGGATTGTCTCCAACCGCAAAAAACGCCTGTAAAAACCTGCCTTTCGGGATCGGAATCGGTATCGCAATCGGTATCGGCTTTTATTGACTCCATCCCGATACCGATTCCGATACCGACCCCGAACCCCGATTTGTTTTGCCTTGGTATCTGGTTTGGGATCACAATAACCCCCTATGACGCGCCCGACTATTTTGATTGTCGATGATGAAAAGGGAGTCCAGACCTCGGTCCAGGGAATTCTCGAGGATGCCGGATTCGATTCCGAGGCGGTGTCCAGCGGCGAAGAGGCGCTGGAGCTTTTGCTGAGAAAGGAATTCCCTGTCGTATTGCTGGACGTCTGGCTTCCCGGAATGGACGGTCTGCAGGCGCTCGCGAAATTGCGGCAGATTGCTCCCGAAACGGTTGTGATCATGATTTCAGGGCACGGTTCCATCGAAACGGCGGTGCGGGCCACAAAGCTGGGCGCTTTCGACTTCGTGGAGAAACCTCTCTCCCTGGACAAAACCATCCTAGTCGTCAAGAACGCCCTGCATCAGCATCAACTGCAGGACGAAAACCGCCTACTGCGGGAACAGGTCCAGCAGAAATACGTGATGATCGGGGACTCGGTCCCGATGCAAGCATTGCGCCAGCAAATCGCTTTCGCTGCTCCGACGAACGGACGAGTGCTCATCTGCGGAGAGAACGGCACGGGCAAAGAACTGGTGGCCCACCTGCTCCATTTAAAAAGCCAGCGGCGCGACAGCCCTTTTGTCGAAATGAACTGCGCCGCTATACCGGAAGAACTCATCGAAAGCGAACTGTTCGGTCATGTGAAAGGATCCTTCACAGGAGCTTCGGATGACAAAGAGGGGAAATTCGCCCAGGCCGATACCGGCACCCTTTTCCTGGATGAGGTCGGGGACATGAGCTCCAAGACCCAGGCGAAAGTGCTCCGCGTTCTAGAAGAGCAGCGCTTCACTCCGGTCGGAGGCAACAGCGCCATCAAGGTCGATGTGCGCGTCATCGCCTCCACAAACAAAAATCTCGAGCAGGAAATCGAGCTCGGCCGTTTCCGAGAAGACCTGTATTACCGACTCAACGTCCTCCCATTTCAGATTCCCCCGTTGCGGGAACGCAGCGAGGATATAGCGGAGCTGACATCTTATTTCCTGGACGATTTCGCCCGGAAAAACGGCCGCAAAGCGCCGGTGCTGACGCCCAAGGCGATGGAAATCCTCGAGTGCTATCCATGGCCGGGCAATGTAAGAGAGCTGCGGAACATCATGGAGCGCATCGTCATCATGACGCATCAGCCGCGCATAGACATCTATGACTTGCCGGAATCCATCCTCAACCGGACATTGCTGACGCCGTCGGGACAGGAAGAGGCTTCCTCGCTGCAGGGCGCCCGGGAGAGGTTCGAGCGGGAGTACATTCTTCAGAAGCTGATGGAATACAAAGGAAACGTCAGCCGCGCCGCTCAAGCGCTCCAGATCGAGCGCAGCAACCTGTACCGCAAAATCCGGCAGCTCGGCATCCCCTACTCCGGAAGAGAAAACGGAGAAACCGAGTAGCGGCATTTGCGAGAAAAACAACACAACATATATTTCTTTTATCCAGCCAGCTGGCGCAGCGCCTCGTAGACGGCGATGCCCACAGCCGTCGCAAGGTTCAGGCTGCGGACATTGGCAGAGCGCATAGGAATTCTTAATACGTAGTCGCGATTCTCGCGCAGCAGTTCTTCGGGAAAACCGCTGGACTCGGGCCCAAATACAAGGCAATCCCCCGCCCGGTATTCGATATCCGTATAGAGACGGTCCGCTCGAGCACTGAAATAAAACAGACGGGATTCGGGAAGGCTGGACTTCAATTCTTCGAGATCCGCTTCCCGGCGAAGATCCACAAAAGGCCAATAGTCGAGCCCGGCGCGGCGAATAGAGCGTTCGTCGATCCTGAAACCGAGGTTTCCGACAAGATGCAGCGGCAATCCGTTCGCGGCGCAGAGCCGCGCGATATTGCCGGCGTTGGGATGGATCTCAGGTTTGTACAACGCCACATGAATCATTTCCGATGCAATTCTCCATCAATCTTATTATGAAAATCCGGGTGGCAGTGACAAGACGGTGGCGCCGCATACTTTTTGCACCATGACGTCCTGGGAGCGCCGGCGTCCCGCCGGCCGATGGCTTAATGCAACAATTTGCAGAGCAAAACGTGATTTAAGCTCTATTCAGCGTCTCCGACAAAGAGCCGAGCTGGATAGCCGAGTCGAGGCGGCATGCGCGCTCAATTGCAGGCAACGAGCGCAGGACTCCGACTGCGGTATGGCATTAGCCGGGCCGGCCGCCCCAATGTTACTATTGTCCATGAGGCCAGGGATATGACAAAGGTGGAGGAGATCCTCGAAAAAAGCAATCTTGAGAAGGAGACCATTACGGCCCTTCTTTTGGCCGGCGAGGACGACAGCGGCGCACTCTTTCGGAAGGCCCGTGAAATAAAAAAAGAATTCGTGGGAAACAGGGTCTATTTCAGGGGCCTCATCGAATATTCCAACTACTGCGCCAAAAACTGTTTTTACTGCGGCATCCGCTCCGGGAATTCACGGTATGCCCGATACGAAATGACCGGCGACGAAGTGCTGGAGGCGGCGCGCTATGCCTGGCAAAACCGTTTCGCTTCTATCGTCCTGCAATCGGGCGAACGCGATGACGAGAGCTTCATTGCCAAAATTGAGCAATTGATAGGCAGCATTCAGGAGATGGCCCGGAATGAACTCCACCTTACTCTTTCCCTCGGCGAGCAAAAACCGGAAACGTATCGCCGCTGGTTTAAAGCCGGCGCTCATCGCTATCTCCTGCGCATAGAAGATGCAAACGCAGAGCTGTATCGGAAACTGCATCCGAATGACACGCGCCATGCCTATCAAAGCCGGATCGATGCTTTGATGGCTTTGCGTGCGACAGGCTATCAGGTGGGAACGGGAGTCATGATCGGTCTGCCTTTCCAGACCGTATCGGATCTAGCCGACGATCTCATTTTCTTCCGGGATCTCGACGTCGACATGGTCGGCATGGGGCCGTACATCGAGCACCAGGACACACCGCTGTACGAACATAGAAACCAGCTGCTGTCCCTGCACGAACGGTTGCAGTTGTCGTTGAAGATGGTGGCGGTGCTTCGCATTATGATGAAAGACATCAATATCGCGGCCACCACGGCCCTGCAAGCCATCGATCCCATGGGAAGAGAAAAGGCGCTGCAGGCGGGCGCCAACGTGATCATGCCAAACCTGACTCCCGTAAAATACCGCCAGGATTATCTTCTGTACGAGAACAAACCCTGCCTCGATGAAGAGGCGGATCAGTGCAAGAGCTGCCTCGAAACCCGCATTCAGATGGCGGGAGATACCATTGCCTACGGGGAATGGGGCGATTCGAAACATTTCGAAAAGAGAAAATAGGCTTTCACCGCTGCCTGCAGCCCTGCTGAAGTGGGGGTTCATGGTTGATTTTACGTGACGCGGTGCGCTCAGGAAGCATAAACTCCCGGCTTTAAACTGAACGATGCAAGCATACGAAAGGAGTAAGACTGATGGCAGGTACATTTTGTGTAACGATTACGCATTGTCGCACGGACGAAGACAAAGCAACGCTAGGTTTTGTGGTTGCCAATGCGGCGCTGGGCAGCGAAAAAGATACGATGATATTTCTGAGCACTGACGGCGTATGGTGCGCAGTCAAGGGCGAAGCAGAAAAAATCAGCACTGGAGCGCCTTTCGCCCCGCTGAAAGAGCTGGTGGATAAGTTCGTGGCGGGAGGCGGCAAGATACTCGTCTGCGCACCGTGCATGAAGAAACGCAACATCAGTGAAGATCAGCTGATCAAGGGCGCGACTCCGGCCGGAGGCGCTGCACTGGTGGAGTGGCTCGCAAACGGCTCGCCGAGTGTCGCATACTGACAATTGGGGAAGTTGGCGTATCATGAGTGAAAAAATCGACCTTGGATCCGTTGAACCGGGCCATGTATTTGAGGGAGGGGACCTGGACTGCGGCTCGGGGCTTATCCTGCTAATTCGTGAGAACATGCTCCTGGTCCCTGAACAGGGCATTCTCGAAATGCGTAGCCGGGAACCGACAGTAAAGAATGACCTGCCGCCGTGGTGTCGAATGGTGGGCCACGACTATCTTGGTTTTCTCGAAGGGGACGGCTTTACCCGATATTTTATTCGTCGAAGCCGGAGTTCCCCTGATGAGGGGAAAATTCTGGAGAAGGACAAGACCAAGGCAAAAGAATATGCATGGAAAGCCAGAGCCCGTTCCACAGGCCATTTGAAGAGCACTGTCTACTGCAGAAACTTCTCGATCGAGGTGGGACAACCCGCCAGTTTCGAGGAATCCGACAAGCATCCCTCTGCCGTTGAATATATGCTCTCCGCGCTTGCCGGGGATCTTGCCACGGGATTTGCCACGGAATGTGCAAAGAGCAGCCTCAAGATAGATGATATCGAAATGACGATCAGCGGCAAACTCAACAACATCCTTGCTCATCTTGGTCTTGAGGAAGGGGACCCCTCCTTTGCATCGATCGAGATGAAGTGTTTCGCCTCCACATTCGAAGACGAGGCGAAGGTGCGTGAAGCGTGGGAGCGGACGATCAAGCGTTCGCCTATCGCCGCAACGCTCAAAAAGGCGGTTGATATCAATATCAAACTTGCTATTCTGTGACATGTCCTCGATATAAAGATCGTTTCAAATGGAGAGAATTCAAAAATGTTCCAGGTAACACAGGTCGGGAGCTGGCCTCGCTCAAGAAAGCTCCTGCAAGCCCTGCGCGCAAAGCAGGCAAATCAAATCTCGGGCGGCGAGTTCAATGCTGTCGCCGATGAAGAAGTGCGGCGTTGCGTGCAGATTCAACTCGACGCGGGCGTTGACATCATAGTCGACGGGGAGCAAAGGCGAGATAGTTTCTACTCGTTTATCACAGACAAGGTTGCCGGCACTCGCCTCATGTCTCTGGCCGAAATGCTTGAAACAGTGGAAGATAAAGCCAGTTTCGAGGAAATGCTTACGACGCTCGATGTCCCCGCCTCGGCAATCAAAAATCCCACATGCATCAGCAAGCTCTCGCGGCGCGAACCCCTGGCTGTACAAGAGCTTCGGTTCGTCCGGCAGCTCACCGACAAACCGGTCAAGATGACTCTTCCCGGCCCCTACCTGCTCACGCGGGCCATGTGGGTCGGGCATTACACATCAAAGATCTATCGTGACAAACAGGAAATGGGCGACGATGTGGTGAAGTTTCTCAGGGAGGAACTCCACGATCTGGCGAACGAGGGGTGCGAGTTCGTGCAGTTTGATGAACCGGTGCTCACTGAAATCGTCTTTTCCCAAGAGAACCAGCGGCGGACATTCATGTGAGCAACTCTCGCCACCCGCCGTGATGCGGGTTCTGAATTGGAGTACGCGGCTGAGCTTCTGAACCGTGTGATTGAAGGCGTGGAAAATATACGGACGGGCCTGCACGTCTGCCGCGGCAACTGGAGCCGCTCCGAAGAGGTGCTTCTTACCGGAGATTACGAACCGCTTGTCCCCTGCTTCAAGAAGATCGGCGTCAAACAGTTTGTGCTTGAATATGCCACACCGCGCGCGGGCGACGTGGACGTCGTGGGGAAGACCCTCTCGGACCGCGAGATCGGCCTGGGAGTCGTAAATCCGCGAACAGCGGAGACTGAGACTGTCGAGGCGATCATGCACAATGCGGAAAAGGCTTTGCCATACTACAGGCCGGAACAGATATTCCTCAATCCGGATTGTGGCTTTGGCTGCTTTGCCAATCGTTGCGTTAACGATGAAGAAACCGCTGGGCGCAAGATGAGAAACATCGTTGAGGCGGCGCGCCGCCTGCGCGAGAAGCATGGATAGGAAATGCGCATTCGCGCGTCGAGAGGTTTTCAGAGCCATCCGGTGCACTGAATACGCAGATTTCTAAGGGAGGATTTGCCTGCCGTCGGAATAGACAGCGACAATAACTCCCTTCAAACGGTTTGAATGGAACGGCCCATGAACGAAGAGATGGATCCACAGGATCAGATCAAGATCGAAGCCCTGCTTTGCGATCTGAATCTGATGCGTGAGAGTCGCTGCAGCGGCTGTGGTGCCGCGGTTTGCGGCCACGAGACGCTGATGAGCTTAACCATGGGATTCAAGGATGCGCCTCAATGCCGGGATTGCCTCGCCGCTACTATGGCAACGGACAGAGATGCTTTGCGGGATCACATCTTTGCCTATATCAAACAGCGGCCTTGCCACTACGAAGGATGGCTGTGGGCTAACCGGGAGGAAGGATTCGAGCCTGATGCGCTTCCAGGCTGCCTCTGGCCATTCACTGCCGCAACCGGCAGCGAACAGATGCCGCAGCGCCCCCAAACCGACCCGAAAGGAGCCTCAGCCGAAGATGGCAATTCACAGTGCGATGCCGAGTGGGATGCCGGCGACATGGGATGCGGAGACCTTGTGCTCGAACTGCGCATGAAACTTCGCTCTCTGGAATCTGGACAAACACTCAAGGTTATAGCGAGAGATCCGGGCGCTCCGGCAGATCTTCCAGCCTGGTGCAGGCTGACAGGGCATGCGCTTGTTGCCTCCAAGCACCCGGCATACTGGATAAAGCGAAAAATGCCCTAAGGATCGTCTCCTGGCAAAGCCGAGATCTGCCCAAAATATCCTGCCTGGATTCCCGGCAAGGAGTAGCGCATGACCACCGAAAACCTAACGCCTGAACGATTGGAAGACATCCGGAATGCCGTCAGATCCAAATACCGGAAAGTCGCGATGAAGCCCGAAGGACACTTCCCTTATCCCATCGGGAAGGAAAGCGCCCTGAAGCTGGGCTACGATCCTTTACTCCTTGAGAAGATACCCGACACGATAGTAAGGCGGTTCGTGGGGGTGGGAAATCCCTATAAGATACGAACGCCACGTTCCGGCGATTATGTACTGGATGCGGGGTGCGGATGCGGCATGGATACTTTTATCGCGGCATTGCTGGCAGGCCCCCAGGGGCGATCTGTCGGCATCGACCTAACCGAGGAGATGCTGGATTCGCCGCGTTCCGCCGTCGCGGCTTTTGAGCTTGGAAATGTGGAATTCCGGGCAGGCTCGATCGAGGCGCTGCCCTTCGATAATGCCGCATTGGACATGGTAATCTCCAATGGAGCGCTGAACCTGGTTCCGGATAAAGCAGCCGCTTTTGCGGAAATAGCGCGGGTTCTTCGTCCGGAAGGAGCTTTTGTAGCTGCGGATTTGCTGGTGGTTGATGCTATTCCGGGCGATGTGTTAGAAAGCATGGATGCCTGGTCTACTTGAATTGCCGGCGCGCTCCCGGGTAGGTCCTACCTGGCAGCATTGCACGCAGCCGGCTTTCGCTCAGGAGAGATCCTGGAAAAGACAGGCTATGTTACATCGCGATTCACAGAAGCCAGCTATATTCTCGCTATACGCTGATGTGTTGATCTTTCCATTGAAGCCATTTCTGTAACTGCTTCGGTATCAGGCGATACAATCCCGGAAATTTGTTGCCGGCATAGCGCGCCAAATCCCAATTATTACAAATCGTCCAAAGCCATCCTGGATGAGGCCAATGAAATAAATGAATTCTGATTCCTGTCTTCTGTCTCCTGAATTCTGGCTTTCAACTCCTAGTGATAATGCGAATCCTTTTCGCCGGCGCGGATTGCAACGGTTAGCGTGTTCGCCTTCGGCGGCACCGGGCAGTTGTAGTAATTCGAAAAAGCGCAGGCGGGATTGTAGGCCGTGTTGAAATCCAGCAGGTAATTCCCGTTCGGGAGTTTTTTCACATCCACATAGCGTCCAAGCTGGTATGTTTCCTTCCCGCTCGTGGCATCGCGGAAGAAGACAGACAGATCATCTGCGCCCGAACCGGGTTCGAGCAGATGCGTCGCTTCGAGCCTGCACGGCGTTTTGCCGACAAGAAAGTCAAACCAGCCCACGCGCTCCGCGCTCCGGCGGCTGCCGCGGGTGGATACGATGATAATCTTTTCCGGTATTGGAATGCGCGTCAGCGGAAGCTCATAGCGGTACGACAGATCGACCGGAAAATATTCAATCCCTTTGTATTCCTTCATCCGCGGGCTCTGAGGATCGAAGACGATGATCGCCGGGTATCGCTGATGCGAAAGGCGCAGCTGGAAGCGCCCGATCTGGATATTCGACGGATCGAGCGTCGCGGTGCGCTTTATCTCCTCTTTGACCTTAAAGCCGGCCTTTGCGTCGATCGCACTCGACTCGAAAGCGGTCTCCATCCACTGTAATCCTGAGATGGTGCGGCTCGATATCATCGGCAGACAGGCGCACGTCGTTGTCGTCCGCTTTCCCAACCGACAGCGTGGACTTCGCACCGAAATCAATCCGATCGACGGCAGCAAGATACGACCTAGGGTTGCTCTGGAGCCAGGCGCGCGTTTCGGCGCGGTCCTTTTCAATTTCCCTGGTGACTGCTGCCGCAGCCGTTTTGTCCAGTTTAGCAGGCCCTCTGGCCGGAGATTTGCCGCATCCTGTTAATGTAACAACCAGCACTGCGCAAACCACTAAGATTCTTTTCATGAGATCTCCTCAAGCAAGAACAGGTAGGCTCGAGCCGAAGAGGCTGTTCAATGGTTCCTATGTTTGGCCAAAACTTCACCTGCGAGCGCCGCAATCTCAACTAATGCAGCACAGTTTTTGCCGCAACACCGCGCCCGTAGGGCGCCTTCGGAGATGTGCGGCTGTTCGCTGCCGCTTTTGAGTTATGAGTTCAAAGCTTCCAGTTCCCAGTTCAAGATTGCCGGACAATTGGGAAATCAAAACTGGAAACTGGGAATGTTGAAAGCGGTAGTAAGCTACCGCACCCCGAAAGTTTCGCCTAACCAAAACGAGTGTGGCATCCGTCCGCGGAGAGATGCAAGCCTTTTCTGATTCCTGAAAGCTGACAGCTGATTGCTGAAAGCCGGCTCCTGAATTCTGACTCCTCGCTTCTTTACTACTTTCTTGTGGAAGGTGCCGATACAATCCATTAATCTTGAAGATTCACGGGTCCATCAAGCCATGCAAACCTCCGCTGAAATCAGAAAGAAGCTGGCAACGCTGATAGGGAATCTTATCTGCCGCTGCATCAGTGATGCGCGCATGATCCCGTACATCCTCAACCGGGAAGAAGTGATTACTATGCTGATGGACGATCCCGCCCGGTTCGAGAAATTAGTGCAGGATGAACATGCGGACCAAATCGGAATACTCGAAGTCGGACCTGACGGTCAAGCTGGACGCCGCTGCGGAGCTCGGGAAGCTGGACGCGGTTGAGGAGTTTGAACGATCCTTTTGGGATGGTCCTGAAATCGATCTGAATCCGATCCTGGACCTGGTCAATCAGCTGACACGCACTTTCGCCGTGTACGCCGGGAAC
This sequence comes from uncultured Acidobacteriota bacterium, assembly GCA_963761825.1. GTDB lineage: Bacteria > Acidobacteriota > UBA6911 > UBA6911 > UBA6911 > UBA6911. The sequence continues at coordinate 298,210 of CAVXIH010000008.1, forward strand.
GCTGCGACTCTGTTCGACAAGGCTTTTGAAGATTTCATGGAAAAATTCCGGCGGTCTCTGCAAAAAGCCGGGATGACAATACAAACGATCGATTTCACTGCAGACGACGGCGCCCTGCTGGAAAACCGAGCCATGTCCTATATTTCAAAGGGTGAGTTCCTGCAGGCATTCACATACGAACGGCTTCTTACTTCGCAAACGATGATAAAGCAGGTGGTGAACCTGCCTCCGGAACGTTTCTCGCTGCGCGCAGATCTTATCCGGTATGCACTGAATGATCCCGAATCTGTATATTCCGCTTGTCAAGTTTGTGATTCGAGTATCCTACATCAGCCATGGCGACTGGGAGGACTTGTTCGCCGCGGTAGTGCATCAGGTAAGCGAAGAACCGGCACTTTGCAGTTCCGCCACGCTCATAGACCTGATTGAGCAGGATGTCATTTTTTCCTGCAACCTTCTTTGCGGATCTTATGCGGAAATCAGGGAATGGCCTCCTGACCAGAGAAGACTGGCCATTGAGAACAAACTTCTAAGCCTGCTTCACAAGATCACTAAGATTTAAATCCGTCACTTCCATTACCGACTTGATGCCCATCCTGGCGCAGGCGCCGTCGTATATCTGTTTTACGGCTTTCTTAGCCTGTTGAAGTTCGAGCAGCTTATCTTTGACCTTGGCCAGCTCGGCACTGATCTCTTTATCGAGTGATTCCAGCTCTTCTTTGGCCATTTGCCGTGTGACTTCAAATTTATGTTTCTGCTGTTCAGTCAACATTACTCCTCCACATACTATTTAAGATTAAAATTAAAAGTGACTTTGACCTGGCTGGACACGTTGTTTCCACCGACAGATGCAGGCCGGTAACGCCATTGCATCGCCGCATTGATGGCCTCTTTATAAAACATTTTGGGACCGCTAAACGGAGTCGCTTTAACAACCTTTCCCTGCGGGTCGATTTCAAGCTCCAGAACTACGGATGCCGATGTGCGAGTTCTGAGGGCAAATTCGGGATATTTCGGGCTAACCTGAGAAATGGCGACGGCAGGCACCAGATTCCTTGCTGCGACCTGGACCGGTGCCTGAGGTGGAGGCGCCGGCGCATTATTGTCCGTATTTGATGGAACAATCGGGGTCAGCTGCGCAGGTTTTTGTTCGGAGACCGCGCTAGCCGGAGCCGGATTTTCGGCAATGACAGGCGGAGTCATTTTTTCGGGAGCTGCAAGGGGCATAGCCGGCGGCGCGGATTGAGCCACCTGTTTTTCAGCCGGTTTTTCCTCTTTAGCCGGCGGCGGCGCTATTTGGGGAACCGGCGTCTTTTGCAGCGCAGCAGCCGGAGCCGGAGTTTTGGCCGCCTCGGATTTCTTGTCGGCAACAGGAGAAACGGTCCGTGAAGTCTTTACTTTTGCGGCAGGCCGAACTGAAGTCTGTGCAGTCCCCTCTGCCCTTAAAGGAGCCGTTGCAACCGGCACAGTGCTCGGAGCTGTTTCGGCATCCTTGCTCGATGATCCCGAAAAGTAATAGCCGGCAATTCCTATCACAACCAGCATGCAGACCACGGACAGCGGCGATCATGGACATCCGGCTTTTCTGTGCCGCCGGGGATGCGAATATTGCCGCGGCAATCGGGGTCGATGCTTCAACTTCAGGTGTTTGTACTATGGGTGATTCCGGAACAGGCGATTCGACGGCTTCCTGACAGGGAGAATCCTCATACTCTGACGAAAGGCTTTCTGTCTGAACGGCTGCCGCATCCGGTGATGTATTATCGTTTTCTGGAAGAGAGACTGTATCCTGCTGAGGTACAAATTCAGCAAGCAGATCATTCATATCTTCCGAAGAAACCATCATTTCGCCTGTTTGCGCCTGATCGGACTCCGTCATCACCTGATGCAGCAGGTTCGCAACCAGCGCATCCAGTTCTTCGGACTGTTTCTTCTCCGTCGGCGTCGATTGGACATCCGCCATCTCATTATCAAGAAAGTCCAGAACCGCGGCTTCATAATTGCGCTGGCTGTCCGATTCGTCCGGCTGTCCATCTTTGGCAATCATAACCTCGCTCCACTCCTCTATTCGGGTTTGTGAAACCCTGAAAGACCTTTCTTCATATTAATTACAGTCAAATCGCATCAACGTACCTGTCTTTATTCATCGGCGGAGAACCGGCAGACTTCATATGAAAATGTTTTTTTATCGAGTGAACATTGCGGCCCGGTGGCGCGGCACTTGCTCATTAAGAATAAACTATGGCCAAATAATTTCGGTATCGCTATCGCTATCGGTATCGGCTTTGAATGCCGGATTTTAGGAGAAAAATCCGATATCCGATTGCGATTGCGATACCGATTCCGATACCGATAGCGATTGCGGTTCCGATAGCAATGTGTAGTCGGTGGTTAATGGGGCTTGCCTGGAGAGTGAGCATTGCGGCTCGGTGGCGCGGCACTTGCTCATTAAGAATAAACTATGGCCAAATAATTTCGGTATCGGTATCGCTATCGCTATCGGTATCGGCTTTGAATGCCGGATTTTAGGAGAAAAATCCGATATCCGATTGCGATTGCGATATGCGATACCGATTCCGATAGCGATGGCGGTTCCGATAGCAATGTGTAGTCGGTGGTTAATGGGGCTTGCCTGGAGAGTGAACATTGCGGCTCGGTGGCGCGGCACTTGCTCATTAAGAATAAACTATGGCCAAATAATTTCGGTATCGGTATCGCTATCGCTATCGGTATCGGCTTTGAATGCCGGATTTTAGGAGAAAAATCCGATATCCGATTGCGATTGCGATATGCGATACCGATTCCGATAGCGATGGCGGTTCCGATAGCAATGTGTAGTCGGTGGTTAATGGGGCTTGCCTGGAGAGTGAACATTGCGGCTCGGTGGCGCGGCACTTGCTCATTAAGAATAAACTATGGCCAAATAATTTCGGTATCGGTATCGCTATCGCTATCGGTATCGGCTTTGAATGCCGGATTTTAGGAGAAAAATCCGATATCCGATTGCGATTGCGATACCGATTCCGATACCGATAGCGATAGCGGTTCCGATAGCAATGTGTAGTCGGTGGTTAATGGGGCTTGCCTGGAGAGTGAACATTGCGGCTCGGTGGCGCGGCACTTGCTCATTAAGAATAAACTATGGCCAAATAATTTCGGTATCGGTATCGCTATCGCTATCGGTATCGGCTTTGAATGCCGGATTTTAGGAGAAAAATCCGATATCCGATTGCGATTGCGATACCGATTCCGATACCGATAGCGATTGCGGTTTCGATAGCAATGTGTAGTCGGTGGTTAATGGGGCTTGCCTGGAGAGTGAACATTGCGGCTCGGTGGCGCGGCACTTGCTCATTAAGAATAAACTATGGCCAAATAATTTCGCTATCGGTATCGGCTTTGAATGCCGGATTTTAGGAGAAAAATCCGATATCCGATTGCGATTGCGATACCGATTCCGATACCGATAGCGATAGCGGTTCCGATAGCAATGTGTAGTCGGTGTTTAATGGGGCTTGCCTGGAGAGGGTGGATAGGGATATAAAGTGGCCATCGAAGGATATCGCTCCAATGGAGCGATTCGGGTGCATTGTTTTTCGGAACTTCCCGTCCAGTAGCATGGACAACGGACATATCCTATGGACGTCGTAACGCTTTCTCGAATTCAGTTTGCCCTCACCATCATGTTCCATTACTTGTTCCCTCCACTCGCAATTGGAGTGGGCGCGTTCCTGGTATTTCTGGAGGCCAGGTACCTCAAGACCAAGGATCCTCAGTTTGAGGTGGCCGCGAAATTCTGGACAAAGATATTTGCGCTGAATTTTGCGTTGGGAGTCGCCTCGGGCATTGTCATGGAATTCCAGTTCGGAACAAACTGGGCAGCATATTCCCGGTATGTAGGGGACGTGTTCGGTTCCGCGCTGGCCGCAGAAGGTATTTTTGCCTTTTTTCTGGAATCGGGCTTCCTGGCCATTCTGGTCTTTGCTTGGGACAGGGTTTCGGCCCGAATGCACTTTTTTGCAACCCTGATGGTTGCGCTGGGATCAATTTTTTCCGCAATTTGGATTATTGTGGCGATTTCGTGGCAGCAGACGCCGGCTGGATTTGTTATCCGGGATTTCGCCACGCCGGCCGGAATTGTCAAAAGGGCCGAGATCACCGATTTCTGGAGCGTGGTCTTCAATCCGTCGGCGATGGATCGGCTGGTTCACGTCATCCTCGGGGCTCTTATTCTGGGCTCGTTTTTTGTATTGAGCATTTCGGCCTATTACCTCCTGAAAAACCGGCACCTCGATTTCGCGCGCAAATCGTTCACGACAGCACTTGTCGCAGCTGCCGTCGCCTCGATTGCCATGCTGGCGTCCGGGGATTCGCAAGGCAGGATAGTGGCGCGCTATCAGCCTGCCAAGCTCGCCGCCATGGAAGGCCTTTATCAGACCACTCCGGGTGGCACCCCAATCCAGCTCTTCGGCATTCCCGACAGCAAGTCCAGGGTAGTGCGCTTCAACGTCGAGATTCCCGGTTTACTCAGCTTCCTGGTTCATCGGGACTTTACTACGCCGGTGCCCGGGCTGGACAAGTTTGAGCCCGATACGCCGCCTGTTGCAATTCCGTTTTTTTCCTTTCATGTCATGGTCGCCCTAGGCGCCTATTTTATTGCGCTCACGCTATATGCGCTGTGGTGCCTGATCCGGGGCACACTGTTTCAAAAGAAATGGCTGCTCCGGGTATTCGTTTTTTCCGTGATCGGGCCTTTTATAGCCAACGAACTTGGATGGGTTGCTGCCGAAGTCGGACGGCAGCCGTGGATTGTCTACAATCTGCTTCGCACCAGCGAAGCCGTATCGCAAAACATCGTGGCCCCTCAAGTACTCGGCTCGATCCTTATGTTCGCCGGCATTTATGCGTTGTTGTTTGTGCTCTGGATTTGGCTGCTGAACGACAAGATCCAGAAAGGTCCCGAACCGAAATAAAAAGGAGTTGATCTGTGGATCTGAACCTCTTGTGGTTTGTTCTCCTCGGCGTGCTTCTTGCCGGATACGCGATTCTGGACGGATTTGATCTGGGCGTCGGCATTCTTCACCTGGCAGTGAAAAATGAAAAAGATCGCAGGCTCACGATCAATGCCATCGGTCCTCTATGGGATGGGAATGAAGTCTGGCTGGTGACTTTCGGGGGAGCGATGTTCGCGGCATTTCCGAATGCGTATGCGACGGTTTTCTCCGGTTTTTATGTGGCATTCATGCTGCTGCTCTTCGCTCTGATATTCCGGGCCGTGTCGATGGAATTTCGGGGCAAACGGGATTCCCACGCATGGAAGCGCTTCTGGGACTATGCGTTTTTTGGCGGTAGCCTGCTGGCAACGTTTCTGTTCGGAGTGGCGGCCGGCAACGCCCTGGTAGGGATTCCGGTGGACGCCAGGGGTGTGTATACCGGTTCTTTCTTTGACCTGGTCCGGCCTTATCCAATTCTCATCGGCCTCTTGACGGTTTCTTTTGCCGCCATGCACGGCGCCATTTACCTGTTCCTGAAGACGGAGCATGAACTGCAGCAGCTTGTGCATCGTTGGATGTGGCGCGGCTTCGGCTTGAGCCTGATTACTTTTATGCTGGCGACGATTTTCACTCTCGCAATGATACCGGACGCGGTGCGGAATTTCCGGGACCATCCGTGGGCATGGATGATCGTGGTATTGATGGTATTGGCTTTTGCCAATATCCCCCGGGCGATTTTCCTGGAGCGTCCGTTCTACGCTTTCCTCTCTTCGTCTTTGACGATTATTGCCCTGGTTTTCCTGTTCAGCTTCTCACTTTTTCCGAATCTGGTTGTCTCGAGCATTTCTCCCGCCTTCAGCCAGACGATCTACAATGCTTCCTCGTCTCAGAAGACGCTGAAAATAATGGCGATCATCGCCCTGATTGGAATGCCGTTTGTGCTTGCGTACACAAGCGCGATCTACTGGGCGTTTCGGGGCAAGGTGCGGATTACGGATCATAGTTACTAAAAGCTTTGGGAATCCAGAAGTCAGGAGCCAGGAGTCAGAATTTCAGAAAGATCAAAATCTGCTCGCTCTATCGAGATAAAAACAAGTGGGTGCGAGCGTTAGAGGCTGTCCAACGGTTGCCACCTGGGAGCGCCGGCGTCTCGCCGGCATGAATAAAGAATGACCGCGGTATTGATTCTAAAAGCTTTGCCGGCGAGACGCTCCCAGGTAGCAACCGTTGGACGGCCTCGTCGGCCCACACGTGCCGAACATTGGACTTCTGGATTCTTTCCTGCAAGAACTTGCGCAGCGCTCCTTCTTGGAATACAATGAGCATCCTTGCATTAAAGGCGCCGTACCCAAGTGGCTAAGGGGGAGGTCTGCAAAACCTTTACTCAGCGGTTCGAGTCCGCTCGGCGCCTCCATTCAATTCCTTCCCTTATGCAAATCAAAAAACATGGCCGGCCTCCCGTATTTCCGGCGATAATTTCCGGTGAAAAGCGTTGACGATGTACACTTGGTATGCTGTAATTCGCCGCGCAACTCCTATCCCCTTGGAACAGGGGTTGCGCGGTTGGGTGCCATTGAGACGGCCTGCGTGGGTCTTCGCCCCCTGTAGTTCTTTCCCCTGGCAAGTGATAGGAGACTGCGTATGAGCGAGAAATGCGACGATGAAGTGAACCTCGCGTTGGTTGAGCCTGTCCTGGAAAAGTACGGCAGCCAGAAAGGCTCCATCATTCCGATTCTGCAAAAAGTGCAGGGTTTATATGGCTTTCTGCCGCGCCCGGTGATCGATCTCATTTCCAGGCGCCTCAAAATCCCGCTGAGCAAAATTTACGGAGTGGCAACCTTCTATTCCCAATTTTACCTGGAGCGCCGCGGCAAGCATGTGCTGAGGATTTGCGATGGCACAGCCTGTCACGTCAAGGGCACGCCCGCCTTGATTTCGATGATTCGAAATGAGTACGGGCTCAAGCCCGGCGAAACGACACAAGATTATGAACTTACAATGGAAGTTGTCTATTGTCTGGGCTCCTGTGCGTTAGCTCCCGTCGCTGTTCTTGATGAGCGGGTGGTTGGCAACCTTCGCCAGGATCAGCTTTCTCAAGTAGTGAAGAACCGCATCAACGAGACTGTATAGCTCCACCTGAAGAAGGATGGAGGAGATAGAGGAGAACGATCATGGCTAAGCGAGCGCCTGCCAAGGCAACGGAGGCCGAGGCCGTCGTCGACGATGGCAAGCACCAATGGATTGCGGTTTGCCGGGGGACGGGATGCGTCTCTTCAGAGAGCACACAAATCCATCAAGCCCTGATAGATGAACTTGCGGCTCATGGCCTTGAGGAGAAAGTGGAGGTACGCCGCACAGGCTGCTTCGGTTTTTGTTCTCAAGGGCCGATTGTTGTTATCCACCCTGAAGAGACATTTTATACGCATGTCAAACCAAGTGACGTAAAGGAAATCGTCGCCACCCACATCGTCGGCGGCCAGCGCATTGATCGCTTGCTCTATTTTGATCCGACCCAAAATATCCAGATCGAAAAATGGTCAGAGATAGGCTTTTATGGCAAGCAAAAACGCGTGCTGTTGCGCAATTGCGGGATCGTCGATCCCGAGAACATTCAGCACTATATCGCCCGGGAAGGGTATCAGGCCTTGCGTCAAGTTCTTGCCAAAATGACTCCGGAGCAGGTTATCGAGGAGATCAGCCGGGCGGGCTTGCGGGGTCGTGGAGGCGGAGGGTTTAACGCAGGCGTCAAATGGAGCCTGGCCCGCAAGTCTCAGCATTGGCCCAAATATGTCATCTGCAATGCAGACGAGGGAGATCCCGGCGCCTTTATGGATCGATCGGTTCTTGAGGGAGATCCCAGTTCGGTTATTGAGGGCATGATTATCGCCGGATATGCTATCGGAGCGCAGGAAGGCAATGTTTATTGTCGCGCCGAATATCCGCTGGCAATTCAAAGATTGCATATCGCGATATCCCAAGCTCGTGAATTGGGCATGCTTGGAACCAATATTCTCGGATCGGGATTTGATTTCGATATCTTTGTGCGCGAGGGGGCCGGCGCTTTTGTTTGCGGCGAGGAAACAGCCCTGATTGCCTCCATCCAAGGAGAACGCGGCCAGCCCAGTCCCCGGCCGCCGTATCCGGCAGTCGCCGGTCTCTGGGATCAACCAAGTAACGTCAATAACGTCAAGACCTATGCCTACACTCCTATTATCCTTCGAAAAGGAGCGGACTGGTTCAAGAGCATTGGCACAGAAAGCAGTCCCGGCACTGCGGTATTTGCTCTGACCGGCATGGTCAACCGAAGCGGGTTGATTGAAGTCCCCATGGGAATCACCCTGCGTGAAATAATTTATGATGTAGGGGGCGGCGTTCCCGGCGGGCGCAAATTCAAAGCCGTGCAGACCGGTGGCCCGCTTGGCGGCTGCCTGCCGGAAGCATACCTGGACGTCCCGGTAGATTTTGATTCACTGAACGCGGCCGGAGCGGTTATGGGCTCGGGCGGCATGATTGTAGCCGACGAAACAACGTGCATGGTGGAATTCTCCAAGTATTTCATGCGCTTTGTTACCGAGGAGTCGTGCGGGAAATGTCCTCCGTGCCGTATCGGCAGCATGCGCATGCTGGAAATACTGGAACGGATCACTGCCGGAAACGGAAACCCGGATGATCTGGACGAGATTCGCCGTTTGGCCAAGGGGATGCAACAAGGTTCGCTCTGCGGCTTGGGACAGTTGGCCCCGGCGCCTGTGCTTTCAGCCTTGCGCCACTTCGAGGATGAATTCTGGGCGCATATTCGCGAAAGCCGCTGCCCGGCTGCAGGGTGCGAGCTGCTCGTGCGGTCCCCTTGCGTCAGCGCATGTCCGGCAGGCGTGGATGTTCCGGCCTATCTTGCTTTGGTAGCCCAGGGCCGCTTCGCCGAGGGATTGGCCGTTCATCGTGCATCGAATCCGTTTCCTCTCATTTGCGGAAGAGTATGTCCTGCATTCTGTGAACGCCGCTGTCGGCGCGGCCAGATCGATGAATCGATTGCCATCCGCCATGTGAAGCGATTTATGTCGGATGCGGAGTACACCGTGCCCTGGACTCCGCCCAAACATGCTGCAAATAAGAACATAAAAATCGCCGATTGTGGGATCCGGGCCCTGCGGGCTGACGGCAGCCCTGCGTCTTGCGCAAAATGGTTATCAGATAACCGTTTTCGAGAGCATGCCCGAACCCGGCGGAATGATGACCTACGGAATTCCCGCGTATCGCCTGCCCCGCGAAGGCCTCTTTGCCGAGATCGATCACATCCGGCGCGCCGGAGTTGAGATCCGCTGCGGTTTGGAATTGGGCGTTGATTTCACCATCAAAAGCCTGCAAGGCGAAGGGTACAAAGCCATTGTTCTGGCCTTAGGCGCTCATCGGAGCCGCTCGCTGGGAATTCCCGGAGAGGACAAAGCCGGAGTTTATCATGGCGTTCAGATGCTGCGAGATATTGCATTGGGCAAAATCCCCAATCTTGCAGGCAAGCGCGTCATTGTTGTCGGCGCGGGTGATACTGCCATGGATGCAGCGCGTTCAGCCCTGCGCCTGGGAGCCAAAGAGGTCAATATCGCTTATCGCCGCGACCGAGAGCAAGTACCCGCACAGGACGCGGAGTTTCGGGCTACCGAGGAAGAGGGCGTAAAAATGAATCTGTTGGCCAACCCTGTTCTGGTGCTTGGAGACCACGCCGTGACGGGGGTTCGGCTGCAACGCCAAATGCTTGGCGATTTCGATTCCTCAGGCCGCCGCAAGGCGGTGCCGATACCCGGTTCTGAGTTCGATATGCCCTGCGACCTTCTGATCCCGGCAATCGGCCAGATCACTTGGGTAAAAGACGACAGCGTGGGTATGCATCGAAAACAATCCTTCTCTGTGGGCAAAGCCTTCGAAATCGACGTGCCCGGCGTCTTTGCTGCAGGCGATGCCGTCAGCGGACCGGCCACTGTCGTTCAGGCGGTAGCCCACGGCAACCAGGTTGCGCTATCGGTAGACGCCTGGCTGACAAAGGGCGAACTCGGCGGCGTCTTTTGCAAACCGGTCAGGCACGACATCCCGCAGCTGTTTAATCTGGAGAATTATGCCGACGCTCGCCGCCCGCACGAAATAATGCTGACACCGGAAGAACGGATCTCCAGGCAGGATTTCTGCGAGGTGGAGTTGGGTTTGAGCGAACAGGTTATCAAAGAAGAGTGCAAGCGCTGTCTGCGTTGCGACCTGGAATGGCTGCAACGCCTTGGAGAGCCGTTGCCCTAAGAATTTTGGATTGAGAACTGAACCCTGATGGAGAAATGAGATGGCAGTCACGCTTACCATCAATAGACGAAAAGTCGTCGCTTCGGAAGGAGACACCATCCTTGAAGCAGCGCGCGGAGCAGGGATTAAAATCCCTACGCTCTGTCATCATCCGGACTTGTCGAAGATCGGCGCTTGCCGTCTGTGCGTGGTTTCGGTAGAAAAGGCTCGCTCGCTGCAGACAGCCTGCACCACGCCAGTATTTGATGGAATGGTTGTAGACACTGAAAGCGAAGCATCCCGCGAGACTCGCCGCTTTGTATTGGAGATGCTCTTATCGGATCATCCAAATGAGTGCATGACGTGCGAGGTCAACGGCGATTGCGAACTGCAAAACCTGGCTTACGAATATGATGTACCATGGCCGCAATCCGAAGGGAAACGCCACTCGCACGAGGTCAATCCCGATCCCAATCCTTTTGTCTATATTGACCGGAATAAATGCGTCCTTTGCGGCCGTTGCGTGAGGGCTTGCGCAGAAATTCAGGGACGGAATGTCTGGTCTTATGCCTCTCGTGGCTTTGATTCGAAGCTGGTAGCCGGCGCGGACCAGCCCATGCTGGAGGCGCGTTGCGAGTCATGCGGCCAGTGCGTTGCCTACTGCCCGGTCGGCGCGCTCTACGACAAGATGAGCCTGAAGCAGGCCCGCGTCAACAAAGTGAGTAAAGTCCGCACGACCTGTCCCTACTGCGGCGTGGGCTGTAATATGGACCTGAATGTGTGCGATGGCCGCGTTGTCCGCGCCACCAGCAATCCCGATGCACCGGTCAACGGCATGGCCCTCTGCGTTAAGGGACGCTACGGGTATGATTTCATCCATCACTCAGACCGCCTGACTCGGCCGCAGGTGCGCCGCTATCTCCTGGAAGGCGGGCAAAAAGGCAAAGGGGAAAAGTGGAATGAATTAGTCGAAGTGGACTGGGACATTGCATTGGATATAGCGGCGCGCCGGTTGCGAGAGACCCGTGACACGCACGGCTCCAATAGCATTGGAGTACTCACGTCGGCCAAGTGCTTGAACGAAGAAAACTACCTGATGAATAAGTTCGCCAGGCAGGTGATAGGCACAAACAATATCGACCATTGTGCCAGGCTTTGACATAGCAGCACTGTGGCCGGTCTGGCCACCTGCTTTGGCTCCGGAGCCATGTCCAATTCGATGGACGACATATCCCAGCGCGCAGCAGCTTTTTTCATCATTGGCTCGAATACCACCGAACAGCACCCTGTCTTTGGCACGATGCTGCGCCGCGCGGTCTCCAAACGGGGCGTGAAGCTTGTCGTTGCTGATCCCCGGTCTATCGACATCACGGAATTTGCCACGCTGCACATTCGACACCGGCCCGGTACCGACGTAGCCCTGATCAACGGCTTGATGCACATCATCCTGGAAAAGGGCTGGGAGGACACCGAGTTCATCGCCGCACGCACCGAGGGATTTGAGGAGCTCAAAGCACTCCTTTCGCAGTACCCCCCGACCGGGTCGCCGATACTACAGGCGTACCCGCGGAGCAACTCTACGAAGCCGCGGAGATTCTGGCAACGAACAAGCCAACGGCCGTGATGTGGGCGATGGGTATCACCCAACACATCGTTGGCGTACGCAATGTGATGGATATGGCCAACCTGCAGATGTTGCTGGGCAACATGGGCATCCCGGGCGGCGGCGTCAATCCGCTGCGCGGGCAGAATAGTGTCCAGGGCGCATGCGACCTCGGCGGCCTGCCCGATGTCTACCCGGGCTATCAGCGGGTGACGAACGAAGAAGTGCGTAAGAAGTTCGAAAACGCGTGGGGAGTACCGCTGTCCGACCAGCTGGGGTCTCCAGTAACGGACATGATGCCGGACATGCTGAAGGGCAAGATTAAAGCTCTCTATGTTATGGGAGAAGACCCGGTCATGTCCGAACCCAACAGCAACCACATCCGACACTGCCTGGAAGGGTGTGAATTCGTCCTGCTGCAGGAAATTTTTCATACAGAAACGGCACCCTATGCCGATGTGCTGCTGCCAGGCGCCTGTTTTGCCGAAAAAACCGGCACAAATACCAACACTGAGCGGCGCATCCAGATGGTTCGCAAGGCCGTCGAACCTCCGGGAGAAGCTCGCGAGGATTGGCGAATCACCGCCGAACTGGCCAAGCGCGTGCTCGCCGAGGGCAAGCGTCAAGTCACCGAGGGAACGCATGCGGGTTGGGACTATGCCAATACCGCCGCGATCATGGCCGAGATCGCAACCCTGACCCCCAGCTACGCCGGCGTCAGCCATGAACGATTGGAGCGCGGGGAGCGGCTGCAATGGCCGGTAAAAGATGCGACGCATCCGGGCACGCCTATTCTGCATGTAGGACAGTTCGCCCGCGGCCTGGGCAAGTTCATGCCGGTGGAACATATCCCTCCGGCGGAGATGCCTAGTGACGAATATCCATTTTTGCTGAGCACGGGGCGCGTTCTCTACCACTGGCACGGCGGCGAGATGACGCGCCGTTCCCGCGGCCTGCTGGCGGTCTATGGTCAATCGCTCGTAGAAGTGAATCCGGAGGATGCTGCTCGGCTGGGCCTGAACGGCAACAAGCGCGTGCGCATTACGTCACGTCGCGGCCACATCGAGGCTATGGCTTGGGTGACCGACCGCGTACCCCCGGGCATGGTGTTTGCCAACTTCCATTTCCCGGGCGATCAGAATGCAAATATCCTGACGATTGCCGCGTTAGATCCGGTTGCCAAGATCCCGGAATACAAGATCTGCGCCGTTAAAGTGGAGCCGGTGAAATAGGAAATTGGAGGGGCCGAACAGTGTCAGCCCCTCCAACCTGTAGATCGGGGCTTCAGAGGTCGTCTCTCCACTAAACATAGTTTAGTGACCCAAGCTAGCGCAGCGATGCGGTGAACGCTCAAAACCTGACCGCTGGTTCCGAACATGCATTGTCGGGCCCGGAGGGCCCGCAGATAGTAGCTCCGGGCGCAAGCCCGGAGTCTGCTGACCGGTAAATAGGAGCCCTGAAAGGGCGAAACGTTTAGCCCATATAAACAAAAGACCTTCGCCCCTGCCGGGGCTCTTCAACCGCGCATCGTTTCCGGGGGCTTGCGCCCCCGGCTACTATCTTCAGACCCCTCCGGGGTCTAAAACAGATGTCGCTTTACGCGGCTGATTTCTGTTTTGAAACAGTCTCTGAAGCCCCGACCCAAAGGTGCCGATCTTGCTTCCGCATCTCCAGCGGTATCACCTCGATCCTCCCCCCGCATTAATCTTTCGCGCATATTGAAACTTTGGCGGTTCTTGGATCATCCAATAAAGAGCACGGATTAGGCACTTGATGGAATATTTGGAGAAGATCACCAAAGTGAGGAAACCAGGCATTTTGATCACACCTGCAATAGCAGTATTTGCTTTCTTCACCGCAGTTAGCGGAATTCCGCTGGCAGCGGCGCAAGCGGATGCCTCCACGCCCGCCGCCGAATCCGTGACGATCCCTTCCGGCCAAAAATTCATCATGCAGCTCGAAACCGCTCTTCATACTCGCACAACGCACAAGGGAGACCCGCGTCGAATTCATTACAGCCGCCGACGTTGTGGGCGATGACCAGGTGCTGATCCCCAACAAAAGTCTGATCAGGGCTACGGTTAAAGAGGCAAAGCGCGCCGGCCGCATTTCCGGACGCGCCGAAATCCAGCTGCAATTTAATGATGTCCGGCTGGCGGATGGGACTTTGATTCCAATCAAGGCAACCATCACTCGTATGGGATTTGACCCTGTGGATCCCCAAAAAGGCGAAAATCCAAAACTTAAAGGCGAAGCCGGAGCAGGAGGGGATGCAAAAACTGTCGCGAGCGGAGGCGCTCAGGGCGCGATTATTGGAGTCCTGACCGGCGGCGTGCAAGGAGCTGTATACGGAGCCGCTGCCGGAGCGGCAATTTCAGCGATTGGCATGGCCTTAAGACGCGGTCCAGATCTCGACCTTCCCCGCAGCACCATGTTCGAGGCTCAGTTCGATAAACCAATCGACATCCCGGTGAAATCGTTGCAGGCAAAGAGCTTGCCCGCGGCTGCCCCTGAGGCCGAGACACAAGTTGCGGCAGCGTCTCCTGATATTGAGCACACTGGAAGCAGGCCCGTTCTGAAGGATGTTCGCCAAGGACGACCCTCCGAAGAGATTGGCGTTTCTGAACCGGCCGAAACCGCCTCTGAGGCTTCGCCGTCCGAACCGCCTGTCAGAGCCAATAGCGAACCGCAAACAGTCGAATCCGCAACTGCAACGATCAGGGTAGGAGTGCGCATGGTGCAGGTCGATGCGGTCGTGCGGGACCGCGCGGGCCATATGATCGACAATCTCACGGCGGATGATTTCAGAGTTTACGAAGATGGCGTGTTGCAGGAGGTGCAGAACTTCTCGCGCGATGAACTGCCTTTAGCTGTAGCCCTAGTCATTGACCGGAGCGGCAGCGTCGGTCCTTATATCTCCGAACTTCGCAGGATTGCCACCCGGGCCCTGGATCAACTCAAGCACCGGGACGAAGTGTGTCTATTCTCGTTTGCCGACACAGTTGATCGCCTCGAGGATTTGACCACTAACCGGCAGCGGATAGTGGATGCCATCGACCGCATTCGGACCGGAGGGGGGACCGATATCACGGATGCGCTTCACGATGCGGTCACCTATCTTGCCAGAATCGCGCCGGACCACCGCCATGCCGTAATCCTGATTTCCGACAATCAACAGACCGTCAATCCTCAGGCGAGTGAAACGGAAACCATCCAGAACGGCAATGGAGACTGAAACTGTCGTTTACAGCCTTAAAACGTCCGGCGATTCTCTTCAACTCGCATCACAGCTGCCGTCGTTGATCCTGCGAGGAAACCCGGTCAGCAAAATAACGCAGGAGACCGGCGGCGAAATCATTAGCGTGAATGGCGTCTCATCGCTCGACTCGGCTCTGGGATCCGTAATTTCCCGCCTGAGGATGCGGTATTCGCTCGGCTACTATCCTTCCGGCACGGCGCAGGGCGGCGCGTTCCATGCCATCACGGTCCGCCTGACGGACAGCCATGGCAAGGCAGGCAGCGACTATTTCATCCATGCAAAGCGCGGATACTACGCCACCGGCAGTTCCAGCGCATCCACAACAGCCTCATATTTTTCAGCGCCCGGCACGCGGCCGCCCGCGGAATAAGCCGCTACATCGTTGAACTTCCCAACTCATCTGTTTTCGCCATCCCGCATTTGCATGAATGCATTTGTCATGTAAGCTATCATTTGGGGTGGCATTCAGGGTCTTGAATTAAAACCGCAACGATGTGAGGAATGACTCAATGATCTGGCTGTATTCCGGTTTCCTGGCTCTCGTTCTGATTCTGCTTTCTCTCGACCTGGGAGTGTTTCACAGAAAAGCCCACGTGGTTTCCATGCGCGAAGCGTTAGGCTGGTCCGCCTTCTGGATCTTCCTTGGACTTCTCTTCAGCGGCTTTATATTCCTGGGATACGAAAACCACTGGCTTGGCCTGGGCCTGACTCCGGACATGATGGGTTCGGTCGGCACCAATATCGCGGGCGTGGGGACGGTCTACAATGAAGGCTATTCTGCCACGATGAAATATCTTACAGGGTACCTGGTTGAAAAGTCCCTGTCCGTGGACAACATCTTCGTCATCAGCATGATTTTCGCATTTATGGCGGTGCCCTCGATCTATCAACACCGGGTGCTGTTCTGGGGAATACTCGGGGCCCTCCTCATGCGCGGGGCGATGATTGCGGTCGGCGCCGCGATGATGCAGCGTTTTTCATGGATCATATACGTCTTTGGCGCATTCCTCATCATAACCGGCATAAAGATGCTGCTGCTGAAAACTCAACACTCCGATCTTAATGCAAATATCGTCGTGCGCCTTACGCGGCGTCTTTTTCCCATAACCCAACGTTTTCATGGCCAGCATTTTTTCGTGCGCGCGGGTTCGAAGGCTTCGGGAGAAGCTTCGGAGCCGGGGATGGAAATCCTCAAGGACGAAGTGGTCGAGGCAGCCGCCCGCGGCACGCTTCTGGCAACGCCGCTTTTCCTCGGCCTGGTCCTGATTGAGTTCACAGATCTCATTTTTGCGGTCGATTCGATTCCGGCGATCTTCGCGATCACATCGGATCCGTTTCTGGTCTTTACCAGCAACGTTTTCGCGCTGCTCGGCCTCAGGAGCCTGTATTTCGCGCTGGCCGGAATGCTCGATAAGTTCCGTTATCTGAAGGTTTCCCTGGCTTTTGTCCTGGTGCTTATCGGAATTAAGATGATGACGCATATTTGGTTGAAAAGTGTGCTCGGCGGCAGCTTCAATTTATTTGTGCTCGCGGCGGTCGTTCTTATTCTGGCGGCAGGGGTGATCGCATCGCTGGCAGCGACAAAGCAAGAGAACAAGTGCGCCTAAGCTTTAAAGGCTGTCCAACGGTTGATACTTTATGAAAATCGGTGACAGGAATTGGATAACCTTGTAGTCTTTCTCTTCCAGCTGGCAATACTGAAACATAATTCGGAGGAATTGAAATGGCCGTGAAAAAAGATGCGCACGTTGTCCTGGCAGTTCATGTAACCGACCGTTTGAAGAAAGCGCCACCCGTTCAGAAGACTCTGTCGCAATTCGGTGACGTTATCCGGACGCGGATTGGACTCCACGAAGTGAGCAAGGAATATTCAGCCCCCGGCGGCATCCTGATCCTGGACATCGTAGACGAAGCCAAGGCGCGCCAGCTCCAGAAGGCGCTGGACAAAATCCAGGGAATAGAAACAAAGCTAATCGTATTTAAACATTAGGCCAAATCCAGGTTTAATCAATCCGGACGGAGAGTTTTTTGCCGAGGTCCTGGAATTCCTCGATCCATACTGTGGCGTTCTTATCTCCCTTTTCTGCGGCCAGTTTCATTGGGGGATAGCCGTTCTTGAGAAGCTCGTAATAGATGTTTTGTGTCTGATAATAATTAATATCAAATGAAAGCTTCGACGCCAGATCGACGGCAGCGGCAAATCTTCTCAGTGATTTCAAGTCTCCTGGATTGTTGCACGACTCTTTCGCCTGCTTTTCTATTGCCTTTCGGAGGGCATCCTCCAGTTCTTTCTTGTTGAGCTCCACCCGCCAGAATTTGGCCTCCTCCAGGACCTCCACAACCTGACTCGAATTGAACTCTTCGGCTTGAAGCGCAGGCAGCAGCCGCGCACGGAGGGCCAGGTCCGCAACGATGAGAAAAGATGCCGGAGGCTCTATGCCAAGCTTCATTAAAGATCGCACGAGCGGCGCGGCGCGTTCATACGCCTGCCGGCATGATGCCTCCATTTCCGCGTTCGCCGCGTTGAGCAGTGTCTCCAGGACTTTCAGCCTCTCATCGAGAAACAGCGAATCCAGCGAAAATGCAGCTTCGCCGAAATATGCATCCATAGACCGGAAGGCCGCGGGCAAATCGTTGTTTTCAAAAGCGCCGGCGATCTCGTCCACGAGTTTCTGTGTGGCGTAACCTCCCTGGCATTCTTTTGATCTTCCGCTGATATCGCCGCCGCCGAGATGCGCAACCGCATATTCCGCTTCCGAGGATTCCTGCGTTATTTTGGAGGTAATTTTGCAGCGCCCCATGGCCAGCTTCGATTTGCCGCTCGTGGCCATTTTTGAAAATTGCCTGTCCACGATATAGGAATAGAATTCCGATCGTTCAGGAAAATCCTCAAAGAGCGAACGGACGGCGTATTGGCCCGCCACTTTATGTCCTGCAATCATGGCGGGTTTGACGAATTTCCGATAGATGTCGCGTCCGCTGCCGAACTCCGGGTCATTGCTTCGGGCGCCCTGCAATATCTGCAGGAATCCTTCCTCGATATTGTCCAAGCCGGACAGTTCTTCTCCCAGCGCAATGGCGCGCCCGGCATACTGCAGGATTTGAATTGCTTCGATTCTGGAAATGTCGTCAAAAAACCAGCCGCAGCTTGTGTACATCAGCATCGCGTGTCTCTGGAGCTCCTGCAGCTTCAGGACTCGTACGCGTTCCTCCGCATTCAGCTCCCGGATTCTGTGAGCCGCCAGAAAACATTCCACCGATTCCTGCGAGCGCTCTAAAATGACATCGATATAATCGTTGCGGGCAGCCCAAGGATTTTTCAGCAATGCGGCCGCATCGGCCTCATATATATTTCCCAGACGATCCCGCAGCCAATTGAGTGCGTTGCGCAGCGGTGCGCGCCATTCCTGCTTCCAGCCGGGATGCGCGCCGGTGCTGCAACCGCAGTCTTCCGACCACCGGCCGACTCCGTGCGGGCAACTCCAGGATCTGTTTTCCCAGATCTCGACTACGTGCGTCGGGGGATGCTTTTCCAAAAATTCTCCATAATTGGTCAGCCGCGCCTTCCCGCCGGCCTCTATGGAATGCAGCGCGTACGCCAGAGCCATTTCTCCAAATGGGTGATGATGGCCGTATGTCTCCCCATCCGTGGCAATGTGGACCAACTGGGGCCATTTCCTCTCGGCTGAAAATGCAGCCATCATGCGGTTCACAAAAGCTTCGCCATCGCTAAGCAGTTTTTCAAACCCGACGGCACGGGAAATGGGGCCGTCGTAAAAGAAGATCGCCATCCTGCGTCCGCTCGGAAGGCATATTTCGTATGGCCTGCTGGGATCGATGTCCTGATTCTGGATGTCGATCCAGGTGCGATCCGTTTTTTTGCGTACTCTCTTTGCCTGATGGGGCGCCAGGATTGCATAGTGGAGTCCCCTCTGCGCCATCAAGTCCAGCGTTTCCAGATCTGCGGCAGTCTCCGGGATCCACAGGCTTTCCGGCATCCTGCCGAAGCGGCGGGAAAAGTCCCGGATACCCCATTGGATCTGGGTGACCTTGTCTCGATGATTGCAGAGCGGCAGTATGGCGTGGTTGTAAGCCTGGGCAATGGCGGATCCGTGCCCTGAAAACCGTGCGCGGCTTTCCTTGTCTGCTTCAAGGATCCCGGCATAGGTTGCCGGATCCTGCCCGGCAAGCCAGGATAATAGCGTGGGCCCGAAATTAAAGTTGATTCTTGAATAGTTGTTCAGGATCCGGTCGATGCGCCCGCTGCTGTCCAGGATCCGCGCCATACCATTGGGCTGATAGCACTCTGCGGTGATCCGCTGATTCCAGTCGTGGTAGGGGTGCGCCGATTTCTGCCGTTCGATGGCCTCAAGCCAGGGATTTTCGCGCGGCGGCTGATAGAAATGCGCATGAATACAAATGTAGTTTCCCAAGCTATCCTCGCCCCCTATCTCCCCTGCTTGAAAAAGCAAACGGCCAGCGGCGGAAGAAGCAGGTTCAACGAAAAGGATCGATGATGCGAAGGCATCGCATCCGCCGCCATACCCCCGGCGTTGCCCATGCCGCTGCCCCAATACTCCTTCGCATCGCTGTTGAGAAGCTCCTTCCAGTAGCCGCCCACAGGAACTCCCACGCGATAGTGAAAGCGGGGCACCGGCGTGAAGTTGCACACAATCAGGACCTCTCCTCCCGGCTGCGCGCCTTTGCGTAAAAAGGCAATCACGCTGTGATCCGCATCGCCGCCGTCGATCCACTCGAAGCCGGATGGATCCGTATCCACATGCATCGCCGGTTCATGCCGGTAGATACGGTTGATGTCCTCCACCCAGCGCAGCAGTCCTCTGTGCCGGTCATGGTCCAGCAGGCTCCAATCCAGGCTGTTGTTGTGATTCCATTCGCGCCACTGCCCGATTTCGCCTCCCATGAATAACAGTTTCTTCCCCGGCTGCGCGTACATGTATCCCAGCAAAAGCCGGAGATTAGCGAACTTCTGCCAATCGTCTCCCGGCATTTTCGCCAGCAGCGAACTCTTTCCGTGCACAACTTCATCGTGGGAAAGGGGCATGACGAAGTTTTCGGAAAAGGTATAAAGCGACCGGAATGTCAGCTCGTTATGATGGTGCTTGCGGTGGATGGGATCGAAGCTCATGTACTTCAGTGTGTCGTGCATCCAGCCCATGTCCCATTTGAAGCCAAAACCCAGACCGCCGACATACGGCGGCTTGGTCGCCATGGGCCAGTCCGTGGATTCTTCCGCGATGATCTGTATGTCTGGATGCGCTTTATAGGCTTCGTGATTAAAGCGGCGAATAAAATTCACCGCTTCCAGGTTTTCTCTCCCGCCATGCTGATTGGGTATCCAATCCCCTTTGCGGCGCGAATAATCCAGGTAGAGCATGGACGCAACCGCATCCACGCGCAGACCATCGATGTGATATTTGTCCAGCCAGTACAGGCCGTTGCTGATCAAAAAGCTGCGAATCTCGTTGCGCCCATAATTGAATATGGCCGTATCCCAATCCGGATGTATCCCCTGCCGGGGGTCCTCATGCTCGTAGAGATGCGTTCCGTCGAAGAATTTGAGGCCGTGTTCATCTTTGGGAAAATGCGAAGGCACCCAGTCGAGAATGACTCCGATTCCGTGCGTGTGCAGATAATCGATGAGATACATGAAATCCTGGGGCGTGCCGTACCGGCTGGTGGGCGCGAAGAATCCAGTCACCTGGTACCCCCACGATCCGTAGAAGGGGTGCTCCATGACGGGCAGGAATTCCACGTGGGTGAAGCCCGAGCGCGTGATATGGTCCGCCAGCCTGGGAGCCAGTTCGCGATAGGTCAGCATGCGATGATTATCTTCCGGCATCCGCTGCCAGGAACCCAGATGCATTTCATAAATGGCCATCGGCGCATTCATGGAATTGCGCGCATGCCTCTCGTTCATCCAGTCCTGATCCTGCCAGGAATAATCCAGGTCCCAAACAATAGAAGCCGTGTCCGGCGAAACCTGCGCATAGATGGCAAGCGGATCCGCCTTGTCCACAACGTATCCATAATATTTCGTCCTGATACGAAATTTGTACTGAGCGCCTTTCCCGATCCCGGTCAGGCAACCTTCCCATATTCCTGAATTTTCCCGCGATCGCAGCGGATGCTGCGCGCCATCCCATCGGTTGAAATCCCCGATCACGGAAACCTGCTCGGCATTCGGAGCCCACACGGCAAAGTAGACTCCCGGCTCTCCGGAAATGCTTATCGGGTGTGCGCCCAGCTTCTCGTAAAGACGAAAATGGGACCCTTCGTTGAAGATGTACAAGTCATCGTCGGTAATCAAACTGCAATCGTAACGAACGCGGACAACTGGTTCTACCATAGTATGCCTTAATCAATATTTACGATTTATGTGCTCCTGCAATCCGAAAACCTCGTAGGCGATAGGACGACCGGAAAGGGCCCTCCGATTCCATCCGAGCCCGATACCCGGAGATTTCTCCGTCGGGGACCGGGATTTTCACATCTCCCGCGACGATTCCGCCGGGATTCGCGGGGATCGTTTGAGCTAAAGATGGGCTTGCGCCTAAAGCAATGCCTGCCGAGAGCGTCGTGGCGACAAACTCCCTTCGAGTTAATTCTATTTCGGACGGTGCGCTTGCTGGACAGGCCTGCATAGTATGCCTCCTTGCGTTAGCGGCGATGTCTCCATGTTACAGGAATCTGGTTTCCCGTCCCACCGGTAAAATTTCTCTATACATGATATTTGGGACACGCTACCATTTCTCCACTTTGGAGGTGCATCCATGGAATTTACGGAGCATGAATTGCAGCGCTACACCCGGCAAATAATGATTCCGGAAATCGGGCTGGAGGGGCAGCAAAAGATCAAGAACGCCAAAGTCTTTGTGGCTGGCGTAGGGGGGCTTGGATCCATCTCTTCGTATTATCTGACGGCCGGAGGAATAGGGCATCTGACGCTAGTGGACAGAGACAAAGTCGACTACAGCAATTTGAACCGGCAGATCATTCACTGGACCGAGGATATAGGCAAATGGAAGACTGCATCGGGGATGCGCAAGCTTGAGAGCCTAAATCCGCATGCCACGATCCATGCGATTCAGGCGGAAATCACCGAAGAGAACTGTGAGGAGCTTGTCGGCGACTGCTCAATCATCGTGGATGCCATGGACAATATGAAGGGCAGGCGAATTCTGAACGCCACCTCGATTAAAATGGGGATTCCGTACGTCTATGGCGGCGTGCACCAGCTCGACGGCATGGCAACCGTCTTCATTCCCGGAAAAACTCCCTGCCTGGAGTGCGTGTTCCCCCGTCACGAGGGCGAAGCGGCATCAAACCCGCCGGGCGTTCTGGGACCCGTACCGGGACTGATCGCGTGCGTTCAATCCATAGAAACGATGAAACTGATCCTGGGTCTCGAAGGGCTCCTGACCGGAAGACTGCTGTGCTTTTGCGGATTCGATATGACCTTCAGGGAATTCAAGATCAACACCAATCCCTCGTGCCCCGTCTGCGGAACAAAATAATTTTTACTTTGCTTTTGCCAGTGCGCGGGCAAAGGCGGGCATCGAGCGCACGATCGTATCGCGCGGCACTGTAAGCGACAGCCGAATATAGCCGGCGCGGCCGAATCCGCTGCCGGGTACCGCCAAAACGCCTTCAGCCTGGAGGATGCGCACAAACGCAACGTCATCGGCGATAGGCGTCTTCGGGAAAACGTAGAAAGCTCCTTTGGGCTTGTGGACCTCATAGCCCATCTGGGCCAGACCGTCGCACATTAAATCGCGCTTGTCCTGATACATGGACAAATCGGGGAATTCCTCGGGCGCTTCGGCTGTTACAAGTTGCCATATCGCCGGCGCATTAATGAATCCGAGGATGCGGTTGGTAAACGTGCATGCATGGCTCAAGGCTTCCGCCCCGGGCAGTTTGGGCGAGATCGCCATATACCCGATGCGTTCACCGGCCAGAGCCCACGTCTTGGAGTAGGACGTAGTAATGATGCAGTTGGATATGAAGGACGCTATTTCGGGAGCTTTGCCGCCGTCATATACAAAGGATTTGTACGGCTCGTCGCTAAGAACCACAATCGGATGATCCGCTCGCTGGAGGACGGCTTCGAGGTCCCGCAACTCGGACTCGGAATAGATGGCGCCGGTCGGATTATTGGGTGAGTTCAGGACGATCACACGCGTTTTGGGAGTGATCTTTGCTTCTATCGCCGCCACATCGAGAGAAAAGTTCTTGTCCGTTTCGGCCGAGACCATCCGGCCGCCATGATTGCTGATGTAGAATTGATAGTCGGGAAAGAAAGGCATCAAGACCATCACTTCGTCGCCGGGATCGAGGATGGCCTTCAGCGCCGCATTCATTGCCCCAGCGCAGCCGACCGTCATAATGATCAAGTCCCCCGTAAACTCCACTCCGGTATCCCGGCGCAACTGCTCCGCGATTTTTTGCCGCACTGCGGGAAAGCCCGCGTTCGGCATATAGCCATGCGAGCCTGGCGCATTTTTCTCGACCAGCCGCCGAAATGCTTCGAGCACACCCTTGGGCGGATCCTCGCTGGGATTCCCGAGCGTAAAGTCAAAAATGTTTTCCGCACCCCGCTCGGCTTTCAAACGGATCCCTTCTTCAAACATCTTGCGGATCCAGGATGAGCGTTCCAGCTGTTGTTGGATGCCTTTAGCGACTGTCATCAAATGCTCCCCCAATAAGTATCAAAATACCGAGTAAGAAGGTCAGATTTTAGCTTCTGCGACAGCCGCAAGCAAGGCGGAAGAAGGCAGGAACCAGCATTCAGAAGACAGAAGTCAGAATCCAGAATCCATTTTTATACGTATGGATCCATATCAGGCCGGCGTTTTTTATTCTGACTCCTGAATTCTGCCTCCTGGATTCTGTCTTTCCTACGGGAGATATCCCGGCAAGAAGGAGCCAATCACCAACAACACCGTCAGGGCAATGATTACGATGCATGTTGTCCATGCGATAATATTAAAAAGGCGCGTGTTGCGATACGATCCCATCAAGTCTTCGCGATTGCACAGCCGCAGCATAAAAATCAGGACAAAGGGGAGAAGAATGCCGTTGGCAACCTGGGAAAAGAGGATGATGGGCACCTGCATGGTTTCCTTGAGAACGAGTACGGAGAGTCCTCCCAGAATGATCAGGCCGGTGTACAGCGAATAAAAGGCGGGAGCTTCATGGGGCCGCTTGTTGATGCCGGATTCAAAACCCAGTCCTTCGCAAACCGTATAGGCTGTCGCCAGAGGCAAAATGCTGGCCGCGAACAGGGACGCATTCACCAGGCCAAAAGCAAAGAGAGCGGCGGCCGCGCTGCCGGCCAGAGGTTTCAGCGCCAGAGCGGCATCCGCGGCGCTGTTGATTTGCCGGTTACCGCTCATATAGATCGTCGCCGCGCACGCTATGATGATGAAAAAGGCGACGACGTCTACGATGATGCAGCCGATGATGACATCCCATCGCGACTGGACGTAGTGCTTCAGCTTGATGCCTTTTTCCACTACTGCGGCCTGCAGATAA
Source organism: uncultured Acidobacteriota bacterium (assembly GCA_963761825.1). Taxonomy (GTDB): domain Bacteria; phylum Acidobacteriota; class UBA6911; order UBA6911; family UBA6911; genus UBA6911. Next base: position 322,886 of record CAVXIH010000008.1, read on the forward strand.
AACTGCATCCAGGGGGCTATGGTGGTGCCTACCAGTCCGATGATCATGTACAGGTAGTTCGTATCGAAAGCGATGGCGGGTTTGATTGTGCCCAGGGCTGCCTGTTTCCAGGTCGGATGAGCCATAAAACCTGAAATCAGGTACGAGACATAGAAGAAGCACGCCAGGAGAAAAATCTTTTCAACGACCCGGTAGGTGCCTCGCACCACCAGGAGCCAGACCAGCAGGGCTCCAAGCGGGACGGAAATAAACCGGCTGACATGGAATACCGACATCCCCGAAGCAAGGCCGGCGAATTCCGAAACGGTATTCCCCAAGTTGGTCAGCAACAGCACCACCATCAGGATGAAGGTAGTGCGGAATCCATATTCTTCGCGGATGAGGTCCGCCAGTCCCTTGCCCGTCACTATGGCCATCCGCGCTACCATTTCCTGGACAACAATCAGAGCAATGGTGATTGGCACAAGCGTCCACAGAAGTGAGTAGCCATAGCGCGCGCCCGCGACGGAGTAAGTGTAAATGCCGCCGGCATCATTATCCACGTTGGCGGTAATAATGCCCGGGCCAAGAACGCTCAGAAAGATGAGAACGCTCGTGCGCCAGCGCTTAAAGCGCGTCCAGTTAGCAGGGATCGTGAACATGACGAATTATTTCTCTTTAATGACCAGTTCCAGCACGTCGTCCGCAGTAACCACCCCGAGCAGCCGCTCGTTGTCATCCACGACAGGCAGCGTGAGCAGATTGTACTTGTGAAACATATTGATTACGGTCTTTTTATCCGCATGAAAGGGCACCGAGATTACCGGATCGGAGACCAGCGTGTTCAGCGGCGCGTCCTTGTCCGAAATAAGCAGGCGCGCCAGAGGCACGACCTTTGTAAGGGCAAGGCTCTGGTCGACCAGATAGACGGCGTGAATGGTTTCCAATGTGCCCGTGAAGTTCTTGAGCGCTTCGATGGAAGCTTCAACGGTTGCGGTCTCCAGGAGCACGATGAATTCGTTCGTCATGAATCCGCCGGCCGTGTTTTCCTCAAATCCTAACAGCTCACGCACATCTTCCGCTTCCTCCGCATCCATATGCGCGAGCACCTCAGCAGTGGTTTCCGGCGCGAGTTCCTGGAGCACGTCGGCCGCTTCGTCCGGAGCCATCTCTTCGACAATGTCCGCAGCCTTGTCCGCGGACAGACTGTTCAGCAACGCCACCTGCATGCGTGTGGGAATTTCGGAAACAGCCTCGGCGGCTGTCTCGTCATCGAGGGATTCGATCACCGATCGCTGTTCGTCACGGCTCAGCTCCTCGAGAATATCCGCCAGGTCCGCCGGGTGGAGTTCCGCCAGACGATTGTAGGAGATCCTCAGCTTCACCCGTCGTGCCGGATCGGATTCGATGAGGTTGACAAACTCCCATGGAATCGTCTTCGTCGGCAGAATGGAGGTGAGGGTCCGGATCCGGTGCTTGGCGAACACGCCCTGAAGCAGGCGGCGCGCGGCCGCCGCCGCGCCGACGTTCACTGCAACGATGCGCAGATCCGTATGTTTATGATTCGGCTGGATGTCAAAGTCGACATCAATCACCCGGACGACTTTCTGATCGTTGACATCGATGATCTGCTGGTCCAGAACATCTTTTTTAATGCAGATCAGCCCTTCATCAGGAGCGGCGCCAAGGATCTCCGCCGCAGGAATGCTGGTCTGCACAGCCCGCACGGAGATAGTCGAAATCTGATCGTGCGGAATGCACATGAGCGTCTTCTTGGGAGTCATCACATAAAAGCAGGCCACCTGAAACGAATTCTGGCTCGGGTTGATTGCCAGATCGACCAGACGCCCAAGATATTCTCCTTTGGCATCGTGCGTCGGCAGATTTTCAAGTTCCGTAAAGTAGATCATAATCGCCTCGCCTTTTCAGGGAAACCCCAATGGTCATAGTACACCAAGGCATATGCGAAATTACGGCTTTAAGTCTGGAAATTTTGATTTCCGCTGCGGAGAGCGGATCCGGGCATGTCTACATCTGATTCCGGATTCCGGATTCCGGAATCTAGGAATCTACCGGAATCCGCGAATCTAGAAAGCCCGGAATTGATCTGAAATCGCTGGAGAAATCAGGGTATGACCACCTTGGGCTCGGGCCGGGGGTGGAAGATATCCTCGTAGGCATACAGGATTGCAATCTGACCGATCGCGCATGCGACAAAAACTCCCACTATGCACACCAGCAACCCGGCGATGCCCAGCAGACCGAGCACAATTACAGAGGCCGAACACCTTCCACCAGTGTTTGGTGACGACTTTGCGGCTCAATTCCATCGCTTCCCAGAATCCCATTCGTTTGTCGATAACCAGAGGGATGGCAAACACCCAGGACACAGCCAGATAGATTCCGGGCAAAATGCAAAGCATAAGTCCTACCGTGGAAAGCAGTATGCAGATTAAATAAGCCCCGAGCAGGGACGCGAATGCCGGACCAAAACCTAGGAATATGTCTCCAAAGTTCGCCGATTGTCCCCGGATTTTCTTTAAATACAGCGCGTTAAGTCCACCCAGCATGGGTCCGCCGATGATGAGGCTGGCTACGGCACCGAGATAGGGGATAAATCCGCCCGCTCCAATCAATCCTGCGACGAAACTAGCCCCGACCAGGAACCAGAAATCCCGTTTAATCAGTTCCCATGCCCGGCCAATACAGTCTCCAATGCCGATCCGATAGTCTTGCACGAGCACTTCTCTTGCCTGTCGCTGCGCATCCTGCGCCGCTATGGGGGGAGGCGCTACCGCAGACGCATCGGCAAACTCAGGCAGTGATCCTAACGGAACCCATTCTGAGCTGCCTTCTGTCTGAGCTCTGGTCTGAAAGCTCGCACGACCTTCCGCGATCCACTGCCTCAGCTGCGCTGCGCTGACAGGTCCATACTCGCGTCCATCTGCTCCAATGATTTTGTACATGATTCCCACCTCCAATTTGATTCGTCAAGGCGCCAACAAGGTAAACGGAAACAGCGGGATGTTGCGCGCAAAGCCAAACAGGGCAATGCCTATAAATAGAGTCCGCAGGCACCAGGCCGGCAAATCGTGCCGCTTGCGCCGGATGGCTATCAGGCATCCGAGCGGCAAGCCCAAAACAACCAGCGCATTCAGTTTGAGGGCCGCAACAAGATTTCCGTTTGCCATCGAGTGCAAAGCACGCGTCGCCCCGCAACCGGGGCAGTGAAAACCTGTGAACGCATGAAACAGGCAGGGCGGCAGCAACGGTTGCGCAGCCGGATCAATCAGAAAAAACAGGAGCCATGCCGCTCCGACCGCAACCGCAGCCGGTATTGCGGGATGCACGGCTGGGATTCGATCAAGGGGAAGCCATGGCTTCGGGGGCGTCGAGACCTCGTATTGGTTATTCATGAACCGACTCTGCAGAAACAAGAAATGCGGGCTAGGCGCCGTCATTCCGAAAACATTGTAAATAAATTCAACCCTTCCTATATGTAGTACGGATTCTGCAGATTATTTCATTAATTTATTTGAGGATGTGGCAGAGGAAAAATTGGTGTCAGGTTAGAACTCCCCTAATTTCTGCAGGTCAATTCCGGCAGGAAGGCCCCCAAAATGGCAACAGAAAGAAATGGGGTGGAATCTAACCTGACACCAATTAAATTTTCACCACCGGATGGTCACGCGATAGGATCCGGTGTTGTCGCTCGTCTTGTTGTCATTGATGCCGAGGAACAGGCGCCCGTATTCACTCGATCCAACTCGCTTGATGCTATAGGCACCAATAAACCGGGGGGCGGAGTCAATGCCATTCTGATAGCGAATCTTGGCGATGAGTGCGCCGACGCCGGAGTTGTTGACCGGGTAAATAACATCGCTGGCATTATAGCTGCGATCCCCATCCGGGCCGACGAGCTGATTTTTGCGGAATGTTATCTGCCCCTCCGCGGCTATCTCGAGCGTCACATCGGCATCCAGATCTATGCCGGTATCGACCCACGCCTGGTTGCCGGGAATGGTGATGATCTTCTCGCGCCTTTGTGTCGCTCTGCCCGAATCGCCGATCCGACCGCCCGGGCCGCGATCCACCGAAACGGTCACGCGAAATGCGCCTCCGGCATTGCGTGTCTCCCAGTGATTGACGGTGAAATAAAGCATGCCATCGCGGTCGGCGACGAATTCGCGCTGACGGCCAATCAATATCGGAGGCGCATCCTCGTCTCTTCCGATGACGGCTATCAATGCGCCGTCGTTCTGGTTCGGCATCGGCAAAGAAGCATTGCGCGAATTAGGCTGGCCATCAGGATTTACGCTATATCTTCCTTCCAGTGTTACGGATCCTGTCGATTCCACTCGCACCCGCTGTCCCCTGCGAACCTGAATCTGAGAACGAATCCATTGGTCCTGCAAGCGGACATCAAAAGCCGGGGCGCTTTCCCATCGCGCGTTGCCGGATGAAGAGCGGCATAGAGTCACGGTCTCTCCCAGGGAATCTGCGCTCGCGATTACCATCGGAAGCCGATACGCGATCCACCACGAGCCGGGACACGACCCACGCGGAGTATCTCGTTTGCTCCCCATTGCTGGTTTCAAACGTAAAATCGCCCTTATCGTAGCCAATACATGTGCCTTGCATTACTCTCCCATCTCTCAGGTAGAGCGTATCGGCCGTCGCCATTCCGGCCATCCATACGAGCAGCGTTAACGCAATCATGATCTTTCGCATAATTTGTCTCCCGCTCCGAAGAGCCTTTCGGTTTTTCAATCCAATGCCTCCTGAAATCAATGAATCACCGATACGAATCTTTTTGGGCGCACAGGATTCGACCATGTTCCGCCCTGTTGTATATGTTAGCCGCTATTCGATGTGTCGGATTGCGGCTCTGCCTCGCCGTTGGCAATCCTGTGGTGCGGGATCAGCGGTTGAATCTCCTGTATCAGAACAGCGGCAAGGGAAACAAGCAGTGGGCCCAGGAGAATTCCCAGGGCGCCGAATGCATAGGTGCCTCCGATCGCTGCCAGTGCAATGAGCATCGGGTGAATCTCATTGCGCTTGCCGACGATCCAGGGCCGCAGGACATTATCTGCGGATCCCACTATGAGGGAACCCCAGATAACCAGAAACAGAGCCTGCCCATAGGCTCCATCCAGAACATAGGCGATGGCCACAGGCGCCCAGATGAGGAAAGCGCCCACAACCGGAACAATGGAAGCCAGCCCGCCGATCATGCCCCAGAGCACAGGAGAATGGACCCCGATAAACCAGAACCCAAAGCTTAGAAGCAATCCCTGGGCGACAATCACCGCAAACATGCCGCTCAAGTTAGCCCGGACCGAATCGCGCACCGTTCGAAGAAGCCTGTCGTTTGTGCGGGAATCCAGTGGCGTGAGGGCCGCAAGCCGCGCAATCCAGTCGCTTCCGTTGCGGAGCAGGAAATAGAGAAAGATGGTCCCCAGCAGACCGTTGATTACTGCGATTGGTCACGCCCCCGACTGCGACGCCCACATTGCTCAACAAATACGCGCTGGCTCCTTTCATTCGGTCCAGAAGCTCCGTCCGTATCGCTTCTTTGTCGATTGGAAGACGCGTAGCCACGGCATCGACCACATGTTCCGTAGTCCGGGCGGCAAGAGATGGCCAGCCGCCTTCCTCCAGGGAACGCTGGCTCAGAATATTGTACGCATTCGTAAGCTCCTGCGTGAGACTCAAACCCACGAAAGCGACAAAGGCTCCCAGAGAAGGACTGTGGCAAAAGTGAGCAGAAAGGCTGACACTCCGGGCCGGTGCAAACGGGCGCGGAGCCATTCTTCGGCAGGATGCAGCATGATAGCAAGGATGGAGGCCAGAACTAACGGAGTGATAAACGCCCAGGCGACCTGCAGCAACAGGGGGAGAAGTATTGCCAGCACAATCGCAAGAAATATTAGAGCGTTTTTTTTCCGCATGCGAAATTATTTTCCCGACCTCTAATACAAAGATTAGCACGGCGCAGTATCGTCGCAATCAAAATTAGAAAATTCGAGCCGGATTGAGGAGCTGTTATCCTATTTGCGCCGGCTGCAGACCAAAACAAAGTCTTTCGAGTCTTTGTGGACCGGGTTCTCCTCATAATCCCCGTAGACCGCTTCCAGTTTGAGATTGGACAGGCGAATGAGGTGCTCCAGTTCGTAGCGGAAGAAAAAGCGCATTAAGAAGCTCCATTCCGCTTCGCGCTTCTGCCCATCCTCGTCCCATTTGAGTTTCATCCGGACATTGCTGGTCTGGCTGGCCATGTCGGAATTTGAGGAGATTATGCGGACGAGCCTTTTGCCCTTTTCATATTCGTCATCGAAATCGACCTGATCGTGTATGCCGCTGCGCAGAATGCCCAGGTCGGGAACATACAGGTCGAAGATAAAGCGGCCGCCCGGTTCAAGATGCTCATGGACCCGGTTGAGGAAGCGGATCTGGTCTTCCACGTCAATCACATGGGAAAAAACTCTGAATGGGGCCAGGATCAGGGCAAACCTGTGGGGGAGTTGCATCGTCACGGCATCCTGAATGTAAAGGCGGTGGTGATGCTCCGGCGCTATCTTTTCTTTAGCCTTTGCAATCATCTTACTGTTGACGTCCAGCCCGTAAATGTCCGCACCATCCTTCAGGGCTTGCGAAAAAAGCCTGCCGGTGCCCGCGCCTATTTCCAGGGCCTTGCCCCCGAACTTGGCAATCTGGCTTAGGAAATACGTTTCGTCCACGTGGGAGCGAAGCTGCCTGTATATAACGTCATAAAAACGGACGATAAAATCAGGGTAATCAATTGGCTCTCTCATGATGGCGCTCCTCTGCAACTGATCATAACCCCAATAAATAAAAGTCACAAACACCCAGGGATGGATCTCAACTATGCGGATGAATCATCGGGGTCGGGGTCGGTATCGGCTTTGTCAATATCGAGCTCCTGATAAAAGCCGAACACCGATCGCGATTGCGATTGCGATACCGATTCCGATAGCGACTAAAACTTTCCCCCTGGCTGCCACAATATTTTCGATTTTGGTTGCGGCTCTGCTGCGCGAGGATGGATACTTGATCATCTGGGGCCGCAAAAGGATTGAAAACTGGGGCTCTTGTCTTTTATCAACCCTCGCCTTTCGGAGGTGGCTATGACAATACAGGAAATACCCGTCACAAGTCTCGACCCGAAGAAATTCATCGAAGAGCAGGCAAGCATGATTCGCAAAACCGTCGGCCAGGACCCGGCTATCAACGCGCTGTCGGGCGGAGTGGATTCCTCCGCCGTGACACTGATTGGACATAAGGCACTGGGCGAGGGACTCAAGACCTATTTTATTGAAAACGGTTTGATGCGCCAGGGAGAGTCCGAGCAAGTTGTCGGGCTATTTCGGGACCTAGGAGTCCGCGTCCAGGTGGTGGATGCGCGCGAGGAATTCATAGGCGCCCTGAAGGGGATCAAAGATCCCGAGGAGAAGCGGGAAGCGGTCACTCAGACTTTTTATAAAAAGGTATTCGGCCGGCTGGTGCGCGAAACGGGGGCCAAATGCCTGCTGCAGGGCACTATCCTGACGGATGTGGACGAGACGGTAGCGGGGATCAAGCGCCAGCACAACGTTTTTGAGCAGCTCGGCATCAATCCCGAAGAGGCTTTCGGCTACAAAATAGTCGAGCCGCTCGTCCAGCTGCGCAAAGACGGTGTTCGGAAAGTTGCGGAAGCTCTGGGATTTCCTGCATCGGTCTACAACAGAATGCCTTTTCCGGGCCCCGCGCTGGCAGCCCGCATCATCGGCGAAGTAACGGCCGAAAAACTTACGCTCGTGCGCAAAGCCACGGCCATTACCGAGGAGGTCCTCGCCTCCACAGGAGCTTTTCAGTACATGGCGATTTTGCACGAGGATCGTGTGACCGGCATGCGCAATGGCAAGCGCGATTTCGGGATGCAGATCGAGGTGCGTTGCTGGGACAGCCTGGATGCCCGGCGCGCCATCCCGACACGCATAGAGTGGGAAACGCTGGAGCACCTGAGCCTGCGTATCCTTGATGAGGTTCCCGGCGTCGTCAGCGTCACATACAACCTCGCACCCAAGCCTCCATCAACGATGGAAGCGGTGTGAAGAGGCAGTAACGGAGCATGCCACCGAAATTCATATGTTGTTTATGATGCCTGCTGAATCCGTGAACCTTGAAGCGAATCTCCGCGAACCTGACGGTCCTCCGCGGGGAGCGGTGGTGGTTTGCCATCCGCATCCGGTGTATGGCGGCACGATGGATAATCGGATCGTCTATCGCGCGGCCAAAGCCGCTGCGGTTGCCGGTTTTGCGGCTCTCCGTTTCAATTTCCGCGGCACGGGGCAGAGCACCGGCCTGTTTGACCAGGGAATCGGGGAAAAGGAGGATGCAGCGGCAGCCATCCGTTGGCTTGAGGGCAAGTATCCAGGACTACCGATGGCATTGATCGGATATTCATTTGGCGCCTGGGTTGGATTGCAGGTCGCGCATTCTGATCCGGGCGTGGTTGCGATGGTCGGCCTGGGGCTGCCTTTGAATCTCTATGATCTTGAGTTCCTGACCCGCAGTCCCAAGCCTGCGTTGTATATCGTCGGGACCAGAGACGAATTCTGTTCACAGGAAAATCTGGACCGGTTCGAACGCCGCCTGCCGTCTTCTGCATCCGTGCGCCGGATTGAAAACGCCGATCATTTTTTTTCGGAGCAGGCCGACATTGTTCAGGATCTAATATCTGACTTTTTTCTCCGGCTCCCGCCGCGCACTATTTCTATATGAAGAAAATCAATTTACGCCGTCGTGCTTGTGTTTGCCGTGTGGTGCAGCGATGGATCCTTCGGAGCCGCGCCGCGTTTCATCAAAGTGAGCGATCACTGCTATTATCTGCAACTGAAGGAGAGCGGCGAAAATGTGGCCGCCGTAGTAACGGACGACGGAATACTGCTGGTGAATCCTCCGCAGGAGCCGGATCTGTCGATTGCGATTGACGCCCTGGCAACGATGACCTCGAAATCCGTGCGCTGGATTGTCTTCACCGAGCCGGGATTTTCGCGCACTGCCTACGCGCGTGTTTTTGCCGATAAGAACGCACTCATATTAGCCGGCGCCAGGCTTCAAGCATTATCGCTTCCGGAAAATGCGCCTCAAAACGGGAATGGCGCCGCCGCGCCGTCTCCACCGCGCCTCATCTTCGAAAGGCAGATGCATTTGTTCCCTTCGAATGTGGAGGTACGTATCATCGCGCTGCAACACAAAGCGCGGACGGGAGGCGATGTAGTGGTGTTCGTCCCCGCTGAAAAGGTTCTTTTTGTGGGCGGGCTTTATGAAGCGGCACGGTATCCCGATGTTGACAGAGCAGCAGGCGGGAACCCCGTCGACTGGATGGACGGCATGAAGCAGGTTATCGATTCGGTGCCGGTTCTGAAGTCGGCGATACCGGCCGCGAAACCGGCGGCAAACCCGCGTCCAAATCAGAACCGGAAAAAACGCTGGAGGAAGGGATCACGGTGATTTCGGCCCGCGGTGAGGTCTCCAATTTGCAGAACATGAAAGACCTGCTGGAATCCTGCAAAAAGCTGCGCACCGACATTGCGCGAGCGGTCAAAGCGGGGCGGACACTCAACAGTTACCTGGCATCGTCAGCCTCCGATCCTTATCGGAGTTACGGAAATTTCGAGCCTTACGCCACACAGCTCTTCGAAGCTCTCTCAAAATAGAAGCTGGGGGAAATCGGCTTTTATCCGGCTAATCCAAAAAACCTGTTCGAGTTATCCCACACAACCTGCTCCACCACATCTCCTGATTCAGAGCGCAGTGTTTTCAGGAATTCCAGCACATGGCATGTAAAAGCCGGTTCGTTTGTCTTGAACGTACCCCGCACAGCCTGAGGCACCAGGAAAGGAGCATCGGTTTCCACCAAGACTCTATCCAGCCTTAATGAGCGCGCTGTGTCTTTCACAGCAGCAGAATTTTTATATGTCAGGATGCCGGAGAATGAGAAATATATTTCGTCGGACCAAGCCAGCAATTCCCGGGCAAATGAGGGGTTCTCACTAAAGCAATGAATAACCGCGCGCCTGATGCCGGACTCTTTTATTTGCGCAATCGTGTCCGCAGCCGCGTCGCGCGTGTGGATGATCAGGGGCAGTTCCAGGCGCAACGCCAGGGATGCCTGCGCCCGAAAGAAGGCGCGTTGCGTTTGCTTTTGTATCTCCTCCCGGCCCGAAGTCAGATGGAAATAATCCAGACCGGTTTCGCCGATTCCCACGACTTTGTCGCGGTTGCCTTGAACAAACTCTTCCAGCTGTTCTGCGTAGTATTGCGCTGAATCATAGGGCAGGTCCTGGCAGCCAGAAGGATGAAATCCGGCCGTGCACCAGGTGTCGGCTCCCCAGTTGCGAGCCAAATCCAGCGATGCCTGACTTGTCATCAGATCCGTGCCGACATGCACCGAACGCACAACGCCGGCCTTGCGCATATTTTCACGCAATTCAAATTCGCGCTGCGCGAGGCCGCGCCAATATCCATGACAGTGCGTATCGAAAATCATGCGGGAATATTATCGAATGCGGACCGGCTCCGCCAACAGTTTGATTGTGGTCCAGCGGATAGGTCGGATAATATGCATCCTGCCTATGAAATCGGTGTTTTCGAGTCCTGGCAACTGTGCGATATGTAAACCAAGAAACCCCGAACCTTCGTCTCAACGCGGGGCCTTAATTGTGTTATCGGGCACTCGGCATTAGTCTGCTACCGGCGTCCTTTTGTTCGTGGCGCCATCCGGGGATTGTGCCGGCCCGCTCGTGATTCGAATATCTCGCTGCAGGAAGGGAAACTCAATCCCCGCTTCCTGGAAGGCCTTGCTGATCCGGATGCCGACCTCGCTGCTCAATGCGGGCCAACTGCTGAAGGACGTGAAGAAGCGCAGCACGAAGTCCAGTGAGCTTTCACCGAAGCCCTTAAAAAGGGCTGTTGGCTCCGGCTTTGGAAGCACTCCGGGGTGCTGTTCGGCCACCCTCTTCAGGACGGCCAGCACAGTGTCCGGATCCGACCCGTAACCGACCCCCACCTTTACCTCGACCCTTCGGACTTGATTCGAAAGAGTCCAGTTGACAAGTTCCTTCGAGATCAGATTACTGTTCGGACAGATGACTTCGGAGCCGTCGTAAGTCTGAATCGTGCGTCGAACGCAATCCTATGCGCGACACGACACCCAACATCGTGCCAATCTCCACAATGTCCCCGACCCGGATCGGCCGCTCGACGATCAGGATGATTCCCGCAATAAAACTGGCTACCAGATTCTGAAGGCCGAGGCCGATGCCGACTCCGATTGCGCTCGCGATCAGGACCATCTGACTCCATTGGACTCCCGCACCCGCCAACGCCAAAACAAATCCGAATGCGATTATAAAATCACGGAGAAGCATCGAGACCGTCGGAGCCATTCCCTGAGGCAGCTTTACCCTCGAGAGAATATCCGTTTCAACGATAAATGCCAGAAACCGCGCTGCCAGCACGGATATCCAGACTGTTGCCACAAACAAAAGGATGCCGCCGAATGAGAACGCGATCCCCCCAAAAGCCCACTGCCGAGCCAGGACCGAAGAAACAAACGACGCCATGGGCGCGGACAGGCCGACCATCGTCAGGCTGAACCAGACCCAGGTCACAACCGCTGCAAGCCGGACCAGGGAGGAACCATGACGTTCGAAACTCTCGCCGTGCTGGCTAATCGCAGCCGACCTTCGGGCGAGAGGCGAGTAAAAGATCGGGAAAAGGAACCCTTCGAGAGCCAGAACAGCCGCAAAAATCGCAGCGCCTGCATATGCACTGCTGATGCAAGCATCTGCCGTCAGCGTTGCCAATGTGACGTACCCCGCAATGTTGGCGATCAGTGATCCTAGCAGAATCACACCACCTATGTGCATCAGTTGCATCCGAGCCCTCCGCCAGTGCCCAATTGCTCCTCCGGATGCGATTCGATCCACTCTGACACTCCAGACAGCCCCGAAGAGGGCCAAGCCGGCCATAAACAAAATTAAGATGCGATGCACGAGGTCGTTCCACACAAAGAGCGCATTCAGGTGCCGCATCAGGAAGAGCCCGGCGAGGTAGTAGGACATGACGCGCTCGTCGCGGGAGAGCACTTTGGACACAACACGCAGCAGAGGAAACATCATCAGAAACAGAGGTAAACGGTAGAGCGCTAAGGGGGCATCGGGTAAAAAATGATTGAGAGCAAAATTGAAAGAACCAGGGTTGCTGCCACCGGGTGCCGCAAAACCTGCTCCGTCTTGTCCTCTCCGCCCGCCTGTTTCAGCCATTTTCGGCTTTCCCGACTCACGGCGATGAGTAGCCATAAAAGCAATAATGAGATCAGTAAATGCGCCCACAGCCGCGATTTATTGTCCCTCAAATAATCGAGCAGCGGCAGCACACGGTGTGAATAGGCATTCCCCATCGAATCGGTAGCCGATATCCCGGATTCCGCGAACCCGCGCATTCTCCACAGAGGCTCGCTGTCCAGCGTCAGCAATCGCGCTCTCGATTGATCGATTGCATCCTCGGTCTGGGCCAGGAGGTCTTCCACTGCAATGCGCTTCTCCAACACCCGGTTCTGTATTGTGAGGAGAACTGTCGGAGGCTCCGAGTCCTGTTCATCGCATCGGCGATCTCGTTCTGAATGGAACGGATGAGTTCTCTGGATACACCCTCCGCCTCCTGCTGCTGAAACAACGACTGAAAGGTGACCTGCCAGATGCCATTCCATTTTGCGAAGCTCCTCCCGTCGGTCCTCCAGCGTCCGGGATCGCGGAATCAGATCCTTCTGTAAATCCTCGATCTGTAGCCTGAACCGTCTCAGCTCCTGGCTAAAGTTGGCCAGTTGCTCCACCTGCGAAATATCGCCGGCTGCCAGAGCCGGGTGGATTCGCTGCAGCGCGCCGGCCAGAACCTCGAGCCGCTTTTCCACATCCGGCAGCCTGACTGCCTTATCCAGCTCGAGCCTGATTCGGCGCAATCGGGAGTGCGTTGATTGAACCTCGACAGCGATGCTCAGAATCGGAATAGAAGTCGGTGAAATGGACGGTTGCGGGAACGGCTTGCCAGAATCGGCGAGCGCACTCTGAGATGGCGGTGCCGTATCTGAAGCCGTTGCAGTCTGAAACCCAAAAGAGGCGCAGGTCGATCCCGCCAGTAGAACAATGACAGCTGCCGCACCGAATGAACCCGACATTCTCATAGCGCCCTCAAAGCACCCGTGATTTAAAAAAATTCACATTACACTTATTTTCAAATCTGCGCCTATATGTCTTCCTTACTTTTCGGGCGTGTACCAGATCGGCGACGTGTAGGCCCGTTCCTGAAGCGTCATCGTGGTGCCCGGGAGGGGCTTGATGCCGAAGCGCTTCGCGTCATAGGCGGTCCAGCGCGGCGTCGGGATCTCGAGCACGCGCACATAGTAGAACGCCCGCTGCGCCGGGTCGAAGTCCGGGTCTTTCCAGACAGCGATCAGTTCCGGCGCGCCGATGGTGTTGGTCCAGGTCGCGTTGCCACGTCCACGGTGCTGCCGACCGGCGTCTTGCAGCGGCCGTCCGCCTCGATCTTGCGCCCGCCGGACACGACCACGTCGTAGATATGCTCCTGCACTTTGCCGTCCTTGTCCACCCAGCCCTTGATGATCTGGATGCGGTCGAGGTTGGCGCCGATGGGGTCCTTCAGCGCGGCAGCAAGGAACGTGGGCGACTTGCCCTTCGGGGCGTTGCTCAGATCGCCGCCCATGGGGACGCCCTTGGCATAGCCGATGGCGGCGGGCATGCGGTTGTTCGCATCCGCCGGCTCGAAGTCCCATCCGCCGAAGAAGCGCACGGCCATGCGCGGACCGGTGGTGGCGTAGGTCTCGCGGCGCTGCATGGCGTCAAAGATCGCCTCGCGCGTGTTCTCCGTCGCCCAGACGGCCGCGTACCCGGAAGCGGAGACCTCCCAGTCCATGACGGTACGCCGGTCTTGGGATCCTTGAAGAAGGCCTTGGTCATACGCTCCGGGCTGGGTTCCTGCGGCGCGGTCTTGCCGAAGAAGTTGTCCTCCTCCATCGCGGCGAGGCCGGTATGCGCGTCGCTGCTGCCGATAAGGCCGAACTTGTAGGGGTTCGTGCCCAGCTTCGCTTCGAGCACGAGGCCGTTCTTGAACGCCGAGCGGGCATATTCAAATTCGAGCATGTCCTTCGTCTTCGCCACGCTGCCGTCGAGGTTGCCCTTGTCCCAGATCTCGAAGTTGGCGAACTCATCATTGGGCGAGAGGTAGGGATGCGCCTCGCCGGTGCCCTTGGTCTGGGTGACCTCGTAGAGCCGCTCCCACTTGGCGCGCGTCTCCACATATTCCGGTCGATCTTCTTGCCGAAGGCCTCGATCGTGGGGAACATGCGGCCGTTGCTCAGGTTGCCGTTGTGGGCGATGGCGAGCACTTCGCTGCCGGTCTTTTCTTCCGTGGCCGCCATCCATTTCCACAGGTCTTCGGGGTTGTCGCTGCCGAGCGGCTTCAGCGTGGTGTAGGGTTCGACAAGGCTGGCCTTTGTCGCCGTTCTCGCGGAAGATGATGTTGCGATGCAGGTTGTTGCCGCCCGTGTTCGAGGTCCATTCGAAGCCGATGAAGGCCGTAAACCTGCCCGGATCGTTGTAGGCCTCCGCGGCCTTGATCGTTTCCTGCCAGGCGGAGCGATAGGCCCGCGTGCCCGGCAGCGGGAATCCCTTGGGCAACTTCCCTTGCCGAAAGCTCATGATGATATCCATCGCCGCCTCGGCGCCCTTGCCGCCCTTGATCTGGTCATGCCACTTCCGGCCTTGCGGCGTGGCCAGCAGCTCCGGATCGCCGCTCATCAACAGCGGGAAGAATCCGAAGCCGTCCGAGTGGTCCGCCACGACGAGGAAGTCGAGCGGCCGCGACAGCTTGACCGGCTGGCCGGTATTAGAGGTGAGCTCCTCTCCCCGTGGCGAACCGGTAGGCATCGCGGGGCGTGAGCCGCGCGCCGAACGCGCCCGCGTCCATGGAGAACGCGGTGTGCAGATGCGTGTCGCCGAAGAGCGGCACGCGTGGGGAAATTGCGGCCCGCATAGGGCGAATAGGGCGGCTTCGTCGGGTGCACTTTTTCAAGATCCGCCTTGTCGGCCGTTCCGACATCCCCCTCGCAGACTTCCTGGGCGGCTGCGAAAGCCGTCAGCGCCAGACAGCTGATCATCACGGATACCAGGATACGTGTAAAACTTTGTTTTGCTCATGATCGTTTCCTCTTATTTTGAGTAGTTCATTATCGCATCGCCCAGCCGAACATCAGCAACCCTATCGCAGCGATCCAGCTGCCCGCCACGCGTACCGCGATTCGGGCCCACTGCCTTTTCAGCGATACGACAAACGCCGAAGCCAGAGTGACCAAGACAAACAGCATTGTCATAATCCCGATCAGCCCGAGCGTACCCGCCCCCTCCCGCAGAGCTGCTCCGTTCAGGAAGCCATGGACAAGACCGAGCACGATCGCCAGCAGGCAACGGCGCGGACGGCAAGCTGAGATCGGCGCCAGAAGTCCTCCAAGGATAAGAAATGATAGGGCCGGTATGGGGACCGAGGTCGCAACGTTCAAACCCGATCCTGCAATCCGCCAACAAACCAGGCCACCGGCAGCAGGAACATCGTCTTCCTCCCCGCGACAGCTCCCCTCAGGCCTGCGTAGAGTGCGATCGCAAACACCGGCACAAGGTCCTCAGGCGTCAGCAGAAGATGTCCGATCCCATCGTATACCGGCCCCATGCCGGTGGTCACAAGATGGGCAAATGCGGGGAGACTCAACAAAATCCGGATCCGCCAACAAGCCCGGCGATAATGCCAAATTTGCTCTTTTTTCCATTCATGCCAACGCCCTCCAGAGAAAAGTCATTCCCATGACGGCAATGAATGCTCCCGCGCCCCGCAGGGCCAGCTTGCCCACGGGCCAGCGGTGGATCAGACCAAGCGTGATGCCGATGCCATGAAGACAGCCGGTGGCGATCACAAAACCCATGCTGTAGAGCATTCCGCTTTGTCCCGCCGGGAGTTCGCTGCCGTGAGCGTGGCCATGGAATATCGCGAAGAAACCGACCAGCATCGCGGCGATAAACATTTGGGACGGACTTCGCCGACTACCATTACCCCCAGGAGGATCGCGGACAAGGCGATGCCGATCTCGATGCCCGGAAGCGGGATGCCGAGCAGCCCCATCATCGCTCCCATCGACATGACCATCGGGAACGTCACGGGCAGGAGCCACATTGCCGGATTGCCGAGTTGAGCACCCCAGAGCCCCACTGCGATCATCGCGAGCACATGGTCAAGGCCCGACCAGGGATGCTGCAGGCCGGTGATGAATCCGGTGGCCTGTCCTCGCTCTACGTGGGCGAAGGCATGCGCAGGGAACAACAGAAAAAGGGCAACGACAAAGCAGGAGTGATTGAAATTTGCATAAGATCCGCCGCATCATCTCAAACCTCCCACCAGGACGGCTGTCCGCTGAATCGTCCAGTAAGCGCCAAGGCTGCCGACAACATATCCCGGCAAAGCTTCGGCCCAGCGCGGCCAACGAACCTCGAGCACCTTGAACGACCGCACCAGCGCAAGGGCTGTGAAGACAAAGACCAGCTGTCCGAGCTCGACACCCACATTGAAAAAGAGCAGCGCAAACGGCAGTTCCGCCTTCGGCATGCCTGTCGTGGAAAGTCCGCTGGCAAAGCCGAATCCGTGCAGCAACCCGAACAGGAAGGCCACGACCCAGGGATAGCGGATCGTCAGGCTCGTCTCGCCCCGCCACGAGCGGACGATTCCGGTCCGAGGAAAAGGATGCTGAGCGCGATGGCCGCATTCAGCGGCGGCAGCGGCGCGCTTGCGTAGCCAAGGGTGGCTATCGCCAGCGTGATGCTGTGCGCCACGGTAAAGGCGGTGATGGTCTTCAGGAGCATCATCCGGCCCTTCACGATCAGCAGCAATCCCAAAATAAAGAGCAGGTGATCGATGCCTTGCAGGATGTGGTGAAATCCAAGACTGATATATTCCTCGCCGTCGCATACCACACCCGCTCTCCGCGAAGCTGCGCATAAGGTTTGGACGGACGCACGACCGCGGTCATCGTGGTGCCGTCAAGCCGGTGCAATCTCACAAAAACATCCGTGATCGTGTTCTCCAGGCCGGGGAATCGCAAAATACTCCCTTCCACACCCTGGTCGCCGACGGTAACGACCCGGCGAAAGACCTGCGAGTCGGCAGGAGCTGCACCGACGGTTCCACGACCGTCTTCCAAGTTTCCGGCAATTCGAGGCGGGCCGGATGTGGCGCTGCCAAAGTAGATCGGCGCCCTCCAGGTCACTTCATACCGGTCTTTGTCGACCTGCCGCAGTTCCAGCGTTCCCGGCTGCGATTCGTGGGCGAAGACGGCCTGAACATCCCGAATGCCAGACAGCGCCACCATGAACAGGACGGGCCGTTTCATCGCACTATCGCTTTCCTGCGGAGGTCGGAGCTGAAGCCGCGGCAATTGCCTTTGGCCTTTCCACGGTCACGGCATAACGTTCCAGGATCTTTGCATAGGCCGCATCTTTCAACTCTTTCTGCTTCTCGAGCCATCCAGTCCGCTTTACCGCCTCCCGGACCTCGTTCAGATCGGGCATGCCGCCCGCCCACGCGCTCTTTTACCAATACCAGGTGCAGGCCGAAACCTGACCGTATCGGCCCTGCCCACTCCCCGGCTTGATCTCGAGAAGGCTCCTGGTGAACTCGTCGCCGAACTGTTTCCTGATATCCCAGAGCGGTGAAAGCGGTATCTCCGGTTCCAGCAAGGTGGGGTCCCCGACAGCGTCCGGATCAAACCTGCCGAAAGCTGTGCAAGGAACTGCCGGGCATCGACTCGGCGCTCTCTCCCCGTTTGTCGGTGCTGATATAGACCTGGCGGAACGATATCTGCGGATCGGTGAGATACTTCTCGCGATGCTTATTCAGGAAAGCCTTGAGGTCTCGTCCGTCGGCTCTGCCAGGGAAGAAATATCTCGAGATGAAATCCATCTTCTGCCGTATACGCCGCCTGAGCACTCGTCGTCCCGGTCCAGTCCAATGGCGAGGGCTTCGCGGTAAAAAGATTTCATTGCGGACGAAATCCTCGACGAGCCTTTCGGTTCTTCTTCGGTCGGCGGCCGCTGCCAGGTCCGGGTAAACAGGGCGACCATCTGAACGATATCGTCCAGGGTAACGACGATTGGGGGTGTCAGCTGTTCCCGCCTGCCCTCCCGGCAAAGACGGGGAATTGCTTTTCTCAGCCCATTGATCAGAAACAACGCCGCGCCTATCAGGAGGAAGTGAAGCAGTGGCTCTTTGAGCAGTTGCCTTAGTTTTGTAGAGTTGCTCTTCATATCTTTATCACGTGAATCCGAAATTCGAATATCGAAATACGAAACAAATTCGAAACCTGAGCTCTTAGCAGAAACGGTTGATGCAGGATCCCGGTCGATTGTCAGGAAGTCCCTTGGATTCGAGTACTGCAAGATCACGAGGCGAACATTCCCGCCAGCAGGCTTCCTTTGCGGCCTGGATCCGGGTTATGGACTGTTTTCCTATCGAACGCTCACTCGCTTCCATGTCTTATCGGGATTGTATTCGGTGATCGAGACGGCAACCTTCAAAGTATCGGGACCCAGATCTTTTTCATACACGACGCCGCTCTGGTTGACAATGAAGGTCATGACGCCGCTGTGGTCATACTTTGCGGGGAACGCAACCAGCGCGAATCCGCCGGACATATCCCCGTCGACAACATAGCTTTTGGCGCCGCCGGGCACAGCGCCGCCTTGAGCTGCGAGAATTCGGAAGTAGTAGCCCCAGAAAGGCGCGGTTGGATTTTTTTCCCGGTCGTAGCCTTCCGCGGCAGCTTCCGCTGCCAAATCACCAAGCGGGCTGGGCGCTCTCCCGGGGCTGTCTTCCAGTACAAACCATCCTGGCGCCCCGGCGTGCTCTGAATCTTCTGGGCATAGATCCCAGCTTGTTTCCCGTCGTGTTCCAGGCTTGCGTACAATTGCTGTGCCAGAACATACGCCCTGCAAAGGCCAATCACCGCCAGTTCGTTGGTGCCGATGCGCCGAGCCACCACCTCTTCCTTCCCGGCTTCCGTGTCAAATCGCCAACCCTTCTCCGTCTTGGTTAGAGGAACAGGAAAGGGCCAAGCTTCTTCGCCGACTAACAGTTCTTTCTTATTGGCGCGTGTGCGCCCAGCGCCAGGATTGTTGCATCGCAACCGTAACTACTTCGCGGTCATGTCGATCCGCAACAGCATCCCCGGAGGAAAGAGCTGCTTCAGCGCCGGGGCCGAAGATCGCCAGTAATTTTTCGCGATCGTTCGCCCTGAGAGCCTGCAACAGGGCCGTCGCGGCTTCTTCCGGAGTTGCAAAAGTGAGCTGCGCTTGAGTTTGCGCACCTGCCTGCAGAATCAGGAGTGCCAGCCCCAGTATGCCCCAACAGTACGATGAATCAGAACGCGCATTTCATTTCTCCATTCCAAATAAAGTTATACTTTTCCAAGGTCTTCGCCGGTTGCCATGGACTATCGACTGCGACTGCGGCTGGAAGAGCGACTGCTGCTACCCCGAGAACTCGCCGAACGAGTAGCGGAACCGCTCTGGTAACCCGAGAACCCGCCGGAACTCATGCCACTGCGCTGCGAGGCCGCTTGCCCACTGGCCGATCTCGAACTCGCGGCGCTCTGGCGCTGCGCTTGATTGGCTTGGGTGCTTGAGCTTGCGCTGGATTGACGAAAGCTTGATTGCCCTGCGCGCTGGATTGCATGCCTTGTGCGCTTGATTGACGCGTAGCCTGATTGGCCTGTGCGCTGGACTGCATGCCTTCCGCGCTGGTCTGCCGGTTGCCTGGTTCGTCTGTGATGTTGTTTGCCGTTGCGATGATTCGCCTGTGCCGATGATGACGCTGGGATGAATTCTGCTGGTATGCATCCTGGCGTTGGTTCGCGTAATCGTATCGATTCTCCCAGGCTTCGTTGTACATGGCTGCGCCATGCCAGCCGTACGGTCCGTAATAGTAGTTGTTGCTCGCAGCGGCGCCGATAACCACCCCGGCGGTAAACGCGACCATGGCTGTCCCAGCCGCACTTGTGGAAGAAGGCGGCGGAGCCGATTGGACGTAAACCACCTGCGGATTGTATTGCGGCACGTAAACCACCTGTGGGTTAGCCGGCTGAATCACGATCACCTGCTGCCCGCCGGAAGTGGTTTGCGTTTGCACTTCTTGTTGGGAAGAGCTTTTCAAATTACCCATGGCTTGCGCTTGAGCGCGCAGCCGCTGAATCGAGTCAAACACTGCGCTCTTGTTGGCCGTGAACGCCTGGCCTAGTTGCTTGGTCCAGTCAGGCTTCTGCGCCATCATCTGAACAACCTGGGGGAATGGGGCAAGGGCGACAAAAGCCGCGTCGTAGCCCTCCGTGTGAGCCGCATCCTGTAAAGCGTCCCCTTTTAGAGCAGTGCTTTTCCCCAGCCAGGCCGTGAAGGACTGCAATTCAAAGAAGTTGGTTGACGCCGTCAAGATCTGTGCGATCAGGGCGTCCGGGTAGAGAGCGATCGGCCCTGTCAGAATATCGATTTGTTGCGGCGTCATTTGCGCAACGGCGGACTCCTGGCCCTGTTGGCTTTTAGGCGGTGCGCCCTGCATTCCCTGCTGCGGCGCACCTGAAGCAACGGTTACGGCGCGATCCGTTGGTGATTGAAATTCTCAATCACCACCTGGATTTTCTTTGCAGGCGCATTGAGAGTATTCTTCGCCGGATAGCTCACGCCATCATTCAGCACGGCGAAATTGACATCCAGCGTGATGGCATCTTCCTGCGAATCCAGGTAAGACTTCACACTGATCTGCTTTAGGTCCATGTTGGCCGTGTCAATGCTCAGGCTCATGCTGTCGCCTGGTTTCACAAAATCGTGGAAATCCAGCCGGACTGCGCCCTGGCCCATGGGATTGAGCGAAAGCTTGCCCGAATCCTTGGCCTGCTGAATCCGCTGGGCGTCCGGCGGCACATATTGATGGACAGCTCCACCGCCTGCTGCATGTACTCGGTGATCTCCCCCTTTTTCTTTGCCGCGATCTTGCCCTTCAGGCCTCCGGGGCTTTGCTGCTGAGCGGGAGCGCTGGTCTGCTGTTCTGCACTTTTCCATCGGGTCCGTAGAAACAGTGCTTTTGAGTGCGGGACTTCTCCTCGCCCTTCATCAGGATAATGGTCGTTTCGTCCCACTCATATTGCGCCAGCAGTTTCTGGTTCTGCGCCAGGGCCTGCTTGAAAGCCGCCACTTTGTCCTTCTGGGCCCACAAGTCACCGGAAGGAAATAGCATCAGAGCTATGACGAAGAACCTGAGCAGAGAGTCCATTTTCGATTTGCTTTTCATGGGGATGATCCCTTTCAATGATTTTGGTTTCATTCACCATCCGGGCCGGTTGCGTGAAGGTGTGTTGGTGGTCGCTTCAATGTATTCGTGCTTGTGCTTCTTCCTTCTTCTCCTGACCGCTACCAAGAGCCTGTCGGCCTCCTTGCTTTGTCTTGAAGTCTATATTTATTGGCATCCGAGCTCAACAATTGCTTGGCCGGTCCATTTAGGAAATCTGGTTGCTCACACAAGAAGCGCGGCGGATCCCCGGCCGTTCACCACGCGGGACTAGAATTTAAGGGCAAAGTTCACGCCTATTGAAGATCCCTGAAAACGGTCCACAGCGGAGAACTCGTGTAACCAACGAAAGTTCAAACTCATAACCCGCTTTGTAGAGGTTACTCCTACCTGAACTCCCGCGGCATGCACCCTGTCGTGCACCTCGGAGTTGCGGGCATCCGCACCCGTATCATCCGAGACCTGAAAACTGCTGTAGCCTGCAGGGCCGAATTCCAGCAGAATCGACTGATCTTTTTTCAGCGGCAGAAATTGGCTCACACCCCAGTTCCACGAGAGGTCCTGGCCGGGCTTAAGGTCAAAATTTCTTTTTCCCGGTGAATTTCCCATGTCATTGTGTTCTGGATTGCCATGCGCTTGTCTGCCCAGGGGTAAAGATACAGCGACCCTTGGTTCTGATTCGTCCAAAAGCCATATCCGGTATTGTCGGCCGCTTCGGCGGTAACAGAACCGACCACAGGCAGCGTCACCGTCGTCGTCGCGTATTTCCCGGCAGGAATATAAAAGCCGTAGCTATAGGAGATGTCGTAATGCTTCCCGGTCCAGCCTAACCACACCGGCTCTACCAAAATATCCCCGATATTGAACTGCGCAGCCTCGGCGCTCCGGGCAATTCCGGTGGCACTGGAAAGAGCCCCGTTCAGATTGATGTTGGTAAATGTAGGAGCAACGAGAAGGCCGTATTTTCCCCCCAACACTTTCATTTTGGGAACCCAGAGAAAAGTGGGCGCCAGCGAATAGGCCTTGAGATCTACACCAATATTTAACGTGGTGCCGGATCCGACACTGCCTCCGACTGTAACGGAACTGATTTTGTTGCCGTTGGCATCATTAAGGCGGTCTGTTGTGTATATATAGTTGTAGACCACGGCGTAAAAGCCGGGTTCCGGTACGGCAAAATCCCGAATGTTGGCTACACCAGGGGAGTAATGCCCGATCTCGCTTGCATAGGCCGTCATTGTTGCGATCGCGACAATAAGGATCGCGGATGCAGGATCGTGACTGCGCTTCGTTTCATGGAAACTCCTTCCTAATTAAGTCCCCACGCTCATCCGCGGACAGCGGATTCATTGTTGGTGCCAACTCTGTGTTGCCCAAATCGACCTGCACTACGGCACGCGTTTCACCGGCGGCGGCGTCCACGAGCCGTTGACGATTGTGGGCGAAGACTTGGCCGGGCCATACATGCGCATCACCAACTGGAACTTGCCCCTGGGCGCCGGCAGCCAGTTGGCTTCCTTGTCCTTCCCAGGCGGCTCCGCCTGGATGTATAAGTCCACCGAACCGTCCTTGTTTGTCACGAGAGAGTTGCGCTGACTTACCTCGTAGCGGTCGATCGCGTTCGGCACGAAGAAGAAGTCTTCGTCATACAGAGTGAGAGACCAGAAGGCGTCGACCGGCGGCATCATGCCCTTCTCGAAGCGCATGACGTAGCGGTGCTTCGCGCCGTCGTAATCCTTCCCGTCCGCATCCTCCTGCGAGAGCGGATAGATCGCGTCCTGCGCGCGGTTCCAGCCGGGGCCGATCAGATTCCCCATCCCCCGCAGCACGTAATCCGTGCCCCAATTGCCCACGCCGGACGTGAAGTAGAGCCAGCCGTTCGTCCGCTTCTGACGCTTCAGATGTAACGCCATCTTCGCGAGCGCCAGCTTCGGGACGGCCTCGATCGCCTTCCGGTCCAGACTCCCGAGCGCGCTCCCGTCGAACTCCTTCCCCGCAATGATTCCGATCTTCGCCATCCGCGCCACGATCTCCGCGTCCTGCGCCTTCGGCGGGTTCGTCTTGAGCAGCGTCGCAAGGTAGTCCAAGTACGTGTACGCGCCGAGAGCGTTGACCTGCTTGCGCACCCCGGTCTTCATATCGAACTCCGGATCGACCGACCCCTGCGGCGGCGTGTACGGCTTGCCCCACGCACTGAGCGGGACCACCGAGAACTGGTCCTGCAACGCGTGCACCGCCTTGTAGTCCTCGGCTGTGCCCGTGCAGTAGATGCGGCCGAGAATCCACACAATTGCAGTCTCTGACTTCACCGGGGTCACCCCTGCGGGAAGTGTGCCGGACCAGCCCGGGCCCGTGATCGCGTAGGATTGGGGCTGTCCGCCCGTGAGGCTCGCGCTCGCGACATGGAAAACCTCCGAGAAGCCGTCCACCATCGGCATGATGTAGTAGCGGTTCCCCATCTCGGGGATGCTGAACACCCACGGCTCGGAGCCGACGTCGAGCCAGGCCATCGTGTACAGCGTGTCCGCGTTCGGGGCTGCGCAGCAGTGGTTGTCCACAGCGGGGTAGCTCCGCATCTTGATCATCTGCCCCATCGGGGCGTGCTCGCCGTCAGGCACGGCCACATTCGTCTGCTGCTTGCGCGCCATATCGAAGGTGATCAGCGGATATCCATAAATGTAGGCATCCACTGCCGTGGCGATCGCTTCTTCGGTATGCAGCGATGGTGTCCGCATGACGACCGCGACTGCGATCACAATCACCATAACGAGCACCCCAAATGCAACGAGCAGCTTGTGTCCTCGTGATTTCATCGATCAAATCTCCTATTAATTGAGGGAAGGGAACGACCATAAAAACAGGGATTCATTCTTCCTTTCGGCTGACCATCCAGCCGTTTTCCGTCTTTAGCCCGCAATTCCCAGGCGAGCAGTCGGGCTACGGCTTGAAGTTGCTGTACGGGCCCCCGCGCGGTCGTAGGTGTTGCCGAAGTCGTCCTGCGTGATGTGGGCGTTGCCGTCTGTCGGTCATGAGGATCAGGTTCTGCTCAAGCATCGCTGACCGGAACTTCCAGCCCGGCGGCAGCTTTAGGCGGGTACCAAGGGTCCTCGATCCTCGAACTTCTGATCCGGATGGGTGATCAGGCTGAATGACTTCATGACCCACGGGTTACCTTCCGGGTCATCCAGGATGTAGATCCGCGATCCCTTGTTGATGCCCATGCTGGTGTCGCGCTTGGCATGCATGACCTGGTAGGAAAGGTCCTTGCCTTCGCGGATTTCGTCGGGGATCGGGAACCACATGACCCAGCGCGCCTTCAGACCCTGGAAATCGCGCTCCTTGCCGGCCTTCACGCCAATATGGTCGACCGTCCAGAGGCGTGCGCCGTTCTTCACGGTGCTCAGCGCACCATTGTCTTCCTTGACCTTTTTCATGTCGATCTTGTCCAGGATGGCCGCGGGGGTGCTGTCACGCCGCCGGCGGGATTGGCGCCGTTCAGGCCGGCGGTGTTGTAGACACCGGCCATGAAGTTGCCGGTCAAGGCATTGCCGAACACTAGCAGAATTTCGGTGTAGCGGCTGCCCATGAGATTCTCGAACTTGAGGTCTGCGAGTTGTGCGTCGTCCTTCGGCTGTTCGGCCACAGCCTTGGAATACACGACGATGGCAGCGACGACGACGAGCAAAACGACAATGCTTGCCGCCCACATAACCTTCTTTTTCGTTTCCATACTCTTCTCCTTCTGAAGATCAGGCAAGGACACTAGGCCGGCGCCATGGCGCATTACGGCACGAAGTTTGACGAGCCGTCACCCACGTAATCGAACGTGTTTTCGAATTCGTCCTGAAAGATCAGGGAGGTGACGCCGGCCTTTCCCGGTGCGATAACCAGGTCCCGATCCAGCACGACAACGCGGAACTTCCAGCCGGCGGGAAGTCTCTGTACCTTTGGCCCAGTGTGTGGAGCGATTCCAGGGTTTGGCCGTAGCTGTCCCTGTATGCCTTCATCACCCAAGGCTTGGCATTCTCGTCGTCGATGATGAAGATCGGATTGCCCTTGAAGTAGGTCAGCTCGGTCTTCTTCTCTACCGGGCTCTTTCGATAGGTAAGCCATCCTGGCTTGCTCACATCGGCGTCCTTGGGGATGATTCCAAGGCCCATCCAGTAACCTTTGAGTCCGTCGAAATCCTTTACCGGCCCTAACGGCACCTTGATGATGTCGAAGACCCAGAACCTCTGCCTGTTTAGGTAGGTTGCCAGCACCTTGTATTCCTTCTTGTACTTCTCCAGATCCAGCCGGTTCACCAGCTCGTCGGGGCAGGAATTGAGCGGGTCTTTGCTGATATCGTAATTGAGCCCTGTGCTGTTGTACGCAGATGCCTTCAGATCCTTGGTGATGGCGTTGCCACCGATCAGGAAAACCTCGCAGAACCGCAGGCCGCGGGTATTCTCGAATTGCTTTATGGTGGAAGCCGCGTCGGCGTCCGGAACATCAGTCACTACCTTGGGATAAATGACGATGCCTGCAACCACTAGGAGCAAGGCGACGATGCCAACCGCCCACACGACTTTATTCTTGGTTTCATACTCTTTTCCTTCAGCAAAAATTGATTCAGGGCACCTTTTTCACCGGCGGGAGCTTGTAGGCGCCGTTGAGTACCGATTCCGTCGGCCAGAAGATGCGCACCGTGAGATTGAACGGGCCGCTCGCGGGCGCAGGCAGCCAGTTGGACTCTTTCTCCGCGCCCGGAGCACTTGCCTGGATGTACATGTCGAGCGAGCCGTCGTGGTTATGCTGCAGCGGCATCCATGGGGCGAGGTTGTAACGGTTGATGGCGTTCGCCACGTAGTAGCCCTGCGGGTCGTACATCGAGACCGACCAGGTGGTGTTATTGGGCGGCGTCTGGCCCTTCTCGAAATGCAGGACGTAGCGGCTGGCGCCGTCAAGCGGCTTATCGTCACCGTCCAGGAACGCCGTAGGGTACGATACGTCCTGCGGCCAGATTCCGCCAAGCCCGATCAGGGCGATGCCGGCCCGCGTTTCATAGTCGGTGCCGTAGTTGGCAAAATTCTTGGGGATCACGATCCAGCCATTTTCCGTTTTCAGCTTCTTCACGCCTTTCTGCAGCATCTGGAATGCACCCATCGCGCGTTGCAGCCCCTTGGCGGTGTCTGGATCGATCTTGGCGATGTCAAAAGGCATGTCCCGGTTCGATGCCGAGCGTCCTCAGCTTCTCTACCATCGGTGTGTCGGCTGGCGCCGGGGGGTTGTCCTTCATCAGTCGCGCAACCCGGCCGAAGAAGGCGTCGGCGTCCATCTTCGCAACCTGTTCGGCGGGCGGCGTCTTCGTGTCGACGCCCGCGGCAACCGGCACCTCGGCCGGTGGCGTGTACGGTTGGCCCCACGCGCACTGAGCGGGGTCAGCTTGTATTGCCTTTGTAGCGCGTTCACCACGTCGTAGTCTTGCGGGCCGTTTGCCTGCATCTGCGCGTTGACCCATACGAAGCGCGTCGGCGAGCGGAACACTTCCTTGATGCCGGCGGGAACCGTGCCCTGCCATCCGGGTCCGGCGATGACGAAGTGCGCGTCACCGGCGCCGTTGTGCGCGGCCCAATCGAAGCGAACACATTGCTCCACATATCGAACAGCGCAATCACGTAGTACCGTCCGCTCGTTTCCGGCACCGACAGCACCAGCGGTTCCTTGTCGAGGTCGGCCCATGCCGTCGCGAATAGCGTGTCCAGCCCCGTCCGCACGACTGCACGGAACGAAGCGTCCGGGTATTTCGTCATGACGGCGAACTGGTTGATCGGGCCGTGATCTCTCCGGCGGTCGGCACTGCGGTTCCCTGGTCTTTAGTAAGGTCCATCATGATGAGCGGAAAGCCGTAGAGATAAGCCTGGAGGCCGTAGTACCATGCCCGGCCTTCCTGCAAGTACCCACGGCCCAGGATAGCGGCGATCAGGAGGACAGCTACGGCGCTCAACGCCCAGCGCCCGATTCGGCGTCCGAAACTCCGTCGTTCTTGTATCATGGTGTTCAGCTCCTTCCCGCGCCCCCGATCTTTACTACTGAACGGGCTTGTGCCCGGAGTTCTGGATCACCACGAGAATGTTCTTGGCCTTCGCCTCGAGGGTCGTCTTGCCGGCGTAGATCGCGCCGTCCGGCAGCGTACTCATCTGGACCGCCAACGTCACAACATCATCCTGCTTGTCGAGGTAGCTATTACGCCCAGTCCCAGCACCTGGTTGCGGCAGGGTCCATGTCAATCGTCAGGGAGTCGCCTGGCTTCAGGTACTGCGAAATCACGAGGCGCACTTTCCCGTCGGCCTGTGGATTTACCGCGACCCGGCCGGCTTCCTTCGCAGCCTGGATCTGGGCTGGGTTGGGCGGCACGTAGGAATGGACCAGTGCCGCGGCCTTTTCCATGTAGTCCTTCATTTCGTCTTTCTTCTTTTCGACGACGTGCTCCTTCACGCGTCCGCCACGGCGCCCGCCGCCCCCTCCGCCGCTTCCTGCTTCGGTTGGTCGAGAGGAATTTTCTGCACTTTGCCGTCCGCGCCGTAATAGCAACGGTTTTGTTTTCTGCTCTTTTCTTCGCCCTTCAGACTGAGGCTGGTCGTCTCGACCCACTCGTACTTCCGGGCGAGGGCCATACCCTGCTGCATTGTCTGCTTGAGCGCCGCGACCTGGTCTGCGCGCCGCCGGTTTGTGCGGGCGGTTGTTGCGCTATCAGAACTGTGCTAACACTGAGCATCGCCGCCACGATCAACGTTGCCGAAATCTGTTTCCATGCCATGTTGATTTATCCTCCTTCTTAAAATTGTAAAACTGGTTCCGGACGTTTTAGGTAAGAGGCAAAGCTTGGTCGGCCACTGCCGAAAGGATCGACACACCCAAATCATTTGCTTCGCTGATCCAACCTCGCTTTTCTCTCCCCGCAGGATCTCAATCCAAGGCAATCCAACCGTTTTGGAGACGGTATGAAAGCTGATCTCTGGAGGACCGGAGGCGAGTTCCATCGCCACCAGCACGTGGGAAAATAGGTCGGACCTGAGGTGCAGACCCAGCTCCTCGGCTGATGACCATCGATCGAGGTAGAGAATCACACTAGCATCACCGGACTGCTCGAAAACTCCACAATCCATACAGGCTGCTCGGCCTCGCAGGGCACCCTCCACAGAACGGAGGATTTCCAGAACGACCTTTCGCTTCTCTGCCAAAGGAACAATTTTCAAATATATTGTCATTATCACAATCAGTCTCCTGCATGATTCATGCCATCTTCACTCAAGCTGTCGCGTCCGCGGATTTTTCTTTTAAAGAGAATAAATTGCGGGAGGTTCGCTTATTTAAGGATCTGGAATCTGCAAAAGCCGACAAGACGCAATGCCGACCCAGAGGGCAGGATGCCGACCTTGAACTCATCCCTGTTTGGCCCGTAATAGGATCAGACCTCCCTAAGGCTGTAGAGCCCCCCTTGGGGTTGTGTTGGGAGGGCAGAGTGCTGTATAGTGGGCGACAAAGAAGCTGGGGCAGACATTTAGATGCCTTGAACAGGGTCTTGGGTCAGGACTTGGCCGTGGCATGAATTCATGTCAGACGGGAACTGATTTGAAAACCTCATTGCGCGCTACACTGAAAGGCCGACTTCGAGAGCGCCTTCGTTTTGATGCTCTCATCGCTGAACTGTCTGCGCGGTTCGTCAATGTACCTTCCGACAGACTTGATCGCGAGATCGAGGATGCTCAGCGTCAGATTTGCGAACACTTGGGGCTGGATCAGTCTGCGCTGTGGCAACTGAACCATACCGATCCAACGGTACTGATTCTAACCCACCTCTACCGGCCTCTGGGAGGACAGCCGCTTCCCCGTTCGGATGGATGCGAAGGAATATTTCCCCTGGAGTCTCCAACAGGTCTCGGCCGGGGAGGTGCTTGTAATTTCGTCTACCGAGGATCTTCCGCCGGAAGCGGCGCGCGACCAGGAGGTCCGGCGTTATTACAGCATTAAATCGACATTGTGTTTCCCCCTAAGCACCGGGGGAGGACTGCTGTTTGGCGGATTGTCCTTCGATACCACACAGGCGGAACGCGGCTGGCCGAAGCTGATCATCAGGCGGCTGAAACTCCTCTCGCAGATATTCGCCAATGCCCTCGCCCGGAAGTTCTCGGATCAACGTTTGCGCGAGAGCGAGGCGCGACTAAGCCTGGCGGCCGACAGCGCAGAAGCCGGCCTGTGGGTTTTGGAATTAGGCACTTTGCGATTTTGGACAACAGAAAAGGCCCGGGAATTGTTCAAGTTCCCGGCTGATTTCGAGATCACGCTTGAAGACTTCCTGCAAAGAGTACATCCCGAGGATCGCGAGCGGGTTCGATATGTTGTGGAGTGCTCCATCCACGAAAAGAAGGTGATCCATGAAGACTACCGCATTGTTTATCCTGACGGGAGCATCCGGTGGATCTCGTCCCGGGGGCGCCCCCAATGCCGAGCTGACGGAACCATCGAAAGCATTATGGGCGTTTCGATCGACACCACGGATCAGATGCAGAGGCAGTTGGAGCTGGAGCAGGCGAACGCGGAAATCCGCCAGCTGAAGGAGCGGCTGCAAAAGGAAAACCTGTACCTTCGCAAGGAAGTCATTTCCGGTCACGCTCAGTGGGAGATCATTGGCCAGAGCGAGGCTATTCAGCGGGTCCTGCACCTGGCGGCGCAAGTGGCTCCCGCGAAAACACCGGTGCTCATTCAGGGAGAAACCGGGACCGGCAAGGAACTCATAGCCCATTTAATCCACAGGCGCAGTCCGCGCCATGGCCGGTTGCTGATTAAGCTAGACTGCACGTCATTGCCCGCTACACTTGTGGAGAGCGAGCTTTTCGGCCGCGAAAAGGGCGCGTATACAGGAGCCCTGTCACAACAGGCCGGCCGATTTGAAATTGCGGACGGCTCAACCATATTCCTGGATGAGATTGGCGATCTCCCTCTCGAACTGCAGGCTAAGCTGCTGCGTGTGTTGCAGGATGGCAAGTTTGAGCGGTTGGGCAGTCCAAAGACGATCTCGACAGACGTGCGGGTCATAGCGGCCACTAATAGGAATTTGGCGGAGTGCGTCCGCCGCGGGACATTCAGGGAAGATCTGTACTATCGGCTTAACGTGTTCCCCATCCACTTGCCGCCCTTGCGGGACCGCATTGCGGATATCCCGCTTCTGACCCAATCCTTTGTGGAGGAGTTCGCCGGGACGTTCGGACGAAAGGTCGAACGCCTGCCTCGCAGCATGATGGAAACACTGATGAGGTATCCCTGGCCCGGCAACATTCGGGAGTTGCGCAACATCATCGAACGCGCGATGATCGTTTCTTCAGGCGATACCTTGGAAGTGGACCTTCCCGTGGTTTTGTCAGGAGACTCCGGGTCTTTTCCTACTCTCGACGAATCCGAGGTTTCCCTAATCCGGGCTGCACTCAAACGATCCGGCGGCCGGATCAAGGGCGCGGGAGGCGCCGCTTCCCTCCTCGGGATCAACCCCTCCACCCTTTACACCCGCATGAAGAAGCTGGGCATTGCTCCGCGGGAAAAGAGGCAAGAAGAATGATCTTGGCGGGTCCAAGACCCGCTGTCCTGGTTGGCCGCCCTGGTGGTGGGGTCCGCGCCATCTCGCCCATGGCTCGATCTGTGCAGTTCTTTGGCGAGCGCGCTACGCGGATTGATCGATGCGTTTCTTATTCCTGGCAACGACCGTCAAGGAGACCCGGGTGTCCACAGAAGGTGAGTTCGGTCCGAATTTCGATTTCTACCTCAGTCCGCTGAGCAAGCAGCGGATGTTGAATAAGATCCACGCGGATGAATCCAAGAACAGGCGGCTCATGTTGAGGGTGGGCTACCGCTACATCCATCCCTATACGGGCAATGCCTCCAATGAGAATCGAATCGTGCTGGAGGCAACGGGTCGCCATCTTTTATGGGGTGGAGTGCTCGTCTCCGATCGAAACCGGCTGGATCTGCGATTTCGTGAAGAAGGCTTTTCCTGGCGTTACCGCAACAGGGTAACCGCAGAGAAGGAATTCTCAATTAGCCGTTTCAAATTTAGCCCCTACGCCCGCGGTGAACTCTATTATGACAGCAGGTATGATAAGGTGAGCCGGACGGAACTGACCGCCGGTTCGGTTTTTCCGATCACCCGACGTGTTGAACTGGAAGGGTACTTTTTGCACCAGAACGACACCGGCGGCACTTCCAACCGCACCGTGAATGGCTTGGGTATAGTGACCAATCTTTATTTCTGACTCAGGGACACGCCTCCCATTCTTCGTACTTTATGGCATCCACAACCATCTGTTGGGTAGCGCGCTTGATGCCGCACTCCTTTATCTATGCAATGGTGTCTGTGGCCGCATCGCGCGTGTGAATTTCAGCGGCAGATCCAGGATTTGCACCGGAGATGACGGGGCAGCGAAGAAGGCGCGCTGCGCGAGGCCGCGCCAATATCCATGACAGTGCGTATCGAAAATCATGCGGGAATATTATCGAATGCGGACCGGCTCCGCCAACAGTTTGATTGTGGTCCAGCGGATAAGTCGGGACAGCCTGAATTCCGAAATGAGTGTTTCGTTTTCGATCGGAATTGGCGCAGTCGACTATGATTCGCCACTTACGATCGGCTGTTTTCTTAGGGTCATGGCCGTTTTAACATTGGCAGCCGCATTCATCGGAGCAGGACTTGCCCCGCAAGGCTCCAAGTCCCTCGTTGGCAATGATCGGGACCATTATTAAAGCGGCTATGGGGTCAGCCCACCACCAGCCTAAAAGTGCATTCAAAAGCAGCCCGGAAAGGAGGATGGCTGATAGATAGGTGCAGAAGTCTGTCTGACGCGAATCCGCCCGCATGGCGGCACTGCCAAGAGCGGTCGCAACTTTCCGTTTGGCTCGCGCAAGCAACGGCATCACAATCACCGAAACAGCGGCAAGCGCAATTCCCGGAATGCTTCTTTCAGGAGCCTCGCGCCGTATCAAAATGGATGCGGATTCATATAAAACATAGACGGCCAGAGCCAGGAAACAAAAGCCTACAATGCGCAAGGTTGCTCGCTCCGCAGAGTCACGCCGCGCAGGAGTAAATTCGTGGTTCAGCCTCCACAATAGCGCGGCTCCCGAAGTCACCTCGATCGCACTATCTACTCCAAATCCAATAAGTGAGACCGATCCGGCAACAATTCCCGCAATAATTGAGATGAGCCCTTCGAGGCTGTTGTAAACGATTGTGAAATATTCGAGCTTTCGCCCGCGTTTTACTTGTCTTTCCCTGGCGACCTCCGGTTCCTGACCCATGATTCCAATAATACCGCAGGCCGACTCATTTATCTGCAGCCGTTCCAAAGCAATCTGGTCGCTCCAAATAATCCGCGCCGTTAGACGGTATGCTTATGGAGAGGCGATTCCACTCAGCTGGCGGCTTGTGTCCTGTTCTATCGTTGTTTTGAAGATGGTCAGGGCCTTTTTTAAAGAGGAAGTGGATCGGATCAGCGCGATTTTCCGAATGATCGATCCCATGAATCCCGTCAGTCCTGCTTGTTCGGATCCCATGACTTTGATCAGATAGAATCCGGGGCGGTTTGGATCGGATGTCTCGGGTATGCAGAACGAAAGGTCCAGCGCCGAGCGGAAGTAGTGGCTCGCGTAAAGCTGTTTTTCAGCAACCACAAAGGCCGGATTGCCGGGCCCCATCCCTCGCACCGTCACACTGTGAACTATGCGCAGCGTTGGTTTCAGCCCAAACTTAACCTTAGCCCAGTAAAACGTATCCTCAACCTCAACATCTGCCGGTCTACCCTGGGGATAGTGCAGCAGGTGGCTATGCAAACCGGGCAATTGCTGCGGCCAGGCTTTTGGATAGCCGATGAGATGCTGAACCCGGGCTTCAACATCGGCCGGGGCGCGCTTGTCATTATAAATTCCCAGAGCGCGGTTTCCGTCACGCTGATATGCCGACAAATACCCATAAATAATTTCCTGGAGGATTCGATTGGCGCGATCTCTTAAATCGGGAGCCGACCAATCAACGGATTTCTGCACTTGTTCCATCGAAGCGGCGGATAGTTGTATAGGGCATTTCCCGGTCCGGCAGCTTTTCAGCGAATTGATTTCATCGGCATCGAACTCGAAACCTTTTAGATCGAGGAGGCGCGGAGGCGAACTGAATTCGCCGATCGAGAGGAATCCTGGAAGGGTGCGAAAGCGATTGAAGTCGCGCGAAAATCTGACGTACGCTTCCGGCTTCTCATTGATAAATACGGCACCAAAAATAAATATCTCATCCGGGATGCGGGTCGCCAGCGCTTTGACAAATGGGATCCCGTCGCGCAGAGCGCCGATTTGTTTGTCGCTCATCTCGATCTGGTTCTTGAGGTAAGCTTGCAGATCAGGTTCTGTTTGGGCAAGGCAGGAGATGCTGTGCCCGACAATCAAAGCGAACAAGCCGACGGTTTTCATCATCCGCTCCCTATCGTTCAATATTATTATATATTTGGCATGGGGCCGGGCCACACAATTTCCTTTCGGTCACCGTTCATTTCGGAAAATAAGTTTCTTTGATAATTGAAACCCCAGGCATAAAAATAAATCCAATGCATTGTCGGCGTTTGCCGCAGCAGATCAATTTTGAAATATTTTTCAGTAGCGGATAGTTTGAATACACTGCATGCTACAGGAAATAATTCCATGCCTTATTGAAGGCGGCTAATTTGTTGGAGACTTGGCTTGGCGGATTATAAATCGGAAATATATGCCGAAAAGAAGGCGCTTTATTTTCAAGGCATCCGCCCGGAAGTCGTTGCGCTGATTCCAGGCACAAATAACAGGGTTATTGAGCTGGGCTGCGGCGCCGGCCAGACCCTTCTTGGAGCCAGAGAGGCGGGCAAGGCATCGGAAATCGTGGGGATTGATATTATTGACCGGTTGCCGCAGCATGATCTTTTGACCAGGTATTACCAGGGCGACATTGATAGTTTGCCTCTGGATATGGAGCACGAGAGCTTTGATGTTGCGCTCTGTGCCGATATCTTGGAGCATCTGGTAGACCCCTGGAGCACCCTAAGAAGGCTTTCGCTTCTGTTGAAACCAGGCGGCACATTGATTGTCAGCTTGCCGAATGCGAGGAATTATACTCTTGCTCTGAAGCTGCTTTTCTTCGGAGACTTTCAATACCAAAGTGACGGATTGCTGGATAAGGGACATCTCCGATTCTTTTGCAAAAAAAACATGATGCATTTGATCCGGCAAGCCGGATTTCAGGTTGTGCGGGCAGATTTTCGTCTACAAAAGTTACGGAAAGTTTTTTACTTCCTTTCGTTCGGGCTTGCCGAGCAATTTTTGGTGAAACAATATCTGATTTCCGCCCGGAAGGTGTGACTCTGAAACCCTCATCCGCCGAAATCGAACAAACAGACACGGTATTGCGATGGCAGGATGCAGGCTTTTTTATCCAAGTTTTCTCTTCTGATGTGTTATTGAGATCTTCTGTCACTCTCTCGCAACAGCCATGAGGGTCATGTCGTCATGTGGTTTCGCCGGATCACAGAACGCCAGGACGTCATTCACAAGTCTGCGAATCAGATCCTCCGAGGACAAACTTGCCTGCGCCTGAATGAACGCAGTCATTCTTGGTTCCCCGTACTCTTCTTCTTTTGCATTGAAAGCTTCTGAAACTCCATCGGTATAAAGCAACAGGCGATCGCCTCGATGGATCCTGATTGTCTTCGCTTCGAACAGGGCATTGTTGTCGACGCCCAGCACCAGGGCCGTGGAATGCAGATGCTCCAAATTCCTGTCAGACCGCATGAGGATCGGCGCGTTGTGTCCTGCGTTGACATAGCAAAGCTCGCCCGTGGATGTATCAAGCTCGCCGTAAAAGAGAGTGATCAGCCGGTCCAGTGGCGTATTTGCGCATAGATAGACATTGAGTTTTGCTATCAGTTCCGGCCCTCGAAGGCCGGCCGAGACCAGCGTCCGCAGGCTGCCCTGCATCAATGCCATTAAAAGTGCTGCAGGCATCCCCTTGCCTGAAACGTCGCCGACGACGATTCCCACCTGGCATTCCGCAAGATCGATTATGTCGTAGTAGTCCCCGCCAACGGTATTGGCGGGCCGCATAAAACTTTGGATGCTGATTCCGTTCTGCCTGAATGCTTCTGCCGGTACCAGTCCAGCCTGTATCTCCCTGGCAATCTCAAGGTCTCCCTTCAGGTCGAGTTTGTCACGGAGCTCCATAAACAGAAGGATGAAAAAGATAGCGAAGGACAGAACGAACGACACAATTCCAGAATTCTCATCGGGCTGCCCGAATTTTGCGGAAAAGGCAATCAATCGGATCATGGCGATTAGCATCAGCACGATCGCGACGGCGAATGCAACCCTGCGCGGAGGACTGAGCCGATTGGCCAAAGCAATGAATGTTTTCAGGATTTTGGCGGGGTAACGCTTGAACCATGGCAGGCTTTCGTATGCACCATAGTCAATTCCCTTCGTATAGAAATGAAATGCATCCCGAAGGTCCTTCTTCAGCAAATCGCGCATTCCATCCAGCGTGACACCCCGAGTAAACAAACTGCGCAGGTCATAGAAAAGAGCCCGAATAGGGTTTCGAGGCATCGAGGAAGATCCACTCCCCTCGGCGGTTTTGGCCTTCTCTTCGAACTGCTGCCCGAACCTCTCCAGGCGCCGGCTAAAATTTGAAAATTCTCTGTTGATATCCACGATTGGCCTCTGGCGGTCTAGCCCTCATTTCTCACGGGCTTTCTACTGCGGCGGCGGATCCGGGCATGTCTACTGCGTTGCGCTCCGTCGGGCTCCTCGACGTACTGTCGAGTACGTCTGCGGAGCCCTCGGTCGCGCGCCTTGTATCCACGCCCGTCTGCGCCGCCTCGCTACAAAACCCCGTGAGAAATGAGGGCTGGTTGCTCACAGAATCTCCGCGACCACGGGGGCGTGATCGCTGGTTCCGAGTTGTGCAAGCACCGAGCATTGGCGGATGCGGCCGGCTGCTGCCTGGCTTGCGAGAATATAATCCAGCCTCCAGCCGATATTATTCTGGCGCATATTGCGCCACGGCGGCCACCATGTGAAAAGCCGGTCATTGTCCGGATCCAGCGCGCGGCCCACATCCGTCATGCCGCCGCTCTCCAGGACGCGTTCAAACAATTCTCTTTCGTCGGGCCGCTGGCCGATGACATTGGGCTTGCGTTCTTTCGGGTGGACATCCTGATCGGTGCGGGTGACATTCATATCGCCGCACAGGATCAGGTCCACGCCACGAGAGCGGCACTCCGCGGCATACCCTTCCATCGCCTCGAGAAATCTGCAGCTTTGCGGCGTAGTCTTTGCCGCCATTGGGGACATACACGGAACCGATCAGAAGATTTCCCACGCGCGCGGTCACAATACGCGTTTCAAAGTCAAACGCCGGATGTTCAAACGGAGGCTGTCCCGCTAAAAGACTGCGGCGGATATGCAAGCTCACACCGGAGTACGCTCTCTCGCCGTGCCAATAACACCAATAATCGGGCATTTCCCGCAGAGGCTCGGGCACCTGCTCGGGTGTCGCTTTGAGTTCCTGCAGGCAGAGGACGTCCGGCTGGTCGCGCTGGATCCATTCAATCACCTGGGCTTGCCGTGCCCGAATGCCATTCACATTCCAAGTCGCGATCTTCATGGAAATCTCCGCTCAGCGGTACTACTGCCGACTACCGACTATCGACTGGCTGCTATTCCTGATACAGGCTGTCGAATCTGGTGAATTGTTTGCTGAAAGCGAGCTGAACGGTGCCAGTGGGACCGTTCCTTTGTTTGCTGATGATCAGCTCTGCCAGTCCGTTGTTTTCTTCGGTAGGATTGGCCATTTCCTCGCGATAAATGAACAACACGAGATCGGCGTCCTGCTCGATGGAACCGGATTCCCGCAGGTCCGAGAGCTGCGGTTTGCGATGCTCTCCCGTCCTGGATTCAATGGCGCGGCTGAGCTGGGAAACGGCGATCACCGGGACGCTAAGATCCTTGGCAATCCCTTTCAGTCCGCGGGAAATCTGAGATATTTCCTGAGTACGGTTTTCGTATCGCTGGGTGGATCCGGACATCAGCTGCAGATAATCCACGATGATAAGGTCCAGGCCGTGTTCGAGGCTGAGGCGGCGTGCTTTGGAGCGCAGTTCGGGGATCGTGATGCTGGCCGTGTCGTCGATGAAGATCCTGGTTTCCGAAAGATCGCCGGAAGCGCGGCTTAAACGGTGCCAGTCTTCTTTGTTCAGATAGCCGGTGTTGACCCTGTGGGCGTCGATCCGGGACTCGGCGCACAGGAGGCGTTTCACCAGCTGCTCTTTGCTCATTTCGAGGCTGAAAATGCCGACCGACTTGCGAACTCGTATCGCCGCATGCGCGGCAATATTGAGGCAGAGACTGGTTTTGCCCAGACCGGGCCGTGCGGCGACGATGACAAGGTCCGAAGGATGCAGGCCTGCCGTCATGCGGTCCAGATCGACAAATCCGCTCTCCAGGCCGGTCACAGGAGCTTTCCGATTGGATAATTCCTCGATCTGTTTGAAGACGTCGCTGACGATGGGTGAAATGGGCGAAAAGCCCGTATGGAACTGCTGGCCGGCGATATCGAATATGGCCTTTTCGACGTGCTGCAGGACTTCTTCGGCGGATTCCTCGTCCTGGTAGCTGCGGGCCATGGTCTCATTGGAGACCTGGATCAGCCGGCGCAGAGTCGATTTTTCCTTGACGATCCGGGCGTAGTGCTCGATGTTCATCGCCCGCGGCAGTCCGTCGGTGAGGCTTGCCAGGTAGGCGGCCCCTCCCACGCTTTCGAGCTCGTTGGCGCGCTGGAGTTCTTCCTTGAGAGTGACGGTATCGATAGGACGGGAGCTGTTCATCAGCTGGAGCATCTTCTCGAAGACCCTCCGGTGGCTCTCGAGATAGAAATCCTGCGACCTGAGTGGTCTCGAAGACAGTAAGCACAGCTTTGTCGTCGAGGAGTATCGCTCCCAGGATCGAACGCTCCGCCTCCAGGTTGTTGGGAAGCGTTTTTTCCAGGCTGATGTCTGCCATTGCGAATTTACGATTGACGATTGACGATTTACGATTGAACTGCCAAACAATAATTAGCAGTTACCGATTGTCGGGCTCTTTTAGCAATCGTCAATCGTAAATCGTCAATCGTAAATTATGAGGCGGTTTCGGGCTCGGGCTCGACGATAACTTTGATCGGAACGGTCACGTCGCGGTGCAGACGAATCGGCACCTCGTATTCCCCGATCGTTTTGATCGGTTCTTCCAGCTGGATCTTGCGCTTGTCGATAGTCGATCTTGTGCGATGCGAGGAAATCCGCAATATCCAAGGCTGTTACGGAGCCGTAGAGAGATCCGCCTTCTCCGGTCTTGCATCGGATGGTCGCGGTCAGCTTCACAATTTCGCGTGCCAGAATTGTGGCGGCCTCTTTTTCCCGATGATCGCGCCGTGCGTGCGCGACCTTTTCCGTTTCGGCGACTTTGATGTTGCCGGGAGTCGCCTCCAAGGCAAGCTTTTTGGGAATCAGGTAGTTTCTCCCATAGCCGGGCGCCACCTTCACAACATCGCCGACTTTGCCCAATTTTTCAACATCTTGCTTTAAAATGACGTTCATGTTTCACCCTTTGAAAAAATGTCTCAATCAGCAACGAACGGAAGGATGGCCATATGTCTGGCGCGTTTGATAGCCTCCGCAAGCAAGCGCTGATGCGTCGAGCAGACTCCGCTGATTCTCCGGGGAAGTATCTTTCCCCGTTCGGGAATGAAATGACCCAGGAGCTTCCCGTCTTTAAAATCGATATAGGTGATTTTTTCAGCGCAGAACTTGCAGACTCTTTTGCGCCGAACACTGAATCTTCTTGGACCTGGCATTAGTGAATGTCCTTTCTACCGTATTGGGCCGGGCATGACGGCTCCGGTCCCCGGTGAACCTCTATAGATCTAAATCCATTGGGGGCGCTTCGGACTCCGCTGATTAGCGAAGGCGCGAAATCCTGTTTGGGTGCTTTCTTGCGTCTGGCCGCTTTGATTTTATCGGAGCGCTTGAGGTCTTCGTCAATG
This sequence comes from uncultured Acidobacteriota bacterium, assembly GCA_963761825.1. Classification (GTDB taxonomy): domain Bacteria; phylum Acidobacteriota; class UBA6911; order UBA6911; family UBA6911; genus UBA6911. The sequence goes on from CAVXIH010000008.1 coordinate 362,442, forward strand.
CGAACCGAAATAAACCGGATGATGTAGTCGGTCACTCTGAAGCGCCGCTCCACTTCCGCGATAGTGCCGCCATCCCCCTCAATGGAAAGCACCACATAATAGGCCTCGCGAAATCTCTTGATCTTATAAGCCAGGGATTTCTTTCCCCAGTTATCGATCTTTACTAGTTTGCCGTTTTTGCCCTCAACCACAGTTTGAATGTGGTTGATAAAGCCTTCCAGCTCTTCGCTGGTCAGAGTGGGGGCAGCAACAAAGACCACCTCATAATTTCTCACGGTCTTCTCCTTCACCGCTTTAGGCGTTAAAAATCGCCATTGTTTTGGAAACGCCATCGTTCAATATGGATTTCATGGCATTCCCGGCTTTGAGGATCATGTCGTCCAGTTCCGCCTGCTTTTGCTGCGGGAAATCCGACAAAACAAAGTCCGCTTTATCTTCGGGCATCTGCTCCTCACCTATTCCCATTCGCACGCGCATAATCTCATCGGTGTTTAAAACATCCAGGATCGACTCCAGCCCGTGATGTCCGCCGGCAGATCCTCGCTCCCGTATTCGAATTCTGCCGAACGGCAGATTCAAGTCATCTGCAACCACCAGAAGGTCCTGCGGTCCCCGCTGGAAGGCGGAAAGCAAATCGTGATACGGCCTTTCCGCTGTGATTCATATAAGTCAACGGTTCCGCAAGAAGCACCGGGAAGCCGCCGATTTCGATCCCGCAAATCCGGGAAAGCAGCCGGACGGACCAGCTATCGCCTGATTCCCGGGCAAGCGCATCCAGAACCATGAAGCCAACGTTGTGCCTGTTCCGTGCGTATTGTTCGCCGGGATTTCCAAGCCCGACAATAATTTTCGCCAAAGCTCCTGTTTCAATTCCCCGAGCTTGCAGCATCCCGCACCAAAGCACTGAAATCCAGCAGACCAAAGGGCTATTATTTGTTTTCCGACTTTGGAGCTTTGGATTTCGTTTCTTCCGCCGCGCCTTCCTCGCCCGGCTTGCCCTTCTTCACTACTTCGGGTTCGGCCGCTTCTGCCGCCGCCTCTACCGGCACTTCTTCCTTAATCGGAGGAACGATCGTTACGACGACGATTTCCGGATCTGAAAGAATCTTGACCTTGGCATCCGCCTGAATGTTTTTCACACGGATATAGTCGTTGATCTTCAGGTGACTGACATCCACCTTGATGGATTCGGGAATATCCGAAGGCAGGCACTCGACCTCGATCGAATGCGTGACGATATCCATGATGCCGCCGTCGAGCTTGACGCCTTCGGCTTCGCCGACGATCTCAACGTTGACGGTCAATGCGAGCAATCGATCCATCGCGATTTCGAGGAAATCCGTATGAAGCAGATGCCCCTGAACGGGATCCCGCTGATAATCCTTGACCATGGCATTGCTCTGCTCGGATCCATCCACGCTAATGGTAAAGATGGTGTTGCGCCCGGATTCCGAATAAAGAATCGTCTTCACATCGTTCGGATCAACGGAAACCACGACGGGCGGCTTCCCGGGACCATAAATGACGGCCGGTATTTTCCCCGCTTTGCGGATCCGCCTGTTGACATTCTTGCCGCCTGGCGTCCGTAATTGGGCTGCGATAACTGTTGGCATGAAATCCAACTCCTTCCTAAAAATCTCGCGAATTTTGGAACCTTCGAGAACTCTTCACAGCGAAGGTTCCGGCGCTTTCAAGATTCGACTCTAAACAAAAAGATTACTGACACTCGTTTCTTCGTGAATGCTGTGTATGGCGGTGCCCAGCAACCCGGCAACGCTCAAAATGGTCATATTCGGCAACATCCTGGAGCTGTCCAGTGGAACCGTATTGGTAAGGATGATCTCTTCGATCGGCGCGTTCCGCAGCCTCTCGATCGCGGGACCGCTCAATATTCCGTGCGTCGCACAGGCGATAAATCTTGCCCGCTTTTTTCTTGCGCAGCGCGCTGACTGTATTCACCAGCGTGCCGGCGGTGTCGATCATGTCGTCGCATATGACGATGTTCCTTCCGCTCACATGACCGATAATGTTCAGCACTTCAGCCGTGTTGGGGGCCGTGCGGCGTTTGTCGATAATCGCAAGGTCCGCATCGAGCCTTCTGGCGAAAGCCCTGGCCCGTTCCACCCCGCCTGCGTCGGGCGAAACGATGGTGAGGTTCGGGATTTTCAGTTTCTTCAAATGCTCGATCAGCACTGGCGCGGCAAACAGGTGGTCCACCGGGATATCGAAAAAGCCCTGGATCTGTCCGGCATGAAGATCCACTGATAAAATCCGGTCCGTCCCGGCAGCCGTAAGCAGATCAGCCACAAGCTTGGAAGAGATTGGAACGCGGGGCTTGTCTTTTCGATCCTGCCGTCCGTAGCCATAGTACGGAATGACCGACGTGATGCGCGTTGCGGAGGAGCGCTTGAACGCGTCGATCATGATCAGCAGTTCCATCAGATTCCTGTTTACCGGACTGCAAGTGGGCTGAATCAGGAACACGTCCTTGCCTCGAACATTTTCGAGGATCTGGCAGTAGAGTTCGCCGTCGCTGAACTTGGTCAGGTTGATCTTTCCCAGGGGAATCTTCAGATGCCTGCAAATCTCCTCTGCCAGCGCTGGATTGGCATTCCCGGAAAAAACCTTCAACTCTCGGTTCACTCTCTTGTATCCAGTGTTGATCATCTGCTTGCTCCCGGCAATGCCGCGAATGGCTGGGGCGGGAGGATTCGAACCTCCGAATGCAGGTGCCAAAGACCTGTGTCTTACCGCTTGACGACGCCCCAGCACTATCTTTCGCGAAGGCAGCTCAGCCCACAATCCGCAATTGACGCCGGGGACTTACCCGAACATGTTTTGGAGATACTCAGCCCGAGAAAGGGTCTTCGCCGGAAACACGCGCCAGGCTTCCCGTAAAGATTCCCGGGCAGCCGCGGATGCTGATTCTTCATCAGGGAAGAATCCGAAGACAGAGGATCCGCTGCCCGACAGCAAAGCTGCCGTTGCACCCCGTTCTATCAGGAATTCTTTTGCCTCCTTGATAGGCGGGTAGGCAGTGAGGATCGAAGCCTCGAAATCATTAAAGATCCCAGTCAGCCGACAGGTATTATCCTGCAACTGACAACAGAAACGCTGAATTCTATGGTCCTCCGTCACAGAAGTCAATCCCAAATTCAGGGAACGGTACGCTTCCGCCGTGGATACGTGCACTGCGGGAAAGACCACCACAAGATGCTCCGGGTGAATATCCGGGAGCGGCCGGATGTCTTCCCCCCTTCCGATGCCGAGGGCGGTGCCGCCATTGAGGAAGAAGGGGACATCGGAACCCAGGCGCGCGGCGAGCCGGACCAAATCGGAATCGGAGATCTCGACATTCCAGAAATGGCGCAATGCAAGCAGCGTTACGGCGGCGTTGCCGCTTCCTCCGCCAAGCCCCGCTCCCGCCGGTATCCTCTTTCTGAGAGTTATGGAAGCGCCGTGTTTCCCGGGAAGCGTTGATGCCATCAGAGATGCCGCTTTCCAAACCAGGTTGTCCTCAGCGCGGACGCCCGGAAGGTTTTCGCAATGCAGTTCCAGCCGCAGCGAAGGGCGAAACTCGATTTCGTCCCACAAATCGATCGTTTGAAATATGGTCTGGATGTCGTGATACCCGTCCGTCCGCCGTCCGAGGACAGACAGAGCCAGGTTGATTTTTGCGCAAGAATGAGCTCGAAACGGGGAGGATGTCACTTTGCCGATTTTTGTTTCCGAAGCTTTTCCTGAAGCGCTTCCAGTTTTCGACGCACCTTCTGGGTATCATCCGGATCCGTGCCGATGCTGACGGATTTTGTCCAATAGCTCTCGGCCTTTTGAAGGTCGCCGGTCTTAAAATAAAGATCACCCAGATGCTCCACGACAGTGGGATCGTTCTGAACAATTTCATTGGCTTCAAGAAGGTATTGCTCGGCATTTTTCAGGTCGTTCAGCTTGAAGTAAGCCCATCCGAGAGAATCGAGATAAGCACCGTTTCGTGGATCGACGGCTAAAGCTTCCTTGACATACCGAACGGCTTCGTCGAGGCGCACACCCCGGTCTGCCAGCATATAGCCGAGGTAGTTCGACACTATCGGGTTGGATGGGTTCTCCTTCAGGATCTCCTTGAAGAGGGTTTCGGCGCGATCATAATCCTTTTGCCTTTCATACACGGTCGCTTTCTGAAACTTGATGCGATTCTTGTCCGATGCCTCTTTGGGATTTCTCTCTTCAGCACGAGTCAGAATCTTCTCGGCATCGGAGAAGCGCTTGTCCTGCATATATATTTGGCTTAAGGCGATGTAAAGATCGATCTCGTCAGGATTGGATTGCAGGAGCTTATTCAGAATTTCGGTGCCTTCTTTTGGCTTTCCTGCATCTGTCAAAGTCTGTGCATACTCAATGCCCGTCTGAAGATTGGAGGGGTCTTTCTCGTACTGTTCTTTCCCCAGAGGGAGCGCCTTGTCGAACTGGCGGCTGATACGATAGGCCTGCAGCAGCAGCGAATTCGCTTTGGGATCCGCTTTGGCCATATCCCGGTACACAGCGATAGTTTTTTCCCGCTCCCCCATCTCCCAGTAATTGGCAGCCAGGCGCTGCTGAAACAGCAGGCGGTTGGTTTTTGCTTCCTCGGAGTCAGCGGGGACTTTTTGCAGGAGGCGCTCAAATACATCAATGGCTTCCTTGCGATTCCCGCTTTCCTCGTAGGCTTTGCCGAGATAAAACTGCGCTTCCATGCTGATATCCGGATCATTCGTCGACACGGACCGCAGAATCTCTATGGCTTCCGGATACTTGCGCAGCCCGATATTAGCGCGGCCAAGCAGGATTTGAGATATCGGGTCTCCCGGAGCCGTTTTGGCAAGGTCCGTCAGCATGTTTGATCGCTTCGCCGTATTCGCCCGATTCGATAAGCAATGAAGCCAGCCGCCGGCTGGCACCCGCATGATCACCCGTTATTGCAAGGATCTTCCTATAAATCGGAATGGCTTCCTTGTTTTTGCTTTGTTTCAGGTAGATGGTCGCCAGCATGCTAAGGCTTTCGGCAGAATCAGGCTGATTTTTCAGCCCCAGGAGCAGATATTCGGCAGCCTTTTCCGAATTGCCGATTCCGTCGTAATATTTGGCGATTTCCCTATAGCCATTGTCGATGTTCGTAGAGAGGCTCTGAAATTTTTCGTATGCCTGGATGGCTTTCTCCGGCTGATTCAGCTCGAAATAAGCTCCGCCGAGAGCATAGTAGACGCGTTCGTCTGTTGGAGATAATTCCCTCAGCTTTTCCAGTTCCTGAACCGCTTTCTGAATATCCACCGTAGCGGAATCTCCCCGCATCTGCGGCCGGAAATAAATGTTGGCGAGCAGCCAATGCGGACCAGGATTCTTGGGATCCAGTTCGGCAGCCTTTTGCGCATAGTCTATCGCTTCCTGGATGCTGCCGGATTTACCCAATAATGTGGCCATTTCAAGATAGATTGAGGAACTGCCGGGATTGTATTTGAGCGCCGTCCTCATCTCCGAAATTGCCTTGGGCAGCTCTCCTTTGTCTTCATTCCATTTAGCGAGCGAGAAGTGATAGTAACTGACAGCCCGGTCCGGCTTGACTTGCTCCTCCAATTCCCTATCCAGATTGATGGGCTTTGTCGGAACCTGCGGCGCGACTTTTTGAGCAGGCGCACCCATGCATACAGGCATCAAACAAAAGAATAAAAACAAACGCATTAAAAATCGCACAGGAATGCATTTCATAGGCTTGTTGTTCCTTATCTCCAGGAAACTATATAAAAGCTCTTTATTATCGCACATGCACTTCGGCGTTTCCAGCATTCCTCCGATGCGCCCAATGCCACATAGTTTTTGCAGAATCGGACACTCGGGGAGCGCCGGCGTCTCGCCGGCTGCCTGTTGAGTGTGGCAATTTTCAAACAAAACACATCATTATGTGCCTTTTTTCAGCTTCTTTTTCAAAGAGCCGCCGAGACGGCGGCGCTCCCAGGATAAAAATTATGCGGCAGTATCTGATGCGCCGGCAAACCTGTTTCAATATTCGCCAGGCTGCAGCAGGCATGTTCCGGACTCGATGTGGGTCACATATACGTTGTTCGTAATCCCTGTTCTTTGATGGTACCGGGACTTCATCTCCTCAACGAACGCTTGGACGCTTTGTTGTTCGACAAGGTTGATGGTACATCCTCCGAATCCGGCTCCCATCATTCGGGCTCCGAGCACCCCCGGGATGGTAGATGCTGCGTCCACCAAAAAATCCAGGTCAGGGCTGCTGACCTGATATTCATCCCTGAGTCCGCGGTGTGAATAATACATTTGTTCTCCGAAGGAGCGGAAATCCTTCCTGCGCAGATCATCGCTCGCCCGAAGGACACGCGCATTCTCTTTAACAACGTAAGCACAGCGCCGATAGAGGATCGCTTCCATCCCGGCGCGATGTTCTTGCAGAAATTCTGGCGTCACATCCCTGAGACTTCCGACCTCGGGCCGGTGTCTCCGGAGAATCGCGACTCCAGCCTCGCACTGCTGACGCCGGATGTTGTACTCGGAAGTAGCGAGCGATCTCTTGAGTTCAGTCTCACACAATACGATGGCGAGATCGGTGCGTTCGAACGGAAAGTGTTCATACGCAAGAGAGCGGCAATCGATCTTCAGCACCGTCCCATCTTCGCCAAAAACGTTGATGAACTGATCCATGATGCCGCAATTCATGCCGACGAAGTTGTTTTCAGACCGCTGACCCAATTTCACCAGGTCCATCTTGCTGATGCCGAATCCGAACAGCTGATTCAGTGCAAACGCGAAACCACATTCGACGGCAGCCGACGACGACATGCCTGCTCCGATGGGAATATCTCCGCCAAAGACTACATCGCAACCGGGAAACGTGTGCCCGAGCGCGCGAAATTCTTCAATGACACCGAGGAGGTAGTTGGGCCATCCTTTTGAGGAACGCTGGATTGTCGCCAGTGTGGTGGAGAATTCATCGTTCAGATCGGAAGCTACAAAGCGCACTATCCTGTCCGTCCGTGGCGACACTGCGAACACAATCGCTTTGTCGACCGCCGCAGGCAGAACGAAACCTTCATTGTAGTCCGTATGCTCGCCGATCAGATTCACGCGCCCGGGCGACCGCACGACAACCCGTCCAGGACGTTTGCCGATCTTCCTGAGAAACAAGGATTCAATTTTTGTCTGCTGATCGCTCATGCGCCGCCTGTTACCCGGCTTTTGGATGTCGGTTCATGAAGAAGAAGATAAGACCCACCGCGATCATCACTATTCCCCACCAGAACTCAGGATGCAGGCGGGAGAGGACGGTGTCACGCGCGGGCGGGCTCAGGTAGTTTGCGATCCCGGCGGTCAGCACCACGATACCCATCGTGCTCAGCATGAGGCCAACAAAATACCAGATCGGCTTCATTTCTTTTGTCACTTTTTCCATCGGGAATCTCCGCTACCAAAAATAGAGGTTGAGAAGGATGAGGACGATCAAAGAAATCACGGCAACCAATTCAGGTTTTCGATACCAGCGAATGCCATCCGCTCCGGCCATAGGCGTCAGCCCCTTGACCAACCCGACCAGTTCCTCGGCAGGTTTCTTTTTCGTGAAGAGGCTGATGACAATGGTGAACACAAAGCAGATGAGCCATGCCCACCATGCACGCCAGAAATTGGCTGCCATATCGCTCTGAACCCCCGACATTGTGATCAGGCGAGAATCAATCCAGCTGAATTTGACAGCGAGGAAGAGGGTGAAGGAGGAACCCATGCCTGCCAGGAGGCCCCAGAAGGCTCCGTTCGGCGTGATCCACCGGACAAACATACCCAGAAGCATCGTGGCAAACAGCGGGGCATTGACCCAGGAGAAAATCGCCTGCATGTAATCCATGATACTTGGAAAACTCTTTGCCCAGTAGGCGGTTCCGACGCTCAGGAGGATTCCGACGATGGTCGCCGCACGCCCCATCCATAGAAGATGAGCGTCCGATGCTTTCTTGTTCAGGACGGACTGGTAAATATCGTAGGTCCAAACGGTATTGAAGGCACTGATGTTTCCCGCCTGCCCTGCCATAAAGCCCGCGAGCAGCGCCGTCACACCGAGGCCAACAAGTCCTGAAGGATAATACCGTGCAATTAAAAGAGGCAAGGCGGAATCGTAGTTGATCTGTCCGCCGTCATGAAGCAAGGCGAATCCGCTCTTCGGATCGTTAGCGAGAACGATAGCGATCAGGCCGGCGAGAATGACAATGAAGGGAACCGCCATCTTGAAAAATGAAGCAAGGATCGGCGTCATTCTGGCGGTGCGGAGGTCTTTGGCAGAAAATGCTCGCTGCACGACAAGAAAGTCCGTCGTCCAATAGCCAAAGGAGAGCACGAATCCGAGACCAAGGACGATCCCGCCCCACGTGATCAGCATCCCATTCTGCGCCGGATCGCCGCTCGTCGACCAGAGAGTTGTATAGGAGACCGACCGGTAGAGCGCATCGACCCTGCGGAAGATATCCTGGATGCTTCCGATCTCAACGATTCCGAGTATCGAAACCAGAAAGAGGCCAAACCAAATAAGAAAGAACTGAATAATCTCCGTGAAGATTGCGGACATCAAACCACTCAGTGTCACGTACGCGGCAACGGTCGCCGCCGAAATCCACATACTGACGGTCCAATCCCATCCAAGAAACGTATGAAGCACGAGAGCCATTGCATAGAGATTGATGCCTGAGACGAGCAGCGTCATGACGCCAAAAGAGATCCCATTCAGCACTCGAGTCTTCTCGTCGAAGCGGAGCTTGAGGTAACCCGGCACGGATTTTATCCGGCTGCTGTAATAGAACGGCATCATATAGAGTCCGAGGAAGAGCATGGCGGGTATGGCGCCAATCCAATAGAAATGAGCCACGTACATTCCGTACTTGAATGTATTGCCAGTCATTCCAAGGAGTTCCAACGCTCCGAGGTTTGCCGAGAGAAATGCCAGCCCGGCAACCCATGCGCTGTTCTTTCGTCCGGCAAGAAAGAAATCATTTTCGTTTCTTGTGAATCTCCGAAGATACCAACCAATCCCCAGCACAAAACCAAAGTACAGGGCGATGATCAGCCAATCGGAAAACGCGAGTTGAATGGATTCCATCAGTGGCTTTCCTTGAATTAATAGAGTGGCATGGTGATTTTTTCAGTTGCTCACGGCCGAATTTATCGGGCGGGCACGAGCAGACGATTGTCGACATTTGGGGGCAGACTACACATGCCTGATTGGAAAATCAAGGGTTTTGGGAAGCTCTCTGCGCTCCGATGGAGACGACTGTAACCGGGCCAATCAAACCGGCTTCGGCAAGGGTTGGAGGGGGGCCGAAGCGGCCTATCCCACCCGATGAAGATGCCAGCACTCGCCGCCCCGGATCGAGCTCGCTATCTCCGATTTGGCGGTTCGTCCATTGGTTGGTGACCTTTATTTCCAACCGGTTCTTTCCGGTTTTCAGGAGGCCGGTGATATCGGCCCGGAATGGCTGCTTCCATAATATCGCCTCCGGCCGCCCATTGATCAACACCTGTGCAATGTCTTTCACGTTTCCAAGATCGAGCACAACCCGGGTCCCCGGTTTCAGCCAACCGTTTGGAACCTGTATCGTCTTGGTATAGATTGCCGTGCCGGAGAAATGCTTCACGCCGTGGTCAGAATTTGCCGTCCAGGATTCAAGATTTGCCAATCGGATTTTCTCCGGTGCACCGAGGTTCGGCGGGAAAAACACATCCCATGGCCCGCTTAATGTCTCCAGCATCGTGGTCTTCGTCGGGGGAAGCGTGCGGGACAGCGCTACTGCTCTGCGACGAAACACAACGAATACGGACTCCCTCTGATTTAAATGCAGCGGGACGGTTGTCCGGTCGCCTGTGATTGCATAGCTGGCCGGCTCGATCACTCCCGTATCGGGATGCCACAGCTCCGCCTCCTTGCCCTCAACCCGGAAGCGCGCCTGGGTATCCAGCGGGCGGTCCGTGCGATTCGCGACAAAATAGATATCGGTATCGCCCAGGCGCCGGTGGATCGAGGCAATAGAAGAATCCAGCGGGACGGCGAATTCGACGTCCTTAGAAATACCCGCCAGCGACAGCACCTCATCGAGCGGCAGGCCCCACGTTACCAAGCCTTTGCCATAATAATGCCTGTTGCGCTGGACGCCGTCGAGATCACCCCAGATTTCGTCGGCCTGCGCCCGCACTTCAAGGTCTGCCTTGTCTCCGCCATTCTGCAGGCTCGGGGATAGGACGGGCTTGGGCCCGACAAGAGTCGCACCGCCGGCCACAAGGCGGCGGATCTTCCGAAGCAGTTCGGGACGAATACGGTCGGTCTGCGGGAGCACGAGGATTCGATAGCTCATGCCGTCGGGCAGCATAAGCCGCCCGTCATTGCTCACTGTCATCCGGTTCAGCAGCACGTCCGCATTAATCGTGTCGTAGTCGTACCCCTCCGGAGGAGCAGGCTGCAGTCCCGCGCCCCAGAACGGCTGACTGGAGGGCGCACCTTCATTCAGCAGATAGGCACAGTCGGCCACAAAGAGCCCCTGCTGGAGCATATACGATGTGCGCGCCAGGTACGTCACGACGCTTCCGGCCTGTTCCGCCCAGGTAATATTGCGGTTGAAGTGTGTCCCGACCATCGTGTTGCCGGGTTTGGTGTCCAGCGGCTGGTGGGTGGATGAATGAAACACAACGCGATTGACACCCTGGGCAAACCAGTAGTCGGCCAGGTTCTTGTAGACGGCGGGCGCATCGTACCCGCCCCCGGTAAACGACTCGGCGGCGACAAATGTCTTTCCATAAATGTGCGCCGCGGAGGCGGCCATGCGCACATCCACGTAGTATTCCAGCGGAGGATGCATCCGGCCTAGCCAGAACTCGCCCATCGGTATCTCCACCTTGCTCTTGGTCAGGAGAGTATCTTCAAGGGTTTCCATCGAGACGCCAGGCGCCTCAGCGTAGATGCCCATTCCCTTCTCCTTGAGCAGTCCTGCTATTGTGCCGTAATGAGCGTCTGCGATCAGGTCCGCAATCGTGCGGCGAAAATCCCACAGGAAGCGGTCGCTTCGTGTCCGCGCTGTCGACAACGCGCCCCGCGAGAACCGGCAGATACGGCCTCGGATCGTATCCACGCCGCTCCCGGAACTGAGCGATCATGTCGTCAGTCCAGTTCTGCATGCCCGCTTCCCAGCTATCCATCATCATATACCGCAGGCTCCTGCCCAGAAGTGGCCCCAGAGCCCTCTCAATCGGATCTATGTAGCTATGGAAATAAGATTCGACGTGCCGGGCGTTGAGCTTATCCACCTCAAGCCCCATTCCGGGCGCCGTGCCCGCGCGGTTCCGGGAACCGACTAGGGAATAGCCCATGCGCAAGACCGTCCATTTCCCGGGCGGCACTTCCCACTGCAACACGCCGTTACCGTCCATTCTCGAAGTCAAATCAACAACGTCTGCAGGCTGAATCGCCGATTCAGCGGCGACCTGAGGCGTCGGCACGGCCGCATAGTCATAGATTAAATTGAAGCCGGCCTTATCCTGCCAGCGATCGACGCGCGCGCCGGTGTGGACGATGAACTCGCCAAGCTGATATTGCCTAGCCGGCTTTGGCTCGGTCTGGTGGATGACTGCGTCGGGATCCGGCGCTGCCCCCGTCATCACTACCCGGACAAACCGGGCCGATATTTCGGGAAACGCGTAGGTCTTGAGTCCAACGGCACGATACTGCACTGCGCCGGGCAGTTCGACGATCGTACGGTAGTTTCTGCCGTCATCGCTCGCCTCAATCCGCCCGAACGGCACACCGCGACCCGGTGCGATCAGGGTTACCGCTTTTGTCCTGACCGGTTGGGTAAAATCGTATTGCACCCACGCGATGCCGTTCTGCCCGGCAATAATCGTGGCTCTGGTTTCGGCGCTGTCATCCATCAAAAGACCGGGATCTATTTCGCCGCCGCTAGTGGTTACTGCGGGCTTGAGGTCTTCCATCAATGTTTCATCCGGCGGCGTCCGGAAGGCGATCACGGCGCTGTCGCCGTAGTAAGTGTCGGAGAGATTGCTGCGACTGTCGCTGCCCGGGCCGCTCAGTCCGCGCAGGCCACCAAATGCTCCGGGATTCGATGGCGGCTGCGAAAGCTTCTGATCAAACCTCATGGGTCCCTGAACGTTGGTTTCGCTCCAGACCAGTTTCTTCATCGCCTGTTCGGGCTTAACCCACGGTCCACCCGTCAGGCTCCAGCCCGAGGAGCTGAAGATCGACATTTCCAATCCGAGCCGGTCCGATTCAGCGGCCGCGTGCCTGATAGCGTCAAACCATTCCGGAGTAAAGAACTCGATCTTGTTTTCGACAATCTGCCCGCCTCCGAAACCGATGTCTGCCATCTGCGCGCCGCCAATCCCGACGCGCTTCATCCATTCCAGGTCTTTGGTGATTCCTTCCTTCGTAACGTTACCGCCCGTCCAATGCCACCATACGCGCGGCTTGGCTGCATCGGGGGGATCCACAAAGCCCCTTTCCAGGCTGTCGCCAGCGTTTCGGGCCAATACCGAACCTGCGAGGATCAACAGCCCGACGGCAACTACCGCAGCAAAAAACACTTTGCATGTATGCGTCATGATTCCACCCTGGGAGCTCCGCCGTCCTCGCCTAATGAGGCGAAGCCTTCGGAGACAACTGAGGTTGTCTGTCAACATCTTCATTGTTATTTAAGCAGCTTGTGCTGTTATTCCTGCTTTGACCGCCCAAGCTGGTTTGGTTCTCCTTAAAGCAGCGAGATAGATTGATTCATTGTAAAGCACATTGTCTTTCCAGCAACGAAAGACAATGCGAATCCACTTGTAGGCCAGAGCTCGAATAGCAGCATGGTGGCGCTTTCCGATGCCCCGCTGATATTCGTAGTAAGCTCGAGCCCAAACGGAATAACGGATCGTGATGCGAGACCATTCATGGAATGTTTGCAGGACGAACTTCGGACAAGCATAGCGGCGATGAACGTAGCACATTTTGCCGCTCCTTTTGGTCACTGGCGCGATGCCGGAGAACTGCTGGATTTCAATGGCAGTATCAAAACGGTCCCTATCCGATCCCATAGCTGCGAGCAGCCGCGGCTCCATCACATCCCCAGCTCCAGGAAAGCTCTCGAACAATTCGTGGTCGGGGTGTTGCTGGAAGGCGGCCTCAAGCTCCTGGTTAAACCGCTTGATGGCGGCAATGATCGGACGGAGTGCATCTGCTGTAGCTTGGACCATCAGAACCGAAGAACGAACCACCGCGTCATCTTCGGTCAGAAACCGTGCATCGCGAATCCCTTGCAGACGCTCCTCAATAAGCTCTGTTCTACGACAACCATGATCCAGGTAGAACTTACGCAGCTGCGCCGGTTTGACTCTTTGAACCGATTGCAGGGATGGCCACTTCGTAAGAAAGTCGCAGGCCTGCAGGGTATCAAGAGCTCCCGCCCATTCCAAAGCTTGAGGAAAGTACCCTTTCAGCAACGCCTCAAGCCGGTTTGTGAGCGCAGTCTGATCGTTCACAATCCTGCGCCGATGCTCGCTCAGCAGCTGAATCATGCGAGTTTCAGCCGTATCGGGCACCCACGGCCGGTAACGTTCTCGGTGCCTATAGATGAGATCCATCAGCAGTGCGGCATCGGACGGATCGTCCTTGGCGCCGCTGACGCAACCAGATTCTCGATATTTGGCCAGAGCCTTGGGATTGATGGGATAAAGAATCAGAAAGTCATATCCCATCAGGGCATAAATGAGACCGCCTCTGGATTTCTCGATGGCGATGCCTATCTTCAAACCACCAAACTCCTGATGCAGGCTGGCTACCCACGCGTGCAATTTATGGGCTTGTTGTTCAACCGAAAACGTCCGGATTTCGTTGGTTGCGGCTACGCGCAGACAAACAGCATGTTGCTCGTCGGCCCAGTCCAAACCAATAAAGGCTGCAAGTTCAGGTTGATCGCAATTCATAGTGTCCTCCTTGGGTTGAGAACACGCTGGCTTTGGTCCTGCGAAGGCCTTATAGTCAAGTCCAGGAACCGGACAACAACTGAGGATTCGTTGTTGGACCAAAGCGCGCCGTCCCGCTCGAAAGTCTCCGAAAAATCTTCGAGCGATTTGCGGCAGTCGTTCGTAGCGGGGCGGTGCGTGCTCATAAACTCAATTCTGCGACAACCTGCTGTGCCGGGCATACAATCAAATAAAAAAACTCTATACAGAGTTGGGGTAAGATCTGCGGCTAGAAGCCGCAGACCAACTATAAGTGCGGCAGCTTGCTGCCGCTTTTGAAAACAACCCAACATGCTCGTTCTTCAAGGGCCCTCTTGAAAGCGGCAGCGAACAGCCGCACATCTCCGAAGGCGCCCTGCGGGCGCGAAAACCATACGGCATAAATCATCCTCGCCGGCCTATTCTGTTTTGTCCCCTTTTGATCCGGTCAGCGTTCAATGGCAATCAGGCGGATCGGCCCAAACAGGCCTGAAGGAATCGGCTGAATCTTATCCATATCCTGCGGATCGAAGCGCTTGCCATAACGCTGATTCAATAGGCGATAATCCGGCAGGGATCTACCTGCCATGTGATTGACTGCGGTATTAGCCACCAGAATCCGGATCGCGTTATTTCCTTGCTTCAGGAATCCCGTTACATCAACTGCGTAGGGCGGGCACCAGACCGATCCGGCGCGCTGTCCATTGACATACACGACGGCCGCTTCGCGTACCGGACCCTCGAACCGGGCCTGCATGCCGTTTGATCCGCTCGGAGCCTCTGCCGTCGGCTTGCCCTCGCCGAAATCCAGTCTTTGAGTCATGCCGGGTTTCAGCATGCTCTCCGGAACGAACACGGTTTTTTCATAGACCGCAACGCCCGAAAAATATTTTATCGCCTCGTCATCAATCCAGGAACTCAAATGCTCCATTGTTTTCGATACGCCGGCCAATCCGAAAGTGACGCGCCAACCTGCACTCATATCCAGCGATGCCGGCTCTGAAGCTTTGACTCCAACAGGATCTCGAGCCATGCGTTTGCTAAAAACCAAAAACCGGCCCTCGTAGGGTTCTAGTTCTAAAGCCACGGATGTTCTGCCCTCCCGGTCTGGAGATGTCGACGCAGGAGTGATTTGACCCGACATCGGGTTCCACCATTCGGCCTCGAGGCCGGCAACCCGGAAAGATGCCCGGGCTATTTGACGGGCACTGGAACTGTTAGCCAGAAAATAGATTTCAGCGTCCCCGGTTCTTGCGGTGCACAAACCCGATCTCCGGGACCTCCGGCGCCAACACAACGTCCGGGGCGAGCATAGTGCGGAGAACTGCAGCGAGTTGCGTTTTTTCATCTTCGATAAAACGCGACGTTTTCGAGGAATAGGAGAAGAGATCTTGGCTGATCCGGCGGATTTCGGCATCTTCAGTTTCGGTGACCGCAAATCCCGGAGCCATTGCCGGCCGGCGCCTGGAAGCGATCAATATGCCGCCGGAGTGCACGAACCCGGCCAGCATCCGGTAGGTGTCGAGCGGGATGCGTTCTACATTCGGGAGCACAACCGCGCGATATCGGTTCGGACCCAGTACCAGGGCGCCGTCCTCTACCCTGCCGACCTGTCGAAGCACGTCATCATCAAAAAAATCGAGATTGAATCCGGCATCGAGCACGGCTGCCGACAGCCTCCGATCCGATTCGGTTACGCAGGCTTTCGATGAGATTGACGTTGCCCGGCGAGAAGCTTGCATAAGCGTCGGAATTGGGCAGATAAAAGGCAACGTCGTTAGCCGGCGCGCCCTGCCTGAGCAGCCAGCTCGACCGCTGCAAGTAGCGCGTCACCTCCGGCATAACGATCCACCAGGGATTCTTTTCATTGAAAACGCCTGCGGCATAGAAGCGCCATCCGGGGTAATCGGCCGTTTCCGGGCTGTAAGGCCAGCCGTGCCCGATCAGCTGGTTGACGCCTTGCAGGAAGTGGAGATTGGCCTCTGCCTTCATATCCAGCGGCGTTGCGCGAAAGACTGGGGAATGGAGCCAGGTCCATGTTTCCGAAGAGGTCACCGCGCGCCCGAAAAGATGGTTTGCCGAAGACGCCCAGCGCGAGGCGCTCACCGTTTTCCATTGAGAACCTTCGCCTTCGGAAATGTCGGCATGAGCATCTGCTCGCAATGGTAGCGGGAGGAATTCCGTAGCCCTGTACCCGAAAAAGCGTACCGTTTTTTTGAGACCATGCATGCACAGGTATCATGAATTGTTCATTGAACAGTTCCGTCAGCGTCCGGCCCCAGTCACAGCGGATGGCGGCAGTCTGGGGGCCGAGATCGAATAGCAAGCGCCGGCAGGTGGGTCCTCAAATCGTATCCGCGCCTTTTGCGGAATTCCTCCAGAAAATTGTCGGTCCAGTCACTCCCATAGACTTCAAGGCTGTCGCAAAATACTGCATGGGGAGCATGCGGCCGAAGTGCCTGCATCAAGCGGTCGCCGATATTTTTCAGATATCCTTCAACGGCGGCGCGATCATAGTGGTTGAGAACGAATCCTTCGGCGCCGACAGCAGGGCGCTTTACCATCATGCCGCTGCGGCTGGAAATAAAAAGAGCGCCTCGTGTGTGCTCCCTGAGCCCGGCGGGAGTGTCACGGCGCCGTCTTTGATTCCTGTGAGTTCCCGGAGCTCCTCACCGACGATTGATTTATCCTGGATGCGGCCAAGAAAAACAGCCAGGAGTTTTTCGCCCGACCCCTATGTCCGGCAACGCCAGACGGCGTGCATTATCCGGGACTCGGGAGCCTGACGATGCGCAGACTGCCGGCAGCATCGCGAACCGGCACCTGCGCGCCGCCGAATGGCCAGCCGCTGCCAAGCGTCAAATCCATGCGCAATCCGAGTTCGCGCGCTTTATCGGAGGTGAAACGCAGCGCATCGAGAAACTCGTCGGAAAGAAAGGGCAGGTTTCGAATGCCTGTGGCGTCGTCGTCGAGCGCGACAGGGTAGACAGGCTGCACTTCAAATCCGCCGATGCCGCCTTGCTTCATGAGCTTCATTTCACGTTCGAGCTCCGTCTTGGTTACGGCCGGGCCGAACCACCACCAGCGCATCATGATGCGGGAATCACGCGGGCGGGTTCGCAAAGAGCCTTCTCTGTCCAGAGATATCCGGCATCGGCAGGCGAGCCTAGCCGAGGTAAGGCAGGCAATAAAAGATCGTAGACAAAACAGAATTTTCATTGCTTCTCTGCAATCTCGGCTGCTTAGCCGCAAATTTCTTAGGAGCTATACTAAAGATCTATAGGGCGCAGGCTGCATTCTTTGCATAATAAACGCCATCATGAGACCGCGATTATCCATGATTTATTCCTATGGATTCCTGATGGTCGCGTTCCAGGCGCACGGCGGCAAACGCGACAGCGTATTTCTTTTGATGCCGGGTGGCGCTTTTTCAAAGGGGATGTTCCGGGCGCCGAGGCAGTCCATGTTTGATGATTCAAAGTGGCGAGAGGTGACGTGCCGCACGACTGGAGTATCGAAGGGCCCTTCGCGCTGCGAATCCGACCGGCGCCGGCGGCGGTTTCCTGCCTGCGGGCATCGGCTGGTATCGGAAGCATTTTGCCCTGCCGGAGACATATGCCGGACGCCGCATCTTTGTCGAATTTGACGGCGTCATGGCCAACAGCGATGTATGGATCAACGGAGTGCACCTGGGGAAGCCGCCCATACGGGTATGTCAGTTTCGGCTATGAGCTGACCAGAGGCCTGGCATCGGAAAAGGCAAGATAAACGTCCTATGCCGTGCGGGCGGATAACGCTGGCCAGCCGGCTTCCCGCTGGTATACCGGCGCGGGAATCTATCGTCACGTGCGCCTGGTAGCCACGGATCCCGTGCACTTCGTCAAATGGGGGACTTTCGTCACAACGCCGCGAATCGAAAAGGCGCAGGCCGTTGTCCGCGTGCAAAGCACCATGGCGAATCAGTCTGAAAAGCCCCGCCAGAGTTGCATTGCAGATTACGATCGTGTCACCCACGGGAAAGCCGTGGATAACAAACAGTCCAAACAGCGCCTCAGAGATCGGCCCGGGCCAAACCGTTGATTTTCTGTAAGGATTGGTCCTTCCGAATCCCAGACTTTGGCAGCTGGATTGCCCGGACCTTTACCGCGCCAGGATGTGGCCATCCGGTCGGCGGACACCATCCTTGATAAGGAGACGGATATCACTTCGGCATTCGCGATGCGCGTTTTGTCTCCGGAAACAGGATTTTGGCTGAACGGCAAAAACGTGAAAATCAAAGGCGTCTGCCTCCACCACGATGGCGGCGCATTCGGCGCAGCCGTGCCGCTGCGGGTTTGGGAGCGCCGCCTTGAACAGTTGCGCATACTGGGAGTCAATGCCATCCGCACGGCGCACAATCCGCCGGCGCCGGAGTTTCTCGATCTGTGCGATCGCATGGGATTTCTGGTCATGGATGAATTGTTCGACTGCTGGACAATCGCCAAAACCCCCTACGATTATCATCTCTACTTTAAGGACTGGGCGCATACGGACGTCCGCGATACGGTGCTTCGCGACCGCAATCATCCGAGCGTCATTCTCTATAGTGCGGGAAATGAAATCCGGGACACCGTCAAGGAAGAATCAGCCAAGGAAATTCTCGCCGGGCTTGTCGCGGTCTTTCATCGGTACGATCCTTCACGGCCGGTAACGCAGGGGCTTTTCCGCCCGAATGTGAGCCATGATTACGACAACGGACTGGCGGATCTGTTAGACGTCGTCGGGACGAATTACCGCGACCTGGAACTACTGGATGCCTGGAAAGCCAAGCCGACCCGCAGAATTATCGGCACCGAACAGCGGCACGAACTTGCCACATGGCTGGCGGCGCGGGATCACGTGCAGCATGCGGGCCAATTTCTCTGGAGCGGCATCGATTACCTGGGAGAATCTTTCGGTTGGCCTGTTATTGCAGCCGGCTTCGGACTGCTTGACCGGACCGGCGCCGTCAAGCCGATGGCCTATGAACGGATGAGTTGGTGGAGCAATAGCGCCGGTTGTGCATGTGGTCCGCCGCGCGAGCCCTGCAAAAACGGTTCCGGAGGATCCCGGATTCGTGCCGATCATGAACCAGCAATCGCAGTTCGCGGACTGGTCCCCGGTCGACAGGAATCCGCATGAAGAAACCGTGGAAGCCTACAGCAATTGTGAAGAGGTCGAACTGCTGTCTCAACGGAAGGTCGCTGGGAAAGAAGCCGCGCAATGCCGATGACTCGCCGCGCATCTGGAAAGCAGCGTGGGAGCCGGGAACACTCGTGGCAATCGGCAGGAACAACGGCACTGTCGTTGCGACGCACGAACTGCGCACCGCCGGGGAGCCCGCGAAGATCCTGCTGACTGCGGACAGGACCCGTCTTACCCCGACATGGGATGATGTCGCTTTTGTGACTGCGACCATTGCCGATCAAAACGGGATCCCGATTCCGGATGCTTCCAACCTGGTTTCGTTCAGGATCACAGGACCCGGCATCATCGCGGCTGTGGACAATGGCGACAATTCGAGCACCGAGACTTTTCATGCTTCGCAGCGGCACGCCTATCAAGGTCGCTGCCTGGCGATCATACGGGCCGTTGCCGCGGGCGGCAAAATCACCTTAACCGCCTCCGCATCCGGTTTGAAAGGGACTTCCATTACTTTGAAGTGAGGTTTCCCAAACCATCAATACCGAGACCGGCTTGAAAAACGTTTCGCGGAAATGCGGAAGACGCAAAACTGTCCCGAGAGGATGATCCGGGTGATTATTCCAGCGAACGCTGCGCGCTGGATCACCTCTCGTGGGTGTTCATGCCGTTCGATGATTCGTAAGCGTGGTTCAGAATAAACCTTATGTTTGTCGAGTATTTGGCTTTGCTCCACGCGGACTCGGTCTCTTTGACCAGGGCACAGAATTTTTCCCATTCTTCTTTCGAATAATCCGTATAGTCCGCGTGCATGCGCGCTTGTTGATAAGGATTCATGGATGCCATTTTTGTCCACGGATTGGGAGGGCCCACGGCGGCAAAGTCAACCCGGAAGAAAAGCTCCGCATATATGACATAACGGTGAACCGGGCCGAAGCGTATGGATTCAACCACAACGGGATAATGCTGTCCGAAAGGCCTTTGAGTGTCCACATCGCGCCGGGGAGTCTGGGTGAATTCAATGGCAGCATAAGACTGTTCGTCAGCCGCATGTTTAAACTCTCTGCCCTTTAGTTTGTAAAAATCATCCGTAGGCAATTTGATTCCCTGCAGGATAAATTCGCCACTATAATTCCTGGCAGGCTTCTGTGAGCCGCTATAGGGCGTCGTCTCGCTCAAGGAGATGTGAATATCATAGCGTCCTTGCTCGAATCCCGGCGAGAGCGAAATGGTGGCCATTTCCGGATTGATGTGTTGAGGAGCGAAGGGAGGATCAAAGGACTTCGGCAGTTGGCCGAATATGGAAAGCCTCTGTTCGTCGCCGGCATGCGTGAAAGAAATGAGAAGAACCATAGTGCCCATGGAGCATAGCAATACACGATACATTCGACCGCCTCCTCCATTCTTCCGACTTCGGACATATTGATCCTATATTGTACATTTTTGCCCGGTTCTTGGGGCGCACCAAGTTTGATACCTCACTGCAGGCGGATTGTGAGTGAGAAGGGCTGTTAAATAGTAATCCGACCGCAGCCACAGGAATCGAAACCAGACTGCCATCTCGTCAATGCCTGTGGCTTCAGCTACTTCTTCAAATCGGTTCAGGGCAAAGTTGATGCTGCTTGGACGCAATGGTGAAAGTGTTACGCTGCGGTATTGCCGTTTCAGGTAAGACAAAGCCGACTGTCAAGGCAGGCGATGCGCCGCTCTCAATACAGCCAGGGCATCCACCGTAACCCATTCGTTCAGATGCCGGGAACTGACTCCGCCCCAATTCACCAACGAGCGTCCGCTTCCTACCATCTCTTTTGTAACCCTATAATAGGCTTTCTCAGCCGGGAATCCGCCATCAGGCATTTGTTTGCTTTCCAACAGATCGAGAGCATCTTTGCAGCGCACGTCCCCAATAAAGCCTGCCTCGGCCATAATTCTCAAGCCAATCAACAGATCGTAATGCCAATAGTATGGATAGTGCAGTTCGGTGTAGTTTCGCTTGATCACGCGGCCGTCCGACCGCCGCCAGCATAATCGTCGCGCCAAAAAGACCTCCGCGGCTCTTTCGGCCGCTTTCCGTGAATCGCTACTTCCGGTCAGCCGCGCATGAAGCGCCAACGCGCGAAAAGCAAGCAATGTCTCGTCGAATGATGACGTTGTGCCTCTTGCCTTGAGATCGCAATTCCATCCGCCATCAGGCCACTGATAATCCAGCAAGTGCCCGATCAGGATATCTAGGCGCGGATCTCCCAGCCTAAGCGTCAGAATAGCAAATATCGCATTCCCGTCTACCGACGCATGGATTCGAACCGGACCGTCTTTGCGGCGGCGGATTAATCGGGTCTCATATTCTTGCGAAGCAATCCATCCCAGAACTTGATCGCGCAGCGGAATGAGCGTCTCATCGCCAGGTGGGTAGCCAAGATCGGCTAGTGTTGCCAAAACCCAATGCGCGCCGCAAAATTTGGCGTAAGGATGGAAAGGGATGCGCCCATCAGGGCGGCGTTCTGATAGGAGGGTTGTGACTCGCGGTGACGAGCTAATCTCCTCTTGAAGCTGGCGGATCGAGGGGGAATCGGGCGATTCGCCCAGTACAGAGATGCGGGTTTTATACCGGATTGATGGCTCAACAGAGCTCAACAGGCGATGGATTACCGCATCCCCAATCTTCTTCTGGCCCTTCGCATGGAACGCCTCCCCCATGCCGTTTTTGCTGAGTTTTTGTGTGATTTGATCATGGCCGAGCGTCTTGCCGATCATGAGGCCCCCCTACGTCGACAGCCGGTTTCAATACCATGAAAAGCGGTTAAGAAGTTGGGCTTATCCTACCAGAGTTGGAAAACACAGAGCAATGAAGATCGAGCATACGAAACGGCGGTAGGCTCTCGCGCGCTAGGGCTTTTGGCTCATGATTTCAAAAAGATGATTAACTGTTGAACAATCGGCATCCCTCTAGGAATGGATTGTTTACGGGAAGGCCTGTTTTAAATAGTAATTCGAGAATCAGCCGGAAATCCTAACGAGGCAGTTATTTTACCGGCACCCGTTGCTTCAGTTCTTCAAACCAGTTCAAGACGATGTTGATTTTGGTGGCTGCTTCTGCTTGAGTAGTTTGCTCCGTTGGACGCACTTCCTTAATCATCATGAACCGTTTACCATCCGGGCTGATATCCCAACGGGTTGTATCAACTGGCCAAGACGCCAATAGTAATAATTTGCTCTAAAAAGAATTTCTGGTTTCCCTGGTTTAAATGTCGGTTCTGTTTCCACTCCAACGGCCATGGCAGAATCCCCATTGCGAAAGAAAATCTCCCGGCTATCGGGAGACCATAACGGGGCCTATCCCGCCTCCAGTGGAGACTTGCCATTTGCCCTTATCAACTTCAGGAAAAGGGCGAACACAAATCTCAGGCTTGCCCGATTCGACCGACACATAGGCAATCCATCTTCCATCGGGTGAAACCCTGGGCTGGGTTCACGGATAATTTATCCTTAATCAGCGTTCTCAATTCGGTCGCCTTCCAGGGGCAGCATCGTAATGTCCCCTCGAAGAGGACTAAATTCTACTTCCGCCAAGATAAGATTCTTCCCATCTCCGGACCATGAGATGGTCACTGGTGAGAAGGAAAATGCGCCCAGTTTTTCGACTCCTCCAGTACCATCCGCTGCTTTCCATAGACTTCAGATTGACCGTTGCGGGGCTCGATTGGAAAACGACGCGCTGGCCGTCTAAAGTCCAAAGCGGGAAACTATTTCCATTCCCATCGAAGGTTAGGCGAGTCACGGTTCCGCGAACCAAAGTCCCAGATCCAGATGTCCTCATTCCCGCCGATAAGACGCTATGAATGCTACTCTCGTCCCATCTGGGGACAAACTAAACCTCTGCCTAACATATTTGGCGCACCTGCAATTGTTTCTTCCTTCCCTCTCTGATCCACCCAAACTGGAATGTGCTGAATTGCTGGCATTGGCTCGGCTAGTTCTCGGTATATAAACCAGCGTCCCTGAGTCGGAGAAATGGCACCTTCCGCTACTGCAATTGAGTATGGAGACCGGTCCGCCAGTTATCTCAAGTTTCTGAAATTGAAGGGAACGGCCAGGAGGTTAAATGGGCCATTTCCGAACGCGTAAACTATGTGTCCGGTTGATAGATACTGGGCCCCTATCCCAGCGAAGAGTTCTTTTGCGCTCCCTGATTCAAGCGATTGCACCCGAATCTTGTATGGAGTCGGACAGAGCATCCGTAAAAAGCATAGATTTTCCGTCCGGGCAGAAGTTGCGGGGCAAAACTAAGTTCCTTCAATAACCAGTTCGGGATTTCCTCCTCTGTCGGAAACCCGCATAATGCCCCTGCATATGGTCGCTAAACAATTGTGTTATCCGAGTTCCAAGTTGCACCGCCCGCCACTTGAAGTCACTCAAGTCAACTGGACTGCCGCCGCAAATGGCTATTTTCTTCAGCTTGAAATCCTCTCCAAAGTAGCCCATCCATTTCCCATCAGGAGAGAAGAAAGGATGCGATGATTTTCCCTCAGTTCCTGGAATAAGCCGGGCCTCCATTTCATCCAAAGAGCGTAAGCAAAGCCCTCTTGGTGATCCGTATACGAATTGTCTGCCGTCGGGTGAGACTAGCAGATGCTACTGCGATTGTAATCTTTCTGGTAATTCATAGGAAAAGCGGGTTACCAGTTTCGGTTCAGGTGGCGGCTTGGCTTGAAATTCCAGATAACCAAGCCCATGATGAACGCGGTCAGGACGAGAGCGGCTGCAACCCACGGAAGCGTTCTGTCTGCATCCGTGTTTGAATTCGTCGCCGATTGATTGCACCAGACACTCCACTCGGATCAGCCAGAACTTTCTGAATGTCAATCCGCGCATCAGTGATGCTCGTGATACCGATCTCTTATGTCCTTTCGAAGACAGCGTTCCAGCACTTCCCGCAATCGTCCATGGAGTTTGCCGGGCAGGTTGTCCCAGTCCGGTTCACGCACGGATGACTGCAGCGAGAATGTCTGTAACATCCTCGCCCTGAGAATGCGGCACGTCCCGTCAGCATTTCGTAGAGAACACATCCGAATGCCCAAATATCAGCCCTCTTATCTACAGCCTTTCCCCGTGGCCTGTTCCGGTGACATATACGCCGCTGTGCCCAGGATGACGCCCTGCTGCGTGGCAGCATTGCTCAGCGTGGGAGAGTTCGACAGATTCACTTCCTGATCTCCCGCAAACGCTTTTGCCAGCCCGAAGTCCAGCACCTTTACCTTGCCATCAGGTGTTACCTTGATGTTGGCAGGTTTGAGATCTCTGTGGATCACACCCTTCTCATGTGCGGCTTCGAGGGCTTCTGCGATCTGGAGGGCCAGTTTCAGCGCTTCTTCAACAGGGATCGGGCCCCGCTTAATCTGGTCTGCTAACGTCTCGCCTTCCACCAGTTCGAGGACAAGGAAGTTTGTTTGCTCGGATGCTTCCAGCCCATAAATGGCGGCAATATTTGGGTGGTTCAGAGAGGCCAGTAATTTGGCTTCACGCTGGAACCGTGCAACACGGTCCGCATCCTTGGCGAATTCTTCGGGCAGAACCTTGATCGCCACATCTCTGCCAAGTTTCCTGTCTTTCGCCTGATAAACCTCACCCATACCGCCTTTGCCTAGCTGGCTTGTGATTTCGTAATGTGCGAGTGTCTTGCCGATCATTGACATGAGTATCTCCGATCAGAGATTTGCCTACATGCTGTTTGGTGGTGCTTTGTGATACGTGGGGCTAATTATATGCGGCTAACGCTGGCTGTCGAAAGAGAAATCCTTCGCGGCGGGCTTGTACGACTGAGGCTGTACCGATGTAGTGGAACATAGCTTTAGGCACGCTGTTCATCAGTCTCGGTCAATGGATCCAAAAGGTTGGATTAACTAACGAGAAATCGGCTTCCCGCAAGGAATGGATTCCTTGTGAGCAGGCCTGTTTTCGGTAACTATCTTTGATCAACTACTTGGCAGGGTCACTTCATAACCAGATCGGGACTTGACTTGCCCATAATCATGCCCGACGGCTCATTTCCTGGAGCTGAAACACCAATAGACATATGTAATCATTTTAGGGTACACTTAGCTATGGGCAGATGGAAACGCTTTGGAGTCATCGTTGTCCAGTACTCAACCGATCATGATCCTCGGCACGTCCATGTCTTTCAGGACGGGGCGCGAATCCTCAAGTTCAGCATCGAAAGCTGGACGGTCATGGAGGGCAAAATGACACCGAAAGCACGCAGAGCTCTGGAGTCACTCCGGAAAGAAGGGATTTTTGATGAGAAATCCGAAATTTAAAGAGATCACTCCCAACTATAGAAAGAGAGTACTTGAAATTGTGCTGCGGGAAGGAAGAACGCTGAGCACCTATAATCTCCCATTCGCTGTTTTCACAGGTATGAAGATCGGGCCAAACAACCGCTTTGTTTCGATTGCAATCGAACCCGACCTCTCAGAGCAAGGTGCTACATTCGTACTGGAGGACGGAGCGCGAGGGGATTTCCCTGCTGATTTCGTATTGTACTATTCGGATCCAACCTACCAATGGTCGCCCATTAATCAGCTCAAGCAAGCTCTGAAGAGCAAGATCTCCGATTCGAAACTCTCTCTTCGAGTGCTGGCTGATGCTCTCAACACCTCACCTAGCCAAGTCGTGCGCCTTTTGCAGGAGAATAGGGCATCGAAACAGTTCCTGCAGCTTTCCAAACTTGCCCAGATCGCGGGATATAATATTGAAATCAAGCTCAGGAAACGAACTGCCGCCTAGCCCCAAAATTGACACTGCGCTGTTATTGACTTGCCTGACGCCTCTGATAAACTTCGGTTAGGAATTTGCGTCGTTGCGGTCTGGCACACGAGGCATTCAAGTGAGCTCACATCATAATACTTATCTCTGGTTGGGTCTCATCGCCCTTGCGGGTCTGTGTTTCGGCTTTCAGGTTCAACCCCAAAAGCCAACATCTCCTCCTCTGTTCAAGGTCGAAGTCGAAACGGTATTTGTAAGTGTTTCTGTTACGGACCCCTATGGCCGTTACGTTGTCGGACTGGAAAAAGAAAGTTTCAAAGTCTATGAAGACCAGGTCGAGCAGGAAATAGTGCATTTCGGCCAGAAATCTGCGCCCATAAGCGTAGGATTGATTTTCGACGTCAGCTGGAGCATGGGGGACAACCTCAATATCAGGAAAGCGAAGAACGCCATCGTAGGCTTTTTGAAAGAGGGGGTTGAGCAAGATGAGTATTTCCTCGTAACATTCAACCAGAGAAGCAGGCTGATGCAGTCTTTCACCCGCAGCAGCGGAACAGTGCAAAGTGCAGTCGCGACGCAGAAACCTGGCGGTTCAACTGCATTGTATGATGCGGTTTATATGGGGCTCGATTACGTCAAACGCGGCACAAACGAGAAGAAAGCCCTTATCCTGATTACGGATGGAGAGGATAACAGTAGCCGCTACTCGCCATCGGAGGTCCGTGAGTTTGCCAAGGAATCGAGCGTTCAAGTATACAGTATAGGACTGGAAGGCCGCCTGGGTTACGGTGGATCCATCATCCAGAATATTATAAGCATCACGGGCGGGCGCGGATTCCGCCCCAGTAATTTCAATGACCTCGATTATTACATCGGGCTGATACATGCCGAACTGCGCAGTCAATATATTCTGGGATATAGTCCGGCCAACGGGATGCACGACGGGAAATGGCGGCACATCCGGGTCAAGCTGGATCCGCTGCCGGGCATTCCCAAACTGATCATTAATGCAAGAGAGGGGTACTATGCCCCCAAGTATTAACCCGCCTTCTCATGGGTTTTATTGCCGAAACGGTCCCGAGTATTTTCCGGTTTTTCAAGCTGTGCAAAATGGATCTTTCTTTCAAAGATCACTGATATTTCGCAGGAAGATGATGCCAGGGCGTGAGCGATGATGCCTATCCACGAATTTCGGATGAGGGAACCCTGCGGTCCGGAACTATCAAATTTTTGCCTCGGTCCCCTTATGAGATCCCTGTTCTGTTTGTGTGGTGCGGTTGGGATTCTGATTATCCTTTGCGGCGGCGCGTGCGCATCGGAGGCAAATGAGGATGAGCCGCCCTTCGACGTCGACGGTTGGCTGCACGGACCGGATCGCGAAGATTTTCCCTGGGATGTCCAAGCATCCTATCCATCTCTGACCTTGCAGCAGCGCTATCGCGTGGAGATAACCGCCCTCTTCGACGGCGGTGGTTTGCGGCACAGCGCAATTCAGCACGACCTGCACTTTGTATTGAAAGTCGCCACTGAAGACAACATCTGGGTTCCCGGCTACTCCCACACCCGCGTTCCCTTTCCGCCAGAAGAATACAATTTCAATGTGATCCATTTTTCTGACAGCGTCTACCTGCGTCCCGGTCGCTATACCATAGCGCTCATTGTTTTCGATCCAATTCTAAAGAAGGGCAATCTCTGGCGTAAACGAGTGAAGGTTTCACCCATTTCGGGGAATATACTACCGGAACTTGACCGTGATCTGCCGGACATCGAATTCACTTCTAAAGAGCGACCATTAGCCGAGGGCAAGGAATGGCTGCCGGTGAAAAATAGCCGTAGTCTTTGTATCGATATTGTTGCCAACACTTCGTTGGACTGGCACCACGAACGCCGCCTGGGCGTTCTTTACTCCTCCGGCAGTGGCGGCTGGGGCTGGGCGCCCACTGTGACTTCAACGGACATACTGCAAGTGGCCAGCGTTCTCTCACATCTCCGGTTACGCAAAGGTCGCGTCCGTGTGAGCATTGTGGACCCGTTGTGGATGAAGACGCTCTTTAATCGTGAGGATGCGGCAGCCTTTGACTGGCAGAGCGCAAGCCAGGTAGTAGAAATGAGGGATCCGGACACTATAGACATTGGATTGCTTGTTTCGAAAATGCAGGCCTCCGCTTATCTAGTGGATACATTGCAGGAAATTTTGAAAGGCGACGCCTGTGCGCCCGGAACGGAGTCTCCGCTCAAAATAGTAATTGTCGTAAGTACCCATATGGTGTTTGCCAAGCAAACGGTCATCCGGCAGATTGTTCCGCAGGACCCGGCTTCTGTTCGGTTTTTCCACTTTCGCATTCCCAAAGGTATCCCTGCAGATGACGATCTGTACAAGATGCTGAAGCCAGTCAAACCTCAAACAATGACTGTCGCGAATGGACTTTCATTCCGCAAGGAACTGGCTGCCCTTATTTCCCGTCTTGAAAATTTGACACACTGATTATGTGCGTCGAGAAATCGGCTTCTCACAAGGAACGGGAGCTAGCCCGCATTTCTCACGGGGTTTTGTAGCGAGGCGGCGCAGACGGGCGTGGATACAAGGCGCGCGACCGAGGGCCCCGCA
Source organism: uncultured Acidobacteriota bacterium (assembly GCA_963761825.1). Taxonomy (GTDB): domain Bacteria; phylum Acidobacteriota; class UBA6911; order UBA6911; family UBA6911; genus UBA6911. Next base: position 390,985 of record CAVXIH010000008.1, read on the forward strand.
GACGTACTCGACAGTACGTCGAGGAGCCCGACGGAGCGCAACGCAGTAGACATGCCCGGATCCGCCCGCCGCAGTAGAAAGCCCGTGAGAAATGCGGGCTAGGTATAACTCCCAAGAAAAGGGCATTCTGGGAAGCAGCTAATCTCAGCGGCTGTATAGCGGATCGGCCTTTACTCAAGGGGTATGCGGTCTTTATTAAGCCTGAGCCAATCCTCGAAAGTCTGCAGCGCGGGATTGAGCGAACGGGAAAACGCCACATCCCGTGCCCCACAGAAGGCCTGTTCGAAATCTCTCTTGAACTGGAACATGTTGCCGAGATCTTCCGCACCTGGAAATCCCAAGCCGCGATACACTTCCGGCGGCACAGCGTTGTAGCGTATTTCCCGGCCCAGCGCTCTGCTCAGCGCAGCAGCCATTTGAGCACCTGTCAGGTGTTCGCCGGCTATTCCGACGGTCCTGCCGATGAATTCATGCCCCCTCCTGAAGATGCCATAGGCACACCTGCCAATGTCTTCTGCGGCAATGCCCGGAAGTTTCTTTTCACCCATAGGCAGTGTGAAAGCAAACGTCCCGTCGGGATTTTTTTTGGGGCCCATGCCGAAGCTGATGAGATTATCCCAGTAGAATGAAGTCAACATAAACGTCGTTGGCAGCTTCAGGTCCATGAATATCTGATTCGCCTCCCCCTTCGCATCGAAATGAGGGACCTTATACTTGCCCATCAGGGTAGGCATTCTATTGTCACTCAAGGGTACCCACTTGCGAGTGTCTTCAAGCGTGGACCAGATCAGATGCTGAACACCGGCGTGCTTTGCCGCCTTGGCCATTGCTGTAACCTGGGCCAGTTCTTTTTCAGGCGAAAAGTGCTCCCAGAAAAATGTGACGCAATAAGCCGCATAAGCGCCCGCGAATGCTTTTTTCAGACTGTCCGGGTCATCAACATCGGCTGCAACAATTTCAGCGCCCAGCCTGGCAAGCTCTGTCGCTTTGTCAGAGTTGGCGTTTCGGGTGATCGCCCGCGCGGAGAATTCGTTGCTACCATCCCTCAAAATGCTGCGTACCAGACCGCCGCCTTGAGCGCCTGTGGCACCCACCACTGCAATTATCTTTCTTTGCTTCATAGGGTCTCCTTCCCGAAATCCCAGGTTTCAGCCGGCAAGCGCTGTCGCTTGCTATTATTTGTTCTTAGTAATGTCTCAAGCTCCGGTTGTCAATTTGCTCTTATCGCGCGCGAGCGATTGGGATTAGGCACACTACTCCTCAGTTCCGGCTTGGGAATTCAAAATGTTTGTATTCTGCCCTTATAATTTCGTAGTAAGATTCGCACAGTTCTCATTCTTATAAAGTGATTTTGCGGTCTCCTGGGCTGTTGCGCAGCAAACATAACGCTACTTATCAGCGGCGGTAGGCGTGCGCACTCAGATTTCAATTGTGATTTCGGGATGCATAGGAACGCGGTCGATTAATCCCGGCCTGATATCTTGTCCGTCCGTCGCAGGTTTCCGGATGCCACGCGCCTTGCGCACGCAGGCACTCATGAGCAGGAACAAAAGGAGAGGAACCACACTATGAAGAAATCGCCGATCATTTGTTTGGTTGTCGTGCTCGCGGCCGGAATCCCTGCCGCTCAAACTCAAAAAACCGGCGCGTGTGACCGCGCATGCCTGGAGAACATAGCAGATCAATATCTCGCAGCCATGGTAGCCCATGATGCTTCCAAGGCACCGTTTGCCCCGAACCTGATCTTCACCGAGAATACGATAAAACTTCCTCCCACGGAAGGACTATGGTTTACGGCTTCCGGTCTGGGCGATTACAAATTCTATCTTTGCGATCTGAAGGAGGGCCAGGTGGCCTGGGTGGGCATCGCCAAAGAGCATGGCAAGCCGGTATTGCTGTCGTTGCGGCTCAAGGTAGTGAATCGCCGGATAACGGAAGCTGAGTCGATCGTGGTTCGCGATGTGAGCGACAGGAACCTGGCCAATCTGAAAACTCCGCCGCCTGCATTTTTTGAAATCCTGGCACCATCTGAGCGGATTTCACGTCAGGAAATGCTTCGCATCCCGGACCTCTATTTCGAAGCGCTTGACAAACTCAACGACAGGGATGTTCCTTTCGGCAAGGATTGCTACCGAATTGAAAACGGGATGCTGACCGCAGGCACTTTCCCCGGAGCGGCTCCGGCCGTGTCGGGCATGCCGGCAAGCGGTTTGTGCAAACGGCGATTATCTCCCCCATGCTTAAAACCATTTATAATGTGCGCCCTCGCCGTACCTCGCTGGTAGACGAAGAAAAAGGGCGTAATCTGGGGCGTATACTGTTTCAACCACCGTGGACTCGCCACAATCAAGATGCCGGATGGGACCGTCCAGCCTTCCTACTTTGCGTCGCCAAACACAATGCCGGCGGCCGAAATTTTCAAGATAAAGAATGGCAAAATTCGGGACATTTTTGCATACGGAGTCATTCTGCCTTACGGCATCGGAGATGGCTGGTCTGGTCCTGTATTTAAATAGAAAAATACATGCCACGAATACAGCCACAGGAATTCACAAAATTCGCAACTGCATTGGCCTTATAACAAGGAGCGCATTATGAAGAAAATGCTGGCGATAGTTATTATTGGAGTTTTCGCGGCCGGAATCCTTGCCGCTCAAACTCAAAAAACCGGCGCGTGTGACCGCGCCTGCCTGGAGAACATAGCGGATCAATATCTCGCAGCCATGGTAGCCCATGATGCTTCCAAGGCACCGTTTGCCCCGAACCTGATCTTCACCGAGAATACGATAAAACTTCCTCCCACGGAAGGACTGTGGTTTACGGCTTCCGGTCTGGGCGGCTTCAAATTTTATGTTTGCGATCTGCAGACAGGCCAGGTAGCGTGGACCGGTCTCGCGAGAGAACACGAAAAACCAGTGCTGCTGTCCGTACGGCTTAAAGTCGTGAATCACCGGATCACCGAAGCGGAATCGATCGTAGTCCGCGATGTCAAGGAAACGGTCCTGGGCAATCTGAAAGCTCCACCGCCCACATTTGCCGAAACCCTGGCGCCGTCCGAGCGCTTGTCACGCCGGGAAATGCTCCGGATGCCGGATATTTATTTCGAAGCGCTCGACAAACTCAACGACAGTGCAATTCCCTGGGACAAGGACGCTTACCGGATCGAAAACGGGATGGTGACATGCGGCAACATTCCTAACGCGGCTCCCCCGCTACCGGGAATGCCTGCAAGCGGCTCCTGTAAGACCCCCGATGGCATTATTCCTCCTATGCTTAAAACCATTCATAATGTTTTCCCGCGCCGCACCCCGGTAGTGGACGAAGAAATGGGTCTTACCTGGGGCTTATACTGCTTCAATCATCGCGGGCTTGCGGAGATCAAAATGCCGGATGGAAAAACCTATGCGAGCTGGACAAATACGCCAAGTTCCATGCCCTTCGCCGATATCTTCAAGACAAAGAATGGAAAGCTTCGTGGCATTTTTGCCATCGGAGCCATGTTGCCCTACGGCATAGGCGATGGGTGGTCGGGTCCCATGTTCAAATCAAAAATGGGCAAGTAGGCGTACAAACATCTGGATTTAAAGTGCTCATTGCGAATTTCAAATCAGGAGAAAGGAACATGCATATAAAACAAGCCTTGCTTTTGATATTCAGCATTCTTCTTGTCATCACTGCTGCAGCCTGCAACGCCGATAAAACTATGCCAACAACCACTGGCAAAGGTCAGGAGGAAGCCATTGCGCCCAATTGCGACCGCGCCTGCCTTGAAGGATTCGCCAATCAGTATCTGGATGCGCTGGTTGCTCGCGACCCGTCGCGCGTGCCACTCGCGGAAAACGTCAAATTTACCGAGAACGGCCAGGAGCTCAAGGTGGGCGATGCTCTCTGGGCAACAGCCAGCGATCCTCCAACCACCTACCGCATCTATCTTACGGATCCCAAACTGGGCAGGTCGGCTTTTCCGGCCTCATGAAGGAAAACGGCAAGCTGGCGCTCATATCTTTTAGATTGAAACTGGCGCAAGGTAAAATAACCGAAATCGAGCAGATTGTAGCGCGGGACGACGGGCAATTCTTTGGCGGTAAGTCCCTGACCACCGCGGATCCCATCTATGCCAAAGTCCTTGAACCAGCCGAGCGTTCTCCGCGCGAGGAAATGATCAACATCGCCGACAGCTATTTCAAAGCGTTGGAGCGGATGGACGGGACAAGGCCGGTGCCTTTTGCGGATACCTGCAACGGATGGAAAACGGCATGCAGACGACCAATAATCCGGGGCCGCGTGGTGCATCCAGCGATGGCTTCAACATCATGGCACTCGGCTGCATCGACCAGTTCAAGTCAGGCTATTTCAGGTTTGTCACGCGCATTCGCCGCCGCACCTGGTTGTCGATGAAGAGCGCGGCATGGTCTCGTCCACCGCACTTCTTGATCATGCCGGCAACATCCATTCGGTCACACTGACCAATGGGCGCATGCTTCCCATAGCTGACAAGCCCCACAACATTTTTGGGCGGCGGTTTCTTTAAGATCAAGGGCGGTAAGATCCATCGAATCCATACCATTTTAATCACAGCGCCCTACGGCATGAAGCCCGGATGGTAGCCCTTTTTGGAGATTCGATAAAATCACCGATCGGAAAAGAGGAAAAAAAAATCATCTTTGTTAGGGAGTGTGAAATGAACAGTATACGATCGACATCAGAGTTCGGCGGCAATTCCGCGCAGCCGAATGCCGAGCGACGATCCTTTGTCTGGAAAATGGGCGCCGCGCTCACGGCAGTTTTTGCCACAGCATCCGCATGCGCATCCAAGCGCGAGACCGATGAGGTCAAGACATTGAAAGAACAAGTCGCGCGGATGTCCAATCAACTGGGAATCCTCGAAGACACGAATGCGATTCGCAAACTGCATCACGCCTATGGGTACTATCTCGACAAGTGCATTTACGAGGAAGTCGTCAGTTTGTTCGCCGACGATGGCGAGGCCCATTTCAATGGAGGCATCTTCATAGGGAAAGACAAGGGCGTCCGCCGCCTGTATATCGATCAGTTCAGCCAGGGTTTTACAGGCAAAAAGAACGGACCCATCTTCGGTTTCCTGCTTGACCATATTCAGATACAGGACATCGTGGATGTCGCCCCGGATCGCCGCACCGCCAAAGCCCGGTTCCGCTGTTTCATGCAGGCAGGAGCGCATGTGACTTCAAAATCCGCTCTAGCCAACGCAGCCAAGGGAATCCCTCCGATGCAGTGGTGGGAAGGCGGCATCTATGAGAATGAATATGTGAAAGACGGAAATATCTGGAAGATTAAAGTGCTCAATTATCGCGCTATCTGGCACGCCGACTATGCAAAAGGCTGGTCCTATACAAAAGCGGGATACGTCCTGCCCTATTCAAAGACATATCCTGAGAACCCGACCGGTCCGGATAAACTCATCACGCCGGCGCCGGTGCTATGGCCCGATACGGATGTGGTGCCCTTCCACTACTCTCATCCTGTAACCGGGGAACCGTGGAAAGGGTAAGCCGATTCGCAGTCGATTCAATTCAGCGCTTTCGCAATCGACGCGCCCATAGCGTCAGCCAGAGTACCGGTAACGCCAGCAGCCAAATGCTGAATTTGAAGATTGCTATGAGCCAGAAACACAAGCGCCCGAAGGTATCCCAGCTGATTCCGGGGCCCAAGAACGAAAGAAGCCAGGCTGGTTGTGAAGACATAAGAAAGAGATAAACGATCCATTGGACAACCAGAAATCCCGAGGCGATCAGCAGCGTCCACCATCCGGCTATCGCCGCGGTACGGATTTTGATTTCGAATGTGTCATTATTCACGGCCACTCACCCTCACGGGAATTATGCGGATTCAAGTCAATGCGGATGCCCTGCACTTTGCTTTCACCAAATCTTCGTTTCATTGCAGAGATCCTCGTGCATGCTATTGTAATTCCCGACGGAGACCTTTGCCATAGAAAGTAAGAAAGCGATTCAGGGATAGCCGGACACCGGGATCGGGTTACAAAATGAAAAGCATGGAGGTGAGAATGAAGCGTACCCTACACATAGGCGAGTTGTGATTGCACTTCACTGATGCCTTTTGGCCCAATCAGCCGCGTCTTTGGCATATGGGTCTTTTCCCTGAATTCGAGGCCTAATCCCGAAACAGCCCTGTTGGGTCCTTCAGGATGTTCGGGCTTGGGTTCTCCGATTTTCCACTCCACCAATGTATCCGTCCATCCCTTGTCGTACAGTTCCAGATGCAGCATTGACATCGGGCGGCCCTTCCATTGTCTCAGCACTGGCACGACATACGCTATCACCTGACCGGCTACGACGACATCGTCGCCTTCGTTGACATCCTCTTCAACCTCTCCGTAGTTGATGACACCCGACTCTCCCTCCACATACACCGCGCGTGTGTCCCTCCACCAGGGTGTGTCGGTGTTCGGGCCCGTGAACCAGGCGACCTTGATCACCCTCCCTACCTCCATCGCGCGTACAGGGGCGCCCATGGGAGCGTAAAGATCGACGCCGGTATGCACGTAGAGATGTCTCGGAAATCCGAATGACCCTGGATGAGGGTGTTCCTGCGACAAGTCGTAGACTGGGATTATCGGCATGGGGTTGAGCGGAAGGATCACAGTGCAGCCTCCGATCTGTGAGCTATAGTCTCAACTGGTGAAATAATTGGCCTGGCTAAGTCAAATGTCTCGGGTCACGCGTTCGGCATTCCAAGCCTGCCTATTGCCAGGGTCAGCTTCAATCAACACCCCTATAGATTGTTTTTGCGACTGCCTCTACAATCCTTCGATACAAGCCATTGCGCCAATGCCAGTATCGCCGCAGGCCAAAAGTCCAGACTCGGGATCCAAACTGTCAGCGTATGGAAAGCGCTTTCGCAAAGCAGCGAACTGCTCTTCGGTAATCGGGTCAATCCACATTTCGGTATTCATGACGGGCGCAAGGACGACCGACTTTCTTTCGGCCAGGCCCGCGCGATACAGCAAAGAAAGTTATCGCATATTCCGTGAGCTATCTTGGCAAGAGTGTTGGCGGAAAGCGGTGCGATCAAAAGCAGGTCCGCCCAAGTCCTGAACTCAATATGCCTGACCGGATCGTTCTTATGGTAACCGCCAATGGGCAATTCAACTTTGTCACGAAAGAGTTCCACGCATGGCATATTCTTCGCCGACGCCAGCCAAGTTAATATGATCGCCCGCATCCGGCTTCAGGAAGTACAGGGAAGGATTAGTTGCCAAACCCTTATCGCATGTCCGGCGGACAGCAGGCTGGCGCACATTTTCTCCGTCAGGACCGCCGCCACGCTGCCGGTTATTCCCAGAACGATGTTCATAATCCCATCTCCTTCAGGATAGCCTCAGGCAAATTGGCACAAGCCACCGAAACATGTTCGCCCTTGTGTCATAACGAAAGCCCGATCATTGGACCATTCCAGGCAATTGGCCACTATCATATCCGCTTTGCTGTGGACGCGGCTTTCTTCTGCAACTTTCAAAAGCTGGTCGTCGCCCATCATGGTTTGCAATTTGAATTTCACGAGATAACCTGTATACCCCAGGGCTCGCGGATCAGGTCACGATCTTCCGGGTTGGCAAGAGTCGCAAGTATAACTCCTCGAAGCTGGATGATATCTTTCCCTTTGAACCAACCGCCTGCATCCCATCTTCCGGTTTGTAAACATATGTTCCTTCCACCCTGTAATCGCTTACGGCCGCGGAGTGAACGATGGCGTCATAGTTGGTATTCGGAGCAGATGCATTTTTTGCATGGCGGAAAAAAGGTCGTCGTAGGTATGGTATGTTTCAACATAGATACCCTTTGTGGGCTTTCCGTCCAATAAGGATGGATTGGAAGTTATCAGCAGCACATCCCAGCCCTGTTGAGCAAAATACAGCGCGATATTCGTGCCCGTCCGGCCCTTGAATATATTGGTTATCGCACGGAACTTGTCGATTGGAACCATGGTAGCTCCGGCCGTGATCAATACCGATTTCATAAAAACCTCCTTTGTCGGGCCATAGCCCTAGCCTGCATTTCAGGATTTATTATTATGTTAGACGTTTTGCTCATCAAACTTGAGTGTTTCTACTTCGATAGTTCTACTTTTCCGGCGCATTCGATGATTGCCTCTCGACAGACTCCTGGATTTGAGTAGGCAACCTGTATTTGGCGGAAATATTGAAAACGGCGATCACGCTCTTCTGTCCGAAATCCAGCCGTCTGCATACTGATACTTGATGGCGGACAGGAGGTCGTTTTCGTTCAATGCATCAAACTCGAAAGGAATGAAGCCCCAGTAACAGTAAACGAGCCACCCGGCCGTCAACCATGCGAAATAGCGCATTTCGGCTATATCGTGATCGCTCGCTCCGCGCCGCCGCAATTCGTCGCGCACTGGTTCAAAAATGCCGTGCGGACCCTGCCCGTCTATTTCTTGACAGACGAGAGTCCATGTATTGAACTGTGAGCAGTTGCTGGGAGTGCATCCGGCGATGTCCCCGGAGAAATGTTCATCAGAGCCGGATCGTTTGGCCACTTCTGCTCGTGCGCGCGCTGCCCACTCCAACATGCGAAGATGATTTACCGGCTCAGATTGAATGATTTGTTCTGCATCGTTTGCCACGCCTGCCTCGTTTTTTATTATTTTTTCCAAAATGGCGACTGCCATAGGTCCTCCTCTGGATCCGGGGTGCTGGCCCGGATCCACATTGTTTGGCATTGACGTTTTCAAGCGGTTTTGCCCCCTGAAGGCTTGGCCGGCGGAAGGAGCTCGCTGAACAGACTGCGAATCTCAGCGAACGCCGATGCGATCGTGGCAATTGGCGAATCGTTTCCGACCGTCACCCAGCGGGCATCTTTGATCGGCAGTGATTCAAGCGCGTGCGCGACTTTTTCCATGGCGAGGCGCGCTAATTCGTAATCGCGAACCGCTTGAGGCCTTTTCTCTTCGGCGCTGCTAACAGCCAGAATGACGTCCCGTTCTGTCTCAGCCGCTCCGAGCATGCGCGCCCGTTTTGCCCTGGCCTCGGTGTCTTCCCGCCGGATTCGGGCTTCTGTCAACTCCTGTTGCGCGGCCTCGGCGGCCAGTTGGCGCTCGCGTTCGGTTTCCTGGACGCGCAGCTTGGTCTTATGTTCAATTTCAAGCTGCTCCATTTTCAGTTCGCCTTCGTGCTCGAGCTGCTGGCGTTTGACATGGTTCTGGGCATCCAGCAGTTCGGCCCGCCGTTGCCCGAGTTCGAGCTCAACCTGGGCGGCATACGCTTCCTTATCGCGGTGGGCATTCGATTCATCTTTGGCGAGGCTTGTCGCCGAATCGATCTCGCGTCTTTTCATGCGCTCGGCGGTTTCGAGGCGAATCTGAGCCGCGTTTTCACGCGCTTGTTCTTCATACCGGGTGGACAGCGCGCGCAAGAGTGCCGCGTCCACAGGTTGGACTTGAAGAAGCTGAAACTGTTCAATCCGGATGCCAAGCGGTACGCTGACATTGATTAATTGCTCCTTCACCCCTGCAACGAACTTGTCCTGTCCGATCATCAGCTCGTCGAGCGTTGCGGTTGCCGCATAGCGTTGTACCTCGGCGGCGAAGACATCCTGGAATGCGCAATACTGCTGTTTTGAAAGCAGGTGCTTTTTACTCGTCAGCTCGGACGGAGGATGATCGTTGAGGTTGGCCAGCCCCAGATTTCTGTACGCCTGAAACGGGCCATCGCCCGTCGGAGATACCGACCAGAGGACAAATCCCTCGACGAGCACGTGGAGACGTTCCTGGGTCAGTGCTTCGACCTTGAAGCCGACTCGCTGCACGGTGCTGGAAAATCGGGCGATCAGGTCTCCGGGCCGCCGCCGAAGTGAAATCCCGATACCCGCTTTGACGAGTTGCCCGTCTCTAATTCTGAGAAGCCACTCGTCGGGCTTGGCGGTAACGAAGCTCCAACGGAGCCAAATAAATGCGGACACAGGCCCAACGATTACGAGCAACAAGACCAAAATGTAAACGAAATAGCCGCTAAACATTGTGCACCTCCCCTTCATGTATTACTGGAATGACCGACGTCTTCGAATCGAATCCGTCGGGATAGTGAATGAGCCGCATCCGTCGACGCAGGTCGGCGGCCAGACCGGTGAGGCTGGTATAGTTTGTATGAGCCGGTCCGAGGTTCGTCTCGTGAATGATAAGGTGGGCCGGTTCAAGAAATTGGATAAGCTCCGGGTCGAAAGCGGTGTCGCTCGAATAGCCAAACACGCGGCCTTTGGCTTCGATACGCACCGCGCAGGTCGGGATATGGTGTTTAGTTCTGCGAACCTGAATGTTGAAAGGACCAACGCTGGTGACGCTTGCCCATTCAAGCGGTTTGAAGTCAAAGTAATCGTCAAAGGTTAAGGAGCGGAACTCACTGCCGTTCCACAACTGGCCCATGCTCCCTTTCAGGCGCTCGCTCCAAATGACTTCGCACACCTCGGGCACGGATAAGAGCTGAACCCGCTTGTTCTCGGCGAAGTGCTTGAAGAAAGCGACTCCTTCGAGGCCGTTCATGTGATCCCCATGCACGTGCGTGATGAGAAAGTGGTCGATGTTTTTGAGATCGAATTGGGCGACCGGTGCAACCAGCGACATCCTTGAGTACTGCCCTGTACATGTCGGGGCAGTCGATGGCCAGGTGAAAACCCTCGCAAAGGAGGAGAAGCGCAGTCGGTCGATGAATTTCTGAAAATGCATCGCCGACACCGAGTGCAATAACTTCAAATTCCGACATAACTCACCTCCTGGCGTTTAAGCGCCTGCTGATTCAGCCGCTCGAACAGCCGGTCTGAAACCATTTTGGTGCAGTAGCCCGAGATGGATGCCCCAGCTCGCGCCAACTCTTTCAACCGGCTCGAGCTTACTTTTGAAAGCTCCGGCTGTGCGGGGATGAAGATAGTTGCTATCTCCGGTGCGAGTGCAAGATTCGCGTCTGCCATGGCTGTTTCGTACTCGATGTCCGTCGCGCCGCGTAGGCCGCGAATGAGGAATTTCGCCTGATGTTTACGGGCAAACTCGACCACAAACCGCTTAGTGCTGGCGACGCGCACATTGGGCAGTGCCGCGACGGCATCGGCAATCATTTCGAGTCGCTCCTTCGTTGTGAACAGGGTCGATTTGCTGGGATTGACAGCTACCAGAACGAATAATTGATCGAGCAGGCGCGCGGCTCTCTCAATGACCGAGATATGCCCGGCTGTGATAGGGTCGAATGCTCCGGCATAGATACCTATGCGCATGGCGTAACCTCCTTGTTTATGCGTGCCGTTTGTTGTTTTCGGCCTGTGTGTGTAGTATATGTGTTGGTTAACCAACCTATTATTAGATCGCAATGGTATATCATAGGTTTTCTTCCTCAATGGGCATTGTGTAAGCCTGGATATTCGGGTTTGGCTGGTTCGCAATCTTGGACAATCCGATTTCACTATCGCTGCTGCCGGCTGAGAGGCATTCGTGAGCAATGCTACTTCCAACCAATCGCGGATTTCTGAAACTGTAGTGGGTCTTCATTTATTTGCCTTGAGAATAGATGTTCTCGGCTTCAGCAGGCCGTCGGCCATTGCCTTCGTGGATGCAGCCGCGGAGCCCTTCGAATCACGCTCCGCGCAGTTGCCCCGAGGACGAGGTATCCCTGGATTGCCGCAACCAGGGCGGCGGCGGCAGTCAACGGGTCGTCGCAACGAAACACTCTATCGGATATCCCCTGTTTCACAATGGCAGCCAGCATTTCGGCAAGGGACTTCGTTATTTTCTCAAAATCATCCCGAACGGCCTGCTGGCGGATTGCCTCGCCGATCAGGGTTATCCAACAGGCAAGTGCTTCCGGATTCTTTGTCGTGCCCAGGCCGAGGTGAAAATCGATGAAAGCAGCGACCTGCCTGGCCGGCGACCCGGCCGAGTACACTGCCGCCCCGAGCGCGACAAGGTGGCGGGCCAGCAGCATCCGCTGGGCTTCGAGCAGAATCTCCAGCTTGTCCTTGAAGTGGTAGTGAATGAGTCCTTGGGTCAGTCCCGCCTCTGCAGCGACATCGGATAGGGCTGCACCCTCATAACCCCTTTTCGCCATAACCTTCAAGAGGGCGGCTGCAATCTCTTCTCGGCGCTGTGCTCTGTTCGATGGTCTCGACATCCTGAAATCTCCTTAGTTGGTCAGCCAATCAATATATAATCCTGTTGCCAGCCGGTTGTCAAGTGGTTGCCTTCCTTTTTTTCATAATTTTTTAATTCGCCTGTCAGATGCATAGATGAGATCACGGCAACTCGGCGGGGATTACACAAAAATGCAGTTTGAACTTCCTATCCTTCGATACACGCGTTGTGTGTTTTTGTAGTGCGAAATGCTGCCGGAGGTTGACGCAGTCATTTCATTGATAGTCAATGTAAAGCTGGAATTATTAATACGGATGCGGATAAGGCATCCTGTTCAGGGCAAATGATATAGTTGATTTGAGATTTAGAGTCTGTATTCTAAATCGACACGCCCGGATCAACTACTGGGGCAAAAACAAGAGATCCGGCTAAAGCGAGGAGGCTGTTCGAATGGGATTTTTGAGGGAAACTCCTGGGCAAAGACAGTTCGCTCGAGCTCAAAGATGTGATGATTAACCTGGAATTGTTAGCAGATGCCGAAGCGCAGATAGCTGATTTTTACAGGCTATGTGCAGGTCGCGATGCCTAAAGAAAAGGATCTGTGGAATCACCTTGCCGACCAGGAATTGGAGCACTCCAACATGGTAATGAAAATGCTCGGACGGATCGCCGGAGAACCGACACACTATAATCCCGGGATCTCATTCAATACGGTGACTATTCGATTGTTTGACGTGGAAATGCAGCGTCTTGTGGAACAAATGAATCAGGGGCGCATATCTCCTGAAAAATTGTTCTCAATCGCGTTGGAGATTGAAAATTCTGCAGTTGAATTGAATTACGGCAAGCTCGTAAAAACCGACGATGCCATATACAACATGCTTGCGCACCCGGTTGACAATGAGTCTGCCGAGCATAAATCCGCAATAACCTAAAATGAAACCCCAGTAGTCAATCGGTACCTGGTTATACTGTCCCTCTGATTGTTTCCTTGCCCACTCTCCAGAGGGACAGTATAACCAGGTACCGATTTTTTATTTCTGATTTAACAATTGTTCCATCTCATCCATGACCTCGTTCATCTCCTTAATGGCCGCGTTGAACGGATCGGAAGTCGTCATGTCCACGCCTGCTGCCTTTAGAAGATCGATGGGGTATCTGGAGGAACCCGAAGAGAGCATATGGATGTACGCATCCCGGGTCTTAGAAGTTTTATCAGCGCGAATATTGGCGGCTATCTGGGAGGAAGCCGTGATGCTCGTCGCGTACTGATAGACGTAAAAGTTATAGTAGAAATGCGGAATGTAGGCCCACTCGATCCCGTAGAGGTCGTCGACTTTGCACACACCGGCCGCATCGCCGTAGTACTCCTTAAGCAGGGAGCGATAGAGTTCCGACAGCTTCTCTCCGACTAAAGGCTCGCCTTTTTCCGCCATCTCATGGATCTTGAGCTCGAACTCAGCAAACAGTGTTTGCCGGAACAAAGTCGTGCGGAGCCCGTCCAGATGGTTGCCCAGGAGGAAAAGTCGCGTGTCCTTGTCCCTTGTCTGCTGCAGCATGGAGTGCAGGAGTAGATTCTCATTCAAAGTGGATGCCACTTCAGCCACGAAAATTTTGTAGTCGTGGGTCGGGTAGGGTTGGTTTTTATCCGAAAGCAATGTGTGCATGGAGTGTCCCGACTCGTGTGCCAGAGTGGAGACTTCGTCGTAAGTGCCGGTAAAGTTCTGCAGTTGATAGGGGTGCACTCCGTAAGCACCAGTAGAATATGCGCCAGATTTTTTCCCGGTCGAAGGCAGAAAGTCCACCCAGCCTTCCTGATAACCCTTCTTCAGATCGGCTACATATTGCGGCCCCAAGGGTGCCATGGCTTTCTCCACAAGCTCAATGGCCTCTTCCGGCGTGTAGTGCAGGTCGACTTTCTTGACGATCGAGGCATAGAGGTCTTCATAGCGCAACTGGTCCACACCCATCATCTTCTGGCGCAACTTCAGGTAGCGATGCAGGGTCGGCAAATTGGCATGCACGTCCTTGATGAGCCGCGTGTAGACGGCGGTCGGTATATTGGAGTCGAAGATGGCGGCATCCAGGCTGCTGGAAAATTTATGAACGTTCTTATCGAAGATGTGGGTCTTAACGACGCCATCCAGGGTTGTGCCTAGAGTGCGCTCGAATTCCTTGTACCTGGACCAGAAGGCCCGGAAAACTTTGTCTCGATCTTCGCGGTCAGGCAAGCCTCGATACAGTGTGTACGCCTGGGCATCCAGTCGCACCTTCTCGCCGGATTTGAGGATCACCTCGGGATACGGAAAGTCGGCGTTGGTGAAGGTGTCGTATGCATTGGAAGGGCCGCTGGCCATAATCGCAGCCTCGGCCGAGACCTTCTCCTCGGCGGCCGACAGAGTGTGCGGAGCGTAGCGCAAGATGTCGTCGAGCCAGGGGGCGTAAGGCGCCAGGCGCTTATCCGCAGCCACAAAGCCCTTCACCTTGGCCTCGCCTAAAGCGAGGATCTCGGGCCGGAGGTACGCCGAGACGGCAGCAAACTTCACACCCAGGGTTTCAGAGGTTTGCTGCATCTCGCGCGTCTTGCTCACCCGTGTGTCCTCGTCTAGGCGCATGGATGCATAAGTCCCAAGGAGAGAAAGGTCACGATCCAGGTTAGTAAAAGCAGAGAGGGCTGCGTAAAAAGAATCAGCCGAGATCCCCAGTTTGCCCTGGAAAGCGGCCAGTTTTGGGATACGCGCGGCGATATCGTCGCTTGACTTAAACCAGGCACCCTCCGTCGCGAAGAGGTCCGAGGTTTTCCACTTGTACTTGTCAGGCACTTCAGACCTCTCCCTGGGGACTGCAGTCGCCGCCAGGAAAACTATGGCGGCAATAGGGGTGATCATCCGAGTAAGAATATATTTTCTCATTCAAGTCTCCTTACAAACCTGTTTTCAGAAATCATAGAAAAGAAAATTAGTTATGCACACCGGGAGCTTCATGGCCTGTAGATCGAGCATACTCTTCATATGTCCCCGGGTACGTCAGGGGCTCGACGTGACCCTCTCCGGCTCCTCCCAATTCTAGCACGCGATTTGCGAGGCCGCGCAGAAACGTCCGGTCGTGGGAGACAAAGAGCATTGTGCCCTCGAACTCTCTCAATGCACCCACCAGCATCTCCTTGGTAGCCAGATCCAGATGGTTTGTGGGCTCGTCCAGAACCAGAAAATTGGGCGGGTCGAACAGCATCCGGGCAAGGACTAATCTGGACTTTTCGCCGCCGGAGAGCACACGGATTGGCTTATCCACATCGTCCCCGGAAAACTGGAATGCTCCCAACAGGTTCCGCAATGTGCCCGGAGATTCCAGCGGGAAGTCCTTTTGGATTTGCTCATAGACTGTGAGACCGAAATCGAGCAGATCCAAAGACTGCTGGGCGAAGTACCCCACTTTCAGGCTGGCGCCAAGGCGAACAGTGCCCGCGTCGGGTTCGAGCGCCCCAACAACCATCTTGAGCAGCGTGGTTTTCCCTGCGCCGTTTTTGCCCATTACGCACAAGCGTTCGCCCCTGCGGATCAGCAAGTCAAATCCGTCGTAGAGGATCCTTTTGCCAAAACGCTTGGAAACACCTGTCAGCGAGGCGACATCCTGACCGGACCGGGGAGGATTGCGGAAGTCGAATTGCACGACCTTGCGGGTACGGGGCAACTCAATCTTCTCGATCTTGTCCAAAGCTTTCACGCGGCTTTGAACCTGTGCCGCCTTGGCGGCGTGGGTTCTAAACCGTTCGATAAAGCGGCTTTCCTTGGCCAACATGGCCTGCTGCCTGGCGTAAGCGGCTTCACGATTAGCCTCTCGCACCGCACGCTCGCGCTCGTAATTATCGTAATTTCCTTTGTAGAGGAAAACTTCGCCGCCATCTATTTCCACGATCCGGTCCACAACCCGATTCATGAAATCCCGATCATGCGAGGTAATAATCAGCGTGCAGCGCGCGTCTTTCAGGAAGCGTTCGAGCCATAGGATGGATTCGATGTCCAGGTGATTGGTGGGCTCGTCCATCAGTAGAATATCCGGTTTTCCCAAGAGGACTTGGGCCATGGAAACGCGCATCTTCCATCCTCCGGAGAGATTCCCCACATCCCCGTCAATCTGATCGTCCTCAAAACCCAGTCCGTGCAATACCTCCCGCGCCTGAGCCTCGAGTCCGTATCCGCCGAGGCTCTCATAGCGGTGCTGCACTTCGCCGTAGCGGGCAAGGATTCGTTCAATCGAATCCGCGTTGTCCGGATTGGACATGTCGTGCTGCACCGACTCGAGTTCGTGATGCAATTCTCCCAGTTCGCCGCTGCCCGCTATGGCCTCGTCCAACACACTCCAGCCGGACATCTCATCCAATTCCTGGCGGAAATAGGCGATGCTGAGTTTTCCGGGAACCGATACGGAGCCTTCATCCGGCTGTTCCGTGCCTTTGATCAGACGAAATAGGGTGGTTTTGCCGCAACCGTTGGGCCCCACTAGCCCGGCTTTCTCTCCCGGATTGATCTGAAAGCTAAGATCCGTGAACAAAACCTGCCGGCCGTACTGTTTGACAACATTTGAAAAGACAATCACGTATTTTCCTCACAGAGATCAGCCCTATATGATACAGGGTGGAGAACGGAAAGCTTAGCCGGCATTTCAAAAACAGCGATTTAGGCGGTGGCGGCGGATCCGGACATGTCCATTCATAATGCGGTTACGAGCTTGCAGGGCGCTTCGGAGTGCGGCATTAGGCGCAATACTAGCATGGAGGGAAAAGCCAGTGAGCTACATTTCCTGGATGTCATTTGAACTGGCGCGACAGTTGGTCGAGTTTGTCGAGCTCGTAGGGTGACAAGGTCAACTCCAAGGCGCCTCGATTCTCCACGGCCTGCTCAACGCGACTGGCGCCCGGAATCACAACCACCACGTTTTATGGAACTGGTAAAGCCACGCTAGCGCGACTTGCCCCGCGGTTGCGCTGTGCGCTAGCGCAATCTTGCCGAGCTCTTCGATGAGGGGCCGGCTGCGCTCGAGGCCTTGAGCGCGGAAACGTCCCATCCACTTGCGCGGACCGGGTCGCGTTCTGACATATTCCGGGTGCTGGTGATACTTGCCGGTGAGCAGCCCCTGCTCCAGCGGGGAGTAGGCGATAATGGTCACACCCAGCTCTTTGGCCGCCGCCAGAGTGCCATTCGATTCCACGCGCCGATCGAGCAGGCTGTATTTCACCTGGTTCGATGCCAGCTCAAGGCCAAACTTCGCCAACGCCGCGTGGGCACGATGCATGCGTGCTGCGCTGAAGTTGCTTACACCGATCGCGCGGATTTTCTTGCCTGCAACCAGATCCGCCATGGCGATCATCTCGGCTTCCACCGAAGAGAAGCTAAGGGGAAGGTGCACCTGATGGAGGTCGATGGCAAAGGGCGCCAGACAGCTCAGGCGCTGCTCAATGGTAAACCGGATGGACTTTGCCGTTCGGAAGATGGGAGACCACTTAGTGGCCACCACCACCTCGCCATTGGCCTTTCCCGCGTGTCTGAGCGCGGCGGCCAATGCGCGTTCCGAAGCGCCATTTCCGTACATTTCAGCAGTGTCAAACCAATTGATTCCACCCGCGAGCGAAGCTGCCACTACTTGGTCTACCACCGACTGTGGAATCGCATCCCAGAACTTCCCGGCTAAGCCCTGGCCGGCCGAAAACTGCCAGCAGCCCAGTCCGACTGGAGTCACTTCGATGTCCGTCTTACCCAGCCTGCATCGCATTGCCATTCACTCCTCCTGTTGTACCCATTCCAGAATCATGGTCTGTTCGGCCTGCTCCAAACGATAAGCCTCAATCCGCATAATTCTGCATTGTCTTCTGCTCCGGATAAAACAGCTCGAAAGACGCTATGGCCCGATTCTACACCCGGAACTTCTGACTTGTGATCCCCAGGTTCCCATGCGCGTCTGTAATCCCCAAACTTCATAAGACTCCGGATGGCTTACCAGAAGATGAAGACTCCCGGTTTCCAAAGGATGCAGCTTGTTCCGCCTATCCACTTGCCCGCGATGCATGCGGTGCCGTAAGATCAAAGTACGATATAATAATTCGGTTGCTAAGAGACAACCTTTTGGGTGCGGTTTACAACTAATATCCGCAGAGGAACAGGTGCTATAAACCCCAACAGGCCGTCAATCGGGCAATTAATGATCATTTTGAACCAGCATATCCAAAAAAGCAGGACCAGCTGGAATAGGGGCAAAGGAATCGAAGGCATGTTCCAAGGAAAGAAAAGGATGATCAGGGTCGGCTTATGCTTCCTAAGTGCCTGTATTGCTGTGTCGCCGCTGCCGGTATTCAATCAGGAATCGAGATCGTTGCCGACGGAATCTGATCTTCTTGCAAAGCCCGGCCTGGTGCGCACCTGGTCGGAACGCATGCTGACCGATGATCCGAAGATGCGCGAAAAGGCGGCGGCGGAGCTGATGCAGGGTGGTGCGGAATCTCTGCCTTTAGTGCGACACTTTTTACTCAGCAGCAATGAGCGCCTTCGCAAGGAGGCATTCGAGATCATTCGCCGCATCGGTGCGGGCGCCCTTCCGCTGCTGACGGAGTTGCTGGGATGGAATGAGGTGTCAATCGCGCGTGAAGCCGTCAGCGTGATGATTGATCTTGCACCCGATACGGAAACGGCGCAGCCGGCGTTAATCCGGGCATTAAATGAGGAAGATCTCCAAGTGGCGCGCGATGCGGCCCGTGCGTTGGGCGCCCTGGGTGAAAAGGCCAGTTCGTCGGTACCACAGTTGGTGAAAGCACTTTCGCACCGGGATTCGGTGGTTCGGATTTATGTGGCGGAGGCCTTGGCCTCCATCGGGCCGGCCGCGGCCCCGGCGACGCCGGATTTGACGAAAACTCTTCGCGATCCGAATCCCGGCGTGCGCTGGGCCGCCGGGGAGGCGCTGGCAACTATTGGACCGAAAGCGGCGCCCGCTGTACCTGAATTGATTGAAGCCCTGAAGGATGAGTTTCTCTATGTTCGCATCTGTGCAGCCGGAGCGCTGGGGAGCATCGGACTGAAGACGGAGGCAGCGCTTGCAGCTTTAAAAGAGGCGGCGAACGATCCGGCGATGCGCGCGGAAGCCGAGTGGGCGCTGCATCAGATCGCAGGCGTTGCGCCAGGCGCGAATGCGGCGTCCTCCGCACAGCGCGCGGAAGGCGAGACCAAGGCAGCAGCCGCTTTATCGGGGCAGGTGAGCAGTGGGACGCCGGAGGCTGCCGAAAGCAAGGGTAGTCCGCCCGAGGACTGGGACATAAAAACAGGCCGCAATATCGCCTGGAGTGTTGGCCTGGGGGACGAGACGTTTGGCCGGCCCGTGGTCTCCGGCGGCGTGGTTTATGTGGGAACCGACAACGGGCGGAAGCTGAATCAGGCCTGCCAGGATGAGTGCGGTGTGCTCCTGGCGTTTCGAGCGACCGATGGCGCATTTCTATGGCAGGATGCGGCTCCGCGAGTGAACCGGGGAACGGGCGACTTCCTGCTTCCCTCAACCACCGGCGGGCCGCATGTCGAAGGCGACCGATTGTACTATGTCACCGCCGAGTGTCAGCTCCGCAGCCTGGACACGCAAGGCTTCCTCGATGGCGAAAACGACGGCCCTTTTCAGGATGAGCAGTCCCGGGATGCGCGTGCAGCCGACATGGTCTGGGAACTGGACATGGGCGGGCGCCTGGGAGTCTTCCCGCATGAAGCCTCGAACAGCGACGTGCTGGCGATAGGCGATCTATTGATCGTTGCTACGTCCAACGGTCGGAACGAAGGACACACGCGCGTGCCGTCCCCGCGAGCGCCTAGTTTGATCGCCGTGGATAAGCATTCCGGCGATGTGGTCTGGCGCGCTGTCGGTCCAGGCGCAAATGTGCTCCACGGGCAATGGAGCAGCCCTGCGGTTGCGAACGTGAACGGGCGTCCGCAGGTGCTTTTTGGCGGGGGCGATGGATGGCTGCGCGCCTACGATGCGAGTTCAGGGCGGGAGCTGTGGCGATTTGACGGAAATCCTCCGGAGGCAAAGTGGCTCCCGCGTCCCGGCGTTTTTTCGCGCAGCTCGATTATAGCTACGCCTGTTTACGGCGATGGCCGCGTCTTCATCGCCATGGGGCAGGACCCTTCGCATGGGGACGGGCCGTCCGTGCTTCATGCGGTCAGTCCCAATGGGCAGGGAGACGTTACGAGCAGCAGGGGCCTCTGGAGCTATCGCGGGATCGGCCGAGTTGTGGGAACGCCCGTATTAAAGGATGGGCTGCTTTATGTCGGCGATCTGGGTGGCGTGGTGCACTGCCTGGATGCCGCAACGGGCGCAGTTGTCTGGACACATCAAACAGATGCACCCATCTGGGGCTGCCTGCTGGCGGCCAATGACCGGTTGTATGTAGGGAACACCGATGGTGTCCTACATGTGCTGAGAACGGGGCGCCGGAAGAAGGAATTGGCGCGGATCGAGATGGACGCGCCGCTCTATTCACGCCCGGCATTGGTTGGGGACGCACTCTATCTGGCCACAGCAAGCCGGTTGTACCTCATCAAGGCGAAATCCTGACAATTATTTCGAATCCTTACCGGTCCAATTGCGCGGCGGCGGCATAGTCCAGAAACCAATGAAGAGAGCCGCGCCCGGGAGTCACCATTGCTGCAGGCAGATCTGCATCTTTCTGCCCAAGTTGATCCATCACCCGGGCCACCGGGACGGCCTTGTGATCGCCGAGGACAAGAAAAAACACACGGCGGGCGGCGTTGATAGTGCGCAGCGACAGCGAGACCCGATGGACCGGCGGTAGAGGACTCCGGGTTGCAATGACGGTCCTGGATTCCTCGCGCAGTCGGGGCGTGCCTGGAAAGAGCGAGGCAGTGTGACCGTCCTCGCCCATGCCCAAAAGCACGCAATCCAATGGCTCTTCACCAAGGACCTCCGCGTATGCCTCTGCGGAACGTTCCGGGTCTAGAGTGCCGTCGATAGGAAATATGTTTCCGGCCGGTATGGGCACATGATCCAGGAGGGATTCCCGCACCATGCGGTAGTTGCTCTGTGGATCGCCGGGCGGCACGCAGCGTTCATCGCCCCAGAACAGGCGCATACGGCGCCAATCCAGCAAATCGGTGGCACCAGGCTGAGCGAGGCGCCGATATAATCGTCCTGGCGTGCTGCCGCCCGCGAGCGCCCACCGGTAGCAGGCTTGCCGGCCGAGCGTTTCGCGGATATCGGAAGCCAGGTAGTCCGCAAGGGCTTCAACCACCGCGCCCTCATCCGGACATTTCAATATAAGGGCCATATTCCTAAAAATTCTCAAACAGCTCCTTCTCGGAAATTGCCAGGCGATCGGCTTCCGCAGGACCGCGCGTCCCCGCAGCATAAGGATAAACTTTGCATTTCCAGCGGAGCAGCGGGTCATACAGGTTCCAGGCTTCCAACACCTCGTCGGAATGGACAAACAGCGTCTGCTCCCCTTTCAGCACATCGAGCACAAGCGTCTGGTAAGCCTCCGGTATAGCGTCGAAAATATCCCTATATTTGAAAGACAGAGGGATCTGTTTGACGTCCGACGGGGATCCCGGCTTCTTGACCCCGATGTGCAAAGAGAAACCTTCGTCGGGCTGCAGCGTCAGAAGCAGTGTGTTGGGCTTAACAGCGCACACTCCGTCCACGTCGAACATGCAGACCGGGGCGTTTCTGAACTGCACGCCGATGCGTGTCAGTTGGCGAGGCATCCGCTTGCCGGTGCGAAGGTAGAAAGGCACTCCCTGCCAACGCCAGTTCATGATTTCAACTTTGAGCGCGGCAAATGTCTCTGTGGTTGAGCCTGCGGCCACGCCATTTTCTTCAAGATAGCCGGGCACAGGCTGGCCGCGGATGGTTCCCTCTGAATACTGGCCAAACGTCACGTCTCCTGGCAGAATCGGCGCCATGGATCGCAGCACCTTGACTTTTTCGTAACGCACCGAATCGGCGGCGATCACGGGAGGCACCTCCATGGCAAGGAGGGTCAAAAGCTGGGTCAGGTGATTCTGGACCATGTCCCGCAGCGCGCCCGCCTTGTCGTAATAGCCCGCCCGTGTGCCAACTCCGAGCTCTTCGGAAACGCTGATCTGAACGGAATCAATGTGGTCGCGATTCCAGAGAGACTCGAAGATGGGGTTACCGAAGCGGAAGACCAGTAGGTTCTGCACGGTCTCCTTACCCAGGTAGTGGTCGATCCGGTAGACCTGGTCTTCGGCGAAATATTTTCGGATGAGACCGACAAGCTCACCGGCGGATGCCCGGTCGTAGCCGAACGGTTTTTCGATTACGATTCGGACCCATCCGCTGCTTTGGTTCAGGCCTGCGCTGGCAAGCCCTGACAAGGTGGCTCCAAGGGAGGCGGTGGGGATCGCAAGGTAAAAAGTGCGGTTTGCAGGGAGACTGTGCTGTTGTTCGAGAAGCTCCAGGCGGGCTCCAAGCTGGGTGTAATCTGATGGCGCGCCATTCCCGATGGTCTGATAGTGGAACCGCCTGTTGCAGAACCCGGCGATTTCGTCCGCCCGGAGTCCCGAAGCTATCATGCTCTCCAGTGCCATGTCGCGGAACGACGCATCGTCCTGTCGAGTGTCTCGGGCTACACCCAGCACGTGAAAATTGTCGGAAAGACTCAAGCTGGCCGCCAGGCGTCCGATAGCGGGCAACAGTTTCCGCCGCGACAGGTCTCCGGTACCGCCGAATATGATGAAAAGGCTCGGTTCCACTTGCTTGTTGGCCATGATGAAAAACCTCTAAGGATCGGTTCAATGCATAAGCAGTAGCCTACACACCAGGATCTATAGTTAGGAGTATACGCCTACCTTCTCATGAAAATGACATTGGACGATTAGAGATTCTTAGCGCCTTCGGACCTTGGAGTGAATGCAGGCTGCTTTGGATTCAAGCCAGACATACCGCTGAGTTATTTGTCGTAACGCTTGGTGAGGTGTTTTTTAAGATGCTCTTCAACCGTTCTGTCCTTGCGGGCGGCTTCCTTTGCAATCCTATCGTAAAGGTCCTTTTTGATGATGAGCGAGATCTGCCGCATATCTTTGGGGATATCAGCCGGTGAATCCTTTGGGAGAATCCGCTCTTTCGATCCTGCCTTTTTCGGCTTCTCTTTTGAGGGTGCTGGAACTGGTTCGGAACCGGCCGAAGCGAACCGAAGCGCAGCTTGCTCATCAAT
This sequence comes from uncultured Acidobacteriota bacterium, assembly GCA_963761825.1. Lineage (GTDB taxonomy): Bacteria > Acidobacteriota > UBA6911 > UBA6911 > UBA6911 > UBA6911. Next base: position 414,338 of record CAVXIH010000008.1, read on the forward strand.
CTCCGGCTTCAAAATGGTTGCGCTTTTTCTTTCTTTCTTCATCGCTTTTTCTCCGCAAGGATTCGTTTAACCTCCTCGGCCAGACTGATTGCTTCTTCGCGCGCATTCCGGTCAGCGCATTCCTCCACCGAAAGCCCGCGGGCAAGCGCTTCGCTGAAAGCGACCCGGTAGCCGAGCCGGGATTGCAGTTCTTTGAGCTTCAATCCCTTCTGCACGGCGTCCTTCAGTTCCTGTGCTTCCCTCGTTTGCGCGCGGAAGCGAGTCCACACCAGACGCGCGTCGACGTCAGGCTTATAGTGCCTGGCTTCGTCCAGCGTCTGCAGCAAATCGGTCGTTGACCAGATTTCCGCGGCGCTCGCACCGAGCGGGACGAGACTGACGTCGCTGAGAATCATGATCGTCCGCGTCATCTCCGCGAGCCGCGGAGGCCCATCAATGACCAGATACCGGGAAACGGCGCTGTGCTCTTTTGCTTTTTGGATCAGTTCCAGGTGGTCGTGCGCTTTGGCAAGGAGGAGGTTTTTCGACGGGAGTTCCGCCTGACGCAGCGCATACCAGGAAGAGCTGGTTCCCTGCGGCAGATCGCAGTCGATCAGGGTTGTCGGCACCTGAAAGGAAAAATGGGCAGCCAGGTTGGTGGCGAAAGTAGAACGCCCCGCGCCTCCCTTGGTCTGAATAATCCCCACAATCCTCGACATGATGATCCCTCTGAAAGATCCTAAAAGGGCGATCTGCAATAGTTCGAATGTTACCGAAAAGCCTTTTCTTGTCAAGGCATATGGGAGTTTTGCAGAGTGAGTTGCGGATACAAGCGTGCAGGGTGGAACAATCAGGCCTCTCTTTAAGATCACAAATTGTGATCTTAAAGAGAGGTACGCATATTAAGTATTTGCCCTGTGGTATAAACACTGCTGCAAAAGAGATGCCTTATGAATACGTTGAACCATGGGTTCGAATATCAGAGACATTTGGGATCCGATGCCGCAGGTTTACAGGTTATCGAATACTTGACGCTGTGCTATGCGGCATTCACACGGGAAGAGTGGCTGGCGCGCATCAATGCGGGCCGGGTGCTCCTGGATGGCGTTCCAGTTCAGGAACACCAAATGCTGAAGCCGGGTCAACTGCTAAGCTGGATGCGCCCTCCATGGGAGGAGCCGGAGGTCCCCCGGTCTTTCGCAATTCTATATCAAGACAACTCCCTGCTCGCTGTGGCCAAACCTTCCGGACTACCCACTCTTCCCGGCGGGGGCTGCTTTATGGAAAATACCCTTTTATCGCTTGTCCGCCGCCATTTTCCCGGGGCCAGTCCGGTGCATCGACTGGGTCGCGGCACCTCAGGAATTGTCTTATTCGCAATGACCCAAACGGCTGCCACTAAAATTTTTCAAGCATGGCGCAGCGGTGAGATTCTTAAAATCTATCGTGCTTTGGCTGTCGGTTGCCCGGACGAGGACGAGTTCGCCATCAACGCCCCGATCGGTCCCGTGCCCCATCGGATCCTGAAGACTATCCATGCCGCGTGCTCTGCGGGAAAACCTGCGCACAGTCATATTAAAGTCCTGGAGCGACGCGCCTCCTGTTCACTCCTGCAGGTCAAAATCTCCACGGGCCGTCCGCACCAGATCCGCATTCATCTTGCTGCCGCCGGATATCCTCTGGTTGGCGATCCGCTCTACGTTGTGGGAGGCGTCCCGGCGGACGACAGCCAGGCTCTGCCATCTGACTTGGGTTACTATTTACACAATGCCTTACTGGGCTTTCCTCACCCGGCCAGCGGGAAATGGACCGAGATCACTTGTGGCCCGCCGCCTCTGCTGCGCACTCATTTACCGGAGACTCTTGACGGCTCCCATGGAGACTATTATAATGGTCACCGTGTTTGACCTGATTTTTACGCAAACGGCGCAGAGACAGTACGATCAATTAAATCCGCGACTGAGGAGGCAGGTCGATCGCGGTTTGGAGAGAGTTGCCGCTAATCCCCGAGAAGGCAAACCGCTGGGCGGAAGTTTAAAGGGAATTTGGTCGGAGCGCGTCGCTACCTTTCGAATCCTATACAAAATCTTCAACGATAGGATCGAGGTCCTAGTCCTTGTGATTGAACATCGCAAGTCTGTTTATGGGAGTCATTGATGAGACACGAAATTCTATCGGTAAGCAAGGCGAAGACAAGGCTCCTGGATCTTGTGCGAAAGGTTCAGGAGGACGGGAGAGCCTATGTTCTGACGAAGGACGGCGAGCCCGTGAGTGCTCTTGTCCCCATCGAGGATTATGAGTCTCTCCTGGAAACCATGGATATTCTGGCGGATAAAAAAACGATGAGAGACCTCACGGCTGCGCTTGCCGATGAGCGGCGCGGCCAGCTATTCAGTCGGGATAAGAGCGGCAGATGGTTGAAATACAAGAAAGCAAAACGCGTTGCCTAAAGGGTGTCGCCGATGTATTGATCCAATTCTCGAACCCGCTCGGATAACGGAGGATGCGTAGAGAAGTACTCCGCCAAACCGGAATTATCGGAGGAAACCTGCGCCAGGCGTTTTAGCGCATGAATCGATGCCTGGCCATCGAACCCTGCAGCCAACGTTAATCGAGCCGCTTCCCGATCAGCCTCCAGTTCCAACGTCCTGGAATATCCCTTGCTGACCATCTGGCGGAGCATTTGCCCGGCTGCGGGGATTCGCGTCGCGACTGCTTTCAGGAAAGCACTCGCCGTCAGCTGGTCTCTGGCATGGCCGCGTACGATGTGCCCGATTTCATGCCCCAGGAAAAACGCAATTTCGCTGCGGTCACGTTTACACAGATCAAGCAGCGAATCCGTGATAAACACAAATCCCCCCGGAAGAGCAAAGGCATTAGGCTGGGCTGAAGCGATCACCTTGAAGTGGAATTCGCGGCGGGGATTTTTCACCGCCTTGGCGAGTCCGGTTCCGACCGTCGCGACAAGCTCCTGGTCTGCGCGTGCCACGCTTCCCGAAAACTGCTTCAAGAAGGCACGAGCGCATTCCTCCCCGTAATCCGCTTCCGCACGGAGCGACTCCTCCTCCGTTCCTGAAGCCCAACTCCACATCCACTTGGCCTGGCGCAAAGGCTTCCGCGACTGCCAGCCAAGCCAGCTCCCTATGCGAGGCAAAAGCTTTGGATTGAATAATAGGATGAGAATAAGAATGACAATCAGTGCCTGCAAGTAGTACTCCTTATGTCTTGGGAATGCCTCGCCACAAACCAATCGATGAGTTGCCTTGCTATGCTCAGCTTCCCGGGGATCTGTGGCAGGCTATGCGATTTGTACCAGCCGGCCTCGACAATTTCCTCTCCGTCAATCCGGATTTCTCCCGATGCATACTGCGCCGTGAATCCGATCATAAGGCTATCGGGAAAGGGCCATGGCTGACTGCCAAAGTATGCAATATCCTTGACGAGGATTCCGGTTTCTTCCTTAACCTCGCGATGCACGGCCTCTTCAAGGCTTTCTCCGGGTTCGACAAAACCTGCGAGGACGCTGAAAAATGATCCCGGAAATCTGGAGGATCGGGCAAGGAGCAACGCATCCCCTTTCTCGATAAGAACAATGATCGCGGGAGAAATGCGTGGAAACTCAAACCGGCCGCATGCCTCACATTCCTTGGCTCGCATGTCGTTGCGCTGTTTGAGGAGCCCACGGCATGTGCTGCAGAATTGACAGCTTTTATCCCATTTGACAAGATGCGAACCCAAAAGCGCAATCTCGTAGATCCCGGTTTCAAGAAGGTCGAAAAGAGACCGCAGTTCCTGGAACGTGGCGTCCGCCGAACTCTCGCCGGGAAACGTTCCTTCGGCGGCGAAACATGGGCGCCCTCGATAACTCCCGAGAAAGAGGCGACGCTCGATGCTGACGCCCAAAGCTTCTATCTCATCTGTCACTGGAATTGAGGCGGTATCACCCGAAACTTTGACGAGCAAGCGATATCCTGAATAGACGAACCACCAGGCGTCACCGTTCTGGGAATCGGGGGGAACCACAGAAGATATAAACTCGCTGAACATCTTTATAGGGTAGCGGGGAACCCTGCAGCAGTCACCATTATTCGCTCGCAGGGCTGCGGACAGGCTCATCCAGAGAGGCTTGATCGCGGGGATCCTGCCCGCGATTTCATAAAAGTGCAGCATGCATGGCCTCCTCCTTCACTGGATGAAATCGATGGAAGAAAAACGTATTTGCAGGTTGCGATTAGATTTGGATATTTCTGGTCAAATATTTTCCAACACTCCGGGGGGCAACCGTGTCTATATATGTGAACGCCCTGATTCGAGAGTTGCACCATGGAGAGGATGATCTTGGCCGATACGCCCGTTGCATCTTCATGTGACGCCGACACTCTGGACTTCGATGCGCTCGTATTCGCACACGGGCGCTTTGTCCTGAATATCGCCTATTCAGTAGTTCGGAACCCTCAGGATGCCGAGGATATTGCGCAGGAGACTTTCTTCAGGGCATTTCGCGCAGGAGACTTGAGCAAAATCGAGCATATGCGCGCCTGGCTTGGCCGCATCGCGTGGCGCCTGGCATTGAATCACTCCAGAAACCGGTCCGAGGATCGACGAAATATCCGATCAGAGGACCTGTTGCGCACCCTGCCTGCCGCGGAGACGGCTGCGGATGAGATGCTGGTCCGAAAGGAGAGAGCCATTTTGCTGGAACGCGTTTTGCTGTCGTTGCCGCGCGATCTGCGCGAAACGTTTGTACTTCTTACTGTCGAGGGAATGACATCCCAGAATGCGGCGGAGATTTTGGGCATCGCCGACTCTTCGGTACGCGACAGGCTTTCCCGGGCGCGGAAAGTGATAAAGGAAAAACTTGCAGCCCTTGCGGAGGGAAACAATGAACCGTGAAGACCTGGACAGAGAGTTAGACACATGGCTCGACAGGGCCTCTGCCGAATACGGAAGGGCGGAATCGCGGGCCGGACTTGAGGCGCGGCTCATTGCCAATGTGAACAACAGGCTGGCTAAAAGACGACTGCATTTTCGATGGCTGTCGCTGGCAACGGCCGCAACGGCAATTCTCATTTTCTCGTGCTATGTGCTTCTCACTCGAATTGAGGACCATCCGGCAGGAGAGAGCGTCATGCAAAAGCAGAGATCCAGCCTGCCGCCCATCGCGAAACAGGAACAGCCACCGTTAATCGTCCAGGCGGAGCCTTCCGCGAAAATGTATGCTAAAAAGCATGTTCACATTGAGGTGAAGGACACCCCAAAAAGCCACTTCCTATCCGCCAAGATATCCGACCAGGAACGATATCTGCTGTCTTTTGTCAAAACGGTCTCGGAACAAAATTTTGCGGGCGAACCCGAAGCCGAATCCGGACCACTGCAAATGCCCGATTTTGAGCTCTCAACCATTCAAATACCGAAGGCACAGGTTTCATCCATTAACATCGACAGGGTGCAGTTGCCCATAGCGCACCAGAGCGAGGACCCATTATGAACAGAATAATCGCCACCACTATGATTGCAGTCGCATTACTTGCGATAGTACCTCTTCTGCCGGCCCAACAGCCGCAGGTTCCTCCTTCGCCTGCGGTTCCCCCATCGCCCCCCAAGGCAGCAGATTCAGCCAAGCCTGCTGCTTTTTATCTGCTGGAGTTTGCGATTCGTGAAATGGAGGGGGAAAAATCTTTAAACAAGAGTGGCTACAGCTTATTGGTTCGGGCGGGTCAATCGGCAAAAATGACAGCCGGAAGCCAGGTCCCATACCCAACCAGTTCGGCGAATATGGCCTATAGAAACGTCGGCGTGAGTATTAGCTGCATGCTACAGGAAATCGATGGAAATCCATGGCTGTCCTCGATGGTTGACATCAGCGGTCTCGCTCCTTCCGAAAAGCCCGGTGATACGTACCCGCCGATCTTCCGGTCAACCAATATCAACGCCGACGCTCTTCTTGCACTGGGGAAAGCCACGCTGTTGGGCAGCGTGGATGATCCGGGGACCAAACACCGGTTGCAGGTCGAAGTCACCGCCACGAAACTGAAATAGGCAAGGCCACCTTCCCGGAGGCTTTGAGAATCAAAACCCGATCTCAAAGCCTCCAAGACATCGGTACGAATCCTCCATCCGTCCCCTATCAAGAGCCGACGCATTTTTTTTCGCTCAATTTGGGACTTGGCAGTTAGACAACCGTAGGTGAGAGCAAATACATGCTTTCGCATTATAAAACTGCCTTGAGGAGGATTGGTATGACATCAAGAAAAGCTAGGATTGTGTGTGTATTGGCGCTGTGTCTTGGTCTGGCGCTCAGTTCTGTTTCCGTAATGGCTCAGAAATCGGCTGCAGCCCCAACGGAAAAAATCAACATAAACTCGGCTACATCCGAACAGCTGCAGGCCATTCCCGGGATTGGCCCTGCGACTGCAAAGGCCATTCTCGAATACAGGGCCAAGGTCGGGAAATTCAATAAAATTGATGAAATTATCAATGTGAAAGGAATCGGCGAGAAAAAATTTCAGAAGATCAAAGACCGTCTAGCGGTCTGACAGAGCTAACACCCATTACTGCCTGCATCGGAATCGGTATCGGAATCGCTATCGCTATCGGATTTTTTCCGGTCATCGAGATTGGAAAGCCGATACCGATAGCGATACCGATTCCGATAGCGACGTATCGGGTAAGGGCTAATTGAAAGTAAGGTGGGGATGGACGCGGACCCAATGAGCCGTCTGCGCAACGGGCGACGTGAAGACCTGGATGTTTTTGGCTAAGGCGATGATTTCGCCGAATTCATCCATCAGCCGGAATTCCTTGGATTCCGAATTGGCCGTAATCAGATTCAGGTCCATTCCGTGGAGCAGCTTCTTCTTGTCGCCCTCTGAAATTACGATTTCGGGAATATCGCGGAGCAGGTTTCGTATCGGAGTGATCTGGCTGATGAAGAAATCGCGCGGGTGAAACTGCTCGCCCTCCGCCAGCGGGACTGCGGCCTCAATCGGAAATTCTCCGCTGCGCGTCCGGCGCAAACGGACAAGGTGTGCGCCGCAGCCGTATTCGGCGCCAATGTCGTGGGCCAGGCTGCGCGCATAGGTTCCGGCAGTGCAGGCGAGTTCAAACTCCGCTTCACTGTGATCGACGCTGAGCAATGTCAGCGACTTGACAGTGACTTCTTTGGTGGATGGCGTCATCTCGATGCCCTTGCGCGCGTAGGAATACAACGGCCTGCCCTGAACCTTTTTAGCTGAAAATGGCGGCAGTGTTTGGCAAATAGTCCCGCAATAATGCGTAAATATCTGCCGGAGCCGGTCCGCATCCAGTTCCGGATGCACGTCTTCGCCGCGAGGATCTCCGTCCACATCATAGGTGTTCGTGGCAAAACCGAAACGCATGACTCCGTGATACACCTTGTCGGACGCCAGGAAGTAGCTGGTCAGACGGGTGGCCCGGCCCAAGGTGAGAGGCAGGACGCCGGTGGCAAACGGGTCGAGGGTCCCCGCATGCCCGACTTTCTTGATTTTGGTCAGATTCCGGATTTTCGCCACGACATCGTGGGAAGTCCAACCGGAAGGTTTGTCAATAATGATAACGCCGTCTGTGCTGTCCATTCTAGTGTTCGTGGATCTCATCGATCAGTCGATCGATGTGCTCCCCATACTCCTGCGATGTGTCAAACTGAAAAACGATTTCGGGTATAAACTTCATGCGAATCCGCTGGCCAAGCTCATGCCGAACCCACCCGGTTGCATGATTCAGTGCTTCGAGGCTTTCCTCTTTTTCGCTCTCGGAACCCATCATCGAAATGAATATCCGCGCATGCCTGAGATCGGGAGTCAAGTGGACACCCGTGACGGTCACAAAACCGACTCTCCGGTCTTTCATGTCGCGCGAGATCATCAGGCTTACTTCCTGCTGGATCTGCAAAGCCAATCTCTGTGGTCTTCGTGATGGTTGCATAATAAACTTAACCTTCGTATCCCACGTGCTTCCTGCAACCCAAGTTGCAAGTTACAGGTTACAAGTTACAGGTTCCAGGGCAAAGGTTTTAACCTGAAACCTGTAACTTGTAACCTGCAACCGATCCAGTAAGATGATTACGTATCGATATATGAAACCTGGCAGTCGATGAGAAGGTCCCCCAGCACGTTTTCAGCCTCTTTGACGAACTGCTGCATGGCCCGTTCTAATGTTGCGTCGTCCGCGCCAACCGTAACGGCCGCCAGCTTGGCCCTCTGCCATTTGTCCTGAAAATCCACCTCGGCTATCGAAAATTTCGACCGGGCTCGCAAGCGATCCTGAGCTTTGCGCAGGACCATCCGCTTATCCTTGAGCGACTGGGAGTACGGCAGAAAAAGTTCAAGGGTGCAATACGCTATAGGCATTTTCGAATTGACGAATTACGAATGACGAATTACGAATGCAAAAGCTGTTCAATTCCGTCATTCGTAATTCGTCATTCGTAATTAGAGAGAGGTGGGTTGGATCTTTTCGATAACGTATGCCTCGATAATATCTCCCACTTTGACATCGGAGAAACGCTCGAAGCCGATCCCGCATTCAAATCCGGACTTCACTTCGGAAACGTCATCCTTGAAGCGGCGCAGCGAACCAATCTTTCCTTCGTGAATTACCGTGTTATCCCGAAGCAGCCGGGCTTCAGCATTGCGGCGGATCACACCATCCAGCACATAGGATCCCGCAATGAATCCGAATTTGGGAACCCTGAAGGTATCGCGGACTTCGGCTCGTCCCACATATTTCTCACTCGTCGTATATTCGAGCATGCCGATCATGGCAGCCCGGATTTCGTTCGTCAGGTTATAAATGACGGTGTAGAGCCGAATCTCGACTCCTTCGGTATCCGCCAGATCCTGGGCTTTACGCTCGGGCCTCACGTTGAATCCGATAATGATCGCGTTCGATGCGGAAGCGAGGAGCACGTCGGTCTCGGTAACAGCGCCTGCGCCGCTGTGCAGGATTTTCACTTTCGCTTTCTCCGTGCTCAGCTTGTTCAGCATATCGCTAACAACTTCGACCGATCCTTGAACATCTCCCTTGACGATAAGCGGAAGCTCCTTGACCGCTCCTTCACGCATCGCCTCATACAAAGCCTGCAGCGACAGGCGGGAGGTCTTCTGCAGTGTCTGTTCTCTATCCTTGGCCTGCCGGTATTCCGCTACCTGGCGCGCTTTCGTCGTATCTTCGAAAACCTGGAAAATGTCTCCGGCCATGGGCAAATCCTGCAAGCCCTGTATCTCGACCGGGATCGAGGGTCCTGCGGAATCGATATTGGCTCCACGGTCATTGACGAGCGCTCGCACGCGCCCGTGCACGGACCCGGCAACCAGGGAATCTCCGAGTTGAAGAGTGCCGTTCTGCACCAGGACTGTAGCGACGCAGCCCCGGCCCTTGTCCACCTTCGCTTCGAGAACGACGCCTGAGGCGAGACGTTTGGGATTCGCCTTGAAGTCCTTCATGTCCGCCACAAGCAGGATCATTTCAAGCAGCAGATCAAGATTCGTCTTCTGCTTTGCCGAGACCTGGACCGTAACGACATCTCCGCCCCAGTCTTCCGCCAACAAACCCTGATCCGCGAGCGCTTGCTTGACCCGGTCGATCTGGGCTCCTGCCTTATCAATCTTGTTGATGGCCACGATGATCGGCACGTTGGCCGCTTTGGCGTGGTGAATGGCTTCAACGGTCTGCGGCATCACGCCGTCATCCGCTGCAACCACAAGAACAACGATATCCGTAGCCTGCGCGCCGCGCGCGCGCATCATCGTGAACGCTTCATGACCCGGCGTGTCGAGGAAGACAATGCTCCGGTTGCGGATGTCCACCTGGTACGCGCCGATGTGCTGCGTGATTCCGCCGGCTTCTGTGGCGGTTACATTGGTTTCGCGTATTGCATCCAGAAGAGATGTTTTGCCATGGTCTACGTGGCCCATAATGGTAACCACGGGCGGCCGGGGCAAATGATCCGCAGGATTGTCCACAACTTCCTGTTTGGCTTCGGCTTCCTGTTCGAAGCTGATTACGTCGGCACGGAATCCGAATTCGGCGCACACTTCTTTTGCGGCATCAAGGTCAAGGGACTGGTTGATGGAAGCAAGAATTCCCTTGGAGATAAGCTTTTGAATAATGTATTTCGATTTAATGTCCATCTTCTCCGCCAGGTCCTTGATCGTGACCCCTTCCGTAATGGCAATGGGCTTAAAATCTTCAGGCGAAGCCGGTGGACGCGGCAAATCAACTACTTTGGCGACGATCCTCTCAGTTACTTCCGGTTTCTCAAACTTTTTCTTCCTTACGAATCTTGAGGAGGGAGTGAAAACTCTCGGCGCTCCGGGCTTCTCCTGGTGGAGACCCTTCAGGATGCGGTCCGTAATCTCGGGCGTTACTACTCGTTCCGTGGTGGTCCGCATCAGAATTTTTGTCTTAGCCTTCGGTATAACGATCTTTTTGGAAAAAACTCCCGGATGATGCGGCGGAGGTTCTGCTGCGCGGCCCGCTGCGGCAGGAGCAGCCGCATGCTCTGCCTCGGCATGAGCGGCGGCTGCGGGAGCATGCTCGACAACCTGGGGCGCCTCATGCACAGGCGCAACAGGAGGCGTTTCCGGTTCAGAGGGAACTTGCGCTTCTTCGGCTGCAGCTACCTGTTCGGCAGGTACCTGCTCGGGATGCGCCGACCATTGCAGCTTCGGCTGCCTCGTCTGGCGCCGACACTTCGCTCGGAGGCGCTTCGACAGGCAGCGCTTCCGTTACCGGTTTGGGAGCTGCCTGTTCGACCAGCTCAGCCGATTCCCGGTCATAGTGTTTGCGACCCTTGCGAGGCGCTAGAGACACTTTGGGAGAAACTTCCTCCGGTTTTACTTCGACCGGCTTTTCTACCTTGGGAGCCTTCTTAGCTTTTTTGAGACCTGTCGCTGCAGCCGGAGGCTGCGGCTCGGGCTCGGGCGCTGCAGTTTGTTTGGCCGGTTTTTTCTCCGACTTTTTGGCGGCCTCAGATTCCTTCTTCTTTTCCGCCCCTAGCGCTTTGGCCTCTTCGGCCTCTCTTTGGGAGAGGATTTTTTTCCGGATGGTCTCTGCAAAACTCGCATCAATTGTCGCGGTGGGAGAAAAAACATATAAACCAAGGCGTTTCAGCTCAGCGAGTACTACCTGGTTCTTTACCGAGCACTCTGTCGCCAGTTCCGCGACCGTTATTTTATCCATTTTCGCAAAGACCTCGACTACGGTTGCTATTTGACTCTCCGGTTTTAAGCCAAATAGAAATCTTAAATCAATAAAGCTGAAGTTCGCAACCGGGTGATACCCCGGCTGAAAACCGCGGCGGAACTCTGCCCGCCTGTCAGCCACACAAACCTTGCCGGAGGGGAATCCCTGCCCGCATTTCTCACGGGCTTACTCTTTTTTGTCTTCCTCTGCCGTCACGGACTCGGCAGCTTTCAGAGCTGCCCCGGACTCATCTGCCGTTTCCTCGTTTTGCTCTGCGGCCGCGTTTGTATCTGTCAAAACATCTGCAGCCGGAGCCTCGGAATCGGAAACCGCTTCAGCGCCGGAGGTTTCATCCTCGTCGGCTGCCTGAATTGCGGTAGGCACATCCATTCCTTCCGGGACTTCGATCTCCACCTCTTCAAAGAGATCCTTGGCTGCTTCCATGATTTTGGCAGCCGTCTTATCCCCAACCCCGGGAATCTCCTTCAACTTGTCTTCTCCCAATTCGAGGATGCGTTCGACATTTTCAATCCCCGCTTCGCGCAACCGCTCGATGATCCGGTCGCTGATCCCTTCCAGTTCCGTAAGGGAAGTGGAGGAAGACGTCAAGGATTCCATGACGCTGAGCACTTCCTGCTTCTTCTGCTCTTCGCTCTTGACGTCGATCTGCCATCCGATCAGCCGCGAAGCCAGGCGCACATTCTGGCCCTTTTTCCCGATCGCCAGGGACTGCTGCTTCTCTTCGACAATCACTTCCATCCGTTTTTCCGATGGATCTATGATCAGAACCTTGGAAATTTTTGCCGGATTCAGCGCATTCGCAGCATATTGCGCCGGATCGTCCGACCACTGCACGATGTCGATCTTTTCTCCGCGGAGCTCCCGGATAATGGCGTTGATTCGAGAGCCCTTCATGCCGACGCAGGCTCCCACCGGATCCACATCCCGGTCCAGCGAGGCAACGGCGATCTTGGCGCGATCTCCCGGTTCATGCACGGCGCTTTTCACTACAATGGTCCCGTCGTAGATTTCCGGAATTTCCATCTCGAAAAGGCATACAAGCAGCTGCGGATCGGTGCGGGAAAGAATGACCTGCGGGCCTTTGGCAACGGGCAGTACTTTGACGATAACGGCGCGGATACGCTCGCCCTGTTTGTAGGTTTCAGCTCGGGATTGTTCACGGAGCGGAAGCAGCGCTTCTGTTTTTCCGATGTCCACGATGATATCCGGACCCTCGAATCGCTTCGCGACTCCGTTGACCATCTCGCCGATCTTCTGGGAATATTCGTTGTAGATATTCTGTCTTTCGGCTTCCCGCACTTTCTGAAGAATTACCTGCTTCGCAGTTTGAGCCGCGATGCGTCCCAGAACGTCCATGGGTTTGGGTATTTCGACCGTGTCGTCGACTTCCAGCGAGTCATCGATTTCCTTCGCCTCGCTCAGCGATATTTCCAGGCTTGGATTCTCCACGGTTTCGACAACGCGCCGGACCGCGAAGATTTCAACCGTGCCTGTTTCGGGATCGAATCGCGCGTTGATGTCTTCGTTGGTTTTATAAAATTTTCTGGAAGCGGCAACCATCGCATCTTCCAGTGCGCTGACAATAATCTTGGGATCGACGTTCTTTTCTTTGCTGATCTGTTCGATCGTTTGAGCAATGATGTTCGACATATTTCAGGCCCCCTGCGGCCTCATGCTTAATTCAGCCATCAAATTGGCTTTTTCGATGTCCGTCAAGGCAATCGCGACTTCCTTGCCCGGCGCGACTTCGAGTTCCAACCGGCCTTCAGTAACGCCCAGGATCTTCCCCTTGAAATTTCTCTGTCCTGCGATAGGGGATCGCGTCCGCACCTTGGCATTCTTACCGCAAAAACGCAGAAAATCCGCTTCCTTTACCAGCGGACGATTCACTCCCGGCGACGACACTTCTAAGACGTAGTGGAATGGAATCCAGTCTTCCACATCCAGTGAGACGGAAAATCGTTTGCTGAATTGCGCGCAATCCTCCAGGGTAATTCCAGCAGGCTGATCAATATATACCCGGATGACGCTGCGGTTCCCGTCTCCTTTAATCTCTACGAGTACTACCTCCATCCCCATGGATGCGGCAATCTGTTCCGCCAGCTCAGTAATCCTGAGTTCCAGGGATTGTTGCTCGCTCGATTCCAATACTGCCATTTTGAGCCCTAAACAAAAAAAGTGGGCACTCGCCCACTTTGTACAAAAGCAGCAACCTGAAGTATACTCGACGGGAAATGAAATAGCAACTACCCGTCAAATCCGCTACCCGTCAAATCCGCTTGTGCACCCCTTAACCAGCGCTGACCGAGGGTGCTGCGCGTGGGAATGCCGGCGTCTCGCCTAATGCCGCATATTTTTTGTCCTGGGAACGCCGCCGTCTCGGCGGCTCTTTGTAGAAAAAGCCAGAGAATGGCTAATATCGCATATTTTACTCAGAAATTGCGGTTGCCAGAACCCGGCCGGCGGGACGCTGGCGCTCCCAGGCTATCCATACATTAAGCAGCAGCGGCGTTTACTTTTTGGGACTGGCAGCAGCCGTGGCTTCCACAAAACCGGATTCTCCCTGGTCCAGAATATTAAGGCCTTCCGGATCCGCTATCTTTACGGAAGAATCTCCCTTTACCTGGGCATAAATGCCGTTCTTGGCGCTCTTGCCCAACGCGCAATCGGCGATGATGCGGCCTCCCTGCTTAAAAACCGCATGAACGGCAGGCTTGTCCAGCCCATATTCCTTGAGCGGAGCCGGCTTGTCTATCCACTCTTTGACGGGTTTCTCCATCGCATCCAGGATCCCGTTGACCGCATCCCACTTGGCCTTCTTTTTTGCCGCGCCGAAAAACCATTCTCCGTTCAATTTGAGGAAGCTGAAACTGCCCTTTGTATTCGTGAGCTCGATGGCATCCACATCCCAGCGCTGCATGGAGGCAAGAGTCTTATCGCGCACATCGTTCGGCGATTTGAGAAGCTTGTCTACAAGATCCTTTTCTACGAAAAACAGATCCGGCCTGGAAATATCCTGCGCCAGATAAACTCCGGACGATGTTTGTTCCGCTGCCTTGCCTTCCCCGGCGGCAGGTTTTGCGCTCTTTTTCTTCAGCCTGGATTTTTCCAGGCCGACTATAAAGTGCTTGATTGCCTTGTTCTTACCGTAAGTCAGGCTGACATCGATGAACGGCTTGTCCAAACCCAGGGTCGTATAGTCGCCGGCGTTATCGTTAAAAAACTCCTTAATCTTTCCCGTGGACAGAGCACTGAGGATTCCACGCACTCCGGGGCCATCCGCGGCTCTTTTTTCGATTCCTTTGAACCACCAGCGGTCATCTTTGTCTTTGGTGAGCTCAAAAACGCCTTTCGGATTATTCACACTCAAAGACTGGACTTCAGGCTGTTCGAAACTGAGAACCGAACGATTTCTCAGATCATCCACTTTTTTGCTGAACGAACTCGCGGCACCAGCGGAAACCAGAAATACGACCTTCTGGCCTGGGAATGACGCGTACGCAGAGCTGCCGGTCGGATTATTGTTGCCGAAATCGATGGCGTACTCTTTGCCATCTTTCGTTTTGAATTTGAGGCTGGTTTGAGCCGGGTTCAATCCGAATTTGGCCAGGTCGGCCGCATTCTCTTCGACGATATTCTCCCGGCGTAGTGTGACAGCCGAACGAGCCAGGCGGTCGAGCTCTTCGGAGTCGGCATCCAGCGTTTGAGGAGCGGTCAGGACCCATTCCTTTTCGTCCTTGCGCGCTGCCGTTACATGCTGGCCGGGAGAGGAAAGCTCTATCTGCCGGATGTTCCTATCCTCGATTTTCCAGATTAGGTTTTCGGACTCTTTGGCCTTCTCGCGCTGTGCTCCTCCCTTGATTTCGTAGAAATAGATGAAGCCGCCAAGCGCAAGAACCACAATCAGCAATACCAGCGTGCCCTTGAAACGCATCCTATCTCCTCCGTCGATTCAATACGACGGCGACGCCCACGACAAGCGCAATACCGGGAAGAATAAATATCGTGAAAAGCCGTAAAGCCGCCAATTGGCTTTGAGAAAGCAGGATCCGGCGGTCCTCAGCCGGTTTGGGACGAATGGAGATCAGATCCTCATCCTGGGCAAGCCAGCTGACAATATTCAAAAACAGGTTGCCATTGCCCTGGGCTGGGAAATAGGCGTTGATCGGGAAATTGGACGTCCCCGTAACCACCATTCTGGCTTTAACCGCACGACTTTTATCCGATGCCGGTTTGATTTCCTTGGTCACTGCCTACGGCGAGTGGAAGCGGACCCTTCAAATCCTTTGTGGGATCATAGGAGGCTTCCTTGGTGCCCAGATTTGTCTCGCCCCAGCTGTTCTCATTGCTTTTGAAAAGCGTGTCGACGGTTAATCCCGCCGGTATTGATTTTTCCGGTTGAATAGACCTGGTAAGCGGGAAAAAGGTCATGGCCTTGAAGCGGTCCGTGATCGGGTGGCTCTCGTAGCTGAGGACCAGCGGAATGCTTGGGCCCGCGCCCATGAGCCGCCCGGCGCCGCTGACGTCAAGGACCAGGTCGTTATCAGCGCTGACGCCCCATGGCTTTAAAAATGAATCAAAGGACGGGGCCGGGTGCGGATCAAGCAGAATGAATACGCCGCCGGACCCTTGATTGAGAAAATCGTTGATAAATTGGAGTTCCTGGGGAAAAGGTTCGGTTGTCGCGCCTGCTATAATGAGCGCTTTCGCATCCGCGGGGACTTTCCCTTCGCTGGCAAGGTTCACTGTCCCGACAGTATAGCCCTGGCTTTCCAAGGCCTTTTTGGCTTCGGAATAGCCCTGGCGATCAGTATCGGCTGAATCCTTTTCGCCGTGGCCCTGGAGAAAATAGATTTTCTTTGCTTCGGACCGTCCGACTTTAATGATGGCATTCGTGAGGTCCTCTTCCCGAACCTCTTCCGAACGCTTTTCAATCTTCTCTTCCCGATTTCTGAGAGTGAGGACAAGAGTCCCGAACTTCAGCTGAGAGCCCGTCAATGGATTTTGAAATGTGCCATAGGTGGTGACGTTGTATCGCTTCGCGACATCAGGCTGCTTGTCCGGATCAATAAATTCGTATCGGATGTGACGACTAATTGTCCGGTATTCGACCAGCAATTCCTTCAGCGGCGCATAGTCCCCGCCGGGGAAAAACGCCTTAATATCCACGTCACCGGTCAGTTTCCCGAGCACCTGAGCGGTCTGCGGCGCCAGAGAGTATCGGCTGCTGCCGGTTGTGTCAAAGCGCTTTGTATGTCTTTGCCCGAGGTAGTTCAGACCCGACACGATTGCTATGACCAGGACAAGGGAAACCACGTAGTTGCCGGCATACTTTGTCGAGCGTTTTCCGAGAGACGAGAGAATTTGCCTGTAATTGGCGGCAATGCCGATGATCACCATCAATCCGCCTGCGATTGCGAGACCCAGGTTCCACTTTTCCCAGACATTCGATACCAAATATCCGATAAACGCGGCCAATAAAAGCAACAGGCCTAATGTGTCCAATTTCTGTAGATATTTTTTCATTAGCCTTTCCACCGCATCGACTCAAGTGAACGATATGCCAAAAAAAGTCCGACGAATGCAAACGTCACATAATAAATGATGTGCGACGTATCAATCACACCCTTAAGAAAATCATCGAGATGGCTGATTACCGACAGGTAGTTGATGACGTCCTTGGTGGCGCCGACGGCCGAAGAGGAAAACACGCTGATCAGCCAGAGTACGAGGCTTACGCCAAATGTGATGACCACCGCTACAATCTGGTTTTCGGTCAGCGTTGAAATAAATAGCCCCAGAGCCAGGAGCGCCGCACCGTATAAAAACATGCCCAGATAGCCCGCCAGGATCGGCTTCCAATCGGGACGGCTGTAAATAAAAAGGGCCGAAATAGTAAAACCGCTGGACATAAAGAGAATAAGGAGAAAAGTTACACTTGCTAAATACTTTCCCAACAATGCCTGGAAATTGCCAACCGGAGTCGTCAGCAGAAGCTCGATGGTTCCCCGTTTCTTTTCTTCCGAAAAAAGACCCATTGTTAACATCGGAACCAGGAAGAGAAGTATCACGCTCGTGGTTCGAAACAGGGATTGAGTCACATACGCCGGAACATCAATCGGCTGTACACCTTGGCCCATCTGAGCTTGCGTCATCGTATACTGAACGACTTCCGTGAGATTTCCGAAAAAGAATAAGCCGGAGAGGAAGAGAAAAACAGTCAACACCACATAAGCAATCGGCGAGACAAAATAGCTCCTCATCTCGCGCTGCCAGATTGCCAGAATATTTTGCATACCGGGCCTCTTAGTAAAGGGCGCCGAAATCGGCGTAAGTTATTCTTGCTCTTCGGTTGTGAGATTTATGAAAACGTCTTCAAGGCTCATGGAGATTCCCCGCAAATCCAGCAATCCCCAGCCCTGGGACACCACGGTTGCAGCCAGCACACGGCGAAGATCGCTATCCAGCTGACATTCCACAATATAGGTCGCCTGCGAACCGGCCGGTTCCTCGTTCACCTGAACTCTTAAAACGCCGTCGATCGACTGAAGTTTGTCGCGAACGGCATCCATCGGGCCATCGACCGTCAGGGAAACCCGTTCAGCGCCCTTCATTTGGTGCGCCAGGCCTTCCGGCGTATCCATAGCCACTACTTTGCCTTTATTGATGATGACGACGCGGTTGCACGTCATGCTTACTTCCGGCAGGATGTGCGTTGAGAGGATGACCGTATGTGTTGAGCCAAGGCTCTTGATCAGATCTCTAACTTCATGTATTTGTTTGGGATCCAGCCCGAGCGTCGGCTCATCGAGGATAAGAACTTCAGGGTTGTTCAGCAGAGCTTGTGCCAGGCCGACTCTCTGTTTGTAGCCCTTGGAGAGCTTGCCGATAATCCTGTTTCGAACATCGCCCAGGTTACACTTTCCGATGACTTCATCCACCTGGCTTTTGCGCTGATTGGACCGGGTGCCTTTGATCTTGGCCACGAAGTTCAGATAGGATTGAACCGCCATTTCCGGATATAAAGGAGGGTTTTCCGGAAGATATCCGATTCTTTTGCGAACTTCGATACTCTGCTCGAATACATCATATCCCGCAATCCTGGCAGTGCCTTCGGTCGAAGGCATGTAGCAGGTGAGAATACGCATCGTGGTGGTTTTTCCCGCACCGTTGGGACCCAAAAAACCAAGGATTTCCCCTTTTTCCACCTTAAAGGAGACATCGTCCACAGCCTTGCGGCCGTTGTAAACCTTGCTTACATGTTCTACTTCAATCACACTCATTCCTCCCGGGAGCGGCTCGTAAAACTTGATTATAAAAGGTTAAATAATAATGAAAACCTGCAGACGAGTCAATCGAGCGTTCCGTTTCCTGGGCTTAATGTCGGATTCATCCGCATTTTTCAGAGGATTTCATTGCGAGGCGGTGACCCTTTCAGCCTTTCTGCAAGCACACGGAAATAATACGGATCAGCCAGAAATTGGTTGCGAAAAAAAAGATGCGATGTTATACATAATCCCGGAACGAATTGAATGATCTGCCGTATTACCGGGCGTGAAGATGTATTTTATTAAAAAAGCGAGGTTTTGACCTTGATACCCACAAAAAAATTCATCCCGCCCGATGAAACTATTTCTCGGTTTCGACTATCTAATAAGATGTAACGCTCTCGGGCGAAGAGGTCGGGGCCAAAAAAACAATCATCCCCCCTTAAGTCATAATAGGTGCAGCTTTAGTTGAGTTGATGGGATTTTTAAAAGAAATGTCCCCCCAAGAGGATATTACTAATCATGATTGAATTGGAACAAAACGATACTCTAGAAGAAACCGAATACGATGCCATCGAGCTGGACGATGAAAATCGGGGCGATGCCGATGCATTTCCAGGCCTGACGCGAGCAAATTATGTAGACAGGGTTCGATTTGCCCGTGTGCCAAATGAAAGCAGATCCATCGGGAAGGAAGAATCCGCTTCTTCCGCAGATCCCCTGTATATCTATTACAGAAGCATGAGCAAAATCCCCCTGCTTACCCGGGAACAGGAAGTGTATCTGGCAAAGAAAATTGAGTCCGCCAAACTCAATACACTGCGCCTCCTGTCGCTGACGACGATCAACACATATAAAATAATGGAGTTGGTCGAAGAATTGCAGCCGGTTGGAGCGGCGCCCGTAGTCCCCATGTTTGGCATGGAAGACAAGCAGGAAGCTGTAAATGATGTATCGCTTGAGGAACGCACGAAGAATCCGGATTCGCCAGGTCCGCAGAATTCTCTCCCGTATCGAAAAGCTGGAGGACAAGTACCGCCTGGCAAGAAAGAACATGCTCAAGAGCAAAGCGCGAACCAGCACAGCGAATAAGGATCTCACCAAGATAAAGACCAACCGGGAGGCGATTTACAATTCCCTTCAGCGGATTGACTTTTCGGAAAATCAGATTGCTACCCTGGTCGGAAGCGTGGAAGCGGTATTGCACGAGATGGAAGAGGCGCAAAAGGCCATCAAGGTTCTGTCTCAGCGCAAGGATTCCAGCCAGAAGGCGATCAGAGAAGCCCGTTTGCATCTAAGCGAACTGGAAGCGCAGTATCTGTCGAATGTGGATGAACTGCGCAAGATCCTCGCCTTAATCAGCGAGAATAAGACCGAAATGCTTCTGGCAAAGGATCAGTTTGTTCGATCCAATCTGAGACTGGTTCTGAGCATCGCGAAGAATTACTCCTACCCCGGATTGGATCTTCTGGATCTGGTTCAGGAGGGAAACATCGGGCTGATGAAGGCAGTCGACAAATTCAATTACCGTCTCGGCCATAAGTTTTCCACATACGCGACGTGGTGGATTCGGCAGAGCATCACCCGCGCCATCGCGGATCAGGGGCGGACTATCCGAATCCCGGTGCACATGGTTGAAGCCATGAACCGCGTGCTGAAAGTGGCGAATGAGCTTACCAAGCGGTTGGGGCGTGAGCCTTCGGTTCATGAGCTTGCCAAAGAATTGAAGACGCCGATTGCAAAGGTAACTCAGATTCTGAAGGCAGCCCAGGAGCCTATTTCTCTGGAAGCAAGCATCGCGGACAACAAGGACGCGGTGTTGAACAAGTTCATCGAGGATAAGAATGCGGTATCCCCGGATGAAGATGTCATGAAGCATAATCTTCACGAAGTGACAATTTCGGCCCTGCAGTCGCTGTCTCCCCGCGAGCAGGAAATCGTGCGGATGCGCTACGGCCTCAATGAAAATGGAAAAGAATACACGCTGCAGGAAGTGGGAGAGATATTCCAGGTGACAAGGGAACGGATACGCCAGATCGAAGAGAAGGCGCTGCTCAAACTCCGCAGCCCTTATCGCTCGAACAAGCTGCGCGAATTCGCCGATTTTGTAAGCACCAACTAGGATGCTTTTCCGCGGCAGGATTAAAATCCTGCCGCGGTGGATCCTACTTCACGGCTTTTTTCAGATCACTTCCAGCTGCAAATTTCGGAACTTTGTGGGCGGCAATTTTAATAGGAACTCCTGTTTGAGGATTCCTTCCCACGCGGGCTTTTCTCTTAGCTACAGAAAAAGTCCCAAAGCCTACAATGGTTACCTTCTGGCCTTTCTTCAAGGAAGCGGTAATGCTTCCTGTCAACGAATTGAAGGCTGCTTCCGCTTTCGCTTTGGTCAGACCTGCATCTTTTGCAATTTTTCCTACAAGATCACCCTTATTCAAAGTGCCCCCCTTTCTGCGCCATTGTCTATTAAGTATTTAGGAAACGGCCGAGTAATAGCACCGCACGATAATGCGAGTCAAGTAAAAATCATACGATTCACGCGGATTCCAGCCAGCACTGCGCTGAATCTGCCGCGTGCGTAATTTCGCTTGGCGCACCGGCTGCATGCTGACAATTGTGAAATAATGAAATCGGGCAGGTGATAAGGGATGCCGTGAACAAGTTGGTCTGCGTCGAAACAGTTCTGTTCCGTAGGAAGGAGCTTCTTAAGGATACGCGTAACGAATTGAAGCCCCTTCCCAAATCAATCTATAGAATTTTCTGAACCAATTTCCTATCTTCCCGGCCGGCAGGCAGCTGCTATTTTTCTACCGCCAAATTATTAGTGACGCCAAATGTGCCGGAGATTCCTTGTGCGGCGATTCCGGCCAGGTCTTTGTCCATTTGGCTTGCCACAACTCCGGCCAGCGTGATCCTACCGTTCTTGACGATGATATGAATGGGTGGCACTGCCTGTTGCGCGTATCTTTCCAGACCGGATTTGCTGTAAATGGTTTTGTAGGCGACGGCGCGAAGGCGATCATCCTGGGGTGATAACGGGAGCACTTCAATATTGTTTACTACCTTTCCCACGCGTTCCATCCGGCGGATGGCATTCTCCGCTTCGCTCTTCAAAATCGGACGCGTAACCTGCCCCGAAAGGATTACCGTATCGACTCCGGCGATCTGGAATTCAAGGTTGTCGAACAAGCTGTAATTGGGCAGCATGACCAGTTCATGCCGGACTTCCTTAACAAGCCGTGCTTGATTCGCTTTCACATCCTGCTTGCTCTGGGCGAAGGAATACGGCACCAGGAAGAGGCTGACAATTACGATCATGCTTAACACTGAGTGTTTGCGAGCGTTCATTGAAGTCTCCTTTCCAATGCTCCAACAACGAAAAAATCATAAGATTTCATCGATTTAAAGTCAAAAGACGCCGTTCGCTTTCCCGTTTTTGCGCCGGCTCCGGTGCCGTCTCTCCGGAAATCACGTTGAAAGCTCCGGACAGGCGCGGACCCATATGGCTGGAGAGATCGATCTGAATCTGTCCGCGTAAACGAGAAACCTATTCACTCCAGGGTTTGAGATGCGGATTTCAAGTTAATGCGCGGCCTCTGCCGGTTTGCCCTTGCTCGTTTGGGGAGGTTTGGCTAGCAAAATGAGCGGTAGGCAAAGGATAAAAAGCAGGGCGAAAGTTCGCATGAGATCGATGAACGAGAGCATGGTTGCCTGGCGCTGCACCATCCCAAAAATCATAGCTGAAGCCTGCTGCCCCGCAGCCACTGGATCTGATCCCTTAGCCATCAAGGCTGAGCGCAACTGGGAGAGCATTTGCTGTGATGCCTGGCTATACGGAGTCACGTGCACGCCGAGCAGGTTAATATGCATTTGGCGATGACGTTCCAGAAGCGTTGCGGCCGTTGCGATGCCGATACTTCCGCCTATGTTGCGCATGAGATTGAAAATGCTTGTTGCATTACCCATCTCCTGCTTTGAAATATTATTCATTGCAATGGTTGTCATTGGCACGAACAGCAAGCTGAATGACATCCCCTGAACAAACTGAGGCCAGAAGAAATCCCAATATCCGGCATTAAGATCGAGAAAGCCCAACCAGAACAATGTACAGGAGCAGAGCAGAATTCCCGCGGTCAGGAGCTTGCGCGCTCCGACACGGCCCATCACTATGCCCACAATGGGTGTACACAGGAGCGAACCAAAACCTCGCGGAGCCATCGCGATCCCCGCCTGCAGAGAGGGATATCCCAAAAGAGTCTGCAGAATAATAGGCAATAATACCAGGCTGCCGTAAAGCACAAAGCCGACGACCGTAATCAGAAATACGCCGACGGAGTATGTGCGGTCCAGGAAGATGCGAAGGTCGATGATGGGATGCTTTGCGTAAAATTCATTGATCAGGAACGAAAGGAGCAGCCCTCCCGCAATGATGGCCAGCGTGGTAATCATGTTTGATCCAAACCAGTCTTCCTGCTGGCCTTTGTCGAGCATAATCTGCAGAGCTCCCATTCCGACAGCCAGCATTCCAATGCCCCAATAATCAACGCCTTCCGATTTGCCTTTCAGGTATGTCGGATCAAAGACGAACATCTTTGCCATTACGAATGAGATCATTCCCACCGGTATATTTATATAAAAGATCCAGCGCCAGCTGTAGGTGTCGGTCAACCATCCGCCGATCACCGGGCCGAGGATCGGCGCGGTAACAATGCATACCGCCCAGAAAGCCATCGCCTTGCCGCGTTCTTCCGGGGGGAATGCCTCGAGCATAATGGCTTGGGATAATGGCTGCATTACTCCGCCGGCAGCCCCTTGGATGACGCGAAATACAATCAGGCTGGCCAGGTTCGGCGCCAGTCCGCACATGAACGAAGCAGTTGTGAATCCGACAATGGCCGTCAGGAGGAGGCGTTTTCGACCAAATTGCCGCGCAAGCCATCCAGTCATGGGCAGGATAATGGCATTGGCCACCAGATACGAAGTCAGAGTCCACGTCCCTTCCTCAACCGTCGCAGATACGGAGCCGGCAATATGCGGCAGAGAAACGTTGACTACTGTTGTATCCAGAACCTCCATAAAGGTGGCAAATACTACCGAGAGGGAAACAAGCCAGCGATTTACCTGCGGTATGGCTTCCATCATGAAATTTCCCAAAAAAGGGGAATGATAGCGAGTAGGGCTAAACTTGACCAGAAATTTCGCAATTCCGCGCAGCGTTTTTGGAATTAACGGAGGCTGCATGGTGGATTGCGCGCCGAGGCTTGGAAGTGCTATTAATTCAGTGGCAATTTAGATTTCCAGCGGGGGGTTACATGCGTACATGGAATCAAAGCAGACCAGACCGTCCGGTTTTTCAACATTTGGCGGCGCTATTCATTGCAGTCGTTTTTTTCGTCTCTCATTTGAGAGCTCAGGATCCGCCGCCGGCGGCTACGGCTTTGTCGCTCTCGACCGCCGTTGAATATGCAGTTAAAAATAATGTCCAGACCCTCATAGCCGGGCAGCAGGTTCTCGAGTCGGAAGGAGCACGCGGGATTGTCCGATCAGCGCTTCTGCCAAATATCGCTGCATCGTCCTACCAGGCGAATATAACCTCCAATCTGGCGGCAACGGGATTGCCGGTCCAGGATATGAATAGTTTCCCGATTTTTGTCGGCCCATTCAGTCGGTTTGATGCCCGTCTCAGCGCGGTGCAATCCATCTTCGATCTGGGCGCCATCCGCCGCTATCAGGCAAGCAATAAAGGGGTGGATCTGGCGAAGGAAAGACAGCAGCTTGCAGTGCAGCAGGTTACTACAACCTCCATTCTTTCCTATTTAGCTGTCCTTGAAACCGAGGCGTCATTGTCCGCTGCGCGCTCGAATGCTCAGCTTGCAGATAAATTGCTGGAACTGGCCATCAGTCAAAAGAATGCCGGAGTCGCTACAGGCGTTGATGTAGCACGCGCACAGACTCGGGCGGCCAATCAGCGCGTGCAACTGGCGCAAGCGGAAGTCAGCCTTAGTCGGGCAAGGCTGAACCTGCTCCGCGTTGTAGGCCTGCCTCTGTCCACGAACGTCGCGCTTGCCGATCAGATGCGCTTTGGACCCGAAAGCGTTCCTGATATTAAACTGGCTATAGACAAGGCTCTGGTGGATCGCGTTGAAATAAAGATGGCTGACCAGGCAGTCCAAATTGCAGAGATGCAGCACAAAGCGGCAGTTGCCGGTCGGCTGCCTGTAGTGAGTGCTTTTGGAGATTACGGTAGCAGTGGGCTTAAGCCAAATGAGATCAACCTTCCAACGCGGAGCATTGGGGTTCAATTGAACCTTCCCGTATTCGACGGCGGGCGAATCCGATCCGAAGCCAAAATCGCAATGAGCCGTCTGCAGCAGACGCAAATGCAGCGCACCGATCTGCTCGCTGAAGTCGAAAAGGAAGTTCGACTGGCACTTATGATTATGAAAACTCGAGAGGAGCAGGTAAAGGCATCCATCCAGACAGAAACCTTGGCTGCGCGGGAACTCGAACTTGCGCAAGACCGCTTCAAAAACGGGGCAGGAGACAATATCGAGGTCATAAACGCGCAAACGGCGCTGGAGGATGCCCGACAAACCTATGTCTTAAGCCTTGCGCAATTTACGGCAGCGCGGGTAAGCCTTTTCGTCGCGATGGGCCATCCTGAGGATTTTCGCTTCTGATCATTTCTGGAGAGCCGAAACATTATTGGTTTTTATGATTGAATTGAGGGGGGGGCGCAAATTGTCCGACATCAAAGATACTGAAGCAGTCCATGTCCCGAGCAAACCGGGAATGAAAAGCACTCACAGGGCTGCAATTATAATTTTAATCGCTGTTTTGATCATCGCTGCGATTGCATACTATATTCACTCCCGTTCTTTTGAATCCACCGATAATGCTTTTGTTGAAGCCGCTGTAATCCAAGTCAGTCCTCGTGTATCCGGCCAGGTTGTGCGGGTAAATGTCGCCGACAACCAGCGGGTTCAAAAAGGCGATCTGCTGCTTGAAATTGATGACCGGGATTATGCAGAAAGAGTGGCTGAGACAAAAGCCCGGTTGGCCGATGCCGAGGCGCGCTTGTCCAGCGCGCAATCCGGTGTGGCTCTGGCATCGGATGTTACCAGTGCAACTCTTGTTCAAGCCACCGCAGCGCTAAGAGCTGCCGGCAACCAGCCCGAAGTTTTAGCGGCGCGCCTGAAGCAGGAGGAGGCGGATATTCAGGCTGCAGAAGCAAACTTGCGCCAGGCCGAGGCCAACCGCCTTGCAACAGAAGCCGGAGCGCAGCGGGCGCGATCCGATGTCCTTCGCTATCGCGCTCTCTATCAGAAAGATGAGGTTTCCAAGCAGATGCTGGACCGTGCGGAGGCTGAAGCGACGGCATCGGATGCCACGCTGGAAGCCGCCGGGTTTGCCGTTTCCAGTGCCCGTGCACGGCTGGAACAATCGAAAGCCGCGCACATATCCACGATGTCTGTGTTGCGCCAGGCGGAGAACCTGGTGCAGCAGGCCTCCGGCAAGCTCCAGGAAGCGCGCGCCGGCTCCACGCAGGTGAGCATCCGGAAATCCGATGTCAAATCCGCACAAGCGCAGGTTGAGCAGCTTTCTTCCTTAAAGCGGTCCGCGGAATTGAATCTTTCCTATACGCGCATTTATGCATCGGAGGCGGGAATTGTCACGAAGAAGTCCGTCGAGCCTGGCAATTTTGTTCAGGTGGGACAGGCTTTGATGGCGCTTGTAACAGATCGTCTTTGGATTGTCGCCAATTTCAAGGAGACGCAGCTTACATACATGAAGCCAGGGCAGCCTGTGGATATTAAGATTGATGCGTATCCTCAGTATAAACTGAAAGGAAAAGTCGACAGCCTCCAGACTGGAACGGGAGCGCGATTCAGCCTGTTGCCCCCTGAGAATGCAACAGGCAATTATGTGAAAGTCATCCAGCGCACGCCGGTCAAAATAATATTTGTCGATCCACCGCCTGCAGGAATCAGCATCGGGCCGGGCATGTCCGTCGAACCCAGAGTGAGAGTTCGATGACTGCAGCTGAAATCGACAGCGAGCGGCATCGGCGGATAAATCCCTGCTTATCGCCATGTCGGTGATGCTGGCACCTTCATGGAGATTTTGAATACAACGGTTGTGCCGCCAGCCCTACCCAATATGGCTGGACTCTGTCCTCTACTATAGGAGCCGCAAAAGAACGCCGGCCAGGGAAAGTCTATTTCCACTCGTCGATCAAAATTCCTCTGCCGAATCTGAAGTCAGTTACAAACCACGTGGTCTGGATTTTTCCGCCCGCGACCACAACCTGAATGGTTTTGGGATTCGTGAATGGCTTGATCAGCGTTTCAGGCGGAGCTTTTAGCCATGTTGCATACGGTTCCAGTCCCTGAAACGCCATTGGTGAAGTTGCCGTGGAATTGACGCCGTTCCCCCAATAGGTGCCAACGGCTACTTCCACATTCTTCGCCAGCCATTGACCGAGATCCGCCTTTGTCTTAAAGCCGTGTGCGTCCTTGAGCAGGCCGGCTACGGTCGGATCCATCACGACGGTGGCCGCCATGCCGGTCAGGGCTCTCATGTAATCCCGGATCAGCATGTGCGGCGGGTGACTGAGCTGTGCTTCGCCCACGCTCGATATGTAGCTCCACCCGACACCGACGCTCACCACGTTATCCGTGCGCTTGTAGCCCAGCTCCACACTGAGAGGCTCCCACCCCTGCGGCAGCGCCTCTTCGTTCTCCGCGATACAGACGTTGTTGTATTGAAGATTGTTTCCAAGCGATGAATAGGCGCCGGTCTTAAGGGTGATGTCCCCCATTATTTTGCCCGCCAGCGTGAAGCTCCTCCCTATGATCGTGTTCGCTTCACTGAATGGACCCATCACGTCGGTCCCCGAATTAATGCCCAGCACCTTGCGGATCGGCCCGTTCACGACGATCATGTTCGCCATGGAACTTGTGGAATTGCCGAAAGAGGACGCCTGGGTGAGCGTGGCGAGGATGGTCGGGAAATATTCCGGCTTTGCCCCGGCCATGACCGCAAAGATTGCGGCTTTTTCCACCGACAACTGCCGGGCGCCGAATTTGCTCAGCACCTCGTCGGGCTTGTGGCTGGTCGCCTTAAGCATTGCCGTCACTTTCTCTTCGGTAGGAAGTATGATCGGATAAAAGTCCGTCCATTCCTTCTCCTTGAAGAGGCGCTGCAGGTTGGCCTCCGTGTCCGGCTTCAGCAGCCTCGGTTCAATGACGGCGCCTGCGGGCATTCCCTTTTTCATTTCTTCTTCGGTAAGGGGCTTGGTTAGGGCGTCGATGATCGCCTGCATCATCGGCTTGCCGCTCAGGAGATCTTTCCCCTCGACGTAGCTTTTGTGCACCGATTTCGGCTGGCCGGCGACCGGGAAAGGAAACGCGACATACCGGATGGGCATGCCGTTGCCGTATTTCAGTTCATAGTCCTTAAATCTCACAACGTTGATTCCTGAGGCGCCCACAGTGGGCGTACCGGAAAGCTCGAGACTCCGTGCAAATCGGCTCACGGCCGATACGCAGCCATGTCAACCACCAATCCCGATCATCACCCCGGCAGCCTTTTTGTCGGCGATCTCCTTCCGGAGCCCGGGATCGTCACCGCCCATCCATCCGCCTTGGGATCTCCGTATCTCCACATTGACCGCCGGCATGTTGCGGGCAAACCAGGCCTTCATCTCCTCGTAGACACTGTAGGCGGCTTCGGGGCCGCCCCATTGCAGGTCGACCAGGAAGATCGTTTTCCCTTCCAGCGTGCCGGCTCGCGCCGTGAGCGGAACCCGCTCCACAAACTTGCTTGCAATCGCCGGATTCAGGACGGTAATCAACCGCTCGCCAATGGCTTTCCCGTATTTGCCTGTCCTGTTGCCGACGGCGTACTTCCAATCGAGATCAGGACGGCAGCCATCAATAGAAAGCTTCCCAATAGGATCTTCCGTTTCATATCTTCCTCCGCGAAATAAAGGGCAAACAATGACCGAACGCTTGCATTGACATATAGGCCATTTCATTCCGTGCCGCAAGTAAAATGAGGGGAAAATGCAGGTTTGATGATACAGGACTTGAACTTCCTATCATTTATAGCACTGCAGATTAAAGCTCGGGGCCGCCTTGATCCGCCGCGATGCGGCAACCCGCGATTTTTATGATATTGACTGTTTTTCACGCCGGCATTTGATTCTTGGACGCCTCTAACTTCATTTATCTTTCGGC
This sequence comes from uncultured Acidobacteriota bacterium, assembly GCA_963761825.1. Lineage (GTDB taxonomy): Bacteria > Acidobacteriota > UBA6911 > UBA6911 > UBA6911 > UBA6911. Next base: position 443,052 of record CAVXIH010000008.1, read on the forward strand.
CACTTCGGAGTATTGTTGAATGAGATCCGTGATCGCACCTGGACGCAACCAGGGGCGACCGCGCGAATGAGACGGCAAGCCCGCCGGTTTTATTGCCTGCCCTGCGCGTCCCATCCAAGCATGGTTTCAAGTGAAACCCTGCCCATCTAAGAGGCCCACATGCATGCCATTGGGTTTGACTTCGGATCAGTCTATACCAAGGCAGTACTCCTCGACGCCGATGGGAATGTCGACCTTATATGCTATGCCAAAAAGGGGATTGACGATCGGAAGGCGATCGACAATTTCTTCGAGCAGGTTGGCCTTCGAATCCCCGGTGCCCGCTTTTACGCCGGCGCAGTGGGCATCGATGCAGGTCGGAGCGGCTGCCTTCTTCCGGTGAATGCCATCATTTCGATCGCCGAGGGCATTGGAAAACTGCATCCCGGGGCCAGGAGCATCATTGAGATCGGCGGCCACACCTCGAAGTTCATCGTCTTTGGTGATGATGGCGCCGTGAGCGATTTCTCGACCAACGATGCCTGTGCCGCGGGGACCGGTTCGTTTCTCGAACAGCAATCGCGGCGCCTCAATATTGACATCGGCGAACTCTCGCGGTTATCGACGGCAGCGGCGAGAGACGCGACCATTGCGGGGCGCTGCTCAGTCTTCGCCAAGTCCGACATGATCCACCTTCAACAGCGGGGGACCCCAGTCGAGGAGATCTGCTATGGACTTTGTATCGCCATAGCCCGAAATGCCCTTGCGACACTTTTGCGCGGAGGCGAACCGCTCCCTCCGGTGGTGATTGCCGGCGGTTGCGCTCGCAATGAGGGGATTCTGAGAGCATTCTCCGAAATCCTCGCCGGACGGAGTTGCGAACTGGTGCGATCCGCCTACCCGGGGCTCGAAGGGGCGGTCGGTGCGGCGATGGTTGCCGCAGCGAGCGGAGGCGAAACGCACACGCTTGAAGACTTGCGCCGGTGCATGTTCGCAGCGCTCATGTCGGCGAGCGGGAGGCGCACAACACTTGAGCCGCTCGGCCCGCTGCGCGAGGGCGGACGCAAAGAGGAGCCGGCCGGGGTCTTTGGGGCCTCACTGGAAGGATGGCTCGGTGTAGACCTTGGATCGGTAAGCACCGACTTCGTCGTCCTCGACCGCGACGGAGCAGTCGTTTCATCGGTTTACCTCCCTACCCGCGGCCGTCCGGTCGACGTCTTGCGCGAGGGTATCGGGATCCTGCGCGAGCGCTTCCCCGATGGGCTTGCGATCCTTGGTTGCGGCGCAACCGGGAGCGGGCGGCACCTCGCCGCCCGGCTGCTCGGCGCTGACGTGGTGAAAAACGAGATCACCTGCCAGATGCTCGGGACTCGGCACTTCATTCCCGGCGTCGAGTCAATTTTCGAGATCGGAGGGCAGGATTCAAAGTTCATCGCCGTCCGGGACGGCGGCATAGCCGATTTCGTCATGAATAAGATCTGTGCCGCGGGAACCGGCTCGTTCCTCGAGGAACAGGCGCGCGAGCTTGGCATCGACATATACAGCGAGTTCACGCCGCTGGCGTTCGCATCGGAGGCGCCTCTTGATCTCGGATCGCGTTGCACGGTTTTCATGGAAACTGAAGTCGTAAACGCAATTCGCCACGGCATTCCTGCCGGCGCGATCTGCGCGGGGCTCGCGTATGCGATCGTGAAGAACTATCTCAACAAGGTGGTAGGAAACCGCCCGCTCGGCAGCACGATCGTGTTCCAGGGCGGCGTCGCCAGCAACGATGCCGTCGTCGCGGCGTTCGAGATAGCTCTCGGCACACCCGTGCGCGTGCACCCCTACAATCGGATCTCCGGCGCGATCGGCGCTGCGCTTGCCGCGCGCCAAGAGGCAACGAAGGGCGAGATCCGACAGTCGCATTTCAAGGGCCTCGTTCCGGGACCGCAACCCTTGTTGTGGTCATTCGAATGCCGCCATTGCTCGAACAACTGCGAGGTGAATGTCATCGAAACCAACGGGGCGCGCTGTTACTTCGGCGACGTCTGCGAACGCTACACTTCGCTGGGCTCCGACGACGAGCACAAACTGGCACTGCCGAACCTCACCGACGAGTTCCTCGCGCGCTGCGAACAGTATTTCGCCACGCCTGCTCAAGGTCGTCGGACGATCGGCATCCCTCGCGCCTCGACGCTCATGGCGCACCTTCCTTTCTGGGCGGTATTTTTTCGCGCACTGGGTATGAAGCCGGTGCTCTCAGACAATACTGGTCAGCAGACGCTCGCCCTCGGACTGAGAAACCTCGCCGTCGGTGTCTGCCTCCCGATCAAGCTCACCGCAGGGCACGTCCACACACTGCTTGAAACCGGCGTCGACCAGATCTTTGTCCCGTCGGTGGTAATCCTCCCCGGCGACGTCCCTTCCCAGTCTTATTCCTGCCCCTACGCCATGGCAGTCCCTTATATGATCGGCGCAAAGAACCACGATAAATTTGTCACCCCGGCAGTGAGCTTCGTTAACGAAGAGTCGTTCGTGGAGGGATTCGACGAATGGCGTGGGCGTCTCGGCGTCTCCAGGAACCGGATTCGCGAGGCCTACCAGGCCGCGCGCTCCGCGCAGGACCATTTCGATCAGTCGCTAAGGGTTTGGGCGGGAGACCTTGTGAAAACCGGCGGCTACCGGCATGTGTTTGCCATCCTCGGCAAACCCTACAACACGTTCGATGCGTTCATGAACCTGAACCTCTTCGAGCGGCTCCGGCGAATGGATGTGTTGGCAATTCCGCTCGCATACCTGCCGCTCGACTTTCCCGCCTGCGCGTCGGACCTTCCCTGGCGGTTTTCGGCCGACATCCACCGTGCCGCCGTAGCGATTGCGGAGATCCCGGGGATACATCCCATCATCATCTCGAACTTTGGCTGCGGCCCCGATGCCTTTACCTTTAAGCAGATCGAGGACGCGCTCCGCGGCCGGCCGTATCTCATCCTCGAATTCGATGAGCACCGCGGCGAAGCGGGGCTTATCACGAGGCTCGAAGCGTTCATCGACCGCCTCGAAGGCGGGAGCCGGACCGGACCGGAGCCAGGCTCTCGGCGTGAAACAAATATCCCGGTTGCTTATTTCCCCGCGTCCCCGGCGGAGGTGCGGATCCCTTACTTCGCCGACCACGCGTACGCCTTTAGCGGCTTATGGAAGTACAAAGGCCACAATGCCGAAGTGCTTCCCCTCCCTGACGACCGGATCCGCATCCTGGGCGAAAAGTACACGTTGGGGAAGGAGTGCCATGCCTACTCGATGTTAGTCGGAGACCTCGTCGACGTTGGTGCGCGTGAATCCGGCAAGGAGGTCGTCTTCTATTTCCCGGGCACTGCGATTCCGTGCCTTCTCCACCAGTACGGAGCCGGAATGCAGGTGCTTTTACGCGATCTCGGAATCAACGCTGTCAAGGTCAGCGCCCCGACCGGGCAGGAGATGACAAATGCCTTCGGCGGCGAGGCCATGGAGCGCTTCTATATGGGCCTGTTGGCCGTCGAACTGTGTGTGAAGGCCGTCTGCGAAATTCGGCCGTACGAAAAAGTTCGCGGGACTGCAAACATGGTCCACCGTGGGAACCTGCTCCGCATCGAAACGGCGATCGGAGGCGGAGACATTGTGGAGGCGCTGGATGAATCGCTGCGGGCACTTTCGCTCATCCCCGTTGAGCGGAATGGCGGCCGGCCGGTGGTTGGAATCGCCGGCGACGTTTATACCAAGGTGAACCCGGCGGCCAACAACGATCTCTATCGATGGCTCGAGGACCACGGATTAGAGGTGTGGCCCTCGATGTTCCAAATCGACCTGCTCGACTTCGGCATCTCGCGGCGCCTCTTCGAGAGCGCATCGAGGGGCAGAATGCAGGACTTCCTGCTCAGTGGTTCGGTGGTCGTAAAGCGCTTCTTTGACGTCTGGAAGATTAATCGCGTGGCCTCGCTGCGGATCTCGCGCATCGAGGAGCCCGGATACCTCGAGATGAAAAAGCTCGCCGCCCCGTATATGCCCAACGAGGCGCACCAACTCCTGTTCCTCAACACGGTAAAGATCGTTGACTTCGCGCGGCGTGGCGCCGACGGAATCATCAATGCCGTCTGCTTCAATTGTATGGTCGGGAACGCGTCGGCGGCGATCATCGAGAAGATCCGGAACGATTATCACGACATCCCCATCGTCACTGCAGTTTACTCGGGCGGTGAAGAACCATCGCGCGCGATGGTTCTCGAGGCGTTCGTCAGCCAGGTGAAAAAGCATTACGCGAGGATCACACAATAATTCAGATTAAACTTCCTATCCTTGCCAGCGGAAATCCTAGCCCGTTAGAAATGCGGGCTAGGGGGTCCGGAGATACTTCTGCAGGACGTCCGGGGGGATTTTCATCGACAGGGTTTTCATTTTGCCGCCCCGGTTGACAACGACCTCGAGCACTCCCCCGGGATTGGCTTCGATCATGAGTTTGAAGTCCTCGATATCATCGTCTGCCTTGAACGTCCGGCCGCCCGCGGAAATGATCGTGTCGCCATCGCGGAGTCCGAGCTTTTCGCCGAGCGTGGATTGCATGAGGCCCTTAATGTAGAAAGGGTTCTTGGCAGAGTTGTAGACACCGAGGGTCAGCCTGCTCTTTCTGTCGACCACCCCCAGGAAATAACGCATCTCGGTGGATAAAGCATTGAGGAATTCCGGGGAGCCCTGGGCTAGCTGGCGGAAGTCTGGATGGAGGGACTGGACCTGACCGGGAATAGAGTGCAGCAACGCGCTGGCGCGCCTGCCGAAATCTTCCGCCTGCGGAACAGCCTTGCTGGGCGGAGTATTCTTGTTCAAGTTGGCGCAATTGATGTCGTATTCCAAGGCTTGCTTCTCTTTGGCCAAGAGCTGGCCTGTGGCTTGGATCAGTTTTTGCCTCAGCGGATCGTCCGTTTTGAGCCAACCCAATTGAGCGATTTCATTGTCGAGATCCGATTGGACCTTGTAGAGGTCGAGACGGCCGAGATTGCCGTAGCGGGTGATTGAGTAAATGCGTTCCGAGAACAGAGTATACGAGGACCAGAAGTCATGGACTTCGAACAGAGTGGCGGCCAGGCTGGCATCGACAGCGGCATTTGGCCCGCGCGCGACCGAGTTTCCTGGGGCCGGCTGAGCGGCAGCCTGCGTCCACGGCTGGACCGGAAGGGAAGGCTCAAGCCCCAAAATATAGGCGGAAGGGAGAGCCATCTCCATGTCCTTGCCATCCTGGGTGACGGTAACGTGAACGCCGGCAACCTCGCCGCGAGATGTAATGAGCGGTGAGCCGCTGTTCCCTCCGGGGATCTCCCCGGCCAGGTGATAAAACTTGATGCCTCCCTTGATCAACGCTTCCAAGACGCTGGTTTCGACAACGCCGAACGCCCCGTCCTTGACAACAGGACAGAAGAGCTTCTCGCCGGCGGCAAGCTCGGATGGGTCAATCTTGAGCATCGGGCGCCCAAAAGCTTTGATCCGGATAAGGGCAAGATTGCGACGCTCATCCTTGTCGATGATCCCGGAGCAATCGAACTCCTCGCCATTCGGGAAAGTCGCCGTGACGCGCACCGCGTCCCTGATGATATGCAGGGCTGTGACAAGCATCCCGTCCTTGACGCCAAGAAAGGCGGTCCCGATGGCGGGTTTTCCGTCGGCGCGCTGGATGTTGAGGACTGCAACCGATGGCAGAATCTTCGGACTCACGCCGGCCGGTATCGTCTCTTGTCCCCAAGAGGCCAGCGGTGCGGCCAGCAACATTGCCAGCGTGATCAGGATGTAATGCTTGTTTTGGATGCGCATTCTAAAACCTCACAATGCCGGGAACTCGCGGACCAGGCTTGATTTTCCAGCGATTCAGTACTATGGGATGCTACCCATGCCGTCAACAAGAGCGGCGAATGCACCATAATCGGCAAAAGAGTGAACACCCCAAGAAAAAAAGATCATGCGGGGCGGATGCACATCAAAGTCTGCTGCATAATGGCGCATAATTTTTCTGTTGTATTTTCAATCGAATATATGTCGACTCGAGCAACCGTAAGCGTTCGCCCTTGTTTGACGACATTCCCGCGTGCGATTATCGGATTGCCCTTGGCTTCCCCGAGCAGGTTGATCTTGAATTCGACGGCCAGCATATTGGCGTCGTTAGGCTCCAATGTCCATGCCGCATAGCCTCCGGCATTATCGCCGATCGTTGCAAGAATTCCGCCATGAATCGCATTCGATTGCTGCGTTAATTCCTCCCGCCATGGGAGAGTCACTTCTGCATATCCGGGACGGAGATCGGTCAACTGCGCTCCAATCCATCGCATGGTGTTTTGACGGTTGAAGTTTTCTATTAGCAGTTCAGGGTAGCGCAGATCATAGAAGGTATATTCCGGCATATCTCTCATTCCTTTATGTTGTACGAGGCATTTTATACTAACACAGACAATCAGGGGATTCCGCTCATAGCTGACGGCATTCGATTCAGCCCCAAAATGATAAAGCCGGAGCACAGGCGAAACAATCCGCATGTTGCTCGGCGTTGCACTGAATCCTGATGTATGAACTTCCGAAGGCGAGCGGCAAATGGAGCCGGAGGGCTGCGAGATTACGGCAATCGCTCGAAGGCGGAATTCGATCACATTTCTTCCGATACTCTGTCGCGACGATCCATTTCCAGAGGGTTCTCGGCAGATGGTGCGCCGATCTCAACGGTCTTCGGACGAGAAGGCCGGTCGAGCAGCCTGCGCAGCACCAGGCGTGCGAGGGTGTGCGCATTGGTTGCCAGCAATCGAACCCAGGACCAGGGAGTCGACTGGGGAAAGTAGATGCCGCGAAACACCAGGCGCGCAATCAGGAAAGTAACCTGTTGGTCGAACGGCTTCCGGTTGGCCACCAGCCATCGCTGCGTGCGCGCGAAAGAATAGCGTCCGTAACCCCGGCGCCAGCCTTCGTGTACTTCCTCTTCGCTCTGACGGGCAGACAGGTGATTGGGCTTAAAGGTCAGACGGAATGGCTTGAAATCCAGCCAATGTTCCGGCCGGAGCAGTCTTCCCTGTTTTTGCAGCCGTTCGTACAACGGAGTGCCCGGATATGGCGTGAGTAATCCGAAAATCGGCAGCACGGGCGGCCAGGTATCGATTTCCGAACTGATAGCAGACGCCACCCCGGGGCGATCATCCTCCATCCCCACGATAAAGGAGGTGATTGCATAGACGTCGCGTTTTGCCAGACCCGACAATACTCCCGAATATTCTTCCGGCCGATTGAACTGCTTGTGCGCGCTCTTCAGGCTCTGGGGATTTATGGACTCGAGTCCGATAAAGATGAAGCGACCGCCACTGGCGGCAATCAGCTCAACGAGTTCCTCATCCTTCAACAGGTTTGCGGTGATTTGAGCGACCCAAGGGAGACACGCGTCCCGTTGGATCATTTCCCGGAGCAGCGACTTTGTGCGTTCACGCTGGATGGCGAAATTATCATCGATAAAAAATACGTTTACCAGGGCTCGATTGCGCGCGGCGACCCGCTTGAGCGCGAGGAGCTCGGCAATGACGCTGTCATTCGAGCGAAAGCGGAGGTGGCTGCCAAAAAAACCGGTGACGGTGCAGAATTCACAACCGTAGGGACATCCTCGACCCGATTCGACCGGGATCATATAGGCCTTTTCGTAAGGGACTTTCATCTTTCTAAGGAGTCGCCGGATGCTCTCCGGCAACAGGCGCATGAGGTCGAACAGATTCAAGTCGACGTTTTCCCAGTCTATCGTCCTGATAATTTTCGAGAGAAGGCTTCGAATTTCGATCCTCCGCTCCCCGGGAACCGTAGGTTTCTTTCAGCCTGTTTTGCGCCGCGTCTTCAACCACAATAGGCCAGATATCGTCCGCTTCGCCGAGCACGACCGAGTCTGCACATCGCTCCAGGCCGTTCCAGCCCAGTGATTCGCCGGGGACTTCCGTAACATGCGGGCCGCCGAGCACAACCGGCACACGCGTCAACTTCCGGACTGTCGCCGCCGTAGCATACGCTTTCTGGGCCATGCGGGTCATAAAACCCATGCCCAGAAGGTCCACGCTATTGGCTGTTATGAATCGGGCCAGCTCCAGGTCGCTCAGGCGGTTGGCGTTTCCGTCAATGATGGTCACCCTGTGTGGCGCCGGCGTGAGTTGGCGCAGGAGAAAGGGCCAGAGCTGCGGCAAAAAGTTTCGCGAGATGTGGTTATCGGGCACGTACAGAAGAATATGCATTCGGATCCCTCCAGCAAAAGGGTTGAACGAAGGTAGTGCAAAAATGACGCGCCGACGGCATGAAAATCTCTGCTTCGACGATTCCTTCCCGTGTGGCAAGTGGCATGAATTCCCCTAAAAACTGGGATTCCATTGCCGGCTATGGCTGGAAATCAGCATTGCTTCTCCAGCATTCTGCTCATTCCCATCAGGAAAATATTAATATTGCGGTCCTTTGCGCGTCTGTTCAATTTTGCTCATTCAGCGCCTAAAAGTCCCAATTGCAGTTCGAAGCACAAGTTCGCTCAGGTGATCCTGGAAACGCCGGTTGAAAAATGTTCTATTGGATTAAGGGCCGTCAGGTATTAAATTTCAGCGGCTGCGGAGTTGGTCATGATCTATAATTTTATGCATCGGCGCGCAGCGCGTAGCCGATCAGAAGAAGTAGCGCGCCGTTGCGCATAGCGCCGCGTTTTGGTTTAGGAGGGGATTACACTGAGCACGGGGTCATCATTGATTCAATCGAGTGAAAACGCGGATCTGCTGGCAAGGCTGAAGCATCTCGCCAGAAACCTGTGGTGGACCTGGAACCAGGAATGCCAGGAGATTTTTCAGGAGCTGTCCCCGCGCGGCTGGCAGGATCTGTATCACAATGCAGTCGCCGTTTTGCAGGACATTTCCGAATACGAGCTGAACATGCGCCTGCAGGATCCTGTTTTCGCGCAACGCGTCCGGAGCATCCTGAAGGTTTTTGACGCGTATATGAACCGGCAGGACACCTGGGCCTCTCACCATGCCCCCGCATTCGCGGCTAATCCTGTAGCTTACTTCACTGCGGAGTACGGCTTCCACGAAACGCTGCCTATTGCCGCAGGAGGGCTTGGCATTCTTTCGGGTGATCATGCGCGTTCCGCCAGCGACCTCGGACTCGGGTTTGTCGGAGTCAGCCTGTTCTATCGTGAAGGCTATTTTCAGCAGTCGATGAACAGGGAGAACTGGCAGACGGAATACTACACGCCGCTGAACCCGGAGCTGTTGCCGCTCGAACCAGTCCTGACGAGAACAGGGGAGCGGCTGGTATGCCAGGTGGAGATCAATCTTGCCCAAGTGTATTTCCAGGCCTGGAAGGTCAACGTCGGGCGATGTCCGGTCTACCTTCTGGATTCGAACCGGCCTGAAAATGAGCCGCTGCACCGGGATTTGACATTGCATGTGTACGGCGGCGACAGATCGACTCGAGTCATGCAGGAACTGCTGTTGGGATTGGGCGGCGTCCGCCTTCTGCGCGCCCTGGGTATCCAGCCGTCTCTCTTTCACATGAACGAAGGCCATGTCGCTTTTGTCGCACTGGAATTGATCCGGGAAAAAATAAGCGGCGGGTGTTCGTTCGACGAAGCCCTCGCCCGCACTCGCCTGGAATGCGTTTTCACGACGCACACTCCGGTGGAAGCGGGACATGACCGCTTCAGTGCGGAGTTGATGCAGTATGCGTTGCAGCGGATTCAACCGCAGGTCACGTCCTCTTTCCACGAACTCATGGCTCTTGGACGCGTCGATCCAAACGACGCGCAGGAGCCTTTTTGCATGACCGTGCTGGCGCTGAAAACTTCCCGCGCAGCCAACGCCGTGAGCGAATTGCACGGACAGACAACCCGAAAAATGTGGCAGGTGCTGTATCCCGGAAAATCCGTTGCCGAAGTGCCCATCGGGCATGTTACCAACGGCGTTCACATGATGGGATGGATGAAGGGCCCGGTCCGCAGGTTCTGGAGAAACAAGCTGGGATCCTATTGGGACTGGGATATTTACTCGCAGGCATTTTGGGATCGCCTCCTGGATCCGGATTTTGTTTCGGACGAGGAACTCTGGGCGCTGCGCTATCGACTGCGGCGCGCGCTGATCGAGTTTGCCAGGCGGCGTTTCATGATGCGCAGCATGACATTGGGAGACGGCAGCACTTTCGATCGCCTGCTCGACCCCGATGCGCTCACGATCGGATTCGCCCGCCGTTTTGCGACTTATAAACGAGCCCCTCTGCTGTTTGACGATTACGATTCGATCGTCAAGCTGGCGACGGATCCGCACCGCCCGGTTCAATTCATCTTCTCGGGAAAAGCCCATCCCGCGGACGACGAAGGCAAACGTCAGATCCAAAAAATAATTCACCTCAGCAAATACAGTGAACTGCGGGGCCGGCTGGTTTTTCTGGAGAATTATGACGTCCATATCGCGCGCCAGATGGTGTCCGGATGCGACGTTTGGCTGAACACACCGCGGCGGCCCATGGAAGCGTCTGGCACGAGCGGACAGAAAATCCTCTGCAACGGAGGCTTGAACCTGAGCATTCTGGACGGATGGTGGCGCGAAGCGTACGACGGAACCAACGGATTCGCTATTGGAGACGACTCGCAACCGGCCTCTGTCGAGGAGCAGGACCAGCTGGACAATGCGTGCCTGTGCAGAGTATTGCGCGAGGAAGTAGTCCCCTCCTTTTACGAACGCGACGAGCGCGGCATCCCTCAAAAATGGATCGCAAAAATCCGGCGCTCGATGGCCACCCTGGTGCCCAAATTCACCACATCCCGCATGGTGCAGGAATACGTTCTGAAGTATTATCTCTAGCACGTATTCCGGGAAATATGCTGAGTGAGGATTTATGCCCCATACTCGTCCGCTGAGAATCGTCATGCCGGCAGCAGAGGCATCCCCGTTTGCCAAAGTGGGAGGACTGGGGGATGTCGTCGGAGCGCTGCCCCGGGCCCTGGCGAAACTGGGAGCGACGCCGCTCATTATTCTCCCTGCATATAAAGAGACTTTATCCGGAGCCTTCGATATCCGTCCGTGCGGTGCGGTTCCCGGATTTGATGTGCCCATGCAATCGGCCGCGGAACACGCAACCGTGTACCAGGCTAGCCTCGATGCCACGGGTATACCTGTTTATCTGATCGGATCCCGAAAATATTTTGATCGCAACGGCATCTACGACGATCCCGCTACGATGGAAGGATATTCCGACAACATGGAGCGGTTTATCTTCTTCACAAAATCCGTCCTCGAACTGCTCCCGAGATTAAATGCTCCCGTCGACATCATTCATTGCCACGATTCCCACACCGCACTCATTCCCGGGATCCTAGACATAAATTTGCGAAAAAATCCCTTCTTTGCAGGTGTGGGCACGCTATTGACCATTCACAACCTTGCGCACCAGGGAATTTATCCGAAAGAATCGCTGGCGCATGCCGGAATTGATCCTGCGCACTATTACGCCATGTCTCCCTTTGAATACTGGGGGAAAGTAAATTTTATGAAAGCCGGGATTGAACTGGCAGACAAGGTGAATACGGTCAGCAATACGTATGCCTTCGAGATTCAGACAAATGCTGAGTTCGGCATGGGATTGGAACATGTTCTTCAAAAACGCGGGGAGGATGTCAGCGGTATCGTCAACGGCATCGATACCGATGCGTGGAATCCGGAAACCGATCCCTTGATCCCGGCGCATTTTTCGGCTGTGGATATGTCCGGCAAATCAAAATGCAAGGAACTCCTGTTGCAGCATTTTGGCCTGCCGCATTTTTCTCAAACAGTCCCTTTGATCGGAATTGTCTCCCGGCTGGCAGACCAGAAAGGATTCGATCTCATCGCGGAAGCGATGCATGAAATTGCAGCGCTGGATCTGCAGCTGGTCATTCTGGGAAGAGGACAACAAAAATATCATGACATGTTCCGCCAGTTTGCGGCACAATACCCTGCGAAAATTGCCGTGCAGTTTTCTTTCGACAATGCGCTGGCGCACAGGATCGAAGCAGGATGCGACATGTTCCTGATGCCGTCCAGGTTTGAGCCTTGCGGTCTGAATCAGCTGTACAGTCTGCGCTACGGGACGGTGCCGATTGTTCGAGCGACCGGCGGGCTTGCGGACACCGTCATACCCTATGATGGGGATAAGGGCACAGGATTCAGCTTCAGCGCATATTCGTCCAATGAGATGATGGCCGCTATAAAACAGGCGCTGGCAGTATATTCGGATCCGATGCGCTGGCGTGGGCTCATCCTGCGGGGTATGTCCCAAAACTGGTCCTGGAACCGGTCCGCGCTCCAGTATATGCAGCTCTATCAGCAGCATTCATTCAAAGAGGCATCCCGAAGGTTAGCCTATGCGATCATTCTTGTCTTATGCCTGATGTTTGCCGGAATCAGCGTCACCGCCGGAGGGCAGGCTTTGCCGGCAGCTGCAGCGCGCAAGAGCTTAACGCAGACCGATCCGGAAGCGGTCGGCCTGCTGGCCTCTCAATTGAAGCATATCGATGAGGCAGTCCTGTCATCCATTCAGGCCGGCGAGATTCCCGGCGCCGTCGTGCTCGTGGCACGGCATGGCCGAATCGCCTATTTCAAGGCATTCGGGAACCGGTCCGTCAAACCCGGACAGGAAGCGATGACGACGGATACGATATTTGATATGGCTTCCATGACGAAGGTGATGGTCACGGCGCCTTCGATCATGCTGCTGGCCGAGGAGGGGATCCTGCGTCTGGAGGATAAGGTGAAACGCTACCTTCCCAATTTCACCGGCGGAGGGAAGGACGGCATCACTCTGCTCCATCTCTTAACTCATTATTCAGGCTTGCCGCCGGATTTCGATCTGTCAAAACAGTGGTCCGGATACACGGAAGCGTTCGAAGAGCTCCGGAAAATAAACACCAATACGGAGCCCGGGAAAGCCTTTGCCTACAGCGATCTCAACTATATTGCGCTGGGCGAAGCCGTTCGGGCCGTTTCCGGTAAGACGCTGGATGCCTTCGCCCACGAACGCATTTTCGCGCCGCTCGGCATGACGGATACGGGCTTTCATCCGCCTGCCCGGCTGGTGCCGCGCATTGCACCCACAGAATCGCGCCGGAACACCCTGAAGTATTTGAATGGACAGACGTCGCTCGCATCGCTGGACCGGATCCTGCGCGGTGAAGTGCATGATCCTACGGCCTGGCGGATGGGCGGCGTCGCCGGCCATGCGGGGCTTTTTTCCAGCGCGCGGGACCTCGCGATTTTTGCCCAGATGTTCCTGGACCAGGGAGCGTATCCGGGCGGCCACATCCTATCCCCTATGTCGATCCAGGCGATGACCAGCCCTCAGTCGCCCGCCAATGCGACCGAGATTCGCGGATATGGATGGGATCTTGAATCCATTTATTCTTCGCCGCGCGGGGATATTTTCAAGGGAGGGTATGGACATACCGGTTTCACGGGCACGTCCCTGTGGATTCATCCGCCGACCGACTCCTTCATCATCCTTCTCACCAACCGGGTGCACCCTGACGGAGGCAAAGACATCAACCATCTTCGCGGAGCCGTTGCGAACATTGTCGCAGCTTCCATTTCCGATTCGCAGTAAACGTCCTAGCGCGGCCAGGGCCGCAATCAAATATTTGAGATTTGCGGAAGCCGCGCGCTTTCAGCTATCAGCCATCAGCTGTCAGCTGTCAGCACAAAACTTCTCTGCAAAATGCAAAGAAGTCACGGACAAAGACTATTTGCACCAGGACCCAGTCCTTTGAGTTTTTTCGCATACTTTCGTGGTATAAAAGCAGAAATAAACGGATGTGCAGCAGTGTTTGAAACTGAAACATGGTCGCCGGGAACCCTATGAGCAAAAACAAAGCACAGATTCTGGTCGTAGACGATGAAGTTCATGTTCAGGAAATTCTGAAATCAACTCTGGAAGATGCCGGCTATGAATGTGTCGCCATGAGCGACGCCGAATCCGCGATTACAGTGCTTGCCTCGCAGAATTTCGATATTGCGCTTTTAGATAGCCGGATAGCCGGCACGCAGGGAACGGAGCTTCTTCAGGACATCAAAAAAAGACACCCCGAAGTAGTGGTGCTACTGATCACGACGATCGACAACGCGAGCACGGCCATCGAGAACATACGCTTCGGGGCCTATGATTACATCGTCAAGCCGTTCAACCTGGACCAGGTCCTGATCTCCGTCAATCGCGCGCTGGATAAGCGGCGCCTCGAAAACGCCAATCGGGACTATCAGAAATATCTGCAACGGATCGCGGAAGAGAGCTCTGCGGAGACGCGCCGCCTTTTCTATTCGATGACTCAGGTTTTTGTCCATTTGCTCGATCTAAAAACTCCTTTCAATGAAGGGCATTCGCGGAGAGTCGCGGAAAAATCGCGCTATGTCGCCCGCGAGTTGCGGATGACGGACGAGGGGGTGCGCAAGGTTTTCCTCGCCGCGCTGCTTCACGACGTGGGAACCATCCTCGTGGAAGATATGTTGCTGAACAAAGAGGGTGCGTTGACCGCCGACGAACTGCACCACATCCATGAAAAGTCTTCGCTGGCCGACGAGGTACTGCGCCCGATTCTGGACGACGAAGAAGTCCTGAAATTCATCCGGCACAAGAGAGAACGCTATGACGGAACCGGGCACCCCGGCGGCCTCAAGGGTAATCTGATCCCTTTGGGAGCCCGCGTGATTGCCGTCGTCGAGGCCTTCGACGCCATAACAAGCGGGCGGCCGTACCGTCTGCCACGATCGCCGGAGGAAGCGATCGCGGAATTGCAGCGTTGCACGCCAACTCAGTTCGATCCGCAAGTCGTGGCCGTGTTTGCGGATCTCTATGAAAGGATCTTCCGGAACATCAACCAATTCTCCATTGGAATTCCTTGAAATCCCAACGTCTTCTCCGCCAGGACGCCACGCGAATCTGGAAGTCTGCCTTGCGCGCGGTGGACCCCGAATCCGCAATCAGCAGAATTGTGAAGCGCGACGGCTCTCTGCTGCGGATCGGCGGCACCTCTTTCGACCTGAAAGAAACAAGAAAGCTATGGGTCCTGGGCGCGGGAAAGGCTGCCGCCCCGATGGGACGGGCTGTCGAGAAGATTCTGGGCAGATATCTTGAGGGGGGAATTCTCGCAACCAAGTATGGGCACAGCCTTCCACTAAAAAGGCTGGATGTTGTGGAAGCGGGGCATCCGCTCCCCGATGCCAACAGCCTTGCGTCTGCAGAGCAGATTTTTTCTCTAATCAAAAGCAATATCAAGCCGGAAGATCTCGTTCTCTGCCTTCTTTCGGGAGGCGCGTCTTCTTTGCTTGTGTCCCCTGCTGAAGGCATCACCCTGCAGGACAAGCTGGCATGCACCCGGCTTCTGCTCCAGAACGGCGCCGACATTTATGAATTGAATGCTGTCCGCAAACACCTCTCGAGCATCAAGGGAGGCGGATTCGCGCGTCTGCTAGCACCCGTGCGGAGTGCAGTCCTGATCCTTTCCGATGTTGTGGGCGACGATCCGGGCACCATCGCCTCGGGCCCTCTGGCACCCGATCCCACAACATTTGGCGACTGCCTCGAAATCTTCCGGAAACTTGGCATTCACGAGCACATCCCTCCTGCGGTAAAACAGCGGTTTGAACTTGGAGCCGCAGGCCGAATAGAGGAAACACCCAAAAAAGGCGACCCGGCTTTTCGAGGAATTGAGAGCTTCATTATCGGCAGCAACGCACAAGCCTGCACAGCCGCAGCGCAAGCGGCCAGAAGCCTGGGCTACCACGTCCGGGTGCTCACGAGTCGGCTCGAAGGAGACACCGCGGAAGCCGCGCGCTTCCATATGAGCGTCGCCGGCGAGATCGTGTCCCAGCGCCGGCCGGCCCGCCGCCCGGCGTGCATCATCAGCGGAGGAGAGACCACGGTCAAAGTCAGCGGAAAAGGAAAGGGCGGCCGCAACCAGGAATTCGCCCTGCATTGTGTCAGGCCGCTGGCCTGCCTGCCTGCACCCTGCCTCGTCGCAAGCCTGGGAACGGACGGCACGGATGGGCCCACGGATGCAGCGGGAGCGGTCGCGGACAACTCAACGCTGACTCGCTCTTTGATGTTTGGCGCTCGTTTTCTGGAGGAATCCCTGAACGACAACGACTCCTACTCTTTCTTCAATCGCCTCGGAGACCTCATCGTCACAGGCCCCACGCGGACTAACGTCATGGATCTGCACCTGGTGCTGGTGGGATGATTTTCTACAGGATTTGTTTATCTTCTGAATGACAGACATTTTCCACGGAACAGTGGTGACAGATCGGTTTGCGTGCCTGGCATGCCGTCCGCCCATGCAGAATCATCTGATGTGAAAAGGATATCCAGCGGTCCTGCGGGATGATCCGCATCAGATCGCGCTCGACATTTTCGGGCGTTGCTGCGTCGCTGAGATCCAATCGCCGGCTTACTCTGAAGACATGCGTGTCGACAACAATCCCTTCAGCTTTCCGAAAAGCGACGCCCAACACAACGTTCGCGGTTTTGCGCGCCACGCCCGGAAGTTGCAGAAGCTCTGCCATGGAATCGGGGACAGAGCCGCCGAAGGTATCCAGGATCATCGCACAGGCTCCCCGGATGCTTTTAGCCTTGCTGTGATAAAAGCCCGTCGAACGGATGTCCGCCTCCAGTTCTTCCTGCGGCACTTTGATGTAATCGCGCGGCGACGAGTATTTGCGAAAAAGGTCTTTCGTTACGATATTGACCCGCGCGTCCGTGCATTGCGCTGAAAGAATAGTGGCAATAAGAAGCTCTTGCGGATTACCGTGCAAAAGTGCGCACTGAGCATTCGGGTAGGCATAATCAAGACCCTCCAGTATTTTTTTAAGACGTTCCGGTGCGTCCCCGGCATTGGATTTCATTTTCTTTGCCATCATGCACTCCAGTATATTCCACTCGGGTGATCGGAAGCACGGTTTCCGTTCAGTTAGCCTTTAGCCAATGCGCCGGTGCGGATCCGGCGGATTTGGAATTTGACAACCAGCACTCCCGCATGTTATCAAAATCCTAACAATAGAGGAGAATCTTATGAGCGATGACAGCTCCGCAGGTGAAAAGGCCCTATATTTTGTTCTTGGCGCGGCAATTGGAGCCGCGACAGCGCTCTTACTCGCACCTCGAAGTGGAGTGGAAACTCGTAAGCTGATCTTGTCAAAGGCGCGCGATGGCGCAGATGTCGTAGCAACTCACGCCAAGACTGTTGTGGGAAAAACTTCCGAGTACGTGGAACGGGGAAAAGAGGTATTGCAGCAACAGCGCGATCAATTGAGTGCCGCAATCGAAGCCGGCAAACGAGCATACCGGGAAGAAAAAGAAAAGGCATAAGTCTAGATGGCGCACGAAAATATCCTGCTTGCCTTCACTGGAATATTGGCCTTTGCGGTACTTCTGCAGAGTCTTCTGTTCATTGGGATCTACAGGTCCATCCGTCAAATGAACGACTGGCTGAGCACCTGGAGCAAGGAAATGCTCAAGAATGCTCAGATTGTTTCGTCCAGAGTCGAAGAAGGGGTTTCCGCAATAAAAAGCACGGCGGAAAGCCTGAAACCTATTACGCAAAACTTAGTTCACGCTACTCAGATCGTACATAACAGAGTAGTGGAAATGGACGAGTTCATTGGCGAAACCACTCGCACGGCTCAGCTGGAATTCATGCGCATTCAGGATACCTTCCAGTTGGCGATGCGCAGGGCGGAACAGGCGATCGACGCCCTGAAAGACAGCATTCTGGCTCCGATCAACGAAGTGAATGCGGTGGTTCGAGCAGTCCGGATAGGCGTGGATGTGCTTTTTCGACGGCGAAGGAATCCTTCCAGTATTTCCGCTCAAGATGACGAAATGTTCATCTGAAAGTTAAAAATCATTACCGGATTTGACGGTTTGCGGACATAATCGGCTGTCATAGATCAGAATCTGATCCGTGGCCTTAGCCGGGCGATGGCATTATTCGTGCTGAAGGAAAAGAGGGAAAATGTCAGAAGAAAAAACCAGGCCTACCAAACAGGAAAACAATGAAGGATCCGGGCACATATCCCGCAGGGATTTCCTGAAAGATGCCGGGCTGGCAGTAGGAGCGCCTGCTTTGGGATCCATTGCAGTCTCTTCAGAAGCCGCCGCTCAAGCGAAGGCAAAGGCTCCGGCCGCCAAGGGAGTAACTGCTTCCGCGGCAAAACCTGCCGCAGAACTCACCGCCATCGAATTGACGGTCAATGGCGGGAAATACCGGTATATGGTCGAACCGAACTGGACTTTGCGGCAGCTCTTGCGCGATGAAATAGGTTTCACCTCGCCCAAGGACTGGTGCGGCGGATTGGGGGCATGCGGATCCTGCACCGTGATCATGAACGGCAGGCCCATTCTCTCCTGCCTGACCTTAGCCTGTGAATGCAATGGCGCTGCGATCGAAACGGCCGAGGGAATCGCCAAGGCGAAGCATCCCGTCATCCAGGCATACATCAACAACAACGCGTTTCAATGCGGGTATTGCACCCCGGGATTCGTCTGCACAGCCAAAGCGCTGCTGGACAAAAATCCGAATCCGACCGAAGCGGATGTCCGGGATGCCCTGGGTGGCAATCTTTGCCGCTGCGCCACTTATCAGCGGCACCCACCGGCTGTGCTGGAAGCCGCAGCAAATCTTAAGCAGAAGGCTTGATGGATTCCTCGGAACGATATAGGAGCCTAAGATGAAGACATTGAAGAAGTTCGCGCATGTAAACGCAAAGACAATCGATGAGGCCGCATCCCTTCTGCAAGCGGGACACGCCGCTGTGCTTTCCGGAGGCACCGATCTTCTTGGCACGATGAGGTTCGAAGTTTTGCCGACGTATCCTGAAGTTCTGGTAAACCTGAAGACGATTCCGGGCATGGAGTATATAAAAGAAGAAGGTGGAATGCTCAAAATCGGCGCGCAAACCCGGCTTGAGGATATTGCCAAGAGCGCGCTGGTCCAAAAAAAATATACGGCTCTGGCCGAGGGCGCACATCGAACCGCCACTCCCCACATTCGCGAGATGGGAACTATTTCCGGAAATATCTGCCAGATGAACCGGTGCTGGTATTTCCGCAACCCGGACAACAGGTTCAACTGCATCCGGAAGGGCGGGAAGACATGCTACGCGATGGTGGGAGACAACAGGTACCATTCCATATTCGGAGCCGTGAAAATGTGCCTGGCCGTTAACCCGAGCGATACGGCGCCGGCACTGGTGGCTTTGAATGCGAAGATCAAAACCAATAAGAGACTGATCGAAGCCGAGAATTTCTGGGAAATGACAGTCCCCGGATCCACAATTCTGGCCGCCGACGAGATTGTCACGGAAATTCAAGTCCCGACTCCCGCTGCGGGCTGCAAGAGCGCTTTCATCAAATTCGCTATTCGCAAGTCCATCGACTTTCCCATCGTGAATTGCGCCGCCATGATCGGGAACGGAGAGGCCCGCATATGCCTCAATGCTGTCTACAACAAACCATACCGGGCACTCAAGGCGGAGGAAGCCATCAAAGGAAAAACGATTGATGAGGCTAACGCAGACGCTGCGGGCGCCGCAGCCGTAGCTTCCGCAAAGGCGCTTCCCGGCGACAGGAATAAATGGAAAATTCCGATCGCCAAAACGATGGTGAAACGGGCCATTCTCGCCTGCGCATAATCCTTTGCTTTTGGGGATGCCAGGGCATCCACGGATCTTGTTGATTCCAGATTCCAGATTCCAAATTCCAGATTAGTATCCATATCCTGCGATCTGGAACCCGCAACCTGTAACCTGGAGCCTGCAACCTGCAACCTTTAATATGAGTATTGCATGGGCAATCTGGAGTTTTCGGTCCCTTACAATAACGATCTTGAAACGCTCACCGAGATATTCCGCTTCAAAGAACACAAAGGAAATCGCATAAGGGAAATTTATCTGTCCGGCCCGCAGGAATATGCCGGTTCGGGCAGAATCGCCCCCGAGATCGATTTCGGCGGGTTCGCGGATGTGGTGGACAAGATACACAGGGAAGGCATCCGGGTGAATCTGCTGCTCAACTCCATCTGCGAGGGCAGCGATTGGTATGCGCCGCAAGTTCTGAAATCGACGATGGACTACTTGAAGCGAGCGCACGAGGAGCACGGAGTTGAGGCGATCACAGTCGCCAATCCCCTGTATATCCGGGAGGTCCGGAGGCGGTTCCCGCAGCTTGAGATCTGCGCTTCCGTCCTGAGCGACATCGATTGCGTGCAGAAAGCCTTGATTTTCAAGAAAGCGGGCGCCGATGTCATAACTCCTGACGTCGACATCAACCGGGACCTCCCCCTGCTGAAGAGAATCAAAGATGCGACTCAGTTGGAAATAAAATTGATGGTGAACGAAGGCTGCCTCTTCCGGTGCGCATTCCGCAAATTCCATTTCAACTACATCTCGCACAAATCGCACAATCCGGATAAGGCAAAAGAGACAAAACCCGAGGACAATGTTTTCAGCCTCAACTGCATTCAGCTTTCGAAAACCGATTTGTCCCAGCTGCTAAAATCCTGCTGGATTCGTCCGGAGGACGCGCGCAAGTACGAGTCCATCACCGGTTACTTCAAACTCGTGGGGCGGACAAGCTCAAAGAGTATGATCGTCCGATCTCTCGAAGCTTATATGGGCGAAAGCTGGGACGGAGATCTTCTCGAGCTTATGGCGGGCAACCTGTACTCCGTCGGGATGTCTCACCTGATGCACCTCGACAACAAGAGCCTGGATGCCGTCAAATTCTTCGAGAAGGTTACGTCCTGCGACAAGGAATGCAGTGAATGCGATTACTGTACTGAGCTTATTGGAAAAATGATCCGGCGCGGAGTCTTCACTCCGGCAAAAATCGCCGACCTGGGACTTCAGTAGTGCCTTTCCTCCACTCCGGGATGGAGTCAAAATCCGATGACCCGCGACAATTGGGTGCGATCGCTGGGACTGGACGCGGACGGCAGCCTGTTTGTCGAAATCGACAGCGGGATCCGGCTGTACGACTCCTGCCTGCAACATGCTTTGCCGGGCGCAGTAGCCATTTCGCCGGAAGACCTCATGAAGCCCGAGAACCGGCAGCTGTACTACCGGTTCCTTACGACCCTGAAGGAGATAGAAGGCGTCGTCATCAACTCCACCTACAACGGATCCTATCCGTTTAAAAGGGGAGACATTGTGGTGGATGCGGGCGCCCGCATCGGAGCATTCAGCGTGAAGATCTCAGCCGCGCTCGGAGAGGAAGGCAGAATCATTGCCATAGAGCCCGAGCCTCGCAACTTCGCCTGTCTTCGCAAAAACATCGAAGCAAACCGCCTCAATAACGTTGTCGCGATTCAGAAGGCGCTTTGGAGTCAAAAGCAGCAATTAGACATGTATCTTTCGGGAAATGCTGCCGCCCACAGCGTGTACCACGACGCTTTCTACAGTTCCACGGGCGATTCCATCAGCGTCGAAGCAGACACCCTGGACGGCATCCTGGAAGAATTGGACCTCGCATCGGTTGATTTCATCAAAATGGATATCGAGGGATCCGAGATCGAAGCTCTCAAGGGAATGCCAAAGACCCTGGAATCACGGGTGCAACTCGCAATTGCCGCCTATCATCCGGTGAAGGGACAGCTTGCCTACACGGTCATTGACCCTCAATTAACACAGCTCGGATTCAAAACCACTTTTGCTGACGGAATCGTGCACGCGCGCCGCCACTCTGATTGACGAATCTACGATTAACGATTTACGATTGAAAATAGACATCCAGATCAGGGTGCATCCCTTATTCGCAACGTATGTTTTCATTCGTCAATCGTCACTCGTAAATCGTCAATTCCTTAGCCTCCTCCCATCTGAGGGAGAACATGGATTATGTCCCCTTCATTCAGGACGGTCGCCTGATCCACGCTATTGTTGTTTAAAAGCACCGTGATTCGAACTTCCTTCGGCAGGTTCAGCTTTTCCAATGCCTGCTTGATCGTGGCGCCTTCCGGCATTTCCCATTCCTTTTGTAGAACGGATTTTTCTCCCGCGGGAAGGTAATAGCGGAGGTACGCGTAGATATGGACGGTTATACGCATTTCACTTCTTCTCGACACACGCCAGGATAGCCCGCTTCACCAGAACCTTGGCTATCTGGACCATATACCCGTTGCGCTCCATTGGCTTTGCGTCCGCCATAGCGGCGGCGCCCGCAGCCTCCGCCAGGCTTTCATCCATCCGTTTTTTCAGGATTGTCTTTTCTGCTTTGTCAGCCCGATACGGTTTGACCGCGATCGCATTGAGGCAGATGCGGGCAGCCGCAACGACGCCGTTCTTTCTTGTGATCATCGCGGCGCAGTTTACGATCGGGAAGTCGATCGACTTTCTGATGGCAAATTTAATGAACGCGCTTTGCGAACCTGCCTTGGGTTGCGGCACCTGAATTTCGGTCACAATCTCATCCGAATCCAGCACCGTAGTTTTAGCCACGTCGACCTGGAAAAGATCTTCGGCGTTTAGCGTTCTCTTCGAAGTTTTTATCTTGGCATTCAAGGCAATCAGCGCCGGAGCCGTATCGCTGGGATGCACTGCGTAGCATCCGCCTTCAACGCTTCCGCCCATTATGGAGTGGTAGCGGTTGTCCCCTTCAATCGCATAGCACCGGCCGCCGCCCTTTCTGAGGCAGGGAAACCGGTTATTAGGGTTTCGATAGTACCAGCAGCGTATGTCTTGACACAGATTGCCGCCGATTGTGCCCATTTCCCGGATTTGAGGAGAAGCCGTGCGGCCCGCTGCCTGCGCCAGTGCTGTGTACTTTTCCCGGATCAGCGGCTCTTTCCCTATGTCTTCCAGACGTGTGAGCGCTCCGATCCGCAAAACGCCTTTTTCTTCTTTAAGGAAATCAAGACCTGCAACGTTTTTGATGTCTATGAGTGCCTCGGGATACCTGGGAAGTATCGAATCTTTCATCTTCCCCAATATATCCGTCCCGCCCGCGATAATATTTGCCCGGTCCCCGTATCTTTGGAGAGCCGAGATTGCCTCATCCACGGTCCGGGCGCTGATATGAGTAAACTGTCTCATGCGTAACCTCCGAATCTGATTCCAGATTCGAGATTCCAGATTCCGAGATTATCAATGGTCTGGTCGGCGATTTCGAATTTCGAATCAGCGATCCTTTTCTGATGCTTTTAAAACTTTATCCGGGTGATCAGCACGTCCTCAATCCGGACATGCCGATTGCATTATCCACCACGCTGTGCAAAAGCATACCTCGTGACAGTTCCCCCTACTGCGCCTGCGCAGGATTTTTGCCGCTTCAATAATGGCCTTGGGATGCTGAGGGTAGGTGCCGCAACGGCAGAGATTGCCGCCGAGGGCCTCGCGTATTTCCTGTTCCGTCGGATTAAGATTCCTATCCAGGAAAGCCTTTGCGGTAACAACGAATCCCGGAGTACAGTATCCGCATTGCATGCAATGATGTTTTACATATTCTTCGATCAGAGGATGCCCGGCCGCCGCGATGCCCTCGACCGTCTCAATGACTTTCCCGTTGCACTCGATGGCCAGCGTCATGCACGAGAGGATGGGGCGTCCGTTCATGATGACCGTGCAGGAGCCGCAGGCGCCGCGATCGCACATCAGTTTCGTTCCGATCAGGCCGATCACGTCGTGGATGAGGTAATAGAGAGTCCAATCCGGTTCGACCTGGAATTTATATTTTTGCCCGTTGATTGTGACATGGATGGTCCCCTCAGGCTCCGGCAGGGCTTCAGCGGCGTGATTCACAAGGACGTGGGATTTTATCGCCTCAAATGAGTTAAAAATATTCAGACAATAGGGGCATGAATATCTGTTGAGCGTCGCTGCACGTTCATCCGTTTTTTTCTTGGCCATTTGTTTCACTCTTGTCTTTTGGAGTGCGGCAGCTTGCTGCCGCTTTTTTTCCGTCGCCGTAAATATTCGAAGGCTTCGCCCGGCCGCCGCTACACACGAAAACTAAGTTTTCTTAAGAATTCCGATTGTTCGATTCGGTTTTCGTATTCCTTCCGGAAATGTTTCAAAGTATCCATGAGCGGAAAAGACGCTGTCTGGCCCAAACCGCACATTGCGGACACCGACATTACCTGCGACAAATCCTCCAGCGCCCCGATGTCTTCACTTGCGCCTTCTCCCCTGGAAAGCCTTCCCAGGATATCGAGCATCGCTTCGCAGCCATCCCGGCATGGCGTGCAGCGTCCGCAGGACTCGTCAGCCAGGAACTCCATATTCCGGTACATCGCGTCAATTACGTCCCGGGTTTTGTTGAACACCATTACCGCGCCGGCACCCAGGACACTTTCGTATGCAAGCGGTGTATCAATCCCGTCTAAAGGAATGACTCTTCCGCAGGCGCCGCCGACCTGCACCATTTTGACGTCCCGGGCGGAGGCCAGCTTGAGCACAAGCTCTGAAAGACTGCTGCCAAGCTCCAGCTCATACACTCCGGGGGCCGCCACGTCTCCGCTGACCGAAAATACCTTGGTCCCTTTGCTGCGTTCGGTTCCCATAGCCCGGAACCAAGCGCTGCCTTTCAGAATAATCTGGGGGATATTCATCAGAGTTTCGACGTTGTTGATGATCGTCGGTTTTCCCCAGAGTCCCTTCTGGGGCGGGAATGGAGGTTTGTAGCGCGCCTCTCCTCGCAATCCCTCGATGGAATTCATGAGGCCCGATTCCTCGCCACACATGTAGGCACCGGCTCCTTCACGCAGCTCGATATCCATATGCTTGAGGAATCCTTTTTCCTTCGCCTGGCTGATGGCATTGAGGATCAGGCCGGACAAGAAATGATATTCGCCGCGCAGATAGATGAATGCTTTGCCGGCACCGATGGTCCAGCCGGCAATCGCGATCGCTTCGATAAGGGAAAAAGGATCGTTTTGCAGAATGTACCTGTCCTTGAAAGTACCGACCTCGCCTTCGTCTGCATTGCAAACGATGAATTTCTGATCTGCGGCCTGCGCGCGCGCAAGCTTCCATTTCAACCCGCAGGAAAAGCCTGCGCCGCCCCGACCCAGCAGGCCGGACGCGGTCACTTCCTCGATGACCTCTTCAGGCGTCATGCGCTTCTGGGCTCTTTCCAGTGCTGCGAAGCCGCCTCTTTTTAAAAATGAATGAATGCTCCTGGAATCAACGATCCCGCAGTTTTTTAAAACGACCCGTTTTTGCACGGCTATTCTCCCATTGGGTCTTAACCCGCATTTCTCACAGGGTTAATACTGCTGCAAAATCCTGGATATTTTTTTCGGCGTCAGGTTCCCATGCACATCGTTGTTCACAAGCATGGCGGGCGCCTGGTCGCAAGCTCCAATACAGTTGGTCAGTTCCAGAGAATACTTTTTGTCTCGAGTCATCTCGCCTGGCTTTATGCCGATTTCCTCTTCAATGCTCTTCAGGATCATTTCAGAACCCTGCAGGAAGCAAGGAACGCTCTTGCAGACCCGGATGACATTTTTCCCCAGCGGCCTGGTTGAGATGAAAGAGTAGAAGGTCGAGACGCCATATACTTCGCTGATCGAGAGATTCATGGAATCGGCCGTGTCCGCTAAAAATTTTGGCGACACATGGCGGGATTTGTCCTGCGCTTTCTTGATCATGGAAAGCAGATTGCCGCAGTTTGTTTCCCGGGCCTGCGGCTGAGGCGTGCGGGATTCCATCTTCTTCCCTCTTTTTTTATCCTCGGGTTGCCCGGCCTTGCTGAGCGCCGTTGTAGGACAATACTCCACACAGACATAGCAATCCTTGCAGACATCCTTATCCAGAGGGATATCGTTATCGACGACAACCTTGGAATGAAACGACCTATAGCCGGTGTTGAACAGGTACTGCCCCGCGATATCGCTGCAGGCGCTAATGCACCGCGAGCACAGGATGCATCTGGATAAATCCCTGTGGACATAAGGGCTGACGTTCTCGATCGGATAGAAGCGAGGTCTGGTGATGTGGAACCTGGGAGGCGCCACTTCCAGATCGGAGGCGATCTTATGCAGATCGCATTGACCGGCTCTGAAATCCATGACGCAGGGTCCGGTGTGACCCGCAAGCAGCAGTTCGACAGTCGCCTTCCGGGCAGAGAGGACTTTAGGCGAGCGCGTGTGAAGGACCATGCCCTTAGCCACCGGAGTGTGACAGGAGCCTATCAGCCGGGGGCTTCCCTCGAGTTCGACGACGCAAATGCGGCAGGACCCGCTCGGAATGAAATCGCGGTGATGGCAGAGCGTGGGGATGCGGATCCCAGCCAGTTCCGCAGCCTGAAGAATCGTCATCCCTGCAAACGCTTCGATTTCTCTATTGTCCATCTGGATTTTTAGGGATTCCATCTGTCTCGCTACTCCTGATTCGTGATTCCGGATTCCGGATTCCGGATTCGCGTTTGCTTTTCGTCTGGAATCGGGAATTTGGAATCTGGAATCAATTGTTTCCATGCCCGTATGCGCCGCCTCGCTACAAAACGCCTTGAGAAATGCGGGCTGGCCCGATCATAGTCCAAAGCCTGTCCCATGCAAAAGCAAATTGTCGACTGCCGGGAAGGATGTTTTTGAGGGGTTTAGACCATGCGGAGCCGCTGATTTTCGCAATCAGATCTGTATCCTGATCGGGGTCGGTATCGGGATCGCTATCGGTATCGCTATCGGTATCGCTATCGGATATCGGCTTTTCATGTTGATGATCGAAATCCGAAAACCGATTGCGATACCGATTCCGATAGCGATACCGATTATTGCGCGGCTATAGATATTATTTAATAAAGGGAGAATTACTCATTCACATACACCCTCGGCACACGGGTGTTGATATTGGTCAGTATTTCGTAGGGAATCGTTCCGGCCCACTCCGCCAGATCCTCAACGGTAATGTGTTGACCGCCCGCTTCGCCCAGCAGGATCACTTCGTCTCCGTTGTAAGCCGAGTCCCCCTCGATATTGACCATCAGCTGGTCCATGCAGATGCTGCCGATTTGCGGATATTTTTTCCCGCGGATAATCACCTGCGCCCGGTTGGACATGCTGCGGAAAAAACCGTCTCCATATCCGACCGGAACGGTCACGATGCGCGTATCGTGATTGGACTGCCACGTGGATCCGTAGCTGACGGCGTGGCCGGGCTTAACTACTTTGAAATAAACTACGCGCGATTTCCAGGCCAGGGCCGGCTTGACTTCCACCGTGTGCGGCACTTCGGGAGAGGGATAAACTCCGTAGAGCATGATGCCGGGCCGCACCATGTCCAGGCAGCTTTCCGGGAGCTGCAGCACCGCGGCGGAGTTTGCGATATGCCGCATCGGCATGGGCAGACTGCGTCGCTCGTAGAAGCGCAGCACCTCGTTGAAACGCTCCAGCTGCAGGCGTGCATGAGCCAGATCGCGCGCATCGGCGTTGGCAAAGTGGGAAAAAATCCCTTCGACTGCAACATGCCTGCACTTCAGCGCCGCCTCCTGAAGAAGGTGCGCGCTGTAATAGTGAATGCCGATCCGCTCCATGCCCGTGTCGATCTTTAGATGGACTTTTGCTTTGACGCCCATCTGCGCGGCGACCGCGTCGATCTGCTCCAGACGTTCTACCGACGAAGCGGTCAGCGTCAGGTCGTGTTGCAGATAGCGCAGGATCTGGTCGCCCCAGATGCCGCCCAGAACAATGATCGGGGCGGTAATGCCAAGCTCCCGCAGCAGGATACCCTCTTCCAGGACCGCAACGCCGACGTAATCCGTTTTCCCGGCCAGGGCCTTTGATACTTCCGCGAGTCCATGTCCGTAGGCGTTGGCCTTTACGACGAGCATCACTTTTGCGGGCGCGACTCTCCGCGTAATCGCAGCCAGGTTGTATTCCAGGCGCGCCAGGTTCACTTCCGCCCATGTTGCGCGTACGCCCCCGTCTGTGGCTATCAACTCTTGATTGATCCGCATGGAGATCATTCTAACCGAATTGAACGGCCTTTGGTAATGCCTCGTTCAGATTCCGGATTCCGGATTTTGAATGAATTTTTGGCTGATCCCAATTTTCGCATTATTTTCGCATTAAGATAGCAGGAGGTGGCATATGAGACATCAAAAGCTTATTTCTGCAGTCTTAGCGTTTCTGCTAACGGCTACTGCTGCACGGGCAGAAGTTGTTGCCGGCCGCTGGGAGAAAATTGAGGCGCTGGCGCCCGGAACCGCAGTCATTGTTAGCTTTCGAGGAGGAGAACGCCTGGAGTGTACCTTCAATAGGATCGGGCCTGATGAAATCCTGTTCAATGAATTGAACGGGAACGAACGAAGACTGCCAAGGCTCGCAATCCGGGAAATTGAAACGGCCGCAATAGTGCGTGATCGTTTACGCAACGGCATTTTGCTGGGCACATTGATTGGGGCTGCAGCCGGACTTGCAGGCATAGCCGTCTATGGCAATGCCAAGACAAACGGCCCTGTCAACTGGGGAGATGAAGATGCCTCCGCTTTCTTGCTGGGTAGTGCGCTCGTAGGAGGAGGCGTCGGCGCCGCAACCGGAGCCATTCTCGACGCTTCCATTAAGCATCGGGAGGTGCTCTATAGGGCAAAGTAATCGCGGATGGAAGCCGTCGCTATCGGAATCGGTATCGCAATCGCTATCGGCTTTTTTATCGATGATCGAAACCGACATGTGATTGCGATACCGATTCCGATAGCTATGGCTTCTCTTCCGGGGTGCAATTCCGGATTCTGATGGTGTCTCCTGAACTATGGACGCACCCGCGGCCTACTCCAACAGAAAGCATCCCGTAAATGTAATGGTATCCTTGCCATGGTAATATTCCATGCCGTTTGCCTGACAGACATCACGTACCATCATTCCGAATGCCTCCATCGGCGAGCTTGCTCCGAGCGGATCCCGGCATGGAGCATCCGGGTAGGAACAAAGATCGCAATTTGAACAGCCTTCGGTCCCGATGGGAAGCATCCCGGGATAGTCCCTCCGCAATTCCTTGGAAATACGGCGGAAGCTTTGCGCGTGGCGATGCGCAGCCGCCATTATTCCTTCACCGTCGAATTGATCCTCCAATTTCCCTACCGTCTGCACAATAAGCCCCTTCGCATACCGACGAATGCGGGCGGCACATTCGTCCAAAGATCCGCATCCGGGAGGACAGGACCAGCTTTTGCCGTAACGCCCGCACTTGTTTGTCTCGCAGGCTTCGCGAACCTCGGGCCGCAGAATAATGGTGGAACAATCCAGCGCGCCTGCCGCATCAAAGCCGGCTTCAAGCGCCTTTGCTATCAATCTCTCTATCATCTGCATAGTAGCGCCGAACAGCTTTGAGTAATGCAGGGTATCTTCTTCGCATAGAAACAACAGAAAAAGAAACCTATAAATAGGCCGATTGAAGTATAGCGCATTTTAATACCGATACCTTGATTGTATTCGTATACCGTTAACGCCTGTTCGGCAGCGCGGTCCGGCAATAGCAGATCGGCAAGCAGTGCCCGAAGATCGGAGCTCAATCGCAAAGCGTATCTTGCTTGCACGCCGAGCAGGACAATTCGGCAAATCGTGCTGTTTTCAGACCAGTCCTATGGTATCCTGCGCCCCTTGAAAATAAACGAGCTACCATCAAATTACCATCAGCAGAAGTTATAGAAGGAAATGCAAAAATGGCAGTGCCTAAATTTGATCCCAAGGAAATGGAAGTCATAAAAGAGATACCTGCATGGAATTTTATGCCTGCAATAAAAATTTACAAACATCCCGTCTCCGACAAAGAAGCTGTTAGCGGTTTGTTGAGAAAAGAAGCTGTCTGGCAGATTTCAAGCATGGTTGAAAGCCGTTTATTCAGCCCAAGAGTTATTCCTGATGCTATCGCGCGTTCCTTCGTTTTTGAAGGCACTCCATTTGATCCGAACAAGGGTGGCGGACCCGACATGTTCGGCATGATGTGGGAGTATGTCCCGGTCGCTGGGGGATCGATGATCCGTCCGGGCAAGCCATTTATTGAGGATTTCAACGAATGGCCGGATAAAATTGTCTGGCCCGATATTGAATCCTGGGACTGGGAAGGGAGCGCTAAGGAAAATGCATCCTATCTCGATGATGAAAAATCCAATGTATGCTGGTTTCTGACAGGCTGGTACGAAAGGCTGATCACTTTCATGGAATTTGAAAACGCAGTTGTGGCCATGATCGACGAAGATCAGCAGGATGCCATTAAAGCCTTCTTCGATAAGGCAACCGACTTATATATAAAAATATTCGATAAATTCTGCACTCATTTCCCTGGGATTGACGGATTCTGCATCCATGATGACTGGGGCTCACAACAGGAGACATTTTTTTCTCCGTCCGTAGTAACTGAAATGATCGTGCCCTACATGAAAAGAGTCACTGATTTTCTGCATTCGAGAGGCAAATACTGCGAGCTGCACAGCTGCGGCCAGCTGATGAAACAGGTTCCGAACATCATAGCCGCAGGCTGGGATATGTGGTGCCCGCAGGCAATGAATGATACGCATAAAATTTATGACTTGTATGGAGATAAGCTGCTGATAGGGGCTATGCCCAATCCTTTCGACCCGGCAGCCTTTCCAGAAGAACAGCAGCGGGAAGAAGCAAGAAAATATGCGGAAATGTTCTGCAATCCGAAAAAGCCTTCCTTTTTTAATATTAACGCAATGACTATGTTAACCCCTGCCTTCACCGAGGAGCTTTATAGGCAGTCGCGGATTCATTACAGCAGGTAAAGGAGAGCAAATGCTTACACCGAAACAAAATCTGCTTGAGCTCTTAAAACCCCAAGGCAAACCGGACAGACTCGTCAATCAATACCAGCCCTTCGTTCCAGTAATGGTCGATCCCTGCAGCAAATTTACGCGCGGCAACCGTGTAAAAGGCCAGACTACAAAAGACCAGTGGGGAACTGAAATTGCCTGGCCGGAAGAGCAGTTTGCGGCCATGCCCCATGTCACAGCAGAAAACAAGGTGGTCCCGGATATCACCCGGTGGCAGGACTATGTGAAGGTTCCGGACATAGTCGGAGCCTGCTCCGATCCTGAGCTTTGGAAGCCCGCGCTGGAAGCGGCGGAGCAGGTAGACAAAGATGAAAAGATGGTCATGGGCTTTATGGGCACGGGCATTTTTGAGCAGTGTCATTATCTCATGGGTTTTGAGGATACGCTGTCGAACCTTTTGTTGGAACCGGAAAGCATGAAAGAACTCATTGCCGCCATCAGCGAATTCCGATTCAATTACCTCAAATTGCTCGTCGACAATCTCAAACCTGACATCATTCTCTCCCACGATGACTGGGGAAGCAAACATGCGATGTTTATGAGCCCCGCCACATGGCGGGAAATGATAAAGCCTTACTACTTCAAGATGTACAATTACGCCCATGACAACGGCGTCCTCATCATGCACCATGCGGATTCTTTCCTTGAGCCCATAGTTGAAGACATGGTGGAATTGGGGATAGATATCTGGCAGGGCGTGCTGCCCCAAAACAACATACCGAAAATTCAGAAGCAGCTCGCCGGGCGCATGATTCTCATGGGCGGCATCGACGCCGCCATCGTTGACTGGCCGGAAGCCTCCGAGGAAACTATCCGCACCGAGGTTCGCCGAGCCTGCGTGGAATATGGCCCGGGCGGCGGCTTTTTCCCGAGCTTGACCTATGGACTCGCAGGCAGCATCTATCCCAACGTGGACCCGATCATTACCGACGAGATCGCCCGTTACAATGAGGTGGTTTACGGAATCAGGGCTTGATTTGTAATCGAACTATTCGTCGGAAATTCAATGAAAATAACGGAAAGCCTCTTATCAGAAGCGGGGACAGCGTACCGTTGGAATAGATTGAGATAGCAAAAGGAGTCTTTTAATGGAGAGTGCTATTTTCAGCCTGGATTCATATTTTGAGAGAATTAATTACAAAGGCAGCGCGGAAGCCAGCGAAGGCACTCTCAGAGATATTCACATTGCTCATACCCTGAACGTGCCATTTGAAAACCTGGACGTGTTTTATCGAAGACCGATTTTACTGGATGGGGCATCCCTGTATAAAAAGATTGTGAAGGAAAGGCGGGGAGGATACTGCTTTGAAATGAACGGCATCTTTTCCCTTGTCCTCCAAGAGATGGGATTCAAAGTTACGAATCTTCTGGCGAGGGTAACAGTTGATGGCATCCATTACACAACCAAAACACATCAAGCGATACTGGTGGAAACGGGAGGCAATACGTGGCTGGCCGATGTGGGTTTTGGCAATGATGGCATTATCGCTCCATTGATATTGGAGGAAAATACGGAGCAACGGCAGTTCGCACATACGTACCGCCTGATCACCAA
Source organism: uncultured Acidobacteriota bacterium (assembly GCA_963761825.1). Classification (GTDB taxonomy): domain Bacteria; phylum Acidobacteriota; class UBA6911; order UBA6911; family UBA6911; genus UBA6911. Next base: position 475,375 of record CAVXIH010000008.1, read on the forward strand.
TCCGACATCTGGCTATGTGCTCCAGAAAAAAACATGGAGACGAGATATAATTCTCTATACGCCTTTACCTTGGATGAATGCGGCCCTGAGGATTTTCTTATGTCGAACCATTTTACGGCTACATTCCCCGGGTCTTTTTTTCTGACAATGCGAATGTGTACCATGCCCACAAAAGGATGGGAGGATTACACTCACCGACAACCACTTTAAGGTGGTGAAAAATAATGATGTGCTGGACACACCCATCACACATGACTATGAATTCAATGCGCTTTTAAAAGAGCATTTCGGCCTGGATCTGGCCTTAATCCGACCGGAGAATCAGGCTTCATAAGCGCCCGCCGGATTATCAGAAGATAAATACCGGCGAGCATTCTGCGCGATTTTATTTAAACATTTCCCTGGAGGCTTTGTCGATCTCCTCCATGACGGTATCGTAGACGCCGGGGTAGATGCTGGCAGGATCGCCCATCGTAGTGCAGGGGATATAGTATTTCGTGCCGTATTCGCGGCAGGCACGGAAGGTCTCCTCGTGGATAGCCTCGCGCGTCCAGTCTCCACGGTCGACTTTTCCGTTGTCGATGCCACCCATGATTGTGAGTTTTCCGCCGTAATCCTTGATGATCTTCGGAATGTTGTTTGTGGACATGCAGCCTTGCCAGACATCCATGCCCATCTCGACCATGAACGGCACAAGGTTCTCGCCATAGGAGTCGGAGTGGTGGACGATGCACTGGACGCCGTGGGACTTGTAATAGCCATAGATCTGCTTGTACGCAGGCAGGATGAACTCTTCGAACATCGCGGGGGAGATAAAAGACGATTTCTGGCTGCCCCAGTCGTCGTGGTGGAACAGGGCATCCGGCTTGATATATTTGCAGACATCCTCGGCATACCTGAGCTCAAACTCGGTGATCATGTCGTAAATTTCATGCAGTTCGTCAGGGTTTGTGTAGAAAGCGGTCAGGCAGTTGGTGATCTCCAGAAGATAGTGGCTCTGCTCGAAGACGCCCGGCGCGATGAACGGCGCCACGAAATATTCATTACGGTCAATGGCTTCAACCTGTTTAACAGTCTCTGCCCAAGCCTCCTCCGGCATGACGGGGTTTGGGACCTTGACGTAGTCGCGCCAGTGTTCGATGTCCTTGATGACGATATGTTCCGCGTCGTGTACCGGAAAGGGTCCGGGCGCGTTGGACGGGAAACTGATGGTGACGCCCCATTTGTTTATTATGGGAGTGCCGCCCTTGAACGGGGCGCCCACTGCTCATGCCAAATGGAGTCATCACCAGCGAGAGCGCCTCATAGCCTTTGACGAAGCGGTCGGGTTTTCCGCCCTTCATGGTTTCCACCATATTTTGTCTTTTTGTGAGCATATCTGTTCTCCTTCAATGAATTTCGGTACGTCCATCGATGGTCAGCATCGCTGGACTGACATCTTTGGCAGAAACCGCCTGCATTAAGATACCGCTATACCCAGTAAGCAATATCAAACGACACGATCTTCAGATAATATGCGGCAATAGTCAAGCTGAGGCTATTGCCACCGCGCTATAATGTTCAGTAAAATCGAGCCTGATTGGCTAAACGGTTACTCGAATATAAACTTCAAGGTATATCAGGGAATAGCGATGATGGATTTTAAGGAAACCTTCTTGGCACGGCTAAATGGAAAAACTCGGAGCCGGCCCTTTTTCATGCCTGATTTAGGTTTATGGTTCGAATGGCATAGCAAACGGGGGACTTTACCGGAAGAATATAGGGAAAACTCCCTGGCTGACATCGCTTCAGCTTTGAATTGCCCGGCCTGGCTGGTCCATACACCCTGGCAGCTTGAATATGACGGTATCGATGTAACCAGAGAAAAGTCCGAAACCCAGCGCGTATACAAATATCACACTAAATCCAGAGTTCTGTCTGAAACATGGTCGCTGGGACCCGATGGGGATTGGTGGCAAACCGAATACCCCGTGAAAGATGAAGATGATTTGGATGCAGCCGAAGAAATTGTGAAGGCAATGCAGTACCGAAAGCCCTCCAAACCGCCTGAAATCGATGCGAATCCCGGCATCATCGGAGTTATCCAACTTCCTAAAACCCCATATTCGGATATGCTTCATACCATGCTTGGATGGAGTGACGGATTGATGTTGATGATGGCGGAAGAGGACCGATTAACGGAAATGTTGGGGGTAATGGAGGAAAAAAGGAATGAACTGATACAGAATCTGGCGGCGGACTTCTCCCACTCCATCTTTTTGGCGCCGGATAATCTGGACGGACAATTCATCTCGCCGGCCGTTTTTAAAAACCACCTTGAATCAAGCTATCAAAAGACATGCGAACAATTGCATCGGAGCGGCCATTCCCTCTGGGTTCACATAGGGGGAATTTCCAAGCATCTGTTGCCTCTCCTGGCCGGTTCCGGTATTGACGGGCTGGCCGGCATCTCGGGACCGCCGCAGAGTGATGCCCCACTTTCCGAGGCAAGAAAAGCGACGGGCCCGGATATTGCGCTATGGGGAGGCATCCCGCAGGATTATGTGATGCCCATGGTCGACATGTCTCTTCTGATCGATTCTATTGAAGCCGCTAAAGCCTTTGCAGCGATCGACCTTCGGACGATCATCGGCATTGCGGATCATGTCCCCGTTGAGGCGGAATTCAGTCGCCTGAAAGAAATTTCCAATCGCATAAATGGGGGTTGACCCGCATTACTGGCGGCATAGCAGCTGCCTGGTGCCATTACGCTCAAATAAAAATCAGCATTTCGGACCAATAAATTATTCACTCAATCGGCCCCCCGCCTGTTAGTCATAGTGCGGCTTCAGGGCTGCAGGAAGCTGAGCGAGATAAATGGTCCTCTGTCTATCGGCGGTTTTTAATAGGGGAACGCAGTATGCTGATGAAGAGCCACTATTTGCAGGCCGGGATTTCAGCGTTTGCGAAGCCGCTTTTGAGTATCACCCGCGCCATCCTGAAGAGAGCGTTCTCTATCATTTGGTAGCCGAAAACATCGAATCCTTTCTGGCCCGGCAACAGGAGCGCGGACGTGTGGTTCCCAGGTTTGTGGAACGCGAACTGCGCGCGTTTCTTGATTGCGGAGTTTTGGCCCGAGGTTTTGTGCGGGTTTACTGCGACACCTGCGGCATGGATCGCGTCGTCCCGTATTCTTGCAAGCATAGAGGCTTTTGTCCGTCGTGTGGAGGCCGGCGCATGGCCGACACGGCAGCCCATCTCGTGGACCATGTATTTCCCGAAGTCGCGGTGCGGCAATGGGTGCTGTCTGTATAGTATATTCTCGTCAGCAAGACTCTGGGTTCTTAATTTACATAACTTGAAATTATCAGAAGTTTCCATGATGTCAATTGGCATGGATCGGCAGCTTGTCCTACCTATCCTTCAACCGTAAATCCTCCGGCGGAGCCGGAGGATACTTAATTGGCGTAAGGATTGTATTGGATTGCGCCGGTCTTCTGATCGCGCGAGAACTGAGTCAAGTAGTCCCACGCCATCTTGGCGTACTGGGGATACAAAGCATGAATCAGATCTGCCGTATAGTTGAGGGCCACCATGGGAACACCCTGCTTGTTATTCAGATACCATATGAAGTTCTTGTGTTCATCATTCAACAAAGTCTCGGACCAGGCGTCAGCCTGAAATCCGCACTTCGGGTGCGCTCTGAAGTCATAGCTGACCTGGCTCATGTTATTGAAAAGCAAAAATTTATTCAGCAGCACCTGAGAATTGTCTGAAAGACTTCCGTCTTCTGGGTTTATATTGGGCTGCAGGTCATAGGCGCTGGTTAAGTACATGAACGGTAGATCCGTTTCTTTGAACTGCGCCTCCATTTTGTCCGTAAAAGTGAACATCGCGCCGGCCATGTCTACAACAGCCGCCAGCATCCTGGGATGGCTGGTCGCAATTACGAGGGTAGCCCCTCCGCCCATCGAATAGCCGGACGCATATACACGTGAAGCGTCAATCGCAGGATAGGTCTTCATCATGTAAGCAGCCAGCGCAGCTAGCGATTCTCCAAGAACAGTCTGATCCGAATAGAGGCTCTGGTGTTCCGGGGCCACTATGACAAACCGCTTCTGGCGTGCCATCTCCAGCCAGCCGACCTCCTCAACAAAGGCCTGCGGATCATCGCCGCCGCCATGAAGGGCGATTACCAGTGGAACGGAGCCGGGCGCGACCCTGTTTTGTAGAACCTCGCTGGGCACATACTCGTACCAAGTCTGCAGGTACTCACCCGCTTTGGTCTTGATACTGGAGAACTTGTCTTCCTGGTGCGGAAACACGGAAATGCCGTCCGGCGCCACACCATTCGTGACTACGTTCCGCGCGGCCAGAGAATAGGGCGCCTGATCGAAGCTATATCCCTGGTAGGGCGTGCCGGCGCTGTGCAAACCCTGTTTAACCACAGGGATTCGCATTGCTCTGGAGAACATCTCATCATAAACCCTCTTGATGATGGCGGCCGCGTTTGGACTTGATTCTCTGTTGACAGTCACCTGCTGAAGCGGCAGGGCCTGATTGAAGTAGGTAGTGGTCCTGGCGTCGCCCTTTACCGCGTCGGTTTTGTTCGCGGCCTTGTACTTGGCCTCGACAGCCTCGGTGGCGTTCACGAGATAGGCGGGCAGAACGCTGGCCACCTTGCGGACCTCATCCATCTTGCCGTTGATCAGCAGAACGCCGGCAATGCGGCTGGCGTAGTCGAAAGTGCTGGCAATGTAGTTGTTGAAGAACGTCGCGCCGCCGTCGATGCCGATGACATAAAGAAAGCCGAAGCCGCCGAAGTAGTCCCCGTCGGAGTAGGTCGTAACGACGTTGTTGGATCTTTCAGAGCCCCCCAGCGAAAGCATTGCCGTCTGGAGGGCGTAGTAGTGCTTCTGGTCGGCGGCGGCGAAACCGGCTTTGGGATCGGACGGCGTGACGAGCACCACACTGCCGATCGCCGTATCGATGATGTTGATCAGGCCGAGATCCTTCAGGTAGGCAAGCGCGGCATCCTTGTTCTGGAAGGACTTCTCGGCAAAGACAATGATGTTCGTGTTGGAGCGGTTGGCGCGCCCGCCCCACAGGTTCGCCGACCGGTACACATACGTGGTTCCTTTGGGATAGCCGTCGAGTACAGGATGGGACTTGAAGTTCCCCTTGCCGGATCCCTGTGAGGCGGCGACCGCGGGGCTGCTCACGCGAGTCTCTTCCAGCGTCTCGAAAGTGGCCTTGTTCCCCTGTCTGTTGGAGTAGTTCAGCGCGAAGGCGCCGGAGGTGAATGACAGGCTCACCATTAGCGCGAGCGCAAGAGTCAGAGGTGACTGGTTCTTCAGCATAGGTCAATCTCCTATTCTCGCCGACGTGTTTGCGGCGGCGTTTCAACACAGGAGACTTGTCTTCTTCGATCATTAAATAGGCACTTCATGCACTCCTCCCATATTCGATTAATCAAAACATTGGAATCGTATCACAGGTCGGATAGAGTCTCGTTTGATTGGGCTGCACCTCGAACAAATGCGGTGGCAGGGGAAACAGGCGAACTCAACGCCTATCCTATAGAAACATCGCCTGCGGCCGCTTTCGGCTATGAGTGGGGAATGTGCTTGACACATATTTGTGACAAAACATAATGTAAGTCAGCGCTAGCTTACATTGTCTCCGGCTTTTTTTCAGGGACTGCAAGTTTATGGAAGACGGCGTGCGGCTTCCGCTGGGTTTTGTTACACGAATCCGTGATCGTCGCTTTGTGGAAAAATACAAAAGGGAAAGGTCCATGATATCGAGGAGAAACGCATGACCTGGAAAATTGTAGCGCTCGCGACGATTGCTGTATTGATGGGAAGCAGTGTTGTACCGGCTGGAGCCCAGGATGGGCTTTCGGATAAGGCCACGCTCGCGCCGGATCGCATGGTGATAGAAGATACCCTGCGTCGCTATGTGCGTGCCCTCGACGACTCGGACCTGGATGCTTATCTTGCTACGCTCACCGATGATGCGAAGTTCGTTTCGGCGGAAGGCAGCTATGCCGGCAAGGAAGCGATTCGCAAGTACGTAGAACCTGTGATGCATTCACGCAAGCAACGCCGGGAGGCGGAGGGCGTCCAGGCGACGGCGACGCATCACGTGGTGACGAATCAATCGATTGAATTCATCGACCGCAACAGCGCGGTGGTACGAGCCTACTGGATGTTCGTCGTGGCCCATGGTGCGAACAAACCGATGACCATCGACCTCATGGGCTCGTCGGAAGACTATCTGATTCGCAAGGATGGCAAATGGCTGATCCGGGAGCGCCGCGTCGCGCCTTAGCCTATTGATGCCGAAATTAGCACGCATAGTGAATCTTTAATTTAAAAAATCGTATTGCTGGGAGCAGATACTATGAAGAAAATGAGAAGCTATCTATTGCTGGGCGCGATTGCGCTGTTTGCAGCCGCGGCGATGATGCCGGCCGCCGACGCTGGATTGGACCGCGCCGCGCTGCTAAAGCTTGCCGATGATTATCTGGCCGCGATGGTTGCGCATGATCCTGCAAAAGCGCCGTTTGCCGACGATGTAAAAATGGTTGAGAACGTGAAACGCATCAAGCCCGGCGAGGGTTTATGGAAGACTGCCTCTTCCATGCCGTCCGATTTCAAGATCGTGGCAGCGGATCCAATCAACCAGGAAGTCGGCGGCCTGGTGGTAATGGGCAGCGATCAAAAACCCGCTCAGGTTGGTTTCCGGCTTAAGTTGGTGAACGGCAAGATCGTTGAAGCCGAGCACTTGGTTATGGTGCTGGATAAAAATAATCCCATGGGGAATCCCGATAATCCAAATCTGAAGAAGCATCGTCCGGCCCTTCTTCTAGAAGTTCCCTATGAATACGCGGATTCGCACGGCCGGTTGATCTACATTGCGAAGTCCTATTATGATGCGCTGGACAACAACAATGGCCATCTCGCCCCATTTGCATCGGATTGCGAGCGGCATGAGAACGGGATGCGCACGGCGCCTTCCGGCGGTCCCTCATTGGGAGGAGTTACAATTCCCGGCACGGCGGCGCCGAAGCCGGGCTTATTGGGCATGCAGGATTGCACGACCCAGATTAGCTCCGGAACATTCCAGTACATTACGTCGATCGAGAATCGCCGCGTGGAAATCGCCGACACCGTTACGGGATTGGCGATCGGTTTTTCACATTTCCATCATCCGATGACGCAGAAAAAATTCAAAATCACGGGCAACCCCGACCGATCCGAATCCGATATGTCCAATCAGAAACCGTTTGATATGCCGTCAATGCACATCTACAAAATATGGGGCGGCAAGATTCACGAAATAGAAGCCATTGGCATCATGGCACCTTACAATTCGCCAACCGGCTGGGAATAAATCCGTCCCAGAAAAAGCTGCATGAAAAAAAGAATCTGTGGGTTAAGGCCCTGCCCACAGATTCTGTTTTGTTTTGATGCGGGAAAGGGTGGACGAAAAATTGCCATTCGCCTTCGGCACCAAGCGCCAAATTCTGGCAATTGACGGCGCCCTTTTAAATGAGCATGATTCCATTAACACCAGCACCCGCTTCCCATCTGTGTACACGCTTCGGCGGAGAATGATTTTGTTTAGGAGACAAGCAAATGAATACTCCAATGCATCGATTTAAGTACACGAAACTCACCAAAGAACAAATCGCCCCAAAGCTTGTCTGGACTGCGGCCGGTCCGAAATGTGTATCCGGATTCTCGGACATTCTGGTCGGGAAATCGCTCAAAATCGTAACCGACGGCGGTCCCGTTTTGAGCTATAGCTTTAAAGATAAAAACAAGCTTACGTTCTCCGAAAACGGCGGAGCATCGGCTGAAGCAGGCTATGGCGCACTGACGTTGAAGCAGATGGTTTTCTTTTCGCACATGGCGCCCAAAACCCTGAAGGGATACAACGTCTTTGTCGATCTCGACAGCAATCTTGTCACGGTATTTGAAGTATGGTTCTGCGGAGGCAAAGACAGCCAGGGCCAGGTTCTGGACGACAGGGAGGTTCAGCGCCAGTTTTATTTCGGCTACGTTGAGGTTGCCGGAAAGGAGGCTCCAAAAGCGCGCTATCACACTACCAACAGGATCGAAGGCAAAGGCATGTACTGGAAGCAGGACACCGGCATCGAGACGCTGGAATTCTACCCTTCGGTGATATCTTCGAACTTCGTCGAACTGACCAGGCAGGGTGACGACCTCAGCTACTGCAGCCCGTCGGACTACATACTTATAGACGACAACCTGTTTATTTACGATAGGACCGAATGTGAACTTTCCGGAATTATGACCCTGTATGTTGTGGATCTATTCACCGAAACCCAGGCGGGCATGCGGCTCGGCTTTAATGAGAAGGACGAGCTGGAATACTACATGTTCCGGGGAACAGGCAAAGTGTCGGGCATCTGACACGGCTCCAGCCATTTAGCGAACATGGCGAAAAGATTAACCTTGGCATGGGTGCTCAAACCCAGCCGAACAAAGCCGCGCCGATTCCGAAAGGCCAGAGAACTGCATACAGGCCGGCGAGGACTTTTCCGAATATGAGTGAAGAAGAAATGCACAAAGCTGCGGAAAAAGCCACCATCGCTTTCCCGTGGGATCCCGACTCCTCGAAAGCGCCATTAAGTGTAATGTCGCCCAACACTCCGCCGCTGAGCAATCTCCTGGCCGGCAAAGAATTCACGCTCCGCTATGACAACAACGGCCCGGTCTGGGAATACAAAGTCGTCGACAAAAAAACTCTCCATTGGCGGAATAGGGGCGAATCGCAGTGGCACCAGGAAACCTACAGGGCTTTTGAAGCCGATGAAAAACTGGTATTTTTTGCCCACATGCACAGCGGAAGCAGGCCCCGCGCCAGTGTGAAAATCGCCCTGGACTTGCTCAACGGGCTTACCACCTGCATTCTCTCGAAGATGGGCACGGAGTATTACGGGAACGAGGTTTCCTATCGAGCCATCTTCGGTACCGCAGAAATGGAAGGAGTGGAAGCTCCAAAGTACGTACGCCATGAATTCACGGATGAACTGGTCGGCCACGGGTTCACAAGATCCTGGTCGGACATTACGACTTCCATGCATCTTTACACCACTCCCCATTCCGCTGCGTGGACGATATATACGGAAGACCAGACCCTTGGCATGCAATGGTGCGCCCCGTGCATTTACGTAAAGCTCCGAGATGGCGTGTTTATTTTCAATCTGATGGAGGAAGCCTGCGACGGCATCGAGACCTGTATTGCAATAAACGAGAAAACGATGCGTGTCTGCGGATTCGAGTACGAAGGAGGCAGCCGTGGGGTGGAGCTCACTGTTGTCGGGGCTATTGCGCGCCATATCGGATGCTACGATGTGAAACATTTCTTCGGACCGAAGACAAAAGTGAAAGGAGCCTAAGATGGCCCTCCTAAAATCCAAAGCATTTCCAGGCAAGCTGTTTCGACATTAATGCAGGTAAACGTGTATTCATGATCGATTCTAAAGAGTAATATTTTCACAATCCCCATCAAGGAGAGATGTCCATGATTAGAAAGAAACAATTGGCTATTGTCGCATTGCTGCTTCTTACCGGTTGCATTTTTGTTTCTGCTGCGAATGCGGCAGACACCCCCTCCTGCGACCGAGAATGTCTCAAGGGATTTGTTACAAAATACCTGGATGCCATGATAGCCCATAAGCCGGAGTCAGTGCCGGTTGCTTCCACGGTAAGATTTACAGAGGACTGCAAGGAACTGAAACTGGGCGAAGGCGAATGGAAAATTATTACCGGCCTTACCGAATATCGCAGAGATATTCTGGATGTCAAAGAGGGAGTTGCGGTTTCTTACAACGTTATTACGGAGCAAGGAGATAATAAGGCTCTCTTTACCGTGCGTCTCAAGATTGTCGATAAGAAGATAACCGAAATCGAAACGCAGGCGACTCATAATAAACAAGAAGGAATGCTTTTTGATTTAACGAATCTTAAAACCATCAGCAAGACGTTTGCCTATGTTCCGGAGAAGAAACAGCTTCTTTCACGGGAAGACCTCATCAAGGCGGGCAGGACTTATGCCGAAGGATTGAAGGTCGGCAGCTTTGTCAAAGTGGACTCGCCCATGGCGCCCGATGCCTACCGCTATGAAAACGGCCAGCTCATGGCAGGCCCGGGATGCACTTTCTTCAAGGGTTGCGACGTCATGAAAACCCAAACGATTCCAAGGCTGGCCGGGATAACTCAGCGAGTCATGGCAGTTGATGAAGAAATGGGCGCCATAGCTATCCGTATGAATTTCGGGCCCGGATCAACTTTCCAGGGCGGCGGCGAGCTGGATGTCTTTCACTCATTTAAAATCTATGATGGCCTGATTCGAGCGGCAGAAGCATTTTTCAAACAAGCTCCGGCCGGCACCAAATCAGGTTGGGATTAGACTGAATAGAAGCAAAAAGAACTGTGCCAAGGGTGACGCGGTATCTCGCCGCGTCACCCTTGCGTTTATTAGATTAGGAACGAATCCAGCTTATTGTCCAGGAGCATATAAAAATGAAACGATTCACGCTAGTTTTTCTGACAGCCGGCTTTATAGCATTTGTATGTGCCGCGGCCTCAAGCGCTCAGGCAGCGGAAGACGGTTGCACCCGCGACGATCTTACCAAAATAGCGGACAGGTATTTTATGTCCATTCGGGAACACAAGGTATCCGATCTACCGGTCGCTTCCACCGCGCAATTTACTGAAAACGGCGTCAAAATAGACGTTGGAAAAGGCTTTTGGGAAACGGCAGGCAAGCCCCTGCTCAGACGAACATTGATCGATACAAAGAAATGTGTTGTGGCCACAATTGCGGTAATGGAAGAACCATTCAACTCTAAAACCGTTGGAAAACCTTCAATGGGCGGCAGTGGCGGTCCCGGTGGCGGCGGCATGATGGGCAGCGGCGGCGGAAGGGTTGGCGGTGGTGCCCCCGGTGGTGCTCAAGGTGGTGCGCCCGGTGCCGCTCGCGGTGGTGCTCCTGGTGGTGCGCCCGGTATGGGCGCTATGTTCGGTGGACCGAAAACAATGCCTGAAGAGGGAACCGTCCGTCCGATCCTGTTTGCATCCCGGCTTAAAATGGAAAAAGGCAAAATCACCGAAATTGAAACGATCATAGCGCGGGAGAATGATTTTGCCTTCAACGCAGAAAATGTGCTGAAAACAAAAGATCAGGATTGGGAGGCGATCCTTCCATCCGAGAAACGGATACCGCGCAAGGTGCTGGCGGATGCAGCCAACAATTATTTTGCCCTGTTCGCAGAAAATTCGACAGTCAGCGTTCCCTTCGCGCAAGTATGCGATCGCTGGGAGAATGGAATGCAGACGACAGCGTCAGATCACGACTGTTCGCCGGTGACATTCAGGAAGCGAATCGGCATGAGTCTTAACCATGGACCGCGGCGTGTATGGGTGGATGCTGAAAAAGGCATTTCCATCGCATTTATGGCATTTGGCGGCGGCGCGTCCGCGAATGAGGCAAACCCAACAGGGAGAGGTCTTGTCGATTGCCATATGTTTCGGATGAGGGACGGCAAAGTGGATCTGATTCTGTCAATCGTCGGCCCTAGTGCCGCATCGATGGGCTGGCCCCTTGAACCGATTGAATAGCATGAAAACAGCCGGGCGGATTCCTATTTCCAAGGGTCCGCCTTTGGCTGTCGCTTCGGATTCAAAACATGGTGCTGCTCTTGCCCATTCCGTTCACTCGACGTTCCAAGTTACTTGTGCCGTTCCGGATAAAACCGCTTGCCACTATCTTTTGGCTGCGCCAACCGTTGTTATTGCACTATAGGTGCATTCAAAATCCCTATCAAAATTCCCAAATTATTTATAGTATATTCTCGTCAGCAAGACTCTGGGTTCTTAATTTACATAACTTGAAATTATCAGTGGTTTCCATGATGTCAATCGGCATGGATCGGCAGCTTGTCCTACCTATCCTTTTACCTATCCTTGCAAACCGTATTATCTAGCAAAGCAGGGTGCAGTTTCCCCTCCAAAACTATTTAGGATGCTTTTGTTTCTCGACTGCGGATTGGGTAAATCCCTAGACGTAGGCCTCCAGCCTTCTGGAGATGCGAAATTATCTCAAAGAGGTTTCGCGCCCGAGGATTGCCCTTTGGACTAAACATCCGCATCAGGCTTTTTGCCGGTTTTTGCGTGAGGTTGCTCAGTTTTTCAAAACCCATCGTGGCGTTGATGTAGTCACGCAGAATTGTTTTGCCGACATCCAAATCTCCGGAAAGGAGACATTCGATGCCTTCCCGCAAAAGCTCGTCCCCGAAAGCTGGATCTTTTTCGATGCGAGCCTGTATTGTAGCTTTGAAATCGCGTGTTAGGGGCATTGTTATGTCTCCTTTGCTTTGCGTTCCTTGTAGTCATTCCATTGCTTTTGGGCGGCAAGGATATCCTCGTTTTGACGCTTCTTTGTGCCGCCAGCCAGCAGGATCACGACCGTCTCGCCATCTTTCCCGAAATAGATCCGATATCCGGGACCGAAATCAATTCGGCATTCATAGACGCCGGCCCCAACGCCTTTTGTAGTTGAGAAATTGCCATGCTCGATTCGAACCAGGGCCGTTGTGACCTTGGCCGCTGCCGGAGAATTAAGAGCATTGAACCACTTCGCAAATGGGCTGCGGCCTCTCGCATCAAGATATTCCCGGAGAGCGACCATGAGCCATGGTAACTTATGTGTTACCATTCTGACAAGCAAAATAATATGCCTTCAGCTCGTCAGCAAGATTCTGGGTTCTTAATTTATATAGCCTGTAATGATCAGAAGCTCCCATGATGTCAATCGGTATGGATCGGCGGCTTGTCCTACCTATCGGATGCTTGCCCGCAGCTGAGGGATTGGGCCCATTGGGATTCGGTTCCACTTACCAAACCATAGAACTGGCATCGGCAAATTTGTTATTGAACTCGGGGATGGTCGCCAGTTCGATATACCCGTCTTTCGCGGCAATCTCCAACGCAACCCGGCGTTTGTCCCGGGAAATCAGCGCAATCCGCGCCCCGGTTCCCGCCGCATTGCCTACCTGCTGATAGCGCTCCAGGGGCAGCGGAGGCAGCATGCCGATCGCAACGGCGCTCTGCACATCGATGAAGGTGCCGAATGCTCCGGCAATAATCACCCTGTCAATATCAGCTTCCACGATGCCCGCATCCTCGAGCAGAGCCTGAATCCCGAGGCGGATCGCGGTCTTCGCCGCCTGCAGTTCCCGGACATCCTTCTGCGATATGGTGATATCGTCTTCCCCCGGACGCTCCACGAGAACAAATTCTCTCCGGTCATTGCGTTTGCGCACAAGCGGGTGATCCTGCATCCTGCCCGAAGGGTCGATCACGCCGTTCTGAAGCATCTGGGCAATCCCATCGAGGAGCCCCGAGCCACAGATGCCGACCGGCGCCCCGCCCCCGATCGTCTGGATTTCCAGATGAGTTCCCGACAGGCGCACATGTTCGATTGCGCCTTTTGCGGCCCGCATGCCGAACTTGATATGCGCGCCTTCAAACGCCGGCCCGGAGGCGCAGGACACACTTTTCATCTTGCCGTGACAGTTCAGGCAGATTTCCGTATTGGTGCCGATATCGAGGGCCAGAGTGACCCCTTCCCTCTCGTCCATCTCGGTCGCAAGCAGCATCGCTACATGATCCGCGCCGACGTACCCGGCGATATTCGGCAGCATATGCACATAGCCGCCGGGCGCCATTTTAAGGCCGATGTCCCGGGCCTTAATATCCACGGCGGAACAGACGGCCGGCACATAGGGGACCCGGCCCAACTGTTGCACCGGAAGGCCCAGGAACAGGTGATGAATGACGGTATTGCCGACAATGACCGCATCCGCGATATGCGAAGGATCGGAGCGGATCTCCGCGCACAAGGCGGCGACGCTGCTGTTCAGAGCGTCCACAAGAAGCGACTGCAGTTTCTCGGCGTTTCCCGCAGATTCGCCGGCGGTATAGATGCGCGAAACGACATCCTCACCGTAGGAAATTTGAGGGTTCATCAAGCCCGAAGATGCCGCGATATCGCCGGTTTTCATATCTACCAGGTAGACCGCTATTTTGGTCGTGCCGATATCCACGGCAAGGCCGATCCACCGGGTGGAGGGAGCGTCCAGAGCAATGACTTCCGATTCCCGCAGGACGACGCTCGCCTTCCAGTCCAGGGTTCGGAGCCGGGAAGAAAGGACTTGCTGGACAGTCAGATCGATGGTTCCTGGAGCAACACCGTAGACGCGTTTCAGTGTGCTCCACAGGTTCCGATCGTCCGGCTCCGGATTTTCTATTGAGGGAGGGGACAATTGCACCTCGAAGCCGCGAGCCAGAGGATCCGGCTCGACTTGCAGATCGAGGCCTTCCACCTGCGTGCGCTGGGGCGTGGACAGAGATTCCGGAGGCACCAGCACCCGGATGTCGCTTTGTGGAAACGCCGTGCAGGCGAGTCGGCAGCCCCGTTCCAGTTCCGCCTCCGTAAATGTGTCCCGGTCCACCGCCGTCGGGGGCGATACAGCCCCGGATACGACCTGGATTCGGCATCGCCGACATGCCCCCACACCGCCGCAGAGGCTGACAAGATCCACGTTCAACAGCCGAGCGCACTCCAGGAGAGAGTTTCCTTCCGGGCAGCGACCGCGTCTTCCCACCGGTTCGAATTCAACGTTGCACAATGAGACTGTCACCCCTCAGATGGAATTTTTAAATACAAAAGCCTCCCATATTCAACATCATGGGAGGCTTTGCATATTTATAATTTATTGGTTGTTATTACTGCTGCTTTTTCAGCCATTCCGCTCCGTAGCGATTGCATTCATCAATGACGATCGGGGTAACGAACTCATTGATGCATTCGAGGCTTCCGATACATGGCAGAAATGCTCCACCGGGCGCGTATGCATCAATTGCCCTGCGAACTTCACCGCGGATTTCATCCTCTGTCGCGTCTGCTCTGTCGATCACGCCCTGTTCAATGCCTCCCATAAGAAGCATTTTGCCTTGGGTGTTTTTCTGGACCTGAACGATATCGTTGGAAGGAAGAACTCCCTGCCACATGTCGATGCCCAGATCGACCATGTCATTTTCAATTCCCATGCAATAGCAATCGGCATGATGCTGAATCAGCACTCCGCGCTTTTTAACATAGCCGTATATGCGTGCATAATGCGGCTTCAACAACTCGCGGAACTTGGCGGGAGAGAAGAAGAGAGCCGTTTTGGAGCCCCAGTCGTCGTGCGTGTGCAGGATATCCGGTTTCAGATTGTCTATGAGTTGCTCAAAGACCTTGAGTTTCCAGTCGGCATACGCGTCGAAAAACTCATACATGGATTCCGGCTCTTCATACAAGCTGATCAGCACTTCCTCAAAAGGCATCAGACAATGCGCGCGCTCAAACAGACCGCGGAAACTGGGAACCATAACCAATGTTGTTTCCCTGTCGATTCCTTCAATGGTTTTTTTAGCATCGCTCCAGTCAAGATTCGGGATTTCCGGGAATTTGACATAGTCGCGCCATTTCGTAATATCCTTGATAACCTTATTCTGGTCATTGACGATCGGTATCCAGCCGGGATCGCCGGGCAGGAAGCGGATGGTGCCGCCCCAATTATCGATTGCTGCTTCTCCCGTGAACTGAAGAATATCCCAGATCGAAATGGGGTCCATCACACAATGGAATTTAATCTTCGGAAATGCCTCAAATCCATAACCCATCCATTTTATAGGCTTCTCATTCCGCAATGCGGACATGAACATTTCTTTTAAATTCATGAGCAAAAACCTCCCAATTTATCCTTAGCTATTGTTAGGAATACAAAAAATCATAACTGCCAAGACAAATGAATTTTTTATTATAACAGGAAAAAACGCCACGAATTCCACGGATTCCACAGATTTGGGAAAAAAGTTCAGCTCAATCATCTAAGCACTACAAATCCGTGTCAACCGTGAAATCTGTAGCGTTTTTTGCGGAGCTTTTTTAACAACCCGATCCGGACGTCCCTTCAGGCTTGCGGATATTGTGCGTTTTAAAAAAATGGCTTCCCCGGTTGCCGCCAGAGGCATGCTGTCTTTTGTTTCAAATGTGATGTTTCTGCAGCTTGTTCCGGCTTCCATTGCCTTTTTATGGATTATATCTGCCAATTCTTCCCTGGCGAACCGGTCCGCATCATCGATATTTTTGAACTTACGAGCGCCTGAAATGCCTTCCACAATAAAACCGTCCTCTTTGCCGGGTACTATCCAGAGCTGTTTCTGTATAAAAACATGGCTGGTAATCGCGCCTATGGCATTGGCAACATCAGCATTTTCCGGAACGATCGCTTTTGCCTTAAAAGGAGTGACTGCCTGTGGCAGAAAAAATTTGATCGGAGCGCCTATCCCTATCACCGGGTGATTAAAGTTGATCGCCACTTCATAATTGGGATGCTGTTCATTTAAAAGATGGTGAACCAGGGTTTTACAAACAGGACAGGTATCCATCTTATCCGGGTCCGTATCATCATCCAGACGCCGTTTAAGCAATTCCATGGATAGCCGTTTAACGCCCAGCTCAAAGATGTGATCGATCATTTCAGCCATGGGCTTATGGGTTAGAGATGAATAAAAACCCGCATATTGCCGGGCTGTCTCCGTGTCCCACTCTTCAAAACTGCCATTGATATGAAGAAGGTCCGTAAATGTCAGGCCGCATCTTTGAATGACAAAATTCTCCTCCAGGCGCTGCAAATGCAAACTGCCTTCAGCAATGGCGCCGGTAACATGAAGAAGCTCATCCAGGGAATAGGGCCTTTGCTCAAGCAGGCTGATGATTTTTTCTTCCAGCGGAGAGAGTTGCATCGATTTAACATCGCCCGTTTTTACCAGGATCTGCATCTTCCGGGTGGAGTTACTAAAGCGCTTGAGATGAAGACTTAAATAATTCAGGGCGGTTTCCGTGCCGGGCCAGTTCTGGCCAAGCCAGGCAATGGGCGCAACCCGTTTAGGGCCTATGAGAAATTGCGTCCTCTCATAGCGGATCAGGCTGTCGCCGCCCAAGCCGATTGTACGGATATCAAGCGCCTTGACATGGGTTCTGTGCCCGCCCACATTGGACCCCTCTTGATTAAGGCT
Source organism: uncultured Acidobacteriota bacterium (assembly GCA_963761825.1). Lineage (GTDB taxonomy): Bacteria > Acidobacteriota > UBA6911 > UBA6911 > UBA6911 > UBA6911. The sequence continues at coordinate 492,519 of CAVXIH010000008.1, forward strand.
GACCAGGCCTGCCGATAGGGCAGCCGTATCTGTGGTCGTCCCGCCCATATCCACGACCAGCGCATCATTGATACCCGTCAGATGCCTGGCGCCTGCTACGCTGGCGGCAGGCCCCGAAAGGATAGTTTCAACGGGCCGCATCTTCGCCATTTCCGAGCTCATCAGAGTGCCGTCTCCTTTGACCACGACAACAGGCGAATCAACGCCATACCTTTCCATAACCTTTTCAAGATCCAGCAAAAGCTTGCCAAGCCTGGGGATAATTCTCGCGTTCAGCATGGCGGTGACAGCCCTGGTCTGAAAATTGAGAGTATCAGACAGCTCATGGCCGCATGACACAAAGAGCCCGGTCTCTTCCTGAATGATTTTTTTCACCTGCAATTCATGTTCAGAATTAATGGAACCGGCAAACCCTGATACGGCGAATGCAGTCACGCTATGACTTTCAATCATCTGGGTCACAACGGATCTGACTTCATCCGGATTTACCGGCATGATCTCCCTGCCCGTGATATCCAATTGCCCCTGTATGATGGATTTCGGCCGGTAGGATATATTCTGAGCAATATCCAGCCCGAAGGGCGACATAAGAATCAATCCGACCTTCTGGCCTTCATTTTCCACTATGGCATTGGTTGCAAGCGTGGTTGACAATGAAACAAGTTCAATTTTCCGCAGGAAGTCCTGATCCAGTTGCTCCAATGCTTTGCTGATGCCCACGGTAAAATCCCATCGGGTAGTCAGGGATTTTGCCTTGCAGAGGGTGATATTCTTTTCCAGATCAAAAATCACGGCATCGGTATAGGTTCCACCGGCATCAACACCCAAACCGATTTTTATATACCCTTTGGAATCGTCATCAGAGGAATCAATACTAATCTGAGATCTCATTTTTTCTCTATCCCGGGACATATAGCGTGCGTAATTCAGGACAAATATTTGACATAATCAGGATATTCCAGATAGAATCAAACCTTTGTGATACCAAGGTTTTCAGAAGAATTTGCAATTAATTATTTAACACAAATTCGTCATTGAACAAGCATGATCAGATACTATAACGGAGTCAAGGCACCATGATCATTATTGCTGAAAAGATTAATGGATCTATTCCATCTGTAGCCAAGGCAATTGAAGCAAAAGACGCCGATTTCATCAGGAATCTCGCGAAAGTGCAGTCTGAATCGGGAGCTGATTTCATCGATGTATGCGCTTCAGTCGAAGTTTCCAGAGAAATGGAAACCCTGAAGTGGTTGATAGACCTTGCCCAGGAGGTTACGGATACCCCTCTAGCGGTTGATAGCCCGAGCGCTGACGTTTGCGCGAAAGCAATAGATTTCTGCAAAAAACCCGGACTCGTCAATTCAGTGTCCATGGAGGGGAACAAAATTGAAGTTGTTTTCCCGAAAATCGCAAAAACGAAATGGGAATGCGTCGCGCTTCTATGTGATGACACGGGGATTCCGAGATCAGCGGAAAAGCGCCTCGAGGTACTCGAAGCGTTGATGAAAAAGGCCAAAGAATACAATATCGACCCCTCCAGGCTGCATATAGATCCTCTTGTGGAAATGCTGGCTACTTCGGATGACGGCATTAACATGATCGTGGAAGTAATGAAGGAAATCAGAAGACAGTATCCCACGATTCATATAACAGGCGCTGCCAGCAATATTTCATTTAATCTGCCGGCGAGAAAAATAGTAAACCAGGCATTTGTCGTTCTTGCCATGAACGCGGGGCTTGACAGCGTAATTCTTGACCCTCTGAACAGGGATTTGAGGGGGCTAATATACGCGACCGATGCATTGCTCGCCCGTGACGAGATGTGTATTGAGTATATCCATGCTTTTAGAAAAGGCATATTCGGCACGCAAAAATAAAAAGTGTATTTGAAAAGCTCAATTCGATCTGTTAAATCGGAAAAAGAAACGGAAGCTGCAGCAACATATCAAACCCAGTGATTTTGGTTTGATATCCATGCGAGCTATATTTTTCCTGACTTATTCGTGGTGGACGTGTTAGAAAGATATCTCGCTAAAGTGTTTGGACACCTCAGATTTTTATTTACAGGTTGAAGGATGTTTTAACAGGAATAAACTTCTCCGGCCCAAGGTCGGGGCATTATGGCACTCAGGTGAAAAAATATGGCTAAAATCGACGAAGTAAAAGAACAAGTAATTATCGGCAAAACCAAAATAGTTCCCGGCCTGGTTCAGGCAGCCTTGGATGAAGGAAGCGCTGCGAAAGATATCCTGCAGGCAATGATTGACGGAATGAAGATTGTGGGAGATAGATTTTCCTCTGGAGAAATCTTTGTACCGGAAATGCTTATTGCGGCAAAAGCGATGGCAAAAGGCGTGGAAGTATTAAAGCCTCAGCTAAGCGCAGAGGCTTCAACATCTCTGGGCACGTGCATTATAGGCACGGTTGAAGGCGACCTTCATGATATCGGCAAAAACCTTGTCAGCATGATGATTGGCAGCGCCGGTTTTGATATGGTTGACATTGGCGTCGATCAGGCGCCGAGCAAATTTATCGAAGCCATCAAAAATAATAAGAATGTCAAACTGGTTGCGTGTTCAGCGCTTCTGACAACCACTCTGCCTGCATTAAAGAAAACTGTGGATGCAATCAGAGAAAGCGGATTATCCGGTTTTAAGGTTATTGTCGGCGGAGCGCCCGTAACACAGAAATTCGCGGATGAAATCGGATCGGACGCATACGCCCCGGACGCAGGAGCTGCCGCAGAAAAAGCAAAGGCAATAATTGCTGCGTAGCGTATCCGGACCTTTCAGGAGGGCCTTTCTTTCATGTTGACCAAAAGACAGAATCTGCTGGAGACCATTCGTGGCGGAAAGCCCGACAGGTTTGTCAATCAGTATGAAGCGTTCGATTGTTCTCCGAGTTCACCATTCGGCATGATTATGGGAGATCCGATATCGGCAACTTCCCCGATGCCGGCTCCCGGAGGAGCGCCGGTTAAAGATTCATGGGGCGTTACAAGAGCCTGGCCTGCAAATGTGCCGGGAGCGTTCCCAGTGCATGATGAAGCGCACAAAGTGCTCAAGGATATCACTCAATGGGAGAAAGTAGTCAAGGCTCCCAAGCTTGATTATCCGCAGTCCGAATGGGATAAATACAAACCTCAAATAGCTGAAGTTGACAGGAATGAAGTATTTGTCAACGATATTCGGGGCGCCCGGGATTTTCGAGCAGATTCACTATCTGATGGGCATGGATGACTCCCTGATTGCTTTTTATGAAGAACCCGAAGCCATGAAGGAGCTCATCAACTATATTACTGAATGGAAGCTCGGTTACGCGAAGCTGTTGTGCGATAACTTTGCTCCTGAAGTAATCCTGCAGCATGATGACTGGGGCAGCCATAAATCCTCATTCATATCTCCGGACATGTTTGAGGAATTCTTTCTGGAACCGTATAAAAAATGGTACGGGTACTATAAGGAAAGAGGCGTTCAACTCATCGTTCATCATAATGATGCATACAGTGCGAATCTTGTCCCTTTCATGATCGAAATGAAAATGGACATCTGGCAGGGATGCGTCACTACGAATAAAGTGTCTGAACTTATTAAAAAGTACGGCGGCAAAATTTCTTTTATGGGTGACATCGATAACGGACTCGTGGACCGTGAAGACTGGAACCAGGAACTTGTCGCAACGCATGTACGCAGGGCTTGTAAAGAAAACGGCAAGCATTACTTTATCCCCTGTATTACCCAGGGAGGAAAGGGTGCTGTCTATGCCGGTGTTTATGACGCCATTTCCTTGGAAATTGAAAAAATGAGCAAGGAAATGTTTTAGTTAAAACCGGTACAAATTAGATCGCGTGACCTCCGGCAAAGCCAGAGGCTTAACCCGCATTATTCAGGAAGCTTCTACTGCGGCGCGCAGTAGAAGCTTCCTGAATAATGCGGGTTAATACTTTGTTGGAGCTTACAGCTTGTAGGCCTTAGTGGTATCGACGAAAGCGTGTACGTTTTCCGCCTTCGCTTCATCCAGCACGGCGCCGTTAGCCATGTAGTAGCCACCGTCATGGGCCAGATCATCCAACAACTGCTTGGTATGATCCTTGACTTGATCGACAGTCCCGGTCTTCAACAGTGAAGACGGGAAGTTGCCTGAGAAGCATGCCCAGCCCTGGAGATGCTTCTTGACTTCCTTCATGTCGGTCTTGTCGAAGTACCAGATGGTGCTTCCAGCCGGGATGTCGGGATCGGTGATCAGATCCAGCCGCTGGTTATAGCTTCCCTCAACAAACAGGAAGGGGATCATGCCATCTTGAATCAGATTGAGCATGACGGCCTTGAAAGACGGCCAGTACAGTTCCTTGAAGCCTTTCGGGGACATGAAGCTGTCCGCGCCCTTATGCAGCGGGAAGAACACCGTCGGAGCGCCGCCCCAGTTGTAAGCTCCGTAGGGCATCTTCGTCATGAAAGGAACGATCCGTTCGCAAGCTTCAAGGATCTCCTTCTTCTTGCGGAAGGTGTCGAGCATCATCGCCCGAGTGCCGCGCATGGTGTCTCCGATGACGTCAAACGGCGCCTTCGAAAACCCTCCCTGATACTTCGGCAATCCCAGACCGGTGATGTTGGCATTGTCGATTTCTGCGACTTTCCCAGCCCATTCCAGTGAGATCTCTCCTGCCTTCATCAGCTTTTTAAGCGTTTCCTGAATGTGCGGCAGGCCGAAGGGGATCATGCCCCAGGGGATAAACGGCAGTTCGAGAAGGTTGGTGAAGGGCGACAGCTCTTTCCAGGGTTCCAGCGCTCCCATAACCCGCGGCAGGTAACAGCGGATGAAGTAGTCGCTGGGGTCGCTCAGGTAAGCGGCATATTCGTCCTGCTTCATGAATTCCGCTTCCGCGCACTGGTAGGAAGTGTTTTCCGGCACGCCGTGACCCGGCCAGTGGTAGAGCTTGTAGTCCAGGAGCTCCAAAAGCCTGCCCGGCACGTAAAGCCCGGCGGATGCAGTAGTGTCGGGCATGAAATCGGCATGGTATTTCTTCATTGCCTTGCCGAGCTTTTCGTAGTCGTACATGGCGTCCTTGCAGGAGTATCCCGCATACAGGAACGGAAAGAATCCCGTTGCAAGCGCGACGGGCACCCGCTTGGGCTTCTTCATCAGAAAGGCGTCGGCAAACATCTGTGCCCGTTCCCGGTATCCTTTTTCCGCTTCCGGGTTGGTGAACTCGAGGCCTTCATGGTTTATCCAGGCCTCCAGACGCGCCTGACGCTTCTGATCAGGAGTTAACTTGTCGAAATTCTCTGGTTTTGGCATTGGTTATTTCGCTCCTACCCATCCTTTGGAGAGGGTAACGGCTGCCATGGCGTCTTTGCCGTAGGCATCGGCTTTGGCATACGCGGCGACCTGGTCATCCATCTGTCCGCCGCCGATCATCACCTTAACGCTGTCGCGCAGGCCGGCATCCACCAGAGCCTGAACGGTGTTTTTCATCGGATCGTAGGCAAGTGTGAGGAATCCGCTGAGTCCGACGACCTGGGGTTTGAAGCTCTTTACGGCTTCGACAAACTTGGCCACCGGAACATCCACGCCGAGATCCATCACGTCAAAGCCGTTGACGTCCAGCATGAACACAACGATATCTTTCGCGATATCATGGATGTCGCCTTCCACCGTTCCGAAGACGATTTTGCCGAGCTTCTTCTGCGCGGCTGCGCCGGAACCCGAGATTCTCGGCTTTACCATCGCCCCGATCTGTCGCAGCATTTCGCCGGCCAGGATCAATTCGGGCACGAAGCATTCGCCCGCGGCAAAACGGTTTCCGATGATGCCGAGCGCTTCACGGCAGTCATCCAAAAGGCCTAGCGGTTCTGCGCCGGTTTCCAGCAATTTTTCCGCAATCTTTATTGCATCATCCTCGCGCATATCAACAACGGCATCAATTAGTTCTTTCGACATATGCTCTCCTTTTTACTTCCTTTGGGTAATTGTTATTCAATAATACAAATGCTATACTTAAACGGGATGCTATTTGTTAAAAACTCCCGCGCGAAACGCGCGAGTAAATTTGAGGCAATGCTTGTCATTTCCCAGCAAAAGCTCGGCTGCCAACATCGTGGTTTTGATGTCCTGGTTGTTCGGATCGCAAATGGCGCAATCCAGTCCGGCTTCCATGGCATAAGCGAGAAATACGCGGTTGATAAAGGAGCGGGCCGGCATTCCGAATGAAATGTTGCTCAATCCGCATGTCATGTGAACATCGGGAAACTGTTTGCGGATTTCGCGGATAGTGTCGAAGAAGACCAATCCGTTTTCGTTGCCCGTCGCTATTGTCATTGCAAGCGGGTCAAAATACAAATTCCCGTCCGGTATCCCCAGGCTGCGCGTTTTTTCCAGCATGCGGCCGATGATGGATATTCGTTCTTCTTTTGTCTTGGGAATGCCCTTTTCGTCCATTGCCAGCGCAACAGCCGGGCACTTGTGGGCGGCCACAATCGGCAGTACGCCTTCCAGCCGAGCCGGTTCAAGGCTGATCGAATTGATCATCGGGGTCTTGTTTACAGACTTGATTGCCAGTTCCAACGCTTTGGGATTGGCGCTGTCAAGACAGACCGGTGTGTCGACCGCCGCCTGAATGTTTTCCACAAGCCAAATCAGGTCATCCGGTTCACGCTGTGGGGCTGTGCCCGCATTGGCATCGAGCCAATCGGCGCCGGCTGCTGCTTGTTCACGGGCTAAATTTTGTATGAATTCCCCATCGCGTTCCTCAATAGCCTGGGCTACCCGTTTACGCGTTCCATTAATTTTTTCGCCAATTATCTTCAAATGAACTACTCCTTTATAATCACCTGCTCTCTGCCGGCGCATCAATGCGAATCCCAAACGTGAGAGCTTCGCCCCTGCAAACAAACGCAGGGTCTGGTTGCATGCCTGCAGATTTTCAAATATCAAACATCCGGACCATCGAGAGCTTTCGGGGAAGATTCAGAAAGATGCTAAAAAATATTTGAAAGCTATGTCGGATGATCCTGAGCCAGAACAAACCATATCCATAATGCCTACAGCGGGTTGATTTATAAGACAATTCGGTCCTCTACACAAGCGATTTTATTGCCAATCTGACCGGAACGAGCATTCGATTGACTTCGTTGCTCCCCATAAAGTATTCTCACTTTGTACGCACGCAATAAAAGAGAGGTAATTTATGATTCCGCGTCTGGGAACCGGCGAGCTAATTGTTATCCTGATTATCGTTGTACTGATCTTTGGTGTTAACAAGATTCCACAGTTGGGCAAAGGATTAGGTGAAGGCATTCGCAACTTCAAGTCTTCGCTGAAAGCTGCTCAAGAAGATCCTTCGGACAAAAACGAGAAAAGCTAACGCAGGACTGTCCCGCCTTCGGAGAGTGCGGCTGTTCGCTGCCGCTTTTGAAAACAGCCCAAGATGCGCATTTGTCATGGGTTCTCTTGAAAGCGGCAGCAAGCTGCCGCACTCCGAAAGCTTCGCCTGCCCAAAAACTATGCGTCAGTAATCGTCCAGTCTTAGGACGAGTTGAGATTAGATTTGCATCCCTTCAACAACCCGTTATTCGCTTGTCAATGTGGTCCAGGATTTCCTGACCCCTGCCTATCAGATCTGAAATCTCCGAGCGGCAGCTATTGGCAAAAGACTCATCCTTCAGCGCTCGGATATTGGTCAGAATGTTATATTGGGCTCCTTTGAGCGAAGCGTAAGCCAATTGAGCTCCAACGGCCGCATCGCTCCTGGCGTTCGGATTCCCTACTTCAATAAGTGTTTTCAGGTATTCCAGGGTTTCAAAAGCAGCGCGTGCTGTTCGCAGCGGAGTCTCGGTCGCGCCCCGAAGGGCTTGTTCGACAGCGCCGGCGCGGACGGCCCGTTGTTCCTCTGTTTCCCGCGGCAGCCGTATGGCGGTCAGCAAAGCCTGGTACGCCGCAGAGTCTTCCTGAACCAGGGCCCGGAGAACGCTGCGGCAATCCGTCAATTTGGCATGAATATCCGCTACCTGCAGCTGCACGGAAGCGAATTGTTCTCTTCGTTCCGTCAGTCCTGCCATCATCTCTCCCAGGGCAGCTGCGAGCGCTCCTGTCAGCGCGGCGACACTACCGCCGCCGGGAAGGGGCACCGCCGCCGCTACGCGCGCGACGAACGCCTCCATTCCTTCTCGCTGCAGATCCTCTCCGGAATTAGACTCATTCTTTGTTTTCAATGCTGTTCCAGGTGATTGATGACGATGTTTCCCTTTTTGATTGTGACCACGCAGTGGTTGACGCCGAAGTAGTAGGGCAGCTCGCGGTAGTCGGATACATCCATTAAAACGATATCCGCCTGCTTGTTCTCTTCGAGTGTGCCCAATTTTTCAGAAATTCCGAGAGCATAGGCACTGTTTACCGTGGCGGCCGTGATGGCTTCCGCCGGAGTCATCCGCATCTGAGTGCAGGCAATTGCCAGGATGATCTGCATGTTCATCGTAAAGCAGGAGATCGGGTTGAAGTTGCTGGCCAGGGCTACAGGGACCTCGGCGGCGATGAGCTTGCGCGCGGGCGCATAGTGCATCGATCCGGAATTAAAGGATGTTCCGGGAAGAAGTGTCGCAACCGTTCCGGAGCGCTTCAACGCTCCGATATCGGAGTCATCGATCCATTGCAGATGATCGGCGCTGCGCGCTCCAAGCTCGGCGGCAAGCTTTGCGCCGCCGCTATGCGCCAACTTTTCGGCATGTATCCTCAATCCGAGACCCGCTTTCCTGCCCGCCAGAAGAATGGACCGCGCCTCCTCGACGGTGAAATGGGCTTCTTCGCAGAACACGTCGCAGAACTGGGCCAAGCCTTCCTGGGCGGCTCTTGGGATCATCACCTCAATAATGTCACGGATATACTCTGCCCGGGAGTTAGTGGGCTCCTGGGAAACCGCATGCGCTCCCAAAAATGTCGGCACCACTTCCAGGCGACTGCGGCTGCGGAGCGCGGCCAGTATCTGAAGGTTCTTTATCTCCTCCTCCCAGCCCGAGCCATAGCCGCTCTTGGCCTCGATAGTGGTTGTGCCGTGAGAAAGAAACTGCCGGAACCGGGCCTCGATTCTTTCCAGAAGCTGATTGACCGTCGCGGAGCGCAGCTGGGCGATGCTGGCAGCAATTCCTCCTCCTGCGGCCGCTATTTCCTCGCAGCTCTTCCCTTGGATGCGGAGGTCGTAGTCTTCCGCTCGCCCTCCGTCAAAGACAGGATGCGTGTGGCAGTCGACGAAGCCTGGCAAGGCAATCAGGTCCAATCCGATTCCATCCAGCGTCTGATAGCGCGTGCCCGCATCGCGCACAGGGATGTCCTTAGTATGCCCGACCCATACAATACGGTCGGCGTGAATTAACACGGCGCCGTTCTCGATGATCCCGAGGTCGGACATGGAAGCACCCATCCTGGGGATGGGTCCACTGCGCAGCGTGATGACTTGAGCGATATTCCTTAGTAGCAGCATTGAAGATCGTTTCTGCTAATTGCCGCGCAACTTCGTTTAACTATCTCCTGTGCGATGCGGCACGCTTTGGGGAGTTCCTCGGGAGCGCAAGAGATGGCGCCTACAACCGGGTGTCCTCCGCCGCCATAGCGCTCGCACAATACGGCTAGGTTATGCATCTGAGGTTGCGGATTCCAGGGATTGGAGCCTACCGAGATCTTAGCCCTGGAAGCTGGAGAGACTCACTCCGACGCAGTACGTGGCTTGAGGAAAAAGGTAGTAGGGAATGAACTTGTTGTACCCCTCCAAATCATAGCCGCTGACATCGAAGAAGATGGTTCCGTCCAAGCATTGCGCGCTGCTGCGGATGATGCCAATCGATTCGAGATGCCGCTCGTAGAGAGGGTGAAAAACCTCCTGCACCCAGGGCACCTCCATGATCTCGTCCAGGGACTTCCTCTGAAATTCAACAATCAGGTTGCAGATTTTGGAGCGATCACGCACGCCTTCAATCACCATCATCAGCTTCATCGCCGATTCGCGAAGCTCTACTGCCGTCTGTGCATCCTTAAATTGAGCGCCGTCGATGATATCCGCCCAATGGATCAGGTCCTGCAGACGGCTTGAGTCAAAGCCAAAGTGCTCCCGGAGCATCTCGCTAATGAACTTGGTACAGGATCGATAGGCGGGGTTGTGGAATTTTCGTCCGCTCCTGTCGGCCCTGAAGTGCGCTTCGTCTTCTTTGCTGAGGAAGGCACTCTGGTGGTGGTCAAACCACCAGTTCAGGCGCGGATGGCTGGAGTACTTAAAATCCACTATCGCGTTTTCGTCCCCGTCAAATTGTACGTCCAGGAACAACTGGCCGGCCCGATGAGCTAACCCCTCGTACTCAAACTCAGAATTTTTATTGATTGCGTTCAAATAGAAATTACTGAAAACGGCCGCGGATGCCAAACCATCAAAGCAGTTGTTATGAAAATATATCTTCATCATCCCCATATAGTTTCGGATCTTGCTCTCTTGCCGAGTTAAAAAGGTGACAACACTGCAGCCGGGAAGCCCAAAGAATGGTACACATTACCACACTGTCCGCCATATTGCAATTTTCGCCGTTCACGGTTCACAAACTGTTGTTCAGACCGTAGGCGAGCATCCGGATTGAATTCGAAGAGCACCTACCACTCGTTCCTCGATTTCTTTAGAAATTAATGATTTACAGACATTGTCCGGAGAGTTGCCGTGCAGCTTGGGCTTCTTCGATCGATCGGAACTTGAAAACGCCTTGAGGGTTATTGCGTCGCGAGATCAATCGGTAGCGAGAGCAGTGGCGCACAAAACGCTCGAACGAATCTCGCGCATCTGCGTGGATCGTGTGCTGAATTCATTTTTTCAATGGAACGGAATCTTTCAACGGACATTTTATTCGTCTCTCAATTTAAATCGCTCTCGGAGAACGGCCGCATCTTGCCGGTCAATGGGACGAACCGTATCCTTTTTCAGTTTATACAGGGCTTGGGGCGTTGCAACCAGAATGCGCACCCCTTCCACTTCAATAACTTCCGACTCAATGGTTTCATAACTTGCCGCTTCGCCGAGCCGCGTCAAAATATCAAAAAAAAGGTCGCCGTTCACAGGGTAGTACCGGACAGCGGGATAATCGCCCAGTAAATCCTCCGTTCGGATGTCTTGTATGCTCGGATCGTCTGAATACGTTTCCTGAAATGCTTTGCGCAGCCGTTCCACGTTTTCCGACGTCGGCCGAATCATGAGATCTACGTCCTCGGTCGCACGGACCAGCCCATGGAAACCCATAGCTGTTGCGCCAATAAGCACATACTCGAGGTTTTGATCCTGGAATGCTCGCAGCACCCTTAAAAGCTCATCACGATCCATGGCATCATTTTACATCCTCCTATATTCCTTACTGTAGTGAAATCAAATCCGAGGCGGAAAAAGGGGAGACGCCCCCTATGCACACATTTTATGTAAGAACAGCCTTAATTGACCTGTCTCCGGCGAATCGATGCTGAGACCGATTCTGCCGGTGACGCCGTCCAAATGGATATATCACCGACAGCGGAAATTGGGGTGGCAGGGAATCGCGCCAAGTGATATATTAATGGTTTTGCCTGATGTGCCTCCGGCTGGAGTGCACCCGAAGAACGAGGTTGAAATGAAAGAAGCAATTCATCCCAAGTATCACAATGTGACGGTAAGCTGCGCCTGCGGCAGCAAGTTTGAGACTCGCTCCACAAAATCGGAAATAAGACTGGAAATGTGTTCTGCCTGCCACCCCTTCTTTACGGGAAAGCAGAAGCTGATCGATACCGCCGGACGCATCGAGCGCTTCCATCGGAGATATGGCAAGAGCACGGCCGAAAATCCAGCCAAAAGCTGAGACATTTGATGGCGGATACAAAATCCAAAGCGTCTCCTGAAGATATCCTCGTCGGGGGCCAGGCGGTCATTGAAGGCGTCATGATGCGCACTCCGCACGCCTATGCCGTCGCGGTCCGGCGTGCCGATGGCTCAATCGAGGTCAAGAAAGAGCCGGTCAAGCGCTTATCCGATTATTGCAGGCCGCTTTCCTGGGTAGTGATCCGCGGGTTTGCCGTCCTGATTCAATCCATGGTCCTCGGACTTCGCACGCTGAACTACTCCATCAATGTTTCCATGAAGGACCTGGAGGAAAAGGAGAAGCCTAAAAAGGCCAAAAAGGAAAGCTCCACATTCCCGATGGCCCTTTCGATGATTCTCGGCGTTGCGGTGGCCGTCCTGCTGTTTATTCTGTTCCCGCTCTGGCTCACAAGCTGGTTGCGGGGCTATATCCCGGCCATTCACAACTGGGTGGTTTTCAACCTGGTCGACGGCTTGATTCGCGTTATCATATTCCTGAGCTACATCATATTGATGAGCTTCATGAAGGATATCCGGCGCGTGTTCCAATATCACGGGGCCGAGCACAAAGTGGTGCATACGTGGGAAGCGGCGGAAGAGCTCACGGTGGAAAATGCGCGAAGAAAATCGACTCAGCATCCTCGCTGTGGCACCAGCTTCCTGATGTTTGTGATGGTAGTCAGCATCATCGTTTTCTCGATTTTCAAACTTGACGCTTTCTGGGCGATTTTCCTCTCGCGCCTGGTGCTCATTCCTGTTGTCTCCGGCCTGTCCTACGAACTGATCCGATTCTCGGCGCCGCGCTGCCAGAAGGGGTTCTTCCGGTCGATCGTGCTCCCGGGACTGGCACTTCAGCGCATTACAACCAAAGAGCCGTCGGACGATCAGCTGGAAGTGGCCATTCAGGCCCTGAAAGAAGCCCTGGACCTCGAAGGCATCAAAACTCGCGAAGCGCAGACCGCCGCTTAGCGGGCCTACCCGCGCTCTCATCCCGTCCCATCTCCAACTTTAATTCATTGGATGCACCATGATTGACAAGCTCAATGCATTGGACAGGAAATTTGAAGAATTAAACACGCAGCTGGCAGATCCCGGAGTGTATGCGGACCAGGCGAACTACCAGAAGTCGCCAAATCGCACCGGGACCTGCGCGCTATCGTGGAGAAATTCCGCGAATACAAAGGCGTCCTGCAGGGAATGGAAGAAAGCAAAGCGATGAGCGCATCGGAAACGGATCCCGAAATGCGCAAGCTCGCCGACGAGGAACTGCTTCTGCTGGAAGATCGCGCAAAGGAATGCCAGAAAGAACTCCAGTTGTTGCTGATGCCTAAGGATCCCAATGACGAGAAAAACGTGCTTCTGGAAATACGGGCCGGGACCGGCGGCAACGAGGCGACGCTGTTCGCGGCCGAGCTTTTCCGGATGTATTGCCGGTTCACGGAACGCATCGGATGGCGCGTGGAAATAATGGAGGCACACGAGTCGGAAGTGGGCGGATTCAAAGAGATTACCGCCATAGTCGAAGGCAACCGCGCCTACAGCAAGCTCAAGTATGAAAGCGGCGTGCACCGGGTCCAGCGCGTGCCCGCCACGGAAGCCAACGGCCGCATTCACACTTCCGCCGTCACCGTGGCCGTCCTGCCGGAAGCCGATGAGGTCGAAATAGTCGTCGATCCCAAGGATCTCAGGATCGATACTTTCTGCTCTTCGGGCCCGGGCGGGCAGTCGGTCAACACAACGTATTCCGCTGTGCGCATGACGCACATTCCGACCGGACTGGTGGTTTCCTGCCAGGACGAAAAATCCCAGATCAAAAACCGCGCAAAAGCCATGCGTGTGATGCGTTCCAGGCTGTATGACATCGCGCTGCAGGAGCAGCAGAAGTCCATCGCCGCAGATCGCCGCAACCAGGTTGGGTCGGGAGACCGGAGCGAAAAGATCCGGACATACAATTTTCCTCAAAACCGCGTCACGGACCATCGCATAGGTCTAACCGTATACAATCTAACGGATTTCATGGACGGGAATATCACCTCCATCCTCGAGGCGCTGTTCACGCACTACCAGGCGGAAAGACTTAAAGAAGCGGTTTGAAGCAGAGCAGCGGAGCCGTTGCCGAGAAGTCGGAATCGGAATCGGTATCGATCATGGCAATCGGTTGTCGGATTTAGACCATGCATTTGAAAAGCCGATTTACGATAGCGATTGCGATACCGATTCCATAGCGATACCGAAAAATCCGTTTTGGATTATTTCCTGGAAAATGGCAACTATGCAAACCGTCGGCGGCGTTCGAGCATGGGCTTTGGAAGAACTGAAACGGGCGCGCATAGATTCGCCTGCTCTCACGGCCGATCTATTGCTCGGATTTGTGCTCGGCTGGGACAGGGTGCGCCTCCTGAGCCACGCAGAGCAGGAAATGGACGATGCCTCGTGGGATCGCTTGCGCCGCATGATCCATCGCCGCGCCAATGGGGAGCCGCTTCAGTACCTGACAGGCGAACAGGAATTTTTCGGTCTGGCTTTCAAGGTGACTCCGGCGGTTCTGATTCCCCGTCCTGAAACGGAAATCCTTGTTGAGCAGGCTATTGATCTGATCAGGAATCATGCCCCCTCCAATGCCCGTTTTGTGGACGTCGGCACTGGTTCCGGCTGCATCGCCGTGTCGGTTGCACATCCATAGTCCCTCATCTGTTGGCTGGGCGGTCGACTTTTCTGCCGTAGCCCTTAAGATCGGCCAGGAGAATGCGAAGCGGCACGGCGTGGAGAATCGGATCGGTTTTGTGCAATCCGATCTTCTCGAATGCTTTGCTCAAAAGCCGTGCTTCGATATCGTTTTGTGCAATCCTCCTTATGTTGCACTCGATGAGTATGATAGTCTGCCCACCGAAGTAAAAAACCATGAGCCTCATGAAGCCTTGTTTGGAGGCGCGGACGGCCTGGATGTGTATCGCCGCCTGGTCCCGGAAGCCGCTGTCCGCATGGTTGCGGGAGGATATTTGCTGCTCGAAGTGGGCATGGGACAGGCGTCACAGGTCGGACAATTAATCGAAAAAGAGGGGCTTTCCCTGCAGCCGGTTTTGCATGATTTGCAGGGCATTCCCCGTTGCCTTATCGGGCAAAAAATATCCCCGGAGAAATGATGGACAAGATTCGCATAACAGGCGGAAAGCCTCTGGTCGGACGGGTTGAAATCAGCGGCGCAAAAAATGCCGCCTTGCCGGCCATGGCAGCATCGCTTTTGACTGGAGACACCATCCAACTGGAAAATATCCCCTATGTCCGGGATATCCTGACAACCCGCACTCTGCTGCAGGAAATGGGCGTGGAGGCCGAGGTCCGTCAGGACGGGACGGCCACGCTGAAGGCCGCCGAATTGCACTCGCACGAGGCTCCCTATGAACTGGTGAAAACCATGAGAGCGTCGATCCTTGTCCTTGGACCGCTCGTCGGGCGATTCAAAAAAGCACGCGTATCTTTGCCGGGAGGATGCGCGATCGGCGCACGCCCGGTGAACCTGCATCTCATGGGCCTGGAACGGATGGGCGCCAAGTGCGACGTTGTGCATGGATACATCGAAGCCTCGACCGAAGGACTCCACGGAGCGTATATCCTGATGGAAACCGTTACGGTCACGGGAACCGAAAACCTGATGATGGCGGCGACCCTGGCCGAAGGCGAAACAGTATTGGATAACGCGGCCTGCGAGCCGGAGGTGAGCAACCTGGCCGATCTCCTGCGCAGCATGGGCGCACAGATCGAGGGGGACGGGACGCGAACGATACGAATCCGCGGTGTCCGCAAATTGCGCGGATGCCGGCATCGCGTCATACCGGACCGGATTGAAGCCGGGACCTTTGCCATCGCTTCCGCCATCACCCGCGGCGATGTTGAAATCGTCAACTGCGAGCCGCGGCAATTGCACTCTGTCCTGACCCAGCTAAGTCAGACGGGGGCGGAGGTCGTGATTGGGTCCAAAAGCTTCCGCGTGCGGGGCCGGGATACGATAGTGTCCAAGAATGTCACGACATACCCCTATCCTGCTTATCCAACGGATATGCAGGCGCAGTACATGGCCCTGATGACTCAGGGCGATGGCAGCGCCGTCATTACGGAAACCATTTTCGAAAACCGTTTCCTGCATGCCCAGGAAATGATACGCATGGGAGCCGACATCACCGTGGACGGCCGGCAGGCTGTGGTCAAAGGCGGGCGCCCCTTGACCGGCGCGCATGTACTGGCATCCGACCTGAGAGCCAGCGCATCCCTGATCCTTGCCGCCCTGGTCGCCCAGGGCGAAACCTGGATCGAACGCGTATATCATCTGGACCGCGGGTATTATCGCATTGAAGAAAAACTGGCTCGCCTGGGGGCCGACATCGAGCGCGTAAAATAGGGTGATTCCCTTTACCGTCAAAAGACGGATTTTCAATGCATACAAAAGAGGGATGATGGCGATTCACGGATGCATTTTCTGCCAGGTGGCCGCTCACGAAAAAACAGCGAAAATCCTTTATGAAGACGAGCATTGCATCGTTTTCCAGGATATCCATCCTAAAGCTCCCGTGCATCTGCTGGTTATCCCGCGCAAACACATCACATCTCTGAATGATACTCTGGATGACGACAAGGCGCTCCTGGGCCATCTGATGACCGTGGTGGGACGCATGGCCAAGGAACAGGGAATAGACGGCACCGGCTACCGGGCAGTCATCAACACAAATGCAGAAGCAGGCCAGACGGTTTTTCACCTGCATATTCACATTCTGGGCGGAAGAATTCTCAACTGGCCTCCCGGTTAAAAACTCTTGAGAATGCGGGTTAATGCATTTATTTTTTCGAGGGAACCAATGCCAAACGAGGAAAGACCCGTACAAATAATCGCCGACCACACCCTGACCTCTTCGAGGATTTATGCCAATTATGTCCAGGTCAGCGTTTCCCCTGTCGACTGCACGCTGACTTTCTGCGACGTCATCGGGCCTCAAAGTGAGGAAGATGCGCTGAAGATGCAAAAGACGGGAACGCTGCCGGCGCCGGTGAAGGCTGTGATCGCCATACCCACGCAGATCGTCGAGGGCCTGATTCAGGCGCTGCAGGCACAGCGCGACAAACAGACCGGAGGGGGCAAACCCTCAACGGGCACAACCGTACAGTGACGCTCATCCTCCATTCACACGTGATTGCGCAACTGCAGCTCGATCGGATGGGGATTCAGATAGTATTGATCCTTAAATACGGTTGATCGTATTTGCGCACGTAGTGCTTTAGGAGCGTGATCGGAACAATCAGCGGGACCATCTCCTTCCGGTACATTTCGATTATCTCAACCAGTTCGGCCTTCTCGCCGGAACTGAGTTGATCTTTGAAATACCCGGCCATATGCATCAGGACGTTGGCGTTTTTCTTCGCCGTCGCCCTGAGTTTCAAAGCTTCCATCAACCGCACCTGATACTCTTCGAAAACGCGCGGCAACGGCATCTGTTTCACGCGCGCCACTAGTCGCCCCATATCCTGATAGTGTTTCGTGCTGTGCGCGAGAATCAGGAGCTTGTGCTTCGAGTGAAATTCGACCAGGTCTCCACGGTCCGGCATTTCCGGCGAGGACCTTCTCCGTCCATCGGGCGAGCGCGAAAACGCGCATAAAATTTTCGCGGAGCGCCGGATCGTGAAGCCGCCCCTCCTCCTCCGCAGGCAGCAAAGGAAAATGCTCCATAAAGGCGCGCAAACAGGCCGATGCCTTTCCTGGAAGCCATGCCGCTTTCGTTGTAGACCTTCACCCGCTCCATTCCGCTGCTGGGAGAATCGCTCTTGAAAATGAAGCCCATGAGTTCTTCTTTTTCCAGATCTGCAACTCTCCGTTTCGCCCAGCCGGCCATCTGATCCGTCTTGTCAATTTTGGTGCGCGTCGTGACCAGCCGCGGCAACTCCGGATCCCCCTCCAATCGCATCGATTCTCTGGGAATGGGCATCCCGCATTCGACCTCAGGGCAGACGGGGACGTACTCCACGTACCTTCCGAGAGTTTCAGTGATGAAGCGATCCAGCTTATGACCGCCGTCATAGCGAACAGAATTTCCCAATAAACAGGAGCTAATGCCCAGCCGTATCTTTGCGTTCATGCCGAATTCCTCTTGCAAGAATACGAGAGAAGAACAGAAGCATTTTGGAAATAGCGAAAATCCTCTGGTCGGATTGCAGGCAGCAATACAGAAAATCAACGGTCCACAACAATTTTTACGCATCATGCTCATTGTAGACAGGAACATGTAGGGTCGGAGGCTTCGGCCCCGACAGTTTCCGATGAAGCTTGAACTCTCCAAAGCGTCGGGTGCTAAAGCCCCGACCCACATGATTTGCTGGCTAGGTTTATGACTATGGAAATGCTTATAGATTCCGGAGCAAGCTGCCGCATCTCCGAAGGCTTCGCAATTCAATCTTCCTTTCCTCTGTGATCGGGGAAATTACGCGCCGGAGCGAAAATGAAATGCATTTATTGCAATCGGGTGAACGCGTGATACTATAGCACCCCGTTAACGTACACGTTAGGCATTTTGCCGTTAAATTCCATTGCTTCCAGCGCTTCAGGAAGGCCGGGCAGCGGCACGTGCTTTGTTTGCTGCCTTTCCGCCGGCGCATCCGGCGGATCCCGGAAGCAGAACGCCGGCCTTTTTAAAGAGAGAAAATCATGGTTGTTCTCGGCATAGATGTTGGGACAGGCGGCACGCGCGCCCTTCTCATCGATGAGGAAGGACGTGTGGTTGGGTCCGCCACGGAGGAGCATGAACCTTTTGCTTCGCCTCAGATCGGCTGGGCGGAACAGCGGCCCGAAGACTGGTGGCGCGCCTGCGGCATCGCCGTGCGCAAGGTGCTCGCTGCGGCAAACCTTAGCGGCGAACACATTGCCTGCGTAGGATTCTCCGGCCAGATGCACGGTGCCGTGATGCTGGACGAAGCGGATCTGGTCGTGCGTCCGGCACTTATCTGGTGCGACGTCCGCACGGAAAAACAGTGCCGCGACTTTACGCAGAAAGTTGGCGCGGAGAGGCTGATCCAGCTTACCTGCAACCCGGCATTGCCGAATTTCACGCTGACAAAATTTCTGTGGGTGAGGGAAAACGAACCCGACAACTGGCGCCGCGTCCGCTCCGTGATGCTCCCCAAAGACTACGTGCGTTTCCGCCTGACCGGCAGCCGCGCAATCGACGTAGCGGATGCCTCCGGCACGCTCCTTCTCGATGTCGCGAACCGACAATGGTCCCGTGAAGTGCTGGAAGCGGCGGAAATGGACGCATCGATTCTGCCCGAACTATTCGAGTCGACCGACGTCTGCGGAGAAATTTCCGCGTCCGGAGCGGCCGCGACCGGATTAAAGGCAGGGACGCCGGTCGTCGCCGGTGCGGGCGATCAGGCAGCCGGCGCAACGGGCATGGGGATCGTCACGCCCGGCGCCGTGAGCGCCACGATTGGAACTTCCGGAGTGGTTTTTGCCGCGACGGATCGGCCTGCGCTCGATGCGCAGGGACGGCTGCACACTTTTTGCCACGCCATACCGGGACGCTGGCACGTCATGGGCGTAACTCAGGCCGCCGGTCTTTCGTTGCGCTGGTTCCGCGACCGGTTTGGCGCCGGAGCGGATGATGGCCGCGATCCGTACGAACGTTTGACATCCGATGCGGCGCGCGTCCCGCCCGGCGCCGACGGTCTCCTCTGGACGCCTTATCTGATGGGCGAGCGCACGCCCCACCTCGACCCGAATGCGCGTGGCGCCCTGATCGGCCTTACGGCATCGCACACGCGCGATCATGTCATCCGCTCCATCCTCGAGGGAGTCGCCTTCAGTCTGCGCGATTCGTTTACGCTGTTTGAGGAAATGGGCGTGCCGGTCAAAAGCATCCGGCTGGGCGGCGGCGGCGCCAGGTCTGCTTTGTGGCGGCAGATCCAGGCGGATGTGTATGGTCATGAGGTGGAAATCGTCGAAGCGGAAGAAGGCGCGGCATACGGCGCGGCCATCCTGGCAGGAGTGGGCGCGAAGATGTGGAGCTCGGTGGACGCCGCCTGCAGTGCCGCCGTGCGCGTCGCACACCGCGTCGCGCCACGGCCGGCCGTCGTCAGGCAGATGAATGCGAAGCTACGCAGCGTATCGAAGGGTGTATCCTGCGGTTCGATCGGTATTTCGCTAGCAGCGGGATATCAACTTCATAAAGTCGGTATCGGAATCGCTATCGGTATCGGCAATCGCCATCGATTATCGGCTTTTCATTACGATGATCGATACATCCGATCAGCGATTCCGATACCGACCCCGACAGAATTTGGACCCAAAGGAAAGGACTTTTTAATGAAACCAGACGCACAAAAGCTGCCCGTTCTCGAGAAAATCGGCTACAGCCTGGGCGACGCGGGAGCCAATTTTGTATTCCAGACCATGATCCTTTTCCAATTGAACTTCTATACCGACACGGTGGGGATCGCGGCTGCCATCGCCGGATCGCTTCTGCTGGTGGGGCGTCTCTGGGATGCGTTTTTCGATCCTATGATGGGAGTAATTTCCGACCGCACCAAAACGCGCTGGGGCAAATTCCGTCCCTGGGTGCTGTGGTCCGCCTTGCCGTGGGGCATCGTCATGGTCCTGGCGTACACCACGCCCAGTTACCAGATGACCGGGAAAATTATTTACGCGTGTTTGACCAACATCCTGCTGATGACGCTCTATTCCATCAACAACACGCCATATTCGGCTTTGACCGGCGTGATGACCGGCAATGTCCACGAGCGCACAAGCCTTTCCTCGTATCGCTTCGTGTCGGCGATGATCGCCCAGCTGATGGTTGGAGGCTTTACCCTGCCGCTGGTCGCCAAATTCGGGCAGGGGGACGACGCCAAAGGCTGGCAAATGACGATGGGCCTGTGGGCGGTGCTTTGCGTGGTCCTTTTCGTCATTACGTTCCTCAGCACTAAGGAACGTATCCAGCCCGACCCGAAACAGGAATTGTCGGCAAAGCAGGATTTTGGAAACCTCGCGAAAAATGGCCCCTGGATTGCAATGTTCATCGTCACGCTGGCTCATTTCATCGTCGCAGCCATGCGCGGCGGGACGGTTCTTTATTACTTTGAGTACTACCTCAACCAGGACCGTCTGTTCGATATGCTCCAATCGCTGGGATTGACCAGCATGGCGGTGGGTGCCGGAGACGGCGGCATGTGGCATAGCCTGCTCAATACTTTTGGCTTGATCGTGGATGCCGAGAAAAAGAACGTCGCCTCGGTCGGATTCAGCCTGTTCAATATGTTCAGCCAGTTTGTGACAGTCATCGGCGTGCTGTGCGCAACATATCTTTCGATCCGATTCGGCAAAAAAGCCGTCGTGCAGATCGGTTTTGCCCTGACCGCAATATTCATGGCCTCGTTCATATTCCTGCCCGCGGACGCAATCGGCGCGACTTTCGCCCTGGAATTCTTCCGCGCGCTGTCCTTTGCTCCCACCATCCCGCTGCTTTGGGCCATGTTTGCCGATGTCGTGGATTATGCGGAATGGAAAACAGGACGCCGCACTACCGGCGTGATCTATGCAACCATCATGTTCGCTCTTAAAACCGGACTGAGCTTGGGCGGCGCCATGGCCGGCTGGCTGCTGTCCGCCTATGGCTATAAGGCCAACGTGGCGCAAACCGCCACGGCGTTGATGGGCATCCGCATGACGGTCAGTGTTTACCCCGCCCTGTTCTTTTTCATAGTCGTGGCGACCATGTTCTTTTACAAAATCGGCAAAAAACTGAACATCCAGATCCAGGACGAACTGATGGAACGCCGCAAGCAATTCCAGCGCTAAAAGAAGCAGCCACGAGATTTCACGGATTACACAAAATAACATTTTTTATTTTTGTGAAATCCGTGAAATCTGTGGCTGCTTTTGAGGAGATTATCGTGAAACCTATACCGGCCATATTTAAATCCAAAACTGTCCGCAGAACGCCGCACGCGGGACCTCATTGCGCGCATGACGCTCCAGGAAAAAGCGGCTCAGATGCTGTGCATCTGGCAACAGAAAAGCAGTACCATGCTGGATGAAAACGGCAACTTCGATCTGCAAAAGGCCAAAACTCACTTCAAGCAGCGCCTTGGGCTCGGACAGGTCGGAAGGCCGAGCGACGCCGGAGGAGGCAAAAATGCCCGAGCGATGGCGGAGCTGACCAATGCCATCCAGAAGTTTTTCGTCGAAAACAGCCGCCTCAAAATCCCCGTGATCTTTCACGAAGAATGCCTGCACGGTCACGCGGCCATCGATGGGACAAGCTTTTCCCAGCCGATCGGCCTGGGCGCTACGTTTGATCCCGAGCTGGTCTGCCGTCTTTTCGAGATGACGGCAGAAGAAGCGCGCAGCCGCGGCACGCACCAGGCGTTGACGCCGGTAGTGGACGTCGCCCGCGAACCCCGCTGGGGCCGTGTCGAGGAAACCTACGGAGAAGATCCGTACCTGGTTGCCTGCATGGGAATCGCGGCAGTTCAGGGTTTTCAGGGAAACGCCACCTTCAAAGACAAGAAGCACATTATTGCCACGCTCAAGCACTTCGCCGCACACGGCCAGCCCGAGTCCGGCACAAACTGCGCGCCGGTTAACGTTTCGGAGCGATTGCTGCGCGAGGTCTTTCTCACAACGTTCAAGCAGGCGATTCAAAAGGGCGGCGCCATCAGCGTCATGGCGTCCTACAACGAAATCGACGGCGTCCCGTCGCACGCCAATAAATGGCTGCTGCGCGACGTGCTGCGCAAGGAGTGGGGATTTGCGGGATTCGTCGTTTCTGATTATTTCGCCATACGCGAATTGAACGAGCGCCCCGAGTTTTTCGGCAACCATCTTGCGGCGGACGGCAAAGAGGCGGCGGCTCTGGCCGTCAAAGCCGGCGTCAATATCGAGCTGCCCGACCCGGACTGCTACTCCAACATCGTCGAGCTGGTGAAGAAAGGCGTTCTCAAGGAGTCTCTCATCGATGAACTTGTCGCGCCGATGCTGTTGTGGAAGTTCAAACTCGGATTATTCGAGGATCCCTACGTCGATCCGGATGTTGCCGAGCGGGTCGTAGGGTGCAAAGCCCACCGGGAACTGGCGCTCCAGGCTGCACGGGAAACGATCACGCTTTTGAAGAACGATGGCGGCATTGCGCCTCTGAATCTGCGAGCAATTAAAACCATCGCCGTCATCGGTCCCAACGCGGATCGTCCACTGCTGGGCGGCTACAGCGGACAGCCCAAAAACTATTCTACGGTTTTGGAAGGAATTCGAAACCGCGCCGGTTCCATCAAGGTGCTGTATCATGAAGGGTGCAAAATAACTATTGGCGGATCCTGGCAGCAGGACGAGGTTGTTCCCAGTGATCCGGCAGAGGACCGCAGGAGCATCGCGGAGGCGGTGAAAGTTGCGAAGCAGGCGGATGTTGTTGTCCTTGCCATCGGTGGCAACGAGCAGACGTCGCGCGAAGCATGGGCGCTCAATCACATGGGCGATCGCGCGTCGCTCGACCTCGTCGGCCGTCAGGATGAGCTGATCGACGCCATCGCGGCAACGGGAAAACCGATCGTCGCGCTTCTTTTCAACGGCCGCCCTATTTCGATCCGCAATCTTACAGAAAAGGCGCAAGCCATTTTTGAGTGCTGGTACCTCGGCCAGGAAACAGGTCAGGCTGTAGCGGAAGTTCTCTTCGGAGACGTAAATCCCGGAGGCAAGCTTCCCATTACCATCCCGCGGTCGGTCGGCCATCTTCCGGCTTACTACAATTACAAGCCTGCCGCGCGCCGCGGCTATCTTTTTGACGATATCAGCCCGCTTTATCCATTCGGCTTCGGCCTGAGCTATACCACTTTCAAATTCGGTGAACCGCGGCTGACAAAAAGGATTATTCGCAAAAACGAATCCACCACTGTGAGGGTGGATGTCACCAACACCGGTCAAGTCCAGGGAGATGAAATCGTTCAGATGTACATTCGCGACAAGGTAAGCTCCGTCACGCGGCCGGTAAAGGAATTGAAAGGTTTTGGCCGCGTCACTCTGGAGGCCGGGCAAACCGCCACGGTCACCTTCGAGATTACGCCCGAGCATCTGGCTTTCTACAATATCGACATGAAATATGTCGTGGAGCCCGGCGAGTTTGAAGTCATGGTCGGCAATTCCTCCAGGGACCGGGACCTTCAGAAGGTCACGCTGAGGGTAAAATGATCGACTTCAGAGGGTCTAGCATCAATTATCGGAATCGGTATCGCTATCGGTATCGATATCGATCATCGCAATCGGCTTTTAGCTTCGATCATCAAAACAAAAAGCCGAAAACCGATTGCGACTGCGATACCGATAGCGATACCGACCCCGATCTCATAGCAATAGTAAAAGCCATGGCTTTCAGGAACGGCTACGAACAATAATTCTTAAAATTATTTTGGGAGAACACAATGGGAGACATGCTGCAGGGAAGAGTGGCCGTTATTACGGGAGCAGGCAACGGATTGGGACGCGCGCATGCAATCGGCTTTGCCGAACAGGGAGCACGCGTGGTCGTCAACGACCTGGGCACATCCCATGACGGACACGGAGCATCGCACAACGAAGCGGATGCGGTAGTCGAACAGATTCGGAAAGCCGGCGGCTTGGCCGTCGCGAACTATGCCAGCGTGGTTGAAGAAGATGGTGCAAAATCGATCATTCAACAGGCCGTCGATGAATTCGGACGCATCGATATTCTTGTCAACAATGCAGGCATCATCCGGCATCAGGATATCGACTCCATTAAAACAGACGACTGGACCCTCATGATTAAAACGCATCTGTACGGCATGATGTACTGCACGCGTGCCGCGACCGCTTACATGAAGAAGCAAAATTATGGCCGGATCCTTTGCACTTCATCGCATATAGGACTGGGATTTCCCGGCCAGGCATCCTATTCGACAGTGAAAGAAGGCATCGTCGGATTTGCGCGCACCGTGGCGCGCGAAATGGCCCGGTACGGAACCACCTGCAACGTCCTTCGTCCTATCGCCGTCTGGAGGGGCCCAGGGCCCAAAATCAAGAATCCTATTTACGAAGCCAATCAACCGGAGGATGTCGCTGCCCTGGCAACGTACCTGGTAAGTGAAGCCGCCGATCACATCAACGGCTGCATTTTCGAAGTCTTTCACGGACACGTCGGCATCTTTGTAGAACCCGCGCCGGTAGAAAAGGTGATCAAAAAGGATGGGAGCTGGAGCGCGGAAGAACTGGCGCGGGAGATCCCGGCCAAGTTAACCGCCGGCAGGTCCCGCGAAGCGTTTCCCTTTACGCTGCCGGACATCTTCAAAATGCCGCCGCCAAAATAGTCTCGGGACCGGGATCTGAATCGAGGAAGATTTGATAGGGCGAAGGATATCAAATGAAGTTTGGATTTATCGTTGGGGACCGGCAATTGTTATTATGGCGATAATCTTCATCGCCTCAGCCACTCCTGGATCGGATATTCCGGGATTTGGCCGTTGGGATGAATTTTTCAAAAAGGGCGGGCACATGCTGGGTTACGCCTTGTTGGCAACCGCCTCTTATCATGCACTGAATAGCAGCAACCGTAGCATCAAACAGAAGTTTATTCTGGTCCTGTGCATTGTTGCTCTATATGCAGCCTCGGATGAATTTCACCAGCGGTTCACTCCAGGACGAACCGCTTCATTCCGGGATGTGGGCATCGACGTAGCTGGCGGCCTTATAGGCATTGCCGTAATTCGCTTTGTGCAAAGGCGCATCTCCGAACAGGCTACGAGTTAAACCAGTCCGTCCCGTACCTGGTTATACTGTCCCCAGGGGAAAATGAATCCGGATGCCTAGCGGAAAAAGGGACAGTATAACCAGGTACAGTTTCTAGGCGTGATGGAGCAGAAGGTAGAAGGCCTGCCAAAGCATGACTGCGGCCAGAATCAGGAGGACGACCGGCAGGGCCTTTTCGATTTTCTTTAAACTGTCCGGATGCAGGTATTCCACATGTCGCGTCAGGATTGTGAGCAGAAGCCAGAACCACAGAATGGGGCCGACAATAACGCCCAGTGCAAATGCCGGAGCGGCATGGAGGCCCGAAATCAGCCCGGCGCCGCGCGCCACCGCGACCCCGCCGGCCCACGTTACAAGAAAAGTGGGGTTCAGCCCGGCAATGCTCAATCCCAGGAGGAAATTGGCTCCGGCGTATTGGGGGCTCGTGTTCCTGGGCTTATGACCGTGGCTGTCATAAAAACAAAATATGGCGAATCCGATTAAGATGACTCCCGCAATCATCCGGAGAATGGAGGTCTGCACGGGATAGGCGGAAAGCGCGAGGTGAAGCCCGAGAAAGGCGATCAGCGCGTATCCCGCTTCGGCAACGGCCGCGCCGAACACAATGGCCAAAGCCCCAAACCTCTGGCGTCCGAGTCCGCGTTTAAGCACAATCAGCGCAATCGGACCGGTTGGAATCATCGATCCGATAAAGCTCATCAGCAACCCGGTAATAAAGGCGACACTCATCGGCATCTTCCAAAGCCCGCCACAAATTCCTTAAATTTAACAAACCCGATTCCCAGCATTCGGAAAATATTAATCCGAGGGCAAATATTTTCCTAAGAAAAGATGCAGGAACGTCGTCTAATACGATATACGGAGGCGGAATGTTATGATCAAGAACAGATACCCAGGTTGCGCTCCTGCTTTCACTCTTTGTCATTCTTGGCCTAGGATTCATCGCCGGGCAGACAGGCCAGCAAAAGCCGAAACCTAAACCGGCGGAATGGAGTGGAGATTCCATGAAAGGCTGGCAGCAATTCGATCAGCTCGTTAAGGAACAGAAGTATGAAGCCGCTTCGTCCCTTGTGGAAGAGATGCTGGCCAAAGCCCGTTCCGGAAAGAACAGCACCGAGTGGACTCGCTGCCTCATCCGCTACACACAGCTCCGCATGGCGTTGCACGGCTATGAAACATCCGTTCGCTTCCTGAAAGATCAGCCATGGCCGGAGGATTTGACCGGATCTTCCGTGCTGAACCTGTACTACGCGCATGCTCTGACCAACTATGCCCGCAGCTATTCCTGGGAAATCAACGCGCGCGAAAAGATAGACACCAAGGGCCTCGTGGACCTGAAGGCCTGGACGCGCGACCAGATTTATGAAGAAGCGCAGAAGGCATTTGAAATTGTCTGGAAAGTCCGCGCCAAGCTCGGTGAAACGCCTAACACGGGATGGAAGGAATTTCTGACTCCCAACAATTACCCGGCCGGGATCCGTCCGACTCTGCGCGACGCCGTCTCCTACCTGCGCGTCGACATGCTGGCCGACACGAATGGCTGGCAGCCGGATCAGCTGAATGAAATCTATCGCCTGAATCTAAAAAACCTGATCGAAGGCCCAAGCGAAATATCCCTCGTCGATCCCGCCCGTCATCCTCTGGAGAAAATCAGCTTTATCCTATCGGATCTGGAAAGCTGGCATGCGCAAAAGAAAGCGCGGGAGGCTGCGCTGGAGGCCCGACTCGAACGGTACAGGCAGCTTCATCAACATTTCACGGAAGCGGAGGACAGAAAGCTCATTCAGGACGATCTGGGAAAATATCTGAAAGGGTTCACCGACATGCCCTGGTGGTCTGAAGGCATGGCGCAGCTGGCGGAGTTTGTCCAAGCCGAAAGCGAACCCGACGCCCTGATACGCGCACGGCAGATTGCCATTCAGGGAAGAACAGCCTTCCCGGATTCCATTGGAGGAAGGCATTGCCTGGCCATCGAAAAGGGAATCGAAGCACCGGATTACGCGCTTAGCGGAATGCAAAACGATAATCCGCAAAAAAAGTCCCTCCTGGTGACGCACAAAAACCTGGCGCGGATATATTTCCGGGCTTATCCCGTCGATCTGCTGAAAACAATCGAGACATCCAATGATTACAGCCTGCTGCCGTCCGGCAGAGATCTGGAAAAACTGATGGCGGAAAACGCGCCGGTCCAGCAGTGGGAAGCACCGCTACCCGCTACGCCGGACTATCGGATGCATAAGACATTCGTCATTCCCCCCCTGAAAAATACGGGGACTTATCTGATCGTTGCTTCCGGCCGCGCGGGATTTCCGGGAGCCGACAACAAGCTTTTTGGACTATACCTTGCCGTTGGAGACCTGGTGCTGGTTACGCGGCATGAAGGCACCGACGCGGAAATCACCGTCCTTTCCGGCGCTTCCGGCAAAGCGGTGGCCGGCGCGGAAGTGATGCTGTACCGGTTCGATTGGAACAGGCGGCACCAGCGCGTGGATTCACAGCTCAGCGACGCGCGCGGAATCGTTCAATTCCATATCGCACAGCAAAACTCTCAGCACTTCCTGGTTGCCCGGAAGGGAGAGCAGGTCGCCTTCGATCCTCAGCATCTTTATGCCTACCGGCAGGGTCAACCGACCGACAGTGCCTCGACCCTTCTTTTCACCGATCGCAGCATCTACCGTCCTCTGCAGAAATTGTTCTGGAAAGCAGTGCTCTACAGAAGCAGCGCAAATAGAACCCGTTTCGAGACATCGCCCGCAAGCACTTTTACGGTAACGTTCAAGGACATCAACGGACAGGAAGTCGAATCCAGGACGGTCACAACCAACAGTTTCGGCACGGCCTCCGGTGAATTTGCCATTCCATCCGGCAGAGCGCTGGGAGGATGGCATCTCGAAAGCTCCATGGGCGGGGCAGCAAATGTCCAAGTGGAGGAATACAAGCGGCCGACGTTTGAAGCCAAAATGCTGGATCCTGAAGAGCCGCTCCGGCTCAATCAGCCAGCCCGCTTAAAGGGAGAGGCAAAATACTATTTCGGCCTTCCCGTTACCAATGGCCAGATCAAGTGGCTGGTCCGGCGCGAGCCGGTGTTTCCCTGGTGGTGGGGCTATTGCTGGTGGGGCGGATACGATTTCAGTTCACCCCGCTCACAAGTGGTCGCCAGCGGGACTGCTGCACTGAAAGAGGATGGGACATTTGCGTTTACATTCTCACCCGAAATCGACGAACGGCTGGGCAGGAATAAAGATATTTCCTATCGGTACTCCGTATCCGCGGATGTGACGGATGAAGGCGGAGAAACGCGCTCGGCCCAGCGGTCGTTCCGTCTCGGTTTCGTTTCCGTGGAAGCTTCCGCCAGTATGGAAAAAACATTTTTCCTCGAAAAGGATCCGATAAAAATCAGCATTCAGCGCACCAGCCTGGACGGTGTCCCAAAGGCCGGCAAAGGAACCTGGCGCATCGCCTCGCTGAAAGGGCCGGCGGAAACGCTGCTTCCCGCAGAACAGCCGCTTTTTATTCCGAAAGAATTCCAGGCAAAGCGCGGCTATCAGACTCCGGGCGATACGGAGCGAGAACGCTGGAATCATTCCTATAATCCCGAGGCAGTGCTGCTGCAGTGGGAAGAGGGTCGCCACTCAGGCATCGGGAGCCATCACGCACGGTGAAAACGGCGAAGGAAAGATCGCCGCCAACAAACTGGCTCCCGGCGCGTATCGACTGATTTATGAAACCGTCGACGATTTTGGAGCGAAATGCGAACTGAAGAAAAACTTTATCGTCGCGGCTTCTTCAATGAAGCTCCCCCTGCCCGCGATTTTTGAGCTGGAGAATCCTTCAGTGCCGGTCGGCGGCACGGCGCGCGTCCTGGTTCATTCCGGGATTAAAAGATCAGCTCGTGGTTTTCGAGGTTTACCGCGACGGGAAATGCATCCGGCGGAAGGAAATACGTTCCGGCGCAGATCCGTCGCTGGTGGAAATTCCAATTACGGAAGAAGACCGTGGCGGACTGGGCGTCACGATGACCCTCGTGCGGGACAACCAGTTTATCCAGTTCCAGAATTCGCTGATGGTTCCCTGGGACAACAAACAGTTGAAAGTGGAATTTTCTACGTTCCGCGACCGCCTCCGTCCGGGGCAACAGGAAAAATGGAGTGTCAAAGTATCCAGTCCTGCGGGAAAAGAAGTCTCTCTCCCGGCCGCCGAGTTGCTGGCCTATATGTATGACCGCAGCCTGGACTCCTTTGTGCCGCACTCACCGGCCAATCCTTTGGGATTGTATCCCTACCGGGGCCGTTCTCTGCAGGCTCGAGCAAATCTGCGGCCAGGCGAATCCTCTTTGGATCAACAGCAATGGATTCAACCGCGGACCTTCTGCGCCAATTCTCACCGCGACCACCTGCAGTTTTATGATGGATATGGCATCGGCGGCGTGGGCAGGAGAATGAAAGGCGGAGTCGCGGGAGGATTGAGGCAACGACGCTTTTGCTCGAATCGGCCAGTGTTGCGTACAGATGCCGCAGAGTTCAAGGCCATGCCTGCTGCATCTGCCGCAACTTCAGATAATTACGAAATCGTCCGATCTAATTTCTCCCAGAGAGAATGAAAAGCGTGAAGAAAGTGCCACACCGCCCTAAGCCCGTCGAACTGCGCAGCGACTTCAGCGAGACCGCTTTCTGGCAGCCGCATCTGCTCACCGGCGCGGACGGATCCGTGACCTTCGAATTCAAGGTTCCCGATTCCGTCACCTCCTGGAACGTCTGGGTGCATGCCATCACGCGCGATTTGAAATCGGGCTCAGTCACTCGCGAAGCAAAAAGCGTCAAAGAGCTGATGGTGCGTCCCTATCTGCCGCGCTTCCTGCGCGAAGGGGATCAGGCGGAAATCAAAGTGGTCGTCAACAACGCCTCCGACAAAGAACTGAAAGGGGCGCTCAATTTCGACATCATCGATACGGCAACCGACAAGAGCATTCTCTCGGAGTTCGGCCTGTCAAAATCCGATGCCGACGGGAAAGCCTTTCACCGTTCCCGCAAGCGGCGGGACCAATCTTACGTTCCCCATCAAAACTCCGTCCAAAGTGGGACAGATCGCTTTCAAAGTCACGGCGACCTCCGGAGATTTTTCCGACGGCGAACTGCGCCCGATCCCAATCCTGCCCGGGCGGATGCACCTGATGCAGTCCCGGTTCGTCACTTTGCGGGACCCGGGCCAGCGCGTGATGCGCTTCGACGACCTGGCGCGCAACGACGATCCGACGCGCATCAACGAGCAGATGGTGGTGACGCTCGACGCGCAGCTCTTCTATTCCGTGCTCTCGGCGCTTCCCTACCTCGTGAACTATCCGTACGAATGCACCGAGCAGACGCTCAACCGCTTCGTCTCGACCGGCATTCTGTCGTCGCTATACCGGCAATACCCTGCCATCGAGCGCATGGCGAAGGAGTTCTCCTCGCGGCAGACTCAGTTCGAACAGTGGGACGCATCGGATCCCAACCGCAAAATGGCGCTGGAAGAGACGCCCTGGCTGCAGATGGCCAAAGGCGGCGACACCAATGCCTCCGACCTGATCAACGTGCTCGACTCGCGCATCGCCAAAGCGCAGCGCGAAGGAGCGCTGGCCAAGCTGCGCCAGTCGCAGACTTCCAGCGGCGGATTTCCCTGGTTCCCCGGCGGTCCTCCGTCGCCGTACATGACGCTCTACATTCTCTATGGATTTTCCAAGGCGCTGGAATTCGGCGTCGATGTGCCGCGCGAGATGGTGCGGCCGGCGTGGGATTACATGCACCGGCATTACCTGGACGAAATCGTCCGGGACATGATGGCCCACGACTGCCGGCTGGGAGTTCGTCACTTTCATCAATTACGTTCTATCCAACTATCCCGACAGTTCCTGGTACGAAAACACCTTCACGCCGGCCGAGCGCAAGACGATGCTCGACTTCAGCTTCAAGCACTGGAGAGGGCACAGCCCGTATCTGAAAGGCTATCTGGCGCTCACGCTGAAGCGGATGGACCGGCCGAAGGATGCCATGCTCGTGTGGGAGAGCGTCATGGATTCCGCCAAGACGGCCGAGGACCAGGGCACGTTCTGGGCGCCGGAAGACCGCGCCTGGCTCTGGTACAACGACACCATCGAAACGCATGCCTTCGCCATCCGCACCGACATGGAACTGATTCCCGACGGACCCGAAACTCGACGGCATGGTGCTCTGGGTTTTCCTGAACAAGAAACTGAACCACTGGAAATCGACCCGCGCCACCGCGGAAGTGATCTACTCACTGGCGCATTACCTGAAACAAACCGGCCAGCTTGGAGTGCGCGAGGATGCGACCGTGACGGTGGGAAACCAGAAGACCAATTTCGTATTCGAGCCGGATCAATACACGGGCAAGAAGAACCAGCTCGTCATTCCCGGCGAAAAGATCGATCCCAAATCCACGTCATCCGTCACGGTGGAGAAGACGAGCAAAGGGTATCTTTTAGCCTCGGCCACCTGGCACTTTTCCACCGAACAGCTTCCCGAGGAGGAGCGCGGCGATTACCTGCGCCTGACCCGCACGTATTTCAAGCGGGTGAACACGGGCAAGGAATTTGAGCTGCAGCCTCTCCGCGAAGGAGCGGCGCTGGCACCGGGCGACGAAGTGGAAATCCATTTGTCCCTGACGAGCAAGCATCCGATGGAGTATGTCCATCTGCGCGATCCGCGCGGTGCTGGATTTGAGCCGTCGAGCAATCTGTCCAGGCACAAATGGGATCTGGGGATTTCCTGGTACGAGGAGATACGGGATTCCGGCACGAACTTCTTCTTCGAGCATCTGCCGCAGGGGGAGTACACATTCAAATATCGTATCCGGGCCACCACAGCCGGGACATTCAAAGTGGCCCCTGCCACCGTGCAGCCGATGTATGCCCCGGAATTCGCGGCCTACAGCACCGGCGCCACGATGAAGATCGCCCAATAAAGAGACACAGATTGCACAGATTACACAAACAGAAACGCTAAAACAAATGAGCCACAGATTACACAGATTTCACAGAAATAATTCATAAAAATTCTGTGAAATCTGTGCAATCTGTGGCTCGTGTAATCTGTGTAATCTGTGTCTAGTAGACCCCGTATTCCATGACGGCTTCGGTCATGGCGCGCAGGTTGTCCGGGTTGCCTTTGTCGATGCTGGCGCCGCCGGTCAGGATGAAGCCGCCGCCTTCGCCGCAGACCTCGATGAGTTTGCGGCAATACTCTTTGACGTCCCACGGCGTGCCGGTAACCAGCAGCGACGCGGGCACGTTTCCGGCGATGCAGGCGTTGTCGCCCAGGATCTTCTTGGCCTTGAACATATCGGTCCGGTCGAAGTGCCACACGACTTTGCCCCTGGGCAGATCCTTGATGATCTCCAGGCGATTGTCGTAGCGCCCCTCCGCGAACAGCAGCGGCACCAGGCCTTCTTCAATCAACCCTAAAATCACTTTCCTGAAAGTCGGCCAGTAGAATTTTTCATACTGCTTATTCGACATGAAGGTATCGTCGCCCTTGTGCAGTGCGAAGAACACGACGGGCTTGCCGGACATATTGGCGCCCTCCAGCCCGCAGGCGATATTCATCGGCGTCACTTTTTCGATCGCGGCCAGGAGCTTTATCCGGCTGCCGGTACATGTCCATGATGATGCCCTTCGTCCCTCGCAGCGTATCGGCCAGGATATCGAACGGCGCGTGCGACTGCCCTCCGAAAATGGTCGGGTATCCTGCCGCCGTCGCTTCCTGGCTGAATTCCATGATTGGCCCCATCCACTTCGCCGTTTCCACTCCGTAATCGATGATGGCCTGATAGGCTGCGCGGACTTCCGGCATTACAGCCGGCATAAGAAACTTTCCGGCCATCCCGAGAATGAACGGAGTCGGAGAGAAATTCGCGAACGGCGCCAGAGCTCCCAGGCTGCGCGGCAGGTAGTAGCGCAGGCAATAATCGGTGAGGTCCTCCAGGAAAAGGTCGTACTCATCGGCCTTCATGTACTCGCCCTCAACGAACTGCTGCATCGAGGCGTTGTCGGGCAAACCGTGGCCGGGCCATTTCACATTCAAGTTGCCGATTATTTCCGAGGCCTTTGCCGAAGGCACCATGCCCGGGCTGGAAAATGTATCGGATTCAAAATCATCGAGGAACTTGCGATACGCCTGGACGAGCCGCTTGTTGTCATGCATCCCATCCTTCAGCGTGAGGCCCGAGTAATAGAGCGGATACGATCCGGCCGGCAGAATGACCGGCACGCGGTCCGGCTTCTCCAGCTTAAATACCTTGGTGAACCTGGTAACTCTCTCCTGGTAGGCTTCTTTTGCTTTCGGGCTTCTGAACTTCACGTCTTTTGCGTCTGTCCATTGCTCGAATCGTTGCTCGCGCTTCTGTTCCGCAGTCATTATCTCATCCATTTTCAAATGACTCCTTAATAATGCTTGTCAGCTAATGCCGATATTTGCTTGATTAAACTGAAAGTCCAATTTACGATAGCGACACTTATGAGATTTCCCCTCATATGGGTGACTATGTTAGTTTTACTTCCATCAATTCGCAACAAATGGATTTTAGATTTTTCGTTTTCATCTGATCCGCTGAAAGAGTTGTCAAGTACGCGGGCGTTCCCAGGGGAAAGAGAAACAAAGCTAGCGTATGCGCCGTAGTATCAAGAGGTATTGGGAGGAATGCTGGAGTAGTGTAAAATACCCATGTCCCAATGGAGGAATCATTAATGGCTAGAGATGGAAATACCGCGCCTGAAAAGGCCGAAAAAAAGAAATTTTCACGACGAGATTTTGTAGTAGGGGGCGGGACCGCCATCGCGGGCGGAGCTCTTACAGTTCTAGCACCAACAACTCCGGTTGCTGCTGCTCAGGACAAAGGAAGCTACCCGCTTTCAACCAAATACCTGGTTTATGACAGCAAGCACTGCGCCGGCTGTTACGGCTGCATGATAGCCTGTTCCATGGCCCATGATGGGGAGGTCAGTTTTTCACTGTCCCGGATTCAAATGCACCGGGCAGTCCTCAATGAATATCCTGAGGACATTATCATGCATGTGTGCAAGCAATGTCCCGAACCACTCTGCGTGAAGTATTGCCCTACAGGCGCCTGTCATATCAGCGCCGAGAACGGCAACATCAGAATGATCAATGCCGAAAAATGCATTGGTTGCCAGACTTGCATTAAAATGTGCCCGCAAACTCCTCATCGCACCATTTGGAATCCTAAAGCAAAAAAATCGACGAAATGCGATTTATGCACCAATACACCCTTTTTCAACAGGAAGGGCGGCGTTGACGGAGCCCAGGCTTGTGTTGAGGCTTGTCCCAAAAAAGTTCTAAAGGTCGTAGATAAACTTCCATTAGAAACTGGTGGATACGAAGTTGACCTGGCGCCTCCTGCTCCTAAAGGCGGATTCCCGCCGGGCGGCTTCGGCGCTAAACCTAAACCCAAACAAGGGGCATAAAGAAAAAGGAGGATAAATATTATGGCAACGCCAGGATTCGGTGGAAAAATTTTATTAGTCGATCTTACAACCAAAGAAATTACAAGACTGGATACGGATCAATATGCAATGTACGGCGGTGGGCACGGCACCTCCACAGCCTTATTCTGGGAATATAGCGTAGCTCCGGGGAAATGGAACCTCGATGACGCATTCAATCCCAATAACATGGTTTTTTTGATGACCGGCGCCGTATCGGGAACAGGAATTCCTTTTGCCGCCAGGACAAGCGTCTCGGGTATGTCTCCGCAGTGCTATCCAATTCAGTGGTGGTGTCACAGCAATTTTGGCGGCACGTTTTCTGCGATGCTTAAATTGGCCGGCTGGGATGGCGTGGCGGTTATAGGCAAAGCGGACTCTCCGGTATATATCAATATTGTTGATGATAAAGTCACGCTAGAAAACGCCAAAGATTTATGGGGCATGACGACATGGAAGTGCCAGGAAGAAATCTGGAAAAGGACCGGCGTTCGCTACGGAATGGATTGGCAGGCATTGGATGGCGGCTATACGCTGCAAAGACCCGCAATCGTCACTATCGGAGCTGCCGGTGAGAATATGACACGCGTTGCTTCCCTCGTCCATGGCGGCGGCAGCGGCGCCGGACAGGGTGGATTTGGCGGCGTTTTCGG
Organism: uncultured Acidobacteriota bacterium; assembly: GCA_963761825.1. Classification (GTDB taxonomy): domain Bacteria; phylum Acidobacteriota; class UBA6911; order UBA6911; family UBA6911; genus UBA6911. The sequence goes on from CAVXIH010000008.1 coordinate 528,305, forward strand.
CTCTAAAAACCTGAAAGCGGTCGCCGTCGTAGGCTCCGGCAGTCTCAAAATAGCCGATCCCAAAGCGCTGGTGGATGCCAAGGAAAAATATTTCCGCGGCGCCCCCGGTGGTGGCGGATTTGGCGGCGGAGGAAATGATATTTCCTCATGCTGCGCGGGTTGCGGCATGGGCAGCAGAATGTGCCATAACCGAAACCGGGCTTACAGCGCGGATTCCGATGATTGCGCGGAATCCACCTGGTTCTCAATTACCAAAGAACAGTCCAATGGCATAACAGCTCCCGGCGAGATATTAATCGGAAAGCGACCGATATCATTCAGCAGTTCGGGATCAATGGCATGGAAACCTGTTTCCAGGGTCCTATGTCCTTCCCGACCTCTCATAACAAAGATTTCCCTATCCAGCCGAATATCCCTGCCTACTCCGCACTGGGCTGGTACATGATGAAGATGTATGAAATGAAGGTCATCGGCCCCGGCACCAAGTTCGACATGGCGCCTCTTCCCATGGATAAATTCCCAAGCCCGGAATTCATGGAAATGTATGGACGAGCGATCGCAAACCGCGAAGGCTTTGGCAAGCTCCTCGGGGAAGGAACTGCCCGTTTTGTTGAAGCACTGGGAAGAACGGAGGACTTCAATACATTCGCCCGGCAGACGATGTGGGGATTTATGGATCACTGGTCCATGCCTAATGTCGAATGGGCTTACGGCAATCTGCTCGATTCCAGGGATATCAACAGCCACGATATTTCCTGGGGGCGAGGAGATGCTGAACAGGCTGTAAAAAATTATGCAGCCGGGACTCTCAGGAACGAACCGCTATGGTTCGATTATACCTGGCAGGGGGATCAGGCTTATAAAACCGGAATTTATTCCAAATACAAAGCCGAATGGGTCGCCTGGCATCATGCATTACTGGAACTATTACAAAGAATCGGTCGGTTTCTGCGATTGGGGTTACTGCCAACTCGCCAACGGACGCACTCCTACCGCCGAACCTACATTTCTCAATGCAATCACCGGAAGAAACCATTCTTTCAACGATGGGCTGGAAATCGGCCGGCGTGCCTGGACTCTGAAGCGGGCAATTTTCGTGATGCAGGGCAGACATAAGAAAATGGAGAATTTTACGGGATATCATTACAGGCCCGGCGCCTCCTATTGCGGTTTTTACAATAATCTGCCCATACTCAACGGCGACAAATGGGAAATCCAGAACTGCAGGGAACTCTATTTCACCAAAGAAGGAGTCGATCAGTTCAAGACCCATTTCTATAATGTTGAAGGCTGGGATCCTGATTCCGGCTATCCCACACGGAAGACTCTCGTGGAACTGGGAATGCCGAAGGTCGCAGATTACCTCCAGTCCAAAAACAAACCACAATGAATCTGAAGCGGGCAATTTACGCAATCCAGGGCAGACATAAAAAGATGGAGAATTTCTCGGGATATTATTACAGACCGGGCGCCTCCTATTGCGGATATGCCCAAACATTGCCCATACTCAACGGTGACAAATGGGAATTCCAAAACTGCAAAGAGCTCTACTTTTCCAGAGAAGGAGTCGATCAGTTTAAGACTCATTTCTATAATGTCGAGGGCTGGGATCCGGATTCGGGCTATCCCAAACGCAAGACCCTCGAGGGTCTCGGCATGAAGCACGTCGCCGACGTCCTGCAGTCAAAAGACAAGCTTGGGAAAGCCTAAGACGATTCGAAATTCGAGATTGATGAATACAGGGACAGGAGCCGTAATTCCTGATTCAGGGGTAATGGCGACTGTCCCTTTTTTTGCCTATTTCAATGCTTGCCGGGAGCACCGGGGGCGAAGTCCTTGTAAAGCGATTGATTGATTGCGCCTTCTTTGAATGCTCGATTTATCCCGGATTCGGAAGTTGCAGAGTGAATCTTTCTCCAAGTGGATACAAACGCGAGTTTTAACGCGGGAATACACGGGCACAGATCGATGCCTGGTCGCGGATGTCCTGAAAGGACCAGCGCTTGCGCTGGATTGTTCTCTGCGTTGGCGCTGAGGCAAGCGCAGAAACGATGGCAATTGGATCTCCGGATCTGCGCTTGCCTCAGCACCAACGCAGAGAACAACATCCGCAACCAGGCATCGATCTGTGCACGCGGATAAATAATTCTTCCCGCGTTCGTCCGTGTAAGTCCGTGTCCTTCCGCGTTTAGAACAGGTATTGGAAGCCCTTAACTTCGTAATCGAGGTTGAGGCAGCGGCAAGCTGTCTCCAAGGCGCCTTCGGCGCGGGATTGAAAGGATTATGCAGATTTCGGCGGAACGGCGGCGCTCCCGGACCCCCCACCCTGATCCCCGAAAGCTGACGTGCTCAAATGCTGACACGCTGAAATGCTGACCAACTGACAAGCGGACACGCTATTTCCCTTGACCAATGTAACCCTCCCATTTAGGCTGTTTTCTTCTGATTCAGATGCATCATCGAAAGGAGTCTCTCCCTTTGAACAGTAAACTAACATCGTTGTTGGATCCGCGCGGTTTTCAGGAAAGGCCGATACTAAAACTGGCGCCCAGAGCTGGGCTCGAACAGTTGAAAAAAGGCAAAATTCTTTTTTATGACAACACGAAACTCAGCTTCTGCAATTACGGAGAAGTCTTCGTCCGGATCAAGCAGCGCTTTCGTGAAATGGGGATCAGCAATTTTGTGGATTACCGGGAAACGGTTCGAGGGAAGGACACCGCAGCACTGGAACAATATGCGGCAATGCTCGCAAAGGAAAAACCGGATGCGGCGGTGGTGGCTCTTGGCGACATGGGAACCTCTCCCGCCACATGCATTGTAACCATCGCACTTGAAAAGCTGGGCATCCCCAGCGTTTACATCACAGCCCCTCCGGGCGGTGAACTGGTCGAGGGAGTTGCCGTCTATCGCGCCGGCAACCTGTGCCTGTGCAAGATCGACATTTACCAGGCCAGCACCGTCGAGGAAGTCCGGCACCAAATCGATCTGAAGTGGGATTACATCCTCGACTCGTTGACGGCGGAGCCCAAAAAACTGGCGGAAGTAGCACACATCGATTTCAAGATGGACCTCGTTCCTCCGGCGGCCTCCGGACTGTTGCCCGTCACAGATACCATCAAGATCCAGGATGATAAACTGTCAGAACCCGGCTGCTACATGGAAGAGATCATGGATTATCTCGACCGGGAACACATCGGCGATGGCTTGCCCGTGATTCCACCAACGCAGTCGCGCTTGAACCGGATGTATGCCTACTGCCCATGGGATCCAGGCACGGTACTGTGGCGCGAAGTTGGCCCTACCGGAAAGGACGTCAATGTCAGGGACATAGCCATTGCCGCGGTGATGGCAGGCTGCAAACCGCAGGCAATGCCCGTGCTGGTCGCCGCATTCAAAGCACTGGCAGACCGCAGATACAACCTGCTTCAGTCCGTTACGACATCACACCCGGGCGGCAACATGGTTCTGGTCAGCGGCCCCATTGCCCAGCAAATCGGGCTCTCCGGCAAGCAGGGATGCCTGGGACCCGGCTATCCCGCGAATGCCACTTTGGGCCGCGCTGTGAATCTGGTCATCCTCAACGTCTGCCGCGCAGTCCCCGGATTATGCGATCTGGACTGCATCGCCTCCCAGGCGGAGTTTACATATTGCTTCGCGGAAGAGCCCAGCCTGGCGCAATGGAAGATGATCAACGAAGAGCAGTTCGATGCGGAAACAACAACCGTCTATGTTCTCAAAGCCGAGCCGCAGCACGATATCATCGACTTCCTAAGCTTAAACGGCCACGACCTGCTGGATACCCTCACCGACTGCTGTACGACTCTCGGCACTAACAACGCCTACATTCCAGGCCCGCTCGTACTGGTCCTCACCCCCGATCACGGAATGATGCTCCGGAACGCCGGATACACCAAGGACATGATTCGCGAACACATCCATCTGCGCGCAGTGCACGATGTCCCGATGGTGCGGGGAAGAGGGCTCGTCCCGGTCCGGCCACCGGAGTTCGCCGATAAGCATCCCATGCCGGTAACCCGGTCCCCGAAAGACGTCGAAATTGTCGTTGTCGGCGGTCGCGGCGGGCATTCGGGCGTCATTCTCCCGTGGGCTCTGCACAGCGAAGGCATCGTTATGCCTGTTGCGTTGCCCGGCGGCAGGATTGCAAAGAATATAGAAGAGTTCAGGAGATAGCCTGGATCACGGGTTATGCGTCGCAGGTTGCAGGTCGCAGGTCGCAGGTCACAGGTCGCAGGTCACAGGTCGCAGATTGAAACCTGGGACCTGAGACCTGAGACCTGAGACTTGAGACCTGAGACCTGAGACCTGAGACCTGAGACCTGCGACCTGAGACCTTTAGAGGAGGGCAAGCATGGAAATTTATGGTGAATATGATGTTGTTGTCGTCGGCGGCGGCACCTCCGGAGTTGCCGCAGCCATTGCATCCGCCCGCGCCGGCGCAAAAACAATCCTGATCGAGCGGCTGGGCATTTTAGGCGGACAGATGAATGTGTCCGGTCCTCCGGGTTTTGCCTACGCATACATGTTTAATCCGCGCGGTGAGCAGATCATCGCCGGCATCATGGAGGAAACGCACAGCCGGCTGCTGAAGGACGGGCATGCGCTTCCCCACACCACACCCGATTTCCGTGTCGGATACAGTTTCGCGCTGGTTGACCCGGATTATTGGGGTCTGCTTGATTTTCGAAATGATGACCGAGAACGGCGTGCATCTGAAATTGCACTCTCTCGCGGTGGACGTCCTGAAAGAGGGAAATGCCGTCTGCAGGAGTCATCGTCGAAAATCCATCGGGCGGCAGGCAGTGTTGGGAAAGGTGATCATCGATTGCACCGGTGAAGGCGAAATCTCCGCCCGGGCCGGTGCGCCATTCGAACAGGTCCCGAAAGATCAACTCGAACCCCATACCGTATCCTTCACTGTCGATGGTGTGGATTGGGATAAAGTTTTGAAATATGTGAAGGAGAATGCGGCGTACGAATTCAATGCGATGACCCATCCGTACCTGAACTGGACCAATGAGCAGATTTCGAGAGAATCCGGCAGGTCAAAGACGTCAGGGAAATCACCAATTTCATGGGGTATTACTCCCTGCGGGACAAGGCGCTGGCTGCCGGCGAATGGCATCAATACAGCGGCGTGGGATTTTTCATCATGCCCAGAGACAACGGGGTTCTCCAGGCGCACTTTCAGCACTCATCGCAGGTCGGTAATGCCGATCCCACAGACGTCCGGGATCTGACCCGATGTGAAATCGAGTGCCGGAAGCAGATCCAGATGGCTCTGAAGTTCATCAAGAAGTACATGCCCGGGTTTGAGAATGCTTACCTGACGCGAATGTGCCAGGAACTGAGAATACGCGAAAGCCGAAGAATCGTGGGCGACTATATCCTGACCAAAGCCGACTTTGCCGAGGCGCGAAAGTTCAAGGATGTCATCGGCAAAAACTCATTTTCTTCGGGCGCCAAGCATGTGGCCACGGAGACACGATCGCCTATGAAGCGATCGTCTATCCGAAAGACGGCGGCTCCTATGACATCCCGTACCGGTGTCTGGTTCCCAAGGTGATCGAGAGCCTTCTGGTAGCGGGCAAGGCCATTTCGACCGACCGGGATTCCTACAAGAGATTCCTTCAGGAGACAATGGTGACGGGGCAAGCCGCCGGTGTGGCTGCGGCAATCTGCACACGCAAGAATCTGACTCCAAGGCAACTCGAAGGGGATGTCTCCGAATTGCAGGACATGCTTCAGAAACAAGGCGCAATTTTGTTTGGCACGCACTAAAAACAAACCGCCACTAATTTCACGAATTCCACAAATTGGTTCGTGGAATTCGTGAAATTCGTGGCGGTTTTTGCAGTTGAGGAAAACCATGGATTACAAACCCTGGACTTGGAAGGTACCGGAAGAGTACAAAAAGACGCAGGCTTCGATGCCCCGGCAGGATGGACATGAGAGGGCGAGCGGCAAAGCGGCCTACACGAGAGACATCTATCTGCCCGGGATGCTGGTTGCCAAAATCCTTACTTCCCCCTATGCCCATGCAAAGA